>NZ_JAVSKH010000003.1:0-396193 GCF_032025805.1 Stenotrophomonas maltophilia group sp. msm1
CCCCCCCCCCCCGCCACCCCCCCCCCCCCCCCCCCCCCCCCCCGCGGCGGCGCCCCCCCCCCCCCCCCACACCCCCCCCCCCCCCCCCCCCCCGCGCGCGGCCCCCCCCCCCGCCCCCGCGCGCAGGCTCAGGCCAGCACCTGGTAGCAGGGCTGATATTCGCCGGAGATCTTCATCCGGCGCTGTTCGACGAAAGCGCGCAGCAGCGCATCCAGCGCCTGCATCATGTCCGGGTCACCGTGGATCTGGAACGGCCCGAACTGCTCGATGCGGCGCATGCCGTCTTCCTTCACGTTGCCGGCGACGATGCCCGAGAACGCGCGGCGCAGGTCGGCCGCCAGCGCGTGCGGGGCACGCCCGTGGTGCAGGTCCAGCGCCGCCATCGCTTCGTGGGTGGGTACGAACGGCTGCTGGTACTCCCACGGAATCTCGATCGACCAGTTGAAGAAGAACGAGTCCTTCTGCGCCAGGCGGTGCTCGCGCACGCGCTTGATGCCGGTGGCCATCTTCTTCGCAACCGCCACCGGGTCGCCGATGATGATCTCGTAGCGCTCGGCAGCCGCATCGCCCAGGGTCAGGCGGATGAAGCGATCAATCTGCTCGAAGTACGGTGCCGCTACCGTCGGGCCGGTCAGGATCAGCGGGAACGGCAGGTCCTTGTTCTCCTCGCGCAGCAGGATGCCGAGCAGGTACAGGATCTCTTCGGCGGTACCGACGCCACCGGCGAACACGATGATGCCGTGGCCGATGCGGACGAAGGCCTCAAGGCGCTTCTCGATGTCCGGCATGATCACCAGGTGGTTGACGATCGGGTTCGGCGACTCGGCGGCGATGATGCCCGGCTCGGTCAGGCCGATGTAACGCGTCACGGTACGGCGCTGCTTGGCGTGGGCGATGGTGGCACCCTTCATCGGGCCCTTCATCGCACCCGGGCCACAGCCGGTGCAGATGTCCAGGCCGCGCAGGCCCAGTTCATAGCCCACCTGCTTGGTGTACAGGTATTCGTCGCGCGAGATCGAATGGCCGCCCCAGCACACCACCAGGTTCGGATCGCCCGGGTTGAGGATGCGCGCGTTGCGCAGCAGGCCGAACACCGCGTTGGTGATGCCCTCGGATGACTCCAGCTCGGCCGCGTAGGCCGGGCCCATTTCGATGGCCATGTAGGCGAGGTCGCGCACGACGGCGAACAGCAGTTCGGCGACACCGCGGATGATCTCGCCGTCAACGAAGGCCATCGCCGGTGCGTTGACCAGATCGATGCGCACGCCGCGATCCTGCTGCGCTACCTGGATGTCGAAATCAGGGTAGAGATCGCGCGCAGCGCGCGGATCGTCGGAGGCGCTGCCGCTGGTCAGCACGGCCAGCGCGCAGCGGCGCAGCAGCTCATGCATGCCGCCGGCGGAGGCATCGCGCAGGCGTGCCACTTCGGCCCGCGACAGCACATCCAGCCCACCGCGCGGGTAGATCCGCGCGTCCTGCACCGGCAGTGCGCGGGCTGATTTTTCGTTCGTGGTCATATCCAATTTTTCGCTTCCTTCAAGGTTTCCGACTGTACTGCCGCCCCCTTAAAAAGCAAAACGGCCGGGAAGCCCGACCGTTGGATGTGTGCCGCCCGCGTCCGCCATTCCGGGACCGCATCGGCGGCGTTGGCACCGCGCACATTTCTGGATGCTACGCCGTTGCCCCACGCCCTGCAAGGACTTTCGCCTGAACGGAAAACGGCCGGGTTTCCCCGGCCGTTTCCACTTACCACTTCAAGCGCTGATGGATCAGAACTTGTACTTCAGGGTCAGCTGCATCGACCAACGCGACACGGCGGTGTTGCCCTTGTCGTTGTTGTTTTCCTGCACCGACGGGTTGTCGGTCGAACCAGTGAAGGAGTACACGTACTTGCCGGTGGCCGGATCGATACCTGCGTAGTTGGCAACGCGACGGGTCGAGTAGAAGCCGTAGTCGTCGATCAGGCCCCACTTCTTGTTCAGCAGGTTGCCGACATTCATGATGTCCAGGGCGACTTCACCCTTGTGACC
This sequence comes from Stenotrophomonas maltophilia group sp. msm1, assembly GCF_032025805.1. Classification (NCBI taxonomy): domain Bacteria; kingdom Pseudomonadati; phylum Pseudomonadota; class Gammaproteobacteria; order Lysobacterales; family Lysobacteraceae; genus Stenotrophomonas; species Stenotrophomonas maltophilia group sp. msm1. The sequence continues at coordinate 2,031 of NZ_JAVSKH010000003.1, forward strand.
CTTCATGAAGCCCGGGAATTCCTGGCTGACGCGGACGTCGAAGCTGTTGACCCACGAGGCGCGGTGGCGGTTGGCCGGGACCACGCTGCCACGGTAGGCATCGAGTTCCGGGTTCTGCGCCAGCCAGTCGAAGAACTGCTTCTCCATTGCGGCACCGCCGGTGAACAGCACGTCGCCCGGACCCTTCGGCACGTAGAACAGGTCGTTGGTGGTGGCACCGTCGCCGTTGGCATCGTTGTAGAAGATGTAGCTGTACGGACGGCCCGAGCGACCTTCGTAGAACAGGCCCACGCGGGTGGCGTTGTCACCGAAGAAGTTGTGCTTCCACTCCAGGGTGCCGGTGACGCGGTCCTTCATCGCGTAACGCGAATTGTAGGCCACGTTCTCATTGGCGTTGAAGATGAGCGTGTTGTTCCAGTTCGAGGTGTTCTGCGAGCTGGACAGCGGGCTGACCTCGGTCGACTTGGTGTAGGTGTAACCCAGCGACCAGCCCCAGTTCTCGGTCAGCGGCTTGGCCAGCGAGAAGGTGGCCTGGGTGCCGCGACCCTTGTCGGTATTGCGCAGGACCAGAACGTCGCCGATGTCCTTCGGACGGTTGAAACGATCAACCGCATTTTTGGTACCGGTCGAAATGCCGTAGTCGACACCCTTATCGATGCGAGTGTTCGCCGAGTTGCGTCCAGCATCGTTCCAGTAGATCGCGCGGCCATCCTGACCGAAGGCGGTCGGCGCCGACACGTCCAGACGGTCGAAGTAGATGCCGTCCTTGACCTTGGTGAACAGCACTTCGGCCGATGCCACGATGCCGTACCACGGCAGCTCATGGTCGAACGCCAGGTTGGCCTTCCACACCGACGGCAGGCGGGTGCCCGGCGCGATGATGTCGACGTTCTGACGGGCCGAAGCCGGGCCACCGGCCGGGATGTACGGGTTGTTGCCGTCCGGAGTGAAGGCACCGGCCGGGATGCTGCGCTCGTCGTACTCGATGTAGTTCAGGCCGGTGTTCTGGTAGGCACCTGCCAGCCACACGTTCGGGGCGGCGCCGCCGAACAGGCCCACGCCACCGCGCAGCTGGGTCGGGCGATCGCTGTCGAAGGTGTAGTTGAAGCCGACGCGCGGCTGCACCAGGTTCTTGTCGACCAGCTTGGTGTTGTTGAAGCCGTACAGCTGCTCGATGCGCGGGTTGTACAGGCGCTGGGTGCTGAAGTCAGGCATGTCGATGCGCACGCCGAACATCAGGTTCAGGTTGTAGTTGATCGCCCAGGTGTCCTGCACGAACACGCCGGTGTTCTTCAGGGTGAAGTCGGCCGGGATGTCGCTGCGGCTGCCATCGGCGCGAGGAGCACGCAGCTGGTAGCGCGAAGCCTTGCCCGCCAGGAAATCGTTGACGCTGTTGAATTCGTACACGCCGTTGAGGTTGCGGCCGTAGAAGTTCATCAGGTCATTCTTCGAGTAATCGAAGCCGAACTTGACGGTGTGGTCACCGATGTACCAGATACCGGCACCAAAGGCGCTCAGTTCCTTCGACTCGACGATGTTGACGTGGGTGTTCTGTTCGGTACCGACGTACAGCGAATCGTTGCCCGACTTGATGCGGATCTGCGGCATGTCGACCAGCGGGACGCGGTTGGCCGAGTAATCCTTGTGCGAGACCTTGAACTCGGTCGAGAAGTTCTCGGACCAGTCACTGAACAGTTCGCCCATCCAGGTTTCGTACTCGGTGGGCTGCTGGTACCAGAAGTTGCTCAGCGAGATGGCGCTGCTGCTGACCTGCGGGAAGCGAACGACGTTCTGCTCCATCTTGTTGTAGCGCAGGGCCGCACGGTGGTTCTCGTTGATGTTCCAGTCCAGCTTGACCGCATACTCCTCGATCTCGGTCTTGCTGTTCGGCGCCGTCAGGCTGCCCGGATCGTAGCCCAGCTTGCCCAGGAAGTTCTGGACGTCGGTGATCTGCTGCTGGGTGATGGTGCCACGGCCGATCGGCGTGTCGCTCAGCGCGACGCCGGCGGCCGAGCGCTCGTACTTTTCGTAGTTGGTGAAGAAGAACAGCTTGTCCTTGACGATCGGGCCGCCGAAGGTCATGCCGTAGGTCTTCTCGTCCTCGAACCCGTTGAAGTCCTGCTTGTCACCTTCCAGGCGCGAACGGACCATGTCCTTGTCGCGGTACGAGCCGTACACGGTGCCGTGGAATTCATTGGTGCCCGACTTGGTCACGGCGTTGATCACCGCACCGGTACCACCGGCGATGGTGGTGTCGTAGTTGGCCAGGTCGATGTTGATTTCCTGGATGGCGTCCATCGACACCGGCTGACGCTCGGTCGGCAGGTTGTTGGAGCCCAGGCCGAACGGATCGGAGGCGCTGATGCCGTCGATGCGGATGGCGTTGTAACGGGTGTTCTGGCCACCGGCCGAGATCGCGCCGTCAGCCTTGCTGACCTGCGAGATGCGCGGATCCAGGCGGACGTAGTCCTGGATGTTGCGGCTGGCCGACGGCAATGCATCCATCGTTTCGCGGGTCACGTTGGTGCCGGTGCCCATCTTGTTGGCGCTGAACAGGTCCAGGCCGCCGGCAGTGGCGACAACGTTAACCGCGTCCAGGTTGGTCGCAGCCAGATCACCGCCCAGGTTGGCATTGACGGTGTTGACCTGGTTCAGGTTCAGGTAGACACCTTCTTCGGTCTTGGTGCCTTCACCGGGCTTGGTGATGGTGATGGTGTACGGACCACCCACGCGCAGGCCGCGCGCGTTGTAGCGACCCGACGCATCGGTGGTGGCACGCGAAACAGTGCCCGACTCGGTGTGCGTGATGGTGACTTCAGCGCCGGCAACAGGCTGGCCTGCGGCGGACATCACCTGGCCGCCGACACCGGCGGAGGTGCTGCTCTGGGCGAAGGCGGGAGCGGCAGCAAGTGCAGCCACGAGACCAAGGGTAAGCTTGGACATCCGGAGTGGGTGGGTCATTTTTCGGTAGCCTCGATGCGAGTTGGCGATGGCGGAAAAAAAGCGCATCCAAGCAGCCCTGCGGGTGGCTGATCGGAGAGTTATCTGGGGTTCCCTACCGCTCGGCTGAAGGCAGCCCTAACGGTTAACACTAGATTAACACGCTACGCCATCAATGTGACGGTTGTGCGACAAACGGCACCGGTTCGCAACGCAATCGTGACGGGCTCTTCACTCCGTCTTTCCCCGGCACTCACTCCGCAGGGGGCGCCTCGCTGGCATCGAGAATCTTGCCCCGCCAGGCGGCGCCAGCGCCGGACAACAGGGTCACCGCCGCTGCCGCTGCGGCTTCCGGGCCTTGGGCGGCCGGGTCCTGATCAACGGAATAGGCCCGGGCCCGCAGGGCTGTGCGCAGCGGACCGGGGTACAGGCCACTGACCCTTACCGGGCTGCGGCCGAGTTCGTCGTGCAGGCTGGCGATCAGGCCACGCAGGCCATGCTGGGCCACGCCATAACCGCCCCAGTAAGCCTGCCCCACCCGTTCGGGAGCATCGACCGCAAACACCAGCGCCGCATCTTCACGCTGCCGCAGCAGCGGCAGGCAGGCCTGGGCCAGCCAGGCCGGCGCGGTCAGGGTGACGTGCACCGCGCGGGCGAAACTGGCCGGGTCGGCCAGTTCAAACGGGGTCAGGCCAGGGAAGTGAGCGGCACAGACCAGCAGGCCGTCCAATCGCCCCAGCTCGCGCTGCAGGGCCTGGGCCAGCTCGGCATAGTCGTCGGGGCCCGCGCCTTCCAGGTCCAGTGGATACAGCAGCGGCTCCGGGCCGACCGCCTGCACCTGGGCGTAGACACGGTCCAGGCGGCGCGGCTTGCGGCCCAGCAGGACCACGGTGGCACCGGCGGCCGCAGCAGCCACTGCCGCCGCACTACCCAATCCGCCACCGGCACCGGCGACCAGCACTACGCGATCCTGCAACGGGCGGCCATCGAGCGCCCCGTCGGCCGGTGACGTCGATGGCCAGGCACTCATCCCTGGGTCGCCTCTTCGACGATGCGCTTGAGCTCGCCGGCTTCGAACAACTCCAGGACAATGTCACAGCCACCAATCAACTCACCGTTGATGAACAGCTGCGGGAAGGTCGGCAGGTTGGAAAAGCGCGGCAGGTTGGCGCGGATCTCGGGTTCTTCCAGCACGTTGACGGTGCGCAGGGTGACCGCGCCGGCCGCCATCAACGCCTGTACCGCGCGGCTGGAGAAGCCGCACATCGGGTATTGCGGGGTGCCCTTCATGAACAGCACGAGCGGGTAACGATCGACCTCGGCCTGGATTTGCTGCATTACCGCCACAACCACACTCCTTGCTTCGCCGGACAAACCGACCGCGGTGGTCGGCTAGACTGCCCACGGTAGCCGCCATTGTAAGCGGATGGAACCGGCTGCCGCCGCCCCTCTGGCCACGAACCTGTCCATGCCTGTTGAATTGCCTGCCCTGCCCTACCTTCCCGGCTCCCTGCAGCCGCACCTGTCCGCACAGACCGTGGAACTGCACCACGGCCGCCACCATCGCGGCTATGTAGATGCCGTCAACGCCGGCATCCTCGGCACCGAGTGGGAGGAAGCGTCGCTGGATGAGATCGTCCGCCACGCCCAGGGCAGGCTGTTCGATGCGGCCGCCCAGGCCTGGAACCACGGCTTCTATTGGCAGTGCCTGCGGCCGCGCGGCGGCGGCGAGCCGCAGGGCCGATTGGGCGAGCTGGTCAAGCGCCAGTTCGGTGACGCGCAGCGCCTGCGCGAGGAGTTCAACCGCGCCGCGCTGGGCCTGTTCGGCTCGGGCTGGGTGTGGCTGGTGCAGCATCCGGGCGGGCAGCTGGGCATCCAGGCCACCCGCAACGCCGGCACACCCCTGACCGGTGAGAGCACCCCGCTGCTGTGCTGCGATGTCTGGGAGCACGCCTACTACACCGAGTACCAGAATGACCGGGCGCGTTACCTGGATGCCTTCTGGCAGCTGGTCAACTGGGAATTCGCCGAAAGCCAGCTGCGCTGACCCCTGTAGAGCCGAGCCCATGCTCGGCTGCTGTCCGGCCAGCCGAGCATGGGCTCGGCTCTACAGATCACGCTTCACGCGTTCTCGTGCGCGGCCACCGCGTCCATCACCCGTGCCGAATACACCAGCGCGGCGCCTGCATTGAGCGACACCGCCACGCCCAGTGCTTCGGCGATTTCCTCGCGGCTGGCGCCATGCTTCAGCGCTGCATCCACATGTACGGTGATGCAGCCATCGCAGCGGGTGGTCACCGCCACTGCCAGCGCGATCAGTTCGCGGGTCTTGGCATCCAGATGGTTGGTCTGGGCGCCGGCATTGGCCAGGGTCGCGTAGCCCTTGACCGTGTCCGGCGAGAGCTTGCCGATCTCGCCGATGCGGCCCTTCAGTTCCTTGCGGTAGGCATTCCAGTCGAGCATGGTCGTGACTCCTGTGAAAGGAGCTCCACGCTACCACCGGCAATGGTGCGCCGATGCCTGCACCGGCGCGCCACACCGTTGCAGGCATACAAGGTTGTGCCGGCCATTGGCCGGCACGCCCGGGCTCAGCTATTGCGCAGCGCGTGTACCGCCGGCGCCACCTGGGCCTGGCGGTCCAGTTCCAGGCCAACCTGATCCAGCGCATCGGCCAATGCAGCGGCATCATCGTCGCGCAACGTGGCGTGGCCGACCTTGCGGCCCTCGCGCGGCTCCTTGCCGTAGTCGTGCCAGTGGCCGCTGGCCTGGGCCAGTACCGGTGCCGGGTCGGGCATCACGCCCAGCCAGTTCAGCATGCAGGCGTGACCCAGCATGCGGGTGCTGCCCAGCGGCAGGCCCAGCACGGCGCGCAGGTGATTCTCGAACTGCGAGGTTTCGCTGCCTTCGATGGTCCAGTGGCCGGAGTTGTGCACGCGCGGCGCCATCTCGTTGGCCAGCAGTTCGCCATCGCGGCAGAACAGCTCCAGCGCGAACACGCCGACGTACTGCAGGTGCTCGGCAACGCGGCGGGCATAGCCGATCGCGGCCTGCTGCTCGGTGTCGGACAGCACGGCCGGGGCCACGCTGGCCGACAGCACGCCGTCGACATGCCAGTTGCCGGTGACCGGCCAAGCCTCGAAGCTGCCATCGCGGCCACGCACGGCAACCACGCTGACTTCGCGCTGGAAGGCCACGAAGCCTTCCAGGATCAGGCCGGTACGCTCGACCTGTGCACCCAGCGCATCCCACGCGGCATCGATGTCGGCCTCGTTGCGCAGGCGGAACTGGCCCTTGCCGTCATAGCCGAGGCGACGGGTCTTGAGGATGCACGGCAGGCCGAATTCGGCGGCCTTGGCGGCCAGTTCGTCGCGGCTGCGGATATCGGCGAAGGCCGGCAGCGGAATGCCCAGCTGCTGGAACAGGGTCTTCTCGCTGAGCCGGTCCTGTGCGACAGCCAGCGCCGACGGCGGCGGGTAGACCGGCACGCGGTCGGCCAGCCACTGCGCACTGTCGGCCGGCACATTCTCGAAATCGAAGGTGACCACATCGACCTTGGCAGCGAAGTCCGCCAGGGCCTGGCGGTCATCGAAGGCGCCCACGGTGAGCGGCGCCAGCGGGCCGCTGCAGGCATCAGCGGCCGGGTCATACAGTTCGAAGCGCAGCCCCAGCGGCGCACCGGCCAGGACCATCATGCGGGCGAGCTGGCCGCCGCCCAGGATGCCGACGGTCAGACTCATTGGCGCGGATCGTCGTGGGCCATCACGTCTTCGGTCTGGCGTGCACGGAAGGCATCGAGCGCCTGGCCGATCGCCGGCTGGTCGCTGGCCAGCATCGCAGCGGCGAACAGCGCGGCGTTGGAGGCGCCGGCGTTGCCGATGGCAAAGGTGGCGACCGGGATACCGGCCGGCATCTGCACGATCGACAGCAGCGAATCCATGCCGTTGAGGGCCTTGGACTGCACCGGCACACCCAGCACCGGCACGGCGGTCTTGGCCGCGATCATGCCCGGCAGGTGCGCGGCCCCGCCTGCACCGGCGATGATGGCCCGCAGGCCACGCGGGCCCGCCTGCTCGGCGTAACTGAACAACACATCCGGCGTCCGATGCGCGGACACCACCTTCACTTCGAACGGAACACCCAGGGCTTCAAGCTTCTGGGCGGCGTGCTGCATGGTTTCCCAGTCGGAACGGGAACCCATGACGATGCCGACAAGCGGCGCGATCGGGTTGGGGGTCATTGGCCGTCACCTGCCTTAAAGACGTATTCTAGCCATCTTCCACGCAAGACGAAGAACCATGGATCGCAAGCTGCTCGACCTGCTGGTGTCGCCGGACACCCGCCAGCCCCTGTCCCTGCTGGATGGCAAGGGCCTGGAAGCCCTCAACAAGGCCATTTCCGCCGGCGCGGTGACCAAGGCCGATGGCAACCCGCTGGCGCAGCCGCTGCGCGAGGCACTGGTCACCCGCGACCGCAAGCAGGTCTTCCGCGTGGACGATGGCATTCCGGTGCTGCTGGCCGAGGAAGCCATTCCCACCGCCCAGATCGCCGACTTCCCGGCCGCATGAGCGCGCTGCCGACGCCGGACGCGGCCGTTGTCGCCGCCGATGTCGCGCGTGCGCTGGCCGAGGACCTGGGCAGCGGCGACGTCACCGCTGCGCTGCTGCCCGACCAGGCCGACAGCGCTTACCTGCTGTGCAAGCAGGACGGAGTGATCGCCGGTCGCCCCTGGTTCGACGCCACCCACCGCGCACTCGACCCGGAGGTGCGCATCGAATGGCGTGTCTCCGAAGGTGACCCGGTCACTGCCGGCACCGTGCTGGCCCTGCTGCACGGGCGCAGCCGCAGTCTGGTCAGTGCCGAGCGCACCTCTCTGAATTTCCTGCAGACGCTGTCCGGCACCGCCACCACCACCGCCCGCTACGTAGCGGCAGTGGCCGGTACCGGCACGCGCATCCTCGACACCCGCAAGACCCTGCCCGGCCTGCGCCTGGCGCAGAAGTACGCGGTGCGCTGCGGCGGTGGCGAGAACCACCGCTTCGGCCTGTACGACACGGTGATGCTGAAGGAGAACCATATCCGTGCCGCCGGTTCGCTGGCCGCAGCGGTGGCCGCCGCACGCCGGCAGTGGCCTGCGCTGCCGCTGGTGGTGGAGGTCGAAGACCTGGCGCAGCTGCGCCAGGCGTTGGAAGCCGGGTGCGAACGCATCCTGCTGGACGACTTCAGCCCCGACCTGCGTCGCGAAGCCGTACGCATCACGGCCGGCCGCATTCCACTGGAAGTCTCCGGCAGCGTCGGCCTGGGCGGCCTGCGTTCGATCGCCGAAGACGGCGTGGACTGCATCTCCATCGGCGGGCTGACCAAGCATGTGCAGGCCATCGATCTGTCGCTGAAGCTGGGCCCGCCTCCGGCTTGAGGCCTGCGGGACGTTGTCGAGCCTACGCTCGGCTGCTTCTCGATCTGCGCCGCGCCCTGCACCCGCTTTGCGCGATGAGCCGAGCGTGGGCTCGGCTCTGCACGACCGGAACGCCTTCACGGCTCGGCTACGGCCGCCTCTGCGACGCTGCGGGCACCCCCCACAGGAGCCGCGCATGCGCCGGATGCTCTTGCCTGCCTGCCTGCTGCTGGCCGCAGCGCCCTTGTCCGCAGCGGCCGCCGAAGCCTGCGACGTACCGCCCCGCTTTGGCCTGAGTCCGTTGGCGGTGGCCATCCGCAACACCGCCTGCAATGAGCACCGGCTCTGGTACCGGCCCTTCATCGATCGTGAAGGCCGTGCCGCCAGCCTCAGCGTCACCGAGGCCGAAAGCGATCACCTGGCCGACAACGGACTGATCGCCTGGCAGCGCGTGGCTGGCTACTGGCGAAACAGCGGCACGCTCAACGCGATGGGCAGCATCGCCGGCGCCAGCAGCTGCCTGGCACCGCTGGGCACGCGCTACACCGACAGTGACTGCCGCGCGTTCCTGATCGACAACCCGTGGTCGGCCGCGTTCATCTCCTGGGTAATGGTGCAGTCCGGCGTTCCCGGCTTCAATACCTCGCCTCGCCACATCGACTACATCCGTGCCGCATACCAGGGCGGCCCCTCGGGCGTGCCGTACCGGCTGGTCGACCCGGCCACGGCCAAACCCGCGCCGGGCGACCTGCTGTGCTTCCTGCGCGACCGCAGCACCACGCTCAGCTACAGCGGGCTGGTGCAGGCGCTGGGCAACGGCTCGGTGGGCCACTGGAAGTCGCATTGCGAAGTGGTGGTGGCCGCCAACCTGGGGGGCGACCAGACCCTGTACCTGGTCGGTGGCAACGTGATGAACACCGTAGCGATGCGGCTGCTGCCGCTGGACCGCACCGGGCTGATCAAGCTGCCACCGGCGCGCGAACGCAACAGCACCGGCATCGACCCGAGCTGCACGCCAGGGCGCGAGGACGAATGCAGCTTCAACCGCCAGGACTGGGCAGCCCTGCTGCAGCTGACTGCAACCTCACCGCTGGTGATGCCCTCGCCCACTGCGACGCCGATGCAGCACACTCCGGCACCGCAACCGATCATCGTGCCCGCGCAGCCGGTGTCCAGCGAACCGCAGCCGCGGCGGTGAGTGCGGCGCTTGATCCAGCGCGCGTTCGCCGCCATCTTTGCGGGATCGACCTCTGACGGCTGACGCCATGCCTACCCTGCTGCTGTTGCTGATTGCCGGCGGAATCATCTACTTCTTCTGGAACGCGGCACGCTCGGCCGCAGAGCGCGCCGTTGAATTGGGCCGCAATGCCTGCCGCGCAGCTGATGTGCAATGGCTGGATCAGGCGGTGCACGCCACCGGCCTGCGCCTGTCGCGCGGCGAGGATGGCCGGCTTGGGTTCGAGCGCACCTTCAAGTTCGAGTATTCCTACGATGGCATCGATCGCCACGTGGGTCGCATGGTGCTGCGTGGCGACCAGTTGATCTCGTTCACCGGCCCCGGCGCGGCGCGGATCAGCCAGATCCGGCCGGATGCGGAGGATGCCGAGGATGTGTAAGGGCTGAAGGAGTGCCGACCAACGGTCGGCACCCACCGTTACTTGGTTACTTGACCACGCGCAGGTTCGGCCGCCCCTTCGGCGGCGGGCTGGCTGGCGGCGTATCGTCCGGCGGCGTGCCTTCCTCGTGCAGCAGTTCGTCGCTGGTCGGCGCGGTTTCGCTGCCCGGGATATCATCCGGCAGCGCCATGCCCTGCCCGGTCTCGCGGGCATAGACCGCCAGCACGGCGCTGATCGGCACCTGCACCGGGTAGCTGGTACCGGAGAAGCGCGCCGAGAAGCTCACCATCTCGTTGTCGATCATCAGCCGTACGACGGCACGTTCGGCGATGTTGAGCACGACCCGGCCATCCTTGACCGCCGAAGGCGGCACCTGCACGCCGGGAACGCCGGCGTCGACCAGGATGTGCGGGGTCAGCTGGTTGTCGTTGATCCATTCCACCAGCGCCCGCAGCAGGTACGGGCGGTGGCTGGTCATGTGGAAGAAGTCTTCGGTCATGCGTGAAGTGTACGCGCCCGGCGCCCCGCCGGGGCGGATCGCCTGCACGCCGGTCGGCGTGCAGACGGGTAACACGGGCCGGATCAGGCCGGCAGGTCGCGCAGCTTCTTTTCCTGCTCGGTCAGGCTGCGGACGAAACCGGGGTGGCGGAAGATGCGGTTACCGTAGTCCTCAATCGCCTTGCCATCCTTCGGAAGTGGCACATCCAGCGATTGCAGCCGCCAGATGATCGGGGCCATGGCGCAGTCGGCCAGGCTCATTTCCGGGTTGAGGAAGAACTTGCTGGCCTTGAACAGCGGCAGCGAGGCGGTCAGCAGTTCCTTCAGGCGCTTGCGCCCGGCCTCGGCCTGGGTCTTGTTGCCCAGCTGGATGGCCTGCACCTGCGGCACCCAGTCGTGCTCGATGCGCAGCATCGCCAGGCGGATGCGCGCACGCGACAGCGGATCGACCGGCATCAGCGGCGGATGCGGGTAGCGCTCGTCCAGGTACTCGCTCACCACCGACGCGGCGTAGAGCACCAGCTCGCGCTCCACCAGGGTCGGCACCGAGTGGTACGGATTGAGATCGATCAGGTCTTCGGGCGGGTTCTGCGGATCGACCGGAACGAAGTCGAAGGTGACGCCCTTGGCCGCCAGGACCAGGCGCACCCGGTGGCACAGCACATCGTCGTTCGAGGAAAACAGCGTCAGTGTATTGCGCATGCGTACGCTCGCCGCCATCAAAGGCTCTCCCACGACAGGAGACCGCCTGCCGCATCGGCGCCGCCGGCACCGTGCCGACGGTCGACTCCTCCCCGAGTGTGCAACCGACCATCACAAAAGCCAATAGGCCCGTGCGATGGCCGGCGGCCGAATCAGTGGACGTCCTTCCAGTATTCCTTCTTCAGCAGGTACAGCAGGAAGGTCAGCAGGGCCAGGAACAGGATCACCCACACGCCCAGCTGCTGGCGCTTGAGCGCGGCCGGTTCGCCGGCGTATTCGAGGAAGTTGGTGATGTCCCGCACGGCCTGGTCGTACTGTCCGGCATCGACCGATCCCGGCGTTTCAATCTTCAGGCCGGTCACCGGCGGGTCCATGCCGGGGCCTTCGGCCTTGCCATGCACGGCGTGCTGCAGGCCCTGCATCTCCCACAGCGGGTTCGGCATGGAGGCGTTGGCGAACAGCGCGTTGTTCCAGCCCAGCGGCCGGCTGCTGTCCAGGTAGAACGACTTGAGGTAGGTGTAGACCCAGTCGCTGCCGCGCACGCGCGCGATCAGGCTGAGATCCGGCGGCATCTTGCCGAACCACTTCTCCGCGTTCTCCTTGGGCATCGCCACCGGGATCGGGTCGCCGATCGCCGAGCCGGTGAAGTTGAGGTTGTTCATCACCTCTTCCTCGGTCAGGCCCAGGTCCTGCGCCATCCGCGAATAGCGCAGGTACTTCAGCGCATGGCAGCCGGAGCAGTAGTTCATGTACAACTGTGCGCCGCGCTGCAGCGAGGCGCGGTCACCCAGATCGTTGCCTGCCTGCAGCAGCTTGGTGCCGCCCTCGGCGGCGGAGGCCAGGAAACTGCCCAGCATCAGGGTGGCCGCCAGGGCCAGCCGGACCATCCAGCGCTCAGTCATGCGTGGTCACCCTCTCCGGTACCGGCTTGGTCTTGTCCAACCGTGTCCATAGCGGCATGGTGATGAAGAAGGCGAAGTACAGGAAGGTCAGCACCCGCCCGATGTAGGTTTCATGCACGTCGGTGCCCGGGCCGGAGCCGATCACGCCCAGCCACACGAAGCACACCGCCAGCACGCCCAGCATCACCCTCGAGATCCAGCCGCGGTAGCGCACCGATTTCACCTTCGCCTTGTCCAGCCACGGCACCAGGAACAGGATCGCGATGGCCGAGAACATCACCAGCACGCCACCGAGCTTGTTCGGCACCACGCGCAACATCGCGTAGTACGGCGTGTAGTACCAGACCGGCTTGATGTGCTCCGGGGTGACCAGGCGGTTGGCCTCGGTGAAGTTGTCGTGCTCCAGGAACAGGCCGCCGAAACCAGGCGCGAAGAAGATGATGAAGGCGGCGATGATCAGCAGGAAGCCGGCGCCTACACCATCCTTGAGCGTGTAGTACGGGTGGAACGGAATACCGTCGGCCGGAGCGTTCGGCGACCAGCGGTTGCCCTTCGGCCCCTTCTTGATCTCCACGCCATCGGGGTTGTTCGAACCCACTTCGTGCAGCGCGCCCAGGTGCAGTACCACCAGCAGCAACAGCACCAGCGGCAAGGCGATGACATGCAGCGCGAAGAAGCGGTTGAGCGTGGCGTCACTGGGCAGGTAATCGCCCATGATCCACTCGGTCAGGCCGTTGCCGATCACCGGTATGGCACCGAACAGCGAGATGATCACCTTGGCGCCCCAGAACGACATCTGGCCCCACGGCAGCACGTAGCCCATGAAGGCTTCGGCCATCAACACCAGGTAGATCAGCATGCCGAGGATCCACACCAGCTCGCGTGGCTTCTGGTAACTGCCGTACAGCAGGCCACGGAACATGTGCAGGTAGACCACGATGAAGAACAGCGAGGCACCCGTGGAGTGCATGTAGCGGATCAGCCAGCCCCACTCCACGTCCCGCATGATGTACTCGATGGAGCCGAACGCCTCGGCGGCGCTGGTCTTGTAGTGCATCGTCAGGAAGATGCCGGTGACGATCTGGTTGACCAGCACCAGCAGCGCCAGCGAACCGAAGTAGTACCAGATGTTGAAGTTCTTCGGCGCGTAGTACTCGCTCACATGCTTGCGATAGACCGGCATCAGGCCCGGCGCGCGGGCATTGACCCAGTCGGCCACGCCGCTGGCGGTACGGCTGAGGATATTGGCCATCAGGCAGCCCCCTGCGGATCGACACCGATGATGATGGTGTTGTCGTCCTGGTAATGGTGCGCGGGCACCTTCAGGTTGATCGGCGCCGGCACGTCCTTGAAGACGCGTCCGGACATGTCGAAGCGCGACTTGTGGCAGGGGCAGAAGTAGCCGCCCTTCCACTGCGGGTCGTAGGGCTCAGGCCGGATTTCGGCGACCATTTCCGGCGAGCAGCCCAGGTGCGTGCACAGGCCGACCAGTACGGAGATGTCCGGCTTGATCGAGCGCAGTTCGGGGTTCTGCTTCAGCACGTAGTCCGGCTGCTGGTCCTTCTCGCCGGACTCGGGGTCCTTGAGACGGCCGTCCAGCCCATGCAGCGCATCGAGGATGGCCTTGGACCGCTTGACGATCCAGATCGGCTGGCCACGCCATTCCACGATCAGGCGTTGGCCTTCCTGCAGGGCGCTGATATCGGCCACCACCGGTGCGCCGGCAAGCTTGGCGCGGGCACTGGGGTTCCAGGACTTGATGAAAGGAACGGCGGTGAATCCGACGCCGACGGCGCCCACCACGGCTGTGGTGGCAGAAAGAAAACGCCGACGTCCGGTGTTGACTGGATCGTGTACCCCATCGTTGGCCATCCGGCACTCCGATATTGATTAGGTAGCTTTAAGGCTGCCAGCGGATCCGGTGGGGGCCAGAGCCGCATTGAATCGCGGTCGAGTGTAGCGGAACCGTCGCGCGCCACACAACGCTCTTTGCAAGGAGTGCCGACTGACAGTCGGCACCCACCTGTTCAAGGGAGTGCCGACCAACGGTCGGCACCTACTGGTGACTCAGGGCGGTGCGGTAACGCTCGGCCAGCTGCCCGACCCGGCGCACGTAGTACTGCGTCTCGCTGTAGGGCGGCACGCCACCGTGGCGGTCGACCGCGCCCTCGCCGGCGTTGTAGCCGGCCGCAGCCAGGGTCAGGTCGCCATTGAAGCGCTTCAGCAACCACGCAAGATACTGCACGCCACCGCGGATGTTCTGCCCGGCATCATAGGAATCGCTGACCCCGAAGCGGGCCGCGGTCGGCGGCATCAGCTGCATCAGGCCCTGCGCGCCGGCGCGGCTGAGCGCGGTCGGGTTGTAGGCCGACTCGGCGTGGATGATGGCGCGCACCACGGCTTCTTCGACGCCGAACTCGCGTGCGGCCGAGGTGATCTCGGTCTGGAACGCGGTGGTGTTCAAGCGCACCGAACCGAAGTCCACGCGTGGGTTGACGCCACAGGCATAACAGCGCTCCATGAAACTGTAGCGGATGGTACGCACCGGGCCGAGGTTGGCGACCTGGGTTGGCCGCGCACTGGTGTAGTGGCGCACCCCATCCTTCATGAAGGAATAGACCTGGCCGCTGACCATCCGCCCGGCCCGCGAGGCCGTCGGTGCCGCAGCAGGCGCGGGGGCAGCAGGCGTCGACGCGACCGCAGTGGGCGCAGCGGCGCTGGCCGCCACGGCGACCGGATTGCGTTCGATGCTGGCCACGGTGGTCGGCGCAGGCTTCGGCGCGACCACCACAGGGCGCGGTGCCGGCCGGGTATCGCGGCTGTAGCTGATGCTGCTGCAGCGCGCGCCGGCCACTCGCTTGCTCACGTAGCTGGTGACCCCGTCGGCGCCCTGGCACTTGTACAGGGTGCCGGCGCTGGCCGGCGCAGCGGTCAGCGCAGCGATGATGATCGCCGTTGTCCCCAGTATCCCCTTCATGCCGCGAGTGTCCCAGCTTCGCCGGGGCTTGCCAAGCGACGTGGCTCAGCCTGTGACCGGCGGCACAGCCAGCACCTGGCCCAATCCGGCCAAACGCTGTGCCAGCTCATCGCGCAGGCCCGGCGGTGTGGTCCACAACGCCACCGGCACCCGGTCCAGGCTGAGGATCTGCGCCAGCATCATGCCGCGGCTCTCGGCGCCCATGCGCAACAGGCAATGGCCGGCACCATCAGCCTCCAGCACACCACACCACGGTGGGATGCGCCCTTCCAGCTCGGTGCGGCTGCCGGCCAGGCGGACGATGGCCTGCAGTGCGAACGGCGCCTGGCTGACCGCCTGCCGCACCATCACGTCCGGAGGGGCTGGCGTGCGCCGGTGCAGGCCCGGCTCGGAGCACTCACGTACGGCACCCATGCGGTCCACGCGCAGAGTGCGCCAGTCCTGCCGCACCAGGTCCCAGGCAAGCAGATACCAGCGCCGCCCGTAATTGACCAGGTGCTGGGCCTCGACCTCGCGCTGGGTGACCGCGTCCTGCGCACTGCGGTATTCGAAGGCCAGCCGCGACGCCTGCCGACAGTGCTGGGCCAGCCGTCCGAGCAGGCGTGCGTCGGTGGACGGAAGGTCGGCCAGGGTGGCCGTCGCCGCATGCACCTCCCCGGCCTGCCGGCGGCGGCGGGTCGGCACCAGCGGGTCGAGCTTGGACAACAGGCCCCGCGCAGTGTCGTCGATGCCGGCGACGGTCGCAGACGCGGCACGCAGGGCGATGGCCAGGGTGGTTGCCTCCTCCTCGTCCAGCAGCATCGGCAATACCGGCGCCCCCGCCCCGAGCTGGTAGCCGCCGCCCACCCCTGACGAGGCGTGGACCGGGTAGCCCAGCTCGCGCAGGCGCTCGATATCGCGGCGGATGCTGCGCCGGTCCACGCCCATGCGCTCGGCCAGCTCAGCCCCGGACCACTGGCGGCGGGCCTGCAGCAGGGCGATCAGGCGCAGCAGTCGATGGGCGGTATGGCGCATGAAGAATCGAGGACAGAAGTCGTCCGCAATAGTGCCCCAGGATGGCTTCCAGTTCACCACCCACCGCAAGGAGCAATGCCATGACCTCACGCCAGATCACCCTGTATCACGCCGCCCGATCCCGCTCGAGCGGCGCCGTGGCTCTGCTCGAAGCGCTGGGTGCCGACTACCGCATGCAGGTGCTGGACCTGAAAGCCGGCGCCAACCTGGCTCCGGCCTATCTGGCCATCAACCCGATGGGCAAGGTGCCGGCCATCGTCCACAACGGCGCACTGGTGACCGAGCAGGTCGCCATTTATCTGTACCTGGCCGACCTGTATCCGGAAGCCGGGCTGGCACCGCCGATCGGCGACGCCCTGCGCGGGCCCTACCTTCGCTGGATGGCCTTCTACGGCGCCTGCTTCGAGCCAGCGATGATCGACAAGGCGATGCACCGCGAGCCACCGCCGCGCCTGATGTCACCGTACAACGATGCGGACACCGTGATGCAGGTGGTCGAGGCCCAGCTGGCACAGGGTCCCTACCTGCTCGGCGGGACGATGAGTGCCGCCGATGTGCTGTGGGGCAATGCGCTGGCCTGGACCACGGCCTTCGGCCTGGTGCAGCCTGCGCCGGCCACGGCTGATTACATTGCGCGGATGAGCGCGATGACCGCCTTCGACCGTTCGCGGCAGATCGATGCGGAGCTGGCGGCGGCATAAGCAGCGCCGGAGCAGCGCCGGCCGGCTTTCCTTGTAGAGCCGAGCCCACGCTCGGCTGGCTTCAGTAGAGCCAGGCCATGCCAGGCTGCCCCATGGGAAGCGGGAAGAGCAGCCGAGCGTGGGCTCGGCTCTACAAGGGCGCGGCGGCTGGCGCGGGATGCGGGTAGAATTGCCCGCTTTCCCGCCACCCGAATGGATTAAGCGCCATGACCGGGACGCCAGACGTCTTTCCGCCCGTCACGCCGGGCGGTACCCCGCTCGTTGCCCTGCCCGCTGGTCCGCGCAAGCCTGACCAGGTCAAGGGCAAGCTGTACATCAAGACCCACGGTTGCCAGATGAACGAGTACGACTCGGCCAAGATGGCCGACGTACTTGCCGCCAGCGATGGCCTGGAACTGACCGACAGCCCGGACGACGCCGACGTCATCCTGGTCAACACCTGCTCCATCCGCGAGAAGGCGCAGGAGAAGGTGTTCAGCCAGCTGGGCGTGTGGAAGGGCCTGAAGAACAAGGACCGCGAGGTCATCATCGGCGTGGGCGGCTGCGTGGCCTCGCAGGAAGGCGAGGCGATCATCAAGCGCGCGCCGTTCGTTGACCTGGTGTTCGGCCCGCAGACCCTGCACCGCCTGCCGGAACTGATCCGCGCACGCCGCGAGCAGAAGCGCCCGCAGGTGGACATCAGCTTCCCCGAGATCGAGAAGTTCGACCGCCTGCCCGAGCCGCGCGCCGAAGGTCCCTCGGCATTCGTGTCGATCATGGAAGGCTGTTCCAAATACTGCTCGTTCTGCGTGGTGCCCTACACCCGCGGCACCGAAGTCAGCCGCCCGTTCGAGGACGTGGTGGTGGAAGTGGCGCAGCTGGCCGCACAGGGCGTGCGCGAGATCAACCTGCTCGGCCAGAACGTCAATGCCTACCGAGGGCCTTATGGGGACGGCGAATTCGCCGACCTTGGCCTGCTGATCCGTACCATCGCCGAGATCGACGGCGTCGGCCGCATCCGCTTCACCACCTCGCATCCGCTGGAGTTCAGCGATTCGCTGATCGATGCGTTCCGCGACGTGCCGCAGCTGGCCAACTTCCTGCACCTGCCGGTGCAGGCCGGCAGCGACCGCGTGCTGTCGGCGATGAAGCGTGGTTACACCGCACTGGAATTCAAGTCGAAGATCCGCAAGCTGCGCGCGGTGCGCCCGGACATCTCGATCAGCTCGGACTTCATCGTCGGCTTCCCCGGCGAGACCGATGCCGACTTCGAGAAGACCATGAAGCTGATCGAGGACATCGGCTTCGACCACAGCTTCTCCTTCATCTATTCGCGCCGCCCGGGCACGCCAGCGGCCGATCTGGAGGACACGATCAGCGATGCCGAGAAGCACGCTCGCCTGTCGCGGCTGCAGGAGCGCATCAATGCGCACGCCGCCAGCATCTCGGAGAAGATGGTCGGTACCGTGCAGACCGTGCTGGTGGAAGGGCCGTCGCGCAAGAATCCGAACGAACTGACCGGCAAGACCGAGAACATGCGTTCGGTGAACTTCCCGGCGCCGGCGCGGTTGATCGGCCAGTTCGTGGATGTGCTGATCACCGAAGCGCTTACCAACTCGCTGCGTGGGCGCGTGGTGGCGGAATAAGGTGTGCCGACCAACGGTCGGCACCTACCGGAAATGATGCCGGCCAGCGGCCGGCACTACCGAATGACAGGCCTCAATCCAGGCGCTTGCGGAAACGCAGGATCGCCAGGGTCATCATCACCACGATGAAGGCCAGCAGCGCCAGCGCGTCGTGCCACAGCTCCCATAGGGAGGCGCCGCGCAGCATGATGCCGCGCACCAGGCGCAGGAAGTGGGTCAGCGGCAGCACCTCGGCCAGCCACTGCACCGGCCGCGGCATGCCGGCGAACGGGAACATGAAACCCGACAGCAGGATCGACGGCAGGAACAGGAACAGCGTCATCTGCATCGCCTGGAACTGCGAACGCGCGCGCGTGGAGATCAGCAGGCCCAGCGCCAGGTTGGCCAGCACCAGCAGGACCGCGGCCAGGTAGATGTCCAGCAGGCTGCCGCGGATCGGCACCTGGAACAGCCAGGTACCCAGCGCCAGCACCAGGGTGGTCTGCAGCAGGCCGATCGCTGCATAGGGCAGCACCTTGCCGACCATCAGTTCGCTGCGCGATACCGGCGTGGCGATCAGCAGTTCCATGTTTCCGCGCTCGCGCTCGCGCACCACCGCCACCGCCGTGAACATCACCAGGGTCATGGTCAGGATCACCCCGATAAGGCCGGGCACGATGTTCACCGCCGAGCGCCGCTGCGGGTTGTAGAAGCTGGTCACGCTGATTGGACCACCTGCGATGCTGCCTTCGCGTAGCGGCCGCGTATTGCTGGTCGGGCGCGTATCCAGTGGCACCTGCGCCAGCTGGATCGCCGCACTCTGCACCACGGTGTCGCTGCCATCGACCAGCACCTGTACCGCTTCGCGTCCATCGAAGCGGCGACGCTCGAAGTCGGCCGGCACCACGATGCCGACGCTGATCTCGCCGCGGCGCAGTGCCTGCATCAGCTGGTCCGGCGTGTAGGCCTCGCTGCGCGGCGTGATCACGCCGGTAGCGACCATGTCCTGCACCAGCGCGCGAGAGGCGGCGCTGTTGGCCTGGTCGGCGATACCCGCATCGAGGTGGCGCAGGTTGAGGTTGATCGCATACCCGAACAGCAGCAGCTGCATCACCGGAATGCCGACGATCATCGCCAGCGTGATGCGGTCGCGGCGCAGCTGCCGCAGCTCCTTGAGCACGATCGCCCACAGCCGGCGCAGGTTCATGCCGCCGGCTCCCGGCCACGGCCGCGGGTGGCGGCGACGAACACGTCTTCCAGGTTCGGCGCTACGGTTTCGATATGCGCTTGCGGGTCGGCGCTGGCCAGCGCGCGCCGCAGCACTGTGACATCCGCTACGCCCTCATTGCACAGCACGCGCAGATGGGTGCCGATCTGCGCCACGCTCAGCACGCCGGGCAGCTCGGCCAGCACGCGGCTGGCCTGGCGTGGCTGCGATGACGTGACCTGCAGCGTGCGGCCGTCCAGCTGCGCACACAGTTCGGCCGGCGTGCCATCGGCGACCAGCGCGCCACGATCAAGAATAGCCAGCCGGTGGCAGCGCTCGGCTTCGTCCATGTAGTGGGTCGAGACCAGCACGGTGGTACCGGCGTCGGCAAGTTCAAACAGGGCCTCCCAGAAGTCGCGGCGTGACTCAGGGTCGACCGCGCTGGTCGGCTCGTCCAGGAACAGCAGTTCGGGCGAATGCACCACGGCGCCGGCCAGGGCCAGGCGCTGCTTCTGCCCGCCGCTGAGCGTACCGGCCAGCTGCGGCTGCCGGTCCTGCAACCGGTACTGCTGCAGCAGCGCATCGACCCGTTGCCGGGCCTGGTTGCGCGGCAGGCCCTGGATGGCGGCGAGGAATTCCAGGTTCTCGCGTACCGATAGGTCTTCGTACAGCGAGAAGCGCTGGGTCATGTAGCCGATGCGCCGGCGCAGTGCTTCGGCCTGCTCGGGAACCGCCAGGCCCAGCACCTCGATCTGCCCCGCACTGGGTTCCAGCAGGCCGCACAGCATGCGGATGGTGGTCGACTTGCCCGACCCGTTCGGGCCCAGGAAACCATAGACCTGGCCACGGGGCACGGTCAGGTCGACCTTGTCCACGGCCAGCAGATCGCCGAAGCGGCGGGTCAGGCCCTGCGCATGCACTGCGATGTCCGCACCGGTGTTCAGAAGCGCACCTGCACCGGCAGCCCGGCCGGAAGCGTCTGCATGTCGCTGGCTTCATCCACTTCGATCTCGGCGAGGTAGCTCAGGCGCTCGACGTCATCGCCGGTCAGTGCGTAGTACGGGGTGAATGAAGGCTCGCTGCGGATCGCGCGCACATGGCCCTTCAGTACGGTGCGCCCTCCCTCCAGCTGTATCTGCGCCGGCTGACCGACCTTGACCTGCAGGCGCAGCGGCTGCGGCAGGTAGACGCGCGCATAGGGGCGCTCGCCAACCAGCAGCACCGCCAGTGGCGCCCCGATCGGTGCCTGGTCACCCTGCCGGTACGGCAAGGCATCGATCACGCCATCGCGCGGTGCGCGCAGCTGCAGCTTCTGCAGGTTGACGCCCTGCACCACCTGCTGCGCCTGTGCGGCGTCGGCGGCCGCCTGGCCCTGGGCGATGTCCTGCGCGCGACTGCCGTGCACCCGTTCCAGCCAGGCCTGCTCGGCGGCACGCACGCTGGCCGCGGCATTGCCGGCGGCCGCCCGTGCACGGTCCAGCTCGGCGGCGGCGATCAGGCGCTGGCGTGCCAATGGTTGCACGCGCCGATAGTAGGCAGTGGCTTCAGCAGACTGCGCGCGCAACGCGGCCAGTTGTGCCTGGGCCTGTGCGATCTGTTCCTGCCGCGGGCCGAGCTTCAGCTCTTCCAGCTGGGCCTGCGCGCGCGCCGTGTCGGCCTGCGCCACCGCGAACTGCGCGTCGCCGCGGGCGGGGTCGAGCTGCATCAGCACGGCCCCGGCCTTGACCCGCTGGCCCTCGCGCACCTCCAACGTGGCGATCACCTCGGCCGCCGGCGCCGGCACCGTGATCCGGTCCCACTCCAGTGTGCCCAGCGCCGTTGGCGTTGACTGCCCACAGCCTGCCAGCAGGCCGATGGCCGCCAGCCCGAGTCCACGCATCCCGTTGCCGATGCCCATACCATCCCCTCCTGCGACGGCGACACGGTGCCAGCTGCCCCGTGCACCCTCAATGATTCCGATCAGCCCTGACGGTTTTTTCGCCACGTACGGGCGAGCCTTTTGCTGCAAGGCTCCTCTCCACCTATCCACAGCTTGATTCAGCATCATTCCACAGCTGGTGTGGAGAACCGAACGGGGGCGGCCGTACTGGGTGCCTGGCAGCGGAAGATGCGCTGCCGTCACAGGAGCCGGCCGGCTGTGACGGTTTTTTCACCACCGCCTCATACGCCTTGTGGCACAAGCAATGCGAAGGCCTATCCACAGGTTTTCGCGCCCCCCGTCCACACCGGGTGTGGAAAACCGCGTATCGGCCCGCTGCTGGCCGCATGCCCGGTACGCGCGTAACCTTGTCATCCCAAGTCCATCGCGGTGGACGGCGAACCCGCCCCACCCCAAGCAATGAAAAGCATCGATCATCGAGACTTCACCCTGTCGCCGGAAGACAACGAGCGATTGGCCAACCTGTGCGGCCCCTTCGACGGGCACCTGCGCCAGATCGAGCTGAAGCTCGGCGTGGAGATCGCAAACCGTGGCTTCGTGTTCCGCATCAGCGGGCCCAATGAAGCCATCGTGGAGGCGCAGAAGCTGGTTGAAGCGCTGTACGCCGAAGCCGGCGAGACCGTCTTCGACAACCACGCCATCCATCTGCGCCTGGCGCAGGCCAATGTCGAGCAGATCGCCGAACGCTCCTACGAAGCGCAGGAGGTCGCGATCAAGGTCAAGCGCGGTACGGTACGTGGCCGTGGCGCCAATCAGTCCCGCTACCTGCACCAGATCGCCACCCACGACATCAACTTCGGCATCGGCCCGGCCGGTACCGGCAAGACCTTCCTGGCCGTGGCCAGCGCGGTCGAAGCACTGAACGAATCGCGGGTGCAGCGCCTGATCCTGGTGCGCCCGGCGGTGGAAGCCGGCGAGAAGCTGGGCTTCCTTCCAGGCGACCTGAGCCAGAAGGTCGATCCCTACCTGCGACCGTTGTACGACGCCCTGTACGAGATGATGGGCGTGGAGAAGGTGGTCAAGCTGCTGGAGAAGAACGTCATCGAGATCGCGCCGCTGGCCTACATGCGCGGCCGCACGCTCAACGATGCATTCGTGATCCTGGACGAAGCACAGAACACCACCATCGAACAGATGAAGATGTTCCTGACCCGCCTGGGCTACGGCTCCACCGCGGTGGTCACCGGTGACCTGACCCAGACCGACCTGCCCAAGCACGTGAAATCCGGTCTGCGCGACGCCATCGATGTGCTGCGTGAAGTCGAGGGCGTCAGCTTCACCTTCTTCGAATCCCGCGACGTGGTCCGCCACCCGCTGGTCGCGCGCATCGTCAGCGCCTACGACCGCCGCGACCTGCATCAGATCCAGCCTGGAGCGACGCCATGACCCGTGGTCCCGTGCGACTGGACGTCGCCGTCAGTTATGCCCTGCCGCGTGCCGGCCTGCCGGCGGCCGTGAGCTTTCGCAAGTGGGTGGCCGCTGCGTTGAAGGGCCGCATCCGCGAGGCCGATCTGGCCATCCGCGTGGTCGATGCCAAGGAAGGCCAGTCGCTGAACCGCCATTACCGTGGCAAGGACTACGCCACCAACGTGCTCAGCTTCCCGGCCGAAGTGCCCGAAGGCCTGCCCAAGGGCGTCAAGTTTCCACTGCTCGGCGACCTGGTGATCTGCGCACCGGTGGTGGCCCGCGAAGCCGACGAACAGGGCAAGGCGCTCAACGCCCATTACGCGCACCTGACCGTGCACGGCGTGCTGCACCTGCTTGGCTGGGACCACGAGGACGACAAGGAAGCCGAGGCGATGGAACAGCTGGAGCGCGACATCCTGGCCGAGCTCGGCATCGCCGATCCCTACGCCGGCGAGCGCTGACGACCACACACACCGGGTTCATCACGGAGGACAACCCCATCGCGCTGTTGCCCGCACTCATCGCCGCTCTTCTGCAGGTAACCACTGCCCCGGGCATCGACCCCGACCGGGAACGACCGTCGCCGTTCCCGGCCAGCGACAGCGCGGCCGACATTGCCGCCAAAGTCGCCGAGGTGCAGGCCTTCTTTGACGTCAGCCAACAGACGGCCCGCCAGGCGGTCGCCGAGGCGCAGCAGCACGCATTGATGGAACGCTTGAGGGCGCGCCACGCGGCACGCCTGGCCGGCATGTGGGTGGACAATGCGACGGGTTGGACCGTCGTCGTGCGATTGACTGGCCCAGCCTCCGAGGCGGATGAGACCCATCCAGGGGCGGACGGCCCGCAACGCGTGCGCTATATCATCGGCGCTTCAATGACCGAAGCGGAGATGCAGCGCCGTCTTCAGGCGCAGCAGGGCTGGTTCATCCCGCAGCTGCCCGGTCTGACCGGCTATGGCCTGGACGTCATGACCGGTGAACTGGAGCTGGAACTCCGGGATACCGCTGGCGCGCGCGCAACGGCGGCGACCGTGCGCGACCACCTGCAGGCGCTGCTGGGCTACCCGGTCAGGCTGCGCTGGTACCCAGCGGCATCGCAGCGCCGATCGCCCTGACCCAGCCGGGCTGCAGGTGCCGGTCCGCGCGCTGCGCAATTGTTTGCCGCCTGGCATGGCGGCACAAGGAAACCAAGGATGACCTCGGGAAACAGCTTCACGGCGATTGCAATGAGTGCGGGCCTGTTCGCGGGCCTGCTGGTGCTGGGCGCGTACACCGTGCGCCGCATCAGCGCCCGCGACCCCAGCGGCAGGCACTGGCTGCTGCGCAGCCTGGCCCTGCTCTCGCCCTTGTGCCTGCTGGCCGGGCTGGCGACCGGCATGATCGGCCCCCACCTCACGGGTAGAGCAGAACCCGTCCACCTGCCCGGGCTGTGGGAAACGTCGATGGTGCTGATACTGGTCGGTGCCTTGACCCTGCCGGTGCTGTGGCGAACGCTGCTGCAGCAGCGGCTTGGCAGGCCGGTCAACGCGCTTCCGTTCTTCCATGCCAGCCGCACCTCGTTGCTGGTGCTGTTCGTGCTGGCCGTGATCTACGTGAAAGTGGCCAGGACAGCCGCATCGGAAATGTTGCCCTGGCTGACCAGCCCGGGCCTGTGGCCGGCGGTGGTGCGCATCGCGGGGCAATCGATGCAGATCACCATGCTCGCGGTCGTGTTTACCCTCTCACTGATGGTCGTGCGGAGGGCGATGACCGGTTTCCTGCGCCTTCTCAGCGGGCTGTTCAGGCGCTCACCGGAGCTATGATGGGTGCCCTTCGCCTGCGGAAACCGCCCGTGTCGCTGCGCTGCTGCCTGCCCCTGCTGTGTGCCCTTGCGGTCCCATCCGCCTTCGCTTCCAGCGTCGACCTGCCGGCCCTGATCGAATGCCGCCAGGGCGTGGCCGAGCAGGCCGCGCTGGCGCCGCTGCTGGCCGATCCGCTGAAGGCCGTGGCCCAGGGCCTGCAGCCGCTGCCGCAGGGCAACCAGTTCATGAGCGAGTTCCGGCTGGCCAGCCCGATCACCGTCTTCGGCCAACAGACCGATCGGGTGGCGGTGGCCGGCGCCAGCGTCATGGCTGTCCTCGACCAGGCCGACCCACGCCCGCTGGCCAAACGGCTGGAATTGGAGACCGGCTACGACCAGGACGGCAAGTTCATGGCCGGCCGCGAGCTGGTCAGCCGCGACGTGACCGACCCGAAGACCGGCGAGGCCCAGATCGAGTCGATCATCCTCAGCGTCTCCACCGTGGCCTCCCACCCGGGCAAGACCCTGGCCGGCTGCACCTACAGCCTGGACCTGCCCGAGGAGGAGCCGGCCGCGGCCGCCCCAGCCCCGGCCACCGGCAGTCACTGACAGGCCGTCACATCCTGCTAGACTTGGGTCAACGCCCGGCCTGCCGGGTGCCTTTTTTCCAGAGATGTCAGAAGACGACAGTAGTAGCTCCCCTGCGGAGCACAGTGAAAAGAAGCGCGGCTGGCTTGAACGCCTGACCTCCGCCTTCTCCGGCGAACCCCATACCCGCGACGAGCTGGTCGCTGTCCTGCACACCGCGCAGGAAGAAGGCCTGATCGCCGCCGATACCCTGAAGATGATGGAAGGCGCCATTTCGGTGGCCGAGCTGACCGTGGGCGACGTGATGATCTCGCGCTCGCAGATGGTCTCGCTGCCGGTTGAAGCGCCCTTCCTGGAACTGATGAAGCAGGTGGTCGAATCCGGCCATTCACGCTTCCCGGTACACGGCGAGAACAAGGACGACATCCTTGGCATCCTGCTGGCCAAGGACCTGCTGCGCGGCGTGGTCGCCGACAACGGCCCGGCCAACGTACGCGAGCTGCTGCGCCCGGCAGTGCTGATTCCGGAGGCGAAGAAGCTCAACGTGCTGCTGAAGGAGTTCCGCCTGTCGCGCAACCACATGGCCATCGTGGTCGACGAGTACGGCGGTGTCGCCGGCCTGGTCACCATCGAGGACGTGCTGGAACAGATCGTCGGCGAGATCGACGACGAGCATGACGAGGCCGAGGACCCGTCGGCGCAGATCGCCATCCAGTCCGACGGACAGTACGTGGTCGACGCGCTGACCCCGATCGGCGACTTCAACGAGCGTTTCGGCGCAATGTTCTCCGACGAGGATTACGACACGATCGGTGGCCTGGTCACCGAGGCCGTGGGCCATCTGCCGGAAGTCGGCGATGAGCTGGCACTGGACCGCTTCATGTTCCGCGTGGCCCGCGCCGATGCGCGCCGGGTACAGGCCTTCCACGTGACCGTGCTGCCGCCGGACGTGCAGGACGACGCTTGAAGCGCCGCGGCCTGATCCTCATGGTGTGGCTGACACTCTACGTGTTGGCCATGGCCCTGCCGCTGGCCGCCTTCGCGCAGCCGGCGCCGGCCACACCTGCCGTGCCCGCGGCCAGCGCTGAAGCCCCTGCTCCGCGCATCGGCGTGGTGACCATGCAGCCGGGCACGGTGTTCTTCGAACGCTTCGGCCATGACGCCATCGTGGTGGTCGATCCGCTCAGCGGCGACGCAACCTCGTACAACTTCGGCTACTTCGACCCCTCCGAGGACGATTTCATCAGCCGCTTCGCACGTGGCGACATGATGTATTACCTGGTGGCGCTGCCGCTGCAGCAGGACCTGTCGTACTACGACGAGACCGGCCGCGGTGCCAGCGTGCAATGGCTGGACCTGCGCCCGGACCAGGCGCGTGCGCTGGCCGCTGACCTGGCCGAGCGGGCCAAGCCGGAAAACGCGCGCTACCACTACGACTATTACACCGCCAATTGCGCCACGATGGTGCGCGACACCCTCGACAAGGCGTTGGGTGGTGGCCTGCAGTCGCAGCTGTCGGGGCGCTCGCGTGGCAACACCTATCGCAGTGAATCGGTCCGTCTGGCCTCGCCGGCACCATGGATGTGGCTGGGCTTCGATGTGGGCCTGGGGCCGTTCGCCGACCAGCCGCTGTCGCGCTGGCAGGAAGCGTTCGTCCCGATGCGCCTGGCCGATGCCCTGCGCCAGGCACGCAACAGCGATGGCCGGCCGCTGGTGCAGTCCGAACAGGAACTGTTGCCGCACCGCATCGATCCGGAGCCGAAGGAGTTCGCACGCCGCTGGTGGCCGTGGCTGCTGTGCGGCCTGGTGATCGCCGCTGGCGTGCTGGCGCTGCGCAACCGCCCGCGCCTGCTGGCCGGGCTGGCACTGCCGTTCTGGCTGCTGTGCGCTCTGTTGGGTGGCGTGCTGGTGTTCCTGTGGGGCTTCAGCATCCACTACGCCGCGTGGGCAAACCGCAACCTGCTGCTGCTTTCGCCGCTGGCCGTGCTGCTGCTGCCCGGTGCGATCGCGCTGCTGCGCCGGCGCCTGCCGGGACGCATGTTCAGCATCATGTTGTGGCTGCTGGCGGTACAGGCGGTGGCCGCACTGGTGCTGCACTGGCTGAGCCTGCAGGCCCAGTACAACGTGCAGTGGATCCTGCTGCTGCTGCCGGTGCACGCGG
This sequence comes from Stenotrophomonas maltophilia group sp. msm1, assembly GCF_032025805.1. NCBI lineage: Bacteria > Pseudomonadati > Pseudomonadota > Gammaproteobacteria > Lysobacterales > Lysobacteraceae > Stenotrophomonas > Stenotrophomonas maltophilia group sp. msm1. Next base: position 29,458 of record NZ_JAVSKH010000003.1, read on the forward strand.
CCCTGGCGTGGGTGTTGGGGCGCCGTCCTCACTTGTCCGAAACACGGCCCTGACGCACGATGGCGGGCATGTCATTGCCCGCCTCCGCTTCCGCCCCGGCTTCGGCCAACCCTACCTGCGTCATCAACTGCGTCCACTACGATGACGAGGGCAAACGCCACGACATCAGCCTGGACGCCATCAGCGATGTCATCGCCAGTGGCAATGGCTTCGTGTGGGTCGGCCTGTACGATCCCAACGACGATGTGCTGCTGAAACTGCAGGAAGAATTCTGCCTGCACGACCTGGCCATCGAAGACGCGCGCAACGCACACCAGCGGCCCAAGGTCGAGACCTACGGCAATTCGCTGTTCGTGGTGGTGACCACCGCGCAGATGGTCGACGAGCGCATCCAGTATGGCGAAACCCATGCCTTCCTCGGCCCGCGCTTCCTGGTGACGGTGCGCCACGGCGCCTCGCTGTCCTACGCGCCAGTGCGCGCACGCGTCGAGCGCGAGCCGCAGCTGCTGAAAATGGGCCCGTCGTACTGCCTGTATGCGGTGACCGACTTCGTGGTCGACAACTACCTGCCGATCGTGCACCGCTTCCGCGATACCCTGGACCTGCTGGAGAAGGACATCTTCGCCGAGAATTACAAGCGCAGCACCGTGGTGCGCCTGTACGAGCTCAAGCGCGAACTGAACAAGATGCGCATGGCAGTGGCGCCACTGCAGGACGTGCTTGCGCAGCTGCGCCGCTACCAGGGCGAACTGATCCCGGACGAAGTGAAGCTGTACGTGCGTGACGTGCATGACCATGCGGTGCGCATCAGCGATGTGATCGACACCCTGCGTGAGATGCTGGGCACCGCGCTGAGCGTGAACCTTTCGCTGGTGACACTGGCGCAGGGCGAGACGGTCAAGCGGCTGGGTGCGTGGGCCGCACTCTTGGCGGCGCCGACGCTGATCACCAGCTGGTACGGCATGAACTTCAGCCACATGCCGGAGCTGAGCCAACCGTGGGCCTACCCACTGATGATCGTTGGCGTGGGCGGCGTCTGCGTAGGGCTGTACCGGCTGTTCAAGCGCGCGAAGTGGTTGTAGCGCGTATCGACCAACGGTCGATACCCACCATGCACGGGGGGCGTCGATACCCCGCAATCCGGTAGGCCCCGACCGTTGGTGGTGGCACATGACCCGCTTCTGGTAGTGCCGGCCGCTGGCCGGCAATCAGGGCAATGCGGGCCAGCGACCGGCACTACCGCTCAGGATCAAGCCACGTAGACGGTCTTGATGTTCATGAACTCATGGATGCCATGGTCAGCCAGCTCCCGACCAAAGCCTGACTGCTTGCTGCCGCCGAACGGCAGCCGCGCGTCGCTCTTGACGATGGCGTTGACGAACGCCGCACCGCATTCCATGCGCTGCGCGAAGCGCTCGCCGCGTACCGGATCGCCGGTCCACACGCTGCCGCCCAGGCCGAAGCGGGTGTCGTTGGCCACGCGCAGTGCCTCGGCCTCATCCTTGACCCGGATCACCGCGGCCACCGGCCCGAACAGCTCCTCGTCATACGCCGGCATGCCCGGGCCGACCTGGTCGAGCACCGTGGCCGGATAGCCGGCATGGGTGCCGGCTATCGGCTCACCACCGATCAGCACCCGCGCGCCCTTGGCCACGCTGGCCTGCACCTGCTTGTGCAGTTCGTCACGCAGGTCGGCGCGAGCCATCGGTGCCAGCGTGGTGCCAGGCTTATCGGGATCGCCGTACTGGCGCTCGCCCGCCGCCTCCACAAAGCGACGGGTGAACTCATCGGCCACCGCCTCGACCACGATGAAGCGCTTGGCCGCGATGCAGGTCTGGCCGCTGTTGTCGAAGCGCGACTTCACCGCTGCGGCCACGGTCTTGTCGAGGTCGGCATCGTCGAGCACCACGAAGGCATCGCTGCCACCCAGCTCCATCACCGACTTCTTCAGCTGGCTGCCGGCATTGGAGGCGATCGAGCGCCCTGCCCGCTCGCTGCCGGTCAGCGTCACCGCCTTCACCCGTGCGTCGCGCAGCACGTCGGCGGCCTGGTCGTTGTCGATGTGCAGCACGTCGAACACGCCATCAGGCAGGCCGCCGTCACGGCACACCGCCAGGATCAGGTCGGCGCACTGCGGCACGTTGCTGGCGTGCTTGAGCAGGGCGACGTTGCCAGCCATGAACGCCGGGGCGAGGAAACGGAACACCTGCCAGATCGGGAAATTCCACGGCATCACCGCGAATACGCAGCCGATCGGCTCGTAGCGCACGTAGCTGCGCTGGGCTTCGGTGTCGATCAACTGCGGCTTGAGGTAGTCGGCCGCGTGGTCGGCGTAGTACTCGCAGGCGGCAGCGCACTTGTCGACCTCGGCCAGCGCTTCGGCCTTGAGCTTGCCCATCTCGTGGGTCATCACCTGCTGCAGGTCGTCGCGGCGCGTGCGCAGCTGCGCCGCGATCTGGCGCAGGATCACGCCGCGTTCCTGCAGCGAACGCTCGGCCCAGCCCGGGAACGCATCGGCGGCGGCCTGCAGGCGCTGCTCGATGTCGGCAGCGCCCATCAGTTCATGGCGGTAGGTCACCTGGCCGGTGGCCGGGTCGACGATCTCGGCGGTCATGGGGGATCTCCATCTGGAAGACCCCCATTGTGCGCCGCCGGCCGTGAGCCGGGTGTTGCCGGCACAGTGGACGGATCGTGTACTCAGCCGTTGTCCTGCCGCGCCAGCTGCAGGTCGCGCTGGCGCCGCTTCTCGGCGCGGGCGTTGATGTACCAGCCGATCACCGCAGCGATCGACACCGCCGACACCAGCAGCGTGGCCAACGCGTTGATCTTCGGACTGATGCCCATGCGCACCGACGCGAACACCTTCATCGGCAGCGTGGTCGAGCCCGGCGTGGCCACGAAGCTGGCCACCACCACGTCATCCAGCGACAGGGTGAAGGCCAGCAGCCAACCCGCCACCAGCGCCGGCGCGATGATCGGCAGGGTGATGCGGGTGAACACGGTCAGCCGGCTGGCGCCCAGGTCCATCGCCGCTTCTTCCAGCGACAGGTCCATTTCCTGCAGGCGCGAGGACACCACCACGGTGACGAAGCAGAGGGTGAAGGTCACGTGCGCGATCCAGATGGTGGCCAGGCCACGCGCCGGGAAGCCGGGAATCGCGCCCATCGATGCCAGCAGCGCCATCAGCGAGAAGCCCAGGATCACGTCCGGCATCACCAGCGGCGCGGTCACCAGCGCGCCGAACAGTGGCTTGCCACGGAATCGCTTGAAGCGGGTCATCACCATCGCCGCCAGCGTACCCAGCACGGTGGCGGTACAGGCGGTCCAGAACGCCACCACCAGGCTGGTCCACATCGCGTCCATCAGCGCGCGGTCGGCGAACAGGTCGCTGTAGGCGCGGGTGGAGAACCCGGCCCAGACCATCGCCAGCCGCGAGCTGTTGAACGAGTAGAACATCAACAACAGGATCGGCAGGTACAGGAAGGCGAAGCCGAGCAGCAGCACGCCCAGCCCCAGGCCCTTGGCGGTACGCGGGCTCATGCCTGCTTCCCTTCCAGCAGGCGCTGCTGGGAACGGTTGAACAGCAGGATCGGCACCAGCAGCAACAGGATCATCGCCACCGCCATCGCCGAAGCGCCCGGCCAGTTGCGGTTGTTGAAGAACTCGTTCCACAGCTGGCGGCCGACCATCAGCGTCTCCGAACCACCGAGCATTTCCGGGATCACGAACTCACCCACCGCCGGGATCATCACCAGCATGCAGCCGGCGATGATGCCGGCCTTCGACAGCGGCAACGTGATGCGCAGGAACGCCTGCCACGGCTTGGCGCCGAGGTCGTAGGCCGCTTCCAGCAGGCGGTGGTCATGCTTGACCAGGTTGGCGTACAGCGGCAGCACCATGAACGGCAGGTAGCAGTAGACGATGCCGATATAGGCGGCGGTCGGCGTATCGATCAGCTGCAGTTTCGGCAGCCCCATCGACGTCATCAGCGTCTGCAGGCCAGTGAACTGCAGGAACTGGTCGAGCAGGCCGTTGCGGTCCAGGATCGCCTTCCACGCATACACGCGGATCAGGAACGAGGTCCACGACGGCAGCACCACCAGCATCATCGCCACGTTGCGAGCGGCGGGCGACAGGCGCGCGATGGCATAGGCCATCGGATAGCCGATCAGCAGGGTGAAGAAGGTGGAGATCGCCGCGATCCTGATCGAGCTCAGGAACGCCTGGGCATAGATCGAATCGCGGAACAGAGCCAGGTAGTTTTCCAGGTTCAGCTTCAGCGAGAAACCGCCGTCGGCGTACTGCAGCAGCCAGGTATACGGCGGCGAGCCGACCCGGCTGAGCGAGAAGCTGATCATCAGCACGATCAGGAACGGCACTGCGAAGAACAGCAGCAGCCACAGGTACGGAATGCCGATCACCGTGGCACGCAGCCCCGGCAGCCAGCGCTTCAGGCCGGCGACGCTCATGAGGTGAGCACCACGCCGTCGTTGTCGCGCCAGTGCACCCACACCTCGTCGCCCCAGGTGAAGCCATCACTGGCCCAGCGCTGCGAGTTGGCGAAGTTGGCCAGCACCTTGGCGCCGCTGGGCAGGCGCACGTGATAGACCGAGTGGCTGCCGAAGTAGGCGATGTCCTCGATCACGCCCTGCGCCTTGTTGGTGTGCCCTTCCGGCTCGTCCTTGCCGATCATCACCTTCTCCGGGCGCAGCGCGAACGCGACCGGCTGCCCTTCATAGCAGGTGATGCCATGGGCAATGTAGATCGGCGCCGGGAACAGCGGCGACCGCACGGTCACGTACTCGGGCAGGTCCTCGTCGATCACCCCGTCAAACAGGTTGACCGAACCGATGAACTCGGCGACGAAGCGGTTGGCCGGCTGCTCGTAGACCTCGTCCGGCTTGCCGACCTGCTGGATCCAGCCGGCATCCATCACCGCGATGCGGGTGGCCATGGTCATCGCTTCTTCCTGGTCGTGGGTGACCATCACGCAGGTCACGCCCGACGACTCGATGATGCTGACCAGTTCCAGCTGCATCTGCGAGCGCAGCTTCTTGTCCAGCGCGCCCATCGGCTCGTCCAGCAGCAGCAGCTTCGGCCCCTTGGCCAGCGACCGCGCCAGCGCCACGCGCTGCTGCTGGCCACCGGACAGCTGGTGCGGCTTGCGCTTGCCCAGGTGGCCCATCTGCACCAGGTCGAGCATCTCGCCGACGCGCTTGCTGATCGCGTCCTTGCCCAGGCCATCCTGCTTCAGGCCGAAGGCGATGTTCTGCTCGACCGTCATGTGCGGGAACAGGGCATAGGACTGGAACATCATGTTGACCGGCCGCTGGTACGGCGGCAGCGCGTCCAGGCGCTGGCCATCGACGGTGATGCTGCCCTTGGTGGGCGTCTCGAAGCCGCCCAGGCAGCGCAGCAGGGTCGATTTACCACTGCCGGAGCCACCGAGCAGGGCAAAGATCTCGCCCTTGCGCACGTCCAGGTTGACGTCGTCGACGGCGACGAATCCGTCGAATTCCTTGCGCAGATCACGAATGGAGAGATAGCCGGGCGCACCGGTCGTGTCGACGACGGCGGCTACCGGCTGGGCTTCAACGGGCATGGGGGCTCCGGGAGCGGGCGGTGGACAGCGGCGGCCATTCTAACGGCCGGGGGCCGAAGGGGATATGACGGCAGTGGGTGGAAGCGGCCGCTGGCGCGCCCAGGCCTCCCGAGGTGTGTCGGTTTTCCCCCGCCATGGTGGCCTGTGCGCCGGGAGGCCCGGGCTCTCCTCGACGCCCGGACGGCCGTCCCGGCCAGGCACCACGGGCGGCGGCCCGATCTGCAACATTTTTCAGAGCGGGATCCATTGAAAGCCCGGGGCATTCCCCGCGCAATGCCCCGGATCTAGGCCTTGCATGGACCGACCCTGGTGATTTCCCCGGACAGCCCCTCCCCTTTCCCGCCCCGCCTGCCGGGCTGCCTGCCTGCACGGCTGCCGCTGGTCATCATCGGCGCCGGCCAGGCCGGGTTGTCGCTCAGCGCGCTCCTGCAGGAGGCCGGCGTCGAGCATCGCGTGCTGGAGGCCGAAACCGTGGGTGCCAGCTGGCGGCGGCGCTGGGATTCGTTCCAGACCAACACCGCCAACGCGACCATGGCCCTTCATGGCCATGCCTATGCCGGGGATGACCCGGAAGGGTTCATGGGGGCCCCGGAAGTGATCCGACGGCTGCGCGACTATGCCGACGAGCGCTCGTTGCCGATCAGCGAAGGGTGCGTGGTCCATCGGGTCGGGCCCGAGTCCGGTGGTTATGACATCGACAGCAGCCGGGGGCTGATCCATGCCCAGGCGGTGGTGGTCGCCACCGGTGAATACCGCCGGGCGCGGTTGCCCCGGGCCCCCTTCGCGCCCGCACCAGGCCTCACCGTGCTGCACTCCAGCGACTACCGAAGTCCCGGCCAGCTACCCGAGGGCGCGGTGCTGGTCATCGGCGGCGGCCAGTCCGGCGCGCAGATCGCCCAGGACCTGCGCGACGGTGGTCGCAGCGTGTACTGGTCACTGGCCCAGCGGCATTCGCACACCCGCCGGCTGCGCGGCAAGGACTCGATGACCTGGTGGGACATGGCCGGGCGCATCCACCAGCACGTGAGCGAATCGGCGGGAGTACTGGCGGGTGGGCCGGACGCGCTGCGCAAGGCCCGCACTGCGGAGTTCCCGCTGATATCCGGCAAGGGAAGCGCCGGCCTGGGCAGTTCGATCAGCCTGTTGGCGATGCACCGCGCAGGCATCAGGTTGCTGGGCCGGTTGCAGGAATTCAGCGGAAACACCGCCCGCTTCGCCGATGTCCGCCCGCAGCTGCATACCGCGATCGAGGCGACGCGGGCCGAATATGCCTATCTCGATTCGCTGGCCAGCGCGTACTACGCCACGCGGCCCGAGCCGCGCACTGACGATGCCCGCTACATTCCCGAAGAGGTCTACCTGCACTGGGAGCCGGAACCGTCCCCGTGCGAGCTGGATCTGCAGGATGCGGGGATCCGCTCGGTGGTGCTGGCCACCGGCTTCGTCGCCGAGTGGCCCTGGCTCGACGTGCAGGGCGTGCTGGATGCCCACGGCTATCCGCTGGGCGAGTTTGGCGTTTCCCCGCAACCGGGCCTGTTCTTCATCGGCATGCACAACCTGCAGCGGATGAGTTCGTCGTTCCTGTGCAACGGCGGCCGCGATGCACGCGACCTGCTGCCGGCCATCCTGAGGCACCTTGGCCGAAGCGGGAATACCGGCTTCGGCGCAGGTTAAGGGAGCCGCCGGGCAAGGCCCGACGGCGCCAGACCGGCTCAGCGGCCGGTCTTCACCTCGGTCCACAGCCGGGTGTAGAGCTTGTCGGTCTCCGGCGTGTTGATCGAGTAGGTGAACATCTTCTCGGCAACATCCGCCGGCGGATAGATGGTCGGGTCGGTGCGGATCGCCTCGTCCACCAGCGGCGTTGCGGTCGGGATCGGGTTGGCGTAGTGGATGAAGTTGGTGTTGGCCGCAGCGACCTTCGGTTCCAGCAGGTAGTTGATGAACCTGTAAGCCGCTTCCGGGTGCTTGGCGTCCTTCGGGATCGCCAGCATGTCGAACCACTGCGGCGCACCTTCCTTCGGGATCGAATAAGCCACGTGCACGCCATTGCTGGCTTCCTCGGCGCGGTCGCGGGCCTGGATGATGTCACCGGACCAGCCGACCACCAGGCAGGTACCGCCGTTGGCCAGCGAACCCACGTACTGCGAGGAGTGGAAATTCTGAACGTACGGGCGGATCGACTTCAGCAGGTCGGCCGCCTTCTGCAGTTCGGCCGGGTCGCCGCTGTGCGGGTCCAGGCCCAGGTAATGCAGCGCGATCGGGATCATGTCGGCCGGCGTGTCCAGGATGGTCACGCCGCAGTCCTTCATCTTGCTGATGTTCTCCGGCTTGAACACCAGGTCCCAGCTGTTGGCGATGTCGGTGCTGCCACCGAAGCGCTGCTTCAGCATGTCCACGTTGTAGCCGATGCCGGTGGTGCCGATCATGTACGGCACGCCGTACTGGTTGCCCGGATCCTGGGTGGCGATGCGCTTCATCACCGCCGGATCGAGGTTGGCCAGGTTCGGGATCTTGCTCTTGTCCAGCGGCAGGAACACGCCGGCCTGGATCTGGCGGCCGAAGAAGTTCAGCGTCGGCACCACCACGTCGTAGCCGCTGTTGCCGGCCAGCAGCTTGGTCTCGACCATCTCATCGCTGTCGAACACATCGTAGGTCACCTTGATCCCGCTCTCCTTCTCGAAGGTCGGAATGGTGTCCTCGGCGATGTAATCGCTGTAGTTGTAGACGTTCAGGACCTGGCTGTCCTGCGCGCCGCCGTTGCCACCGCCACAGGCGGCAAGCATGGCGGAGGCCAGGCCGAGCGTGAGGATACGCAGCTTCATCGGGTGCTCCAGAATGCGGAAAGGGGGGCCGGCGGGGCCGGCAACGGGTGCCAGCCTACCCCCCGGCGGCGGATTTTTCTATTCCAGATGCTCAGACGTTCAGCAGCAGGAACTCGCGCTCCCACGAGCTGATGACGCGGAAGAAGGTCTCGTATTCCTTGCGCTTGACCGAGATGTAGGCGCGGCAGAAGCGCTCGCCCAGCAGCGCCTGCAGCTCGCTGCACTGCTCCAGCCCGTCCAGCGCCTCGCCCAGCGAGCGCGGCAGGTTGTAGCCCAGTTCCTTCGCGCTGCCGGTCACCGGCGCGTCCGGCGCCAGCCGCTCGCGGATGCCGAGCAGGCCGCAGGCCAGGGTCGCCGCCATTGCCAGGTACGGGTTGGCGTCGGAGCCGGCGAAACGGCTCTCCACGCGCATGTTTTCCGGCGTATCCAGCGGCACGCGCAGCCCGCAGGTACGGTTGTCGAAGCCCCAGTGCACGTTGCTCGGCGAGACCTCGCCGAACACCAGGCGGCGGTAGGAGTTCACGTTCGGCGCGAAGAACGCCATCGCCTGCGGCGCGTACTTCTGCAGGCCACCCAGGTAATGGCCGAACACTGGGCTGAACTCGCCCTCGGCATCGGAATCACCGGCAAAAACGTTGCTGCCGTCACTCATCCGCACCAGGCTCTGGTGGATGTGCATGGCACTGCCCGGCTCGTTCTCCATCGGCTTGGCCAGGAAGGTGGCGTACACCCCGTGGCGCATCGCCGCCTCGCGCATGGTGCGCTTGAACAGGAATACCTGGTCGGCCAGGTCCATCGCATCGGCATGGGTGAAGTTGACCTCCAGCTGCGCCGCGCCCGATTCGTGGATCAGCGTGTCCACGTCCAGCTTCATCGCATCGGCGTAGTCGTACATCAGGTCGAGGATCGGGTCGAATTCGTTGACCGCGTCGATCGAGTACGACTGCCGCGCGGTCTCCGGGCGCCCGGAGCGGCCGGCCGGTGGCAGCAGCGGGAAGTCCGGGTCGGTGTTCTTCTGAACCAGGAAGAACTCAAGCTCCGGCGCCACCACCGGGCGCAGGCCCAGCTCGGCGTAGGCCGCCAGCACGCGGCGCAGTACGTTGCGTGGCGCCAGCTCGTGCGGCTCACCGTTCTTGGTGTAGCAATCGTGGATGACCTGCGCGGTGGCATCGGCCGCCCACGGCACCATGCGCACCGTGTCCGGATCGGGGCGCAGCATCATGTCCGAGTCGGACGGCGAGGTCAGCTCGTAGTAGTCATCAGGGAACTCGCCGGTGACGGTGGTGGCGAAGATGCCTTCGGGCAGCCGCGTACCGTAGTCGTGCGAGAACTTGTCGGCGGGAATGATCTTGCCGCGCGCGTTGCCGGTGATGTCTGGCACCAGGCACTCGACCTCGGTGATGCGCCGTTCCTTCAGCCAGCGCAGCAGGCTGCTTTCCTGCGGTGCGGGGGGCGTGGCCGTCTTGCGCGGGCGCGTTCGGGAACTCATCGGGAATCCAGTCGGTTCTGTTGGTGCTGCCGGCAAGCTTGGCCGAACGCACGGAAAATAGCGTGATAGAACGGCGCCTGCATGACACGCCACTCCGGGTGCCACTGTACGCCGAGCACGAAACGATGGTGCAGGCTGCGCGCCGCCTCGACCAGTCCATCATCAGCCACGGCCTCGACCTGCAGACCCTGCGCGAGGCGGGCAATGCCCTGCCCGTGCACCGAATTGACCTGCGCCCGGTCACTGCCTTGCCACTGCGCCAACCAGCCATCGGCAGCCAGGGTAACCGCGTGGGCCGGTCCGTACTGCACCTCCACCGGCGCCTGCGGGTCTTCGCGATGGTCAGCCAGGCCAGGCACCGCGTGTACCTGCGGATGCAGGCTTCCACCCAGCGCGACGTTCAGTTCCTGGAAGCCGCGGCAGATCGCCAGTACTGGCAGGTCCAGCGCCAGCGCCTCGCGCAGCAGTGCGAAGGCATTGGCATCACGCGCCGGGTCATGCGGATTGCCCGGCCAGCTGCGGCCGCCCTCGTAGTGCTGCGGTTCGATGTTGCTGACCGCACCGGTCAGCAGCAGGCCATCGAGCCCCTGCAGCCAGTCGCCAGCCGGCAAAGCAGGCTGCAGGCTCGGCAGTACCACCGGGGTCACTTCGGCGGCCTCGGCCAGCGCGCGCACGTACTTGTCGCCGGCCACCGCGAAGCGGTGATGGCCGAGCACGGTACTGTCGGTGGGCAGGCCCACCCAGGGCAGGCGGCGCATGGAAAAACTCCTTGACGTGCCGACACGTTACCCGTCGCCCGGCGAAGGCGGCAAGTCGTCGCCGTCACACCATGGCTGTCACGCATCGGCGAAACTACGCGGGTGAATGCTGATCGTCCTCCCCCGCTCCCCCCTCCCGCACTGCGCCCGCGAGGCCTGCGGTGAGCGCCGCCTTCCCGCCCAGCTGGTACGCCGCCAGCCTGCCCGAACCGCCCGCACTGCCCTCGTTGCGAGGGGATGTGAAGGCCGATGTCGCGGTGCTGGGCGCCGGCTATACCGGCCTGACCGCAGCCCTGGAACTGGCTACGCGCGGCCAGCGCGTGGTGGTGCTGGACGCGCAGCGGATCGGCTGGGGCGCGTCCGGTCGCAACGGTGGCCAGGCGCTGGTCGGCTATGGCTGCGAGGTGGACGAACTGGAGCGTCAGCTCGGTCGTGATGATGCGCGCCACCTGTTCGACTGGTCACGCGACGCGGTGCAGGCGATGCGCGCACGCATCGATCGGCACGGCATTGACTGTCATTGGGTGGAAGGCCACGCCAGCGTCGCCATCCGCGAACGCCATGAGCGCGACCTGCAGGCCAACTGCGAGCATCTGCAACGCCACTACGACTACCCCATGCAGTGGTGGGACCGTGATGCCCTGCGCGCACAGCTGGACAGCCCACGCTACCGCGCCGCGATGTTCGATCCGCTCAGCGCGCATCTGCAGCCCCTGGCCTATGCCCGCGGACTGGCCGATGCGGCGCGTGCGGCCGGCGCGGTGATCCATGAGAACTCCGCAGTGACCCGCGTGCAGCGCGGACCGCAGCCCACCCTGCATACCGCGCAGGGAAGCGTGCGCGCTGCGCATCTGGTGGTGGCCGGCAACGCCTGGTTGCAGGGCCTGCTGCCCGAGCTGGAACGGCGGATCATGCCCGTCGGCACCTATATCGGGGCCAGCGCGCCGCTGGGTGCCGAGCGCGCCCGTGCCCTGATCGGCAACAACATGGCCGTGGCCGACACCGCCTGGGCACTGGATTACTTCCGTCTCAGCCACGACCATCGCCTGCTGTTTGGTGGCCGTGCCAGCTATTCAGCACTGCCCCCACCCGGCCTGCGCGGAGTGATGCAGCGGCGCATGCACCAGGTGTTCCCGCAGCTGGCCGACGTGCCACTGGAGCAGGTCTGGGGCGGTTATGTGGACATTACCCGCAACCGCGCCCCGCATTGGGGCCGGCTGGACGGCAATCTGTACTTCGCGCAGGGGTTCTCCGGCCATGGGGTGGCCGCCGCCGGGCTGGCCGGTGAGGTGATCGCCGCCGCCATCGCAGGCCAGAGTGAGCGCCTGGACGTGTTCCAGCGCCTGCGGCATGCCCCCTTCCCTGGCGGCCGGCTGCTGCGCACGCCACTGCTGGTGGCGGCGATGTCGTGGTACAAGCTGCGGGATGCGTTGTGGTGAAACAGTGAGCTGACACGGAGAGATTCCGAAGAACTGGCAATTCCCGGACCTCCACAGCATGTGAAGAGCACTCATCCAGAAGGGCGTGACGGAATTCTCATTTGATCGGCAGATCGCATCGGCAATTGCATTATCTATTTCATGCCGATACCGTCCCTCAGAACCGGGTCCCGCGGCGAATGGATGCTGACAGGGAACGTACTAGAGGGAGATGTGCGATTGAACTGGTGGAATGAAGGCCTGCAGTTGAAGTTGCGTATCCGCCCGGCGGGGCTGGTCCTTGCACTGTTGTACGCCATCGCATGCTGGGCGTCTCGCCAGTTGTCGCTCGACCAGTTCTACCTGCCCGCCGGCGTCCGCGTGGCTGCGGTGCTGTTGTTCCCGCCTCGATGGTGGCCGTACCTGCTGCTGGGCGAATACGCCTACTTTGCGCAGATGCGCGTGCCAATGATCGAGAAGTATGGACTGGCCTGGATAGTGCTTGGTTCGGCACTGCTGATGCCTGCAGTGATGCTGATCGTGCATCTGCACCGGAAAATGATGGTGACCACGAAGAATGCATGGCTGATTTCAGTCGCGGCGGTTTCGGCACTGGTGGTCACGGCGCTCAATCTGATGTTGGCACATCTCCTGTGGCCGACACCACCGGAGATGCCGGTGCTTGCGAGCATCGCGCGCCTGGTCGTTGGCGACTTCATCGGCATACTGACCCTTGCACCGCTTGCGTTGCTGTGGACACGCCGGACCGGCAACGCCCGTTGGACATCAGGTTTCGCCCCGCCTGCACTCGCTGCCCTGACGCTGATGGCCATAATTGGCCTGTATGCCGCACAGCTGCCCTTGGACGAAGCCAACGCCAAGACATCGATGCAGCTGCTGATGGCGCTGCCGGTCGTCGTGCTCACCTGTCTGTATGGCTGGCGAGGTGCGGCGATCGGAGTACCGTCGCTCAACCTGATCATTGGCCTGACCACCCCAAGCCCCTACACGGGTGCGTTCGATCCAGCTGCGTTCGCGACCCAGCAGATCATGGCGGTCACCGGCGCTGCACTGCTGGTGTTAGGGTCGCGCATCACCCACTACTACCACCGTTCGCGATTGGGCGAAGTGGGTGAAAGGGATGCGCTCAAGCACGCGCGCAATTCACTGGTGGCAAGCGAGCTTGATCTCCGTGAGCGCGCGCGACACCTGAGGAAGCTGGGGGACGGCATCGACACCTCGCTCAGCGAGGTGGTGAATTGGCTCAATGCGCATGGCCATCCCACGATAGCGAACAGTCTCCTGCATATGGCTTCGGTCCATTCGCGACAGTTCCGCGAACAAACCAGCATGGTCTATCCCGCAGCACTGGAACATCTTGGGCTCTACGTCGCCCTGCAGGCCGGCGGCGTACGCGAAACCTGGGACCTGAGCCATCGCGTGATGCGCCCTCGATTGCTCGGCGATCCCTGTCAGCTCAGTGTCGGCCTGCAGCTGGCTGCCTATCGCGCCCTCACCGATGCCGTTTCGCTGTTGATCAACAGGGAATCCGGTCAGATCAGCATCCGCGTGCGTTGCGGCAGGAGAGGAGGACGCCGCGGCATCCTGATGACGGTCGCACTGCTGGATTCATACCGCAGCCTGTCACCGTCAACCGTCACCGCCACGGTCGAGCGCTTGGCTGGCCGCACGATTGCCTATGGCGGAACAGTGCAGTGCCATCGGAATCGGATACGGATGGCGATGGTGGAGACGGGTGACTCCGCCGCCATCGGCATTGCATCGTTCAGCGCTATGGATTACGTGACCACCTCCGGGCAGGGAAGCTCGCAGACCCAGATCTGATTGCCGGTGTCCGCCAGAGGGCCGGCCCTACAATAATCGCCCTCTGCCGCGTTCATCGCGGCAAGCGCAGCGGCGCAGGATATCCCGACACCGCTGCGCACTTCTACGTCTTTACGGTGTTTCAACCGACCAGATGACCTCGCCGCCACTACGATAACGCACCAGCGAAAAATCGCTGCCGCTGTAGATCTGCGAGCGGCTGGCGCCTGCCGGTATCTGGATCTTCTGCTGGGGCAGCGAAACCTTGGTCGCATTGTTGCCTGCCGGCAGCACCCAGTAGGTCCCCCCTGCGTTGCCGATAATCAGCTGCACGTTTCCGAGGAGGTCGTTCACCTGCAAATAGGTAATGCCATCACGCTGGAATCCATACAGCTGCCAGCTGGGGTCCTGGCTGAGATTGACCGCAGCCGGACTGGCCTGCCCCAACCCAGCCGTAGCCAATGGCTTTCCATGAAAATCCGAGGGACCGCCCGCGATTGCCGGGGCAGCGGCAATCATCAGCAATCCAGTAGCCGCACCAAAACATGAAAATCGCACAGTGACCTCCAGGTCGAAGTTGAAATCGAGAACCTCCAGCTGATACTAACCGCTTCCCATCTGAGCAATGGGCCAAACGACGAGCACGGACGTTTTCGTCCTAAAGTTACACCCGAAACCGCCGCTATCCGTGCCGAGCCCTCCTTCGTGAGCCACCGCATCATGCCCGTCCTGCCGCAGGCCGCCGTCGATGGCGACCTGGCCGATCCCCTGCCACAGCGGATCCTGCTGGTCGAAAATTCCCGTGCGTTCACCGGCATGCTGCGCGAAGCCATCGAACAGCGCCTGGAACTGCCGGTGGTGATCGCTTCCACCCTCGCCGAGGCCGATCGCCTGCTCAGCGAAGGTGCCGGCTGGTTCCTGGTGCTGACCGGGCTGGTGCTGGCCGACGGCGACCGTGATGCGGTGGTCGAGTTCTTCCTCAAGCGCGACCTGCCAACGGTGGTGGTCAGCGGCGTGTACGACGAGGACCTGCGCAAGCGCGTGCTGCAGCAGCAGATCATCGATTACGTGCTGAAGAACACCCCCGGCAGCATCGATTACCTGGTGTGGCTGGTGCAGCGGCTGGAACGCAACCGCCGCATCGCCGCGCTGGTGGTGGACGATTCGCCGTCTGCGCGTGGCTACGCTGCGGCCCTGCTGCGCATGTACGGCCATGAGGTGCATGAAGCCGCCGACGGCAACGAGGGCCTGGCTGCGATCGAGGCGCATCCGGCAATCCGCCTGGCGGTGGTCGATCAGGAAATGCCCGGCATGCAGGGCGTGGAGTTCACCCGCCGCCTGCGTACCCTGCGCTCGCGCGACAAGGTGGCGGTGATCGGCATCTCCGGCAATACCGATGCCTCGCTGATCCCACGCTTCCTTAAGAACGGTGCGAACGACTTCCTGCGCAAGCCGTTCTCGCGCGAGGAGTTTTTCTGCCGCGTCTCGCAGAACGTGGACCAGCTGGAGCTGATCGGCACTCTGCAGGATCTGGCCACCCGCGACTTCCTCACCGGGCTGCCCAACCGACGCTTCTTCCTGGAACAGAGCCAGCGCCAGCTGCCACAGCTGCAGCTGCATGGCCAGTGCGTGGCGGTGGCGATGATCGACATCGACCACTTCAAGCACATCAACGACACGCACGGCCACGAGGCCGGCGATGATGCGCTGCGCTCGGTGGCCGGCGCGGTGGCCGCACATGCACGCAGCCAGGACCTGATCGCACGCTTCGGTGGCGAGGAGTTCTGCCTGCTGGTGCCGGACATGGAACAGGACGAGGCGCTGCTGTACTTCGAGGAACTGCGCCAGCGCATCGCCGCGCTGGAAGTGGACATCGGCACCGCCACCCTGCGCATGACCGTGAGCATCGGCCTGTGCTGCCTGCGCCCGCAGCGTGATGCACTGCACCGGTTGATCTCCGAGGCCGACCGCCAGCTGTACCTGGCCAAGGCCGGTGGCCGCAACCGGGTCAGCTGCACCACGGTGGCCAGCCCGCTGCGCCCACGCGAGCCTGCCCTGCCCTGACCGGCCCGCTTTGATCCAGATCAACGCCGCACCCGCGCGGCAGTTCTACAGTCGGCCCCGACATACGCATGAAGGGGAGCCGGGGATGGCACTACTGGTTTGGCAGGACGATCTGAACATCGGCATCGATGTGATCGACCAACAACACCGCCGCATCATCGAGATGCTCAACCACCTGCACGTGGCACAGGCCAGCATGCAGCGTGCGGCGGTGGGTGAAGTGATCGACGAAGTGGTGGACTACACCCTGTCGCACTTCGCGTTCGAGGAAGAGCTGATGGAAGAGGCGGGCTATCCGTTCTGTGCCGCGCACAAGCGCGTGCACGAGGTCTTCATCAAGCGGGTATCGGAATACCGCATGCGCTTCCAGGCCGGCGAGGACATCAGCGATGAACTGCGCACCATGCTCTCGCGCTGGCTGTTCAACCACATCCGCGGCGATGACCAGGCCTATGCCGAACAGGTCAAGGCGCACCTGAACCACTTTGCCCGCGAACACCAGGGTGGCGGCTGGCTGGGGCGCACGCTCAAGCGCTTCTTTGGTTGAGCCGCAGGGCGCGCCTGTGCAGTGCTACCAGCGCGCACAGGGTAGCTACCGCAGTCAGGCACAGGTAGTAGCCGACCGCGACCAGGCCGAAGCGTTCCGCCAGCCAGGTGGCCAGGTACGGCGCCGGCGCCGCACCCAGAATGCCGGCCAGGTTGAATGACAGCGAGGCGCCTGTGTAGCGCACTTCCACCGGGTAGATTTCGGCCAGGAAGGTGCCACAGGGGCCGTAGGTCAGCCCCATCAGGAACAATCCCAGGCACAGGAACGCAGTGACCAGCCATGGGCTGTGCGGCTGGAACAGCGGTGCGAACAGCACGCCGAAGCCGACAATCAGCACGCTGGCGACGATCATGGTGCGGCGCGTCCCCCAGCGGTCGCCATAGCGCGCCGACAGCGGGATGCCCAGCGCGAAGAACAGCATGCCGGCCATCTGCATCAGCAGGAACTGCTCGCGGCTGTAACCCAGCACCGCCGTGCCATGGCCGAGGCTGAACACGGTCATCAGGTAGAACAGCACGAAGGTGGCGAACGCGCCCAGGGTACCCAGCAGCATCGGCACCGGGTGGTCACGCAGCACCGTCCACATCGGCAGCCGCACCGGTGCTTTGCGCTCCAGCGCCTGCCTGAAATCGGGGGTCTCGTGGATGTTCAGGCGCACCCACAGGCCAAGGCCGACCAGCAGCGCGCTGGCCACGAACGGAATGCGCCAGCCCCACTGCAGGAAGTCATCCTGGCTCAGGCAACGGCCCAACACCAGGAAGATGCCGGCCGACAACAGGAAGCCGAGTGGCGCGCCCAGCTGCGGGAACATGCCGTACCAGGCGCGCTTGCCCGGCGGAGCGTTCTCAGTGGCCAGCAGCACCGCCCCGCCCCACTCGCCACCCAGCCCCAGGCCCTGGCCGAAGCGGCACAGCGCCAGCAACGCGGGGGCCCACAGGCCAATCTGTGCATGGGTGGGCAACAGGCCGATCAGCACCGTGGACAGGCCCATGGTCAGCAGCGCGGCCACCAGCGTGGCCTTGCGGCCGATACGGTCACCGAAGTGGCCGAACACTGCCGAGCCCACCGGGCGCGCGATGAACGCGACCGCGAACGTTGCCAGTGACTGCAGCAGCGCCGCCTGCTCGCTGCTGTCCGGGAAGAACAGGTGCGGGAACACCAGCACGGCGGCCGTGGCGTAGATGTAGAAGTCGAAGAATTCGATGGTGGTGCCGATCAGGCTGGCCAGCAGGACACGACGGGGGGAATTCACGGACGGCGCGGCAGCGGTGATCGTCGACATCGGCAACACGGGTAACGGCGGATCGCCCGATTCTGCCACGGGCCGATGGCCGCACGGGGCGATGGTTTCAGCCGACACCGATGCCAACGGAATTTTTCGGGCCACCCGCTAGGCTGCGCCACCGGTCCCTGCATGGACGCTTTGCCGATGACTGCAGTCGCGCTGTCGTGGTCCGATTCGCCGAAGCTGCCGCGGATGGCGGCGTGGCTGGTGGTACTGCTGGTGCATGGCGGGCTTGCTCTGTGGCTGCTGGACAGCGGCCGGATCGAACTGCGCAGCGACGACGGCCCACGGATCTTGCTGCGTTGGCTGCCACCGGAACTGCCGACGCCGGTAGCCAAGCAGCCCACCTTGCCCTCCGCACAGATGACGCGTCCGGCCGCATCGGTGATGCCCCGCCCTGCCCCGGTTGCGCAGGCAGACAGCGCCCAGCCTGCCGCGGAAAACGCGGCTGCGGTGGCGCCACTGATCCTGAGTCTGCCTGCGGGCAGCATCGACGGTGGTGACGGCATCAGCGCTGCGGGTGTCGCTCCGCGTCTTATTGGTCGCCGCGAGATACACCCGGCATTCGCGGCGCGCCGCAACTACTTCCCGATCCGTCGGCAGATGACCCCCGAGCAGATCGTGCATGGCGTCGCGCAACTGCTGGGTTTGTGGCCACCGGGCTACATCGTCGACCCGTGCGAGCTGGGCAAGCAGGACATGGACTATTTCCAGAACGCCGTCGAAGAAGCCGACCGCGACATGCTGCGTGCGGCGGTGCTGCAGGTGAGCGCGCGTTGCCGGTAGTCGCATTACTGTGGCGTCGAGCTTGCTCGACGGCTTTTCGCATTTTGTAGAGCCGAGCCATGCTCGGCTGCATTTCGCGAAGAGCAGTCGAGCATGGCTCGACTCTACAAAGAGCAAACAGCAGCCGAGCGTGGGGCTCGGCTCTACGAAAAGCGCTCGGCGGGCGCGTCGTTACAACTGGATCCAGGTGGCCTTGATCTCGCTGTACTTGTCGAACGCATGCAGCGATTTGTCCCGGCCGTTGCCGGACTGCTTGTAGCCACCGAACGGGGCGGTCATGTCACCACCGTCCCAGCCGTTCACCCAGACGCTGCCGGCGCGCAGCTGGCGTGCGACACGATGGGCGCGGCCCAGGTCACGCGTCCACAGGCCCGCCGCCAATCCATAGCGGCTGTCATTGGCCACGCGCACCGCTTCGACCTCGTCGTCGAAACCAAGCACGGCCAGCATTGGCCCGAACACTTCCTCGCGTGCCAACGCGTGGTCCGGACGCACCTGGTCGAACACCGTGGGCTGCACGTAGCAGCCGCCGGACTCCACCTCGGCCCGATGGCCCCCCATCAGCAGACGAGCGCCCTCGCCTTCGGCACGGGCGATATCGGCCAGCACCTTGTCCACGTGCGCGGCGTCGACCAGCGCACCCATCGGTGCATCGGCCTCCAGTGGATGGCGGGGCTGCATGTGCTGGCCATAGGCAATCACCTGGTGCACGAAGTCCTCACGGATCGAGCGCTGCACCAGCAGCCGCGAGCCAGCGGTGCAGACTTCGCCCTGGTTGAAGAAGATGCCCTGCGCCACGGCCTTGGCCGCTGCGTCCAGGTCCGGCGCGTCGGCGAACACCAGGTGGGGGCTCTTGCCACCGCATTCCAGCCAGACCCGCTTGAGGTTGGACCGTCCTGCATACTCCAGCAGCTTCGCACCGGTGGCGGTGGAACCGGTGAAGGCCAGCACGTCCACATCCATGTGCAGCGCCAAGGGCTCGCCCACGCGCGCACCATGGCCGGGCAGCACGTTCAGCACTCCGTCCGGCAGGCCCGCCTCGGCCGCCAGCGCCGCCAGCCGCAACGCCGACAGTGGCGAACGCTCGGACGGCTTGAGGACCACCGAATTGCCCATCGCCAGTGCCGGCGCGATCTTCCAGCAGGCCATCAGCAACGGGAAATTCCATGGCACGACCGCCGCCACCACGCCGGCAGGCTCGCGCGTGACCAGCCCCAGCTCGTGTGGGCCGGTCGGCGCGATTTCCCCGTACAGCTTGTCCACCGCTTCGGCGGTCCAGGCCAGGCAGCGCACCACGCCGGGCAGGTCGATACGGCGTGCGTCGCGCACCGGCTTGCCCATATCCAGGGTTTCCAGCAGCGCCAGCTCATCGGCGTGCTTCTCCACCAGCGCGGCCAGCGCCAGCAACACGCGCTTGCGATGCGCCGGGCTGGCCTGCGACCAGTGGCCCGCATCAAAGGCACGCCGCGCCGCCAGCACTGCGCGCTCCACGTCCTGTGCATCGCAGTCGGCGACCGCCGCGAGCACACGGCCATCGATGGGGCTGATGCAGTCGAAGCGGGCGCCGCTGGCGGCGTCGGTGTAGCGGCCATCGATGAAGGCCTGGCCGGGCATCGAAAGCTGCTGCGACAACGCCTGCCAGTGGCTGCGGTGGGGAAAGTCGGCCATGTCGGGCTCCACGGAACAGTTTCCCCGGTTATACCGGCGCGACCGCGACTTCACCGTGACGTGGCTGCGCTACATTTCCCCCATCGGACCCGACGGAGCTGGCATGAAGCGTCCCGGAAGCGACCTGCACGACCTTGCTACCCAGCGCCCGGAATCACTGGAGGCGTACTGGATGCCGTTCACCTCCAACCGCCAGTATAAGGCGGCGCCGCGTGTGCTGGTGCGTGCCGAGGGCATGCACTACGAGGATGTCGACGGCCGCCAGATCCTCGACGGTACCGCCGGCCTGTGGTGCTGCAACGCCGGCCACGCGCGGCCGCGCATCGTCGAGGCCATCGTCGATCAGGCACGCACGCTGGATTACTCGCCCGCCTTCCAGATGGGCTCGCCGCCGGCATTCGCGCTGGCGCAGCGGCTGGCCGCATTGGCACCAACGCCCCTGAACCATGTGTTCTTCACCAGCTCCGGCTCGGAGGCGGTGGATACCGCGATGAAGATCGTGCTGGCCTACCACCGCCAGCGCGGCGAGGGCCAGCGCACGCGCTTCATCAGCCGCGAGAAGGCCTACCACGGCGTCGGCTTCGGCGGCATGGCACTAGGCGGCTTGCCCAACAACCGCAGGGCGTTCGGCCTGCAGCTGGGCGGCGTGGACTACCTGCGCCACACCCTGGACCTGCAGCGCAATGCATTCAGCAGGGGCCTGCCGCGCCAGGGCGCTGAACTGGCCGACGACCTGGAGCGGCTGATCGCGCTGCATGACGCCTCGACCATCGCGGCGGTCTTCGTCGAGCCCATCGCTGGGTCCGCCGGGGTCATCCTGCCGGCGCCGGGCTACCTGCAGCGCCTGCGCGAGCTGTGCGATCACCACGGCATCCTGCTGGTGTTCGATGAGGTCATCACCGGCTTCGGCAGGGTCGGCATGCCCTTCGCCGCACAGCGCTTCGGGGTCACCCCCGACCTGCTGACCTTCGCCAAGGCGGTCAGCAACGGCGCGGTGCCGCTGGGCGGCGTGCTGGCCAGCGATGCGGTGCACGCTACGCTGATGCAGGCGCCACCGCAGGCCATCGAGCTGTTCCACGGCTATACCTACTCTGGTCACCCGCTGGCCTGTGCGGCCGCGCTGGCCACTCTGGAGGTCTACGCCGAGGAGCGCCTGTTCGAGCGGACCATCGAACTGGGCGAATACTGGCAGGAACGGCTGCATGCGCTGCAGGGCCTGCCCAACGTGATCGACATCCGCAACTTCGGGCTGGTCGGGGCGGTCGAGTTGGCGCCACGCCGGGACATGCCCGGCAGCCGCGGCTACGAGGTGTTCCGGCGCTGCTTCCACGATGGCCGGCTGCTGGTGCGCTGTACCGGTGACATCATCGCGCTGTCGCCCCCGCTGATCGTGGACAAGGCGCAGATCGACCAGATCACCGGCACGCTGGGCGAGATGATCCGGGCCACCGCCTGAGCCCTGGCCGGCGGCGGCGAGCGGGTACAATGGGCGGTTCCGCTCCTGCTCGCTGCCGTGCCCATGGATATCGTCGTCAAAGAAGAACTCAAGGCCTATATCGACCCGCTGACTGCGGACGAACATGACGCGCTGGAGCGCAGCATCCTGGCCGAGGGCTGTCGCGACGCGCTGGTCCTGTGGGGCAACGTACTGGTCGACGGCCACAACCGCTTCGGCATCTGCCAGAAGCATGGCCTGCCCTTCAACACCGTACAGAACACCCGCTTCCAGAGCATGGAAGACGTGCACCTGTGGATGATCGAGCAGCACCTGGGCCGTCGCAGCGTGTCCGACTTCCAGCGCGGCGTGCTGGCGCTGCGCAAGCGCGACATCCTGGCCGCCCGCAAGCAGATCGAGCAGGCGCAGCTGCAGCGCGAGAGCGACGGCACCGCGGACATCACCGACGAAGGCGGCGAAGACAGCCCGCCGTGGGAGCCGGCCCCGAAGCTCAGCCGTGCTGAGCTGGCCCGCGAAGCCAAGCTGAGTACCAGCCAGGTCGGCATGATCGAGCGCATCCATGCCCAGGCTGCACCCGAAGTGGTGGAGGCGGTGAAGGCCGGCGTGATCTCGATCAGCGCCGCTGCGGCCGTGGCCGACCTGCCCGAAGAGGAGCAGCGCGCTGCCGCCGCCGGTGGCAAGGACGAGCTGAAGCAGGCCGCCAAGCGCGTGCGCGAGTCCAAGCGCAAGCCGCGCGCGCCGAAGCCGGAAGCAGCCGAGATGGATTTCGAGGAGGCAAATGAGGACGAGATCGCCAGCCGCGATGCCGAAGTGCTGTTGGCGCTGGAACAGCTGGGCGAGGATGCCCCGGCCCTGCGCCGCCGCGTGGTCGCGTTGACCCGCGAGAACGACACCCTGCGCGCGCAGCTGGCCGCGCTGCGCAAGCAGCTGGAAGCGCTTTAAAAAACGCGAACCTCTCATGTAGAGCCGAGCCCATGCTCGGCTGCGGTTTGCCGCGCGCAAGGCAGCCGAGCATGGGCTCGGCTCTACAGGCAGGCATCACCGGGCTGCGGTTAGACTCGTGCAATGACGCCTGCCCACGATCCGCGCCGCGCCCAGCTGCGGCGCCTGAAAGCCCTCGCACTGGGCCTGCTGCTGTTGATGCTGGCCGGATTCGCGGTCAGCCATTGGCACGGCGAACGCGGCATCTGGGCCTGGGTTTCGGCCTTCTGCGAGGCTGCTGCGGTCGGCGCGCTGGCCGACTGGTTCGCAGTCGTTGCGCTGTTCCGGCGGCCAATGGGCCTGCCGATTCCGCACACCGCGATCATCCCGCGCAGCAAGGAACGCATCGGCGACAGCCTGGCGCTGTTCGTGCGCGACCAGTTCCTGGAGCCGGGTGTGCTGCTGGCCAAGCTGCAGGTGTTCGATCCGGCCAGCCGCCTCGGCAGCTGGCTGGCCGACCCGGCACGCTCGCGCATGCTGGCCGACATGGCCCGCGGCTGGGCGCTGCAGGCGCTGGATTTCTTCGACGAAACCGCCGTGCGCCGGCAGCTGCACGCCTTTGTGGTGCAGCAGCTGCGGCAGTGGAATGCCGCCGCCACCGCCGGTGAGCTGCTGGCCCTGCTGACCGCCGATGGGCGCCACCAGCGCGTGCTGGACGAGGGCCTGCAGCGCCTGGGACGCTGGCTGGAGCAGCCGGAAGTGAAGGAGCGCGCCTCGCAGCTGATCGTGCGTTACATCCAGCGCGAATGGCCGACGCTGTCGAGCACGGTGAACTGGGTCAAGCCGATCGACGAGATCGGCGACAGCCTGGCCGAACGCCTGGCCCGCGCGGTGCTGGAAGAGCTGCAGCAGGTGCTGGCCGAGCCGCAGCATCCGCTGCGCCAGGACTACGAGACCTGGTTGCAGAACTACGTGCAGCGCCTGCGCGAGGATCCGGCGCTGGCCGAGCGCATCGAGCAGCTCAAGCAGGACATGATCGACCACCCGGCCCTGCAGGAGTACGTGCAGGGGCTGTGGGCGCGCATCCACGCCAGCCTGCGGGCGGACCTGCAGCGCGAGGATTCGGCGCTGGTCGGCCACCTGCAGCGCAGCCTGGGTTCGCTCGGTGCCAGCCTGCAGGCCGACCCGGCGCTGCGCGAGGCACTGAACCAGCATCTGATGGAAGGTGCGCAGCGCCTGACCGGGCGCCTGCGCGAGGGCGTCACCACGCATATCGCGCAGACCGTGAAGGGCTGGGACGAGCGGCACCTGGTCGAACAGCTGGAACTGAGCGTGGGCCGTGACCTGCAGTTCATCCGCTTCAACGGCACCCTGGTCGGCGGGCTGATCGGCCTGCTGCTGCACGCTGCGACGGTCCTTTTCCACTTCTGAAGCCTCCCTGCACGGGAGCGGGTGCCGTCACGCTTGATTAACTAAATGCGAATGCCTATCATTTGCTAATCGGTTGTACGCTTAGCCAAGCGGGGCACGGAAGCACGCACCCACCCGCCCCTTCGCCCGTGTACATCCCCCGACTACCGGGTCGCCCGCACTGCGCGGGTGGCGCACCGTCGATGGGACTCGCTGGGCGACGTGCGCGGAGCGCGCGGTTGCTGCGTCTGCGCATTCCATCGCCTGTTTCGTCCTGCATGGAATCGCACCGATGGCAATGCCGCTCAACCTTCCTCGTCCCTCTCTGCTGGCCCTGGCCGTGACCGCACTGATGATCGCTCCGCTGGCACACGCCGACGGCACCGCTGAATCTTCCGCGCGCACGCTGGACACCGTGAAGGTGACCGCCGATGGCGAGATTCCGAACAGCTACACGGTGAAGAACGCGCGCAGCGCGACCAGGCTGGACCTGTCGTTGCGCGAGACGCCACAGTCGGTGACCGTGATCACCCGCCAGCGCCTGGACGACATGGGCCTGTTCTCGCTGTCGGACGTGATGGGCCAGGTGACCGGCGTCAGCGTGTCGGTCACCGACAGCGAGCGCATCAACTATGTTTCGCGCGGCTACACCATCGACAATTTCCAGATCGACGGCATGCTCAACACGTTCGGTGGCTCGGTCAAGACCAACACCGACAGCGTGATCTACGAGCGTATCGAGGTGATCCGTGGCGCCACCGGCCTGACCACCGGCGCCGGCGATCCCTCCGGCACCATCAGCATGATCCGCAAGCGCCCCACCGACACCTTCCAGATGGGCGCCAACCTCACCGTGGGACGCTGGGGCAACCGCCGCCTGGAAGCCGATCTCGGTGGTCCGGTTGCCTGGGACGGCCGCATCCGTGCGCGCGTGGTCGCGGCCAAGCAGCAGAGCGATTCATTCCGTGATGTCTATTCGCTCGACAAGGATGTGTTCTACGGCATCGTGCAGGCCGACCTGAGCGACAGCACGCTGTTCGAAGTGGGCTACGAATACCAGTCGCCGCGTACCACCGGCGTGACCTGGGGCGTGGTGCCGTACTGGGGCGCCGATGGCACGCCAGCCAACCTGCCTCGCTCGACCAACCTGTCGGCCTCGTGGAGCGCCTGGCCGATCGTGGAGAAGACCAGCTTCGCGCGGCTGGAGCAGCAGCTCGGCAACGGCTGGTCGGTGAAGGGCAATATCAGCCACGCCGTGCGTGATACCGACGGCAGCGTCTGGTACGGCGCCGCCGGCAATCCGCGTGCCGATGGAACCGGCGTCACCGCCTACATCTCTCACTTCAACGAGCACAGCACGATGGACGTGTTCGACGTCAACGTCGGCGGCCCGTTCCAGCTGTTCGGTCGCGAGCACGAACTGGTGTTCGGCCTGGGCCAGTCGGTGCGCAAGGGCGAGTCGGAAGGCATGGACTTCGACTACGACGATGCCTATGCCGTGGTGCCGGACTGGCGCCACTGGACCGGCAATGTGCCGGTGCTGCCGGTGACCCGCCTGGGCAGGCTGTCTTCGCAGAATGAACTGCGCCAGCGCGCAGCCTACGTTGCCGCGCGGCTGCGCCTGGCCGACCCGCTGCTGGCGGTGGCAGGCGCGCGCTACGGCAGCTGGGAAACCCGCAGCTGGGCCTATGGCTACGATGCCAATGGCAACCGCAATCGCACCACCCGCACCGGCTACAGGCCGGACGACATGCTCACCCCGTATGCCGGCCTGGTCTTCGACTTCAATTCGATCTTCAGCGGCTATGTCAGCTACACCGACATCTTCAAGCCGCAGAACTACCGCGACCGCAATGGCAACTACCTGGAGCCGGTGGTCGGCAACATGTACGAAGCAGGCGTCAAGGCCGAGTTCTTCGGCGGCCTGCTCAATGCCTCGGCCGCCGTGTTCGAGGGCAAGCAGGACAACGTCGCCGAGATCGATGATTCGGTGCCGGTGAACTCGCTGCCCGACGGCAGCCAGGCCTACCGCTCCACCGGCAAGGGCAACAAGGTCAAGGGCTGGGAGATCGAAACCCAGGGCAGCATCGGCGAGCAGTGGAACGTCTCGACCGGTTTCGCCCACACCGTCATCCGCAACAAGGACGGCGTGCTGCAGCGGACCACCGCCCCGCAGGATACCTTCCGGCTCAACACCAGCTGGCGCCCTGGCGGTATCGACGGCCGCTTCTGGCTGGGTGGTGGCGTGACCTGGCAGAGCAGCATCTGGAACACCAGCACCAAACCCGACCGCAGCAAGGCCAGGATCACCCAGGACGCGTTCTACCTGGTCAACCTCGCCGGCGGCTACCGCTTCAACGAGAACTTCAGCGCCCAGCTGAACATCAACAACCTGCTGGACAAGAAGTATTTCAACAACGTCGGTTTCTACAACGGCGTGTACTGGGGCGAACCACGCAATGTCACCGTGACGCTGCGCTGGAAGCTCTGACCCTGATGGATGGCACCGGTTCTGCGACCGGTGCCAGGCCAGGGATGGCCTCCTCCGGCGCACTGCGGTGCGCCGGCCCTCTTCCACTGAAACCTGCAGGAACGCCGTGGACCGCTCGCCCGCAACCGCCAGCCCCCGCACCTTCTTCTCCAACCCGCGCTGGGGCGTGCTGTCACGTTCGTTGGCCGCGATCTTCGGCGGCTATGCGCTGGCCTCGGTGACCAGCGTGTTCTGCGCGGTGGCGCTGCCCGGCGCGCGCGGCCAGACCGTGCTGACCGGCATGCTGCTGGCGATCCTGGTCGCCGCCTGCGCGGCGTTGTGGGCGTTCGCCACCCGCAGCGCGCTGCGTGCGTGGGTCGGCATTCTCGCTCCCGCCCTGCTGATGGCTGCCATCGCGCGCATGCTGGGGGCCTGGGCATGAAGAACGGATTCCGCCAGTCGATGGCCTGGCTGCACACCTGGACCGGCCTGCTGGTCGGCTGGTTGCTGCTGCTGATTTTCATGGCCGGCACGGCCAGCTACTACCGTGAAGAAATCAGCCGCTGGATGCGCCCGGAGCTGCCGTCCAGCAACGTCAGCATCGACGTCGCCGCGCAGCGCGCGGTGGACTACCTGCAGGCCAATGCGAGCCACGCCGAGAACTGGTTCGTCACCCTGCCGCAGCCGCGCAACCCGGCCATGCAGATGTTCTGGCGGCTGCCACCGGAACTGGCCGACCCCAGCCGTGGCCGCCGCGGTGGCTTCGGCGACGCCACGCTGGACCCGAACAGCGGCCAGGCACTGAAGGCGCGCGAGACCCGTGGAGGCGACTTCTTCTACCGCCTGCACTTCGATCTGCACTACATCCCGGTGTACTGGGCGCGCTACCTGGTCGGGTTCTGCGCGATGTTCATGCTGGTGGCGATCATCACCGGCGTGATCACCCACAAGAAGATCTTCAAGGACTTCTTCACCTTCCGCAAGGACAAGGGCCTGCGCTCCTGGCTCGACTTCCACAACGTCAGCGCGGTGATGGCGCTGCCGTACCACGCCATGATCACCTACACCGGCATCGTCACCCTGATGATCATGTACCTGCCGTGGGGAGTGAAGGTCGCCTACCCCCAGGACGAGGACAAATTCATCAGCGAGGCTTTCGGCGGCCTTCCGGAAGTGACCTCGCCCGCCGAGGGCCGCGCCACGCCGCTGCCGATCGCACAGTTGCTGGACAGCGCACGCGCGCATTGGCACGGCGTGGAGGTGGCCGGTTTCACCGTGTCCAATCCGGGGGCGGCCAATGCGGTGATCGACATCCGCCAGCGCGATGGCAAGCGCCTGTCCATCGACACCCCGGCCGTGCGTTACGACATGGTCAGCGGTGCTCTGCTTGAGGAAACGCCGCCATCGGGCGGTGCCACCGCCACCCGTGGTGTGCTGTACGGCCTGCACCTGGCGCGTTTTGCGGACTGGGGCCTGCGTGCACTGTTCTTCCTGTCCGGTCTGGTGGGCTGCCTGATGGTCGCCAGCGGCGTGGTGCTGTGGGCGGTGAAGGAACGACCGAAGCATGCCAAGAGTGGACGCACCGGCTTCGGCCTTCGCTTGGTCGATGCGCTCAACATCGGCACCGTGGCTGGCCTGCCGATCGCCTTCGCGGCGTACTTCTGGGGCAACCGCCTGCTGCCGCTGGACATCGCCGAGCGCTCGAGTGCGGAGGCCAACGTATTCTTCTACGCTTGGGCCGGCGCGCTGCTGGCCGCCTTCATCTGGCCGAAGCGAATGATGTGGGCGTGGCAGCTCTACCTGGGCGCGGCCGCGTTCGCACTGGTGCCGGTGGTCAATGCGTTGACCACGCATGCGCACCTGGGCAACACCCTGCGCAACGGCGACTGGGTACTGGCCGGCGTCGATCTTTCGATGATCGTCTTCGGCGCAATGCTGGCGATGTGCGGCTGGCGCATGCAGCGCTGGACGCCACCGCTGAGCGCGGCCGAGAAGAAGAAGCGTGCGGCGGCTGCGGCGCCAGTGGCTGTGGTCGAAACCGCCGAAGCGGAGGCCAGTGCATGATGCTGCTGGCGTTGACCCTGTCGTTTTCCGCGTTCACCGCGCTGTCGCTGGCGATGGAAAGACACCAGTACGACCTGCACGGCAAGGCTGCGGCCAGCCCGGCACGGCGCACGCAGTGGCGGGTGCTGGGCTGGGCCCTGCTGACGGTGGCGTTCGCGTTGTGCGTGGCCGATCACGGCTGGGCGATGGGCCCGGTGCTGTGGCTGGGCGCAATGACCATGTGCGGCGTGGCACTGTCGTTCGGGCTGTATCCGTACCGGCCGAAGTGGATCGCACCGCTGGCGATCACGCTGCCGGCGCTGGGGCTGGTGGTGGCGTTGCTGTAACCTCCATCCACGCATGGCGTGGATCTACTGAACAACCATCCAGGCATGGCGTGGATCCACCGGCCAGACAGGGGTAGTGCCGGCCGCTGGCCGGCACCTCATGAACCCTTTGCGGATCTGACACCGTTGCCGGCCAGCGGCCGGCACTACCGGGCTTACCCCAGCCGCTTCAGTTCCCATGCGCGGTGGATGCGCGCGTTGCGCTCGAAATCCGGACCGATGGTGCGTGCGGTGATCTCGCGGCACTGGGCGAATTCGGCGATGGCGTTCTCTTCCAGCTTGAAGCGGCGGAAGTTGTTGGAGAAGTACAGCACGCCACCCGGTGCCAGCCGGGCCACCGCCGCCCGCAGCAGCTTCACCTGTTCGCGCTGCACGTCGAAATCATCGGCGCGGGCGGAGTTGGAGAAAGTCGGTGGATCACAGAAGATCACGTCGTACTGGCCGCGGTCGCCTTCCAGCCAGGCCATCGCGTCGGCCTGGACCAGCAGGTGCTGGTTGCCCCCCTGCCCGTTCAGCGCAAGGTTGTCGTAGCACCACTGCAGGTAGGTGGCCGACAGGTCGACGCTGGTGGTGCTGGCGGCACCGGCCACGGCGGCCTGCACGCTGGCCACGCCGGTGTAGCAGAACAGGTTCAGGAAACGCTTGCCACGCACCTGCTCGGCCATCATCCGGCGCAGCGGGCGATGGTCAAGGAACAGGCCGGTGTCCAGGTAGTCGAACAGGTTCACCTGCAGCAGTGCATGGTTCTCGCGCACCACGATGAACTCGTCACGCTGCTCGAAGCGGCCGTACTTGCTGCCGCCCTTGCCGCGCTCGCGCGACTTCATCGACACCTGCTCCGGCGGCACGCCGAATACTTCGCGCGCGGCGGCCAGCAGCTCGTTGCGGCGGCGGCGCACGTCGTTCTCGGGAATCGCCGCCGGTGCCGCGTACTCCTGCACATGCAGGAAGGTGCGGCGCTTGCCCCCGTCTTCCTCGTAGACATCAATGGCCGCCGCGTACTCCGGCAGGTCGGCGTCGTAGGCGCGGAAGCAGGTGATGTCCTCGCGGGCACGCCAGCTCTTGAACTTCTTCAGGTTCTTGCGCAGCCGGTTGGCCACCATCTGCGCGCCTTCGCTCAGCTCGCGCGGCTGTGCCGGATCACGACCCGGCACGGCAATCGGATCGCAGACGATCAGCGCGCATTCCAGCGCACCGTTGAACATCTGGTACTTCTTGCTGGCGCGCAGGCCAGTGGCGAAGGCCAGCTCGTCATTGCCGCACAGCAGGCTGGCACGCCACTGCGGCACGGCCTTCTGCAGGGCATTGCCCAGTGCACGGTACAACGCCGGATCGGCAGCCAGGCGTTCGTCGTACGGCGGGTTACAGACCACCGCTCCGATCTCCTGTTCGGGCGCGGCCAGGTCGGCGACATCGGCGCGGGTGAAGCGGATCGCGTGGGCGACGCCGGCAACCTCTGCATTCTCGCGGGCGGCCTGGATCGCGGCCGGGTCGATATCGCTGCCATGGATGACCGGCTTCAGCGCGGCCAGGCCGGCCGCTTCGCGCTCGCGTGCTTCGCTCTGGATGGACTTCCAGGCCGCCTTGTCGAAGCCCAGCCAACGGCTCGGCGGCAGGCTGCCATGCCGCATCAGGCCAGGGGCGACGTCGGCGGCCATCAGTGCACCTTCGATCAGCAGCGTGCCGCTGCCACACATCGGGTCCAGCAGGCCGCCTCCGGCGGTGTGCAGGCGCGGCCACTGCGCGCGCAGCAGCAGCGCGGCGGCCAGGTTTTCCTTCAGCGGCGCCTCGTGGGCGGCACCACGCCAGCCACGGCGATGCAGCGGGCCACCGCCGAGGTCGATCGACAGCGAAGCACGGCCCTTGCGCAGCGACAGGTTGACGCGCACATCGGGCAGGTCGGTGTTGACCGAGGGGCGCTCCAGGCCTTCATCACGCATCCGGTCGACGATGGCGTCCTTGATCCGCTGCGCGGCAAAGCGCGCATGGGTGATCTTGTCACCGGACACGTGTGCGTCCACCGCCAGGGTCATCTCCGGCGTGATGTGCTCGTGCCACGGCAGCGCACGCACGCCGTCATACAGGGCCTGCTCGTCCGGGCAGTCGAACTCGGCGATCGGCCACAGCACGCGGCTGGCCAGGCGCGACCACATCACGATCCGCAGCGCCTGCGCCAGTTCGCCCTCGGCGTTGACGCCGGCAATGGTGGCGGTGGCCTTGGCAAGGCCCAGGGCCGACAGTTCATCGGCAAGCAGGTATTCCAGGCCCTTGGCGCAGGAGACGAAGAATTTCACGGGGTCGGTTCGCAGGTGGTCGGGCGCGGCACAGGGGCCGGGCCGGTCGGAAAGGAGGGCCGTAGGCACGGCCGGCAGGCCCGCGCCGGGGGCGGCGGGGCTGCCATTGTAGTCAATGCGGGCGGGCGCGCCGTGCGCCCCGGCTTCACAGTTGCCGCAGCAGGCGCTCGAAGGCCTGCGCAGAGGCCTCCACGTGGCGCTCCAGGCGGTGGCCATCGTCAACCAGCAGCAACTGCGCCGAACGCGCCTGCGCCCAGGCAATCACGCCGGCAGCCGGTACCACGTCGTCATGCCAGGCCTGCACCACCGTGGTCGGCACCGCAGCGGCGTCCAGCGCCGGCATCGGGCCCATGGTGGTCGGCGGCACCATCAGGAACAGGCCGGCTACCGGCACCTGCAGCGAGGCGATGGCGGAAATGTAGGCGCCCAGGCTGGAGCCGGCCAGTACCACCGGCCCCTGACGGGCAGCGATGGCGGCGCGTTCAACCAGACGGCGCAGGCGGGTCGGCACGTCGCCCACCCGGCTGACCTCGCTCATCGCGTCCAGATCGGTGTAGTCGGGGCGCTCGTGGGTCCAGCCCAGGCGTTGGGCCACCTCGGCCAGCGCGGTGACCTTGGTCGCCTCCGGGCCGCTTTCGAAGCCATGGGAGAGGATGCAGTGGCCGCGACTCATGCGCGTGCTCCGTGGGCGCGGGCCAACCAGGAAAGAGAAGGCAGGTTCATGCCGCAATGCTAGCATCGCCGGATGCCCAACCCGCTCCTGCCCGGCCTGCAGCTGCAGCCCCTGCCCTACCACGACCGACTGCCGCTGCGCGATCCGGCCACGCTGGAGATGGTGGTGATCCACTGCACCGAGCTGCCCGATCTGGCGACGGCCCGCGAGTACGGCGAGCGCGTGCTGTATGACAGCGGTGCCGGCAACAGCGGGCACTTCTACATCGACCGCGATGGCAGCGTGGTGCAGTACGTTGCGCCCGAACGCGTGGCCCACCACGTGCGCGGCATGAACGCGCATACGCTGGGCATCGAGCTGGTCAATACCGGGCGCTACCCGCACTGGTTCGACAGCCGTCACCAGGCGATGGACGAGGCCTACACCGAGGCGCAACTGAAAGCGCTGGAGCGGCTGCTGCAGGCGCTGGTGGTGCGCTATCCGTCGCTGCAGCGGATTGCCGGGCATGACCAGCTGGACCTGGAGCAGGTGCCGGCCAGCGATGATCCGACGCTGAGGGTGGCACGCAAACGCGACCCGGGCCCGTTGTTCCCTTGGGCGCGGGTGCTGGCGAAGGTGCCGCTGCAGCCGGTTGGGTAAGCGGCAGGGCTGCGCCCTGCACCTGCGGTAGTGCCGGCCGCTGGCCGGCAACAGCAGGCTATCCATGGGATGGCAGGGTGGGCCCGGTTGCGGGGGACGCCGTAAATCCCCAGGCCGGCCCAGCCGCTGGCGGCTGTGCGTTCGGGCGCTCGCGAAGCAGTACTTCGCAAGCAAAGCGCCCTCACCCCTCGGGGCTTGGCCGCGGCATCCATGCCGCGGACACCCGCAACCGGACCCACCCCGCCTTCGACAGATTTCTGCCGCTGTTGGTGGGTG
Source organism: Stenotrophomonas maltophilia group sp. msm1 (assembly GCF_032025805.1). NCBI lineage: Bacteria > Pseudomonadati > Pseudomonadota > Gammaproteobacteria > Lysobacterales > Lysobacteraceae > Stenotrophomonas > Stenotrophomonas maltophilia group sp. msm1. Next base: position 62,250 of record NZ_JAVSKH010000003.1, read on the forward strand.
CCGACCGTTGGTCGGCACGGAGTCGAATCGATCGGAGGGTGCCTTTGTAGAGTCGAGCCGCGCTCCATGACCTGCGGGCGCCGATGATTTGAAGGCATCGCCATGCGCGTGGAGCCGGCCGCTCGGCTCTGGAGAGGCTCCGCGCTCGACTGCTTTCTGCTCGGATCGCTCAGGCGCCGGTCGCCACCGGGCGGCTGCTGTCGCTCACCCAGCCGCTCCAGGAGTCGGCATAGATGCGCGCGCCGCTCAGTCCTGCGCTTTCCATCGCCAGCAGCAGGTGGCAGGCGGTCACGCCGGAGCCGCACATCAGCACCACCTGCTGCGGATCGCGGTTGCCGATCACGCCCTGCAATTCGGCGCGCAGTTCCTGTGCATCGCGCAGGCGGCCGTCGGCGACGTTCAACGCAAACGGGCGGTTGACCGCGCCGGGTACGTGGCCAGCGACCGGGTCCAGCGGCTCCACTTCGCCGCGGAAGCGTTCACCTGCGCGTGCGTCGACCAACCAGCCCGGTGCATGTTTCAGGCGCGCGGTGATTTCATCGGCGCTGGCGACCTGAGTGGTGTCGAAGCGGCCCGGGTAGGCAGGCAGCGCTGTCACTTCAGCCTGGCCGCTTTCCAACGCGTTACCGGCGGCCTGCCAGGCAGCGATGCCGCCGTCGAGCACAGCCACCTTGGTGTGCCCGATCAAGCGCAGCAGCCACCACAGGCGCGAGGCGGCCATGCTGCCGTCGCTGCCATCGTAGACCACCACCTGGGTGTCGAGGCCGATGCCCCACTGCCCCAGTTTCGCGGCAAAGGCATCGCTGTCGGGCAATGGATGGCGACCATGGCCGACGCGGCTGAGATCGGACAGATCACGGTTGAGATCGGCATGCACCGCAGTCGGTATGTGTCCTGCCAGGTACTGGCCGCCCGCAGCCTGCGGGTCCGCCAGCGAAGCACGCGCATCGACCACGCGCACGGCGGTACTGGCGGTGGCACGGGCGTCGACCACGCGTACGCCTTCGCCCAACGCGGCAGCCAGGGTGTCGACATCGACCAGGGTGGTCCACGGCTGCTTGATCGGGTTCATTGCACTTGCTCCAGGCGGCGACGCAGGTTGTAGAGGATGGCCGCGGTCGCCCCCCAGATGCGCTGGCCGGGCCAGCCATACTCAAGGACGTGGCGGATGCGGCCGCGATGATTGATTTCGACCTGGCGCAGGCTGTCAGGGGCCATCAGGTAGTCCAGCGGCACCTCGAACACTTCGGCCACTTCACTGGGCTGCGGCACCGGCACGAACTCCGGATCGACCACCGCCACCACCGGCGTGACCCGGTAGCCGGTGATCGTCACGAAGGGGTCGAGATAGCCAAGTGGCTGCACCTGGCTGGGCGCCAATGCGATTTCTTCCTGGCTCTCGCGCAGGGCGGCCGCCAGCGCGTCGCGGTCATCGGGTTCGGTGCGGCCACCGGGGAACCCGACCTGGCCGCCATGTGTACGCAGGGTTTCAGTGCGGCGGGTGAGGATGACCTGCGCGCCGTTGGCGCGCGGCACGATGCCGGCCAGCACCGCCGCCTCCACAGGCGGCCCCGGTGGCAGCAGGTCGATCAGCTCGCTGCGGTTCCAGCCGTCGCCGGCCGGCGGTTCGGCCAAAGGATGCAACGCGCGCACCAAGCGCTCGTGGTCGGCCAGCGATCCGCGCAGGGACTGCTGCAGTTGTTGCCGCAGGGGCTGCACGCGATGCAGGATGCGGCTGCGTTCCTCGTTGCTCATCGACGACCACCGCGCGATCTCATCGATATGCCGCCCGCAGCCGGCGCATTGCCGGTGCGGATCCAGCGTGCACACTCCGATGCAGGGACTTGCGACAACACGCGCCGTTTCTTCCATTGTTTGCACCCGGCAACAGTAGCGCGATCGGGCTGAATTTGCGCGGGTGGCCCGGCCCAACGGAAGAGTCGACTGTCAGTCGACGCTCGCGCGCAGCGCAGGCGTTTCACCGCCAGGGGCTGCACAAACAGAAACGCGCCGGTGGGATCACCGGCGCGTTTCGTTTGCTGTTTCGATTTACTTGACGCTGACCAGCTTGATCTCGAACTGCACAGCCACGTTCGGCGGGAACGGGGTGCGCGGATCGGCACCGTAGGCCTGGTCCGGCGGCAGGGTGACTTCCCACTTCGAGCCTGCCGGCATCTGCAGCAGGGTCTCGCGCATGGCCTTCATTTCGACGTCGCTGACCTTGATCGACGGGATCTGCTGGGCCGGGCGGGCTTCGGTCGGGCGCTGGCCGTACGGGAACGGACCGGCCACTTCCAGCTGCACGGTGCTGGCCTGGGTCGGCTTGGCACCCTTGCCGGCTTCGATCACGCGGTACTGGACGCCGCTCGGCAGCGACTGCACGCCGGCCTTGGCCTTGTTCGCCGCGATGAACTGATCGCTCTTGGTCTTGTTTTCGGCAGCAGCCTTCTCGTACTCGGCCTTGGCAGCCTGGGCACGGCCCTGCTCGCGCTTCTGGAATGCTTCAACGGCCGGCTTCAGCTGCTCGGCGGTGATCGCCGGCTGCTTCTTGGCGTAGGCATCCTGCAGGCCCTTCACCACCGAGTTGATGTCCAGCTGCTCACCACGACCGGTCAGCTCCGCCAGGTTGTTGCCGTAGTCGTAACCGAAGTAGTAGCTCAGCTTGCCCTTTTCGGACGAGACGTCCTGGGCGAAGGCATTGCCCGTCAGGGCCAGGGCCGCGACGGCGACCGCGATAGAACGCAACTTCATCAAACAGTTCTCCAGGGGTGGTAACTCAGGGACGTTCTGCGCCGCCCTGAGGCGACGGGTTAGGATAACGGGCGCAACGTGTAACCGCTACTCACGATGCAGGCTATGACCCGCCTGCGTTTGCAGAGTTCAATATCACTTTTTTTTAACGTTTCAGGAGTTTTCCCCGTGGCCGATGCCCTGATCGCTGTCTCCGACGACGGCGCCATCCGCACCGTGACCGTCCAGCGCCCGGACAAGCTCAACGCCCTCAACGCCGCGACCCTGGAGGCCCTTGCAGGGGCTTTCAGCGACGCCGCCGCCGATCCGGAGGTGCGCGTCGTGGTACTGACCGGGGCCGGTCCGAAGGCCTTCGTGGCTGGCGCCGACATCGCCGAGATGAACACACTCAGCGCGGTTCAGGGACGTGATTTCTCGCTGTCGGGCCAGACCCTGATGCGCCAGATTGAACGGATGCCGAAGCCGGTCATCGCACGCGTGAATGGTTTCGCACTGGGCGGTGGACTGGAACTGGCGATGGCCTGCCATCTGCGCATCGCCGCAGATACCGCCAAGGTCGGCCAACCGGAAATCAACCTCGGCCTGATCCCCGGCTTCGGCGGAAGCCAGCGCCTGCTGCGCCTGTGCGGCCGCGCCACCACCCTGGAGCTGTGCCTGCTGGGGGCGCCGATCACCGCCGCGCGTGCGCTGGAACTGGGCATCGTCAACGAAGTGGTGCCCGCCGACGCGCTGGACAATCGCGTGCAGGACATTGCCCGCCAGCTGGCACGCTCGGCCCCGCTGGCCCTGCGTGGCCTGCTCGATGCGGTGCACGTGGGCGGCGAATGCAGCCTGGACGCCGGGCTGGAGTACGAAAGCGCGCAGTTCGGCCTGCTGTTCGCCACCGAGGACATGCGCGAAGGCACCAGCGCCTTCCTGCAGCGCCGCCCGCCGGCGTTCCAGAACCGCTGACGCCATGGCTTCCCGACCCAATCCCGCGCAGTTGTTCGCCCGGGTCCAGGCAGACGATCTTGACGGCGCCCTGCAGGCCGGGCTGATGGACTATGTCGCCCGCGCCGACGACGCGCAGTTGCTGCCCGGCCACCCGGAACTCCCGCAGCGGTTGCAGCAGGCCCAGCAGCAGCTTCAGGCCGCCTGGGCGGCACGCGAACGCTACCGCGCCCGTGCGGTGCGACTGGCCCGCCGCGAAGCCGAACGCGACGCGCGGCGCACGCCCGCCCCGGCGCCGGACGTGAAGCCCGCCCTTCCCGCCGCGGCAGCCGCCATCCTCGCCCGGGCCAAGGCCCGCGCCAGCGGCAAGGAGCAGTAATGGCGACCACGAAGAAAACCGCACGCGCCCCGGCGCGGCGTGGCGGCACGATGCCGCGCGCCGACGTGGTGGAGATGTTCACCCGCCTGCGCGAACTCAACCCGCACCCGAAGACCGAACTGGAGTACAGCTCGCCGTTCGAGCTGCTGGTGGCGGTGGCGCTGTCGGCGCAGGCCACCGACGTCGGCGTCAACAAGGCCACGCGCCGATTGTTCCCGGTCGCCAACACCCCGGCAAAGATCCTTGCGCTCGGTGAGGACGGGCTGAAGCAGTACATCTCCACCATCGGGCTGTTCAATGCCAAGGCGAAGAACGTGATTGCCACCTGCGCGATCCTGCTGGAAAAGCATGGCGGTGAAGTGCCGCGCGATCGCGATGCGCTGGAAGCACTGCCGGGCGTGGGCCGCAAGACCGCAAACGTGGTGCTCAACACCGCCTTCGGCGAGCCGGTAATGGCGGTGGACACGCACATCTTCCGCGTCGCCAACCGTACCGGCCTGGCCCCGGGAAAGAATGTGCGCGAAGTGGAAGACAAGCTGGTGAAGGTGATCCCCGCCGAGTTCCTGCTCGACGCGCATCACTGGCTGATCCTGCACGGACGTTACGTGTGCAAGGCGCGCAAGCCGGACTGCCCGGGCTGCGTGATCGCCGACCTGTGCCGGTTCAAGGACAAGACCGCGGCCGAGTGACGGCCGCATCCATGCAGGGCGTGGATCGACTGCAACCAAGGCGCAATCCGGGCGTCATACGCAAGCGGTTTCAATGGCAGGCCCTGCCGTGACGGGGCCTGCGGTGGATGTCTGCCGCGCGTGAACTGTCACATTTACGCAATCTTTACCTTCTAGCCTGCGCGCATCTTCCCACCTGCCTGCAAGGCTCCTCTCCATGAAACTGCATCACCAACTCCTGACGGTGGCCGTGGCTGCTGCGCTGTATGTGCCGGCTGCACACGCCGAAGTCGCCATCGACGTGATCGGCGGTTCGGAAATCACCTTCGAAGGCCTGGTCCAGGCCGACGGCAACTGGTTCCACAACGATGTGGTGGACCTCAACGGTGGCGACGCCGGCAACGGCAAGAACAGCGAATTCGAACTGCGTCGCGCCGAGCTGGTGCTCAAGGGCAAGGGCCCGGGCAACGTGGAGTGGGTGGTCGGTTATGACGCCAAGGCCGACAAGTTCCTCGACACCAACGTGAAGTACAAGCTGCTGGGCAACGCCAACCACTTCCTGCAGCTGGGCCAGTTCAAGCAGCCCAACAGCCTGGAAGAACTGTCCAGCACCAAGAACAACGATTTCATTTCCAAGGCAGCGGTCACCAATACCTATGCCATCGCCCGCCGCCTGGGCGGCGCGTACAGCTACGGCCAGGACAACTGGTCGGTGACCGCCAGCGCCTTCGGCCGCGAGCTGACCCGCAACCTGGCCCACGGCAGCGGCTACGGCGCGCGTGGCACCTGGGCCCCGATCAATGAAAAGGGCCAGGTCCTGCACTTCGGCCTGAGCTACGTCAACTACGACGCCGACGCCGACACCCTGCGCGTGCGTGCGCGTCCGAATGCCGACCTCGCCACTGCCCGCCTGGTCGACAGCGGCAACCTGACCGACACCGACCGCGTCAGCACCATCGGTGCCGAAGCGATGTACTTCCAGGGTCCCTTCAAGGCCCAGGCCGAGTACTACACCAGCAAGGCCAAGCGCTACGACCACGACAACTACACCAGCGACGGCTACTACATCAGCGGCGTGTGGAACGTCACCGGCGAGACCTGGAGCTACAAGGGCGGCACTCCGGGCACCGGCCTGCCGAACAACCCGGCCGGCGGCCAGTGGCAGTTGGGCGTGCGCTACGACCACATGGACCTCAATGACGGCAACCTCGCCGCCAATCCGGTCGCCGGTCGCCCGCCGATCGTCGATGGCGTGCTGGGTGGCAAGATGGACATCTGGACCGTGGGCGCGAACTGGTACCTGCGTTCCAACTTCAAGCTGATGCTCAACTACGTGATGGTCGACAGCAAGAAGTACAGCTCCACGGCGCGCGGTTTCGTCAACGACGATCCCAACATCCTGGAAGCCCGCGCGCAGTTCTTCTGGTAAGTCCCGCCACCTGCATTGAACCGCGAAGGCACGGCACCGGCCGTGCCTTCGTCGTTGCATCGGCACCCGCGCTGCCCAGCCGGCGCAGCGGACGTGACATCCCTCATGACGCATGTCACGCCCGCGTCATATGACAGACGCGGGCGTGTCACGCAACCGTTATGGAATGTGCACCGAAACGTCGGGCAACCGCCCTTCGACCACCACCCCAGGAGTCTCCCCGTGATCCACGCCTTCAAGTCGCGCGCCGCTGTCGCCATCCTGGCTGCATCGTCCGTGTTCGCCGCCAACGCCGCCGATATCACCGGCGCGGGCGCATCGTTCATCTACCCGGTCATGTCCAAGTGGTCGGCCGACTACAGCGCCGCAACCGGCAACAAGGTCAACTACCAGTCCATCGGTTCCGGCGGCGGCATTGCCCAGATCAAGGCCAAGACCGTTGATTTCGGCTCCTCCGACGCGCCGCTGAAGCCGGAAGACCTGGCTGCTGCGGGCCTGGCGCAGTTCCCGTCGGTGATCGGCGGCGTGGTGCCGGTAGTCAACGTGGCCGGCATCGCGCCGGGCGCGCTGAAGCTGGACGGCGCGGTGCTGGCCAACATCTTCCTGGGCAAGATCAAGACCTGGAACGACCCGGCCATCGCCGCGCTGAACCCGGGCGTGACCCTGCCCAACGCCAAGGTCACCGTCGTGCATCGTTCGGACGGCTCGGGCACCACCTTCAACTTCGTCAATTACCTGTCCAAGGTCAGCCCGGAGTGGAAGAGCTCGGTCGGTGAAGGCACCTCGGTGCAGTGGCCGGCCGGCATCGGCGGCAAGGGCAACGAAGGTGTTGCCGCCTATGTGAAGCAGATCAAGGGCGGCATCGGCTATGTCGAACTGTCCTACGCGCTGCAGAACAAGCTCTCCTACACGGCGATGAAGAATGCCGCCGGCAAGTTCGTGCAGCCGAGCGACACCTCGTTCGCTGCCGCTGCCGCCAGTGCCGACTGGGCCAACGCCCGCGACTTCTACCTGGTGATGACCAATGCGCCGGGCGCCGAGTCCTGGCCGATCACTGCCACCAACTTCATCCTGGTGCAGAAAACGCCGAAGAATGCTGCCAATGGCAAGGCGACCCAGGAATTCTTCCGCTGGGTCTACAAGAACGGCGATGCCCAGGCCCGCCAGCTGGACTACGTGCCGCTGCCGGACAGCCTGGTGCGCCAGATCGAGACCTACTGGTCGCAGAACCTGAAGTAAGCGCGTTCCCCCGCAGGAACGGGGGCGGCGGGTCCTCTCTCCCCCGCCGCTCCCACCCGGGCGCGAGATCCTCGAGATCTCGCGCTCTTCTTGTTCTTGGGGATGCGCCTGACTCTGTAGAGCCGAGCCACGCTCGGCTGCGCTCTGGAGCGTGCGGACCCACGGTCCGCAGCTACCGAGGGCAGGGAACAGCCGAGCGCGGGCTCGGCTCTACCTTGCACCGGCCGTCATATCAGTGCGCAGATCCGGGGTTTCCGGGCACCTGCCGGATCGGCGCCAATCCTGTGAAACCCTTGTCAGAACGTGATCCAGGGCACCTCTGTCATGGTCGTAATACGGCTGTAACAAAAACATCATTTCATAGCCGCATCCGCCGACCACGTCGGCTCTTCCCCGCTATGGAGTGACCATGAAACTGCACTCGGCCGGCCTTGCCGCCCTTTCCCTGGCCATCGCCCTGGGCCTGTCGGCCTGCGGTGGCGACAAGCAGGCCGCGCAGCAGCCGGCCACTGATGCTGCCGCTGCCCCCGCCGCTGCCGGTGCCAAGGTGACCGCCGAAGTGTCCGGCGCGGGCGCGTCCTTCATCTTCCCGCTGGTCTCCAAGTGGTCGGCTGACTACAACGCCAGCACCGGCGCCAAGATCAACTACCAGTCGATCGGCTCCGGCGGCGGCATCGCCCAGATCAAGGCCGGCACCGTCGACTTCGGTTCGTCCGACAAGCCGCTGAGCAGCGAGGAGCTGGCCCAGGCCGGCCTGGCGCAGTTCCCGTCGGCCATCGGCGGCGTGGTGCCGGTGGTCAACATCGAAGGCCTGGAAGCCGGCAAGCTGCGCCTGAGCGGCGCCCTGCTGGCCGACATCTTCCTGGGCAAGGTCAAGACCTGGAACGACCCGGCCATCGTCGCCGCCAACCCGGGCGTGAAGCTGCCAGACGGCAAGATCACCCTGGTCCACCGTTCGGACGGTTCGGGCACCACCTTCAACTTCTCCAACTACCTGTCCAAGGTCAGCCCGGAGTGGAAGAGCAAGGTCGGCGAAGGCACCTCGGTGCAGTGGCCGGACGGCGTCGGTGGCAAGGGCAATGAAGGCGTCGCTTCCTATGTGAAGCAGATCAAGGGCTCGATCGGCTACGTCGAACTGGCCTACGCGCTGCAGAACGGCATGCCGTACACCGCCATGCAGAACGCCGCCGGCAACTGGGTCGAGCCGAGCGCGGAGACCTTCGCCGCCGCGGCCGCCAGCGCCGACTGGGCCAGCGCCAAGGACTTCAACCTGGTCATCACCAATGCCCCGGGCGAGCAGGCGTGGCCGATCACCGCCACCAACTTCATGCTGATGCAGAAGAAGCCGAAGGATGCCAAGCGCAACCAGGACACCCTGGCCTTCTTCAAGTGGGCCTTCGAAAACGGCCAGGCGCAGGCCAACGAGCTGCACTACGTGCCGCTGCCGGCCGAACTGGTCAAGCAGATCGAGGCCTACTGGGCGACCGACCTGAAGTGAGGGACTCGACGGTGCCCGCCCCGCGCGGGCACCGCTTGTTCCACGCCGTGCCGCCCCGCCCCTTCCTGGCCCAGCCGTCCCCATGAATGCCATCGCCCAGCCTGTAGCCGCCCCGTCCACGCGTGATGCGCGTGATGCCCGCAACGACACACTGTTCCGATGGGTGCTGGTCGGCACCGTCATCTTCGTCCTGATCGCCCTGGCCTGCGCCGCGCTGTCGATGCTGTGGGGCGGTCGCCATGCCCTGCAGATGCAGGGCCTGAGCTTCTTCGTCTCCGCTGACTGGAATCCGGTCGAAAACAAGTTCGGCGCGCTCGCCCCGATCTACGGCACCCTGGTCACCGCCGTCATCGCGATGGTCATCGCCGTGCCGGTCAGCTTCGGCATCGCCTTCTTCCTCACCGAAGTCGCGCCGCGCTGGCTGCGTGGCCCGGTCGGTACCGCCATCGAACTGCTGGCCGGCATCCCTTCGATCATCTACGGCATGTGGGGCCTGTTCGTGCTGGTGCCGGTGATGACCGAGTACGTCACCCCGTTCCTCAACGAGACCCTGGGCGAATGGCCGGTGATCGGCCCGATGTTCCAGGGCCCGCCGCTGGGCATCGGCATGCTCACCGCCGGTTTCGTGCTGGCCATCATGGTCATTCCGTTCATCTCCTCGGTGATGCGCGAAGTGTTCCTGACCGTGCCGACCCGCCTGAAGGAATCGGCCTATGCGCTGGGCTCCACCAAGTGGGAAGTGAGCTGGGACATCGTCCTGCCCTACACCCGTTCGGCGGTCATCGGCGGCATCTTCCTCGGCCTGGGCCGCGCGCTGGGCGAAACGATGGCGGTGGCCTTCGTGATCGGCAACAGCGTGCGCCTGTCGCCGTCGCTGCTGGAACCGGGCACCACCATCGCTGCGCTGATCGCCAATGATTTCGGCGAAGCCACTGAGACCTACCGTTCGGCCCTGCTGCTGCTCGGCTTCGTCCTCTTCATCGTCACCTTCGTGGTGCTGGCCATCGCCCGCCTGATGCTGATGCGCCTGTCCCGCAAGGAGGGCAACTGATGTCCACCACCGCTGATTCGCTGTACCTGCGCCGCCGCATCGGCAACGTCGTTGCGATCACTGCGTCCTGCGCCACCGCCCTGTTCGGCCTGTTTTTCCTGGGCTGGATCCTGTTCACCCTGGCTGCCAAGGGCCTGGCCGGCATCAACTGGGATCTGTTCACCAAGATGACGCCACCGCCGATGCAGGACGGCGGCCTCGCCAACGCCTTCTTCGGCAGTGCCGTGATGTGTGCACTGGCCATCGGCATCGGCACCCCGCTGGGCGTGCTGGCCGGCACCTGGCTGGCCGAGTATGGCAACGCCCGCAAGGCCGGCACCGTGGTCCGCTTCGTCAACGACATCCTGCTGTCGGCGCCGTCCATCGTGCTGGGCCTGTTCGTCTACACGCTGTATGTAATGCAGACCGGCGGCAATTTCTCGGCGTTCGCCGGCGCCCTGTCGCTGGCCTTCATCGTGCTGCCGGTGGTGGTGCGCACCACCGACGAGATGCTGCGCCTGGTGCCCTCGCAGATGCGCGAAGCGGCCCTGTCGCTGGGCATCCCGCAGTGGAAGGTGATCGTGCAGGTGCTGTACCGCAGTGCCTCGGCCGGCATCATCACCGGCATCCTGCTGGCGCTGGCCCGCATCTCCGGCGAGACCGCTCCGCTGCTGTTCACCGCCTTCGGCAACCAGTACTGGAACAACAACATCTTCCAGCCGATGGCTTCGGTGCCGGTGGTGATGAACCAGTTCGCCGGCAGCCCGTACGAATCCTGGCAGGTACTGGCCTGGGCCGGTGCCCTGGTGCTGACTGTCTTCGTGCTGCTGGTCAGCCTTGCCGCCCGCGGCATCCTGCTGCGCAACCGTATCTCCCATGACTGACCTTTCCGTGGACAACGCCATGAACGACCTTTCCAACGCCGTGCCGATGCAGCGCATCGCCGTGCCGTCCTCGCACGAGAGCCTGCACACGCCGTCGCCGGTGAAGCTGGCTGCGCGTGGACTGGACTTCTACTACGACAAGTTCCACGCCCTGAAGGGCATCAACCTGGAAATTCCGGAAAAGCGCGTGACCGCGCTGATCGGTCCTTCCGGTTGCGGCAAATCGACCCTGCTGCGCATCTTCAACCGCATCTACGCGCTGTACCCGAAGCTGGAAGCGCGCGGTGAAGTGCTGCTGGACGGCGAGAACATCCTGTCGCCGAAGTACCCGATGAACCGCCTGCGCAGCAAGGTCGGCATGGTGTTCCAGAAGCCGGTGCCGTTCCCGATGACCATCTTCGAGAACGTGGCCTACGGCATCCGCCACCACGAGAAGCTGAGCAAGGCCGACATGGCCGACCGCGTCGAGCAGGCACTGCGCCAGGGTGCACTGTGGGACGAAGTGAAGGACAAGCTGGGGCAGAGCGCGCTGGGCCTGTCCGGTGGCCAGCAGCAGCGCCTGTGCATCGCCCGTGCCGTGGCGCTGCGCCCGTCGGTGCTGCTGCTGGACGAGCCGACCTCGGCGCTGGATCCGATCTCGACCAGCCGCATCGAGCAGCTGGTGGAAGAGCTCAAGCACGAGTACACCATCGTCATCGTCACCCACAACATGCAGCAGGCCGCGCGCGTTTCCGACTACACCGCCTTCATGTACCTGGGCGACCTGATCGAGCACGACCGCACCGAAGTGATCTTCTCGCAGCCGTCGCAGCGGCAGACCGAGGACTACATCACCGGTCGCTTCGGCTGATCGACGCTGATCCTTCGCCACATGTCCCAGCCAGGCACAGCCTGGCTCCACCCGGATTTCAGACCATGAACCTTCCCAACGACCACATCGTCAAGAGCTACGACGAAGAGCAGCAGCGCCTGGTGGCCGAAATCGTGCGCATGGGCGAGATGGCCGTCGCCCAGCTCGAAGCGTCGATGGACGTGATCGAGAAGCGCGACGAGAACGCCGCCCATCGCATCATCGCCAACGACGAAGCCATTGATGCGCTGGAGCAGCAGATCAGCCATGACGTGATGCGCCTGGCCCTGCGTGGCCCGATGGCGCGCGACCTGCGCGAGATCCTCGCTGGCCTGCGCATCCCGGCCGACATCGAACGCATCGGCGACTATGCAGCGAACGTGGCCAAGCGTTCGATCGCGCTGGGCAAGGTGCCGCCGCTGCCGCAGATCCAGGGCCTGCGTGCGCTGGGCCGCCTGGCGGCGCAGCAGGTCCGTCGTGCCATTGCCGCCTACCGCGACAACGACGCCGACGCCGCACTGGAACTGCGCGAGGACGACGCCCGGCTGGACGCACAGTACACCGCGCTGTTCCGCGAGCTGCTGACCTACATGATGGAAGACCCGCGCAACATCACCCCGTGCACGCACCTGCTGTTCATGGCCAAGAACCTGGAGCGCGTGGGCGACCATGCCACCAACATCGCCGAGAACGTATGGTTCCTGGTGCACGGGGAGCAGCCGCTGCCGCCGCGCGAGAAGCGCGACGAGACCTCCAGCACCGGCCAGCCCTGACGCTGCACTGCAACACCGGAGTCGACTCCAAGGTGGCCGCTGTCCTGGTGACAGCGGCCCTCTTGTTTCTGGGCGTTCCGGCGATTCATCCACGCATGGCGTGGATCCACCGGGAACCGTGTTCCCCTTCTGGAACAAACCTCACGAAAATTTGAGGTCTTGGCGAGGATTCGTTGAGTAGGATCGCTGCACCATCGTTTCCACCGGCATCCCTGCCGGCCACCCGGGCACCCGCCCACACCACCCAGGAGCACGACCGATGAGCAGTTCCAACAAGACCCTGTCCCTGCTGACTGCTACCGCCCTGGCCGCCGGCCTTGGCATCACCGCCAATGCCTCGGCGCTGAGCATGAGCGACCTGGCCCAGGGCTATCTGGTGGCTGGCCAGGCTGCCAAGGCCAGCACCGATGCCAAGGGCGCCGAAGCCAAGACCTCCGCAGAGGCCGCCAAGCATGCCGAAGGCAAGTGTGGCGCAGATGGCAAGTCCGCCGAAGGCAAGTGCGGCGCCGACAAGGGCAAGGCTGCCGGTGCGGCAGCAGGCGCCAAGGCTCAGGCCGGCGACAAGAAGGCCGCCGAAGGCAAGTGTGGCGAAGGCAAGTGCGGTGGCAAGCACTGAGGTCCGCGCCAGCATCGCCAACCTGCGGTCGCCGCTTCGTGCGGCGGCCGTCGGGTTGGGGCTGCGCCGGGCGCTGTTGCAGGAGCTGCGCGATGCACCGGCTAGCGATTTCGATTTCCTCGAATGCACGCCGGAGAACTGGATCCATGTCGGCGGCCCCGCCGGTGACGCACTGGCCGAGCTGGCACAGCGCCATCCGCTGAGCTGCCACGGCCTGTCCCTGTCGCTGGGCGGCACTGCGCCACTGGATACGCAGCTGTTGGAGCAGGTTGGCCAGTTCCTGGAAAAACACCGCGTGCCGCTGTACAGCGAACACCTGAGCTACTGCAGCGACGACGGCCACCTGTACGACCTGCTGCCGATCCCCTTCACCGATGAAGCGGTGCGCCATACCGCCGCACGCATCGCCTGCGTGCAGGACGTGCTGGGTCGCCGCATCGCGGTGGAAAACGTGTCCTACTACCTGGCACCGGAACCGGCGATGGACGAACTGGCCTTCACCAACGCCGTGCTTGCCGAAGCCGACTGCGACCTGCTGCTGGACGTCAACAACGTCTTCGTCAACGCCTGCAACCACGGTTACGACGCCGACGCGTTCATCGCTGGCCTGCCCGCAGACCGCATCGTCTGCCTGCACGTGGCCGGGCATCTGGACGAGGCACCGGACCTGAAGATCGATACCCACGGCAGCGCGGTGATCGACCCGGTCTGGGAGCTGCTGGCACGCACCTATGCGCGCATCGGCGCTCGCCCCACCCTGCTCGAACGCGATTTCAATTTCCCGCCCTATGCCGAACTGCGCGGCGAACTGCAGACCATCCGCCGCCTGCAGGCCGTGCACGCGGAGGCGGCATATGGCTGATACCCCCGCCACGCTGCGTGCGCAGCAGCACGCATTCACCGCCTATCTGCGAGATCCCCAGGGCGTGCCGCCACCGGGCGGGCTGGAGCCACGGCGCGTCGCGGTCTACCAGCGGCTGCTGTTCAACAACCTGCTCGGCCTGTTGAGCAACGGCTTTCCGGTCTGCGTGCGCCTGCTCGGCGTATCAGCCTGGAGCGGACTGGTGCGCCACTACTTCGCAACCCATCGCTGCCAGACGCCGCTGTTCACCGAACTGGCCGCCGAATTCGTGCAGTGGCTGCAGGCACAGCCGCAGCTGCCACACCCTGCGCTGGCCGAACTGGCCCACTACGAGTGGGTGGAAACCGCGCTGTACCAACTGGACGCCGAACCGCTGCCGGTCGTAGCGGACATCGACCCGCTGCGGGTGCCGCTGCAGCGCTCACCGCTGGCGTGGCCGCTGCTGTACCAATGGCCGGTGCACCGCCTCGGCGCCGAGGACGCACCTACCCAGTTGCCGGCCGAGCCGACCGGCCTGCTGGTGCGTCGCGAGGCCGATGGCGAGGTGCGCTTCGCCGTACTCAGCCCGCTGGCGGTGTACCTGCTGTCCAGCATCGGGGAGCAGCCCGGCCTCGATGGACATGCCTATCTGAAGCAACTGGCCGCCGCGCATGGCCTGGCCGAACAGGCGCTGGCCGAACCCGGTGCCGCGCTGCTGCAGCAGTTCCTGCGGGCCGGCGTGATCGGCCCTTTGACCGCACCTGCCTGACACCTCCCTTCCCCGCCCCGGAGATGCACCGATGAAGCTCCCGCTCCTGGCCACCGCGCGTGGCCAGCTGGACCGTCTCGCCCCCTGGTTGGCCCCGCTCGGCCTGCGGCTGCTGCTGGCCTGGGAATACTTCGAATCCGGCCGCGAGAAACTCCAAGGCCAGAACTGGTTCGCCGATCTGCAGGACGCCTTCCCGTTTCCGTTCAACCAGCTGCCCGCTGCCCTGAACTGGCAACTGGCCACCTGGTTTGAACTGCTCGGCGCAGCCTGCCTGCTGTTCGGTTTTGGTACCCGTTTTGCCGCTGCCAGCCTGCTGGTGCTGACCGTGGTGGCCACCTACGCCGTGCACTGGCCGATGCAATGGAACTCGCTGGGCGACCTCGCGATGGGGTATGCGATCAGCGACCAGGGCTACGGCAACTTCAAGCTGCCGGTGCTGTTCATGGCGATGCTGCTGCCGCTGGTCTTCACCGGCGCAGGCAGGCTGAGCGTGGATGCGTTGCTGTGGCGGTGGCATCCGTCGGGTACGACGGCACGTCCCGCGTTCCGGTAGATCCGACCTTGGTCGGCGCATCGCGTGCCAACCAAGGCTGGCACCTACCGGGTTCTGCCACGGTGGCGGGCATGGGCTGCGTGGCCGGGCGCTCAGGGTCGCTCTGCTAGAATTCACGCATGACCGACCCCATTCCCGCACCTGCCGCCGCTCCCGATTCCGCAGTATCCCAGGCGCAGCGCGCGATGTCACAACGCTTCCGCGGTTTCCTGCCGGTGGTGGTGGATGTGGAAACCGGCGGCTTCGACAGCCAGCGCAACGCGCTGCTGGAAATAGCCGCAGTGCCGATCGAGATGGACGAGAACGGCCTGCTGTACCCGGGCCAGACCGCGAGCGCCCATGTAGTGCCGGCCGAAGGCCTGGAGATCGACCCGAAGTCGCTGGAAGTGACCGGCATCATCCTCGACCATCCGTTCCGGCTGGCCAAGGAAGAAAAGGCCGCACTGGACCACATCTTCACCCCGGTGCGCGCGGCAATGAAGAAATACGGCTGCCAGCGCGCGATCCTGGTCGGCCACAACGCCCATTTCGACCTTGGCTTCGTCAACGCCGCCGTGGCCCGCACCGGTCACAAGCGCAACCCGTTCCATCCGTTCAGCGTGTTCGACACGGTCACCCTGGCCGGCATCGCCTACGGACAGACCGTGCTGGCGCGCGCCGCCACGGCCGCCGGGCTGGGCTGGGATGCCAACGAGGCACACAGCGCGGTGTATGACACCGAACAGACCGCGCGGCTGTTCTGCACCATCGCCAACGCCTGGCCGCGGTAAGGCAGCCAACGGCGCAACCGCATCCACGCAGTGCGGACCAACGGTCCGCACCCACCACACACCGCGCGGTAGATCCACGCCACGCCTGGATGCGATCAACCAATACTCGTACGATCGCGGCCATCGCTCTTGGCGCGGTACAGTGCGCGGTCTGCGCGCTGGTACAGCAGCGCCGGGGTGCGGTCGTCGGCATCCAGCTCCACCAGGCCCGCGCTGAAGGTCACGCGCAGGCCTTCCACACCGGCCCAGTCCGGGTGGTCATGGAACAGGCCGCGCAGGCGTGCGCACAGCTGTGCGGCCTCTTCCAGGCGGGTGTCGTTGAGCAGCAGCGCGAACTCTTCACCGCCGGTGCGCGCCGGCAGGTCCGAATCGCGGCAGGCCGCAGCGATCAAGCGCGCCACCTGCACCAGCACGGCATCGCCGATGCTGTGGCTGTGGCGGTCGTTGACGTCCTTGAAGTGGTCGATATCCAGCACCACCAGGCACAGTGGATGACCACTGCGCTGCGAACGGGCGAAGTCGCGGGCAAGGGTTTCGTCGAAGGCGCGGCGATTGGGCAGGCCGGTCAGTGCATCCTCGCGGGCCTGCCGTTCAAATGCCTCAGCCTGGCGTGCCAGGCGCTCGGCCAGTTCGGTCTTTTCCTGGTTCAACGCCTGCAGGTGCACGGTCTTGGCCTGCAGGTCGAAAGTTGCTTCGTCAACCCGACGTGCCAGGCGCAGGTTGCTGGCCTTCAACTGCTGCAGCAGCAAGCGGTACAGCGCCACCAGCCCGGTCAGCAGCACCAGTGCCCCCAGCACCTGCACGCTGCGTCGCTGCCACCAGAACGGCTCCACGGTGAAGCTCCACACCGCCTCCTGCTGGCCCCAGCTGCCACCGGGATGTGCCGCCGCCACGTGCAGGGTGTATTCGCCCGGCGGCAGGCCGACGAACTCCACGCTGCGCTGCGGGCCGCGCTCGACCCAGCCGGCATCAAGCCCATCCAACCGCGTGCGGTAACGGATCCTGTCAGACATCAGGTAGCTCAGGCCGACATAGCTGACCGCCAGGCGGCGGCCACCGGGAATGGCGTTGCGATCCGGTCCTTCCCAATGCACCGGCGCGCCATCCACCTGCACGCTCTCGATCGCGGCGGGCGGCGATGGCCGCTCGCGGAAGCGCTGCAGGCGCTGCGGATCAACCGTGCTCAGGCCACCGGCAGTCACCACCCAGAACGTGCCGTCCTGGCGCAGGATCGCCGAAGGGCCCGAGCTGCCGTTGGCCTGCGCATTGGCCATGCCGTCGATCTCGTTGTAGCGCTCCACCATCACCCGGGGTGCTCGGCCATCGGCCACCGCGTTCAGGGTAGCCATGTCGGTGCGCAGCACGCCTCGGTTGCTGCTGACCCACACGTTGCCAAGACGATCAGGCACCAGCTGGAACACCGCGTCCACCGGCATACCCTGCTCGAGCCCCACCCGCGCCAGCATCCCGTTCCGCCAGCGGTACAGGCCACGGTCGCTGCTGATCCACATCGCGTCGCCCAGCTGGTGGAAGCCGAACACGCTGCGGCCACCGCCCATCGGCGCGAGGTCGATCGACTGCACGTGGTCGCCGCGCAGCACGCGGATTCCCTCGATGGTGCCGATCCACAGGTTGCCCTGGTGATCGTGCTCAAGCGCGGTGATCAGGCCGCCGGGCATGCCCGCCATGCTTGATACCTGCACACGGTCGCCGTCGATGCGGACCACGCCCTTCTGCGTGCCGGCCCAGACCACGCCCTGTGGGTCTACGCTGATCGCGCGGATGTTGCCGCCCGGCATGCCATCGGCAGCGGCGTAGTTGTGCCGCAGCCGGCCGTCGGGACCAAGACGGTAGACGCCATCGCCGAACGTGCCGACCCACAGGTCACCGTCCGGTCCCTGCGCCAGGCTGAGCACCGAAGGTGCCTTGCCACCGCGGTTGTGCAGGGGCATCGCACGGAAGCGGCCGTCGGCCGTCTGCAGATCGAGGCCGCTGGCGCTGCCCACCCAGAGCTGGCGGTCGCGGTCCTCGAACACGGTGCGCACATAGTCGCCACTGAGCCCATCGCGCTCGGTGTAACTGCTGAACAGCGTTTCGCGCAGGCGGTACAGCCCGCCGTTGGCGCCCACCCAGATGCTTCCCTCGGCGTCCTCGCGCAGGCTGACCACGCGTCCGCCCGGCAGGTTCAGGCCTGCCGGCAGCCGCTCCAGGCCATGTGCGGAGATGCGCAGCAGGCCCTGGTTCTCGGTGCCCAGCCACAGGTCACCATGGCGATCCTGCAGCATCGAGGTCATGTGCAGCTGTCCCGGCAGACGGTGCATCAGCACCAGCTGGTCATCTTCCACCCGGTACAGGCGCTCGCCGGCGACGATCCACAGCGCACCATCCGGCGCACGGTAGGGCCATGAAAGACCACTGCCGGCCCCCAGTCCCCAGGCTGCGGGCGCGCGTTTGAGCACGCCGTCGTTGTCGCGCAGCACCAGCCCGTCCAGCGTACCGACCCAGACCCGGTCCTGCGCATCGACCACCAGCTTGGTGAAACTCATCGCCATCGGAAGGTCCGCCGCCGGCGCCTGGTAGACGATGCCATTGTCCGGTGTCAGATAGCCGATGCCCTTGCCCTCGTACAGCAGCCACAGCCGGCCCTGGCTGTCCATCTGCATGGACTGTATCAGCACCTGCGGCGTATCGGCCTGGTGCTCCCAGACGCGCCACTGGCCATCGCTGCCACGGTGGCTGACGTTGCCGCGCGAATCACTGATCCACAAGCCACCCTGGCGGTCGACGAACAGCGCACCGATGCCGTTGTCGCGCAGGCCCGGGCGGGTGCTGCGGTCGAACACGGTGAAATCCAGGCCGTTGTAGCGCACCAGGCCTTCCCAGGTCGCGAACCACAGGTGGCCTTCGGGGGTCTGCGCGATGTCACGCAGCGAGTTGTGCGGCAGGCCATTGCGCGAGGTCCATACATCAATGGCATAGTCGCGCAGCGGCGGCGCCCCTTCCTGCGCAGCCACCGGCAGCGCGAGGGCCAGCAGTAGGCACAGCAGGCCCTGTCGCAGCCATCGACCGATATCTGATCCGCGGCGCTCCGCCCAGCGCCGGATGTCCCCCTGTGCGGCCATCAGTACAGCGGCGGCGGCCAGGCAGGGCTGCCGTGCCTGGCAGCGTGCGGGAACGGCCGGGCAGCGCGGAGCGGCATGCCGGCGGGAACGGGCTGGCTCATCGGGGGGGAACTGGGAAGTTGGGCAGATGATAGGCCAAAGCCGGCCCACCGCGTCACCATCGCCAGCTGCGAAGGCTCAGCCGGCGCGCCCCGGCGGCGTCACCTGGGCGCTGGCCGGCCACTGCACCACCGCCTCCAGCCCGCCTTCGGCACGGTTGCGCAGCCACAGCCGCGCCCCATCCTTCTCGGCCAGGGCGCGGGCGATGGTCAAGCCCAGCCCGGCCCCGCCGGTCTGGCGCGAACGCGAGGTTTCCACCCGCACGAAGGGATCAAACACCGCCTCCAGCTGCTCCTCGGCCAGGCCCGGGCCATCATCGGCCACCACCACGGTGATCGCACCCCCACTGCGCTCGACCCGTACCCGCGCCCGTTGCGCATACATCACCGCATTGTCCACCAGGTTGGAGAACAGGCGGTGCATGGCCAGCGGGCGCAGCATCAGCACCGCCCCGCTGCCGCCTTCGAAGACCACATCGGCGCCGCCTTCGGCGGTGTCCTCGACAATGCTCTCCAGCAGCGAATCCAGGTCCAGTGCTGCACGCTGCTCGGCACTCTCGGCACTGCGGGCCAGCTCCAGGCCCTCGCGCACCAGTGCCTGCATCGCGGCCAGATCGCCAATCAGGCGCTCACGCAGGGCCTCGTCGCTGACATTCTCCAGCCGCAGCCGCAGCCGCGTCAGCGGCGTCTGCAGATCGTGGGTGATCGCTGCCAGCATCTGCGTGCGCTCGGCCAGATGCCGCTGCAGCCGGTGCTGCATGGCGTTGAAGGCTTCGGCGGCGCGCTGCACTTCGCGCGGCCCGCGCAGCGGCAAGGGATCGCGCTGCAGGTCGTCGCCCAGGTCTTCGGCGGCAGCGGCCAACTCCTGCAGCGGCGCGCTTGCAATGCGCGCGACGATATAGGCCAGCACCGCGATCGCCAACACCAGCAGGGTCAGGAACCACGGGTCAACGGCGAGGATGCCGTTGTGCGCTACCGCCGGCGAATCCAGCGCCAGCTTCAGCAGCGTGCCATCGGTGAGCGTTACGTCCACCGCGCGGCACTTGGGCGGAATGAACGCCGGATCACGCTCGCGCGGGTGCTTGCGATGCCCGGGCGGCGGCGGCGGCAGCAGTTCCTGCAGCTTGGGGATGCAGGAGCGGAATGAAGCGAAGTGCACGTGCGCGCGTGCGACCGGGCCTGGCCGATCATCCAGCACTTCCATCAGAGCTGTATCGGCCCGCCCCAGGCGCGCGCCGGGTTGCAGGGCGCGGACGCTGGGCCCACCGATCTCGAGCAGGCGCTCGCGCAGTTCCGGATTGCCGTCCAGCAGGTTGACGTAACCCTGCAGGCGGTCGGCGATGCGGTTCAGGTTCTGCCGCTCGAACTCCTGCTGCCGCTTGGAGGTGGCGAGCATGGTCGCGCCGATCGCGGCCACGCTCATGCCCAGCAGCAGGATCACGAACAACCGCCCGACCATCGAGGACAGGAAATGGCGCAGGCGTTTCATCGCGGCCTATTCCAGGTTCACCGAGGAGGCCAGTACATAGCCTTCGTTGCGAACGGTCTTGATCAGCCCATCCGGGCCACCGTCGTCGCCCAGCTTGTTGCGCAGCCGGCTGACCTGCAGATCGATGGCACGGTCCTGTGCCTCGTAATTGCGCCCGCTGCTGAGCGCGACCAGCTGCTCGCGCGACAGCACTTTGTTGGCATGGGCAATGAACACCCGCAGCAGCCGGAACTCGGCGCCGGACAGCACCACCACGCGGTTGTCCGGGTCAACCAGATGGCGGTGTTCCAGGTCGAACACCCAGCGCGAGAAGCGCGCACGGCGAATCGCCAATGGCTCCAGGTTGGCCGGCAGCGCCTCGGTCCGGCGCAGCACATTGCGGATGCGCGCCAGCAGCTCGCGCGGCTCGAACGGCTTGGCCAGGTAGTCATCGGCGCCCATCTCCAGGCCCAGCACGCGGTCAATCGGCTCGGCACGAGCCGTCAGCATGATCACCGGCGTGTTCGAGCGCGCGCGCAGGTCGCGGCACAGGGTCAAGCCATCCTCACGCGGCAGGTTGAGGTCGAGCACGATCAGGTCCACGTGCTCACGGTCCAGCAGCTGTCGCATGGCGGTGCCATCAGCCGCCGTGCTCACCTGGTAGCCGGCGCGGCCGAGCTGCTCGGCCAGCAGGGTGCGGATGTCATTGTCGTCGTCGACGATCAGCAGTCGATGCATCGTGTTTTCAGTCTCCATGTCGCGATCATCCCGTGTCGGCAGCTGAACCGCATCCGGGGCAATGCGTACCAGTGTATCCACCGATGGTCGGGATACCTGTGGTTACGCCTATTTGCCGACAGTGTTACATAGAGACATACCCCGAGGATTGAGCCGCCTGTCGCCCGGTCTTCACAATGCCCGCCAACGCCGCCCACGCGGCCCCGAGAGTGAAGCCACGACGTGACGTTCCGCCTGCTGCCCGCGACCCGCCGGGGTCGCCTGATACTGGTCGCCCTGCTTGCCCTTGCCGTCGTTGCAGCCGCCTGGTGGCTGCTGCGCAAGCCGGCCGTCCCGGCGGTGGCGACCGCGCCCGTCAGCCGTGGTGACATCGAGCAGACAGTGGAGGCCACCGGTGTGATCGACGCCTACAAGCTGGTCAGCGTCGGCGCCCAGGCCTCGGGCCAGATCAAGTCGCTGAAGGTACAGCTGGGCGACACCGTGAAGGAAGGCGACCTGATCGCCGAGATCGATGCCACCACCCAGCAGAACCAGGTGCTCAACGCGCAGGCCTCGCTGGACCAGGTCACCGCGCAGCGCGCCGTGCAGCAGGCCACCCTGCGCCAGGCCGAACTGGAATTCGCGCGGCAGCAGCAGATGCTGGCTGCCGAAGCCACCTCGCGCCAGGAATATGATGCCGCCGAGGCGCAGTTGAAGACCGCCCGTGCCCAGCTGCAGTCCTACGAGGCGCAGATCAAGGGCCGCGAAACAGAACTGGGCACCGCCCGCGCCAACCTGGCCTACACCCGCATCACCGCGCCGATGGACGGCACCGTGGTGGCGGTGGTGGCGGAGGAAGGCCGCACCGTGAACGCCAACCAGACCGCACCGACCATCGTGATGCTGGCGCGGCTGGACGTGGTCACCGTCAATGCCGAGATCTCCGAGGCCGACGTGGTCAAGATCAAGCCCGGCATGCCGGTGTACTTCACCACGCTGGGTGACCCGGACCGCAAGTACCACGCCACGCTGCGCCAGATCAATCCGGCGCCGGCCTCGATCGCCAACGAAAGCTCCTCCAGCTCCAGCAGTTCGTCCAGTTCCAGTTCCAGCAGCGCGGTCTACTACAACGCGCTGTTCGACGTGGAGAATCCGTACGGCACGTTGCGCATCGACATGACCGCGCAGGTCTCGGTACTGCTCAAGCAGGCCAAGGGCGTGCTGATGGTGCCGGCGGTGGCGCTGGGGCCGAAGCGCCGTGGCGACGAGCGCATGGTGCGGGTGCTGGACGACAAGGGCCAGCCGCAGCCGCGCAAGGTCACGGTGGGCATCAACAATGGCGCCTCCGCCGAGATCCTGTCCGGGTTGAAGGAAGGCGAGCGCGTGGTGGTCGGCGAAGCCAGCGCCGCCGGTGCCGGTGCCGGTGGCGGGAACCGAGGCGGCATGCAGATGCGGGTCGGCGGCCCGGGCATGGGGCCGCGCCGATGAGCACGACGGCGCCGCTGCTGCGCCTGCGCGACCTGCGACGCGAGTTCCCGGCCGGTGATGATGTGATCGCCGTGCTGCGCGACGTCAATCTCGACATCGATGCTGGCGAGATGGTGGCCATCGTCGGCCAGTCCGGCTCGGGCAAGTCGACACTGATGAACATCCTCGGCTGCCTCGACCGCCCCACCCGCGGCAGCTACCAGGTGGCCGGCCGCGAGACCGGAAAGATGGCGCCGGACGAACTGGCCGAACTGCGCCGCGAATATTTCGGTTTCATCTTCCAGCGCTACCACCTGCTCGGCGACCTCGACGCGCGCGGCAATGTGGAAGTGCCGGCGGTGTACGCCGGCAGCCCGGGCGCAGTGCGCAATGCGCGTGCCGAGCAGCTGCTGCAACGCCTGGGCCTGGGCGACCGCATGCATCACAAGCCCGGCCAGCTGTCAGGTGGCCAGCAGCAGCGCGTGTCGATCGCACGCGCGCTGATGAACGGCGGCGAGGTGATCCTGGCCGACGAACCCACAGGCGCGCTCGATACGAAATCCGGTGAGGAAGTGATGGCGATCCTCGGCGAACTGCATGCCGAAGGCCACACCATCATCATCGTCACCCACGACATGAGCGTGGCCCAGCACGCACAGCGCATCATCGAGATCCGCGATGGCGAGATCATCGCCGACCGCGCCAACCCGAATGCGCCGGCCTACCGTGCGCAGCGCGAAGCCAGTACCGGGGCCGCCCACGGCAACAGCTGGCGGGCGGCCCGAGACCGCTTCTCCGAAGCGTTCCGCATGGCGCTGCTGGCGATGAACGCCCATCGGCTGCGGACCTTCCTGACCATGCTCGGCATCATCATCGGCATCGCCTCGGTAGTGTCGGTGGTGGCGCTGGGCAACGGCTCGCAGCAGCAGATCCTGCAGAACATCAGCGCGCTCGGCACCAACACCATCGACGTCTATCCCGGCCGTGGTTTCGGCGACATGCGCTCGGCCCGGGTGCAGACGCTCAAGGCCAGCGATGCCGATGCACTGGCAAAGCAGAGCTACGTGGACAGCGCCACCCCCAGCGTATCGACCTCGGTCACCGCGCGTTATCGCAACCAGTCGTCGACCGCCCAGGTCAGCGGCGTCGGCGAGCAGTTCTTCCGGGTCAAGGGTGTGACTCTGCTCAGCGGCAGCTTCTTCGATACCGATGCAGTCAAGGGCCTGGGCCAGGTGGCGGTGATCGACGAGAACACCCAGACCCAGTTCTTTCCCGATGTCGACCCGGTCGGACAGGTGATCCTGCTCGGCAACGTGCCGGCACGCGTGGTCGGCGTGGCCAAGCGCCAGAGTTTCGGCTTCGGTGGCAGTACCAGCCTCAGCGTGTGGGTGCCGTACACCACGGTGATGTCGCGCATGCTCGGCCAGAGCCACGTCTCCAGCATCACCGTACGCGTGGACGACGACACACCGATGGATGCGGCGCAGGAAGCAATCACCCGCCTGCTGACCCTGCGCCATGGCACCGAGGACTTCTTCCTCAGCAACAGCGCGGAGATCCGCCAGACCATCGAGCAGACCACGCGCACGATGACCCTGCTGATCGGTGCCATCGCCGCCATCGCACTGCTGGTCGGTGGCATCGGCGTGATGAACATCATGCTGGTGTCGGTGACCGAGCGCACCCGTGAGATCGGGGTGCGCATGGCGGTGGGTGCACGGCAGAGTGATATCCGCCAGCAGTTCCTGATCGAGGCGGTGCTGGTGTGCCTGCTCGGCGGCGTGCTCGGCATCGGCCTGGCGCTGCTGCTGGGCTCGATGATCGGCCGCTTCGCCAGCGATTTCCAGGTGCTGTTCTCCACCGCCTCGATCGTTGCCGCGTTCGCCTGCTCGACCTTGATCGGCGTGGCGTTCGGCTTCCTGCCCGCACGCAACGCCGCACAACTCGATCCGGTGGAGGCCTTGGCCCGCGAATGAAGAAGATGATCCGACTGCCCTTCCCCGCTCCCCGGCACCTGCTGCCGGCCGGTGCGGTTGTACTCGCCCTGTCCGGCTGCGCCTCCGTCGGCCGCTATCCGGTGCATGACCCGGCCGTGGCGGCGCAGTATGGGCGTGGCGATGCCACCCTCAATGCACCGGCCGACGGCCCGCGCAGCAGCCTGGATACACCCGGCCGCGACATCCGGCAGGACACCTGGTGGACCGGCTTCGGCGATGAACGCCTCGACCGTCTGGTGGCGCAGGCGCTGGCCGCCAACAGCGATCTGGCCGCCGCCGGCCTGGCCGTGCAGCGTTCACGCCTGCAGGCCGGCCTGGCCAGCAATGCGCTGTGGCCGCAGCCTTCGTCATCGGGCGTCAGCGGCAGTGCCAGCCGCGCCACCGACCAGGCCGATGACTGGCGCCGCAGCTATTCCACCGGCGTCTCGCTGGGCTGGGAAGTGGACCTGTGGGGGCGCCTGCGCACCCAGCGCGACATCGCCCGCTGGGAAGCCGAAGCCAGCGAGGAAGACCGGCAGAACACCGCGCTGCTGGTGATCGGCGACACCATCACCCAGTACTGGAACCTGGCCTATCTCAACCAGTCCATCGCCACCGGCCAGGCCAACCTGGAGCGGTTGGAACGTACCCGCGAACTGGTGCAGGCCCGCTTCGACACCGGCGCGGTATCGCGCCTGGAAGTGCGCCAGGCGCTGCAGAACCTGCAGTCGCAGCGCTCGGCGCAGAGCGCGCTGGAACAGCAGCGGGTGGAAGTGCGCAATGCACTGACCGTACTGCTGGATGGCACGCCCTGGCCGCAGCAGGACGAACCGCAGGACCTGCTGGGCGCACGCAGCCCGGACATCGTCGAGGGGTTGCCGGCCGACCTGCTGGGCCGCCGTCCCGACCTGCGCGCGGCCGAGCTGCGCCTGCGCAACAGCCTGAAGACGATCAAGGTCACGGCAACCCAGTATTACCCGGCGTTGAGCCTGACCGGCAGCCTCGGTTCCAGCGCCACCTCGCTAGGCAATGTGCTGCGCAATCCGGTGGCCACGCTGGGCGCGGGCCTGTCACTGCCGTTCCTCAACCTGCAGCGCGCGCAGCTGGATACCGACATCGCCGGCACCGCCTACCAGATCGCCGCGGCCAACTTCCGCAAGACGCTGTACACCGCGCTCTCGGAAGTGGACAACGCGCTGTCGGCACGCGAGCAGCTGGCGCGGCAGGTGGCGGCCTCGCAGGCGTCGTATGACGAAGCGGTGGAAGTGGAACGCGCGCAGGAAGTGCGTTACCGCGTGGGCGCGACCGACCTGCGCACCTGGCTGGAAGCGCAGCAGACCCGGCGCGATGCCGAGCTGTCACTGGCGCGCGCGCGGCAGGGGCAGCTGAACAACGATGTGACCCTGTTCAAGGCGCTGGGCGGCAGCGCGGGGTAGCGGCTACTGTGGAGCCGAGCCCATGCTCGGCTGCTTCCTTGATCGGGTATGCGATCGCCGAGCGTGGACTCGGCTCTAGAGATCAGCCGCGCTGGCGCACGGCCTCGAACAGGCTGACGCCGGCGGCGACGGAGACATTCAGGCTCTCGATCTCACCCGGCATCGGGATCTTGACCAGGCCATCGCAGTTCTCGCGGGTCAGGCGGCGCAGGCCATCGGCCTCGCCCCCCAGCACCAGGGCGATGTTGCCCTTCAGGTCCAGCTGGTACAGCGAAGCGGTGGCTTCGCCGGCCAGGCCATAGATCCACACGCCCTGCCTCTGCAGGTCCTTCAGGCAGCGCGACAGGTTGGTCACCGCCACCACCGGGATCAGATCGGCGGCACCGGCCGAAGTCTTGCGTACGGTCGCGTTCACCGTGGCCGACTTGTCCTTGGGGATGATCACTGCGGTTGCACCGGCCGCAGCGGCCGAGCGCAGGCAGGCGCCAAGGTTGTGCGGGTCCTGCACTTCGTCCAGCACCAGCAGCAGGGCCTTGCCCTCGGCTGCGGTGACCAGGCCTTCCAGCTCGTTCTCGCTGTAAGTGCGGGCGGCGGCATAGCGCGCGGCCACGCCCTGGTGGCGTACCGAACCGCCGACACCGTCCAGCGCCTGGCTGTTCACCTTGCGCACGTCGATGCCCTTGCGGCGGGCGTTTTCCTCGATCTCGGTCAGGCGCGGGTTCTTCGCACCGGCCTCGACCAGCACTTCGCGGACGTTCTCGGCGTCGTTCTCGATGGAGGAGGCGACGGCGTTGACGCCGACAATCCACTGGCTGTTCTTGCTCATGCGGGCGGGGACCGGAAAGGGGGGGGCTATGGTAGAGCATCGGCGGCGGCCGCGCTTCGCGCTCGCCGGGCATGGCCGGGCGCTACCGGCCGTTCATCCCCCGGCTGAACGGCTGCGCGGCGGCCAGTGCGGGGTGTCGTGGTCGGGGTGCTGGTGGGACACGATCGTGGCCAGGAAATCCAGCGCGGCGATGTCTTCCTCGGTACGTCGCGCCGGCAGGCTGGCCAGGCTGTCGACGAAGGGCAGCTTGCGCTCGACTCCGTACTGGATCGTCGGCGGCAGGCGTTCGGGTTCGTCAAACGCACCGGCAGCCACCGCCACGCCATCGGGCGCTTCGTAGGTCAACGGCGTGCCGCAGTCGGCGCAGAACCCGCGCCGCACCACGTTGGAGGACTGGAAATAGCGCGGCTGGCCGCGGGTCCAGCTGAACTGCACGCCCCGCACCGACACCAAGGGCGCGTAGTACGCACCAAAGGCCTTCTGGCACATGCGGCAGTGGCAGATCGAGCTGTGGGTCAGCTCGCCACGGGCCTGGAAGCGGATCGCGCCGCACTGGCAGCCGCCGCTGTATTCGGGTTGGCCTTGCATGCGATGTCTCCTGGTGGTGCCGGCCGCGGGCCGGCAACCCGTCGGTGCCGAGGGTGCCATGGATGCCCGCCAGCGGCCGGCACTACCACGGTCATCAATATTTCTCTTTCTTCCGCTTGGCCGGCTTGCCACGCTCCGGCAGCGGCGGCAGGCCATCGCCCTCGTCCTCACCCTTGTGCTCGACCAGGCGGAAGTCGATCTTGCGCTCTTCCATGCTGGCCTTCAGCACCAGGATGCGCACGCGGTCGCCCAACCGGTAGCTGCCGCCGCGGCGCTCGCCGGTCAACGTCTTGCGGGTCGCGTCGAACTTGTAATAGTCCTGCGGCAGCTGGGTCACGTGGACCAGACCCTGCACCTTCGACTCATCCAGCTCCACGAACAGGCCGAAGCTGGTCACGCCGCTGATCACGCCGTCGAACTGGCCGCCCACGTGCTTTTCCATCCACGCCGCGCGGTAACGCTCGTCGACCTCGCGCTCGGCCTCGTCGGCACGGCGCTCACGCTCGGAACACTGCAGCGCCAGCGCAGCCATTTCGCGCGCGTTGTAGGTGAACTTGTCCAGCGGCTTGCCGGACAACGCGTGCTTGATCGCGCGGTGTACCAGCAGGTCGGGGTAGCGACGGATCGGCGAGGTGAAGTGCGCGTACGCCTCCAGTGCCAGGCCGAAATGACCGTGGTTTTCCGGGCTGTAGATGGCCAGGCTCTGGCTGCGCAGCAGCACCGATTCCAGCAGCGTGGCATCGGGGCGGTCGCGGATCTTCTTCAGCAGCTTGGTGTAATCGCCCGGGCGCACCTTCGACCACGGCGGCAGGCTCAGCTTGAACTCCTTGAGGAACTCCAGCAGGTCGGCGTACTTGGTTTCCGGCGGCTTCT
The DNA here is from genome assembly GCF_032025805.1 of Stenotrophomonas maltophilia group sp. msm1. Classification (NCBI taxonomy): domain Bacteria; kingdom Pseudomonadati; phylum Pseudomonadota; class Gammaproteobacteria; order Lysobacterales; family Lysobacteraceae; genus Stenotrophomonas; species Stenotrophomonas maltophilia group sp. msm1. The sequence goes on from NZ_JAVSKH010000003.1 coordinate 90,801, forward strand.
CGTGGATGCGGTACGGGGCCGGCACATGGCGCGACAGCAGGTACTTCGCCGCCTCGACGTTGGCCGCGATCATGCACTCCTCGATCAGCTTGTGCGCGTCGTTGCGCACCAGCATGCCGGCCTGGGTCACTTCACCGCGGTTGTCCAGCACGAAGCGCACTTCACTGCTTTCGAATTCGATGGCACCGCGCTTGGCGCGTGCCTTGGACAGCACCTTGTACAGCTGGTGCAGGCGCTGCACCTGCGGCAGCAGGTCGCCCATCCAGGCCTTGGTATCGGCATCGTCCTCGCCCACCGCCTTCCACACCTGGGTGTAGGTCAGGCGCGCATGCGAGTTCATCACCGCTTCGTAGAAGCGCGAATGCGTGACCAGGCCGTCGCGGTCGATCTGCATGTCGCAGACGAAGCACATGCGGTCGACCTTCGGCATCAGCGAACAGATGCCGTTGGACAGCGTCTCCGGCAGCATCGGCACCACGAAGCCCGGGAAGTACACCGAGGTGGCGCGCTTCTGCGCTTCTTCGTCCAGTGGCGTGCCGGGCCGGACGTAGTTGGAGACATCGGCAATCGCCACCACCAGCCGGAAGCCATCGACGTTCGGCTCGCAGTACACCGCGTCGTCGAAGTCCTTGGCATCTTCACCGTCGATGGTGACCAGCGGCATGCTGCGCAGATCGACGCGGTCGCCGATCATCGCCGGTTCGACCACCAGCGGCACCGACGCCGCTTCGTCCAGCACTTCCTGCGGGAATTCGAACGGCAGTTCATGGCCGTGGATGGCGGTCTCCACCACCAGCAAGGCGGTCAGCTTGTCGCCGAGCACGGCAATGATGCGGCCGATCGGCGGACGGCGGCTATCCGGCGCCTGGGTCAGTTCGCAGACCACCAGCTGGCCGTCGCGCGCGCCACCGATCTGGTCCGGCGGCACCTGTACGTTGCGCTGCACGCGCTTGTCATCGGGCACCACGTAGTTGATGCCCATCTCGACACTGAAACGGCCGATCAGGCGGGTCATGCCGCGCTCAAGCACGCGGGCGATGCTGCCCTCGCGGCGGCCACGGTGGTCGATGCCGGTCACACGGGCCAGCACCTTGTCACCATGCATGACCTTGCGCATTTCATACGGTGGCAGGAACAGGTCGTCGCCACCCTCGACCGGGCGCAGGAAGCCAAATCCTTCCGGGTTGGCGATCACCACGCCGGTGACCAGGTTCAGGGTCTGGATCGGGGCGAAACCGCCACGGCGGTTCTGCACCAGCTGGCCATCACGGACCATGGCACCGAGCCGGCGCGACAGCGCCTCGGCCCGGTCCGGTGCGGTCAGCCCCAGGCGCGCGCCCAGCTCCTCGGCCGTCTGCGGCCCTTCGCAACGCTCCAGCAGGGCCAGGATGGCTTCGCGGCTGGCGATGGGCTGTTCGTACTTCTCGGCTTCGCGGGCGGCATAGGGATCGTCGATCACCTTGCCGGTCGGCGGCAACTTGCGGCCCGGCGCCGGGCCCGGTGCGTCGCTGCTGCGGACCTTGCGGCCACGCGGCGGTGCGCCGCCTTCATTCAATTCGGGGAACCAGCCCGGCAACGGCTTGCCCGGCTTGGTGGCGCGGGCCGTGCCCGCCTTGGCGCCCTTCTTCGGGGCTTGGCTGCGGGAGGTGCTCCCGCCCTTGCTTGGTTTTTTGGTAGTCATCGCCCTACATGGTAGCCGTTGACGGCGTGCAGAACGGGTCAGTGGCCGTCTTGAAGGCCTTGCGTGAAAAATATTCAGGAAGTCGTTGACAGCCTGCGGATTCATCTTCACAATTGCGCCTCTGGAACGCCCAGGTGGCGGAATTGGTAGACGCACTAGTTTCAGGTACTAGCGGGTAAAACCGTGGAGGTTCGAGTCCTCTCCTGGGCACCAACGAAAAAACTCCTCGCTTCGGCGGGGATTTTTTTTGCCTGCAATCCAGCAGCGGGGTCGAATTCCTTTCCGAAGGAAAGGGCTCCGACCCAAGCGATTGAGATGGGGTCAGAGCCCGCTCCGCACGCGAAACGGGGTCCGACACCGGATCCAGAAAAAGTGTTGACACCCCCATAACAACACCCCATAATCTCGCTCCTCGACGCCCAGGTGGCGGAATTGGTAGACGCACTAGTTTCAGGTACTAGCGGGTAAAACCGTGGAGGTTCGAGTCCTCTCCTGGGCACCACGTCGAGAATGAGAAAAACCCGCGAGAGCGGGTTTTTTCATGCCCGGAATCCGGCATCAGAGCAGCGGCCGCAGCACCAGCTCCAGCCCGAGCAACAGCAGGAAACCCAGGAAGCAGCCCCGGAACACCCGCGCACTGATGCGCTGCCGGATCACCTGCCCCAGCCACATGCCCAGCAATGCCGGCAGCACCGCCAGCGCACTCAGCCCCAGCTGCTGGATGCCGAATGCGCCGTGCAGCACCAGGCCGGCGGTCAGCGAAATCGTTGACACCGTGAACGCCAGCCCCAGCGCCTGCACCAGCTCCTCGCGCTGCAACCCCAGCGACTGCAGGTATGGAACCACCGGCATCACGAACACGCCGGTGGCGCCGGTCACCACGCCCGACAACGCCCCCACCAGCGGCCCCAGCCAACGCTCGCGCCGCTGCTGCACGCGGAACACCGGCGCAAGCAACGCATAGGCGGCATAGACCACCAATGCCACGCCCAGCGCAACGCGCGACCAAGTGCGATCGACCCGCACCAGCAGCGCCGCCGAGCCCAGCGTCACCACCACCACGGCCAGCATCATCGGCCACAGGCGCCGCACGATGCGGTCCAGTGACGGCCCGGACAACAGCTGCCACGCATTGGTGACGAAGGTGGGAATGAACAGCATCGACGCCGCCGACACCGGCGACAGCGTGCTGCCCAGCAGCCCCATCGCCACCGTCGGCAACCCCATCCCAGTCACACCCTTGACCACACCGGCCAGCACGAACACCACCACCAGCAGCACGTAGAAGTACATCGATTCATTCATGCCTTCATTGGATCGGCCGGCCGCTCGGCGCACAATGCGGTGTTTCCGGCCTTGCCTTCGGCTGATCCGAAGACGCAGCCGTTGCGATGAGGGCATCACATGCGGATGGATATCGCCGACTTGCGCCTGTTCCTGGCGATTGCCGAGGCGGGCAGCATCACGGCCGGCGCAGCGCAGGCAAACCTGGCACTGGCGTCGGCCAGCGAACGCCTGCGCACGATCGAAGCCGATGCCGGCACCGCGTTGTTGAACCGGCACCCCCGCGGCGTCAGCCTGACCGAAGCCGGCGCCGCCCTCGCCCACCATGCACGATTGATCCTGCAGCAGCAGGCGCAGCTGCGCGGTGAACTGCAGGCGTTCGCGCACGGCGCGCGCGGCACACTGCATCTGTATGCCAACACCGCAGCACTGACCAACTACCTGCCTTCGCGGCTGGCACCGTGGCTGGCCGAACGCCCGCGCCTGCACGTGGAACTGCTGGAGCGCACCAGCCCCGAAGTCGTGCGTGCGATCAACGCTGGCCAGGCCGAGGCCGGCATCATCAGTGATGCGGTCGACGCTGCCGGCCTGCAGCAGCACGTGGTCGCCGAAGATCCACTGGTGATGCTGCTGCCCGCAGACCATCGCCTCGCATCGCGGCGCAGCCTGGCCTTCGCCGATGTTGCCGGCGAGACCTTCGTCGCGCTGGCCGACGGCAATGCACTGCAGGCCTACATCGAAGACCAAGCGCGCGACATCGGGCGGCGCCTGGACGTGCGCATCCGCATGAAGACCTTCGAAGGGGTGTGCATCATGGTCGGCCACGACATTGGTATCGGCATCGTGCCGCGGACCATCGCCCGCCAGCACCGGCGCAGCACGCATACCGTCGCCGTACCGCTCGCCGATGCGTGGGCACAGCGTCGCCTGTGCGCCTGTTTTGCCGAGTGGGCGCAGTTGTCATCGGCAATGCGCAGCCTGCTGCTTCACCTGGGCGTGCAGCCGCAGAAAAAGCTGTGAAATGTTGTTGACACATCCTCTGCCGTCCCGCACAATTCATCTCCTGAGTCGCCCAGGTGGCGGAATTGGTAGACGCACTAGTTTCAGGTACTAGCGGGTAAAACCGTGGAGGTTCGAGTCCTCTCCTGGGCACCACGACTCAAGATGATCAAACCCGCGAAAGCGGGTTTTTTCGTTTCCGGGGCCTGGCGAGCGTGGCATCGCAACCGCGACTCGGACTGTCGTATCTCGCACCACCCGGGCGTCGCCTGCGGGTGTATACCTCCCCCCGGCGCGCCGTCACCAGACCTTGAACGCCCCCCTTTTGGGGCGCATTTCACGTTCCCCGTTCAATTCGTACTTTTCCTAGTCGAGATCCACCCGATTCCTTTTCGGTGGGAGGCAGATTTACCGGAGCCGGTTGCAGGTCTATCGACACGACCGGACCAGCGCCCCCCCTTTCCCCAAAGGATGCCCCAATGCAGCGCAGCATCATCTGCCCTCACTGCCACACCGGCTCGAACCACGGCGTACGCGTATGCGTGGGATGCCAGGCCGAGGTCCACTACGGCGCATCGAAGGAGGCCGTAATGTTCGTCTTTGTCGCCGCCATCATCTGCGGCGCGCTGGTCGGCAGCCGATTGCAGGCCACTGCCGGCTGGATCACGTGCGGCGCCGTACTTGTGGCGGGAATGTGGGCCATTTCCCGATTGTTCCGTGATCGGGTGGTGTTCAAGCGCGTCTATCGCACGCGCTGAACCTGCGCCGCTGCACTCCCCCAACGGCAGGGCCCGTGCGACCCACGTTGCACAAACAAAAACCCCGCCTTGCGGCGGGGTCAAAATACAGCACGTGTTTCCAGGGAGTTTTCAGTGCCCACCACCGGCGGCCGCACCCGCACCTGCGCCGAATGGCGGCTTGGCCAGCCACAGGAACGTAATGATCGCCAGGAAGATCCAGCCCAGCAGGAAGAAGATGTCGTTGAAGCCCATCTGCGATGCCTGGTGGTTGATCATGTTGTTCAGTACCGCTGCGCCGTGCTGCAGGTCGCCCTGCCCCATCGCCGTGACCTGGTCCTGCATGCCCGGCTGATAGGCCGAGATATGCTCGGTCAGGTCGGCATGGTGCACCTGGGTGCGCCGCGCCCACAGCCACGTCGTCAGCGACGCCGCGAAGCTGCCGCCCAGCGTACGCAGGAACGTGGCCAGGCCGGAGCCCGCCGCGATCTCGCGCCCATCCAGGTCCGACAGCAGGATCTGCAGCACCGGCATGAAGAACAGCGCGACGCCGATGCCCATGATCAGCTGTACGCCGGCCACGTGCATGTAGTCCACCTGCAGGTTGAAGTTCGAGCGCAGGAAGCTGGTCATCGACAGCACGATGAAGGCGATCGTGGCCAGCATGCGCATGTCGAAGCGCGATGCATACTTGCCCACGAACGGGGTCATGATCACCGGCAGGATGCCGATTGGCGCCGTTGCCAGGCCCGCCCAGATCGCGGTGTAGCCCATGTCACGCTGCAGCCACTGCGGGATCAGCAGCGCCACGCTGAAGAACGCCGCGTAGGCCACCACCATCGCCAGCGTGCCGGCGCGGAAGTTGCGGTGCCGGAACAGCTTCAGGTCGACAATCGGATCCTTGTCGGTCAGCTCCCAGATCAGGAACCCCGTCAGCGTCACCACGGCCACGCAGGCCAGCACCACGATCTTCATCGACGCGAACCAGTCCTCGTCGTTGCCCAGGTCGAGCACCAGCTGCAGCGCACCGACGCCGATCACGAGGGTAATCAGGCCGACGTAGTCCATCTTCGGCTTCTCGATCTGCTCCGGCCGCCCCTTCAGCTGGTTGCCCACCACCAAGGCAGCGAAGATGCCCAGCGGCACGTTGATCAGGAAGATCCACTCCCAGCTGTAGTTGTCGGTGATCCAGCCACCGAGGATCGGCCCGCAGATCGGCGCGACCACCGTGATCATCGCCAGCAGTGCCAATGCCTGCCCACGTTTCTCGCGCGGGTAGATCGAAACCAGCAGCGACTGCGTGATCGGGTACATCGGGCCGGCCACGAAGCCCTGCAGCGCGCGCGACACCACCAGCATGCCCATGCTCTGCGCCAGGCCGCACAGCAGCGAGGTGATGACGAAGGCCAGCGTGGCCCAGACGAACAGCTTGCGTTCGCCGAAGCGGCGGCTGAGCCAGCCGGTCAGCGGCAGCGCGATGGCCGTGCTGACCGCGAACGAGGTGATGACCCAGGTCGCCTGCTGCGAACTGGCACCGAGGTTACCGGCGATGGTCGGCAGCGAGACGTTGGCGATAGTGGTGTCGAGCACCTGCATGAACGAGGCCATCGCCAGGCCCACCGTGCACAGGGCGACGCTGGGCGGCAGGAACCCGGAGGCCGCAGCCGGCGCCGCCGGTGCGCCCGGAGCGCCGGGCGCGGCTGGAGCTTGTGCGGACATGGCGACCTCAGCCCACCTTCGCCTGTTGCTGCGGCAGGTTGCCCTGGATGATCGTGTGGATCACCTCATCGGCATCATGCAGCTGCTTGGCATACACGTCAGTGTCGAACACCGTGCCCTTGGCCGGGGTACTCGGCAGCACTTCGCCCTTCTGGTCGCGCAGGCTCACTTCGGCCTTCATCGACAGGCCGATGCGCAGCGGGTGTTCGGCCAGCTGCTTGGCATCGATGGCGATGCGCACCGGCACGCGCTGCACGATCTTGATCCAGTTGCCACTGGCGTTCTGCGCCGGCAGCAGCGAGAACGCCGAGCCGGTGCCCAAGCCCAGGCTCTGGATGCGGCCCTTGTACTTCACGTCGCCGGCGTACAGGTCCGACTTCAGCTCCACTTCCTGGCCCAGGCGCATGTGGCGCAGCTGGGTTTCCTTGAAGTTGGCCTCGACCCACATCTGTTCGGTCGGCACCACGGCCATCAGGGCATTGCCCGGCTGCACGCGCTGGCCGACCTGCACCGAACGACGGGCGACGTAGCCGGAGACCGGCGCGACAATGCCGGCGCGGGCGTTGTTGAGGAAGGCCTGGCGCAGCTGTGCGGCGGCGGCCTGCACGTCCGGCTGGGTGGCGATCACGGTGTCGTCGACCAGCGCGCGGTTGCGCTCGACGGTCTCGCGCGAACCGGCCACGGCCGCTTCGGCCGCGGCCAGCTCGTCGCGGGCGTGGGCCAGTTCTTCGTTGGAGATGGCGCCGGTGGCGGCCAGGTCCTTGCGGCGGGCGTAGTCTTCGCGCACGCGCTTCAGGGTCACCTGGCGGGCGTTCAGGTCCGCCTGCGCGCCTTCCACGCTGCGGTACAGGCCGCGGGTCTGGCGCACGGTCTTGGCCAGGTTGGCTTCGGCCTGCTGCAGCGCCACTGCGGTGTCGGACGGGTCCAGCTGCACCAGCAGCTGGCCGCGCTCCACGCGCATGCCGTCATCGGCATTGATGGCGACCACGGTGCCGGCCACCAGCGGGGTGATCTGCACCTGGTTGCCCTGCACGTAGGCATCGTCGGTCTCTTCGAACCAACGGCCGAACATGAAGTACCACAGCGCCAAAGCGGCAAGCAGCAGCACGACGATCACGAACAGGCCGCGCAGCAGGTTGCCGCGGCGGTTGGGGGCGGCCGGGGCCGCGGTGTCTTGGGTCTGGCTCATGTCGGAGATCTTCAGGAATGCGAGGAATCGGAATGGGAGGCGATCGGTGCGCGGTCGGCGTCAGTGGGCTGGAAACCACCACCCAGCGCCTTGCTCAGGCGCACCGAGGACTGCACCTGCTGCGACTGCAGGCCGGCCAGCTGCTGCTGCGACTGCAGCAGGGTGGACTGCGCGGTCAGCACGTCCAGGTAGCTGCCGATGCCGGCGCGGTAGCGCTGCTGGGCCAGGTCGAAGGCAGCGCGTGCGGTGTCCACCGCCTGCTGCTGCGACTGCGCCTGCTGTGCCAGCGAGCGCACCGCGTTGACCTGGTCGGCCACATCACGCAGCGCATCGAGCACGGTCTGGTTGTAGTTGGCCACCGCCAGGTCGTACTGCGCATCGGTATTGGCCAGGTTGGCGCGCAGCTTGCCGCCTTCGAAGATCGGCAGGCTCAGCGCAGGGCCGATGTAGGCGAAGGTGGAACTGCTCTTCAGCAGGTCGCTCACATTCGGGGCGACCACGCCGGCCAGCGCGGTCAGGTTGAAGCTCGGGTAGAACTTCGTCTTCGCGACCTTGATCTGCTTGTCGGCCGCTTCAACGCGCCAGCGTGCGGCCACGATGTCGGGGCGACGGCCCAGCAGCTCGCTGGGCAGCACCCCAGGCAGCTGCAGCGCCACCGGGTTCAACGGCTGCGGGCGCTGGATCGACAGGCCACGGTCCGGGCCCTTGCCGACCAGCGCGGCCAGTGCGGTGCGGGCGGCGTCGATACGCTGCTGGGCGGCCTGCACCTGCTGCTGCGCGGCCGGCACGCGGGCCTCGGCCTGGCGCACCTGCAGATCACTGTCGATGCCGGCGCGGCGGCGCTGGCGGGTCAGCTCAAGTGACTTCTGCGAACGGCTCAGCTCTTCCTCGGCCACGTCGTTGAGCTGCCACGCGTAGGCCAGGTCGGCATAGGCCTGGGTGATGCCAGTGGACAGGTTCAGGCGGGCGGCCTGCGCTTCAACGGTGGCGGCGTGCGCACCGTCCACGGCGGCTTCCCAGGCGGCGCGCTTGCCGCCCCACAGGTCCACGCCGTAGCTGAAGTCGAAGGCGACCTGGCTGCTGCCGGCGTAATGGCCACCGATCTCGCTGCCTGCCATCGACTCAGGCAGGCGCAGGCCGGTGTAGCCACCAGACACCGACAGGCTCGGCAGTTCGTCGGCACGCGCAGTGCCGACCTGGGCCTGGGCCTGGCGCAGGCGCGCGTCGGCGGCGTCCAGGCTCGGGTGGCCGGCCAGGCCCTCGGCGACCAGCGCGTCCAGCTGCGCATCGCCCAGCGCCTTCCACCAGTCCTGCGCCGGGAAGCCGGTGGCGCTCAGGTCGGTGTCGGCCAGGGTGCGTTCGCTGTGCAGGCTGTCCACATCCAGCACGTGGCCCTGCGGATTGAGGCCACGACTGCTGGCACAGGCGGCCAGGGCCAGGGCCAGCGCTGACACCAGCAGCGTGCGCCAGGACCGGCGGAAAGTGAAATGCGGGATCGGGTTCATGGGGTCGTCAAGGAATCGCGGATTCGGGTAAGGAGGGACAGCAGCAGCGTGCGCTCGTCGGTTGAGAGATCACGCAGGGCGTAATCCATCACCGCGTCGCCGCGCAGCTTCAGCCGCGCCCACAACGCGCGGCCTTCATCGGTCAGCACGATCTGCAGCGCACGACGGTCCTGGGCATGCGGTTGGCGACGGACGCAGCCCAGTGCCTCCAGCTTGTCCAGCAGCCGGGTCACGGCGCTGGGCACCTGGTCGATGGCCTGGGCCAGTTCGTTGGCGGTGCACGGCGCCATGTTGGAAAGCACCTTCAACCCGATGTAGTGGGTGAAGCCGATGCCCAGGTCTTCTTCCGCCATGGACGCGTCGAGTTGGCGGACCAGCCCGTCGCGCACCTGGCGCAGCAGCAGGCCGAAGCTGGGGGGAGTGGTTGCAGGACAGATCATGGGGGAGCATTCTCTTCCAAAAAAAATATTTCTCAATGGAAATATTCGATCTGGCATCGAATGCTGTGTTGCAGCAATGGGCTGGATCGGTGAAGGCGCCTACCTTAATGACCTGGTCAGCTGGCCCGGTAGTACAATTCAGCCAATGGATGACACATTTCAGCCAGCGGATATGATGAACAAGGCAGAAATTCCCCCTCCCAAGCGCCTGCTGCGCGACGACGCGCTGGACTGGTTCGAGCGCAACGACGGCCCATCGGTGGTCGCCTACCGCTTCGACAGCCCGCAGGGACTGGTCCGTGAGGTGGACTGGCACCATCACCAGCGCGCGCAACTGATCTACGTGGAGCGTGGCCTGCTGACCACCCGCACCTCGCACGGCACCTGGTCGTTGGCGCCGGGTTCGGCCGGCTGGATGCCGCCTCTGGAGCCGCACACGGTCACCCTCGACGGGCCGCTGCGTGGCTGGGGCATGGCGCTGGCCGCACCCGCCTGTGCCACCCTGCCCGCCGACCCCTGCGTGCTGGGCCTGTCCAAGCTGGCGCAGGCGCTGGCCGAGCGCATCTGCGAATGGCCGCTGGGCTATGACACCACGCCCGAGCGCCAGCACATCATCGAGGTGCTGCTGGACGAGATCCGCACCGCGCCGCGTCAGCGCATGCATCTGCCGATGCCCTACGACCGGCGCCTGCTGAAGATCGCCTCGCAGCTGCTGGCCGACCCGTCCGACGAGCGCAGCCTGGCCGAATGGGCCCACTGGGCCGGCCTGTCGCCGCGCAGCCTGACCCGTCACTTCCGCGACGAGACCACGCTCAGCTTCGCCCAGTGGCGGCAACAGGCCCGCCTGTCCGAGGCGTTGCGCCAGCTGACCGAGGGCCGCAGCGTGGCCGACATCGCCCACGCACTGGGCTTCAGCAGCGCCAGCGCGTTCGTCACCGTGTTCCGCCGTCACTTCGGGTTGCCGCCTGGGCGCTACCTGGCGCGGGCCGGGCATGGCCTGGAAACCGGGCTGGACCCTGCACGCGGCTTGGCATCCCCCGCCGCATCCGGATAATCACAGGATTGCGAGCGGCGACCGCCGTCGCCGCCTCCCGACATAGGTAACAACGCCGCATGACCGAACTTGCCCGTCCCGTGTTCCACGGATTCGAACAACTGCCGCTGCGCGAGTACGCCGAACGCGCCTACCTCGACTACTCGATGTACGTGGTCCTGGACCGCGCCCTGCCGTTCATCGGCGACGGCCTGAAGCCGGTGCAGCGCCGCATCATCTATTCGATGAGCGAGCTGGGCCTGAATGCCGCGTCCAAGCCGAAGAAGTCCGCGCGCACCGTCGGCGACGTCATCGGTAAGTACCACCCGCACGGCGACAGCGCGTGCTACGAGGCGCTGGTGCTGATGGCACAGCCGTTCTCGTACCGCTACCCGCTGATCGAGGGCCAGGGCAACTTCGGCTCCAGCGACGACCCCAAGTCGTTCGCGGCGATGCGTTACACCGAATCCAAGCTGACCCCGATCGCCGAAGTGCTGCTGGGCGAACTGGGCCAGGGCACCACCGACTGGGCACCGAACTTCGACGGCACCCTGCAGGAACCGACCTGGATGCCGGCGCGGCTCCCGCACCTGCTGCTCAACGGCACCACCGGCATCGCCGTGGGCATGGCCACCGACGTGCCGCCGCACAATCTCAACGAGATCGTCAGTGCGCTGCTGCACCTGCTGGACAACCCCGACGCCACCGTGCGCGACCTGTGCGAACACGTGCAGGGCCCGGACTACCCGTCCAGCGCCGAGATCATCACCGCGGCCAATGACCTGCGCAACATCTACGAGACTGGCAACGGCAGCGTGCGTGCACGCGCGACCTTCACCAAGGAAGCCAGCAACATCGTGATCACGGCGCTGCCGTTCCAGGTGTCGCCGTCGAAGGTGATCGAGCAGATCGCCGCGCAGATGCGTGCCAAGAAGCTGCCGTGGCTGGAGGACATCCGTGATGAATCCGACCACGCCAATCCGGTGCGCGTGGTGCTGGTGCCGCGTTCCAACCGCGTCGACGCCGACCAGTTGATGGGCCACCTGTTCGCAACCACGGACCTGGAGCGCAGCTACCGCGTCAACCTCAACGTGATCGGGCTGGATGGGCGTCCGCAGGTGAAGAACCTCAAGATGCTGCTCAGCGAATGGCTGACCTTCCGCAGCAACACCGTGACCCGCCGCCTGCAGCACCGCCTGCAGAAGGTCGAACGTCGCCTGCACCTGCTGGAAGGCCTGCTGGTCGCCTTCCTCAACCTGGACGAGGTGATCCACATCATCCGTACCGAGGACGAACCGAAGGCCGCACTGATCGCGCGCTTCGGCCTGTCCGAGGAACAGGCCGAGTACATCCTGGAAACCAAGCTGAAGCAGCTGGCCCGCCTGGAGGAAATGAAGATCCGCGGCGAGCAGGATGAACTGGCCAAGGAGCGCGAGAAGATCCTCGGCATCCTCGACAGCAAGGCCAAGCTGAAGAAGCTGATCCGCGATGAACTGACCGCCGACGCCAGGAAGTTCGGCGACGCACGCCGTTCGCCGCTGGTGCAGCGCCAGGCGGCGCAGGCCATCGACGAGACCGAGCTGGTGCCGAGCGAGCCGATGACCGTGGTGCTGTCGGAGAAGGGCTGGATCCGCGCCGCCAAGGGCCACGACGTCGATGCATCCGCACTGTCGTACCGTGAAGGCGACGGGCTGCAGGGCGCGGTGCGCGCTCGCAGCACCCAGCAGGTCGCGTTCCTCGACAGCGAAGGCCGCGCCTACTCGACGCCGGTGCACACCCTGCCCTCCGCGCGTGGCAATGGCGAACCGCTGACCGGCCGCTTCTCGCCGGCACCGGGCACCAGCTTCGTGACCCTGGCCAGTGCCGAGCCGGACACCCGCTTCGTGCTGGCCTCCAGTCATGGCTATGGCTTCGTCACCCGCTTCGAGAACCTGATCGGTCGCAACAAGGCCGGCAAGGCGATGCTGAACCTGTCCGCAGGTTCGTCGGTGCTGACCCCGTCGGTGGTCGCCAACGTCGCCACCGACCGCATCGTGGCGGTGACCAGTTCGGGCAACCTGCTGGCGATCGCCGCCAACGACCTGCCGGAACTGGACAAGGGCAAGGGCAACAAGATCATCGAGATCCCGAAGGCCAAGCTCGCCACCGAACGCGTGGTCGCCATCGTGGCGATCAGCCCGGGGCAGACCCTGCAGGTGCGCAGCGGCCAGCGCACCATGGGCCTGAAGTTCAACGAGCTGGATGCCTACCTCGGCGCCCGCGCCACCCGCGGCCACCTGCTGCCGCGCGGCTGGCAGAAGGTGGAAGGCCTGTCGGTGGAGTGAGGGGCACGTGGGTCGGATCCCTTTCCACCGGAAAGGGCTCTGACCCCGGACACCGCCCCTGGTAGGTGTCAACCTTGGTTGACACGCTTTGCCTCGATAGACGAACAGGGCATAAGCGACAATCGTTGACCAATTGAACGCAAATAGCCGGGGAGATCCTGGCTATTTGCGTTTTTGCCTCACACTCAGACGATTGCTACCACGACCAACTGCCGAATGATCCCTTCAATAATTCAGGTTCAAGGCCTGGGCGAACTGCACATCGTCGGCGACTCCGATACAGGTTGGTTCGCCCAAGGACGCTTGCCTGCAAAGGACGGCACATTCTTCTCGATCCAGACGTCCGAAGACGGTCAACTGATCCCAGAGGTGGGCTTCGTGATGGGGCAGCTCTCGGAGCTCCCAGCCCTGCAGCAACAAGCCTTGGAACATCTCGCCGTTCACTTCCCGGCCGAAGCTTCTTCGGGGGAAGGCCCGCTGGCATCCGAGCCAGAACTTACGTTCTGGGAACAGAAAAGGTGGTCGATTCTCTTTGCAGAGGGACGACTGACAATCTGCCACCCATACGGGGTTCTGGTCGACTTCAATGGGACGACTCCTGTGGGCTATCAGGATCTCTCCGACGCTGACGAATTGTGATTTCCCCTGTCTGACTTGAATCTCCGTCGTCGCGCGATCCGACCGGAGGGAGGGGTCAGAGCCGTTTTCGTTGAAAACGGATCCGAACCCGGACACGAAAAAGCCGAGGCAATCCCCGGCTTTTTCGTTGTCGGCTGGCGGGCGGTGGAGCAGCTGGCTGGCGAAAGCTGGCTGGCGGTGCTCCGGTGCTGGCGGGCGACAGAACTTTGTAGAGTCGAGCCATGCTCGACTCGGATCCAACAGCAGCCGAGCATGGCTCGGCTCTACAGAGAGCGACGCCGGCTCAGTGCGCCGGGGCGCCGTTGCCGTCGATCTTGCTCAGCTGGTACAGCTCCAGGCCGATGCGCTTGATCAGGCCCAGCTGCTGCTCCAGCCACCAGGCGTGGTCTTCCTCGGTGTCCTTCAGCTGCGCCAGCAGGATGTCGCGGCTCACGTAATCGCCCTTCTCCTCGCACAGCTTCATGCCGGCGGCGAGATTGTTCCGAACCGCGTATTCAGTGTCGAGATCCTTCTGCAGCATCTCCTCCACGGTCTTGCCCGGCTCGGTGGCATGCGGGCGCATGTCCGGGTCGCCCCCCAGGAACAGGATCCGGCGGAGCAGCGCATCGGCATGCTGGGTTTCCTCTTCCATCTCGTGGTTCAGGCGTTCGTACAGCGCGAACAGGCCCTGGTCCTCGTAGCGGCGGGAATGGATGAAGTACTGGTCGCGGGCAGCGAGCTCGCCGCGCAGCAGTTCCTTCAGGCAGGCGATGACGTCCGGGTTGCCTTTCATGGGGGGCTCCTGTGAATCGATGCGGCATAGGGTGCCGCATTTCAAAGTACGGTGATCTAATCGGAATCAGTCGCAGTTGCGCCTGCGGCTACAATCGGCCCACGAGTTCGGAAAGGACGTGCGATGCGACGTACATGGCGTTGGGTGCTGGGCGTAGTGATCGCCATCGTGCTGATCGCCGCACTGGTCCTGTGGCTCCTGCTGCGGGGCAGCCTGGCCGACCTGGACGGCGAGCATGCCTTGCCGGGGCTGGCCGCGCCGGTCACCCTCGAGCGCGATGCGCTGGGGGTGGTCACCATCACCGCCGGCAGCCAGGCCGATGCGATGCGCGCACTCGGCCGCGTGCACGCGCAGGAACGTTATTTCGAAATGGACCTGATGCGCCGCAGTGCCGCCGGGGAGCTGTCGGCGCTGTTCGGGCCGAAGGCCATCGACGCCGACAAGCGCATGCGCGTGCATCGGCTGCGCGCGCGCACCGAGGCGAACATGCAGGCTGCGCTGGGCGACAACATCGAAGCGGTGAGCGCCTATGTCGGTGGGGTCAATCAGGGCCTGGCCGATCTCTCCGTGCGCCCGTGGGCCTACCTGCTGCTGCGGCAATCGCCACAACCCTGGCAGGCCAGCGACAGCGTGCTGGCCGGGCTGGCCATGTATGCCGACCTGCAGGACCCGGGCAATCAGACCGAGCTTGCGCTGAGCCGCATCCGCGCCGTGGTGCCGCCAGCGCTCTACGCGCTGATTGCCCACGACGGTACCGAATGGGATGCACCGCTGTTCGGCGAACCGAGCGGCAATGCTGCCCTGCCCGACGCCAGCCAGCTCGACCTGCGCACATTGAAGGGAAAGTCGGGCACCGAGCAGGAAGAAGCCGACGTCGTCGGCAGCAACAACTTCGCGGTGGCCGGGGCGCTTACCGCCGACGGCCGCGCGATCGTCGCCGACGACATGCACCTGGGCCTGCGTGCCCCCGGCCTGTGGTTCCGCGTGCGCCTGCGCTACCCCGATCCACAGGCTGCCGGCGGCCAGGTCGATGTCACCGGCTTCTCGCTGCCCGGCCTGCCGGCGGTGATCGTCGGCAGCAACGGGCACGTGGCCTGGGGCTTCACCAACAGCTACATCGACACCGCCGATTACCGCTCGGAACCGGCCAATGCCGAGGTGACCGTGCATGAAGAGCGGATTGCGGTGGCCGGCCAGGCCGACGTGCTGTTCCCGGTACGCGAAACCGCCTGGGGCCCGATCCTGCACGCCCATGCCGATGGCAGCGGTGACGCGCTGCGTTGGGTCGCCCACCTGCCCGGCGCGGTGCGGCTGGACTTCGGTGACCTGGCCCGCGCTGGCGATCTGGACGCTGCACTGAAGTTCGCCGACCACGCCGGCATTCCCGCGCAGAACCTGGTGGTCGGCGACCGCAGCGGACGCATCGCCTGGCGGCTGATCGGCGCCCGCCCGGATCGCGGTCCGGGCTGCGCGCCGGCCGGCTTCAGTGCCGGCAACAACCAGGACTGTGCGCCGTGGCCGATCCGCAGCGATGCTTCACCGGCATTGATCGATCCTCCCAACCACCGCCTGTGGACCGCCAACGGCCGCGTCCTCGACGGCGAGGCACTGGCCAGCGTCGGCAACGGTGGCTATGACCTGGGAGCACGGGCCCGGCAGATCCGTGACCTGCTGGCGATCCAGGAGCGCTTCGACGAGCACGACCTGCTGGCGATCCAGCTCGACGATCGCGCGGTGTTCCTGCAGCGCTGGTGGGCCCTGCTGCACGACGTCATCGAGCGCAGTGACGACCCTGCACTGAAGCGTTTGAAGGAGGCCAGCCATCAATGGGACGGCCGTGCCTCGGCCAGCTCGGTCAGCTACCGGGTGGTGCGCGAGTTCCGTACGCAGGTGATGACAACACTGTCCGATGCACTGCTGGCACCGGCCAATGCGCAGCTGGGCGATGACTATCTGGAGCCGCGCCTGGCGCAGCTGGAAGGCGTGGCTTGGCCGATGCTGCAGCAGCGTCCGGCCAATCTGCTGCCACCGGCCTTCGACAGCTGGGATGCGCTGCTGATCGACGCCGCACGCCGCACCGAGAGCGAGCTGGCCAGGCAGGGCCCACTGGCCAAGCGCAGCTGGGGCGAACGCAATACGGCGGCGATCTGCCACCCCATCGCACGGGCGCTGCCGGACATCGCCAAACACTGGCTGTGCATGCCGGCCGACCGCCTGCCCGGCGACCGCGACATGCCGCGCGTGCAGACGCCGGGCTTCGGTGCTTCCGAACGCATGGTGGTTTCGCCCGGGCACGAGGCCGACGGCATCGTGCATATGCCCGGCGGCCAGAGCGGGCACCCGCTGTCGCCGTACTGGGGCGCCGGCCACGAAGACTGGGTGCATGGGCGGCCGACGCCGTTCCTGCCCGGCAAGGCGCAGCACTCGATGACGCTGGTGCCGGCGCGGTAGTACCGGCCGCTGGCCGGCAACCTCATGATGCTGCACACACCTGCATGGTTGCCGGCCAGCGGCCGGCACTACCGCTCAACTCAGCCCCTGCGCCGCTCGATCAGGTTCAGCAGTGGCCCGGTCATCGCCGTTGTCACCAGCGCCAGGATCACCAGCACCGCGAACAGGCGGTCACCGAGCAGGCCAAGTTCGTAACCCAGGTTGAGCACGATCAGCTCCATCAGGCCACGGGTGTTCATCAGTGCACCCAGCCGCCACGCCTCACGGGTGGGCATGCCGGCACTGCGCGCGGCGCTGAAGGTACCCAGCAGCTTGCCGGTCGTGGCCACTGCGATCACCACACCACACAGCACGATGTCGCTGGCCTGCAGCGCGTCGGCGCGCATGCGAAGGCCGGTCATGGCGAAGAACAGCGGCAGCAGCAGGGTCACCGCGAACGGTTCGACGCGGGCCATCAACAGGCCGCGCAGCTGCGCGTTGGACGACACCGCCACGCCCGCAGCGAACGCACCGAACAGCGCGTGGATGCCGAGCATCTCGGTGATCAGGGCACTGCCCAGCGACAGCAGCAGGATGCCGAGCAGCCAGCGCCCTTCACGCCCCGGCACGATCTGCTGGCGGGCGAACCACGGCTTCACCAGCCCCAGCATCAGCGCCACGAAGGCGACCACGCACAGCAGGTTGAGGCTGGCCGGCAGCCATCCGCTGGCCTGTGCAGCCGCCACGATCAGTGCCAGCAGGCACCATGCGGTGGCATCGCCCAAAGCCGCGCAGGCGATGGCGGTCTGGCCCAGCGGCGTCTGCGTGATGCCACGGTCGGCGAGGATGCGCAGCAGCACCGGGAACGCGGTGATGCTCATCGATATGCCAACGAAAAGCGCGAATGCGGTGAAGCCCACCCCCTGTGGGCCGTGCTGCGGGTACAGCCCGATCGCCAACGCGACGCCGAGCACGAACGGCACCGCGATGCCGGCATGGCTGACCGTGAAGGCGAAACGCCGGCGGCCGCGCAGTGCCGCCAGGTCCAGTTCGGCACCGGCCACCAGCAGAAACATCAGCACGCCCAGCTGGCTGAGCATGCCCAGAGGGCCCAGCGAACTGGCCGGGAACAGCGCACCCTGCAGCTGCGGCAGCAGGCTGCCGAGCACCAGCGGCCCCATCATCAGGCCGGCCGCCATCTCGCCGATCACCGCCGGCTGCCCCAGACGCTTGAGCAGCGCCCCCGCGCCCTTGGCCACCAGCAGCAGCACCAGCAGCTGCAGCAGGAACAGGCCCAGCGGTGACGCCAGGTGCTGCGCCCAGCTGCCTTCGGTGGCGGCCGTGGCACGCGCAACCGCTTCGGGCGCAGCCGGCCCGGCATAGCGGGCCAGCAGCACGCCGGCCAGCAGTGGTACCACGGCCCAGCCCAGGTAGCGCCATCCCCACTTCATCTGCGGCGCCTGGCCCCCGTTCTGTACGTCCATGAACATTCCCCGATGTACGGGGGGCGATCATACAAAAAAGGGGACGGAGGGGATTAAGACGTTTGTGGCACATACGACGTGCGCTCCTCCCTCCCCTTTCTCGCGCCTAGGCCAGTGCCTGCTCGTGCACTCCGGCGATCGCGCGGCCCGAGGGATCTGCAGCCGCGGCGAAGCTGGCGTCCCAGGCAATGGCCGCGGGCGACGAACAGGCGATGGACTTGCCCCCCGGCACGGTCTCGGCCGCTGCCCGGCTCGGGAAGAACTGCTCGAACAGGTGGCGGTAGTAGTACGCCTCCTTGGTCTGCGGCGGGTTGTGCGGGAAGCGCTTGTCGGCGGCCGCCAGTACACGGTCGCTCACCTGCGCCTCGGCATGTGCCTTCAGCCCATCGATCCAGCCATAACCCACGCCATCGCTGAACTGTTCCTTCTGCCGCCACAGGATGCTGTCCGGCAGGTAGCCGTCGAACGCCTCGCGCAGCACCGCCTTTTCGATGCGGCGACCGCCAAAGCCGGCGCCCACCATCTTGTGCGCGGCATCGAAGCGCATCGCCACGTCGAGGAATTCGCGGTCGAGGAACGGCACCCGTGGCTCCACGCCCCAGGCCATCATCGACTTGTTGGCACGCAGGCAGTCGTAGTTGTGCAGCGCGTCGAGCTTGCGCACCAGCTCCTCGTGGAATTCACGCGCATCCGGCGCCTTGTGGAAATACAGGTAGCCACCAAAGATCTCGTCGCTGCCCTCGCCGGAGAGCACCATCTTCACCCCCATCGCCTTGATCCGCCGCGCCAGCAGGAACATCGGCGTCGAGGCGCGAATGGTGGTGACGTCGTAGGTTTCGATGTGGCGAATCACTTCCGGCAGCGCATCGAGGCCTTCCTCGAAGGTGTACTCGAAGCCGTGATGCACGGTACCCAGCGCTTCGGCAGCAATGGCAGCGGCAGCCAGATCGGGCGAGCCCTTCAAGCCGATCGCGAACGAATGCAGGCGCGGCCACCAGGCTTCGGTCTGCCCGCCATCCTCGATGCGGCGACGCGCATAGCGTGCGGCCACCGCCGCCACCAGCGACGAGTCCAGGCCACCGGACAGCAGCACGCCGTATGGCACGTCGCTCATCAACTGGCGTTCCACCGCATGCTCGAAGGCCTGGCGCAGTTCGGCCAGATCGGCCTGGCGCCCCTGCACGTCAGCGTAGGCGCGCCACGACTGCTGGTAGTAGCGCACCAGCTCGCCACTGGCGCTGTCGAAATAGTGGCCCGGCGGGAACTGCGCGACATCGGCACAGGTATCGACCGCCTTCATTTCCGAGGCCACGCGCAGGCGGCCCTGGGCATCGTGGCCCCAGTACAACGGCACCACGCCGATCGGATCGCGCGCCACCAGCACGCGGCCGGCATCACGATCCCACAGCGCGAAGGCGAAGATGCCGTTGAGCTGCTCCAGCCACTGCGCCGGCGATCCGCCCTGGCGGTAAAGCGCGTTGATCACCTCGCAGTCCGAACCCGTCTGGAAGTCGTAGGCGGTGGTCAGCGTGGCCTTCAACTGCTGGTGGTTGTAGATCTCGCCGTTCACCGCCAGCGCCAGCTGGCCATCGGCCGACAGCAGCGGCTGCGAGCCACCGGCCGGGTCGACGATGGCCAGCCGCTCGTGGACCAGCAGCGCACCTTCGTCAAGATACACGCCGCTCCAGTCCGGGCCACGGTGGCGCTGGCGCTGCGACAGTTCCAGCGCATGGCGGCGCAGAGCCGGAAGATCGTCACCGGCCTGCAGGCCGAAGATTCCGAATATCGAACACATGGGGGGAGCTCCTGTTGGGGGAATTTCACGGGTGGGAGGGTGTTCGACCGGCCATCCAGGCCCGGGTGGGGCTGCGCCCGGGCACAAAAAAACCCGCATCGACCGATGCGGGTTTTCTGGTGTCCGGGCGTGTGTTGCTGTCTATCTACCCAGGGCGCAGTCCCGCATCGGCCGCGCACGATTATTCGCGCGCAGATTATTGCGGTTGTTGTTATTGACGGCGGTAGCCAGGCGGATCGACATGGCATCGACCCTACCCCGGATTCCGGCGCTGCGCAACCGTTGCATTGGCAACCAGGTGAAGGTGTGCCGACCAACGGTCGGCACCCAGCAGTCGGCACTCACAGGGGGAGCGCCGGGCCGTGCCCGGCGCCATGCCTCACGCCAGCAGCCGTTCCACCAGTCGCTGGTAAAGCCCCGGCAACGCTTCCAGATCATCCACGCGCACGTTCTCATCCACCTGGTGGATGCTGGCGTTGACTGGCCCCACTTCGATGCACTGCGCACCCAGCGGCGCGATGAAGCGTGCATCGGAGGTGCCGCCACCGGTGCTTTCCTCAGGGGCACGACCGATGTGCTCGGCCAGCACCGCGCGTGCGGTGGCGCGCAGCGTGCCTTCCGGGGTGTAGAACGGCTCGCCGCTGCGATGCCACTTCAGCGCGTACTGCAGGCCGTGCCGGTCCAGCAGCGCGGTGATCTCCGTTTCCAGCTTCGGTGCATCCCAGTGCGGGTTGTAGCGGATGTTGAAATCGACCTCCAGCTCCCCGGGAATCACGTTGTTGGCGCCGGTGCCGGCACGGATGTTGGAGATCTGCAGGCTGGTCGGCGGGAAACTCTCGTACCCCTTGTCCCAGCGTCGCGCCGTCAGCTCGGCCAGGGCCGGCGCCGCCTGGTGGATCGGGTTGCGTGCCTTCTCCGGATACGCCACGTGACCCTGCACGCCCTGCACGCGCAGCTTGGCCGACAGGCTGCCGCGACGCCCGACGCGCAGCAGGTCGCCCAGCGCCGCTGTCGATGATGGCTCGCCGGTAATGCACCAGTCGATGCGCTGGCCGCGCTCGGCGAACAGGCGCGCGACGTGGCGCACGCCATCGATCGCGTCGCCTTCCTCGTCGCTGGTCAGCAGCACTGCCAGCGTGCCGGGGTGATCGGGATGCGCGGCGACGAACTGCTCGGCGGCCACCACGAACGCGGCCACGCTGCCCTTCATGTCGGCGGCGCCACGGCCATACAGCACGCCGTCGCGGATCTGCGGGGTGAACGGGTCGCTGGTCCAGGCCTCGCGCGGACCGGTCGGCACCACGTCGGTATGGCCCAGCAGCACCAGCACCGGCGCACCCTGGCCGTGGGTCGCCCACAGATTGTCGACCTCACCCAGACGCAGGTGGTCACAGTGGAACCCTGCCTGCTTCAACCGCGCCGCCAGCAGTGCCTGGCAACCGGCGTCGTCCGGGGTAACCGAGGGGCGCGCGATCAGCTCGCAGGCCAGGTCGAGGACGGCACTCATGACTGGCCCACGCCGAAGCGGGCCTTGAAGCCGTTGTCACTGAAACCCTGGCTGGCCTTGCCGTCGGCGGTAACCACCAGCGGGCGCTTGATCAACTGCGGGTACTCACGCAGCAGCAGTTTCCATTCGGCCTCGGAAGCGGCGGCCTTGCGGTTGTCCGGCAGCTGCCGCCAGGTGGTGGAGGATCTGTTCACCATCGCGGCCAGGCCACCCAGCTGCTCAGCCCACGCCAGCAGTGTTTCCGGGCTGGGCTTGTTGTCGCGGTAGTCGACGAAGGTGTACGGCACGCCGAAGCGGTCCAGCCACTTGGTCGCCTTCTTGCAGGTATCGCAGTTCTTCAAACCGTAGACAGTGTTGCTCATGGCCATCTGTGATGCTGGAAAACAGAGGGCCAGAATCTCACAACAGGCGCTCGGGCACGACCCTAAACGGCACGGCACGGTGGGTCGCCTGCCACAGCGCGGCGCACGCGGCAGGCGCGGCGGCATCCGCCCGAACAGGACGTCGGGGGGATGCCGGTAGCTCGCGTACTGCGCCGGATCCTCCGGCGCAGTCACCTTCAGTCGGCCAGGCCCCGCAGCAGGTCGTTGACGCTGGTCTTGCTGCGGGTCCTGGCATCGACCTGCTTGACGATCACCGCGCAGTACAGCGAATGGGTACCGTCCTTGCTCGGCAGCGAGCCGGACACCACCACGCTGTACGGCGGGATGTAGCCGTAGCTGATCTCACCGGTGGCGCGGTTGTAGATGCGGGTGCTCTGGCTGAGGAACACGCCCATGCCGATCACGCTGTGGTGGCCGACCACCACACCCTCAACCACTTCCGAGCGGGCACCGATGAAGCAATGGTCCTCGATGATGGTCGGGCTGGCCTGCAGCGGCTCCAGCACGCCGCCGATGCCGGCACCGCCGGACAGATGACAGTGCTGGCCGATCTGCGCGCAGGAACCGACGGTGGCCCAGGTGTCCACCATGGTGCCTTCGCCGACATAGGCGCCGATGTTGGTGAAGCTCGGCATCAGCACCACATCCTTGCCGAAATACGTGCCACGGCGAGCAATCGCGCCCGGCACCACGCGCACGCCGCCTCGGCGGAACTTCGCTTCGTCATAGCCGGCGAAGCGCGATTCGACCTTGTCCCAGAACGGTGCCGGGCGTGCATCGACCACCGCCATGTCGTTGACACGGAAATACAGCAGCACCGCCTTCTTCAGCCACTCGTTGACCTTCCAGCCGCCCTGGCCGTCCGGCTCAGCGACGCGGAATTCACCGCTCTCCAGGCCGTCGATCACACGGTTGACCAGCGGTCTGGTCGAGCCTTCCAGTTCGTGCAGGGTCAGCGTGGCGCGGCGTTCGAAGGCACTTTCGATGCCGAACTTCAGTTCTTCCACGCCCGGCGCGGCCGGCTTGCGCAGCGACTTGCGGGCGATGGTTTCGGCGCGTGCGGCTTCTGCGCTCTTGGCCGGGGCCTTCTTCGGTGCCGCCACCTTCTTCGCCGGCGCCTTCACCACCGCGGCTTTCTTCGGCGCGGCAGCCTTCTTCGCAGCCGGCACGGCGGCAGTTTTCTTGGCCGCTGCGCTCTTGGCGGTGGCAGCAGTCTTCTTAGCAGGCTTGGTGGCCATCAGGCGGGGTCTCCGGCGTTTCGATCAGGGTCCAGGCAGGCCAGCATCGCGTCATGCAGCTGCTGCCGGGCAGGTTCAGTCAGGGGGAGGTCGTGTTCGTCACTGATCACGAAGGTGTCTTCGGCGCGTTCGCCGAACGTGGCAATGCGCGCATCATGCACGCGCAGGCCCTGGTTGCGCAGCACGAACGCCACATCGGCCAGCAGGCCGGGACGGTCGGGGGCGACCAGGGCAAAACGGGTTGCGCCCGGTTCATCGCGGAATTCGATGCGCGGCGCAAAACGGAAATGACGCAGCTGCCGCGGCACCACCCGGCGTGACGGCCGAAGCCGCGCAAGGTCGCCACTCAGGGCCTCGCGCAGCGCCGCCTCCAGGTTGGCACTGCTGCCATCGGCAAACGTGTCGGCCGGGTTCACTTCGAAGGTATCGAAGATGGTGTCGGCCGGGCCATCCAGCACGCGTGCACGGTGGATCCCGTAGCCCTTGCGGTCCAGGGTCATCACGATCGCGGCGAACAGGCCGTCGCGGTCGGGCGAGTGCACGAACACTTCCAGCGCGGGGTCGTCGACACTGATCCGGCGGACCTTGACCAGGGTCTGGCCCTGCTTCACCGGCACCAGCGCAGCGGCCTGCCAGGCCAGCTGCTCGGGGCGCAGGCGGATGAAGCCCTCATCCGGCATCACCGCGAACTGGCGGTCGATGGTGGCATCGTCGTAACCCTGCTCGCGCACCAGTGCGCGCACGCTGTCACGCGCCTCGGCCACACGCTCGGCGGCGGGCACCGGATGCTCCAGCCCTTCGCGCAACGCGCGCCGGGTGGCGAAGTAAAGGTCGGCCAGCAGGCGATCCTTCCAGGCGTTCCACAGTTTCGGGCTGGTGCCGGCAATATCGGCACAGGTCAGCAGATACAGGTAGTCCAGGCGGTCGCGGCTGCCGACCAGGGTGGCGAAGCGATGGATCACCACCGGGTCGGCAATGTCCTGCTTCTGCGCGGTCACCGACATGCGCAGGTGCTGTTCGACCAGCCAGGCGACCAGTTCGGTATCGGTGCCACTGAGCGCATGTGCCTGGCAGAACGCGCGCGCGTCCACCGCACCCAGCTCGGAGTGGTCGCCGCCGCGGCCCTTGGCAATGTCATGGAACAGGCCGGCCAGCAGCAGCAGCTCCGGCTTGCGCAGGCGCGGCCACACTTCGTGCGCGATCGAGAAGCGCTCGTCGGCACGGCTGCTGGCGAACAGGCCGATGTTGCGCAGGACCATCAGCGTGTGCTGGTCGACGGTGTAGACATGGAACAGGTCGAACTGCATGCGCCCGCTGACTTGGGCGAACGCGGGAATCCACTGGCCAAGCACGCCCAGCCGCGCCATGCGCGAAAGCGTGTCGACCGGGCGCTGGCCACGCAGCAGGGCAAGGAAGTGCTCGCGTGCGTCGGCGTCGGCCTGGTCATAGGCCGGCAGCAGCGGCAGCGACTCGGCCAGCGCACGCGCGGTCAGCGAGTGCAGGCCGCGCACCTGCGGGTTGTTGGCCCAGCTGGAAAACAGCGCGAACACTTGGCCAATGTCGCCCTGCGGCCAGTCGGCCTCGTTGGCGGCCAGGTAGCCACGGCGCAGGGAAAAGCCCACGGTCAGCGGCTCCGGCTGCGCCTCGCCGTCGAACTGCTCCTCGAAGCGCTGCAGCAGGCGGTCGCTGATCCGCCGCACCACCAGCGCGGCGCGGTAGAAGCCCTGCATCATTTTCTCGACACCGAGGCTCTCGGCGTCGTCTTCGAAGCCCAGGCGCGCGGCGAGGGTCTTCTGGTAATCGAAACGCAGGCGCTCTTCCGGGCGACGTGCTACCAGGTGCAGGCCAAACCTCAGTCGCGCCAGCACGGCACGTTCGCGCTTGAGCGCCGCGGCTTCGTCGGCACCCAGATGGCCGAGCCCGACCAGGGCTTCCAGGTCGCGCACGCCGAACGCGCGCAGTGCCATCCAGCCCAGCGTGTTGAGATCGCGCAGGCCACCGGGGCCATCCTTCAGGTCCGGCTCCAGGTTGTCGGCGGTATCACCGAAGCGCTGGTGACGGTTGCGCAGCTCTTCCAGCTTGGCCAGGAAGAAAGTGCGTGCCGGCCACAGTTCGCGATCGTCGATGGCCTCGCGCAGCGCGCGGCGGGCGGCGTCATCGGCCAGGATCGGACGCGCCTCGATCAGCGCGGTCAGCACGGTCTGGTCAGCCGCCGCCTCGCGGCACTGCAATGCAGAACGCACCGCATGGCTGACAGCCAACCCGCAGTCCCACAGCAGCGCGAACAGGCGCGCCAATGCCGCCTCGTGCGCCAGTTGTGCCGGCGGATCGCCGAACACCAGCAGGTCGATGTCCGAACGCGGGAACAGTTCACCGCGGCCATAGCCGCCGACCGCGAACAGCGACAGGCCGCTGCCGGCCGGCAGGCAACGCTGCCACGCCAGGCGGATCAAGTGATCGGCAGCGCGCGCACGCAACGCCAGCAGGCGCTCGATGTTGTCGCCCTGGTCGAAGCGGCGGTACAGGCGTGCGTCGGCCTGCTGCAGCGCCTGCCGCGCCGCAGCGGCCCAGTCCGGGTCGTTGAGCGACGCGGCCGGCGTGTCCAGCAGCGAACTCGCCGGCAGCATCGTCAGGAAACCTGCGACTCGCCCGGCGACAGGGTCAGCACGTCGACGCCGGTCTCGGTGACCGCGACCATGTGCTCCCACTGCGCCGACAGCTTGCGGTCCTTGGTCACCACGGTCCAGCCATCCGGCAGCACCTTGTTGTAGCGGGTGCCCTCGTTGATCATCGGTTCGATGGTGAAGGTCATGCCCGGCTGCAGCACCAGGCCCTGGCCCGGGCGGCCGTAATGCACCACCTGCGGCTCATCGTGGTAGACCTTGCCGATGCCGTGGCCGCAGTACTCGCGCACCACGCTGAAACGCTCGCCTTCGGCATAGCTCTGGATGGCATGGCCGATGTCGCCCAGGGTGGCGCCCGGACGCACGGCGCGGATGCCGCGCCACATGGCTTCGTAGGTGGTTTCCACCAGGCGGCGGGCCATCACCGACGGCGTGCCGACGAAGTACATGCGGCTGGTATCGCCGTGCCAACCGTCCTTGATGACGGTGACATCGATATTGATGATGTCGCCATCCTTGAGCACCTTCCCTTCACTGGGGATGCCGTGGCAGATGACATTGTTGACCGAGGTGCACACGGTCTTCGGGAAGCCGCGGTAGCCGACGTTGGCCGGAATGGCGCCCTGCACGTTGACGATGTGGTCGTGGCAGATGCGGTCCAGCTCCTCGGTGGTGACACCGGGCTTGACGTGGGGGGTGACGATGTCCAGCACTTCGCTGGCCAAGCGGCCGGCGATGCGCATCATCTCGATTTCCTGCGGGGTTTTCAGATTCACGCTCATGGCACCCATTATCGCCGATCCGGCCGCAATCTGAACGAACGCCACCCAACTGGCATTCCGGGCCATGCACCGGGCCATGCACGCTTTCGGCAAGGAAAATGAAAGCGTGATGCCCTCCACCCTTTCGCCCGCCTGTTTATCACAGATTACAGACACTTACGCCACCTAAGCTGGGGTCACCGTCGCCGAAGCGGTGCCGATCGTGCCGCCTTCGCCTTGTTCAACGGACCTTCGGGTCAGGGAGGTTGTCCATGCGATCCGCGCTTCGTTCTCCGCTTGCCTGGGCCTTCGCCGGCCTCCTGCTGTCCAGCCCGGCCCTGGCCGCAGATACCACCACCTTCAACGTCACGCTGGTGGTCACCAAGGCCTGCACCATCACGGCCGCGGCCGCTACCAACGTCGACTTCGGCACGGCGGCGTCGACCACCGCCACGCCCACCCTCGGCCAGGGCACGGTCACCGCGCAGTGCTCGGCGCTGACGCCGTACACGATCGCGCTGAATGCGGGCGCCAACGCGGGCACCGCAAACGACGTCACCACGCGGCGCATGAAGAACACCAATGCCGCCGTGACCGCCAACAACTATGTCGGCTACCAGCTCTACCAGGATGCCGCGCATACCCTGGTCTGGGGATCCACAACCGGCACCAATACCCAGGCCGGCATCGGCACCGGCCTGGCCGTGCCGTACGTTGTCTACGGCCAGATCCTGAACCTGAGCACCAACAACCCGGCCACCGGCAGCTACCTGGATACGGTTACCGCCACGATCACCTATTGATGGAGCACGCCCGCATGGCCGGACTCCGCCCGTGGCGCGCCACCGGCGTGGCGCTGCTCGCCCTGTGCCTGCTGGCCACCGCCACCGCCGGCGCCACCAGCCTGCAGGTCGCGCCGACCAGCCTGCAGCTGGAGGCGCGCCAGCGTGCGGCTGAGCTATGGCTGACCAACAGCGGCACCGCGCCGGTGAAGCTGCAGGTGCGCGTGTTCCGCTGGGTGCAGCAGGACGGCCAGGAACGGCTGCTGCCCACCGATGAGCTGATGGCCACACCGCCCATGCAGGAACTGGCTGCGGGCCAGCAGCAACTGGTGCGGGTGATGCGTCCGGACAACGAGCCACCGCCTGCACAACGGCACTACCGGTTGATCGTGGACCAGATCCCGGACCTGGCCACGCGTGCCGAGGGCATGCAGTTCGTCCTGCGCTATTCGATCCCCGTGTTCGTGCAGCCTTCGGCCGGCGCCCTCGCCCCACAGTTGCAGGCCCGCCTGGTGACACTGGCGGATGGCCGCAATGGCGTGGAGGTGGCCAATACGGGTGACAGCTACGCGCAGATCGCCGATCTTGCGCTGGGCAGCGCCACGCGTCCGCGCATCGTCCATCCCGGATTGCTGGGCTACGTGCTGCCGGGCCAGGTGATGCGCTGGCCGATCGAGCGCGTGGCGATCGACCGCGACAACGACCAGATCACGGCCAAGCTCAATGGCGAGTCGGAACAGACGCCACTGTCGCCCCCACCGGCTCGCTGAGGCCTTGATGGGCGCGTTGCTGGCTGCCCTGGCTCCCGCGGCGACCGAGGCCGCCGATGCGTCCGGCGCGGCCGTTGATGTCTCCGGCGTGTCGGCCGATGCCACCCTGCCGCCCCCGACCCCACTGACCGCCAGCCAGACGCTGTACCTGGATGTGTCGCTCAACAGCACGCCACGCGGCCTGCTGCCGTTCATCGAGAACCGCGGCCGGCTTCAGGCCAGCCCCGAGGTGTTGCGCCAGCTCGGCTTCAATGCCAGCGGCGAGGTACCGGTCTACCTGGACCAGATCAGTGGCGCGGTGGTGCGCTACGACGCGCACATGCAGACCCTGGCGCTGGATGTGCCGCTGGACCAGCTGACCCTGCCGACCACGGTGCTCAGCCGGCCGCAGGCGCGTGCGCCGACTGGCACTGCCTCGCCGGGCGTGCTGCTCAACTACGACGTATACGGCAGCCGGGTGGACACGCTCGGCAACCTCAGCCTGAGCTCGGAGCTGCGCGTGTTCGGCATCGGCAACGGGACTTTTGAGAACACCGCCATCAGCCGCCGCTACCAGCAACCCGGTGATCGCCGTTGGCGCGGCGAAAGCGTGCGCCTGGACACCCGCTGGAGCCTGGACTTCCCCGACAGCGCAACGACGCTGGAGGTCGGCGACTTCTACAGCGGCTTCGTCGACTGGACCCGGCCAGTGCGCCTGGGTGGCGTGCAGATCGGTCGCAACTACGGGCTGCAGCCCTATCGCGTACTGACGCCCACGCCGAGCTTCCTCGGCCAGGCCGTGGTGCCCTCCACGGTCGAGCTGTACGTGGATGGCCTGCGCCAGTACAGCGGACAGGTCCCGGTCGGTCCCTTCCAGCTGGCGGCACAGCCTGGTATCAGCGGCACCGGCAATGCGCAGGTGGTGGTAACCGATGCGTTCGGCCGCATGCAGACACTGGATTTCAGTTTCTATGGCACTCAGCAACTGCTGGCCAAGGGCCTTTCGGACTGGTCGGTCGGCGTCGGCCAGCTGCGCGAGGACTTCGGCCAGCGCTCCTTCGGCTACGACGATCGCACGGTGGCCAGTGCCAGCTGGCGCGGCGGCATCAGCGATGCCTTCACTGGCGAGGCGCATGCCGAAGGCGGCGGCGGCCTGGCCCAGGCCGGCATCGGCGGCTGGTGGCTGCTCGGCGCTGCCGGCGTGTTCAATGCGGCCTATGCACGCAGTGATTACCACGGCCTGCAGGGCGGGCAATGGGCGCTGGGCTACAGCTGGAACAACCGCCGCTTCAACGTCAATCTGCGCAGCGTGCGCAGCCACGGCGACTACCGCGACCTGGGCGCACTGCAGGGCAACCTGCCACCGAGCATCAGCGAGCAGGCCACCCTCGGCCTGGACCTGCTGCGGCTGGGCACGCTCAGCGCAAGCTACCTGCGCCTGCGCTACCCCGACGGCGACGACAACCGCTACGCCAGCCTGTTCTGGTCGCGCAGCTGGAGCCAGCGCTGGTCGGCCTACCTGTCGCTGAACCAGAACCTGGACCAGAGCGACGACCGCAGCATCTACCTGTCGCTGACCGCCAGTCTGGGCAACAACCGCCAGGCCAGCCTCTCGAGCCAACGCAACGGCGACAGCCAGAGCTGGGTCGCGGACGTGACCCAGCCGGTGCCCGGGGATGGCAGTGCCGGCGGCGTCGGCTGGCGCGCACAGCTGCGCCATGGCGAGGACGGCAATGGCGGCCTGGCCGAGGTCGGCATCCTCAACGATACCGGCCGCTATTCGTTCGGCGCCTCGCGCCAGGGCGGGCTGAACTATGCCTACGCCAGCGCCAGCGGCAGCGTGGTGTGGATGGGTGGCCACACCTTCGCCACGCGCGAAGTGTCGGACGCGTTCGCGGTGATCAGCACCAGTGGCGTCGGCGGCGTGCCGGTGCGGCTGGAAAACCGCCTGATCGGCGTCACCGATGATCGCGGCCTGCTGCTGGTCAGCCCGTTGCTGTCCTGGCAGCGCAACCGGGTCTCGATCGACACCCTGGACCTGCCCGAGGACATGCGTGCCGACCGCATCGAGAATTGGGTGACCCCGCGCCAGCGCGCCGGCACCCGGATTGCCTTCGAGCTGCGCTCGCGACCGTCGCTGAGCCTGACCCTGCTGGCAATGGACGGGCAGCCGCTGGAGGTGGGCAGCGAGGTGCAGCTGCCCGATGGCCGCCAGGCCACGGTCGGCTATGACGGCCTGCTGTACCTGGAAGACGTTGCCGCCGGCAGCGTGCTGTACGTCACCACCAGCCGCGGCCCCTGCCGGGTGAAGGTCCCCGACCCGCCCAGGGTGGTGGCGACCGGCGCGCGGCCGAAACCGGCGCCGCTGCAGTGCGTTCCGGAGGTGGCGCCATGAGGACGTTGCTGCTCGGCCTGCTGCTGTTCGCTGGCCTGCTGGCGGCAGGACCGGCCCGCGCCGTCGCGGTCTGCACCGCGGTCGCCAATCCAACGCTGCCGTTCGGCAACATCAACAGCAATGCGCCTGGCCCGAGCACGGCCAACCTCAATATCACGGTGACATGCACCACCGCCGCGCTGAGCGCGCTGGCCACAACCGGTGTGCGCGTCTGCGTCGGCATCGGCGCAGGCAGTGGTGGCGGCAGCAGTTCAAGCTGGCGGACGATGAAGACCAGCAGCAGCGACAGCATGAACTTCCAGCTCTACAACTCCTCGAACTTCAGCCAGGTGACGGGGTTGGTCCCGCGCGGCACGCCCCCGGCACAGGAACTGACCATGACCTACAGCGTGCCGCTGGTCGCCGGCGGCAGCGGTGCGCAGTCCGTGCAGCTGTTCGGGCAGATTCCGGCCAATCAGATCCTGGCCTCCGGCGCCTACAGCAGCACCTTCAGCGGCGCCGACGTGGTGTTGACCTGGGCCTGGAACGAGGTCCTGCTCGGCAATGCCACAGTGCCCGCCACCTGCAACGGCGGCGCCACCGGCACCAACAGCGCAAGCGCAGCCTTCAGTTTCACCGCCAGCGCCAATGTGCTGCCGCAGTGCGGCAGCTACGTCACCACCGACATGAACTTCGGCAACGTCACCGGCGGCATTCCCGCCAACATCGACCGGACCGCCACTCTGACACTGACCTGCCTGAAGAACACCGCCTTCCAGGTCGGACTCAACAACGGCCGGAACAACCCTGCCGCGACCAGCATCCGCCGCATGGCCACCACCATCGGCGGCAGTACCTACTACCTTCCCTACGAGCTGTACCGGGACTCGGCCCGGAGCCTGCGCTGGGGCAATACGTTGACTGTCGACACGGCCAGCGGCACCGGCACCGGCAGCGCACAGCAGCTGACCATCTACGGCCGGGTGCCGCCGGTCACCGGCCAGCCCCCGGCTGGTACCTACAACGACCTGGTGACGGTGACGATCACCTATTGACCGGCGTGCCGACCAACGGTCGGCACCCACCGGACGAAGGCCGTGCCGAGCGCCGGCTCGGCGCTACAGTTCCGGCACATCCCGCCGATACCGCGCAGCAAGTCTTTCAGCATGGTGGATGGCAGGTGGTTCGCACATTTTCGATCGCGGCGATGCTGGTCGCCAGTACGCCGGCCTTGGCCGAACCCAGCAGCTCCCTGCAGATCCGGCTGACCGTGGTCGACTCCTGCAGCGACGACACCGGTGGCGCGCGCTGTACGGCGCCGCACCAGCGCAGCGATACACCCCAGCTGCCATCCCAGGTGCGCGAGCTCGCACCACCGGCGACGGACGAGAACGCAACACCCGCCGTGACCCTCATCTACTGATGCGCGCGCTGCTGATCCTGCTTGCACTGCTGGCGCGGCCGGCTGCGGCGCTTGAGGTGTTGCCTACCACCCTGCAGCTGCCGGCCGAAGGCGGCCGCGCCGAGCTGTGGCTACGCAATCCCGGGCCCGGCCGCTGGCAGGGCCACGTGCAGGTGCTGGCCTGGGATCAGCAGCTGGACGCCGAACGACTGCAGCCCAGCGACCAGATCCGGGTCAGCCCGGCGCGGCTGGATCTCGCCCCGGGCGGTACGCAGCGCGTCTGGCTGCTGCCACGCGATCCGGCCGCGGCAATGGGTGAACAGGCCTACAGGATCGTGCTGACGCCGGCGCTGGCAGGGCTGCCGCGCTACTCGCTACCGCTGTTCCGGGGCGCCGCGGCGCCAGTGCTGCACGCCCGCCTGCAGGGTCGGATCGAGGCCCTGGGGTCGCAGCCTGCGTTGCGACTCAGCAACTGCGGTACGCTGCACGGCCGCCTGCACGACCTGCGCTTCATCGCGGCGGACGGCCAATCGACAGTGCTGGTGGGCGGGCTGGCCGGCTACATCCTCGCCGGCCATGAACGACGCTGGCCCCTGCCCGCCCGCGCGGACAGTTACGCAGGTGGCCGCTTCCGGGCACGCCTGCAGGACGGCCGCGAGGTCGATCTGGCCGCATCTGACCCCGCAATTGCAGCGAGCGCCCGCAGCGGGCTATAATCGTCCGGATTCCTGCCGCCTGCGTGCGCGGGAACCCGTCCACACCGGACGTCACCGGTGAATCCACACCTGCTGCCCCCATCCGTGCCGGGGTGCTCCGCAAGGAGTTCGGCCACGGAGGCAACAGGGAAGCCCAACCCCGGAACCGATCGCGCTTCCACGCGTCCCGCATACCTATTCCCGCGGGCGGAATCGCTGGTTCCATATCAGGAGTATTGCAATGCCCCAGGTCACCATGCGTCAGATGCTGGAAGCCGGCGTCCACTTCGGCCACCAGACCCGCTACTGGAACCCCAAGATGGCTCCGTACATCTTCGGCGCCCGCGGCAAGATCCACATCATCAACCTGGAAAAGACCGTCCCGCTGTTCAATGACGCGATGAACTTCATCTCGTCGGTTGCCCAGAAGCGCGGCACCGTCCTGTTCCTGGGCACCAAGCGCAGCGCCCGCGAAACCATCAAGGAAGAAGCCGAGCGTTGCGGCATGCCGTTCATGAACCAGCGCTGGCTGGGCGGCACCCTGACCAACTTCCGTACCGTCAAGCAGTCGGTTGCCCGCCTGAAGGAACTGGAAGCCGGTGAAACCGACGGCACCTTCGAGAAGCTGGTCAAGCACGAAGTGCTGGGCCTGCGTCGCGAGCGCGACAAGCTGGAAGCCTCGCTGGGCGGCATCAAGGACATGAACCGCCTGCCGGACGCGATCTTCGTGATCGACATCGGCCACGAAGACATCGCGATCAAGGAAGCCAAGAAGCTGGGCATCCCGGTCATCGCCGTGGTCGACACCAACTACAACCCGGAACTGGTTGATTACGCCATCCCGGGCAACGACGACGCCATCCGCGCTGTGCAGCTGTACGCCCGCGCCGCTGCCGACGCCGTGCTGGAAGGCAAGGCTGCTGCTCCGCACGCCGCTTCGGTGCGTGAGGAAGAGTTCGCTGAAGCCGCTGCCGAAGGCGAAGAGAAGCCGGCCCGCCGCGCTCCGGCCAAGAAGGCTGCCAAGAAGGGCGACGACGCCCAGGCCTGATCCAGGCCACAGGGTGGACGCCCGGCGTCCACCCTCCTGCACGCAGCCCTTGGCGCGTGACAGGACCGTGTCACACGGGCCGGCCACCATGCCGGCCCAACCCCTTTCTTTCGTGAGGTAATCCCGTGGAAATCACTGCTTCCCTGGTCAAGGAACTGCGCGAGCGCACCGGCGCCGGCATGATGGAATGCAAGAAGGCGCTTACCGAAGCCAACGGCGACATCAACGCCGCTGCTGAAGCCATGCGCAAGTCCGGCGCTGCCAAGGCCGACAAGAAGGCTGACCGCGTGGCCGCCGAAGGCCGTCTGGGCCTGGCCCAGGATGGCGGCAAGGCCGTGCTGGTCGAAGTCAACTCGGAAACCGACTTCGTCGCCAACGACGACAACTTCAAGACCTTCGTCAACGCCGTCGCCGCTGCCGCCCTGGCATCGGGCGCCAACGACGTGGAAGCCGTGAAGGCTGCCACGCTGGCCGATGGCCGCACCGTTGAAGAAGCCCGCGCCACCGCCGTGCAGACCCTGGGTGAGAACATCCAGATCCGCCGCATGGTCAAGGTCGACACCACCGGCAACATCGGCGCCTACGTCCACACCAACGGCAAGGTCGGCGTGCTGGTTGACCTGATCGGCGGCGACGTCGAGCTGGCCCGCGGCCTGGCCATGCACGTGGCCGCGCTGAAGCCGCCGCACAACAAGGCTGCGGACGTTCCGGCCGACTTCGTCGAAAAGGAAAAGGAAATCGAGCTGGCCAAGATGTCCGAGAAGGACAAGGCCAAGCCGGCCGAGATCCTGGAAAAGATCATCAGCGGCAAGATCAACAAGATCGTCAGCGACGTGACCCTGTACGGCCAGACCTACGTGCTGGGCGACACCACCGTCGAGCAGGTGGTCAAGGCCGCTGGCGCCGATGTGGCTGGCTTCAAGCTGCTGATCGTCGGCGAAGGCATCGAGAAGGTGGTGGAAGACTACGCCGCCGAAGTTGCCAAGGCGATGCAGGTCTGATTCCAGCCCTCCGGCTGTGAAGCGACCAGAAGGAGCCGCGGGAAACCGCGGCTCTTTTTTTGTACCCACTGCATCGGTGAGTGGGCACCGTTGGTGCGCGCACTGACGCCAGGCACAGCCCGATATCAGGGCTCTTTGCGTTGCGCGCGAATCAAGCCGATACTCGGCGCAGGGAATCCACAGTCGCGTAGCAGGAAGGAAAATCGCGGACTGTGATGCATTCCTAGGTATTCTTGTCCTAATGGAATTGAACGACCCGACATGCCTCCCGAGCTGACAGCTGCCCTGGCGCTCTGCCGCAACCTGCCCTCGCCGCCCGGTATTGCCCTGCGCATCATCGAGCTGGCACAGGACCCGGAAGCGGATATCGCCACCGCCGCCGACATCATCGCCATCGACATGGCGCTGAGCGCTCGCATGCTGCGCATCGCCAATTCGCCGCTGTACGCCAGCCGCCGCCGCATCGAGAACCTTGGCCAGGCACTGACCATGCTCGGCCTTAACGCCACAATCAGCCTTGCCCTGGGTTTCACCGTCACCCAGGGCCTGACCGGCGGCGCAGGCGCCGACCACGACCTGCGCCAGCGCGCGTGGAAGCGCAGCATTCTCAGTGCACTGGCCGCCAGCCAGCTGGGCCAGGCCCGCGGCCTGCGCCGGCTGGAGGAACTGATGCTGGCCGGGCTGCTGCAGGACCTGGGCGTGCTGTGCCTGGCCCAGGCCGAATCGGAGCGTTACCTGCCGCTGCTGCGCGAAGCCCGTGACAACACGGACCTGGTCGCCCGCGAACGCGACGCGCTCGGCTGCAGCCACGCCGATGTCGGCGCCTGGGTGGCCGAGCAATGGGGCCTGCCACGCTATCTGGTTGAGAGCATCAGCCACAGCGAGGACGACGACGCCGCCGATTCGCCGTTCCAGGCCTGCGTGCAGCTGTCCGGCGCCGTTGCCGACATCTGGCTGGACGATGACGCCGATGCCGCCCGCGAGCGCGCCCTGCACCAGGTGCATGAGCGGCTGGAACTCGACAGCGCCCGTTTCGACCAGGTGCTGACCCGCATCAGCGAGGCCCTGCCGGATATCGCCAGCCTGTTCGAGGCCGGCCTGAACTCGCCCTCGCGGGTCCGCGAGCTGATCGACCACGCGCAGGAGCTGGCCACCCTGCGCAACCTGCGCGAGCTGCAGGATGCCGAGCAGGCACGCCGCCGCGCCGACGAATTCGAGGCGCGGGCCAAGCGCCTGGCTGACCAGGCCCACCGCGACGCCCTGACCGGCGTGCTCAACCGGCGCCAGCTGGAGGCGGTGCTCGAGCAGGAGTTCCTGCGCGCCGGGCGTCAGGGCTGGCCGCTGTCGGTGGCCTTCATCGACCTGGATGACTTCAAGAAGATCAACGACGCCCACGGCCACCTGACCGGCGACGAGGTGCTGCGCGCCTTTGCCGGCAAGCTGCAGGGCCAGCTGCGCCATAGCGATACCGTGGCCCGCTTCGGCGGCGAGGAATTCGTCGCGCTGCTGCCCAATACCAGTGAGTCCGTGGCCCTTGACGTAATCCGGCGCGTACTGGCAAACATCGTCGCCACGCCGATGGCCGAACTGGAGGGAGGGCCGCTGTTCGTCACCTTCTCCGCCGGCGTGGCTACCCAGGGCGGCTACGAGCGCTTTGCCGACGTGCAGGACCTCCTGCGCGCCGCCGACGACGTGCTGTACCGCTCGAAGAACCTGGGCCGTAACCGGGTGATCGCCCGCTCCCCCGGTGCGCTCGGCCACGACGAGCTTTCAGCCACCGCCGGCGCCGAGCTGGGCTGAACGGGACGCCCTGCATGACCGGGGCGGATGGCAGGATTTCGCGCCGCAGTGCACAAAACACTTTGGCCCTACGCCGCATGCGCGTAGAATCCCCCGCGATTTCCACGCACCCGAGGTCCCCATGTCCAAGCTCGCCTATCGCCGCATCCTCCTGAAACTGTCCGGGGAGGCGCTGATGGGAGATGAGGACTACGGCATCGACCCGAAGGTCATCAACCGCCTGGCCCGCGAGGTCATCGAAGCCCAGCAGGCCGGTGCCGAAGTGGCACTGGTGATCGGCGGCGGCAACATCTTCCGCGGCGCCGGCCTGGCCGCTGGCGGCATGGACCGGGTCACCGGCGACCAGATGGGCATGCTGGCCACGGTC
This sequence comes from Stenotrophomonas maltophilia group sp. msm1, assembly GCF_032025805.1. Lineage (NCBI taxonomy): Bacteria > Pseudomonadati > Pseudomonadota > Gammaproteobacteria > Lysobacterales > Lysobacteraceae > Stenotrophomonas > Stenotrophomonas maltophilia group sp. msm1. The sequence goes on from NZ_JAVSKH010000003.1 coordinate 127,563, forward strand.
ATCAACGCCCTGGCCATGCAGGACGCCCTCGAGAAACTGGGCGCCAAGGCCCGCGTGATGAGCGCGATCAAGATCAACGACGTGTGCGAGGACTACATCCGCCGCCGCGCCATCCGCCATCTGGAAAAGGGCCGCCTGGTGATTTTCGCCGCTGGCGTCGGCAGCCCGTTCTTCACCACCGACTCCGGCGCCGCGCTGCGCGCGATCGAGATCGGCGCCGACCTGCTGCTGAAGGCCACCAAGGTCGATGGCGTGTACGACAAGGACCCGAACAAGCACAGCGACGCGGTCCGCTTCGACAGCCTGAGCTACGACGAAGTCATCCGCCGCGGCCTGGAAGTGATGGATACGGCGGCCTTCGCGCTGGCCCGCGACAGCGACCTGCCGATGCGCGTGTTCGACATGGGCCAGCCGGGTGAGCTGCTGAAGATCCTCAGCGGCGCGAACATCGGCACCCTGGTCCAGGGCCGCGACCCGGCCTGAGCCTGAGCGCCAGGCGAGCTCCGGGCCGATTCAGGCCCGGCAGCGTCCCGTATTCGCCTATAATCGCCCGATTCCAGTTACACCCAGGACCCGGCGATGCTCAACGACATCAAGAACAACGCGCAGACGCGCATGGCCAAGAGCATCGACGCTCTGAAGCACACCCTCACCTCGATCCGCACCGGCCGCGCCACCCCGGCCCTGCTGGACCGTGTCACGGTCAGCGCCTATGGCAACGCCAGCACCCCACTGAACCAGGTCGCGTCGATCTCCAACGCCGACGCGCACTCGCTGCTGGTCACGCCGTTCGACAAGGGCATGATCAAGGAGATCGAAAAGGGTCTCTACAACGCCGAATTCACCCCGAACACGCTGGGCACTGCGATCCGCATCAACCTGCCGCCGCCGACCGAAGAGCGCCGCAAGGAGCTGGTCAAGCAGGTGCAGAAGGAAGGCGAAGGCGCGAAGATCGCGATCCGCAACATCCGCCAGGACGCGAACAAGGAAATCGCCAAGCTGGTCAAGGACAAGGCGATCAGCGAAGACGAGAAGAAGCGCGGTGAAGACGACATCCAGAAGTTGACCGACACCAACATCAAGGATGTCGACAAGGTCGTTGCCGACAAGGAAAAAGAACTGCTGTCGGTCTGAAGTCGATGCCTTCAGTCCCACCTCCGTTGCCGGCCGCCCTGCCCCGCCACATCGCCATCATCATGGATGGCAATGGGCGCTGGGCACAGCAGCGCCGTCGTCCGCGCGTGATCGGCCACCGGGCCGGCGCGCGCGCGGTCAACCGCACCATCGAGCGCTGCCTTGAACTGGGCATACCGGCGCTGACCCTGTTCGCGTTTTCCAGCGAGAACTGGGGCCGGCCGCAGGAAGAAGTCGATGCCCTGATGAAGCTGTTCCTCGGCGCGCTCGACCGCGAAGTGGACGAGCTGCATCGGCGTGGCGTGCGCGTTCGCTTCATCGGCGAACGCGAGCGCTTCGGTGCAGGGCTGGTCAGCCGCATGCAGCTGGCCGAGCAGCGCACCGCCGACAACACCACCCTGACCCTGTCGATCGCCGCCAGCTACGGCGGCCGCCAGGACATCGCCCGCGCCGCGCGCGCCCTGGCCGTCGAAGTGGCGGCCGGTCGCCTTCTGCCCGAGCAGATCGATGAATCGCTGCTGGGCAGCCAGGTGGCCCTGGCCGACCTGCCACCGCCGGACCTGTTCATCCGCACCGGTGGCGACACCCGCATCAGCAACTTCCTGCTGTGGCAGCTGGCCTATACCGAGCTGTGGTTCACCGATGCCCTGTGGCCGGACTTCGATGCCGGGCAGCTGCAGCAGGCGCTGGACGCCTATGGCAGACGTGAGCGTCGTTTCGGCCTGACCAGCGCCCAGATCGCCGCACTGGCCACCGAGACTTCCAGCCCATGACCAAGATCCGAGTCCTTGCCGCGCTGATCATGGCGCCGGTCGCCATTGCCGCGATCCTGCTGCTGCCGACCCAGTGGCTGGCAGCGGCGGCCGCTGCGGTGCTGCTGATCGGCCTGTGGGAATGGCTGAAGCTGGCCGGCATCGAAGACACCCTGGCGCGTACCGTGCTGCTGGTACTGAACCTGCTGCTGATGGTGCTGCTGGTCTGGGCCGATGGCAGCACGCTGGTGCTGTTCCAGATCACCACCCTGGCCGGCGTGGCCTGGTGGCTGGCCGCGCTGGTCTGGTTGCGCTTCTTCAACTTCGGTGCGCAGCCGTCGCCACCCTCGCGCATCGTGAAGATGCTGGCCGGTACGCTGGCCATCGTTCCGGCCTGGGCTGCGCTGGTGCTGATCCATGCCGGCGGCGATCCGCCGGGCAGGCAGGGCCACCTGTGGCTGCTGGCTGCGCTGGCACTGGTCTGGGCGGCCGATTCGGGCGCCTATTTCGCCGGTCGTCACTTCGGCAAGCACAAGCTGGCCCCACGGATCAGCCCCAACAAGACCTGGGAAGGCCTGCTCGGCGGCCTGCTGGCCGGTGTCGCCGTGGCCCTCGGCCTGGGCTGGCTGGCCGGCATCGACGCCGGGCACCTGCCAGGCCTGCTGATCACCTCGGTGGTGGCCGTGTTCGCCTCGGTGCTGGGTGACCTGTTCGAAAGCCTGATCAAGCGCCACGCCGGCGCCAAGGACTCCGGAAACCTGATTCCGGGCCATGGTGGTGTGCTCGATCGTGTCGACGGTGTCCTGGCTGCCGTGCCGGTGTTCGCACTCGGCAAGGAAATCTTCGGATTCTGACCATGAATGCTGTCGCAGACCTGCGCCGGGTCGCCGTGTTCGGCGCCACCGGCTCGATCGGTGCTTCCACGCTGGACGTGATCGCCCGCCACCCGCACCGCTACCAGGCCACGGTGCTCGCTGCCGGCCGCCAGGTGCAGGCGCTGCTGGCACTGTGCCGCCAGCACAGGCCAGCGCACGCGGTCATCGCCGACGAAGCGCTGTTCACCGAACTGCGCGACGGCCTCCGCGATGCGGGGCTGTCCACCGAGGCGCATGCCGGCCATGCCGCGCTGGACCAGTTGGCCGCCAGTGACGCCTGCGACACCGTGGTCGCCGCGATCGTTGGCGCAGCCGGGCTGTCTTCCACCCTGGCCGCAGCCGCCGCGGGAAAGCGCATCCTGCTGGCCAACAAGGAATCACTGGTACTGGCCGGTGAGCTGCTGACCCGCACCGCTGAACGCGCGGGCGCCGAGATCATCCCGATCGACAGCGAACACAGCGCAATCTTCCAGTGCCTGCGCTCACGCGATGCCAGCGTTGATGGCGCCGGCGTGCGCCGGATCCTGCTGACCGCCTCCGGCGGCCCATTCCGTGGCCGCAGCCGCGACGAACTGGCCCAGGTCACCCCGGCCCAGGCCGTTGCCCACCCGAAATGGTCGATGGGGCCGAAGATCTCGGTCGATTCGGCGACGTTGATGAACAAGGGCCTGGAAGTCATCGAGGCCCACCACCTGTTCGGCGTACCCGGCGAACGCATCGAGGTACTGGTGCACCCGCAGAGCCTGGTCCATTCGCTGGTCGAGTTCGTTGACGGTTCGACCCTGGCACAGATGGGCCTGCCGGACATGCGCACCACCCTCGCCGTTGGCCTGGGCTGGCCGCAACGCATCGAATCGGGCGTGGCCGGGCTGGATCTGCTGGCCCAGGGCCGGCTGGATTTCGAGGCCCCGGACACGGACGCGTTCCCCTGTCTTGCGCTGGCCTGGCAGGCCATGCAGGCCGGCGGCACCGCACCGGCGGTGCTGAACGCCGCCAATGAAGAGGCGGTTTCAGCGTTTCTTCAGGGCCGGATCGGTTTCCTGACCATCCCGAAGCTGGTTGCTAACGCTCTTTCAACACTGCCGACCCAGCCAGCCGATACACTGGAGGTCCTGTTGTGCGCCGACCAGCGGGCACGCCAGCTCACCCTGAACGCCATCGACGCCGCCTGAACGACTGCCTCGCCCAGCATGACGCCGCCGCCCCTGCCCGCCATTGTGAGCCTGCATGACTGACTTCATCGGATCGGTCTGGTGGATGATTGTCAGCCTCGGGCTGCTGGTCACGTTCCACGAGTTCGGGCATTACTGGGTCGGGCGCCTGTGCGGGGTCAAGATCCTGCGCTTCTCGGTCGGCTTCGGCCGGCCGCTGTGGTCTCGCCGGGACAGGCACGGCACCGAGTTCGCCATTGCCGCCATCCCGCTCGGCGGCTACGTGAAGTTCCTCGACGAACGCGAGGTTGAAGTCCACCCCCACGAGCGCGGCCAGGCCTTCAACCACAAGAGCGTCTGGCAGCGCATTGCCATCGTTGCCGCCGGCCCGATCGCCAACCTGCTGCTGTGCATCCTGCTGCTGTGGGCGATGTTCGTGATCGGCAAGCAGGATTATTCGCCGACGATCGGCCGTGTCAGCGGCATCGCTGCCAGTGCCGGGCTGGCCAGCGGTGACCGCGTGCTGCGCGTGGACGAGCGCCCGGTCGTTACCCTCGGTGAAGCCAGCATGGCGCTGACCGCGGCCGCGATGGACCGCCGCGACGTGAGGCTGGAGGTGCTGGATACGGCTGACCAGGTACGCATGCGCACTCTGCCGCTGTCGCAGCTGCCGGCAGGTTTCGATGAGCGGCGGGTGCCGATCCTGGCCGGCCTGTACTGGCAGTCGTGGCTGCAGCCGGCGCTGGTCGACTCGCTGACGCCGGATTCGGTGGTGGCCGGGCAGCTGCAGCCGGGGGACCTGATCGTGGCCATTGATGGCCAGCGCATCGATGGTGCCGATCAGGTCATCGGCGAGATCCAGACGCTGGGCCGCGCCGGCGGCCCTGGCATGATCGAGGTCCTGCGCGGCGGTGAACGCCTGGCGCTGGAAGTCACCCCGCGCCAGGGCAAGGATTCCAGGGGTGAACCGACCTGGCAGATCGGCGTGCAGTTCCCGACTTCGTTCAGCCCTCCCTACGACACCCTGCTTCGCTATGGCCCGCTCGACGCGGTCACCGTGGCTGTGCGCGAAACCGGCCGCCTGGCGGCAGATTCGCTGGGCATGATGGGCCGAATCGTCACCGGCAAGGCCTCGCTGCAGAACGTGTCCGGGCCAGTCACCATCGCCCGGGTGGCCAATGTCTCGGCCAAGCGCGGCCTCGACTGGTTCCTGCAGTTCCTTGCCCTGCTGTCCCTCAGCCTGTGCATCATCAACCTGCTGCCGATCCCGATCTTGGACGGCGGCCACCTGCTGTATTACCTTATCGAGTTGGTCAAGGGCAGCCCGCTGAGCGAGCGTGCCATCGCCGCCGGCCAGTACATCGGCCTGGCGTTGCTGGCCGGGCTGATGGGGTTGGCGTTCTACAACGACATCCTCGGCCTGGTCCCGCGATGAACTTTTCCACGTTGTTGCCGTCTACAGCGTCGGCATCCCGCACCAATGAAATCGACCTTCCTACCGGACGTGACATGACGCGACTCCCCAATCGCCGCCTGCTGGCCCTCGCCCTTGCCGCCGTCACCGGCGCCCCCGCCCTGGCCCAGGCAGCCGAGCCCTTCACTGTCAGCGACATCCGCGTCGACGGCCTGCAGCGCATCAGCTCGGGCACGGTGTTCACCTACCTGCCGGTGGAACGTGGCGAGACGGTCACCGACAGCAAGGTCGGCGAGACGATCCGCGCCCTGTACAAGACCGGCTTCTTCGAGGATGTGCAGCTGGACCGACAGGGCAGCATCCTGGTAGTGACCGTCAAGGAACGCCCGGCGATCAACAAGCTGACCGTGACCGGCAACAAGGACATCAAGTCCGAGCAGCTGCTCAAGGGCCTGTCCGACATCGGCCTGACCGAGGGCGGCACCTTTGATCGGCTGAGCCTGGACCGCGTGACCCAGGAACTTCGCCGCCAGTACAACGACCGCGGCAAGTACAACGTCGAGATCACCCCCACGGTGAGCCCGCTGGACCGCAACCGCGTGGACATCGCCATCGCCATCAAGGAAGGCAAGGCGGCCAAGATCCGCCACGTCAACCTGGTGGGCACCGAAAAGTTCGAGAGCAAGGACATCCTGGAAACCTGGGAGTCCAAGGAGCACAACTGGGCGTCCTGGTACCGCCGTGACGACCAGTACTCCAAGGAAAAGCTGTCCGGCGACCTGGAAAAGCTCAATTCCTGGTACCTGGACCGCGGCTATGTCGACTTCAGCATCGATTCGACCCAGGTGTCGATCAGCCCCGACAAGCGCGACATGTTCCTCACCGCCGGCGTGACCGAAGGTGCGCAGTACAAGATCTCCGAGATCAAGGTCAGCGGTGACACCATCCTCCCGCAGGAGGACGTCGAGCGCATGGTGATCCAGAAGTCCGGCGATACGTTCTCGCGTGCGCTGCTGGAGTTCAGCTCGGACACCATCACCAATTCGCTGTCCAACATCGGCTACGCGTTCGCCAAGGTGAACCCGATCCCGACCACCAACCGCGCCGAGCAGACCGTGGCGATCAACATGCAGGTCGTGCCCGGCCCGCGCGTGTCGGTGCGTCGCATCCTGTTCCGCGGGAACACGCGTACGTCCGACGAAGTGATGCGTCGCGAAATGCGCCAGTTCGAGAACAGCTGGTACTCGCAGGCCGCGATCGATCGTTCCAAGATCCGCCTGCAGCGCTTGGGCTACTTCGAATCGGTGGACGTCGAGACCCCGGCCGTCAGCGGCAGCAACGACCAGGTCGACGTCGTCTACAACGTCAAGGAAACCACCTCGGGCAGCTTCGTGTTCGGCCTGGGTTACTCGCAGTCCTACGGCATGACCACGTCGGTGCAGCTGTCGCAGAACAACTTCCTCGGCGGCGGCAACCGCGTGTCGGTCGAAGCCTCGCGCAGCAGCTACCTGCAGCGTTACGGCTTCAGCTACACCAACCCGTACTTCACCGATGACGGCGTCTCGCTGGGCTACAACCTGTCCTGGCGCGAACTGGACTACTCCGACTTCAACACCGCGCAGTACAACAGCACCAACGGTGCCGCGCAGGTGGTGTTTGGCGTGCCGCTGACCGAGACCGATACCGTCTCGCTGATGTTCGGCATCGACAGCAACCAGATCACCACTTACCAAGGCTCGACCCCGCAGTCGATCATCGACTACATCAATGCAGTCGGTAAGCGCACCTTCCACGCATGGCGCACCGAGCTGGGCTGGGCGCGCGACTCGCGCAACGACTACTTCATGCCCACGCGCGGTACCTACCAGCGCATCGGCCTGGAAACCACGCTGCCGGGTTCGACCATCGAGTACTACAAGCTGAACTACCAGATCAGCAAGTACTGGCCGATCATGCCGTCGCTGGTGATCAACACCCGTGCCGAAATCGGCTACGGCGATGCCTACGGCAACGACTACACCCGTACGCTGACCAATCCGGATGGCACCACCCGCACCGTCACCGCCAGCGGCCTGCCGTTCTTCGAGAACTTCTACGCCGGTGGTACCAACTCGGTGCGCGGCTTCGAGGACAACACACTCGGCCCGCGCGAAGTCACCACCGGTTATCCGGAAGGCCAGCCGCTGGGTGGTTCGCTGAAGACCGTTGGGTCGGTGGAGGCCTACTTCCCGCGCCTGTTCGACAGCCCGTCGGCGCGTGTGTCGGCCTTCGTCGACTTCGGTAACGTGTATACCGGCGTGGACAACTTCAAGGCCAACGAGCTGCGCGTGTCCACCGGTGTGGCCCTGCTGTGGCGCGCCCCGGTCGGCCCGATCTCGATCAGCTACGCCTTCCCGCTGAAGAAGGAAGACGATGACAAGATCGAGCGCCTGCAATTCACGTTCGGTGGCCAGTTCTGAGGAACTCTGTTCCTCAGAACTGATCCACCTCCGGTGAATTGCCCGCGCATTTCACCTATCCCCCGCGCCGCTGGCGCGCCCCCCTTAACAAAGGGGGGCTCTCCACCAGACGGGGCGCGAAGCGCCGGGCATTGCCCGGCGTTTTCGTTTTACTTGCTCGCCGCCGCCGTTACTTCCCGCGCTCGCGTGAAATCATCTGGTGATGGCGCAGGGGGCTGACCAGGACCGTTGGCGCCATGGGCCCGAGGCATGCCTCGGGCGGGTTGGGCAGGACGCCCAACCCCGGTCTTGCCGTGTGCGCAGGACAGCGCACACGAGCAAGGCGCCATCGAGCCCCCAGGGATGGGTCTACGGCGTGTCCTGGGCAGCCCCCTGCGCCATCACCCCGGGACATCAGCCAGGCGCCGCTTTTGACCCCGCATGACCGCAATGGCGTCACACGTTAAACTCCCGCCGTGAATACTCCCACCTACACCGCCCAGCAACTCGCCGAGCAGTTCGGCCTGCAGGTCCATGGCGACCCCGCCACCGCCATCCATGGCGTGGCCACCCTCGCCCATGCCGGTCCTGGCCAGCTGACCTTCCTTGCCAACCCGCGCTACCGCGCCCAGCTGGCCGACAGCCAGGCCTCGCTGGTGGTGCTGCGTGCCGAAGACGCCGAGTCCGCTCCCGGCGCCGCGCTCGTCGCCAAGGACCCGTACACCACCTTCGCCAAGATCGCCGCGCTGTTCGACATCGCGCCGACCCGTCCGCCGGGCATCCACCCCAGCGCGGTGATCGACCCCAGTGCCCAGGTTGCGGCCAGCGCGCACATCGGTCCGTTCGTCTCGGTCGGTGCGCGCAGCGTGGTCGGCGAGAACTGCATCATCGGCGCCGGCAGCGTGATCGGCGAGGACTGCAGCCTGGATTCCGGCTGTGAGCTGATCGCCCGGGTCACCCTGGTCACCCGGGTCCGGCTGGGCAAGCGCGTGCGCGTGCATCCCGGTGCCGTGCTCGGCGCCGACGGCTTTGGCCTGGCGATGGACGCCGGCAAGTGGATCAAGGTGCCGCAGCTCGGCGGCGTGCGCATCGGCGACGATTGCGAAATCGGCGCCAACACCTGCGTCGACCGTGGCGCGCTGGAAGACACCGTGCTGGACGAAGACGTACGCTTGGACAACCTGGTGCAGATCGCGCACAACGTGCAGATCGGTGCGCATTCGGCCATCGCCGGTTGCACCGGCATCGCCGGCAGCGCCAAGATCGGCCGCTATTGCCTGCTCGGCGGCCACGTCGGCGTTGTCGGCCACCTGGAGATCTGCGACAAGGTCGTGATCACCGGCAAGTCGGTGGTCCGCAATTCCATCCATGAGCCGGGCGAGTACTCATCCGGCACCCCGTTGACCGACAACCGTACGTGGCGCAAGAACGCCGCGCGTTTCAAGCAGCTGGACGCATTGGCTCGCCGCGTCCTGGCTGCTGGCAAGGAGAAAGAATGAACGATTCGCTGCAGCTTCCGATCGACGTCTGCCAGATCCAGGAACTGCTTCCACACCGCTACCCGTTCCTGCTGGTGGACCGGGTGCTTGAACTCGACGTCGAGGCCAAGCGGATCCTGGCGCAGAAGAACGTCAGCATCAACGAGCCGTTCTTCCAGGGCCACTTCCCGGGCCGCCCGATCATGCCCGGCGTACTGATCATCGAAGCGCTGGCGCAGGCCGGCGGCGTGATGACCCAGCTCACGCTTGGCCGCGATGCGCAGTCCAAGCTGTTCTACATGGTCAAGGTGGAAAACGCCCGCTTCAACAAGCAGGTCGTCCCCGGCGACGTGCTGATGCTGGACGTGCAGATGAAGCGCCTGATCCGCAACATGGGCTGGTACTACGGCGAAGCCAAGGTCAACGGCGAAGTCGTCGCGTCGGCCGAGGTCATGTGTGCCGGCGCCAAGGGCTGATCCACTGGAGGCAGCAATGACTGACAACGCACCGCGGATCCACCCCACCGCCGTCATCGACCCGGCCGCACGCCTGGCCGACGATGTCCAGGTGGGCGCCTTCACCCTGATCGGCCCCGACGTTGAAATCGGTGCCGGTACGGTGGTGGGCCCCCATTGCAGCATCCACGGCCCGACCCGGATCGGCCGCGACAACCGCTTCGTCGGCCATGCCGCGATCGGTGGCGAGCCGCAGGACAAGAAGTTCGGCGGCGAGCGCACCGAACTGGTGATCGGCGACCGCAACGTGTTCCGCGAGTTCGTCACCCTGAACCGCGGCACCGGCGGCGGCGGCGGCATCACCACCATCGGCAACGACAACTGGATGCTGGCCTACACGCACGTGGCGCACGACTGCCATGTCGGCAATTTCTGCGTGTTCTCCAACAACACCACCCTGGCCGGCCATGTGACCGTGGGCGACTACGTGATCATCAGCGGCTTCGCCGGTGCCCACCAGTTCTGCCGGATCGGCGCGCATGCCTTCCTCGGCATGGGCGCGCTGACCAATGGTGACGTACCGCCGTTCACCATGGTCGGTACTGATTCGCTGGGACGCCCGCGCGGCATCAACAGCGAAGGCCTGAAGCGACGTGGCTTCGACGCTGACCGCATTTCGGCCATCAAGCGTGCCTACCGCACGCTGTACGTGGCGGGCCTGCCGCTGGCAGAGGCCAAGGTGCAGCTGACCGAGCAGGCGCGTGACAGCGACGACGTAAAGGCGATGCTGGACTTCATCGAGCACGCCGAGAGGCCCCTGCTGCGATGAGCAGCACGACCGGCCAGGCGCCGGCCGGCGCCGCAGTGATCCCGCTGGCCTCGATGACCGGCAGCGTCCCGGCGCAACGGGTGCTCAGCGAGCGCCCGTTGCGGATCGCGCTGGTGGCCGGCGAGGCCTCCGGCGATCTGCTCGGTGCGGGCCTGGTCCGCGAACTGAAAGCGCGCTTCCCGAATGCCGAGTTCGCCGGCATCGGTGGCGACGCCATGCGCAGCGCGGGCTGCCAGACCTGGCACGATGCCAGCGAGCTGGCGGTGATGGGCCTGACCGAAGTGCTGCGCCACCTGCCGCGCCTGCTCAAGCTACGTTCGGCGTTCCGCCAGCGTGCGCTTGACTGGCAGCCGGACGTGTTCATCGGCATCGACGCCCCCGACTTCAACCTGGGTATCGAGCGTTGGCTGAAGCAGCGTGGCGTGAGCACCGTGCATTACGTCAGTCCCTCGGTCTGGGCCTGGCGCGAAAAGCGCGCCGAGAAGATCGGCAGCAGCGCCGACCTGGTGCTGTGCCTGTTCCCGATGGAGCCACCGATCTATGCCAGGCACGGCATCGACGCGCGCTTCGTCGGCCACCCGATGGCCGATGACATTCCGCTGCAGGGCAATCGCGAGGAAGCACGCGCCGCGCTCGGACTGCCGGCCTCGGCCAAGGTGCTGGCAGTGTTGCCGGGCAGCCGCCTGGGCGAGATCTCGCGCCTGGGCGAACCGTTCTTCGAAGCCGCCTGGCAGGTCTCCGAACGCATTCCGGGCCTGCATGTGGTGGTGCCTGCCGCCAACCCGGCCTGCAGGGAACTGATCGAGGAACAGCTGTCGCGCTCGGCGCTGCCGGTGGCCTATTCGCATGTGCTGGATGGCCAGGCGCGCAACGCGATGATCGCCGCCGACGTGGTGGTGCTGGCCTCCGGTACCGCGACCCTGGAGGCCATGCTGGTGAAGCGGCCGATGGTGGTCGGTTACCGCGTCAACGAACTGACCTATCGACTGGTGAAGGCGCTCGGCCTGATCAAGGTCGACCGCTTCGCCCTGCCCAACATCCTGGCCGGGCAGGACCTGGCACCGGAACTGATGCAGCACGACTGCACGCCGGACAAGCTGGCCGCGGCCATCCAGCAGTGGTTCGACCACCCGCAGCGGGTGACCGATCTGCAGGATGCCTACGTGCGCCTGCACGAGCGGCTGCGCCGCAACGCCTCGGCGCGTGCCGCCGACGCCGTTGGCGAACTGCTGATGCGCGACCAGGCACAGGCATGAGCCGCCGTCACGCCGCCGCAGCCAGCCTGACCCTGTTCGACGGTGCGCCCGTGGTCGAGCCGGAGCGCCTGGTCGCTGGCGTCGACGAGGCAGGCCGTGGTCCACTGGCCGGGCCGGTCGCGGTGGCAGCGGTGGTGTTCGACCCGTCGCGACCACGGATCAACGGCCTGGATGACTCCAAGCAGCTAACCGCGGCCCGCCGCGAGCAGCTGCATGACCGCATCATCGAGCGCGCCCTGGCCTGGCATGTGGTGCTGGTGGACGTGGACACCATCGACCGCCTGAACATCTACCAAGCCACCCTGCAGGGCATGCGTGACGTCGTTGCAGCGGTCGCCCATGTGGCCGGCTTCGCGCGCATCGACGGCAACGTGGTGCCCAAGGGCCTGGCACTGCCGGCGCAGGCGCTGGTCGGCGGCGATGGCATCGACCGCGCGATCATGGCCGCCTCGATCCTGGCCAAGGTCTCGCGCGACCGCTACATGCAGGAGGTGCATGCCCGCCATCCGAAGTACGGCTTCGAACAGCACAAGGGCTACGGCACCCCGGCCCACCTGGCCGCCCTGCGCGAGCACGGCCCCTGCATGGAGCACCGCCGCAGCTTCGCTCCGGTGCGTGAGTGTCTGGACCTGACGCAGGCGGCGGCCATCGCCTGAGCCAGCTGGAGTTGTAGAGCCGAGCCCATGCTCGGCTGCTTTGGACAGCCGAGCATGGGCTCGGCTCTACAGAAGGCGGTCTCCCGCACGCCTGAATCCGGCGCCACGCCGTGCCCCTGTCAAGCCTTGTGGCAACCCCCTGCCCTCGCTACCCTGACCGGGCATTCCAGCGCTTCCCGACCCCGGCGACGAACCTCCGTCAGCACCCGGGGCCCGCGCGCTCCAACCTGGTCCGGCATGTCCAACTCCCGCTTCGTACATCTCCACGTCCACACCGAGTTCTCGCTGGCGGACTCCACCATCCGTGTGCCGGCCAAGCCGGACCAGGCGGACCCGAAGAAGGCCAAGCAGGCCAACCTGCTGTCGCGCTCGGTCGAGCTCGGCCTGCCGGCGCTGGCGGTGACCGACCTCAACAACCTGTTCGCCCTGGTCAAGTTCTACAAGGCCGCCGAAGGCGTGGGCATCAAGCCGATCGCCGGTGCCGACGTGCTGATCGCCGAGGAAGGCCAGGACCCGTGGCGGATGACCCTGCTGTGCCGTGATCGCGAAGGCTACCTGAGCCTGTCGCGGCTGCTGACCCGCGCCTGGATGGAAGGCCATCGCCCCGAAGGCGGCGTAGCCATCCACCCGGACTGGCTGAAGGCCGGCAACGCCAACCTGTTCGCGCTGGCCGGCCGGCAGAGCCTGGCCGGACGCCTGGCGCTGGACGGCAAGCATGAGCTGGCCGAGCAGCAGCTGGCCGACTGGCAACGGGTGTTCGGCGATGGCCTGCACCTGGAGCTGACCCGCACCGGCCGCGAGGGCGAGGAAACCTTCAACCAGTTCGCGCTGATGGCTGCGGGCCAGCGTGGCCTGCCGGTGGTGGCCAGCAATGACGTGCGCTTCCTGTCGCCCTCCGATTTCAGCGCGCATGAGGCGCGCGTGTGCATTTCCACCGGCCGCGTGCTGGACGATCCCAAGCGTCCGCGCGAGTACAGCGACCAGCAGTACCTGAAGTCGGCCGAGGAGATGTGCGCGCTGTTCGCCGACATCCCCGACGCGATCGACAACACGCTGGCGCTGGCCGAGCGCTGCAACATCGAGATGCGGCTGGGCACCTACTTCCTGCCCAACTACCCGGTGCCCGACGACGAAACGCTGGATACCTGGATCCAGAAGATGTCGCGCGAGGGCCTGGAAGAGCGCCTGGAGAAGAATCCGCTGGCGCCGGGCAAGACCCGGGAAGAGTACTTCGAACGCCTGGAATTCGAGCTCAACACCATCATCAAGATGGGCTTCCCCGGCTACTTCCTGATCGTGGCCGACTTCATCCAATGGGGCAAGAACCAGGGCATTCCGATCGGCCCCGGCCGCGGCTCGGGTGCCGGTTCACTGGTGGCGTGGGCGCTGAAGATCACCGACCTGGATCCGCTGCCGTACAACCTGCTGTTCGAGCGCTTCCTCAATCCGGAACGCGTGTCGATGCCCGACTTCGACATCGACTTCTGCATGGACCGCCGCGACGAGGTGATCGACTACGTCGCGCGCAAGTATGGGCGCGAGCGCGTCAGCCAGATCATCACCTACGGCACAATGGCCGCCAAGGCGGTGGTGCGCGACTCCGGCCGCGTGCTCGGGTTCCCGTACGGCCTGGTCGACGGCGTTTCCAAGTTGATCCCGAACATCCTGGGTATCCACCTGAAGGATGCGCTGGGCAGGGGCAAGGAAGGCCCGAGCTCGGAAATGGCGTCGCCGGAACTGATCCAGCGCTACGAGACAGAGGACGATGTCCGCGACCTGATCGACCTGGCGCTGCAGCTGGAAGACCTGACCCGCAACGCCGGCAAGCACGCCGGCGGCGTGGTGATCGGGCCCGAGCCGCTGAGCGAGTTCTGCCCGCTGTATGCGGAACACGACGAAAATGGGCTCGGCAAGAACCCGGTCACCCAGTTCGACAAGAACGACGTGGAAGAAGTGGGCCTGGTGAAGTTCGACTTCCTCGGCCTGCGCACGCTGACCATCATCGACTGGGCGGTGAAGGCGATCAACAAGCGCCACGAACGCGCGGGCATTCCGCCGGTCGACATTGCCGCGATCCCGCTCGACGATGCGCCCACCTACAAGGACATCTTCGCCAACGGCAACACCGGCGCGGTGTTCCAGTTCGAATCCTCGGGCATGCGCCGCCTGCTGAAGGACGCGCGCCCCGACCGTTTCGAAGACCTGATCGCGCTGGTGTCGCTGTACCGCCCTGGCCCGATGGACCTGATTCCTTCGTTCAACGCGCGCAAGCACGGCCAGGAAGAAATCATCTATCCCGATCCGCGCACCGAAGCGATCCTGAAGGACACCTACGGCATCATGGTGTACCAGGAGCAGGTGATGCAGATGGCGCAGATCGTCGGCGGCTACTCGCTGGGCGGCGCCGACCTGCTGCGCCGCGCGATGGGCAAGAAGGTGCCGGCGGAAATGGCCAAGCACCGTGAGATCTTCCGCGAAGGTGCGGCCAAGGGCGGCGTCGATGGCCCCAAGGCCGACGAGATCTTCGACCTGATGGAGAAGTTCGCCGGCTATGGCTTCAACAAGTCACACGCCGCTGCATACGCACTGGTCAGCTACCAGACCGCGTGGCTGAAGCGCCATTATCCGGCCGAATTCATGGCGGCCACGCTGTCTTCGGACCTGGACAACACCGACAAGGTGGTCGGCTTCCTCGACGAGGTGCGCAACCTCGGCCTGACCGTGCTGCCGCCGAAGGTGAACCAGTCGGCCTTCATGTTCGAAGCGGTCACCCCGGACACGATCCAGTACGGCCTGGGCGCGATCAAGGGCGTGGGCCAGGGCGCCTGCGAAGCGGTGGTCGAGGAACGACTGAAGGGCGGCCCGTTCAAGGATCTGCTGGACTTCTGCACCCGCGTCGGCTCGGCCAAGCTCAACCGGCGCACGCTGGAAGCGATGATCAACTGCGGTGCGCTCGATGAGCTCGGCCGCAACCGTGCCTCGTTGATGCTGCAGTTGCCGGAAGTGATCAAGGCCACTGATCAGATGGCACGCGAGCGTGCGTCCGGACAGAACTCGCTGTTTGGCGGGCCCGACCCGAGCACCGTTTCGATCCAGCTGGACCTGCCAGAAGCCGAAGAATGGCCGTTGCTGCAGCGCCTCAACGGCGAGCGCGACACGCTGGGCTTCTACCTCAGCGGCCACCCGTTCGATCCCTGGCGCGACGATGTGCGCGATCTGGTAGGCAACGACCTGGGTTCGGTGGAGAAAATCTGGAGCGCCAACAGCGGTGGCGGCGGTGGCGGCGAGAAGCGCTGGCGCCCGGAGGTGCAGACCGTGCTGGCAGGCCAGGTGGTCGGCGTGCGCCGCAAGGGCGAAAGCCAGATCTTCATCCAGCTGGAGGATGGCCGCGGCCGCGTCGAGTGCAGTGCGTTCTCCGATGCAATGGCCGAGTTCGGCCACCTGATGACCAAGGACCGCATCCTGGTGGTCAAGGGCGGCCTGCGCGAGGACGAGTTCAACGGTGGCTACGCGCTGCGCATCCGCCAGTGCTGGGACTTCGACGAAGTCTGCGCCAACTACGCCACGCGGCTGTCGCTGCGCCTGGACCTGCGCCAGCAGCGCCCGGTCTGGGAGCGCATCAATGCCCTGCTCGACCGCCATCGCCCGGGGCGCACGCCGCTGCGCCTGGACCTGCTGCTGAAGGGCCCGCACGGCGGTGTCGCCGGCATGCTCGATGTCTCCGGGCAGAGCGCGGTACGCATCGATTCCAAGCTGATGGAGGCGCTGCGCGCCGACCCGGCCGTACGCACGCTGAAGGTGCGGTACAGCCCGCCGTGGGCCAGCTGAGGCTGGCTCCTTCGTGTTCCTGTTTTCCCGTTCCAACCATCAAGGACGATCGCCCATGAAGACCCTGCTGTTTCCGTTCGTTGCCGCGCTGGCACTGGCCGCCTGCTCGCCGTCGAAGATCGAGTTCCAGATCGACAACCCGACCGACGCGCCGCTGGCGCTGAGCATCGACGGCCAGGACGTGCCAGTGGCCGCGCACGGCTCGCGCCCGATCTCGCTCGCCATTGGCGAACATCGCCTGCACACAGACGCGCTTGGCGACGTGCGCTTCATCGTCTACGTCGACGGTCGTGGCGGCCTGATCAACCCGACCCTGAGCGAATACGTGATCGCACGCGAGGTCTACGTCACCGACGAGAGCAAGCTGAAGAATTTCGGCGTCGGCAACAACGGGATCGAACTGGGCGGGGTCAGCTTCGAAGGTCCCTTCGAGACGCGCCACGACCTGTTCATCGACAAGACCTGGACCTACGGCGTGCGCGAGCCGTTCCCGAAGGAAAAGGTGGTGGCCCATGTCGATTCCAGCGGCGGCCAGATCGTGGCCAAGGTGTTCACGGCCCCGGACTTCATCACCTACGTCGAAGAAGGCATGGGCGAACCCGGTGCATTCAAGCGCCAACAGCCGGCCGGCTACGTCGCGCCGGCATTCAGCCTGGAGCCGGCCCCGGCCAGCCTGCCGGCCCTTGACCCCGCCTTCGAGGCGCACGCCGCGCCGCTGCGCGAGGTCTATGCGCGCTGGCTGAAGGCCACCACCGCCGATGAACAGAAGGCCCTGCGCAAGCAGGACTTCGACGCGCAGATGGCCTTCACCTCGGCCACCGCCACCCTGGGCAGCGGCCTGGGCCGGGAGGCCAACGAGGCCTACAACGACTTCGTTTCCCAGCGCAGCCAGTTGATGGGCCGCAGCGCCCTGGTGGTGCCCTGAGCTGACTGGCGCCGCCTGCCCGGCTGCGCTACCGTCGCCTTCCAGACGAAGGCGTACGGGTGGTTTGCACGCATTCGGCTAGAATTGCCCCCTTCTTTACACGACGGCTTCCGATGAATCCGAACTACCTCGACTTCGAGCAACCCATCGCCGACCTGGAAGCCAAGATCCAGGAACTGCGCAACGCCAGTGCCGGGCCGGCGGTCAATGTCGAGGCGGAAGTGCACGCGCTGCAGGACAAGCTGCGCATGCGCACCGCGCAGATCTTCCGCAACCTGACCTCGTGGCAGGTGCTGCAGCTGGCCCGGCACCCGTCGCGTCCGTACACCGCCGACTACATCCGCGTCATGTTCGATGAGTTCCAGGAGCTGGCCGGTGACCGCGCCTTCGCCGACGACAAGGCGATCATGGGCGGCCTGGCCCGCATCAATGGCCGCGCGGTAATGGTGATCGGCCACCAGAAGGGCCGCGACACCAAGGAAAAGATCAAGCGCAACTTCGGCATGCCCAAGCCGGAGGGCTACCGCAAGGCACTGCGCCTGATGAAGATGGCAGAGCGCTTCGGCCTGCCGGTGCTGACCCTGATCGACACCGCCGGCGCCTGGCCGGGCATCGACGCCGAGTCGCGCGGCCAGTCCGAAGCGATCGCGCGCAACCTGATCGAGATGGCCGAGCTGAAGGTGCCGATCATCTGCACCGTGATCGGTGAAGGCGGCTCCGGCGGTGCGTTGGCACTGGGTGTGGGCGACCGCACCGTGATGCTGGAATACGCGGTGTACTCGACCATCACGCCGGAAGGCTGCGCCTCGATCCTGTGGAAGGACGCGGGCAAGGCCAAGGAAGCGGCCGAACAACTGGGCCTGACTGCCCCGCGCCTGAAGAGCCTGGGCCTGGTCGACAAGGTCGTGCGCGAGCCGACCGGTGGCGCCCACCGCAACCCGACGCAGATGGCCAAGCGCCTGAAGGCCGTGCTGCTGAACGAACTGGACGCGCTGGACAAGCTGTCCACCGAACAGCTGCTGGAACAGCGCTACACGCGCCTGCGCAGTTACGGCACGTACGAAGCAGCCTAAGCCCGGTAGTGCCGGCCGCTGGCCGGCAACACGAGGTGATTGCAGAAATGAAAGAGCCGGGCATTTGCCCGGCTCCTTCGTTTGCGCCCTGACAGCATCCACGCATGGCGTGGATCTACCGGACGCAGGTGACCCCGCCTCAGAACGGCTTGGCCAGCACCAGCCACACGATCGGAATGAACGCCAGCAGCGGGACCTCGTTGATCCAGCGCAGCGCGCGCGACGACGGCAGCGCCCGGCCCTTGGCCACGCCCTTGAGCAGGCGACCGGTCCAGCCGAAGTACACCAGCAGCAGCACCACCAGCCCCAGCTTGGCGTGCAGCCAGCCGGCAGCTCCCGGAGCCACCATGGTCGGGAAATCGGGGATGACCTTGTAGCCCAGCCACAGCACCAGGCCGAGCAGGAACGCCAAGCCGAACATCGAGTGGCCGAAGCGGTACAGGCGCAGGCCCATCAGCTGCAGGCGCTCGCTCACCGCCGGCTGGCCCGCGGTCTCGGCCAGGTTCACCAGGATGCGCGGCAGGTAGAACACCGTGGCCATCCACGCCACCACGAACACGATGTGGAAGGTCTTGACCCAGTAGTAGCTCTGCATGCGCTCGCTCCGGCGGCTGGCGTAGGTTGGCGGCCATTCTCGCATGCCGTGGCGAAGCCGCCGCAGGCACGCCCGCCGCGACACATCGACGCATGGCGCGCCGCAACACCGTACGATAGGCGCCGTTTTCCCCGATCGCGCACCGCCCCATGGACAAGACCTACGACGCCGCCTACTTCCAACGCTGGTACCGCCGTGCCGACATCGGCGGCAGCGCCCGCCTGGCGCGCAAGGTTGCGTTGGCCGTGGCCAGCGCCGAGTACTACCTGGAGCGGCCGATCCGCAGCGTGCTGGATATCGGCTGCGGTGAAGGCGCTTGGCGCGCACCGCTGCTGAAGCTGCGTCCGAAGGTCGAATATCTCGGCTTCGACAGCAGCGAGTACGCTGTGCGCCGCTACGGCAGGACCCGCAACCTGCACCTGGCCGCCTTCGGTGATTTCGCCTGGCTGCGGCCCTGCGCCCCGGTCGACCTGCTGGTGTGCTCGGACGTGATGCACTACGTGCCCGACCGTGAACTGCGCGCCGGCCTGGCCGGGGTGGCCGAGCTGACCGGTGGCGTGGCCTTCCTGGAGACCTTCGCCGCCGAGGATGAATTCGACGGCGACCACGAGGGCTTCCACGCCCGCCCGGCGCGCTGGTACCGCCGCACGCTGGCCCGGCACGGCCTGCAGCCGGTGGGGTCGCACTGCTGGCTCGGCCCCGCCCTGGCAGGCGATGCCGCCGCGCTGGAACGGATGTGAATTCGGATTCATTATTTTCAGGCAACTTAACGTGCGGGACACCCGGATGGGATATGCTGCGCGGCAACATATGACCATACATATTCGGTCGTCATGCTCTATCAACTGCACGAACTGACCCGCAACCTGCTTGCCCCCTGGGTGCACCAGGCCCAGGCCAACGCCAAGTTCTTCGCCAACCCGGGCCACTGGTGGTCGCAGATGCCGGGTGCCGATCGCCTGGCGGCGGTCAACGAGTTGTTCCATCGCATCGGCAAGGATTACGAGAAGCCCGAGTGGGGCATCAACGAAATCGAGGTCGAAGGCGAGCGCGTGCCGATCGTCGTGCACGAGGAAGTAAGCAAGCCGTTCTGCAAGCTGCTGCGCTTCAAGCGCCACAGCAATGAAGCCGACCAGCTGCACACCATGCTCAACCAGCCGTTCGTGCTGGTGGTGGCACCGCTGTCCGGCCACCATGCCACGCTGCTGCGCGATACCGTGCGCACGCTCCTGCGCGACCACCGCGTGTACGTCACCGACTGGGTTGACGCGCGCATGGTACCGGCCAGCGAAGGCGAGTTCGGCCTGGACGACTACATCGCCTATATCCAGGAGTTCATCCGCCACCTGGGTGTCGAGCGCCTGCACGTGGTCAGCGTGTGCCAGCCCACCGTGCCGGTGCTGGCCGCGGTTTCACTGATGGCCAGCCGTGGCGAGCCGACGCCGCGCACGCTGGTGATGATGGGCGGCCCGATCGATGCGCGCTGCAGCCCGACCGCAGTGAACAACCTGGCCACGCAGAACCCGCTGTCGTGGTTCGAGAACAACGTCATCCACACCGTGCCGGCCAGTTACCCCGGCGCCGGCCGCCGCGTGTATCCGGGCTTCCTGCAGCACGCCGGCTTCCTGTCGATGAACCCGAGCCGCCACTTCAGCTCGCACTGGGATTTCTACACCGACCTGGTCAAGGGCGACCTGGAAGACGCCGACGCGCACCGTCGCTTCTACGACGAGTACAACGCGGTGCTGGACATGCCGGCCAAGTACTACCTGGACACCATCCGCGTGGTGTTCCAGGACTTCCTGCTGCCGCGTGGCGAGTGGGTGGTCAATGGCGAGAAGGTCGACCCGTCGGCGATCCGCGATACCGCGCTGCTGAGCATCGAGGGCGAACTGGACGACATCGCCGGCCTCGGCCAGACCGAAGCCGCGCAGGCGCTGTGCACCGGCATTGCTGCTGACCGCCGCGAGCATTTCATCGTCGAAGGCGCCGGCCACTACGGCATCTTCAGTGGCCGTCGCTGGCGCGAAGTGGTGTACCCGAAGGTACGCGACTTCTTCGCCGCGCATGCCGAAACCCCGGCGGCGAAGGCTACGAAGAAGAAGAGCAACGTCACCCCGTTGCGGCGAAAAGCGGGGTAACCAGGCCCTGGTAGATGCCAACCTTGGTTGGCGCTCTACCATGGATCCCGGCATCTGATCGATCGTGCCAACCAAGGTTGGCACCTACCGAAGCCTGGGCTCCCGCTTACAACCGCACCAGCAGGTTCTTGGCGATCAGACCATGCAGTTTGCCGACGCCGCGTGCCAGGTGCATGGTCAACAACAGCAGCAGTACGCCCACGGCGGCGATCACGATGCCCACCAGCGGCGAAGCGGCCATCGGCAACACGTTCACGCCGTCGACGTACACGCCCGGAATGTCACCGCTGAACAGGGCGGCCACCGGTGCCCAGATGAACCCCAGTGACAGCGACAGCAACGTCACCGCGATGGTGAAGTAGATGACGCCCAGCGGCAGCATCAGCACGAAGTACAGCAGGGTCAGCCAGGTACGGCCATCGGTGAACATGTCGCCGATGCGCTGCAGCCAGGTGCGGCTGCGGTCGGTGTAACGCGGGCGGCGCGGCATGCGCTCGCCCAGCAGTGCTTCCACCAACCGCCCTTCCAGCAGCGCCAGCCCGCGCACCGAGCCGAAGAACAGCACGGTCAGCGGAATGCCGATGATCAGGATCAGCAGGCCCAGCGACAATGACAGGCCAGTCACCACCCAGGTGAAGAAGAAGATGCCGGTGGCCAGCGACAGCAGCATGTAGAACAGCGCAGCGTAGGTGTGCGGATCGGTCACCACGCCGAAGAAGCGCGCCAGCAGCGAACGCTGCACCGGCGCCTGCGGCGGTGAGGCCGGCTCGACGCCACTGGCTTCGGCCGCTGCACGCAGCACCGGCGCGGTATCCGCACGCGGCGTGCGCAGCGCGCGGTTCACCGTCACTTCGGTCTCGCGGTAGATCTCGGCCACTTCGTCCGGGGCGCCATAGCTGCCGGCCACGTCGGCGATGACCTCGGCTTCGCTGCGGCCGGGCTGCGCCGCCAGCTCCGAGCGCAGGTATTCCTCGGCGTCGTACAACGCGTCCTGCACCATCGCCGGATCGGCACCTTCCAGCGCCGCGCGCAGCTGCGCCAGATACTGCGGGATGGTGGTCGGCAGGGCTCGGCCTGCCAGGCTCGGGTCGTTCATTGCGGTACCCCCTCCAACACGGAATCGACGGAATCACGGGTGGCCTGCCAGGCTTGGCGCCACTGCGCCAGCACCTCGCGGCCACGTTCATTGATGCGGTAGTAGCGCCGGGGCGGACCACTGCTGGATGGCTCCACATGGCTTTCCAGCAGCCCGGCGCCCTCCAGGTTGCGCAGCACCGGGTACAGCGCGCTCTGCTTGCCGCTCAGCACGCCCTCGCCCACCCGCTCCAGCTCCTTGGCAATGAGATAGCCGTACAGCGGCTCCCCGGCCCGGGCCAGCACCGCCAGCAGGGCCAGCGACACGGTTCCGGCGCTGAGCTCCTTCTGGAACTTCTTCAGGTGGACATCGTCTTCGACCATGACCTGCCCTCCACTACGTTGAAGTCCACAGTAGTGCGAAGTTCGGTATAGCGAATGTGTCGTTAGTCACTCTGCCGGTTGGCGTGACCGAATTGCTCGCGCAGAATCGAAGCCTCGTTCATGTTCCGGGGTTCCCATGCCGCACCGCCGTCGCCTTGCCCTGACCGCCCTCGCCCTCGCCTGCCTGCTGCCCGCCATGGCCAGCGCGGCCTCGCCTTACCGCAGCCCGCAGCAGATCTTGGACGCCTCGCCGGCCAGCGACTGGCGCACGCCGGACCCGGCCAACCTGCTGTACATGGACCTGCCCGCCGGGCGCGTGATCATCGAGCTGGCACCGCAGTTCGCCCCGCGGCATGTGGCCAACATCCAGACCTTCGCCCACGAACATTTCTGGGACGGCACCAGCATCTACCGTTCGCAGGACAACTTCGTGGTGCAGTTCGGCGATGCCGACGCCGATGACGCAGCCAAGGCCAAGCCGTTCGGCAGTGCCGCGCGCAAGCTGCCGGCCGAGTTCGAGCGCGCCAGCGCCGGCCTGAAGGTCAGCGTGCTGCCGGACCGCGATGGCTGGGCCGCGCAGACCGGTTTCGTCGACGGCTTCCCGGTCGGCCAGGACCCGCAAGCCGGCAAGGCCTGGCTGGCGCACTGCTACGGGATGCTCGGCGCCGGCCGCAGCAACGAGGAAGACAGCAGCATCGGCGCCGAACTGTACGTAGTGACCGGCCAGTCACCGCGCCAGCTGGACCGCAACATCACGCTGGTGGGTCGCGTGCTGAAGGGCATGGAACTGCTCAGCGCGACGCCGCGCGGACCGGCGCCGATGGGCTTCTACACCGACCCGAAGCTGCGTACGCCGATCGTGTCGATCCGCCGTGCCAGCGACGTGCCGGTGGCCGAGCGCACGCCGATCCAGGTGCTGCGCACCGATTCGAAGACCTTCGCCGATACGGTGGAGGCGCGGCGCAACCGCGTGGATGATTTCTACAAGCGCCCGGCCGGGCATATCGATCTGTGCAATATTCCGGTGCCGGTGCGGTAGGAGCCTGGCTTCCTGCACGTGGCGCGTGCTGAAGGTGCTTCACTGTTCATGGGCGTCACTTTTCTTTTCGCGCGAAAAGAAAAGTAACCAAAAGAAACGCGCCGCCAGGTCGCGAGCCGCCGTGCTTCGCACGTCGGTCCCCTGCGCTTCTCGGTGAATCAGGGGACGGTGCCGAACTCGCTGCGCTCAGACATCGGCACCTCTTCGCCCCTGATTCCCCTGCGATGCTCGGCTCGCTCAAGGCGGACTCAAGGTCAAGAGCCACAGCTGCACGACGATGTTTGGTAGTGCCGGGCCGGGCCCGGCGAGCGAAGCGACCGCTTTTGCCTTTGATCTTGGGTCCGCCTTGAGCGAGCCGAGCACCGCAGGTCCGGCGAGGGCGAAGAGGCGCGGGTGTTTGAGCGCAGCGAGTTCCCGCGCCGTCCCTCGACGGGCCGAGGAGCGCAGGGTACCGGTGCGCAGCACCGGCTCGCGGCCGGCGGAACGTTTCTTTTGGTTACTTTTCTTTGCGTACAAAGAAAAGTAACGCCCATGAACAATGAAGCACCTTCAGCACGCGCCACGCGCAAAACGCCAACGCCTCAGCCCTTCTGACTCACCGCCACGCTCCCCAGAATCAACGCCCCCGCCACCAGCATCTGTACCGTCACCGCCTCCCCCAGGAACAACCACGCAAACGCCGCACCGAACAACGGAATCAGGTAGGTCACCGTCGACGCACGCGACGGGCCGATACGGCCGATCAGGCGATAGAACATCAGGAACGCCAGCCCGGTGCAGGCCACGCCGAGGGCGATCGCCGCGCCCCAGGCCTTGGCCGGAATCGCCGCCTGCGGCCAGTGGCTGACCGCCATCGGCAGCATCCACAGCGAGGCGCAGGACAGCGTTGCCGCCGCGGCGGCGGCCGACGGCAACCCGGTCATGTGCCGCTTCACCAGGTTCACGCCCAGGCCGTACAGCAGCGATGCCGCCGCACCGGCCAGCACTGCGGTGCCGATGCTCAGGCCGGAAACCTTGGCCGTGGCCAGCACCACCACGCCGGCGAAGCCGACCAGCAGCGCCCCGGCACGGCGCATGCCGATCTTCTCGCCGAAGAACAGGAACGCGATCAGCGCGGCGAACAGCACCGTCATCGCATTGCAGATCGCGCCGATCGCCGCCGGCGCCTGTTCCGCTGCATAGGCGAACAGCACGAACGGCAACGCCGAGTTGATCAGGCCGATCGGCGCCAGCCACAGCCAGCGCCGCGGCGGGAACTGCGCGCGGGCGCGCCACAGGAACGGCAGCAGCACCAGCGCACCCAGCACCAGCCGCACCTCGACCAGCGCGAACGGGCCGAACGACGGCACCGCCACCCGCATGAACAGGAACGAGCAGCCCCAGATGGCGCCCAGCAGGGTCAATTCCAGCGGCGTGCGCCAATCGCGCTCGGCCGCCTGTGGGACCGCATTCATGCCTTGCCTCCGTACATCGTCAATTCTTCGCCAAGGCGGACAGGATCAGGCGCAGACGCCCGCGGCACAAGCGCGTAGTATCGCTGCCAGCCACAAATATGGTTTGAGGCTCGACATGCTGCTACGCCCTTCCCTGCTACCCGCACTGGCCGTGTTCGCGGTCGCGGCGCGCCACCAGAACTTCGCCCAGGCCGCGCAGGAGCTGCACCTGACCGCCAGCGCGGTCAGCCACCACGTCCGCCGCCTGGAAGAAGTACTTGAAGTTCGCCTGTTCCTGCGCCACGCCCGCGGCGTGCGCCTGACTGCCGAGGGCCGGCAACTGGCCGACGCTGCCAGCGCCGCCTTCACCGATGTCGCGGCCGTCGCCCATCACCTGCAGCCGGATGCCGACAGCGTGCCGCTGCGCATCACCACGCTGCGCTCGCTGTCCTACTGCTGGCTGCTGCCACGGCTGCCGCGCTTCACCCAGGCCTACCCGCACATCCGCATCGAGCTGCATACCGGCAGCGGGCTGGATCGCTATGACGACAACGGCCCGGAAGTGGGCATCCGCTACGGCCTGGGCCAATGGCCCGGCCTGCGTGCGCAGCACCTGATGGATGACTACCTGTTCCCGGTCGCCTCACCGGCACTGGCCGGCGTCGAAACGCTGGTCGATCCGGCGCGCATCGCCGACCTGCCGCTGCTGACCGACCTGTCGCCGCAGGGCTGGCGCGACTGGTTCCGCCACGCCGGCGTGCGCACGCCGTCGCCGCTGCCACCCATGCACACCTTCGCCGACAGCACCGACGCGATGCGTGCAGCGGTGTATGGCATGGGCGCGGTGCTGGCGCGCACCCACATCGCCCAGCCCTACCTGCAGCGCTACGAGGTGGTGCGCCTGCCCGGCCCGGCGCTGAAGGCGCGCTATGCGTATCACGTAGTGCATGCCGAAGGACAACCGCCCAGCCCGGCCGCACGCCTGTTCATCGACTGGCTGCTGGAACAGGCGCAGGACGAACGCACACCGATTCCGGCATTGCCGGACAGCCTGCTCGGGCGCCCGGCCACGCCCACCTGACTTCGCCCTCACCCATTCTTTGCCCGATGCTGGCTAGGCTGCAGGCAACTCCACAACGTACCTACGCCATGGCCATGCTGCGACTGCGCATTACCGGAACCGAAGACGACGCCCGTGCCATCAGCGACCTGCTGCTCGGCCTGGATGGCATCGAGCATGTCGAGGAAACCGACGACCTGATGCCGCACATGGACGACGACGACTCCAGCTCGGCCGGGCTGTCCGATGACATCGGCCCGGGCATCCACGAGCTGGAAGTGGAAGTGGGCAATGAAAGCACCGCGCAGAAGGTGCGCGACGCCGTGCAGGATCTGGCGCTGGAGCTGGATGTGTTCGTCGAGTACGAAACCGACGAGGGCTGATGCCGGCGGGCTGCCGGCATCAGCCTTGACCTCAGCGGTTGGGCGGCAGCTTGCGACGGTGGCGACGCCACCATGCGCGCACGCCCCAGGCTGCGACCAGGGCCAGCACCGCCACCGGCAGCAGCGCGGCAACAGCACGAATCAGGAACGCCACGCTGGTGCTGAGAATGCTGCCCGACTCGCTCAGCGCCTCGCCGATCTCACTTCGGCTGCGTTGGCCCGAAGTGGTCTCGAAGTGCAGCGTCACCAGCTGGGTATCGATGCGCCGGCGCTGCTGCGCGGCGTCCTTGTTGGCCTGCTCGACACCCGCCTCGATCTCTGACAGGCGCGTGGTGATCGCCATCAGATCTTCGATCTTCAGGTCCTTGCGGTCCTGGTAGGACAGCAGGCGGGCGTGCTCCTTTTCAAGCCGCGCCTTGGTCAGCGCCGTGTCTGCCACGGCCTGTGCCAGATCCTCGGCGCGGGTGGTGCGCGACTGCAGCGTTCCGCCCTCACCGGCCATCGCGATCAGCGGCTCGGCGCCCTTCGGCGCGATGCGCACCTTGACCTCACCGCTGGGTTGCTCGCCACTGCGCTGGTCGACCTGCAATACCGCGCAGTCGCCGAACTTCGCGCTCTGGCAGGCTTGGGCGATCTGCTGGATGCGCGGCGCGATCTTTGCCGCCTCCAGCTGCACCTGCACGTCATGTTCATAGGCGAGGAACGCACCTTCTGGCGACGCGACGGCCGCTTCGGCGGCCGGGGCGCCCGCATCCGCGGCCATGTCGCCCTGCTTGGCGCAGCCCGCCAATGCCAGCAGCACCACCGGCATCGCCAGGCTGCGCGTCCAGGCGCGCGCGCCCGTCACAGTGCGGCTCCGTCGTAGGAGGTCACCGAAAGGCCAGCCAGATCGACCTGCGGCACGCAGCGCACGTTCACCGCCACCATCGGTGTGCCGCTACGCGGATCGACCGCTTCGCTGTAGGGGGCGACGCCACATTCGCGGCAGTGGTGATGGTCGATGTGGGCCTTGTTGAAGTGGTAGGTGGCCACGTCAGCCGGATCGGTGGTCAGCTGGAACGCCGCACGCGGGGCGAACTACAGCAGGCTGCCGCGGCGCCGGCACATCGAACAGTTGCAGTCGATGACGTCGCTGATCGGCGCCTCGGCCTGTACGGTGAATGCGATCCTGCCGCAATGGCAGCTTCCCTGGTATTCCATGTCCTGCGCTCCTTTGGAGGGTCCTTGAATCCGCCCATGGTAATCCTATGGCACGGGGACAAAGCAGCGACGGGGCCCTATGCTCAGGGTTTGACCCCGTACAGGAATGCCGATGCGCCCGCATCTTCTTGCCCTCGCCCTGGTCGCTGCGCTGGCCGGTTGCCAGCCGGCCGACGCCCCGACCAACGCTTCCACCCCGGCCGCCAGCCAGCGGGCCGGTGATGCGGCGGTCGATGCCGCCTTCGCCGATCTCTCCAAGCGCGCGCTGGATACCTGGATGCAGCTGTCGCCGGTCAGCGCCACCCAGATCGGTGACCACCGCTACGACAGCGAACTGGACGACCTCAGTGCCGCCGGCCAGCAGAAGACCGTGGCCGCCTACAAGGCGCTGCTGGGCGAGCTGGACAAGATCGACGTGGCCAAGCTGGGCCGCGAGAACCAGGTGGACGCGGCGATCCTGCGCAACCAGCTGCAGTCGGAAATCTGGAACGCCGAAGTGCTTCAGTCCGGCAAGTGGGACCCGCAGCTGTACAACGGCATCGCCGGCAGCGCGATCTACGGCCTGATGGCGCGCGAGTTCGCGCCACTGCCGGAGCGCCTGAAGTCGGCCACCGCGCGCATGGAAAAGCTGCCGGCGATCTTCGCCCAGGCCCGCGAGAACCTGGACCCGGCCCGCGTGCCGAAGATCCACGCCGAGACCGTTGCCAAGCAGAACAAGGGCATCCTCAGCATCGTCGATACCTTCATCACCCCGCACATCGGCGAACTGCCGCAGGCCGACCAGCAGCGTCTGCAAGCGGCCATCGACGGCCTGAAGAAGGCCGTGGACGAGCAACAGACCTGGCTGGACAAGACCCTGGTACCGAACGCCAAGGGCGATTTCCGCATCGGTGCGGAGAAATACGACCAGAAGCTGAAATTCGCGCTGAGCTCCTCGCTGTCGCGCCAGGAGATCGGTGACCGTGCGCGCGCCGAACTCAAGCGTGTGCGCGAGGACATGTACGGCATCGCGCAGACCGTGCTGAAGGACAAGCCGGGTGCGCCGGAGATGCCGGCCCAGCCGACCGACGAGCAGCAGCAGAAGGCGATCGAAGCTGCGCTGGAACTGGCCTACGCCGACAAGCCGGCACGCGACAAGGTCGTCGACGATGCCAAGGCCGCGCTGGAGCAGTCCACCGCATTCGTGCGCGAGCACGACCTGATGACGCTGCCCGATGCGCCGGTGGACATCATCCTGATGCCGGAATTCCAACGTGGCGTGGCCGTGGCCTACTGCGATTCGCCGGGTCCGCTGGACAAGAACCTGAAGACCTTCTACGCCGTGTCGCCGATTCCGGACGACTGGAACGACAAGCAGGTCGACTCGTTCCTGCGTGAGTACAACTCGCGCATGATCCACCTGCTGAGCATCCACGAAGGCACCCCGGGCCATTACCTGGAGGGCTGGCATTCGGCCAAGTTCCCTTCCACCCTGCGTGCGGTGCTGCGTTCGGGCCTGTTCGCCGAAGGCTGGGCGGTCTACACCGAGCGCATGATGCAGGAGCAGGGTTACCTCAACAACGACCCGCTGTTCCACCTGGTGCAGCTGAAGTTCTACCTGCGCACGATCTCCAACGCGATCCTCGACCAGGGCGTGCACGTGGACAACTGGGATCGCGAGAAGGCGATGCACCTGATGACCCACGACGCGTTCCAGCAGGAAAGCGAAGCGGCCGGCAAGTGGGTGCGCGCGCAGCTGACCTCGGCGCAGCTGCCGACCTACTTCGTCGGTGCGCAGGAACACTTCGACACCCGCAAGGCGGTGCAGGAGAAGCTGGGCGACAAGTTCAACCTGAAGGCGTACCACGACCAGGTACTGTCCTACGGCGCACCGCCGGTGCGTTTCGCACGCCAGCTGATGCTGGACCAGCCGATCGAGTGATCGCGCCGGTGTGAGCTGAATGATAACGGCCCGGGGAAAAACCCGGGCCGTTTTCTGTTCTGGCGGTTGCGAACTGCCATCCTGGTGGTGCGAACTGCCATCCTGGTGGGTGCGAACCTTGGTTCGCACCGCTTCTGCCGCCACTCAATCAGACGATGTGGATATACAGCTTCCTCGAGTCCAGTCTCAAATCGAGGAAGTACTCCACACCACACCCGCGGCAGGCAGCGGGACAATCCTCATCGCTCCCACGTTGGTTCTCCGAGGCATCAGCCACCACCGGATATCCACAATCAAAACACGTAAAGGCAATGTTGCTGCCATGGGGGTCGGCCCATATTTCATCTCCATCACCGTCCATTACAAGGAAGTCCGTGATGTTCATGATTCACCGGGATCGCTTGGTTGATTGCTGGAGACTACTCGAATCCGAGCATAAGGGGCGCGAAGCTGCTTCCGTCTCATCACACTGCGACGCCGCCATCCATCCCGGATTCAAGGTGAATGCAACAGGTTGTTGAACTGCGCTTCACTGCAACCCGACTGCGCGCAGCCCGGCAGCATCAGCTCCACCCGGCCCGGCGGCTGTGCGTCGGTCAACGGGATCGCACCACGTAGCTGCTCGCGCGTGGGATAGACATACACCAACCGGTAACGCACTTCACCGGCCCCACGATCACGCCAGCGCTCGAACTGCAGCAGGCCGCCGATCGGCGTCTTCTCGTACTGCCCCGGCAGGCTGTAGTCCGTGATTCCCAACGCCACCAGCACCGAACCAATGTTGGAATCGTGGCCGACCAGCAGGCTCACCTTTGGCGATGCCGGGTCCTCGAACAACGCATTCACTCTTGCCAGCAGCGGGGCGGCCACATCGCGCGCCACTTCGGGCGTTCCGAACAGGATGTCCTGGTAGCGGTTGCGGATCTGCGCCAGCGCCTGCCATTGCGCCTCGGTGGTCAACCGGCCCCAGCCTTCGCGGGGGATGCCACTGCCCTGGTAGTGCTCCATCAAGAAGGCATCGACCAACCCGCTGGCCAGGGCCAGCGAACCGGACGCGCGTGGTTCCTTGCCCGGTTCCGCATTGAAGATCGTGTCGGCCAGCATCAGATGGCACTCGCTGTGCCCCGCACAGGCCGCCGACTGCGGGTAGCGGGTGATCTGCTCCACCACGGACAGTGCCGGTGCCAGTTCCGATGCGGCCAGCGCTGGCTGCATTGCCGACATAGCGCGCTCGCGGAAGACCGTGTCTCTGTTGTGGATCACCGGATTGAACAACGGATCCATCGTGCCCAGCGCCATGCGCTGCTCGACCGCGACATGACAGCCCGGGAAGGCACCGGCAACGAAGAACTGCGCGGTGGCCTGGGTGCGCTGAAGGCTGTTGGCATGGGCGTGGAAGTCAGCCAACTGCGGGCAACCCGAAGCCGGCAACAGCTGCGCCTGACGCAGCCACCGGCCCATGTAACGGCCCATATAGACCTCCAGCACGCCGCCTTTGGTGGTGAGCTCGCCTGCGCCCACGTCCCAGCCTGGCCAGCGCTCCGGAGTGGCATTGGCCAGCGCGCCCGACGCCACCACCGGCGCGCGCAGGTTGTGGCGGCTGAGCAGGATGACCTGCTCAAGTGAGCCCTCACGTGTTCCGCTCACCTCGCCATTGTCCGCGATGGCTGGAACAGCGGTCACAAGGCTCGTCACCAGCGATAGGCAACGAAAGATACGGAAGTGCATCCGAGTCTTTGAGCACGATTGAACCTGCATCACTGCTCCTATAGTGCAGATAGAGTCTCGAGCCCATGTCTGCTGATCAACGGTCGGCACGGCAATGTCAAAACGGTGAACAGACCGTTCTCCGAGCTACCGAATGGGGATGGTAGCACCGTCAACCCATGACCTCCCCGACACGCGATGCAAACGCATCCAGTCGTGAAATATCCAGTGATCGCCTCCCACTCGAGGATGCTCCCTGAGTCACGTCCTCGTCTGATTGATACACGCGAGCGCCGAACCGATCCAGGATCTCGACGCCGCCCTGCGCTACATCCCCGGCCCCGACATTCAAGAGAAGCTCCAGGCATCAGAACAAGCCACGGACACAGCGCGCAGAGCAGCTTGCTCGACTACGAGACTGATGCAGAAATTAAAAGAGAAGTCCTACGCAACGAACCCGCTACCACTGACAGCAAGTAGCCATACGGACGGCGCATTCTTGATGCCGACCAAGGGATGTGCCCTGGTCATCAACACACACCTATAAAAGGAATTACGTCATGCACGCATCCGCAACCATTTCAGATCCAAACGCCGTCGCCGCATGGATGAAATCATCCAGCGCAAATGCAAGATCCCTCGACGCAGTGTTTGAAACCGAGGCGGACGAAATCAAAGTAGCCGCATTCAGCAGTGACTGCTGCGGATCGAACAATTACGAAGAGCGCTGACAGACTCCGTTGATGGCACGCGGCGTGGATGCGTGCCATCAACACTATCAAACAGGATCAGAATCACGATGACTCGCAGTCATGACGGCATGAGCCGAATAGCACAAAGCCCAGAACAAAGCCGCATGCGATGCGATGGAACATTCCCCTTGCCAAACGACACATCATCATCGACCGCAATCATTGCCGCGACGACTCGATCCAATATTAATCGCGCTATCGAACTCCGCAGAAGGGGATTGATCACCGAGACAATTGGCACAGATCCCGCTTACTCGACAACGCCATCCGACGCGCTTCGCAAACTGGAGGGTGATGCGGGAATTCACACCATTATCGTGTTCAGTGACCAGCTTACATCCAGCCTTGACGCTCCTGTCTTGACGTCCCACCACGGGCAGCAGCGCTACCTGCCTCTGGTGGAAGGAGTCCTCAACAGCATCCACGAATTTCAAATCATGACAGGCACATGCGATGACACGATCAAATTGCCACCCTGCTCACCCATCACTTCCGTTCTGCGCACTATTTCGAACCATCTGGATTCCAACCAGAAGCTTGGAGGAGACTGGCTCGCGCAACCAGTTCAGACAAAGCGATGGCCTGCTACACGGCTAGTCGAGAGCAGATTCCGTCAGCGTGTCTTTCACTCAGCTCTGATGCACATGTACTGGAAGCATCCTGACTTCAATCCCAAGCATTTCGATTGGCTCCATGGACAACTCAAGAACCTCTACCGCGCATCGCAGCCAGC
Organism: Stenotrophomonas maltophilia group sp. msm1; assembly: GCF_032025805.1. NCBI lineage: Bacteria > Pseudomonadati > Pseudomonadota > Gammaproteobacteria > Lysobacterales > Lysobacteraceae > Stenotrophomonas > Stenotrophomonas maltophilia group sp. msm1. Next base: position 160,249 of record NZ_JAVSKH010000003.1, read on the forward strand.
AAAGGAGGTCCAGGATGCACGAAAGTCAAGCACATGAGAGTCGTCAGCCTGCCCCGGAGGCCACCTTTCGGCACAGCGTCCAGACAGAGCAACAGCTTGGATTGACCCTTTCCGATAGGGAAAGGAAAGCCATCCTCTCCGCATGCGAAGTCAGCGGACTCGATATGGATTCCTACTACAGCTGGTATCAATCGAAAGCCTCCATCAGCTCCCAGTTGGCTGACCTTTGCCGCCCGTCACTGTTGGAGGCGGTCCACTGCATCGACCGTTCCGACTACTCCTCAATCGATGGAAAGCTCCCTGCCGACAGGGGAGTTGTGATCGCACTGCCGCATCACGGCCACTATACCCTGTCTGCGGTCCGTCTGATGGAGCACATTCGCCATCTGCGTGACATCTACATCTTCTATGGCGACCCAAAGAACCATGCAGGCAACGAATTGTTCGACGACCTGTACCACCGGCTCTTCAATCACGCCGGATGCCGCGCGAGCATCATCCACTCGAATGCCAGAGGGATAGGCATAGCGCTTCGCGCACTGAAAAATAGAGCTGCAGTCATCATGATGCCCGATGTCCACCGCTTTCGCGAAGAAGCCTATTGCATTCCATTTTTGGGGCGCCCCTTGGACATCATGCTGGGAACCGCCGCAATGGCGCGCAAAACCGGAAGTTGCATATTGCCAGCCATCTCCGTCGTTGACCGGGATCTTCGAGCAACTATTACTTTCGGAGATGCCATCGAGCCTATACCGACGCGAGCATCGCTTCCATCTGAAGTAGCTGACTACTGGACGATGGCTGAAGTCTATCGTTTCCTTGAGCGTGCAATGGGACCTCAGGCCATCTATTGGCAGTACATCAGGCAACACTTCATGAAATCCTCCAAGTTCCCGATGTTCCACCCCGAAACAATCGATGAAGCTTGGCACATGTTCTCCAATGACCCGCGAACCAAGCCACACACGCGTTATACGACATGCCTGGATTGAACATGGATCAATTTCATTCTCCTTCCATTACCTTGGCGGCCATCGCCCTGATGGCGATGGCGCCCATCAATGGATACGCAACGGATCAAGAGAATGCCGATGCAACTCATCTCCCTGCGATCCACGCGGTCCACTCAGCCCCCGGCCCGCGCATCTGGCAGTTCAGAAAAGGCTCTTCAACGCTGCTTGTACTGGGCACGATTCAACCCCTAAGAAAGAGCCTATCCATCGATACTCGCAGCGTTGAAGCAGCAATCTCGACGTCTGATGCAATTCTGAGCCCTCCGGGCGTGACCGTGGAGCACGATGGCGGGGTATTTCGCAGCCTCATTCTGTGGCCCGCCATCCGCAAGCTCAAGTTCCTTTCAGGTAGAAGAACGCTTCGTGACGAGCTCACCGAAGAAGAGTACACGCGATTGAGCGATCTCAAGATTCTCTATGGCCTGCATGACGCGAGCATTGAGAGGATGCGCCCAATGTACGCGGCTTGGAAAATTCATGATGCTGCACTGCAATTCAGTGGAGCCCGAGCCGGTGAGCCACTTTCTCGAGCCATTGACCGCATGGCCCGCGATCATGGGATCCCGATGATCAACGCCCGCTTCCCGATGCTGGTGAGAGGCGCCAGGGAAACTATCCAGAATTTTCACATTGACTCCGTGAAAGACCGCAAATGCTTCTCGGATGCCACATCAAGCCTGCGGCCCTGGCTCGATAACCTAGATGAGCTAGGTCATGCGTGGGCAGAGGGAGATATTGAATCGGGCGCGCTCCTGCATGCCCCTCCATCGCCCTCCCGGTGCTGGGCTCGTCTGACCAACGACGCGATCGCCACTACGATGAATATTGACCTTGATATCCAGAGACGAACTCACTGGGTTGCAGTGCTCCGCTCAACTACTTCGCGGCACAGTACGGTTTTCACCACTCTGCCCTTGGATGATCTTCTGCATTCAAGAGGCATGGCCGCGGTACTCGTGGACGAGGGATACATCCCCGATGCCAGGGTGTTCTTTGGCGATCAGCCGCGACCTCCAAACATCGGAGCAAGTGAAACCTGAAATCATCCGGACGGGTGACGATGTAACTTGGCACCTTGCAACGCGGTCACATCGAAGTCACTGATCGGCAGCCACAAAGCCACCGGTCTGCCGCGCCCACAAGCGCGCATACAGGCCACCGGCCGCAATCAGTTCGGCATGGCTGCCGGTCTCGACGATGCGGCCCTGGTCCATCACCACCAGCCGGTCCATGCGCGCGATGGTCGACAGCCGGTGCGCGATGGCGATCACCGTCTTGCCGCCCATCAGCTCATCCAGGCTGTCCTGGATCGCCGCTTCCACTTCCGAGTCCAGTGCCGAGGTTGCTTCGTCCAGCACCAGGATCGGTGCGTCCTTCAGCAGCACGCGGGCAATGGCGATGCGTTGGCGCTGGCCGCCGGACAGCTTCACGCCGCGCTCGCCGACATGCGCGTCGTAGCCACGACGCCCCTGCCCGTCCACCAGCGTATCGATGAAGGCCTCGGCACGTGCTTTGGCCACCGCAGCGCGCAACTGCTCATCGGTCGCGTCCGGGCGGCCGTACAGCAGGTTGTCGCGGATCGAGCGATGCAGGAGCGAGGTATCCTGGGTGACCACGCCGATCTGCTGGCGCAGGCTTTCCTGAGTGACGTAGGCAATGTCCTGGTCGTCGATCAGGATGCGGCCGCTTTCCAGGTCGTACAGGCGCAGCAGCACGTTGACCAGGGTCGACTTGCCGGCACCGGAAGGACCCACCAGGCCGATCTTCTCGCCCGGCTTCACCACCAGGTCGAGGCCTGCGATCACGCCGCCCTTCTTGCCGTAGTGGAAGTGGATGTCCTGGAAGTGCACGCCACCGCGGGTCACCTGCAGCGGCACCGCGTCCTCGCGGTCCTGCACGGTCAGCGGCTGGGCAATGGTGGTGATGCCATCCTGTACCGTACCGATGTCCTCGAAGATGCCGTTGATGGTCCACATGATCCAGCCGGACATGTTGTGGATGCGGATCACCAGGCCGGTCGCGAGCGTGATCGCGCCGACAGTGATGTGGCCGCCATTCCACAGCCACAGGGCCAGGCCACAGGTACCGGCAATCAGGAAACCGTTGACGATGGCGATGGTCAGGTCCATGCCGGTGGTCACCCGGGTCTGCGCGCGGTGCTTGACTGCCAGCTCCTGGATCGACTCGGCCACGTAGGCCTGCTCGCGCCCGCCATGGGCGAACAGTTTCAGCGTGGGAATGTTGGTGTAGCCATCGACGATGCGGCCCATTGCCTTCGAACGTGCTTCCGAGGCGATCCAGGCCCGCTCCTTCGCGCGCGGCACGAAGTAGACCATGATCACCACGTAGGCCAGCAGCCACAGGATCAGCGGCACCATCAGCCGCCAGTCGGCCTGCGCGAACAGGTACAGCGCGGTGCCGGTATAGACCACGATGTACCAGAGCGAGTCGACCATCTGCACCGCCGACTCGCGCAGCGAGGTACCGGTCTGCATCACCCGGTTGGCGACGCTGCCGGCGAAGTCGTTCTGGAAGAAGCTCAGGCTCTGCCGAACCACGTAGTTGTGCATCAGCCAGCGCGAGCGGTTGCTCAGGCCGGGCACGATGGCCTGGTTGACCAGCAGGTTGTGCAGGCCGACCAGGATCGGCCGCGCGATGACCGTGATGAACAGCATCCAGCCCAGTTCATTGGCATGGCGCTTGAAGAAATCGGCACCGGGTTGCTCGGCGACCATGTCGACGATGCGGCCCAGGTAATCGAACATGGCCACTTCCACCAGCGCCAGGAGCAGGCCGGCGATGAGCGTGGCCAGCAGCACCGGCCACACCGGGCGCAGGTAGTGCAGGTAGAACGGCAGCACCTTGCGCGGTGGCATGCGCCCATCCACGGGCGGGAACACCGGAATCAGGGATTCAAACCAACGGAACATCGCATTCCCTCGCCATCTTAGCCGGCGGAGTATCCCACGCCGCATGTGTACGCCGGCCGATGATCGCTGCGGCTGCGGTCGTGCCGGCCGCTGGCCGGCAACCTTGTGACGCCTCCCGGGAAGCTGAAGTGGCCGGCCAGCGGCCGGCACTACCCATCGGATTCGTCAAACGTCAGCGCCGGGGCACGCCCGGCGGCGTCATTTCACCGGGGTGAACAGCAGGTCCTGGAAATCGAAACTGAAATCGGTCAGGTCGGAAATCGGCTGCATGCGCACCTCGCGTACCTTGCCGTCCGGGTCCAGGCTGAAGTTCACGAAGGCGTCGGCGTTGAGCGAACGGTCGTCCCAGCGCACGATGAAGGTGTCGTGCTGCCAGTGCTCCAGGCGCCCGCTCAGCTGCGCGGTCTTCGCAAAGCGCAGGCGCAGGCCCTTGCCTTCGGCGCTGATCTGCATGTCGCCATACCAGCGGTCACGGAAGCTGCCGGTGTAGCCGGCCAGCGCCAGCGATGGCCTGCTGCCCTTGTCGCGTGCGCTCTGGTGCTTGGCCCAGGCCTCGTCGGCCTTGTCCTGTCCCTTGGCCACGGCCTTGGCATAGGCGTCCACCCAGTCATGCTTTTCACCGCCCAGGTAGGCATCGAGCACGCTCAGGGTGATCGCATTGAACGCCGCGCCCACTTCCTGATTGGTCAGCACCACCACGCCCAGTTTCTCGCCCGGTACCAGGGTCAGCCGCGAAACCATGCCCGGCCAGCCACCGGTATGCCAGACCAGCTTCTGCCCACGGTAGTCGCTCAGGCTCCAGCCTTCGCCATAGCCGGCGAAGTTGGCCCGCGCAGGTGCCAGCTCCGGCACGCTCGGCGCCGGGATCGACTGCGGCGTGATCATCCGCCACATCTGCTGCTGGCTCTTCTCGCTGAACAACGGCGTGCCGTCGGCCAGCTTGCCTTCGGCCAGCTGCACCTGCATCCAGCGCGCCATGTCGTGCGCGCTGGAATAGATGCCGCCGGCGCCGGCATTGTTCGACCAGGTCAGCGGCGCAACGGTGCGCAGGTCCTTGAAATCGTACTTGGCGTGGCCGACCGCGGCCTTGTCGCCCGGCTTCAGGTGATCGGCGTTGTAGCGCGTGCCGGTCATGCCCACCTTGTCGAAGATGCGCGTCTGCAGGAACTGCTGGTAACTCATGCCCGAGACATGCTCGATCACCTGCTGGGCAACCGCGTACAGGATGTTGTCGTACGCGTAGCTCTCGCGGAAACCGCCCTTCAGCGGCACCCTGCCCAGCCGTTCGACTACTTCGGCATTGCTGTAGGAGGTGGCCGGCCAGAACAGCAGGTCGCCGGCACCCAGGCTCAGCCCGCTGCGGTGCGACAGCAGGTCGCGGATCGTCATCTGCCCGGTCACGAACGGATCGGACATGCGGAACGACGGCAGGTGGTCGATCACCTTGTCATCCATCTTCAGCTTGCCGTCCTCGGCCAGCAGGTTCAGCGAAGTGGCGGTGAACGCCTTGGTGTTGGACGCAATGGCAAACAGCGTATCGGCCTGCACCGGTTCCGGCTTGCCCTGCTCGCGCACGCCCCAGCCGCGCTCCAGCACCACCTCGCCATCCTTGACCACCGCCACCGCAATACCGGGCACGTCGAACTGCGCGCGCACGCGCTCGACGGTCGCATCCAGCTCCTGCAGCTGCGCCGGGGTGGCAGCGCTCGCCATGGTCGTGCACGCCAGCAGCACGGCTCCTCCAATCCAGGGTTTCATCCAGCACGATCTCCGAACAGGGGTAGCGGCCATGTGCAGGCCGTCACCGGGGTTTCGCGGGATGGTAACGGTCTGCGGCGCACCCTGCCCTGTGCCATTGGAGGGGTGTCATGGGCGGAAACGGCCAACCGAGCAACGGCTCCACCATCATTCCGTGCCTGCGCTATCGCGACGCGCAGGCCGCCATCGACTGGCTGCAGCGCGCCTTCGGCTTCCATGCCCAGGCCGTGTATGCCGACGGCGACACGGTGTTCCATGCGCAGCTGACCTTCGGCACCGGCATGATCATGCTGGGCTCGGCCAGCAACCAGAGCGCGTGGAGCGAGCATGCGGCGTTGCCTGATGAGGTCGGCGGCCGCCAGACGCAGAGTGCCTGCGTGATCGTCACCGATGCCGACGCGCACTACGCCCGGGCCAAGGCCGCCGGTGCCCGCATCGTCATCGACATCGCCGACCAGGACTACGGCGGCCGTGGCTATGCCTGCGCCGACCCGGAAGGCTATCTGTGGTGGTTCGGCAGCTACGACCCGTGGCGCACGGACCACGGCCAGTGACCGCGACCGCCCGGCAGGCGGAGATCCGCTGCGGCATCGGTGGCTGGGTGTTTCCCGAATGGCGCGGCGGCGTTTTCTACCCCGTGGGCCTGCCGCAGCGTGAAGAGCTGGCCCATGCCAGCCGCGCCCTGCGCTGCATCGAAATCAACGGCACCTTCTACCGCACGCCCACCGCCGCACAGTGCGCGCAGTGGGCCGCGCAGACGCCGGAAGGCTTCCGCTTTGCGATGAAGGCACCGCGCTACCTGGTGCAGCGCCGCGACCTGTCCAGCACGGTGGAGGCAGCCGCGCCCTTCCTGCAGGCAGCGATCGCGCTCGGTGACCGGCTTGGCCCGTTGTTGTGGCAGTTCGATCCACGCCACCCGGCCGACGCCGATGCACTGGACGCGCTGATGGCGCAGCTGCCGAAGCAGCTGGAAGGGGTGCCGCTGCAGCATGCGCTGGAGGTCCGCAATGCCGCAGCACATGGCCCCGCACTGGTCGCCGCCGCGCGCCGCCACGGCGTGGCACTGGTGATCGAGGACAGCGACGAGGCGCCGCTGCACGGCGACGTCAGTTCGGGCTTCGTCTACGCGCGGATCAAGCGCAGCCAAGTCCGCTTGAAAGAGGGCCTGCCTGCGCCCGTGCAGCAGCGCTGGGCTGAACGCGCGCGACGCTGGTCACGCGGCGAGCCGGTGGACGACCTGCCCTGTCTGGCCGGGCACGCCCCGGAAACCCCGCGCGAGGTCTACCTGCTGTGCATCGGTGCAGGCAAGGCCCGCAACCCGGCGGCAGCGATGGCCCTGCAGCGCCTCATCGACGGCGCCAGCGGTCCAGCCCCCACAGCAGGGTCCAGCCCACCACGAACACGCCCGCAACGCGCAGCACGTTGAGCAGGAAGGCCGCCAGGCCCAGGCGTTGCAGTTCGAGGAATGGATACGGCGCCTGTCCGGTCGTTGCAGCGACCAGCATCGCCCAGCCAAGGTAGGCCAGCGGTACCAGCAGCACGCCGCCCAGCGCGCGCCAGCGCAGCTCACCGTGCGGCAACAGCAGCAGCCACCCCAGCAGGAACAGGGCAGGCACGACATAGTGCAGGCCCGCATCGACCCACCATTGCAGCCCGGTCGGTTGCCACAGCCCCTGCAATGCAAGCACGTAGACGCACGCGGTCACACCGATGCACAGCGCCAGGCTCGCCGCCACCGCCGGCTTGAGCACTCTGCCAAGGACCACCCACCCACATCCGACGCAGACAGCCAGGTTGCTGAGAATGGTGAAATAGCCGAAGAAACGCAGCGTCGCCACGCCGATCCCGGCCGCCGCCCCCGGCCCCTGCACCAGCAACAGGTACTGCAACAGCAGCGAGGCTGCCGCCATCAGGGCAGTCAGTGCGGCCCATCCGCGCAGAAGGGAGCAATCGGCTGCCATGGCTCGGTTCTCTGGGTCGATGCCGCGAGCATGCCACAGTCATCGCCGACGGCCGCGCGATTGCCTCACAATAGGCCGATGAGCACACCCGACACCCGCAAAGCGCTGTGGCAGATCCACTTCTGTGTCCTGCTGTGGGGCATCACCGCCATCCTCGGCAAGCTGATCACCCTGCCCGCACTGCCGCTGGTGTGGTGGCGCATGCTGCTGGTGACGGCGATGCTGGCCCTGCTGCCACGGGTCTGGCGCGGGTTGCGCACCCTGCCCCTGCGGCTGGTCGCCGGCTACGCCGGCATTGGCGCGCTGGTCGCCCTGCATTGGCTGACCTTCTATGGCGCGGTGAAGCTGGCCAATGCCTCGGTGGCTGCCACCTGCATCGCACTGGCGCCGGTGTTCACCTCGATCATCGAACCGTGGGTGGCCAAGCGGCCGTTCCAGCTGCGTGAGCTGGCGTTCGGCCTGGCGGTGCTGCCGGGTGTTGCGCTGGTGGTCGGTGGCGTGCCCGATGGCATGCGCCTGGGTGTGTTGATCGGCGCGATCTCAGCGCTGCTGGTGGCGGTGTTCGGCTCGCTCAACAAGCGCATGGTCAGCCACGCCGATCCGCTCACGGTCACCGCGCTGGAGCTGGGTGCGGGCACCCTCACCCTGACCCTGCTGGCGCCGCTGATGCCCTACCTGCTGCCTGCGCTGGCCAGCCCGTTGTGGGTGGTCCCGGACCTGCACGACGGCATCCTGCTGCTGGTGCTGGCCGGGTTCTGCACGCTGCTGCCGTTTGCCCTGGCCCTGGTCGCACTGCGCCACCTGAGCGCCTACACGGTGCAGCTGGTGACCAACCTGGAGCCGGTCTATGCGGTGGTGCTGGCGGTGGTGCTGCTGCGCGAGCAGCACGAGGTCACCCCGTGGTTCTACCTGGGCGTGGCGATCATCGTCGGCGCGGTGTTCCTGCATCCGCTGCTGAACCGCCGCAAGCCGGTGCAGCATCCGGAGATTCTTGGCACGGCCGAGGCGCGCAACATCGCCGATTGAATGCGTCCACGCATGGCGTGGACGCCCGTATCAACGCTGCGGCCAATGCCAGGCCGGCGCATCCAGCAGGCCCTGCCCGCTCAACAGCGTGCGGCCCTGTTCCTTGTACAGATGCAGCGAATGGCACCCTGGCGCCTGTTCCAGCGCCGCGATCAGGCGGCTGGCGTGTGACACCACCCATACCTGGCTGCGCGAACTGGCTGCGATGATCAGCCGCGCCAGCGCCGGCAGCAGGTCCGGATGCAGGCTGGTCTCCGGCTCGTTGAGCACGAGCAGCGGCGGTGGACGCGGCGTGTGCAGCGCAGCAGCCAGCAGCAGGAAGCGCAGCGTACCGTCGGACAGTTCGGCCATCGACAACGGCCGCAGCAACCCCGGCTGGTGGAAGCGCAGGGCCAGTCGACCGTCCAGCTCCTCGAAGCCGACCGTGGCACCGGGGAACGCATCGCCGACGCTGCGTGCCAACGCCACCGGGTCTCCGATCTCGAGGATGGTGACCCAGGCCGCGGCCAGATCCCGGCCGTCGTGATGCAGCACCGGCGTGCGCGTGGCCATCGCCGGCTGCCGCGCCGGTGCATCGGCGTCGCTGCGGAAATAGTCGTAGAAGCGCCAGCGACGGATGTACTCGCGCAGGGCGATGGTTTCCGGCAGGCGCTGCGGATCGCCGACCTGGGTGAACAGGCTGTCGAACAGCGACAACCGGTCATCCACCAGATCCCAACCGCGCGCATGACGTTGCCGAACCATTGCCCCACGGCGATCAACCAGCAGGTTGGCGCTGCGCAGGAACGGGCCGGCCCAGATCGCCTCGGCCTTGATCTGCGGGTCCAGTGCGAAGGCCGATCGACTGGGCGGCGGGTAGCCCAGATCGATGGCGTAGCCGAATTCGTCAGTGGCGAAGCCCAACTTCAATCCCACCGATTCCTGGCGTGGGCCGCCCTGCAGGGGGATTTCGCCGGCAGCAACCCGACGGTCCATTTTTTCCGGACCCGCCCACAGCGCCGAGCCCAGCCCGCCTTCGCGGGCCAGCACCGCCGCGACGCCGCCCTGCGCGGTCTCGGCCAGCAGGCGCAGGGCACGGTACAGGCTGGACTTGCCACTGCCGTTGTCACCGGTCACCACATTCAACTGCTGCAGCGGCAGTACGAGCCCGTGCAGCGAACGATAGTGGGCGATGGCCAGGGTCTGCAGCATGGGCGGCGTCCGGGGAAACAGAGCGTCATGCTGGCCGGTTCTGATCGCAGGAGCTGCGACGCCAAGTGAAACGGGAAGAGCATCCACGCATGGCGTGGATCTACTGGAGCGGCATCGAATCATCCACGCGTCGCATGCGTTCAACGCGCGAACCGCCGTGTTTCAGTCCGCCCGTTCCACCCGGTTGCGGCCTTTGCCCTTGGCCCGGTACAGCGCCTTGTCGGCACGTGCCAGCGTCTCATCCACGCTTTCACCGGGCTGGTGCTGGGCCACTCCAATACTGATCGTGACCGGGAACCCCAGCGGCAGATCAGCAACGGCCAGGCGCAGGAACTCGCACTGAAGTTCGGCGGTTTGCAGGTCGGTCGCCGGCATCACCGCCACGAACTCCTCGCCACCATAGCGCGCGGCCATGCCACGGCCGGCGAAGTGCGAGCGCAGCAGCGTGCCCAGCTCGGCCAGCACCCGGTCGCCGGTGGCGTGGCCCTGGAAATCGTTGATGTGCTTGAAGTGGTCGATGTCCAGCAGCGCGACGCAGGCCACAGCGGGCTGATCCCCGGTCACCGCCACTGCCTCGTCCAGCGCCGCCGCCATCGCGCGGCGGTTTGGCAGGCCGGTCAGCGCATCGGTGCGGCTCTGCTCGGCCAGGTCGGCGTTCTGCGCCAGCAGCACGTCGTGGTACTCCGACAGCAGGCGCTCGTAATCATCGCGTTCCAGCATGTGGTTCTGGATGTCGAGCGCGAAACGGCGCAGCTCCATCACCAGCATCACCTGCCGCGACAGCGCGGCCAGCGCCTCGGCCTTGTCGCTTGGCAGGTGCTGCGGCTGTGCATCGAACACGCACAGCGTACCCAGCGGCAGGCCATCGGAACTGATCAGCGGCGCACCGGCGTAGAAGCGGATGTGCGGGTCGCCGGTCACCACCGGGTTGTCGTGGAAGCGGATGTCCTGCAACGCATCCTCGACCACCATGATTTCATGCGGCTGCAGGATGGCGTGGCCACACATCGATTCGCTGCGCAGGTTTTCCGCCGCGTCGATGCCCTGGATCGACTTGAACCATTGCCGTTCGACGTCAATCAGGGTCACCGCCGCCATCGAGGTACCGCAGACCGCCTTGGCGATCGCCACCAGGTCGTCGAATGACTTCTCGCGCTGCGAATCAAGGATCCGGTAGCGGTACAGCGCCTCGAGCCGGAGGGCTTCGTTGGCAGGCTTGTCGGGCTTGATCATGCAGCGTCACTTCCGGCAGGTCACTGCAAAGTCTAGCTGATGCCGGCGTGTAATCCGCACAACGGGTAGTGCCGGCCGCTGGCCGGCATCCCGCGCGCATTCGATGCCTGGAGTAGCCGGCCAGCGGCCGGCACTACCGCGCGTTACCAGTCCAGCTGCTTCGGCAGCAGGCCCTGCAGCTCCTGCTCGGTCAGGTTGCGCCACTGGCCCGGCTTCAGCGCGCCGATCTTGATGTTGTCGATGCGCACGCGGCGCAGCTGGGTCACGCGATAGCCGAACTCGGCAGCCATCAGGCGGATCTGCCGGTTCAGGCCCTGCTGCAGGGTGATGCGGAAACCGAACTTGGCGATGCGCGAGGTCTTGCACGGCAGCGTCATCTGGTCGTGGATGCGCACGCCGCGCGCCATGCCGCGCAGGAACTCATCGGTGACCGGCTTGTTCACCGCCACCAGGTATTCCTTCTGGTGGCCGTTCTCGGCACGCAGGATCTGGTTGACGATATCGCCATTGCTGGTCATCAGGATCAGGCCTTCGGAGTCCTTGTCCAGGCGGCCGATCGGGAAGATGCGCTGTTCATGGCCGACGAAGTCGACGATGTTGCCCTTGACCGAAGTTTCGGTCGTGCAGGTGACGCCGACCGGCTTGTTCAATGCGATGTAGACGTGGCGGCGGGCGCCGGGCTTGCGTGCCACGCGGGCGCGCAGCGGCTGGCCGTCGACCAGCACCTGGTCTTCCTCGCCCACCACCGCGCCGGTACCGGCCGGATGGCCGTTGACGGTAACGCGGCGCGCGGCGATCAGGCGATCGGCCTCGCGGCGGGAGCAGAAGCCGGTGTCGGCGATATGTTTGTTGAGTCGGGTGGTCATCGGCCCATTATCCGGCATCGCCGCCCGCTGCGCTTCATGCCAGGGCGGGCGGATCGAGCTCCTCGCCGTCGAAGACCCGGTTGCGGCCCGCCCGCTTTGCCACGTACATGGCATGGTCGGCGCGCCGCAGCAGCCCGGCCAGATCGTCCTCGCCCGGTCGCCACTGCGCCAGGCCGATGCTGGCGGTCACCTCCAGCCCCGGCACCTGCAGGGCCTGGCCAGCCTCGGTGATGCGCTGGCGCAGGCGGTCCAGCCGTGCCGACGCCACCTCGCGCGGCATGCCGGGCATCAGCAGCAGGAACTCTTCGCCGCCCATCCGCACCACTTCGTCCTGGCTGCGCACCGCCGCGCGCAGGGCACGCGCCACCGCCACCAGCACCTGATCGCCCACTGCGTGGCCGTGGCGGTCGTTGATGTCCTTGAACAGGTCGATGTCGAGGAAGCCGATCACCAGCGGGCCGCGCTCACGGTCCACCCGTTCCAGATGGCGGGCCAGCTGCTGCAGTCCGGCGCGACGGTTGGGAAGCCCGGTCAGGCCGTCGGTCTCGGCCAGCTGGCGAAGTTCATCACGCTGCTGGCGCAGCCGGCCCAGCCGCTGGTTCAACGCATACGCGGCCATCATCAACAGCCAGGTCACCGCCAGCTGCAGCGCCTCCACCCGGTACTCCAGCAGCCACGCCGCACCACAGGCATCGGCGATGATCAGTACCAGCATCGGTGCCAGCGCGGCCAGACCCGCCTGCGCCCAACGGTCGCCGCGCCAGCGTGCCCAGACGCCGACCATCAGTGCCAGGCCACATCCGGACAGATAGGACACCTGCAAGCCCTTCGCGACCCACGCCAGATGCTCCCAGCGCAGCCACGGCACCAGCACGGCCAGCGCCATCAGGGCCCACAACACCACCAGTTGGGCCGGGCGCGATCGAGGCAGCACGCGATCGCCTCCGTTCAGCCGCCACAGCGCCGGCAGCACCAGTGCCTGGGTAGCAGCGGTCAGCGCCAGCAGCCACCATGCGCCGTGCTCGCCCACCGGCAGCCAGGGTTCCGGATAGCCGCTGAGCCCGCCGAGGATGGCCTGCCACAGCACCATCACGGTGGTGCCGGCGATGTAGACCAGGAAACTGCGGTCCCGGGTGGTCAGGAAGGCCATCAACGCCGACAGCGCCAGCGCGATCGCCACCGCGATGCAGGCCGCGCGCACCAGCAGGCGGGCGGTGTCGTTCTGCTGCACCGGGCTGGGCGCGCCCAGCCGCAGGGTCGGTACCCAACGTGTCTTCAGCGGTGTCTGCCAGGAGACCAGGAACGGCTCATGGCTGCCGGCCGGCGGTACCGCCACCAGGCCGATGCCAGCCCGGAAACGTGAATCGCGGGTGCGCGCGTCGTGCATGTTGCCGCAGATCTCGCGGTCACCATGCTGGACGCGCACTTCACCGGCAAAGACGTTGAACACGTCCAGCGCCTGCGGTTGGCCTGACCAGCCCTGCGGCGGAGCCGGCACCAGCACCTGCTGGCGGGCGCCGGACAGCATCTGCGGCGTGCATGCGCGGTGCGGCGTCGGCTCGTCGGTAGCGCCGCCGACCAGGAGATAATCATGGCCCGGCACGGCCTCTGCAGCCTGAAGCGGCCACGGCAACGCCAACCACACCATCAGGACGGCCAGCACCGCTCCTGTTCCATACCGCCACTGCCTGCCGCCCACGCCACGTCCTGTTCCTGCTTACGTCCGCGCCCACTGCGCGCCGCCCCTGACGCGCATTATCGCAGCCGGGCACGCCACGCATGTGTACACCAAAGTCGGCGCCCGCGGTTCAGCCAGCCGCCGGCGGCCCCTTCACCGCGACCAGCCGTACCGGGCGCAGATCGACCAGGGTCAGCCGCTCCAGCGGCTGCGGCCGTTCGATGGCATAGCCCTGCAGCCCCTGTACGCCAAGCCGGGTCAGCGCACCGGCAACCTCGGCGGTCTCCACCCACTCGGCCACCACTTCCATCTGCAGCTCGCGCCCGAGCTCGCTGATCGCGCGCACCGTGGCGTGGCTGACAGGGTCGGTATCCATGTCGCGCACGAAGGCGCCGTCGATCTTCAGGATGTCCGCCGGCAACTGGCGCAGGTAGCCGAAGGAAGACAGGCCGGAGCCGAAGTCATCCAGCGCCATCCGGCACCCCCGTGCCTTCACCGCATCGATGAAGGCGCGGGCCTGGCTGAGGTTGCTGATCGCCGCAGTCTCGGTGATCTCGAAGCACAGCTTGGAGGCCAGCGCGCGGTTGCGCTCGAGCAGGTCGCAGACGAAGGCGAGGAATCCCGGTTCGGCGATCGACTGCGCGGACACGTTGACGTTGCACAGGCCCAGCTGGCGCACGTGCGCCGGGCACACCTGCAGGTGGCGGAACAGCAGCCCGAGCACGTGCCGGTCCAGCGCCACCGCCATGCCATAGCGCTCCACCGCCGGCATGAACTGGCCGGGCAGATGCAGGCTGCCATCGGTGCCACGCATGCGCACCAGCACCTCGTAGTGCAGGTAGGACGGATCCCCCACGCGGGCGATGCGCTGTGCATACAGCAGCATGCGATTCTCGGCCATCGCCAGGCTGACGCCCTGCAGGCGCTCGGCCTCCTGCCGCCGCTCCTCCAGCGCCATGCGGTTCTCATTGAAGCAGTGCACGCGGTTGCGCCCGGCCTGCTTGGCGGCATAGCAGGCGCTGTCGGCGGCACTCATCAACCAGTTCACGTCCGGCGCATCTGCACTGACCTCGACCACGCCGATGCTGCAGCTCAGCTGCGGGCTGCCCTCGCTGATCGGAAACGTGGCCTGGCCCAGGTTGCGGATCACCCGCTGCAGCACGCGCTTGGCCTCGTCCTGCCCGGCATGGGCGAGGAACACCGCGAACTCGTCCGCACCCAGCCGGCCGACCCAGTCACCATCACGCACCGCCGCCACCAGGTACTCGGCGAAGGCGCGCAGCATCTGGTCACCAGCGGCGTGGCCGAAGCTGTCGTTGACCAGCTTGAAATGGTCCAGGTTGATATAGCACAGCGCGTGCGTGCCGCCTTCGCTGCGCACCTGCAACAGCGCGCGTTCCAGCAGCCGTTCGATCTCGCGGCGGTTGATCAGGCCGGTCAGCGGGTCATGGCTGGCGTGGTGCTCGATCTCGCGCGCCAGTGCATGGTTCTGGCTGACGTCCTCGATGATCGCGAACACCGACAGGCCACCGGCGGCGCTGCGCACGCCGGTGCCGCTCCAGCGGCCCCAGACCAGGCTGCCATCGCGACGGCGGAAGCGCAGTTCGCTCGGCCGCAGCTGCCGGTCCCAGTCGATACGGCCCACCCCATCGATGACAAGCTCGCCGTCCATCAGCAGATCGCCCAACGACATCTGCAGCAGCACGTCGCGCCGGTAGTCGAGGATATCGGCCATCGCCTGGTTGGCTTCGATCACCTTGCCTTCGGTGTCGAGCTTGAGCATGCCGACATTGGCCTGATAGAAGGCGGCGCGGAAGCGGCTTTCATGTTCGGTCAGGTCCTTGCCGACGCGGCGCGCGAGGGCCACCGCCATCAGGCTGATCGCAAGCACCGACAGCCCACCAACCACGAGCGTGGCGATCCGCACCATCGTGGCCATGCGCAGCAACGCTCGGGAAAACGACTGCGCCTGCACCTGCAGCCGCCGGTCCAGATCGCGCAACTGTTGCAGGTAACGGTCGCGGTCGGCCACTGGCAGCGTGCCTTCGGCGTGCGCCGACTGCAGCTCGGCGACCAGCCGCTGCACCGCCAACAGGTCATCGTCGGTCTGCCGCCACAACGCGGTTGCTTCGCGGAAGGCGCCGATGTCGCGTGCATAGCGGAACGAGAACACCAGACGCGGGATATCGGCATGCGCGTTGCCACCCTGCAGGAAGCCCTGCCGGGCCTTCTCCTCGTCCGGTACCGCCTGTTCCAGCGCCAACCGGGCCTGCAGATCTCCCAACGGAATCCGCAGGGCCTGGCGCGCGTCCTCCAGGTCCTGGGCATGGCCGCGCGCCAGGTAGCGGCTCAGCGCAGCAGTGGCATCCTGCTGCCCGCGTGACCAGTAACCCTGGCCGGCGATCCAGGCCGTCGAAGCCGCCTGCAGTTCCTGGATCAACGCGGACAATGCGACCAGCCCGATCGCCATGCCCGTCAACAACGCAAAGCGCAATCCCAGCCCACGGGTCATCGGCACCCGCCGGCTCTGCTGGTCCGTGCCACTTCTACCCATCCCGGATCCCCCCGAATGTGCTGCGGTGACAACCTGCCTTGGAACCGGCCCAGCCTATGACCGGCAATGTGTGGGCCATGCGAAAAAGGGGACGGAGGGGATTAAGTCGTTTTCGGCATAAGCGCATGGCCTGCCATTTACGACTTAATCCCCTCCGTCCCCTTTTCCTGTACGCCAGCCCGGGGGCTGGCGTTGTTATGGACGGCTGCGGGTGCGGCTTAGAAGCTGCGCGGGCCGCGCGGCTTGAAGCCGTCACGACGCGGCGGGCGGCTGTCGCGGTCACCGCCGCGGTCGCCACCATGGCCACCCGGACCACCCGGGCCACCACGACGCGGGCCACCCGGGCCGCCCGGGCCACGCTTGTCGAAGCGCGGCTTGAACGGACGCGGGGCCGGGTTGGTTTCTTCACCCGGAGCCAGCGCACGCATCTGCAGCTGCTGGCCGGACACCCACACCTTCTGCAGGTGCGACAGCACGTCCGGCGGCATCTGTGCCGGCAGGTCCAGCAGCGAGAAGTCGTCGTGGATGTCGATGCGGCCGATGAAGCGGCTTTCCAGGCCCGCTTCGTTGGCAATGGCGCCGACGATGTTGGCCGGCTTCACGCCATGCTGATGGCCCACCGAAATGCGGTAGGTCTCCATGCCCTGCTCCGGTGCACCACGCGGCGGAACCTCACGGCGCGGACGCTGCTCGAAACCACCTTCGGCGTCGTCGCGACGCGGGCCACGCTCGAAGCGCGGACCGCGCTCGTTGCGGTCGAAGCGATCGCCACGCTCCGGACGGTCGCCACGGTCGAAACGCTCGCGCGGGGCGCGCTCTTCACGCGGGGTACGCACCGGCGGCTGCAGCAGGAACGGGGTGTCACCCTGCAGCATCCTGGCCAGCGCGGCGGCGATCTCGATGGCCGGCACGTTCTGCTCGTTCTCGAAGCGCTCCAGCAGCTGGCGGTAGAAGTCCAGGCCACCGGCACCCAGGGTTTCGCTGATGCGCGAGGTGAACTTGTTGATGCGGGTGTCGTTGACCGCTTCCACGCTCGGCAGCTGCATCTCTTCGATCGGCTGGCGGGTGGCGCGCTCGATCTGGCGCAGCATGCCCTTCTCGCGCGGGGTCGCGAACAGGATCGCCTCGCCGCTGCGGCCGGCACGACCGGTACGGCCGATGCGGTGCACGTAGCTTTCGGTGTCGTACGGGATGTCGTAGTTCAGCACGTGGCTGATGCGCTCCACGTCCAGGCCGCGCGCGGCCACGTCGGTGGCAACCAGGATGTCCAGCTTGCCTTCCTTCAGCATGGCGATGGTGCGCTCACGCTGGGCCTGCTGCATGTCGCCGTTGATGGCGGCAGCGGCCAGGCCACGGGCCTGCAGCTTGCTGGCCAGTTCTTCGGTGCCGGCCTTGGTGCGCGCGAAGATGATCATCGCGTCGAACGGCTCGACTTCCAGGATGCGGGTCAGCGCATCCAGCTTGTGCATGCCGCTCACCCACCAGTAACGCTGGCGGATGTTGGCCGAGGTGGTGGTCTTGGCCGCAATGGTCACTTCCACCGGATCCTGCAGGTAGGTCTGCGCGATGCGGCGGATCTGCGGCGGCATGGTGGCCGAGAACAGGGCCACCTGGCGCTGCTCCGGCAGCTTCTTCAGCACCGCTTCGACGTCGTCGATGAAGCCCATGCGAAGCATTTCATCGGCTTCGTCCAGCACCAGGGTCTTCAGCTCGGACAGGTCCAGGGTGCTGCGGTCCAGGTGGTCGATCACGCGGCCGGGGGTACCGACCACGATGTGCACGCCACGGCGCAGCGCCGACAGCTGCTGCCCGTAAGGCTGGCCGCCGTACACCGGCAGCACGCGGAAGCCCGGGATCTTCGACGAGTAGGACTGGAACGCCTCGGCGACCTGGATGGCCAGTTCGCGGGTCGGCGCCAGGATCAGGGCCTGCGGCTTGATCTGCTGCAGGTCGATGTTGGACAGTACCGGCAGTGCGAACGCAGCGGTCTTGCCGGTACCGGTCTGGGCCTGGCCCAGCACGTCGCGGCCTTCCAGCATCGCCGGGATGGTGGCGGCCTGGATCGGCGACGGGGTTTCGTAGCCGATGGCGGTGACCGCCTGCATCACGGGCTCGGACAGGCCGAGCTGCGCGAACTGCAGCGGCGCTTGGGAATCTTGGGACATGGGGAACTCCGAAGGCACTGCCGTCTTCCTGGCAGTGCGATAAAAAAGGGATGGTCCGCGCTTTGGGCGCCCTTCTTATCGCGTGCCCTGGCGCTGCTCGGTCGGAGGAGATTTCACTCGCTCAGAGCGGGATGATACCGCATTGATCCTGAACGAGGCGTACAGCTTTCCGTGCGCGTGCCGTCGAGCCCGTGCTGGCGCACAATACGCGCCCGCTTCCCGGCCCGGCCGCTGGCCTGCGCCCTCTTCCCAGGAACCCGCTCCATGCAGATTCTCGAATTCGACCTCGACGGTGACTACGTCGAACTCAAGCAGCTGCTCAAGCTGGCCGACCTGGTCACCAGCGGCGGCGAGGCCAAGATGGTCATCAGTGAAGGCCAGGTGCGGGTCGATGGCGAAATCGAGCTGCGCAAGGCCTGCAAGATCCGCGCGGGCCAGGTGGTCGAATTTTCCGGCAGCCAGATCCGGGTGCTGGCTGCCGGCTGATCTGAAGCCGTTCAGGCCACGCGCTGGGTCAGGTGCGAGGCGATCAGCTGCCTGAACGGTGCCACGCCCTGCGCCAGGCGCAGGCCAGCCGCACGCAGCAGGCGCGCCGGGCGACGGTCGTCGGTGTACAGGCTGGCGATCGCATTGGTGGCCTCGTACAGCGGCCGCGACGCCAGCCGATGGCCCCGCTGGTAGCTGGTCAGCATGCCGGCGGCAGCAATGTCGGCACCGCGACGCTGCTGCGCGACGATGCCCTGCGCCAGCCGCTGTGCGCTGGCCAGGCCCAGGTTGAAGCCATGCGCGGTGACCGGATGCATGCCGACTGCGGCATCGCCGATCAGCGCAGAACGCTCGCCGACGAAACGGTGCGCGTACACACCTACCAGCGGGTACGCCTGCGGCGTCGCCACCGGCTGCATGCGGCCCAGGCGATGTTCAAAGCACGCACTGATGGCATCGCCGAAGGCCACCTCATCCATCGCCAGCAGTTCTTCGATCTGCCGCGGCTGCAGCGTGATCACCGCCGATGCCTGGCCCTCGTTGAGCGGCAGCAGCGCCATGGTGCGGCCGTAACCGAACCATTCCCAGGCCGTGTGGTGATGGTCGCGCTCGACCTGCATGCGGCACACCAGCATCGACTTGCCGAAGTCGCGCATCTGCGCACCGATGCCAAGCATGCGGCGGGTGGCGGAGAAGCGGCTGTCAGCCGCGACCAGCAGGCGGGCGTGCAGTTGGCTGCCGTCATCGAGTCTGACCACGTGGCCCTGCGCATCGGCCTGGACGCGCTGCACCTTGCGCCCGTCGAACAGGTCCAGACCATCCTGGTCCTGCACGGCATCCCATGCAGCGCGGCGGATCAGATGGTTGGGCACCAGCCAGCCCAGCGGCTGGCCGTCGACCTGGCTGCTGGCGAAGGTCAGCGCGAACGGCGAACCGCCGTTCATCACCTTGGCATCGCGCAGTTCAGCGACCTCGGCCGGCGGCAGGCGCTGCCACAGCCCCAGCTGCTCCATGCTCTGCCGCGAGGCATGGGTCAACGCGATCTCGCGGCCATCGAAGGCGGCCTCGGCCAGCGCCTGGCGCGGTTGAACTTCGACCAGCCCGACCTGCAGGCCACTGCCGGCCAGCGCCCGAGCGAAGCACAGGCCCGCCGGTCCGGCGCCGACCACCACCACGTCCATCCTGCGCATGCGCGCCTCCTGCCGTTGATTCAGTCCGGGCCAGCATAGCGCCGCGCGCCTGACCGGCCTTGATCTGGATCAGGCGCGGGTCACAACAACGCGAACACCAGCGCCAGGATCGACAGCAGCGACACCAGCCACACCAGGCTGCGCAGGTAGGGCACGCCGGCCGCGTACAGGGGCAGATAGACCACACGCGCCCAGAAGTAGGCCTGCGCAGCCAGCGCCGTGGTGCCGTTGCCGCGACCGGACACGACTACTGCAATGGCGGCAGCGGCGAAGAACGGGAAGGTTTCCAGGAAGTTGGCCTGGGCCCGCTGCAGGCGGCCGGCCAGCGGGCTGAGCGGCTTTGCATCGCCATCGCGTGCCGAGGCATTCCACTTCATCCCGCGCTCGCGGGTGACCACGGTGGAGGTGGCGAAGATGTACACGAAGCCGAGCACGATCGACCAGGCCAGCATTGTCAGTTCAGTTGCCATCGCTCATCTCCTCAGGGTGCCGACGCACGCAGGCTGTAACCGGCCAGGCGCCACACCTGGTCTTCGTCGAAACGGAACGAGACCAGCTCGCGCACCGGCTGCGCGCTGTTGGCGAAACGGGTCGGGAAGCTGACGTTGATGTAAAGCCCTTCCGGCACCGCAGCACCGGCGCTGTACTTGACCCGGGTGATGGTGGGCTGGCCTCGCCCGGCCAACGCACCCAGGCGCGCACGCTCGGTGGTCAGCTGGCTGACGAAGGCGGCCTTCGGCACCGCACGACGGGCGACGGCCGAAGCGCCATCCCACAGTTCGCCGGCGCGGTTGGCATCGACCAGCTGCGCCGCCTTCAACGCAGCCGCGCCCATTTCGGCGTCCTGCTTCTGCACCTGGGCCTGCTGCGCGGCGGTCAATGCCGGAGCGCCGGCGGTGGCCGGTTTCGCAGCCGCCGGCGATGCCGGGGCCGGGCGCGCGGGTGCCGGTGCCGGCGTGGCCGGCGCAGGTGCCTGCGCCAACGCAGTCAGGGGCAGCAGGGACAGCAGCAGGAGCGCGCGCTTCATGGACACCGCCGGTTCTCGAGGAAAGGACCGCAGTCTACGCCAGCGCGGTGAGCGGTTCGTCAGCGCGCGTGGGCGTTGCCTTCCACCGCCGCCGCATCGGCCTGCGCCGCAGACTTGCCTGCATCGTCGGCTGCCTGCTCGGCCATCGGCGGTTCCGGCGGTGCCGGGGGCAGCGTCGCCACATCGATCTCCGACAGCGGGCTTTCGTCCGGGCACACCGCGTCGGGAAAGCCGAAGCGCTGTTTCAACGCCTGGCCGCAGCTGTTGATCGACTCCATGTCGGCGCCTTCGCGCTTGCATTGCTGGTCGAAGGCGACCAGGAACGCGTCCTTGCGCTGCACGAAATCATCGCCGCAGGCACGCATCTGCTTGATCCGTTCCAGATCATCCTGCACCGCATTGGTCCCATCCAGGCCGTACTGGCGCAGCTCGTCCGGAGTCAGCAGGCGCAGGCTGCGGTTGGGCACGGTCATCATCAGATCGGCCACGCCCACCGCCACGCCATTGCGCTGCAGATAGTCCTTCACGTTGTCGTAGACCTCGTGCAGCTCGCGGTTGAGTTCCGCGCGCGAGGTGGCCTTGGAGCTGATCCGCATCATGCGGTGGATGCCGACCTTGCCCGACAGCAGGCGGTTGTCACCGGCGGCCAGCACGAACACGCAGGCGCTGTGGCAGATCGAGCCTTCGCGCACCCAGATGGTCCAGCCGGATTCACCGATGCTGTCACCGGCAACGATCGCCGATTCCACCTGGCCGCCGCTGGAATCCAGATCGAGGATGCGCTTGTGGATCTTCTGCTGGTCGGCGACCACCGCCAACCGCCACATCATCTCGGCGAAGCCCGGATTGATCTTGCCGGCGTAACGCACGCGCATCAGGCCGCGCTCGGCGCACGGCGCCAGCGCCTGAGTGATCTGCTCGCGCTGCAGGCCTTCCAGCTCGACACCGTCGCCGGCATCGCCAGCATATTCCGTGCTGCAGCTGACCCAGGCACGGCCATTCTCAAGCTGCGCCTGCGGCCACGGCCGATCCGCCTGGCTGCGCGGCGGCGCTGGCGGTGGCGGTGCATCGGCCGCATTGATCGACACCATGTTCTCGCCATCGCTGGCCGGTGCCCGCGCCGCCTTGTCGGCAGCAGTCACATTGCCCGGATTTTCCAGCTGGCTGCAGCCCGCCAGGGCCAGGCACAACAGGGGCAACCAGCGGCGTTTGGCGGACATCGGGCAACCAGTCTTCACGTGAGCAGGAGCCACAGTCTACCCGTCCGGGGCACCCGTTCAGCGCGTGGCACTGAACCCCTTCTGACCCTCTGGCTCCAACCTTTTCATTACAGCGTCTTGCACCACTCCATCCACGCATGGCGTGGATCTACCGTGTCGACCGAGGTCGACACCCAGAGCGGGATGCCGTTCCGGCAGGCCGCGGGAAACTGTCGAAGGCGGGGTGGGTCCGGTGGCAGGGGCGTGAGCGCCATGGGCCCGAGGCATGCCTCGGGCGGGTTGGGCAGGACGCCCAACCCCGGTCTTGCCGTGTGCGCAGGACAGCGCACACGAGCAAGCGGCGACCGAGCTACAGGGACGTACTTGCAGCGCCCCCTGCCACCGGCCCCACCCCGCCCTCCCGCAGGAAGCCTGCTGTTGCTGTTGCCTCTGCGGGTGCAGGGCGCAGCCCTGCCCAACCCTCTTCAGCATCCATGTCCGAATGTGGCGAGTATCTCCAGCCGCACACGCCTAGACTGGCGCCATGGATACCGCCCTCGCCCTCGACACCGCCGCCTGCGACCGTGCCCGCCTGGCCCGCGACGCGCGCTTCGACGGCGTGTTCTTCACCGCCGTGCGCAGTACCGGCATCTACTGCCGCCCGGTGTGCCCGGCACCGCCACCGAAGCCGCGCAACATCACCTACTACCCCACCGCCGCTGCGGCCGCAGCTGCCGGCTACCGCCCGTGCCTGCGCTGCCGTCCTGAACTGGCACCGCAGGCCCAGCAGGCATTGGCCGGGCAGACCGTGCAACGCGCACTCGCCCTGATCCATGGCGGCTTCCTTCAGGAGCAGCCCGTCGCGGACCTCGCGCAGAAGATCGGCCTGAGCGCGCGCCAGCTGCAGCGCCTGTTCGTTGAACACCTGGGCGCGACGCCGGCGCAGATCCACGCCACCCATCGCCTGCTGCTGGCCAAGCAACTGCTGACCGAGACCACGCTGCCGGTGACCGACGTTGCGCTGGCCGCCGGCTACAACAGCCTGCGCCGCTTCAACACCGCTTTCCTGCAGGGTTGCGGCATGGCACCGACGGCGCTGCGTCGCCAGCACCAGCCGCTGGCCGCCGATGACGGCGGCCTGGTGCTGCGCCTGGTGTATCGCCCGCCGCTGGACTTCCCGCGCATGCTGGCCTTCCTGCGCAAACGCAGCCTGCCTGGCATCGAACTGATCGGCGAAGACAGCTACCAGCGTGTGCTGGGCACGCCCGAACGCCCCACCCTGCTGCGGGTCACCGCCGACCCGAAGCGCCCGGAGTTGCGCCTGCAGCTGGGCGCGGTCGATCCGCGTCTGATTCCGGACATCGTGCGCCGCGTGCGCCGCGTATTCGATCTGGACGCGGACCTGCAGCAGGTGCACGCCGCGCTGAGCGAAGAACCCTTGCTGGCGCGCGGTATCGCCGAACGCCCCGGGCTGCGCGTACCCGGCGGCTGGGATGGCTTCGAGGTGGGCGTACGCGCCGTGCTCGGACAGCAGGTCAGCGTGGCCGCAGCCACCACCTTCGCGCGGCGCTTGGTCGACGCCTATGGCGCGCACCTGCCGGGCATGCCATCGGAATTCGATCGCCAGTTCCCGGCGCCCGAGGTGCTGGCCGAAGCGCCCCTGGAATCGATCGGCCTGCCGCGCAGCCGCGCCGCCACCGTGCGTGCGCTGGCGGCCGCCTGCGCCAGCGGCCAGCTCGACTTCGCGCCCGGGCAGGCATTGGAGGAATTCGTTGCGCGCTGCGTCGCGCTGCCCGGCATCGGCCCGTGGACGGCGCAGTACATCGCCCTGCGCGGGCTCGGCCAGCCCGATGCGTTCCCGGCCGGCGATCTTGTACTACAGCAGGTGCTCGGCCACGCGCAGGGCCAGCGCCTGAGCGAACGTGCAACCGAAGCGCGCTCGCAACCGTGGCGGCCGTGGCGCGCTTACGCGGTGCTGCACCTTTGGCACCTGTCCGGCACGTTCGTTGGAGAACCGACATGACCCTGTTGTTCGACCGTTTCGACAGCCCGATCGGCGTGTTGACCATCGCCGGTGACGAACGTGGCCTGTCACATGTGCTTTTCCCCGAGAACCGCCATCCGGCACGCGGGCGCGATGACTGGCACTACGCACCGGATGCGCTGCCAGAAGCGCGCGAGCAACTGCTGCAGTTCCTGCACGGCGAACGCAGCAGCTTCGACCTTGTGCTGGCACCACGCGGCACGCCGTTCCAGCTGCGTGTGTGGCAGGCGCTGGCGTTGATTCCGTTCGGCCAGACCTGGAGCTACCTGCAGCTGGCGCAGCACCTGGGCCAACCCAGCGCGACCCGTGCGGTCGGTGCAGCCAACGGGCGCAACCCGCTGCCGATCATCCTGCCCTGCCACCGCGTGATCGGCAGCAACGGCGCACTGACCGGTTTCGGCGGCGGCCTGGAAACCAAGGCGGCGCTGCTTCGGCTGGAACAACGCCAGGCCCCGCTGTTCGCCTGAGAGGGCTGGCCGGGCTGCGCTCGGCACCCGCAGAGGCAACGGCAAGGTCAAGAGCCAATACAGCTCCGATTTTCTACGCGTTGGGTGGGGCGGTATGGGTGGGCAGGAGACGCCGTAAACCCATCCATGGGGGCTCGATGGCGCCATCCATGGCGCCAACGGTCCTGCCAACCCACACCGCCCCACCTTCGACAGATTCCCGCGGCGGTGGGTAGGTGTCGACCTTGGTCGACGCGGTAGATCCACGCCATGCGTGGATGAAGCGTCTGTAAATTGTCTGGAGAAAAGCCCCCTTCTTGTTGAAGGGGGCGCGCCGACAGGCGCGGGGATAAGGAAAAATGCGCGGACACGGCGCGCAATAGTGCGCCGTGTCTTGGGCGCGTCATTACCTCGCACTATCATGCGCGGATGACTTCCGTACGCCTGACCTGCGCGCTGGCGCTGCTGCTGCCATTGGCCGCCTGCACCACCGCGCCCGCCCCTTCCGCCTCCGTTCCCACACCCGTCGCTGCGGCTGCGCCGCCCAAGCTGCTGCTGATCTCCATCGATGGCCTGCGTGCCGACGCGCTGGACCGCGGCCTGACCCCGAACCTGCAGCGACTGATCGACGGCGGCGTGCGTGCACGCTGGATGACGCCGTCCTATCCGTCGCTGACCTTCCCCAACCACTACACCATCGTCACCGGCCTGCGTCCGGACCACCACGGCATCGTCAACAACAGCATGGACGATGCAACCCTGGGCCGTTTCGAACTGAGCAACCGCGACGCGGTCACCACCAGCGGCTGGTGGGGTGGCGAACCGATCTGGGTCAGTACCGAGAACGCTGGCGTACGTTCGGCCACCACGGCGTGGCCGGGCAGTGAGTCTGAAATCCGCGGCGTGCGCCCCAGCAAGTGGCGCGTGTACGACGGCAAGCAACCGCTGGAACAGCGGGCCGGCATCGTGCTCCACTGGCTGGCGCAGACCGACGCCGATGCACCGCGCCTGACCACGCTGTACATGGAACACGTGGACAAGGCCGGCCACAACTACGGCCCCGAGTCGAAGCAGTATGCCGACGCCATCGTGCGCGCCGACCAGATCGTCGGCCAGGTGCTCGATGGGCTGCAGCAGCGCGGCCTGGCCGCGACCACCAACGTGATCGTGGTCTCTGACCATGGCATGGCCAGCGTGCCGGTCGGCCAGGTGATCTCCACCGAGTCGATGGCCGACCCGGCCATTGCACGCAATATCAGCCAGGGCCAGTCGGTGGGTTTTGCGCCGGTCGCCGGCCGCGAAGCGGAAGCCGAACGCGCCCTGCTCGGACGCCACGCGCACTACGAATGCTGGAAGAAGGAGAACCTGCCGGCACGCTGGCACTATGGCACGCATCCGCGGGTTCCGGCCATCGTCTGTGCCATGGATGAAGGCTGGGATGCCCTGCATCAGGAGAAAATCGCCAAACGCGACCATCAGGATCGCGGCTCGCATGGCTACGACAATGCCCTGCCCTCCATGCGTGCCGTGTTCGTGGCCAGCGGCCCGTCATTCCGACAGGGTTTGGTGATCGATGGCTTCGACAATGTCGACGTCTACCCGCTGCTGGCGCACCTGCTGCAGGTGCCGGCCGCGCCGAACGACGGAAATCCGGAAACGCTGAAGAAGACCCTGCGCTGATCCGATTGTAGAGCCGAGCCCACGCTCGGCTGCATTGCGCCGAGCATGGGCTCGGCTCTACAAAAACGTGCATAAAAAAAACGCGGCGCCAGGCGCCGCGTTTTTCTTTGGACCGGTCGGTCGGCCGGATCAGGCCTTGGCGACGGCCTTCTTCGCCACAGCCTTCTTCGCCGGAGCCTTGGCCACGGTCTTCTTGGCAACCGGGGCGGCGGCGCCTACGGCGACCTTGCTCGCGGTGTGCGAACGGGCGTTGCCGTAGCTGGCGTTGTAGCGCTTGCCCTTGGCGGTCTTGCGGTCACCCTTACCCATGTCTTCAACTCCTCAAGTGTGAAATCTGGTTACCCCGTACTGACACGGGTTCGGCGGGGCCGCCTTGCTGGGCGCCCCCGCGCACGATCGAAAATCCTATCACGGAGCGCCTAGTGCGCGCAGCTGGCGTCGTGCACGTGGCCGTGGTTGAGGCGAAGATTGACCAGGTGGGCCACCCCCACCAGCAGGCCGCCGACGGTCATCACCACCGCGTGCGGCACCGCATTGTGGTGCAACGGGTCGTACAGCACGCCGGCCCACAATGCGACCAGGCCGGGAATCAGGAAGCCCAGCGCACGCAGCGCACCGTGCCGGCGGTAGCCCCAGACCAGGCTGAACAGCCCCAGCAGGGTGACGAACACCACCAGCGCCTGTTCCACCCCATCGCTCAGCCAGAACGACAGCCCCAACGAAGGCGCTGCGGCCAGCAGTACCGGGATCACCGCGCAGTGCACCGCGCACAGCATCGAACCAGTAGCGCCGAAACGGTCGAGCAGGTGGCGCAGGCGTGAGGACAGGGACATGACTTCCAGCAGGGTCGGCGAATCGTTATGGAATAATATAACATCCCTCTCCGACCCGCACGGTTTCCCTCACCCTGTCCCATCGACGGGATTCGTGCGCCCCGTGATTGATACATTGTAACAAAGGACCCGTCCATGCCCGCCCACACCCCACGGCTCAAGCCGCATTCCCTGGCCCTGGCCCTCGCTGCCCTGCTGCCGTCCGTCGCCTTTGCAGCCGGCCAGGACACCTCCCATCGTGACCGCCACCTGACCGAGCTGTCGTCGGTGCAGGTCACCGCGTCGCCGCTGCAGGGTGATGCCGAATCGCTGGCACGCCCGGTGGAGGTTCTGGCCGGTGAACGCCTGGACGAGCAGAAGGCCGGCACCCTCGGCGATACCGTGGCCAAGCTGCCCGGCGTGCAGAGCACCTTCTTCGGTCCCGGCGTCGGCCGCCCGATCATCCGCGGCCAGGAAGGCCCACGCGTGGCCGTGCTGTCCAACGGCATGGGCAACATGGATGCCTCCACGGTCAGTGCCGACCATGCCACCAGCATCGAGCCGTTCCTGGCCGACCAGATCGAAGTGCTGAAGGGCCCCGCCACGCTGCTGTTCGGCAGCGGCGCCATTGGTGGCGCAGTCAACGTGGTCGACGGCCGCATCGCGCGCGATCTGCCGGAACGCCCGCTCAGCGGCCGCGCCGAGCTGCGCGGAAATTCGGTCAACGATGAACGCAGCGGCATGTTCCGCCTGGATGGCGTCAGCGGCAACGTGGTGCTGCATGTGGATGGCCTGGTACGCAATGGCGACGATTACCGCATCCCTGGCTATGCGGTGATCGACAGCCTGGAAGACCACCTCGACGACCATGACCCTGCGGGCGAGGAAGGCGAGGAACCGCGTCGCGGCCGCCTGGACAACAGTTCGATCCGCACGCGTGCCGGTGGCGTTGGCGCGACCTGGCTGGGCGACGCTGGCTACTTCGGCGTGTCTGCCAGCACCTACCGCACCAACTACGGCATTCCCAACGGCGCACACGTGCACGCCGATGGCGACGATCACGGCCATGACCACGGCCACGACCATGGCGACGAAGAGGAAGGCGGCGACGAGCATGACGTGCGCATCGACATGGTGCAGAACCGCTTCGAGACCAAGGCCGGCATCTATGACCCGGTCTCGTTCCTGAAGAACATCAACGCACGCGTGGCCTATACCGACTACGAGCACGTGGAGCTGGAGGCCGGCACGCCGTCGACCCGCTTCACCAACCGTGGCATCGAAGCGCGCCTGGAAGCGGTGCAGCAGCAGATCGGTGGCTGGGACGGCGCCTTCGGCCTGCAGTTCGGCAACAGTGATTTCGGCGCCAAGGGCGAAGAGGCGTTCGTTCCGGATACAGGCACGAAGAACATCGGCCTGTTCGTGCTGCAGGAAAAGCAGTTCGGACCGTTCAAGCTGGAACTGGGCGGCCGCCACGACCAGGTCAAGCTGGACCCGACCGGTGATTACCGGCGCCGCACGTTCGGCGCCACCAACCTGTCTGCCGCCGGCATCTGGAAGCTCAACGACGCCGTTGACCTGCGTATCGGCGTGGACAGCTCCGAGCGTGCACCCACCAACGAGGAGCTGTATGCCGCCGGCGCCCACATCGCCACCCGTTCGCTGGAGATCGGCGACGCCAACCTGAAGACCGAGCGCGGCCAGCGCGTGGAACTGGGTATCCACACCCACAGCGAGCGCCTGGACTTCTCCGCGTCGGTCTACCAGACCAGGTTCAAGGACTTCATCTACCTGGCCGACACCGGTATTACCGAAGGCCTGCCGGTCCGCGCCTGGACCCAGCAGGACGCGGTATTCCGCGGTGCCGAGGCCGAGGCCCTGGTGCACCTGTTCGAGGGCGGCGCCGGTGACTGGGACCTGCGCCTGTTCGGTGACTACGTGAAAGCCAAGCTGGATGGCAGCGGCAGCCGCAACCTCGACATTGCCGTTCCGCATGGCGACCACAACCATAACTACAGCGTGGAACTTGCCAACACCGGCTACCTGCCGCGCATCGCCCCGGCCCGCGTCGGTGCCGACCTGCGCTGGTCGAAGGACGGCTGGCGCGCCTCGGTCGGTGCGGTGCGTTACAGCCGCCAGAAGGACGTCGCGCAGAACGAGGAGCCGAGCAACGGCTACACCCTGGTCGACGCGCACCTGGCCTACCGCTGGGATCGCAACGCCAGTAACAGCTATGAGGTGTTCCTGGATGGCAGCAACCTGACCAACCGCGAAGTGCGCCCGCATACTTCGCTGCTGCGCGACTACTCGCCGCTGCCGGGCCGTGGTGTCGCGTTCGGCATCCGCGCGTTCTTCTGATCGGCCTGCGCCGTCGGAACATTACCTGAGGGGGCCGAAAGGCCCCCTTTTTTTGTCGTATATGGCATGAACTGGTGAAAGCGGCGCACTACCGACGCATCACCATCTGCTACGCGGCTAGACTCAGCCCGGTGTCAATCCAATAGACAAACTGAGCGGAAACATTTGCACGGCCCTGAGTCTCGATGCCGAACTGGAAGAACGCTTCCTTGCAATCGCCAAACGCGGGAGAACCGCTTGGCTGGCCGGCGACATTGCGGAGGCAGAGCATCGCTTCCTTGAAAGCCGGGACATGATTCCAGAGCCGAAATCTGCTTATGGCTACGGCCAGATTACCTCGTATGGAATAGCTGTCTTCTATCGCGATACCGCTCAGTTTGAGAAGGCCAGAGCGTGGGCGATGGTCGCCAGAGGCATTTATGGACAAGGAGAAGCCTCAAGCGAGTACATGGACGAGCTCCTTGCAACGATTGAGTTCGAGGCCGGAGACCTGGATGGGGCCTACACACTATTTGAACCGCAGTACCGGAAGTACGGCCGTCGTGTCTTTGAGGGCCATGAGAAGGGGTTCATTGATTTCATCAAGAGCAGGAAGAAGGCCAGATGAGCGGATCAGCCACCGGCTAGCCGCATCCGTTCCGGCGCCAAGCCTTTTCATCCACGCATGGCGTGGATCTACAACAACTCCAGCGGGGGGCCTTCGGGCCCCGCTTTCGTTCAGATTCTCACCATCACGTATCCGTCACAAAGATGTGCGTACGACAACAAGCGGACAATCCCGTCACTCAATGTCTCGCCAACCGGACAATAATGTCCGAAAATATACCCATGACCGCCCAACGTGCCGATGCCGCTGCCCGCCGCGCCCTCATCCTCGACGCCGCCGATCATGTGTTCGGCCAACACGGTGTCACCGCCCCGCTGGACCTGGTGGTTGAACGCGCCCAGGTGGGCCGCGCCACCCTGTACCGCAACTTCCCCGACCGCACCGCGCTGATCCAGGCGCTGCTGCAGCGTACGGTCGACCGCATCCGGCGCCAGGTCGAACAGCTCGGCGACCGCGACGACGCCCTGTTCGAGGTATTCGACGGCATGGCCCAGCGCATCATCGATTCGCCGGCGCTGGCCGATTACTGGCGTGCGGTCGATTCGGACGTGCCGTCCATGCGCGCTGCGCGCGAGACCGTGCGCGACCTGCTGGAGGAACCGATCGCGCGCGCCAAGGCCGCCGGACTGTGCCGTGCCGACCTGGAAAAGACGGATATTTCACTGATCTCGGGCATGCTGGGTGCGGCCCTGCGCGGCAAGACCCGCGACGAGCGCGCCCAGTTGGCCGGGCGCGCCCTGCAACTGTTGCGTGGCGGTCTCCAGGGAGCTGCCAGCGAGGCCCGTTGATGGTCCAGCCGTATCTGAAGCCGGTTCCGGATTGGGAGGAACATGAGAAGCCGACCATGCCCGGCTCGGCGTCGATGCCCTGGCACCCGCCGTACCGGCGTGCGGCCTATGCGCTGGTATCGTTGCTGGTAGCGATCACCGGCGGCCTCGGCAATGCGCTGGTCACCGCCAACCTGCCGTTCCTGCAGGGCCAGCTGGCGCTGACCCCGACCCAGGGCAGCTGGCTGGTAGCGGCCTATGCCATGGTCAACGTCACCGCCAACCTGCTGGCCTTCAAGTTCCGCCAGCAGTACGGCATCCGCCTGTTCGCCGAAATCGGGCTGGGGCTGTATGCGGCGCTGGCGGTGCTGCACCTGTTCGTCGGCAGCTTCGAGACCACGATGCTGACCCGTGCCGCCAGCGGCTTCGCCGGCGCGGCCTGTTCAACGCTGGGCACGCTGTACATGCTGCAGGCGCTGCCGCGGCGCTTCACCGGCAATCTGCTGGTGGTCGGCGTCGGCCTTTCCCAGCTGGCGGTGCCGATCGCTTGGATCGTCTCCCCGGGCCTGGTCGATACCGGCCAGTGGCACCAACTGTACTCGTTCGAGGCCGGCCTGGCCCTGTGCGCCTTCGCCGCAGTGGTAGTGCTGAAGCTGCCGCCGGGCATCCAGGTGAAGGCGTTCGAGCCACTGGACTTCCTCACGTTCGCGCTGCTCGCCCCGGCCGTCGCCCTGCTGGTGATCGTGCTGGCGCAGGGCTACACGCGCTGGTGGCTCAATACAGCGTGGCTGGGCTGGGCGCTGATCGCTTCGATCGTGCTGTCCACCACCGCCTTGATCATCGAGCACTACCGGCGTAACCCACTGCTGCAGATCCGCTGGCTGTCGACGCTGCCGGTGCTGCATTTCATCGTCGGCGCCTTCCTGATCCGCTTCCTGACCACCGAGCAATCCTACGGCGTGGTCAACCTGATGCGCACGCTGGGCATGGGACCGGACCAGATGCGGCCGCTGTTCGTGGTGATCCTGGCCGGGGTGATCACCGGAATCGCCGGTGCCTCGCTTACCTTCGGCCCGAAGCGGCTGATCGCCCAGCTGCTGATGGCGATCCTGCTGCTGGGCGCCGCCGCGTTCTTCGACCAGCACCGCACCAGCATGGATCGGCCGCACGACTTCTACGCCAGCCAGTTCCTGGCCTCGGTCGGTGCGGGCATGTTCATGGGGCCCCTGATCATGCTTGGCATCTCTGCTGCGCTGAAACAGGGCGTGGACCACATGATCACCTTCCTGGTGACGCTGTCGATCACGCAGACGCTGGGCGGCCTGGCCGGCTCGGCGGTGCTGGGCACCTTCCAGCTGCATCGCGAGCAACTGTATTCCAGCGCGCTGACCAGCCAGCTCGATCCGGCCGATCCGGTGGTAGCGCAACGCCTGCGTCTCCAGCAGCAGCCGTACAGCGCCCAGATCACCGACCCGGTCCTGCGCAGCGCACAGGGCAGCGCGCAGCTGGCACAGACCACGCGCCGAGAAGCCAACGTGCGTGGCTTCAATGATGTGTTCACCCTGAGCGGCTGGCTGGCGATCGGTTTCCTGTGCTGGTTGCTGCTGCTGTCGCTGCGTACCGCCGTACTGAAGCAATGGCGCAAGCGCCACCCGCCCGTTTCCACCGCGGCCACGCCGGCCGCATCCCGTTGAGTCCCCCCATGCCTCCCGTACCGCCCCGACCCGACGACGCCGACAACGTCACCCCGCCGCCGCCCACCGACGCGGCGCCCGCGTCCACGCCGGTAGAACCCGCGGTCGCGCCGAAGTACCTCAAGCCCAGCGCGCGCAGCGTGGCGGTGATGGTGATTGTCGCCCTGCTGGGCATTGCGCTGATCCTGCGTGCCTGGCACCTGTGGCCGTTCACCAGCAGCGTGATGGTGACCGACAACGCCTATGTGCGCGGCCAGATCACGGTGATGGCGCCGCAGGTGAACGGCTATGTGACCGAGGTGCTGGTGAAGGACTTCCAGCACGTGAAGGAAGGCGAGCCGCTGCTGCGCATCGATGACCGCATCTATGCGCAGCGTGTCGCCCAGGCGCAGGCAACGCTGGACAGCGCGCGTGCGGCGCTGGCCAACTCCGACCAGTCGCAGGCGCAGAACCGTGCGCAGATCGCCTCGGCGCGCGCCACGCTCTCGGCCGGCCAGGCCGAACTGCAGCGCTCGCGCAACGAGCTGAAGCGCTACGAGGAACTGGCCGCACAGCAACTCGTGTCGATCAATGACCGCGACAAGTTCCGCACCAGCCAGGCCTCGGCGCAGGCCAGCGTGCAGCAGTCGCAGGCGCAGATCCGCATCGCCGAGGAAACGCTGGTATCGACCCAGGTCGCGCGCAAAAGCCTGGAGGCCCAGGTGGAAAGCGCGCAGGCGCAGCTGGAGCTGGCCCGCATCGATCTGGCCAATACGGTGATCCACGCACCGCGCGACGGCCAGATCAGTGAAGCCAGCGTACGCGTGGGCCAGTACGTCGCGGCCGGCTCGCAGCTGCTGTTCCTGGTACCTGACACGCTGTGGGTGGTGGCCAACTACAAGGAAGGCCAGACCTGGGGGATGGCGATCGGCCAGCCGGCCACGTTCTCGGTGGACGCGTTCCAGGGGCAGGTGCTGAAGGGCCGTGTCGAAGAGATCGCGCCCGCCACCGGGTCGGAGTTCAGCGTGTTGCGCCCGGACAATGCCAGCGGCAACTTCACCAAGGTGGTGCAGCGGCTGCCGGTGCGGATCTCGATCGATCCGGGTCAGGCACTGGCGGCGCGGCTGCGGCCCGGCATGTCGGTGATCGTGCGGGTGGATACGGCAGGCAAACCGAAGGACTAGCCCTTGTCATGAAACGGGGTCAGATCCCTTTTGCCACTGGCAAAGGGATCTGACCCCACTCAGGATGCCGGCCAGCGGCCGGCACTACCATTGCATTACCCCGCGCAGCGCGCGCAGAGACCGTGCACTTCAAGGGTCTGTGCCTGCGGCTGGAAGCCCAGTTCCTTGGCGCGCTTTTCCAGCTGGCTGACGATTTCCCGGTCTTCCAGTTCCACCGCGCTGTGGCAGCTGTTGCAGATCAGGAACGGCACCGAATGCGCGGCGCTGCTGGGGTGGTGGCAGGCCACGAAGGCATTCACCGATTCCAGCTTGTGCACGAAACCATTGGCCATCAGGAAGTCGAGGGCGCGGTACACGGTGGGCGGGGCATCAGCACCCACACCCTTGCCGTTGCGCACCCATTCCAGCAACTCATAGGCCTTGACCGGCTTGCCGGCCTCGGCGATCAGCTTCAGTACATTGGCGCGGATCGGGGTAAGGCGCAGCCCGCGTTCGCGCGAGACACGCTCGACCACCGCCACGAAATCCGATGCGTCGTGGACGTGGTGGTGCGGGGCGGTACAAGCAGTGGCGGTCTTGGCGGACATGCGCGTTCTCCGGTTCGGGCCTGGCAAGGATGCCTCAGGCCGTTGCTACCTTGGTGATGGCCACATCGATGCGTTTCAAGGCCTGCTCGCGGCCAGCCAGGTACACGGTATGGGAAATGTCAGGACTGACCTGAGTACCGGTGATGGCCACGCGCAACGGCTGGGCCACCTTGCCCATGCCGATCTCCAGCGCTGCGGCCGCGTCATGCAGGGCCAGGCCCACCGATTCGGCGGTCCATTCCGGCAACGCCGCCAGCAGCTCGCGGGCCTTGCCCAGCGCCACCTCGGCACCGGCCTTGAAGTGCTTGGCCACCGCCGCGTCATCGTACTCGGTCAGCGGCTGGTACCAGACCACGGCTTTCTCGGCCATCTCCTTCAGGGTCTGCACGCGTTCACGCAGGGCGATCACCACGTCCTCCGGTGCCGGTCCGGCAGCCACGTCCAGCCCCAGCTTCTGCAGCTGGTAGACCAGGTGCGGCACGATCGCGGCCACATCCTCGGTCTTCAGGAAGTGCTGGTTGACCCAGCCCAGCTTGGCCATGTCCAGTCGCGAGGCCTTGGAGTTGCAGTCCTTCACGTCGAACAGCTCGATCAGCTCCTGGCGGCTGAACAGCTCCTGGTCACCGTGCGACCAGCCGAGACGGGCCAGGTAGCTCAGCAGCGCATCGGGCAGGTAGCCGGCGTCCTTGTACTGCATCACGTCGGCCGCGCCGGTGCGCTTGGACAACTTGGCGCCCTGCTCGTCCAGGATCATCGGCATGTGGCCGAACTTCGGCACCGGCGCACCAATGCCTTCGTACAGGTTGATCTGGCGCGGGGTGTTGTTGATGTGGTCGTCGCCGCGGATGACCTCGGTGATGCCCATGTCCCAGTCGTCCACCACCACCGCGAAGTTGTAGGTGGGGTAGCCGTCCGGGCGGAAGATCACCATGTCATCCAGCTCGCTGTTGGCGATCTCGATGCGGCCCTTGATCAGGTCGTCGAACACCACCGTGCCTTCCAGCGGATTCTTGAAGCGGATGACGCGGTTCGGGTCGTCCCTGTAGGGCAGGCCCAGATCGCGCGCAGCGCCGTTGTAGCGCGGCTTCTCCTGCCTGGCCATGGCAGCCTCGCGCATCGCGTCCAGCTCTTCGCGGGTCTCGTAGGCGTAGTACGCCTTGCCCTCGGCGATCAGCTGCTCGGCCACTTCCTGGTAACGGGCAACGCGGTCGGTCTGGTAGATCGGGCCTTCGTCATAGTCCAGGCCCAGCCACTCCATCGCCTCCAGGATGGCGTCGATCGCACCCTGGGTGCTGCGTTCACGGTCGGTGTCCTCGATGCGCAGCACGAACTCGCCGCCACGGTGGCGGGCCTCCAGCCAGCAGTACAGCGCGGTGCGGGCACCACCGATGTGGAGGTAGCCGGTGGGACTGGGGGCGAAGCGGGTGCGGCAGGTCATGGACGGCTCGAGGAACGGGAATCCCCCGATTTTACCAGCCCACCGCCCCCGACGGAAAAAGGGGACGGAGGGGATTAAGTCGTGATTGCCCAGCCCGTGGGCACTGCAACCGGGAAACGGAGGGGAGATGCGACTTAATCCCCTCCGTCCCCTTTTACGGTTCCACCTTGCGCGGGAACGGCTGCTCGCGCATCGCGGCGTTGTAGGCGAACGAGGCGACGATGGCAGCGGCCTGCTTCAGGTCTTCCGGTTCGGCGTGGTCCCAGGTGTCCAGGTGGCTGTGGTGGACATTGGTGAAGTAGTCCAGCCGGTCCTGGATGAACTGGAAGCCCGGCAGGCCGATGCGGTCGAAGCTGATGTGGTCGGTGCTGCCAGTGTTGCGGGTGGCCACGGTGGTTGCGCCCACGTCATGGAACGGCGCCAGCCAGGCTTCGAAGATGGGCATGGCCGCCAGGTTTTCCTGAGCGTAGATGCCACGGAAGCGGCCCGAGCCGTTGTCCATGTTGAAGTAGACCTGGAACTTGCCGTAGTCGCGGGTCTTCTGCAGTGCGCCGGTCGGCTCGCGCAGCGACGCCGGCAGCGCCTTCTGCGCCGGGTCGGTCGGCTCCGGGAACTTGCCGAAGTGCTTGGCCACATAGGCCTGCGAGCCGATCAGGCCCTGCTCCTCGCCGCTCCACAGCGCCACGCGGATGGTGCGCCTGGGCTTGGCGCCGGTGGCCTTGAGGATGCGCATCGCCTCCATCATCACCGCCACGCCGGCGGCGTTGTCGGCCGCACCGGTGCCGCTGTGCCAGGAATCCAGGTGCGCGCCGATCATCACCACTTCATCGGGCTTGCTGCTGCCACGGATCTCGGCCAGCGTGTTGTAGCCGGGCTGGTCGGCCTCGTCGGTGAAGCGTGCGGCCACATCCACGCGCAGGCGCACGGTCTGCTTGGCCTCCAGCGCGCGTACCAGCGGATTGAAGTGCTCGCTGATCATCGCCAGCTCGGGAATGCCCACCGACTCACCGGCCTTGCGCGAACCACCACCGGCAACGCGGATGATGCCGTTGTCCCAGCTGCTGATGCCGATCGAGGCCAGCGCGCCCTCTTCCACGAAGAAGGCATTGACCTTGGCCGCCAGCTGCTGGCGTTCCTGGTATTCCTTGACCCGCTTGGCGCGCTCGGCGGTGGCGTCCTTGTCCTTGGGCAGGGTGAACTCCTGCAGGCCCTCCAGCGAGGTGGCGTCGTGGCGGTGCGAATCGGGCTCGGTGCCCCGCTTGTATTCGCGTGCCTCGCCCAGCAGGAGGATCTTGCCACGCAGCTTGCCGCGGTACTTCTCTATGTCTTCGGGCTTCTTGATGTCGACCTGCACCAGCTCGCCTTCGACCGGGCCCTTCGTACCGGGGGTCCAGGCCTTGGGCAGCGCATGCAGCGGCTGCACGCGGTCACCCAGCATTTCCACGCTCGCCGAGGTGAATTCCCAGCCACGGCCGAAATCATCGAAGGCCTCGTCGTGGACGTTGTCCAGCTTCCATTCGTTGAACTTGCCGCGGGTCCACGCATTGGCGCGGCCCATCGCCGGCGAGTTGGTCAACCGCGGTCCAATTCGTTCGGTGAGGTAACTGAAGGTGTCCATCACCTGCGACCGGTGGAAGGCCTCCTGGCGGATGCGGCTGACCATGTCCAGGTCCACCGTCTCGCGCTGCTGCGCCCCTGCATTGCCACCCATCACCAGCGCTGCGGCCAGCACGCCCCACTTCAACACATCGCACCCCTGCCCTTCGGCTCGATCTTCAACCCATCGAGTCTAGCCAGCAGGGGCGCGCCGATACCGTCCCATCGGTCATGGACAGCAGTAGATCCACGCCATGCGTGGATGAACAACCCGGTCACCCCCTCCACCCCAACCACAACTGCGCCCGCTCCGGCAGCAACAACAACCAGTGCCGCCGGTCGACGCTGCAGCAGCCGTACACCGCCGCATGCGCGGGCCAGTCATCGGGCAGGCCGTCGATGCCGATTTCGGCCAGCGCTTCCGCCCCGGCCTTCCATGGCCGGTAGCGCGGCACCCGTCCGGCCACTGCGCCACGTCCCTGCCGCGCACCCTGCAACCAGCCCAGGCCCTTGCCCCGCAGTCCTTGGCAGGTCGCCGCCGCCAGCTGGAAGCGGACCAGGCCGGGGGCGATCCGTGCCCCCGGCAGGGCCGCCAGCACGCCATGTGCCTGCAGCAGTGCATCCACTTCCAACAGGGCCGGAATACCCTGCCGTGCCCGTTGCCGCAATCCCTGGCGCCAACTCATGGCCTGCTCCTTACTTCAGGTCCGCGCCGAGCGCGTACCAGTCCACCCGACGGGTCACCCACATCGCCAGCGCCAGGATCACGAACAGCAGCAGCGAACCCATCAGCAGCGCATTGTTCTCCGACACCAGCAGGCCATACAGCGCGCCGTACAGCACGGTCAGCAGCGCCGCGAAGCCGAAGCCGCGCTTCCAGTGGCCCAGCACATTGGCCAGGTACACCGCCTGCAGGCCGATGCAGGCCACCGCCGAAACCAGGTAGGCCTTCCAGAACGCGATGTGCTCGGACAGGCTGATCAGCAGCAGGAAGAAGATCGCCAGCGCCAGGCCGACCATCAGGTACTGCAGCGGGTGGATGCGCAGCGACTTGATCAGCTCGAACAGGATGAAGCCGAGGAAGGTCAGCAGCACGAACAGCACGCCGTACTTCGAGGCACGGTCGGCCTGGGTGTAGGTATCGACCGGATCGACCAGCGACACCGTCACCGCCTGCGAGTCCACCGAACCGTCATTGCGCAGCTGCCGCTGTGCGTCGGAGGCCAGCGAGGACACCGCCCAGCGCGCATCGAATCCCTGCGCATCAACGCGGCGCTCGTTGGGCAGGAAAGCTCCGCTGAACGACGGATGCGGCCAGCTCGAACGCAGCGCGATGTGGGTGTCATCGCCCACCGGCACCACCGACAGCATGCGACTGCCATCCAGGCGCAGCTCCAGTTCAACGGTGCTGGCGGCCAGCGTGCCGCCCTGATCCGCATCGAAACCGGCCACCGGTGCATGCAGGCCCCGCCCGATCTCGCTGGCCGCACCAACACCCGGCAGCAAACGCAGCTGCTTGCCATCCACGCGCAGGTTCGGCGTGCCGACCAGGCCACGGACATCGGAAACCCCCACCGCCACATACGGCTGGCCGTAACTGCGGCCCGCCTTCACCGGGTAATCGTCTGCGGCGAAGGTCGCCTTCATCTGGCCGTTCCAGCTGTACACCGGCACCTTGAACAGCCCCACCTCACGCTGGCTCGGCAGCATTTCGCCGCCCACCTCCAGCGACGCCGGCATCTGCAGCCAGTGCCCCTCGGTGACCTGCACTTCGGTCTTCTTGACGCCCAGCGGGTTGACCAGTTCAACCTGCTTGCGTTCCACCCATGGCACCACCCGCACCGGGCCCACCAGCTGCTGTGCGCCGGCGCGGCTGTCGGCCACCCGCGAGAAAGCCTCGTCGCGGTACGCACTGCGTTCGTTGATGACACTGCGGATCATCGTCAGCGGAACCAGCAGCAGCAGGATCAGGCCGCCGACAATGGCGAAGCGCAGCAGCATCTTCAGGGATTTCATGGTCCATCCTCGTTGGAGAGGACTGCAGGATGGACCGCCACGGTGAGCGGGGTTTGTGGCGAATTTGAAGCGAATGTGAAGTCAGCGGCGGGAGCGCTGGCCCGGCACTGACAACGGCAGCCACAGGCTGGCGACGGTGCCACCGCCGTCGCGCGCGTCGAGGCTGGCGCGACCATCGTGCAGGCGCGCGACCTCCTGCACGAACGGCAGGCCCAGGCCGGAACTGCGCCGGCCGCTGCCGGGGCGGGCCAGCGAATAGAAGCGTTCGAACACCCGTTCGCGCGCGTAGTCGGGAATGCCGGCACCGCGATCCGCTACCTGCAGGCGTACGCCCTGCCCGTCCACCTCGGCCTGCAGCGCGATGTCCGCGCCGGGCGGTGAGAAGGCAATGGCGTTGTCGATCAGGTTGTGCAACGCCTGCCGCAGCAGATAGGCATCACCCTGCACGCGCATGTCGGGTACGCTGCCGATGCGCACCTGCACGCCGGCCGCCTGCGCACGCACCTGCGCGGCCGCCGCCGCATCGGCCAGCAGGGTTGGCAGCGCGATCGGATCGCGGGTCTGCAGCCAGCCGTGCTGTTCCACTTCAGCCAGTGCCAGCAGCTTGTCGATGGTCTCGGTCAGCCGCTCCTGCTGATCGACGATGCTGCGTGCAAAATGCACGCGGTCGGCCTCCGGCAGTGGCTCCTGCAGCAGCTCGGCGGCACCGCGGATCGCCGCCAGCGGACTCTTCATTTCATGCGTCAGCGACTGCACGTACTGCTCGACGTAGGCCTTGCCCTCCAGCTGGCGGCGCATCGTTTCCAGTGCCTGGCCCAGGTCGCCGATCTCGTCGCGGCGCCGCCGCGGGGGTGGCACCGGTTCGCCGGCGCTGACCGCACGCGCGTAGCGGCTGAGCTGGCCAAGGCCCGTGGTGAGCCACATCGTCACCAGCACGCCGACCAGCGCCGACAATCCGATCAGCCAGGCGCCGCGCTCGATGATGGCGCGTTGGCTTGCAGCGATGAACGGATCGATGCTGCGGTTGGGCTGGGCCAGGCTGAGCACGCCGATCAGCGTGCGCCCATCGTCCGGGTCGTATACCGGCGCCGCCACATGCATCACCGTATTGCCTTCCTCGCCCGGCGTTTCCGGGCTGGAGCGGGCACCGTACTCGCCACGCAGGGTGCGATAGACATCATTCCAGCGCGAGTTGTCGCGCCCCAGGTCGCGGCCCAGCGAGTCGTAGATGACGATGCCCTTGGCATCGGTGATGGTCACCCGGTAGTCCAGTGAGCGCTTGGGAAAGCGCCAGACCATCGCTTTCAGGTCACGCTGCCGCGCCTTGGCGAGGTTGCGGGTGAAGCTGCCGCTGCCGATGGTGCCGGCCTTGACGTCGGCGGCGGCCATCTCGGCCAGCACGTTGGCCGCATCGACCAGGGTCGATTCCATCGCCTGGCGCACGCCGGGCTTCACTTCGTTGACGAACACGCGCATCACGAAGAACGCGGCGATGCCGGTTATCAGGAAGAAGCCGAGGAACAGCTTCAATACCAGGCGCATCGGCTAGACCTCCAGCGCGTAGCCAAGGCCACGGTGGGTGCGGATGGGGTCTTCGCTGGCACCGGCCGCGCGCAGCTTGGCGCGCAGCGTCTTTACATGCGTATCAACGGTGCGGTCGGCGCTGTCGGCACTGCTGTCCCAGCCACGGTCCATCAGCTGGGCACGGCTGAGGATGGCGCCCGGGCGCTGCAGCAGCGCTTCCAGCAGCGCGTACTCGTAGCGGGTCAGGTCCAGTGCCTGGCCGCGGAAGCGGATACGCCGACCTTCGCGGTCGATGGCAAAGGCGCCATGTTCCTGCCAGCCCGCATCGGCGCTGGGTCCTGCGTTGACCGGTGCCACGCGGCGCAGGCGCGCACGCACCCGCGCCACCAGCTCTCGCGGCGAGAACGGCTTGGTCATGTAATCGTCGGCGCCCAGTTCCAGGCCCAGCACGCGGTCCACTTCATCGTTGCGGGCGGTCAGGAAGATCACCGGCAGCTGGGCCGCCGGCCCGGGCTGCGCGCGCAGCCGCCGGCACACTTCGAAACCGCCCAGGTCGGGCAGGCCCACGTCCAGCACCACCACGTCGATATCGCCGGCCTGCAGCCGTTGCAGGGCCTCGCCGCCGAGCAGGCAGTGGCTGGCGGCATAGCCTTCGCTGCGCAGCGCATAGAGCACGGTTTCGGCGATGGCGGCTTCGTCCTCGACCACCAGGACATGGGCAACGGGAGCTGTCATGGCGCGCAGCATAGCCGCTGCGGCCGCCGCCCCGTACACTGCCGCCCATGAACTACCGCCACGCCTTCCATGCCGGCAACCACGCCGATGTGCTCAAGCACATCGTGCAGCTGGCCCTGATCGACAGCTTCAAGCGCAAGGACAGCCCGTTCTTCGTGCTCGATACCCACGGCGGTGCCGGCCGCTACCTGCTGGCCAGCGAAGAGAGCCGCAAGACGCTGGAGGCCGAGTCCGGAATCATGCGGCTGATGGCCCAGCCCAAGCTGCCCGAGGTGGTCGAGCGCTACCTGAAGGCGGTGCAGGCCGACAATCCGGTGGGCGCGCTGACCAACTACCCGGGCTCGCCGCTGTTGAGCGCACAGGCCATGCGCGCGCAGGACCGCATGGCGGTCTGTGAACTGCAGGAGGCCGAAACGGCCACGCTGAAGGCCCTGTTCGCCCATGACAGCCGCGTCGACGTGCGCGCCGGCGATGGCTATGCCCTGCTGCGCTCGCTGCTGCCGCCGAAGTTCAACGGCAGCAAGATCGGCCGTGGCCTGGTCCTGATCGACCCGCCGTACGAGGCCCAGGACGCGGAATACCAGAACGTCCTGGCCGCCCTGGCCGAGACCCTGGCACGCTGGCCGCAGGCCACCTGTGCGGTCTGGTTCCCGATCAAGCAGCGGCGCACCATCCTGCACTTCCTGCGCAAGGCCACTGCCCTGCCGGTCAAGTCGGCGATGACGATCGAGTTCCTGGTGCGCCCTGACGACTCGCCGCTGCGGCTCAACGGCAGCGGCATGCTGCTGCTCAACCCGCCCTGGCAGTTCGACCGGGTGGTCGGCCCGGCCCTGCCGGCGCTGCGCCAGCACCTGGGCGAACCCGGTGCCAGCACCCGCCTGGATTGGCTCAAAGCCCCCGAATAACGGCCTTCACGAGGCTGTACCGCCGTGAGCCTTCCGTTCACGGAATGCAGCCCCGGTGATGCCACAATCGATGGACCACCAAGGAATCACCCGGTATGGCCACTCGCAACCGCATGCCGCCCTGGCATGAGATCTTCAAGGCTCCCAGCGGCCACGAGCTGCTGATCCGCCCCATCCGCCCGGAAGATGGCGCACCGCTGCAAGCGGCATTCAGCCTGTTCGGGCCGGAAGAAATCCGTGATCGTTTCCTGCAGGCGGTGACCGAACTGTCGCCGGAGACTACCCAGCGCCTGACCCACCCGAACCCCAAGACCGAGATCACCCTGGTCGCAGCCGAGTCCCTGCCCGCTGGCGAAGCGGTGGTCGGCGCGGTTGCCCGGGCCTCGATCATCCCCGGCACCCGTGAAGCCGAGTACGCGATCCTGATCAGCCGCTTCCTGATCGGCCAGGGCCTGGGCCGGCAGCTGATGCGCAAGCTGGTGAAGTGGGGCCGCGGCAAGTACCTGGACCGCCTGTACGGCGACGTTGCCGCCGAGAACGAGCCGATGAAGCAGCTGGCCGCCTCGCTGGGCTTCAAGCCGGTGCCGCATCCGAACGGTGCCGAAGGCCTGGTGCGGATGGTGCTGGAGTTGGACAACTGAAGGTAGCGCCGGGCCATGCCCGGCGACGTTGATTCAACCGCCGCGCTCGCCGGGCTTGGCCCGGCGCTACACCCGCTCACGTCACGATCATGGGCCCGGCAGGGGCTTCTGCTAAAATCCGGAGTCCATGTCGCGTACCTCATACCCCGCCCCGCCGCTGCCGCGTGCCGGCCAGCTCCGCGCCTGGTGGCGCGCCCCCGCCTCGCCGACCGCCCTGGCCTGGTACCTGGCCCAGGCCGCGCGCGCGCACGACGCCCCGCTGCTGGTGATCGCCCGTGACAACCACGGTGCCAACCAGCTTGAAGCCGACCTGCAGACCCTGCTTGGCGGCGACCCGGCCCTGCCGGTGGTCGCCTTCCCTGACTGGGAAACCCTGCCCTACGACCGCTTCAGCCCGCATCCGGACATCATCTCGCAGCGCTTGGCTGCCCTGCACCGCCTGCCCACGCTGAAGCGTGGCCTGGTGATCGTGCCGGTGCAGACCCTGCTGCAGCAGCTGGCCCCGCGCAGCTATGTGATCGGTGGCAGCTTCGACCTGAAGGTCGGCCAGCGCCTGGACCTGGAGGCCGAGAAGCGCCGCCTGGAAAGCGCCGGCTACCGCAACGTGCCGCAGGTCATGGACCCGGGCGACTTCGCCGTGCGCGGCGGCCTGCTGGACGTGTTCCCGATGGGCGCCGACGAGCCGCTGCGGGTAGAACTACTGGACGAGGACATCGACTCGATCCGTGCCTTCGATCCGGAAAGCCAGCGTTCGCTGGACAAGGTCGAGGCGGTGCACATGCTGCCCGGCCGCGAAGTGCCGATGGACGAGGCCAGCATCGCACGCGTGCTGGCCACGCTGCGCGAGCGTTTCGATGTGGATACCCGGCGCAGTTCGCTGT
The DNA here is from genome assembly GCF_032025805.1 of Stenotrophomonas maltophilia group sp. msm1. Lineage (NCBI taxonomy): Bacteria > Pseudomonadati > Pseudomonadota > Gammaproteobacteria > Lysobacterales > Lysobacteraceae > Stenotrophomonas > Stenotrophomonas maltophilia group sp. msm1. Next base: position 204,420 of record NZ_JAVSKH010000003.1, read on the forward strand.
ACCAGGATCTGAAGTCCGGGCTGGCCCCGGCCGGCGTCGAGTACTACCTGCCGCTGTTCTTCGAGCGCACCGCGACCCTGTTCGACTACCTGCCCAGCGGCAGCCTGCCGGTGGTCTGTGCCGGTGCCGGCGAAGCCGCCGAGGCGTTCTGGGCGCAGACCGGCGAGCGTTATGAGCAGCGCCGCCACGATGTGGAACGGCCGCTGCTGCCGCCGTCGGCGCTGTACCTGTCGCCGGAGCTGCTGCGCGAGCGCCTGAACGATGCCCCGCGCATCGAGGTATGGGCCGCCGACCACGCACGCATCGCCGACGCGCACGCGCTGGGCGACCAGCCGCTGCCCCCGCTGCCGGTGGCCGCGCGCGAAGCCCCCGCCGGCGATGCGCTGAAATCCTTCCTCGGCCATTATCCGGGCCGGGTACTGATCGCCGCCGATTCACCCGGCCGCCGCGAGGCGCTGCTGGAAGTGCTGCAGGCCGCCGAGCTGAAGCCGCCGGTGGTGGCCGACCTGCCCAGCTTCCTCGCCGACGACGCGCGCTTCGCGATCGCGGTGGCACCGCTGGAGGATGGCTTCGCGCTGGACGATCCGCGCATCGCGGTGCTGACCGAGCGCCAGCTGTTCCCCGAGCGCGCCGGCAGCACCCGGCGCACGCGCCGTGCCGGCCGCGAGCCGGAAGCGATCATCCGCGACCTCGGTGAACTGACCGAGGGCGCGCCGATCGTGCACGAGGATCATGGCGTCGGCCGCTATCGTGGCCTGATCGCGATGGACGTCGGCGGCATGCCCGGCGAGTTCCTCGAAATCGAATATGCCAAGGGCGACCGCCTGTATGTGCCGGTCGCCCAGCTGCACCTGATCAGCCGCTATTCCGGTGCGTCGGCGGAAACCGCGCCGCTGCATTCGCTCGGTGGCGAGCAGTGGAGCAAGGCCAAGCGCAAGGCCGCCGAGAAAGTACGCGACGTTGCTGCCGAGCTGCTGGAGATCCAGGCCCGCCGCCAAGCGCGTGCCGGCCTGGCACTGCAGGTCGACCGCGCGATGTACGAGCCGTTCGCGGCCGGTTTCCCGTTCGAGGAGACCCCGGACCAGCTGGCCGCGATCGATGCGACCCTGCGCGACCTGGCCAGCAGCCAGCCGATGGACCGCGTGGTCTGCGGCGACGTCGGCTTCGGCAAGACCGAGGTGGCGGTGCGCGCCGCGTTCGCCGCCGCCAGTGCCGGCAAGCAGGTGGCCGTGCTGGTGCCGACCACGCTGCTGGCCGAACAGCACTACCGCAACTTCCGCGACCGCTTCGCCGATTACCCGTTGAAGGTCGAGGTGCTGTCGCGCTTCAAGACCAGCAAGGAAATCAAGGCCGAACTGGAAAAGGTCGCTGCCGGCACCATCGACGTCATCGTCGGCACCCATCGCCTGCTGCAGCCGGACGTGAAGTTCAAGGACCTGGGCATGGTCATCGTCGACGAGGAGCAGCGATTCGGCGTGCGCCAGAAGGAGGCGCTGAAGGCGCTGCGCGCCAACGTGCACCTGCTGACGCTGACCGCCACGCCGATCCCGCGCACGCTCAACATGGCCATGGCCGGCCTGCGCGACCTGTCGATCATCGCCACGCCGCCGCCGAACCGGCTGGCGGTGCAGACCTTCATCACCCAGTGGGACAACGCGCTGCTGCGCGAAGCCTTCCAGCGCGAGCTCGCGCGCGGTGGCCAGCTGTACTTCCTGCACAACGACGTGGAGAGCATCGGCCGCATGCAGCGCGAGCTGTCCGAGCTGGTGCCGGAGGCACGCATCGGCATCGCCCACGGGCAGATGCCCGAGCGCGAACTGGAAAAGGTGATGCTGGATTTCCAGAAGCAGCGTTTCAACGTGCTGCTGTCGACCACGATCATCGAATCGGGCATCGACATCCCCAACGCCAACACCATCATCATCAACCGTGCCGACCGTTTCGGCCTGGCCCAGCTGCACCAGCTGCGCGGCCGCGTCGGTCGTTCGCACCACCGTGCCTACGCCTACCTGATCACCCCCGACCGTCGCGCGATCACACCCGACGCCGAGAAGCGCCTGGAAGCGATCGCCTCGATGGACGAGCTGGGCGCCGGCTTCACCCTGGCCACCCACGATCTGGAAATCCGCGGCGCCGGTGAACTGCTTGGCGAGGACCAGAGCGGGCAGATGGCCGAGGTCGGCTTCAGCCTCTATACCGAGCTGCTGGAACGCGCGGTACGCAGCATCAAGCAGGGCAAGTTGCCCGACCTGGATGCCGGTGAAGAAGTGCGCGGTGCCGAGGTCGAGCTGCATGTGCCGGCGCTGATCCCGGAAGACTACCTGCCGGACGTGCACACGCGCCTGACCCTGTACAAGCGTATTTCCAGCGCGCGCGACACCGATGCGCTGCGCGAGCTGCAGGTGGAGATGATCGACCGCTTCGGCCTGCTGCCGGATGCGGCCAAGCACCTGTTCGCCATCGCCGAGCTGAAGCTCAAGGCCAACACGCTGGGCATCCGCAAGCTGGACCTGGGCGAGAACGGTGGCCGCATCGTGTTCGAGTCCAAGCCGAACATCGACCCGATGGCGGTGATCCAGCTGATCCAGAAACAACCGAACCTCTACGCCATGGAAGGGCCCGACAAGCTGCGCATCAAGCACCCGCTGCCGTTGCCGGAAGACCGCTTCAATGCGGCCCGCGCCCTTCTGACCACCCTCGCCCCGGGTTGATCGCCCCCCCCCGAACACCCCGCACCGGTCCCCACCCGGTGCGGGCGGATGACCATGCTCCCTGACGCCGTACCCGCCCCCGACCTGCTGCACGCGCAGTCCTGCCTGATCGATGCGCTCTCGATGTCGCTGCAGATGCGCGACGCCTACACCCGCCACCACTGCGACCGCGTCGGCCTGCTCGCGCAGTGCCTGGCCGCGCACTGCGACCTGGGTCAGGAGGCCTGTGCACAGGTCGGCCTGGCCGCGCGCTTCCATGACATCGGCAAGATCGGCATTCCCGACGAGGTGCTGCTGGCCCCGCGCCGCCATACCGACGAGGAACGCGCGATCATGCGTGAGCATCCGGTGCGCGGCGAACACATCTTCCTGGCGACCGGTCGCAGTGACGCCGCGCCGGTCGCGCAGCTGATCCGTGCCCATCACGAGGCGTTCGATGGGAGCGGCTATCCCGACGGGCTACGCGGTGAAACCATTCCCCTGGGCGCGCGCATCGTCACCATCGTCGATGCCTACGATGCGATGACCAGCGTACGCCCGTATCGCGACGCAATGGAGCACGAAACCGCCTTGCGGATCATCGAAGCGCAGTCCGGCGGGCTGGTGGACCCCTACGTGCTGCAGCGCTTCCATCGCATGCTGGCGCGGGAACCTGCGCTGGCGTAGCTGCCCGCCGCCGGGCATGAACTGACGCGCCCGCCGACGCACCTGTAGAGTCGACCGTTGGTCGACTGCTCTTCGTCCAGACCGCGAAAATCCCGCGCTGCGCGCGATAGTCGACCAGCGGTCGACTCTACCGATCCGGCGCCACCGGGTCGGTAAACAAAAGGCCCGGCATTCGCCGGGCCTTTCGCATCACGCAGTCACGGGTAATCGATTACCAGATCACCACGCGCTTGTCGTCGGCACGCACCATCGCGTCGCCGGCCTTGCACTGGAATGCAGCGGCATAGGACGGCATGTTCGACGGTGCGCCGTTGGCACGGAAGCTGGCCGGGGCGTGCGGATCGGTGTTCAGGCGGACGCGCAGCTCACCATCGGTGAAATTGCGGCGCCACACCGTGGCCCAGTTCATGAAGAAGCGCTGGTCCTGGCTGTGGCCATCGACCTCGACATTCGCCTTCGGGTCTTCCTTCAGCGCCATCTGCAGCGCGTCATAGGCCACGGTCAGGCCGCCCAGGTCGCCGATGTTCTCGCCCAGGGTCAGCTTGCCCTTCACGTTCATCCCCGGCACCGCTTCATAGCCGTCGAACTGCGCGACCAGCTGGTCGGTACGCTCGGTGAAGGCCTTGCGGTCGGCGTCGGTCCACCAGTTGTCGAAGTTGCCGTTGGCGGCGAACTGGCTGCCCGAGTCGTCGTAGCCGTGCATCATCTCGTGGCCGATGACCGCACCGATGCCGCCGTAGTTCAGCGCCGGATCCGCCTTGGCGTCGAAGAACGGCGCCTGCAGGATCGCTGCCGGGAACACGATCTCGTTCTTGGTGGCGTTGTAGTACGCGTTGACGGTCTGCGGGGTCATGCCCCATTCGGTCTTGTCCACCGGCTTGCCGATCTTGTCCAGCATGTAGCGGTAGTTGAACGCACGCGCCGCCTGCATGTTGCCCAGGTAGCTGTCGCCGTTGGTCTGCAGGCCCGACCAGTCACGCCACTTGTCCGGGTAGCCGATCTTCGGGGTGAAGCTGGCCCACTTCTCCAGTGCCTTCTTCCTGGTTTCTTCGCCCATCCACGGCAGTTGTTCCAGGCGCGCCTTCAGCGCCTGCGACAGGTTTTCCACCAGGTGCTGCATGGCCACCTTCGACTCGGCCGGGAACACGGCGTCGACGTACAGCTGGCCCAGGGCCTCACCCATGCCACCGTTGACCGACTCCAGCACGCGCTTCCAGCGCGGCTGCATTTCCTTCTGGCCACGCAGGGTGGTGCCGTAGAAATCGAAGTTGGCCTTCTCGAACTGGCTGCTCAGGTACGGCGAGGCATCGTCGATGGTGTGGAAGCGCAGGTAGGCCTGCCAGGTGCTGGCCGGCACATCGGCGAGCATCTTGTCCATTTCACCGAAGAAGCCCGGCTGCGCCAGCGAGAACTTCTGTGCGGCCGGCACCTTCAGGGTGTCGAACAGCGCGGTCCAGCTGAAGTTCGGGGTCAGCCTGTCGGCATCTGCGGCGCTGAGCGGGTTGTAGCGCTTGGCCGGGTCACGCATTTCGATGCGCGACATCGAGGCCTTGGCCAGGCGGGTTTCGAAGGCCATCACGGCCTTGGCCTGCTCGGCGGCCTGCGCCGCGTCCACACCGGACAGGGTCAGCACCTGTGCGATGTAGGCCACGTAGGCGTCGCGGATCTTGGCCTGCGCATCGTCGAAGTAGTAGCCCTTCTCCGGCAGGCCCAGGCCGCCCTGGCCGACGTAGGCGATGACGTTGGCCGAATCCTTGTAGTCGGCATTGGCGAACAGCGAGAACAGCACGCCCTTGCCCTCGGCCTGGCTGTCGCGCAGGTACTGGGTGATGGCAGCGGTGTCGTTCAGTGCAGTGATCTTGTCCAGCTGCGGCTGCAGCGGCGCCAGGCCGGCGGCTTCGATCTTGGCTTCGTCGTTGCCGGTCTTCCAGATATCACCGATCTTGGCTTCCACCGAACCGGCCTTGGCCTGGCTGGCGGCGGCCTGCTGGACCAGCGCGTGCTGCACTTCCAGCGAGCGCTCGCGCAGGATCTCGAAGCTGCCCCAGGTGGTCTGATCGCCCGGCACCGGGTTGGCCTTCAGCCACTTGCTGTTGACGAAGCCATTGAGGTCGGTACAGGCGGAGATGGCCGGATCCAGATCGGCGCTGTTGAGCGAGATCAGCGGCGTCTTGATCTGCGACAGGTCGAAGGCCGGCTTGGCGTCGGCACTGGCCGCCGGAGCGGTTTCGTTCTTGCCACAGGCGGCCAGCGAGGCAGCGATGGCGATGGTCAGGCCCAGCGGGACCAGGTTGCGGACGTTCATGAGGCTCTCCTGCGGGTAATTTCACAGGGTAGCCGGGGGCGTGAGGTTGGGGACCGGCCAAAGGTCACAGAGCGTCCTTCTGTAGAGTCGAGCCATGCTCGACTGCTCTCCGTTGCGGGTTCATGCTTCGTGCGGCAAAAGCCCAAAGCAGCCGAGCGTGGGCTCGGCTCTACAAAAGCGAAGGCCGGCTTGCGCCGGCCTTCTGCTTCTTATTTCGCCTTGCCCTGGTTGGCCACGGCTTCGGCGGCCTTGCGCGCCGCTTCCGGGTCGCCCAGGTAGCGGAACGACTGCACGGTCAGGTCATCGTTCAGTTCGAACAGCAGCGGGATGCCGGTCGGGATGTTCAGCTCGAGGATTTCCTCGCGCGAGACATTGTTGAGGTACTTGTACAGCGCGCGCAGCGAGTTGCCGTGGGCGGTGACCAGCACGGTCTTGCCGTCCTTCAGCTGCGGGGCGATGGCGTCGTGCCAGTACGGCAGCACGCGATCCAGGGTGGTGGCCAGCGACTCGGTGCCCGGCAGCGCGTTGCGGTCCAGACCGGCGTAACGGCGGTCATGGATCGGGTGGCCCGGATCTTCCAGTTCCATCGGCGGCGGCGGGATGTCGTACGAACGACGCCACACCTTGACCTGCTCCTCGCCGTGCTTGGCCGCGGTCTCGGCCTTGTCCAGGCCCTGCAGGCCGCCGTAGTGGCGCTCATTGAGGCGCCAGGACTTGTTCACCGGCAGCCAGTCCTGCTCCAGCTCGGCCAGCGCACCCTGCAGGGTGTGGATGGCGCGCTTCAGTACGGAGGTATGGGCGACGTCGAACTGCAGGCCTTCCTCGCGCATCAGGCGACCGGCGGCGGCCGCTTCGCGACGCCCCTGCTCGGTCAGGTCAACATCGACCCAACCGGTGAAGCGGTTGTCCAGGTTCCACTGGCTCTGGCCATGGCGCAACAGTACGAGTCTACGGGTCACTGCAGGGTCTCCAACGCGAGGATAGGCAGGCCGCCATTGTAGCCCGGCCGCCGCTCACCGGGCCGTGGCGCCGCCCGTGCGATGCTGTGACCCATGAATACGGTGATCGATCCCGGGCGCTGGGAAGGCAGCGTCGCTGCCGCCCGTGCGCAGCAGCTGCAACTGGCGGGCTGCGTGGAGCGCCAGGACCGCCTGCCACGCAGCGTGCGCTGGCTGGCCGGGATGGATGTCGGCTTCGAAGACAACGGCGCCATCACCCGCGCCGCGGCGGTACTGCTGGATGCAAAGACGCTGCAGCCCGTGGCGCAGGAGATCGCGCGGGTTCCCACACTGATGCCCTATATCCCGGGCCTGCTCAGCTTTCGCGAGCTGCCGGCATTGCTGGCCGCACTGGCACTGCTGCCACGAACGCCGGACCTGGTGTTCGTCGATGGCCACGGCATCAGCCATCCGCGCCGGCTTGGCGTCGCCGCGCATCTTGGCGTGGTCACCGATCTGCCGAGCATCGGCGTGGCGAAATCGAAACTGGTGGGAAGGTTCGTCGAACCGGGCGCCGAAGCTGGTGCGCATACACCGCTGCTGGATGGCGACGAGCAACTGGGCTGGGTGCTGCGCAGCAAGGTGCGCTGCAAGCCGCTGTTCGTGGCCGGTGGCCATCGGGTCAGTGCCGACACCGCGCTGGGCTGGGTGCAGCACACCCTGCGTGGCTATCGGCTTCCGGAGCCAACCCGGCTGGCGGATCGGCTGGCCTCGCGACGCGACGAATGACCGCACCGGGCACTCCCCGGTGCGGCCTTCATTTTCATTCAACGATGCACGTGGCCACGATGGCCCTGCGCGTCCTCGCCATGGTCGTGGCCCTCGTGGCCCTCGTGTCCGCCGCCCTTGGCCGGCGCCGGCCCGCCACAGGCTTCGCCACAATGGTCCGCTTCAATCTGCAGTGTCACGTGCTCGATACCGAAGTCATCATGCAGGCGACCGCCCAGCTCGCGGCGCAATGCATCGGCGTCGGTGCCGTCGCGCATCACGATGTGTGCGGTCAGCGCCGGCGTGCTCGAGGCCAGCGCCCACACGTGCAGGTCATGCACATCCAGCACTGCAGCATGGCCGGACAGGCTGTCGCGCACCTTCGCAACATCCGTGCCCTTGGGCACGCCTTCCAGCAGCACGTTGATCGCCTCACGCATCAGCACGTAGGTCCGCGGCAGCACCCACAGGCCGAGCAGCACCGCCAGGATCGGGTCGATCGGCTTCCATCCGGTCCACTTGATCAACAATGCGCCCGCAATCACTGCCACCGAGCCGAGCATGTCGGCCCACACTTCCAGGTAGGCGCCCTTCACGTTGAGGCTCTCGCCACTGCCCGCCTGCAGCAGGCGCATCGAGATCAGGTTGATGACCAGGCCCGCCGCAGCAATCACCAGCATGCCGGAGGAGGCGATCTCCTGCGGCTGGCGGAAACGGCCGACCGCCTCCCACAGGATGTAGGCGGCGACCACGAACAGCATGGCACCGTTGATCATCGCGCCCAACGCTTCCAGCCGTGCATAGCCGTAGGTGCGGCGCGCATCCGGCGGGCGCCGGCTCAGCCGCACCGCGACCAGCGCGATCATCAGCGCCAGCGCATCGGTGGCCATGTGTGCGGCGTCGGACAGCAGCGCCAGGCTGTTGGTCCAGAACGCGCCCACCACTTCGACGACGAGGAAGGTGGTGGTCAGGCCGAGTGCCCACCACAGGGGTTTCTCGTGGCGGATCTGGGATGGCAGGTGGTCGTGGTCGTGGCCCATGGCAACAGCTCCTTTGCGATGCGGTGCAGGCTACGCGGTGCCGGCGGGGGAGACTATTACGATGTTTATAACATTGCAGGCCACCCGAGCCCTCGCCGGGCATGGCCCGGCGAGGGCTGCAGACCGACGACCGCCTGCGGTCAGAAGCCGAAGCGCAGGCTGGCCCAGTATGCGCGGCCCGGCTCGTTGTAGGTCGCCGCCCCGGCATCGCTGCTGTTGGCCTCGCGGAACAAGCGCTTGTCGGCCAGATTGTTCACTCCGAAACCGAAGCTGACCGTCTCGGTCACCTTGTAGCGCGCGCTCACGCCCCAGATGTTGTACGCGCCACGATCCTGCAGCGCGATCGATGCATCGCAGCTGCCAGTGCAGCGCGGGTCGTTGTTGATGTTGGTCGTGGCCGGTTCCTGCCTGCCGTAGAAGGTGCCGGTCAGCAACACGGACAGCCTGTCGGTGGCCTGCCAGTCCAGCATGGTGTTGATCGTGTACTTCGGAATCACCGACAGCGGCTGATGCGTGGTCTTGTTCTCGTTCTCCACCATGTAGGTGAAGTTGTTGCTCCACTTCAGGCGGTTGCCCTGCTCGCCCAGCAGCGGAATGACCAGGTTGCCTTCCAGCCCCTGCACGATCGCCTTCGGCGCGTTCTCCCAGCGGAAGATGCGGCCCTTGGTGTCGGCGGTCAGCCCGATCTGGGTGTATCCGGCCTGGATCTTGTCCTTGTAATCGTTGTGGAAGTAGGTCAACGACGCCTGCCAGCCGCTCTGCGGTGCCCACTCGATGCCCAGTTCCTTGTTCAGGCTGGTTTCCGCCTTCAGGTCCGCGTTGCCGCGCATGTAGCAACCGGCGCCCAGGCTCGGCAGCGCATTGGGGCAGCCGTTGCCGCGGGTGTAGTAGAGATAGTCCGGATTCGACTGGTACAGGTTCGGCGCCTTGAACGCGCGGGCAATGCCGCCCTTCACCACCCAGTCGCTGTTGATGCGGAACTGCGCATTGAGGCTGGGGCTGGTGTTGTTGCCGAACTGGCTGTGGTGGTCGAAGCGCAGGCCCGGGGTAACGATCCAGCGCTCGCCCAGGTAGATGTTGTCTTCCACGAACGCCGCCGTGGTCTGCGCGTCGGCCTTGCCCCGCGCACGGTCGGCCGACAACCCTGGAATACCGCCGCCGCTGCTGCTGGACTGGCTCATCGAATACGGATCGGTCAGGCGGCTGTCCAGGTATTCAAAGCCGAGCGTCCAGATGTTCTCTGCGCCGCCCAGCGCGGTCGGGAAGCTCACTTCGCCATCCAGCTGGTAGTTGCGCAGGCGCGAGGTAGACCAGTCGGTGCCGTTGAAGCTGCCTTCCGGGCCACCGGCCAGGCCTTCATTGATGCGCGAGTTGTTGACCGCCTCGACTGCGGCCGTCACCCGCGAAGTGACATCACCCCAACGGCCGCGGTGGGTGACCGCACCGGTGTTGCGGTACATGCGGTTGGTCTCCGCTTCGCCCTCGGCCAGTGCCGCCAGATCGACGCCGGTCGAGGTACCGGTGGTGCTGACGGCGCGGTCGCCGGCGTAGATGTTGCCCTGGCGGCTGGTGCCGGCTTCGAACTCCACCACCTGGTTGGCGGTCACGTCCCAGCGCAGCAGCGCGTTGACGTCGCGGTTCTTGACACCCTCGCGGCCGGCTGGCGGCACCGCGTTCGGATTCGTCGCGTACCGGCGATTGAGGTCCAGCGAATCGGCGTCGGTCCTGTTGAGATTGCCGTACATGCGGAACGACAGGGTATCGGTCATCGGCCCGCTGAGCTGCAGGCCGACGCGCTCGCTGCCCCCTTCGGCACTGTGCTCGGGCACCAACCCAAACAGGTCGACCGCACCGGTCAGATCGCCGGTCGGGTGCTTGGTGATGATGTTGACCACGCCGCCGGAAGCACCGGAGCCGTAGCGTGCCGCCGCCGGGCCGCGCAGCACTTCGATGCGCTCGATCATTTCCGCCGGCACCCAGTTGGTATCGCCGCGGGTATTGCGCTCGCCGCTGCGCCCCATGCGCACGGCATCACGGGCACCGACGCGCTTGCCGTCGACCAGGATAAGGGTGTTTTCCGGGCCCATGCCACGCAGGTCGATCTGGCGGTTGTTGCCGTACTGGCCCGAGGCGCTGTTGCCGGTCAGGTTGACGCCCGGCATGGTGCGCAGCAGTTCGGCGATGTCGTTGGCCGGCGGGCGCCTGGCGATGTCCTCGGCGGTGATGGTCGAGGTACCCAGCGCCTGGCGCGCGATCTGCGAGGCGGTGACGTGCACCGTGTCGATATCGGTGGCGTCGGTCTCGGCCCGGGCGGCCAGGGCGCTGCCCGCCAGCAGGGCGGCAACGGCAAGCGCCAGCGGGCGCGGCGAAAGGACAACGGCAGGAGACATGATCTGGACCTTCTGGCAGGGCAACGGGGCCTCTGGCAAAGGGCTTGAGGCAACGACGAGGGGGAGGCGGAGCGTCGCTGCAGTCGCCTGCGGCCCGATCCGTGCGTACATTCTCTCATCAATGCGAGTGATTCTCAAATGCGTTCACTCATTGCCGCAGTGGCGCCGATGTGCTTTGCGCACCGTGCAACGCTGCACCGCGCGTAAACTGGCCGGCTAACCCGCCATCAACCGCACGCCGCCACGGCCGATACCCGTGGTTTGTCGTACGCAGTCAGAGATCGACGTGGAAACACCGCAACTGGACGATGCCAGCCAGCCGCTGGCCGAAGCCTGGCAGCACTGCCTGCAACAGGCTGGCCCTGCCGCCACCGCGCTGCTCAAGGCCGCTGCCACCGATGCCCCAGCCGTGCTGGCACAGCGCTTTTACGAAGTGCTGCTGCAGGACGGGCGTGCACGCCGCTTCCTGTCCCACGACCAGGTCAAGCAGCGCCTGCAGCCGGCCATGCAGCGCTGGCTGGTGCAACTGCTGACCACTGATCGCGACAGGATCGCCAGTGCCGTGGCCTCGCAACGGGTGATCGGCGATGTGCATGCCCGGGTCGGCATTCCGGTCGACCTGGTCACCCGCGGCGCGCGCGTGCTCAAGCACGAGCTGTTCGTGCGCCTGCGCGACGACGCACCCGACAGTGCCACCGCGTTCGCCGCCATCGACTGCCTCAGCGCGATCATGGACATCGCCATGGAGGGCATGACCCTGGCCTACACCCATGCGCGCGAACGATCCACCCGTGCCGATGCGGCCTACCGGTTGTTCTCGCTGGTGCAGAACGTCAGCACCGAGCGCGAGCGCCAGCGCGCCCTGCTGCTGGACTGGGAAAACGCACTCCTGTACGCACTGGCCGGCCACGTGCAGGCCGGCGAAAGCGCCAGCCTGGCGACCTCGGAATTCGGCCTGTGGTTCACCCACAAGGGCATCCCCAGCTTCGGCGAGAGCAGCGAAACCCAGCAGGTCGGCCAGCTGATGGCCCGCATCGACGGGAACCTGCAACAGGCAAGCAACGATGTCCCGGCGCAGCGGCTGGCGGTGCTGCCGGCCATCCGCGAGGATCTGGCCGCCATCCGCACCCTGATGACCCTGCTGTTCGAGCGCATCGGCGAACTGGATGCCGGCAGCGATGCGCTGACCAACCTGCTCAACCGCCGCTTCCTGCCGACCGTGCTGCGCCGGGAAATCGAGCTGGCCACGCGCAACGGCACGCCGTTCTCGCTGCTGCTGCTCGACCTGGATCACTTCAAGGCGATCAACGACGGCCACGGCCACGATGCCGGCGACCGCGCGTTGCAGCACGTGGCCGGCCTGCTCGGCCAACTCACGCGGGGCAGCGACTACCTGTTCCGCTATGGCGGTGAAGAATTCGTGGTGGTGCTGGTGGCCGCCAGCGAGTCACAGGCCTCGGTGATCGCCGAGAGCCTGCGCCGGCAGATCGCACAATCACCGGTAGCACTAGCCAATGGCCAGGTGCTGGAGCTGACCGCCAGCATCGGCGTGGCCGGTCACGATGGTCATCCGGACTACGAACGGTTGATGGCACGTGCCGACGCGGCGATGTACGAGGCCAAGCGCAGCGGCCGCAACCGCGTGGTGGTGGCCAGCGCGGACCTGCAGGAAGCCCCGGGGCGGCGTGCACTGCAGCGATGACGACAGGACAGGTAGAGTCGACCGCTGGTCGACTATCGCGCGCAGCGCGGGATTTTTCGCATGCGGGGCGAAGAGCAGTCGACTGACAGTCGACTCTACCGACAGTCGACTCTACCGGTTCGCGCGCCAGCCGATGCGTTGAACGCCACCACCCGCCATGCTGCCCACCACAGCAGCGCCAGCAGCGCGATGCCGGCGCCCAACAGGCACACTGCTGGCCAGCCATGCCGGGCCTGCACCCAAGGCCCCGCAGCCGCACCCGCCCCACTGCCAACTGCATAGAACAACATGTACAACGCCACCAGGCGCCCATGCTGTTCTGTCGGTGCACGCAGCAACAATGCCTGGTTCGAGACATGGAGTGCCTGGCCGCCGAGGTCGAGCACGACCACACCCAGCAAAAGCAAGGACAGCGAACGCGGCAGGCCCAGCAGCGGCCACCACGCGACCAGCATCAACAACAGCGCGCCGACGCTGACCCGATGCGTGAAGCCGCGATCCATCCAATGCCCGACCCGCGCCGCCAGCAGCGCCCCTACCACGCCCGCCAGGCCCAGTGCACCGATGGCCGCGGTCGACCAGTGCAACGGCGGAGCCGACAGCGGCAGCGGTACCGCCGCCCAGAACACATTGAGCCCGGCAAACAGCAACAGTGCCAACGGACCGCGCTCACGCAGGGTCCGGTCGTTGCGCAGCATGCCCAGCATCGAATCCAGCAGTTCGCGCCAGCGCGGGGGAACCACCGGCACCGGCACGGCGGGCAGGCGCTGCCACAACAGCGCCGCCAAGGCCACCATCACCATCGCCGACAGCAGATAGACCGCGCGCCAGCCCAGCGCAGACGCGATTGCCCCCGATAGCACACGCGCGAGCAGCAGGCCGATGAACACCCCACCCTGCACGGCGCCCACCACGCGCCCCCGCTGCTCGGGCGGTGCCAGCGTGGCTGTGTAGGCGATCAGTCCTTGGGTCAGCGCCGTGCCCAGCAAACCGGCCAGCAGCATGCCCGACAACAACCAGACTGCCGTGCGTGCCGCGGCAAGCCACAGCAACGCCAGCACCAGTGCCACCAACTGCAACCGCAGCAGGCGTCGACGGTCACCACGATCGGCCAGCGGCAGCAGGCCCAGCAGCGCCAGCACGCTGCCGGCCTGGGTGGCAGACACCACCGCACCCGCCACCGCCCGGTCCAGCGCGAAGGCGCGCGCGAGCTGGTCCAGCAGCGGCTGCGCGTAGTAGACGTTGGCGACGCTGGCGCCGGCGGCGACCGCGAGCAGGACCAGCAGGGAGCGGGGTGTCGGGGCGAGGCTCATCATGTAGTTGCAATTTGAAACTTGATGCAGGCTAGCGGCATTGGTTTTAAACTGCAACCACCTTCTGCGGAACCTGCCATGCACGCCGACAGCCCCTGCCCCGTCGCCCGCAGCGCCGACCTGCTCGGTGACCGCTGGGCGTTGCTGGTGATCCGCGATGCTTTCGATGGCATCACCCGCTTCGGCGACTTCCAGCGCAGCCTCGGCGCCGCGCGCAACATCCTCAGCGACCGCCTGCGCCGGCTGGTCGAGGCGGGCATCCTGCAACTGCAACCGGCCTCCGATGGCTCGGCCTACCAGCAATACGTGCTCACCGCCGCCGGCCAGGAGCTGTTCCCGCTGCTGGTCGCGCTGCGCCAGTGGGGCGAACGCCATCGCTTCGGCGCTGGCGAAGCCCACTCTTCCCTGGTCCAGCGTGACAACGGCTCAACCGTGCCCTACATGCAACCGCTGGACACCCACGGACAGCCACTGCCGGCGCACGCTACCGTGGTGCGCAAGCTGTAAACGGCGCCCCCCCCCCGAATGGGGGACTCGACAGGGTCACCGGTGTCAAATAGCATTCAATTGCAATTGCACACGGTTCTCATTGAAATCGGCGATGGCCGCTCCTACCTCTCCTTCTGCTGCCGGCGCTGCGCCGGCCAAGCGCGTGGCGCGCGGTAACGGTCATGGCCTGCTGTGGGCGCGCGGTCTGCTGGCGCTGCTGGGCGGTTACGCCGTGGCTGCCTGCTGGGCCGCCGCACTGGCGCGTCTGCTGCCGGGCGCCAAGGCCGATGCCACCCTGGTGGCGACCATGGCCGCGTTCGTGGTCTACGCACTGGCCGCCATCTGGGCCTACGCCGCGCGCAGCACCCTGCGTGCCGCTGTGGGCCTGCTGGCCGCGGGCGCCCTCGCTGCACTGATCGCCTGGCTGCTGCGCGGGAACTACTCATGAGCAGCGCCGACAACCTGGGCGGCATCCGCCAATCGCAATCGGTGCTGCACACCTGGTCGGGCCTGGTGGTCGGCTGGGTGCTGTTCCTGATTTTCATTGCCGGTACCGCATCGTACTGGAAGGAAGAACTGACCCGCTGGATGCAGCCGGAAATCGGCCTGCCCGCCGAGGCCACGACCGCCGTCACCCAGGCCCAGCAGTTCCTGGCCCGCACTGCACCGGACGCGCAGCGCTGGAGCATCGAACTGCCCGATTCGCGCAGCAGTGCCACCACCGTCAGTTGGCAGGCGAAGGGCGAAAAGGAACGCCGGCGTGGCCAGCGCAATCCCAACCAAGCCACCCTGGATGCCAACGGCACCCCGGTGCAGGTGCGCGAGACACGCGGTGGCAACTTCTTCTATCGCCTGCATTTCGATCTGCACTACGTACCGGTGTTGTGGGCGCGCTGGTTCATCAGTGCCTGTTCCATGCTGATGCTGGTGGCGATCATCAGCGGGGTCATCACCCACAAGAAGATCTTCACCGACTTCTTCACCTTCCGCCGCGGCAAGGGCCAACGCACCTGGCTGGACGGCCACAACGCGCTGGCGGTGCTGTCGCTGCCGTTCCACCTGATGATCACCTACACCGGCCTGATCACCCTGATGACGCTGTACATGCCGTGGGCGGTGGACGCGAACTACCCCGGTGGACGCGATGCGTTCTTCGCCGAACTGTTCCCGCGCGCGGAAAAGGTCGAACCCAGTGGCGTAGCCGCTGCGCCGCCCGCACTGGCCCAGGTCCTGCGCCGTGCGGAATTGCAGTGGGGCGGTGGCCATGCCGCGTCGCTGCAGATCGACCAGCCAGGCGATGCGTCGATGCGCATTGCCGTGCGCCGCCAGCAGGCCGACCAGATTGCCGGGGCCAACGACACCCTCACCTTCGACGCGCGCGGCGAACTGCTCGATGCTGCCCCGCCGCGCTCGGCCGCCGTGGTCACCCGCGACGGCATGATCGGACTACACGCGGCACGTTTCGCGCCCACCACGATGCGCTGGCTGTTCTTCCTGTCCGGCGTTGCCGGCACGCTGATGGTCGCCACCGGGCTGGTGTTGTGGACGGTGAAGCGCCGCACCCAGTTGCCCGACCCCGCGCGTCCGCATCTGGGTTTCCGCATCGTGGAACGCCTGAACATCGGCTTCGTCAGCGGCCTGCCGGTCGCCATGCTGGCCTTCCTGTGGGGCAACCGCCTGCTGCCGGTGGAGCTGGCCAACCGCAGCGATGCCGAAGTGAAGGTGTTCTTCTACGCGTGGGCGGCCTGCCTGCTGCACGCGCTATTCCGTCCGGCCCGTCGCGGCTGGGTGGAACAACTGGCATTGGCCGGCGTGTTGGCGCTGGGCCTGCCGCTGTACAACCTGGCGGCCTGGCAGGGGGGCGCGGTCACTGCACTGGCCAACGGTGATGGCGCCCGGGCCGGCATCGACATCGGCCTGCTGCTGATCGGCGCCAGCCTGTTGTGGGCAGCGCGCAAGGTGCATCGTTTCGTGCCGGCGCAACGCAAGCCACGTGCCGCACGCGCCGCCCCGGCTGCCGAGGCCAGCGCATGAGCGCGCTCGCCCTGCTGCTGGCGACCGTCGGCTTCGTATGTCTGGCGTTGGCGATGGAACGCCACCATCGCGACGTCACCGGTCATGCCCCCGCCGCGCCGCGCCGCCGCCTGCTGCGCCTGCTGGGCGCGGCCGCGCTGGCGGCCAGCCTGGCACCGAGCATCGCGGCTTGGGGCGTTGCCCAGAGCTTCGTGGGCTGGTGTGGCGTGCTCGCCGCAGGCGCCGGAGCCATGGTGCTCTGGCTCAGTTTCCGCAGCCCGGCCAAGCCGGCGCCACGCCCGTCTTCCCGTTCCTGAACTAGAAAGGTCATTGCATGAAGCACACGCACTCTGGCGCCCTGCGCCGGAACGCCCTCGCCTTGTCGCTCGCCTGCGCCGCCGCGCCGGTATTTGCCCAGGACAGTGCGCCGACCACCACCGAACTGGACCGGGTGATGGTGACCCAGCGCACCGAGGGCTACCAGGTCTATGGCACCAACACCGCCACCAAGCTGCCGCTGACCCTGCGCGAGACCCCGCAGTCGCTGACCGTGTTCACCCGTCAGCGCATCGAGGATTTCAACCTCATCACGATCTCCGAGGTGCTGCAGCAGACGCCCGGCGTGACCATCCAGTCGTATGACAGCAACCGCACGCTGTTCAATGCGCGCGGCTTTGCCATCAACAACTTCATGTTCGATGGCATTCCCACCAACTACACCACCGGTGCCGGCGGCAACTCGATCCTCAGCGACACCTCCATCTACGAGCGCATTGAAGTGGTGCGCGGTGCCAGCGGCCTGGTCACCGGCTCGGGTAACCCGTCGGCCACGGTGAACATGGTGCGCAAGCGCCCGACCGAAACCTTCTAGGCCAGCACCAGCCTCAGCGCCGGTTCGTGGGATTACAAGCGTGCCGAAGTGGATGTGTCCGGCCCGCTCAGCAAGAGTGGCCGCGTACGCGGGCGTTTCGTCGGCGCCTACACCGACAAGGAAAGCTGGGTACGTTTCCAGCATGACAAGTCGCCCAGCCTGTACGGGGTGATCGAAGCCGACCTGACCGACAGCACCCGCCTGCGTGCTGGCATCGATTACCTGAAGACCGGTTCCGATGGCGGCGCCTGGAGCGCCTCGCCGCTGTACTTCCGCGATGGCAGCCGCGCGCACATGCCGCGTTCCTACAGCGCCGCAGCGCGCTGGAACGAGTGGAACCGCGAAAGCACCAACTACTTTGCCACCCTGGAACAGCAGTTCGGCGCCGGCTGGAGTGGCCGCCTGGCGTACAACCACCGCGCCACCGATACCGATTCGCTGCTGCTGGCCGGCTCCAACACCGGCAACTGGGCCGACCCGGTCACCGGTCTGGGCCTGCGCATTGCCGATACCTATTCGGTGTCGGAAACCCGCGAGGATGCCTTCGACCTGTACGCGTCCGGTCCGTTCCAGCTGTTCGGCCGTTCGCACGAGCTGGTGGTGGGCATCAACCACTACGACCGTGACCTGGACACCATCCGCGCCGGCATCACCTCGCGCCCGTACAACGTGGCCGCCTTCCCCAGCATCTTCAGCTGGGACGGCAACATCGGCAAGCCGACCACGTACAACTACGGCATTCCGTCCAGCACGGTGAACACCACCGAGACCGGCTACTACGCCGCCGTGCGCCTGAACCCGATCGATCCGCTGAAGATCATCGCCGGCGCGCGCTATTCCGATTACCGCACCACCACCGACAACTACAACACCGACGGCGTGTTCACCAGCCGCAGCGCGCGCACCACCGCCCATGAGCTGACCCCATACGTGGGCGTGCTGTATGATCTGAGCAGCACCATCACCGCCTTTGCCAGCTATTCGGACGTGTTCCAGGCCACCGCGCGGCGCGACATCAACAACCAGCTGCTGGCCCCCACCACCGGTGGCAACTACGAGTACGGCCTGAAGGCCGACTTCTTCGGCGGCCGCCTGTACGCGGCGTTGAACGGCTTCTACATGAAGCAGGACAACGTGGCCGAGCTGGACCCGAACGGTGGCGAGATCAAGCTGCCCGATGGCAGTTCGCCGTACATCGCCAGCCGTGGCATTACCACCCAGGGCGGTGAGTTCGAAGTCTCCGGTTCGATCAACGACCACTGGAGCATGACCGGCGGCTACACCTACAGCTACAGCAGCAACCCCGATGGCAGCCGCTTCGCCAGCACCAGCCCGATGCACCTGGCCCGCTTCAATACCACCTGGACCCATGGCCAGTGGACGCTGGGCGGCGGTGTCAGCGTGCAGAGCGAGATCTACCAGATGCAGCCCATTCCCACCGGCCGCTTCACCGCCAGCGGTGCGCCGGTCACGGCCACCGGTCGGATGAGCCAGGGCGGCTACGTGCTGTTCGATCTGATGGGCCGCTACCGCATCAACGACAACCTGAGCGTGGGCGTGACGGTCACCAACCTGTTTGACAAGGTCTACTACCGAAACGTCGGCTTCTTCAACTCCGGCTATTGGGGCGAACCGCGCCGCGTGCTGTTCAACCTGCGCGCGAAGTTCTGAGCCGACGGCCGCATGCCGGACAGACCGGAACGGCAATGCGGCTGGCGCAGCGACGGCGTAGCATCAAGGGCGGGCCTTCGGGCCTGCCTCTTCATTGCCCGCCAAGGAAACATCCCATGCCGCATCGCGCCCTGTTCCGCCTTGCCCGCCTGCTGCCGCTGGCCCTGCTGGCCTGTGCGGCTGGAGCCACGCAGGCCCGCGAGGTCGCCGCGCCTGCTGACCATGTACAAGCCGACGGCCCGTACGTGTTCCGCGACGGCAAGCAGCTGAAGGCGAAATGGATCTGCGCGGACAAGGTCGAGTCGCGCGCGCTGCCGATCAACGCGGCGGGCACCGATATCCCGCCGCGCTGCGGCTACGAACACACCGTGCATGTCGCCGCACCCAACGCACCGTCGGTCTCCGTGCTGCCGGCGGTACCGCGCATCGTTGCCCTGTCCGATATCCACGGGCAGTACGGCCTGCTGGTGCGCCTGCTGCGCGCCAACAAGGTGATCGATGCGCAGGACCGCTGGGCGCTGGGCACCGACACCCTGGTCATCGCCGGCGATGTGTTCGACCGCGGCCCGCAGGTGACCGAGGCGTTCTGGCTGCTGTACGGCCTGCAGCAGCAGGCGGCCGCCGCCGGTGGCGCAGTGCACTTCGTGCTCGGCAACCACGAAACCATGGTGCTGTACGACGACCTGCGCTACGTCAACCCGAAGTACCTGCGCAGCGCCCAGCTGCTGGGCCGCAGCTACCCGCGGCTGTACGGTGCCGATTCGGTGATCGGGCAGTGGCTGCGCACCCGTCCGGTGCTGCTGAAGATCGGCGATACCCTGTTCCTGCACGGCGGCATCTCGCCCGAGGCGGTGCAGCTGGCGCTGGACCCGGCACGCACCAACGCGGCCTATCAGGCCTCGCTGGGCCTGCCCAAGGCCGAAGTGAAGGCCGACCCGGCCACGGCACCGCTGTATGACGGCAAGACCAGCCCGATCTGGTACCGCGGCTATTTCGATGGCCGCCTCGACACCGCGGGGGTACAGGCCGTGCTCGACCGCCTGCAGCTCACCCGCATCGTGGTCGGCCACACCTCGATGCCGCACGTCAGCAGCTTCCACGGCGACCGCGTGATCGCGATCGACAGCAGCATCAAGAACGGCGAGAACGGCGAACTGCTGTTCATCGAGGAGGGCAAGCTCAGCCGTGGCCTGCTGGATGGTTCGCGGGTGCCGCTGGCGCTGGGTGAGCCGGGCCTGCAGGACTGAATGGAGGGACAGCGCGACGGTGCCGGGAGGTGCCGGCGCGCTCCACCTTCACCCGGTTTGCGGCTACCCTTCGGCAGCCGAGAGGCCCAACCCGTCCATCCGGTGGGCCTGACCGTTACAGGAGCCCCGCGCATGCGCGTTCTGATTGCTGAAGACGACCCGGACATCGCCTCGGGCCTGTGCGCCTCGCTGCGCCGGCAGGGGCACGTGGTCGACCACGTCGACAACGGTGCGCACGCCGATGCAGCACTGGGCTCGACCCAGTACGCACTGCTGGTGCTGGACCTGGGGCTGCCGCAACTGGATGGCCGCGACGTGCTGCAACGACTGCGCCAGCGCGGCGATGGCCTGGCGGTGCTGGTGGTGACCGCGCGTGACGGCCTGGCCGAGCGGGTGCGCGTGCTCGACCTCGGTGCCGACGACTACCTGGTCAAGCCGTTCGCACTGGACGAATTCGAAGCCCGCGTGCGTGCACAGCTGCGGCGGGTCACCAGCAATGGCAATCCGGACCTGCGCATCGGCCGCTTGCGCCTGGACCTGGCCGGGCACCGCGTATGGATCGACGACCAACCACTTGAACTGACCGCACGCGAGTTCGGCCTGCTGTCGGCACTGGCGGTGCGTGCAGAGCGCATCGTCTCACGCGCGCAGCTGGTGGAAGCGCTGTGCGACTGGGGCCAGGACCTGACCGACAACGGCCTGGACATCGCCCTGCACCGCCTGCGCCGCAAGCTGCAGCCGGGCGGCATGGGCATCCGCACCGTGCGTGGGCTGGGCTACATGCTGGAAGACGCACAGGACGACAGCGCCCCGTGATCAGCGGCCCCCCCAGCCTGCGACGGCGCCTGCTCGCCTTCCTGGCGCTGCCGATGCTTGGCCTGCTCACCTTCAATACGATCCTGGCCTATTACGTTGCGCTGGACTATTCCAACCGCATCCACGACCGCAACCTGACCGACGACACGCACTCGTTCGCACAGATGCTGAGCACCATGCCGGTGACCAGCGACCTGTCTCCGCAGGCGCGCTTCCTGATCGAGTACGAGCCCGACGGCCATCGCTATTTCAACGTCGACAGCAGCCGCCAGGGGACACTCAGCGGCAATGCGGATTTCAGTGCCTACGCGCCTTCGCAGGAATGCACCGGCGTGGACCCCACCCTGTACGATGGCATTCTCAACGGCCAGCCGGTGCGCATGGCCACCGTCTGCACGCGTGCGATGAACGATCCGCAGGACCAGCTGGCGGTGACGGTGGCCGAAAGCATGGCCGAACGACGCCAGCGCGCGCGCGAGATCCTGATGATCATCATCCCGCTGATGACCATGCTGGCGCTGGGCACCGCAGCGCTGGTCTGGTTCGGGGTGACCCATGGCCTGCGCATCCTCACCCCGCTGAGGACCCGCCTGGCGCAGCGCCGCGGCGAACTGGCGCCGATCTCCGACGCCGACGTGCCGGAGGAGATCCAGCCGCTGATCAGCACCATCGACGATCTGTTTGCCCGCCAGGCGGAAATGATCACCCTGCAGAACCGTTTCATCGCCGACGCCGCGCACCAGCTGCGCTCGCCGTTGGCCGGCATGGCCCTGCACGTGGACCAGGCACTGGCGCATGGCGACCCGGACACGGTGCGCGAGGCACTGGAGCACATCCGCCGGCTCAACCAGCGCACCGCGCGGGTCAGCACCCAGCTGCTGGCGCTGAGCCGGGCGCAGACCGTGCCGGAGACGGTGGAGGCGTTGGACCTGTGCGAACGGGTGCCGCAGTGGGTCGGTACACGCGTACCTGAAGCGATCCGCGATGGCATCGATCTGGGTTACTGCGGCAGCCCGCAGCCGCTGCGCGTGCTCGGCAACGGTGCCCAGCTGCAGGAAGCACTGGACAACCTGATCGACAACGCGCTGCGCTATGCCGGCCGCGATGCGACCGTCACGGTGGGCGTGCACGCGCTGGATGACAATGACGTCGAACTGTACGTGGAGGACAACGGCCCCGGCGTGCCCGAGGACGTGATGCCACGGCTGGGCGAGCGCTTCTTCCGCGCCCCCGGCACCACCGCCAGCGGCACCGGCCTGGGCCTGGCCATCGCCCACGAGGCGGTGGAGCACTTCGGCGGGCGCCTGACCTTCCTCAACCGCCCCGGCGGCGGACTCAAGGTCGCCATCACACTGCCGCTGCTGAAGGCCCCCTGACCCGGCCGGGACGCTGAAAGGCTGGCGAAAATCGCGGTTGCGATCCTGACCCTCCCCACTGCCGTCCCGGAGCCGCCAGGTGACCGACTCGCACGACTTCTTCCTCCCCGGTGGCCCGCAGGGCGTGCTGCTGGTTCACGGCCTGACCGGTACCCCGGCCGAAATGCGCATGCTGGGCAAAGGGCTGAACAACGCCGGCTTCACCGTACACGGCGTGCAGCTGCCCGGCCATTGTGGCACCGTGGATGACCTGCTGGCGACCACCTGGGAACAGTGGTACCAGGGCGTGGAAGATGCGGCAGCAAGCCGCGCGGCAAGGTCGACCAGCTGTTCGTCGGTGGCCTGTCGATGGGCGCGGTGCTGTCGCTGGCACTTGCTGCCCGACGACCGGACTGGGTGTCCGGCGTCGGCGTATATGGCGCCACGTTCCGCTACGACGGCTGGAACATTCCCGCCGTCGCCCGCCTCTCGTTCCTGTTGCCTTGGTTCAAACGCTTCAACATCGGCCGCGACCGCATGTTCATGGAAGAACCGCCGTACGGCCTGCGCGACGAGCGCCTGCGTGCGCAGGTCAGCGCCGCCATGCTGTCCGGCGACAGCGCGGCGGCAGGCCTGCCGGGCAATCCCTGGCACGCGCTGGCCGAGATGCGTGCGCTGAGCAACTGGACCCGCCGCCACCTGCACCAGGTCACCGCCCCGTGCCTGGTGATGCACGCCCGCGAAGACGACGTGGCCAGCATGGGCAATGCCGAACTGGTGATGTCGCGGGTCAGTGGCCCGAAGGAACTGGTGGTGCTGGAGGACAGCTACCACATGATCACGATCGACCGCGAACGCCGCGAGGTGATCCGCCGCAGCGCGCGCTTCTTCACCGGGATCGGTGAACGCAGCGGCGTCCTCAAGGCGGTGGCCTGAAATGGGGGCACTTGCCACGCTGCTGTGGCTGGCCAATGTCGTGCTCGATACCGGTGGCCAGCTCGCCTTCAAGGCCGCCGCCAGCGACCCGCAGGAGGGCGAGGGACTGCAGCGCTGGAAGCACATGCTCAGCCGCCCCTGGCTGTGGATCGGCATCGCCTGTTACGTGCTTGAGTTCGTCGCCTGGATTGCGTTCCTGTCGCTGGTTCCATTGTCCAAGGGCGTGCTGCTTGGCTCGATCAACATCGTGGCGCTGATGATCGCCGGCCGCATCCTGTTCCGCGAAAAGCTCACGCCATTGCGGGTGACCGGCATGCTGCTGGTCACGGCGGGCGTGGCGGTGGTGGGGGCCGGCTCATGAGGCGCCTGTATGTAATCGGCTTCCCGCTGCTGATGGCCTTCGACACACTGGCCCAGCTGTGCTTCAAATACGCCGGCGACGCCGCGCTGCCGGTCGAGGCCAACACGGCGTGGCTGCTGCGCGTGCTGTCGCAGCCGTGGGTGTACGGCGCCATCCTCGGCTACGTGGGGGCGTTCTTCACCTGGATGAGCCTGCTGCGGCATGCGCCGATCGGTCCGGCGTTCGCGGCTTCGCACCTGGAAGTGATCAGCGTGCTGCTGCTGTCGGCTTGGCTGTTGAACGAACCACTGACCCTGCACCACCTGGTCGGTGCGGTCCTGATCGTGGCCGGCATCGCCTGCCTCGGTCGCGCCGAAGCAGACGATCCGCACAGCCCCGCCGCAAGCACGCCATGAGCGCACGGCGATGAGCCTGTTCGCGCGCGAACTGCCGCCGACGGCTGGCCTGCCGATGCAGGCCAGCGACTTCCTTCCCGGTGGCGGCGACCTGCGCGAGATCCTGGCCAACCAGCTGGGCACGCCGCCGCTGCAGCTGACCTGTTCCGGTACCCACGCGCTGCTGATCGCGCTGCGCACCCTGCGCAAGCGTGCGCCAAAGCGCGACACAGTGATCATGCCGGCCTACACCTGCCCGCTGGTGCCGATCGCGGTGCACAGCCTCGGCCTGCGCGTGCAGCTGTGCGATACCCGGCACGGCCACTTCGACTTCGATCCCGGCCAGCTCAAACGGTTGGCCGATGCGCGTACGTT
Source organism: Stenotrophomonas maltophilia group sp. msm1 (assembly GCF_032025805.1). NCBI lineage: Bacteria > Pseudomonadati > Pseudomonadota > Gammaproteobacteria > Lysobacterales > Lysobacteraceae > Stenotrophomonas > Stenotrophomonas maltophilia group sp. msm1. The sequence goes on from NZ_JAVSKH010000003.1 coordinate 228,761, forward strand.
GGCGATCCTGCCGACCCACCTGGGCGGGCGCATCGCCGATGTCGAACAGGCCTGCGACATCGCACGCGGCGCCGGCACCCGGGTCGTCGAAGATGCCGCACAGGCGCTGGGTGCACGGGTGGGCAACAGCAGTGTCGGCCTGCGTGGCGATATCGGATTCTTCAGCCTCGCTGCAGGGAAGGGACTGAGCCTGCACGAAGGCGGCCTGCTGGTCAGCCGCGATGACGAACTGCGCGCCGAACTGGCCGAGCATGCCGCCGAACACGTGCGCTTCAACCTGCGCTGGGAGCTGCTTCGCAGTGTGCAGCTGCTTGGCCTTGCCGCCTGCTATCGCCCATCGCTGCTGTCGCTGGTGTACGGCAATCCGCTGCGCAGCGCACTGCAGCGTGGCGATCTGGAAGACGCGGTCGGTGACATTTTCCCGCTGGACATACCGCAGCACCGGGTCAGTCGATGGCGACAGAACATCGGTGCCCATGCCGCGCGGCGATTGCCGGCGTTCCTGCAGGCCGGGCGCCTGCGCGCACTGCAGTTGCGCGTGCAGCTGGCACAACTGCCAGCGGTGGAGGTGGTCGATGGCCTGGCCGGCACCGGCGGCACCTGGCCGATGCTGATGCTGCTGCTGCCCAGCCAGCGCGCGCGCGATGCCGCGCTGGACGACCTGTGGCCGCGCGGCCTCGGTGCCAGCCGCATGTTCATCCATGCCCTGCCCGACTACGCCTACCTGCGTGGCATCGTGCCGCAGGAGGACGTGCCCAATGCACGTGACTTCGCCGCACGCATGCTCACCCTTGGCAACAGCGCCTGGCAGACCCGTGAGGAGACGGGCGAAATACTGCAGGTCCTGGCCCGCGCCTGACCGGCACGTGCATGCGTGGCCTGCGCTCCGCGCATTCATCCATGTACTTTCCTGAACGCTTTCCCAGCCCGTCAAAAGCGCCTTTCAACAGGAAAGGAGCGAGAAAGGCGGCCTGCCTACATTGAGCCTGCCCCGGCAATGTGCCGGACGCCTTTCTCATCGACGGACCTGCCCATGCACTGGAGCATCCTGTGTGACTTCGACGGCACCATCAGCCTCGAAGATGTCATCGACTCGCTGCTGGAAAAGTACGGCCAGCCGGGCTGGCAGGAACTGGAAGACCAGTGGAAGGCGGGAAAGATCGGCTCGCGTGAATGCATGCAGGGCCAGGTGCGGCTGCTGGAACTGGATCCGGCCACGCTTGATGCCCATCTGGACCAGGTGCAGATCGATCCAGGTTTCGTCGCCTTCGTCGCTCGCACCGAGCAGCTGGGCCTGCCACTGCGCATTGTCAGCGACGGCCTGGACTATGCGATCCATCGCATCCTCGCCAACCACGGCCTGGCGCAGCTGCCGGTGGTGGCCAACCACCTGCGCTGGTGCGATGACCACTGGGAACTGGAATCGCCCTACCAGGCCGAAGGCTGCCGCAGTGGCACCTGCAAATGCGCCTGCGCCGCGCAGGCGCGCGCCAACGAAGCCCCCCGCGTGCTGATGATCGGCGACGGCAGCTCGGACTTCTGCGTCTCTGAAGACGCCGACTTCGTGTTCGCCAAGCGCCGCCTGATCACCCATTGCACGAAGGCCGGCATCGCGCATGCCGCCATCGATACCTTCCACGATGCAATCGCACTGTTGCCGCGCTTGCTCGATGGCAGCCTGCTGCAGCCACGTCGCCCCGACGCCAGCCAGCAGCCCGCCGCACTGCCCCTGCTGCTGGCCACCGCCTGAGCACTCCCTTCCAGCCGCGCTCCCCCGTCCTCCCTTTCGAACGTCCTTCACGGAACCGAACTGCATGAACATTTTTGACAAGAACGCCGACGCGGCTGCCTCCGATGCGCGGCTGCTGGCCGACGAAGCCCGCTACAGCTCCTTCGGCGATACCGTCCACTACGTCGACCCGCCGAAGATCTTCCAGCGCGGCGAAGGCAGCTACATGTTCGACGGTGCGGGCGTGCCCTACCTCGACCTGCAGATGTGGTACTCGGCGTGCAACTTCGGCTACAGCAACAAGCGCCTGAACGATGCACTGAAGGACCAGATCGACACCCTGCCGCAGGTCGCCAGCCAGTACCTGCACCCGACCCGCGTGCAGCTGGCCAAGACCATTGCCGTGGACATGCACGAGAAGTTCGGCCTCGACGGCCGCGTGCACTTCAACGTCGGCGGCGCGCAGGCCATTGAGGACTCGCTGAAGATCGTGCGCAACGCGCGCGGCGGCAAGAGCCTGATGTTCGCCTTCGAGGGCGGCTACCACGGCCGCACCCTGGGTGCGTCGTCGATCACCTCCAGCTACCGCTACCGCCGCCGCTACGGTCACTTCGGCGAGCGCGCGATGTTCATCCCGTTCCCGTACCCCTTCCGCCGCCCGAAGGGCATGACCCCGGACGAGTACTCCGACCACTGCGTGTGGCAGTTCGAGCGGCTGTTCGAAAGCGAGTACAACGGCGTGTGGGATCCCAAGGTCGGCCAGGCCGAGTACGCCGCGTTCTACGTCGAGCCGATCCAGGGCACCGGTGGCTACGTCATCCCGCCGCGCAACTTCTTCACCGGCCTCAAGCGCGTGCTGGACAAGTACGGCATCCTGATGGTCGTCGATGAAATCCAGATGGGCTTCTGGCGCACCGGCAAGCTGTGGTCGATCGAGCACTTCGGCGTGACCCCGGACGTGCTGGTGTTCGGCAAGGCGCTGACCAACGGCCTGAACCCGCTGTCGGGCCTGTGGGCGCGCGAAGAGCTGATCAACCCGACCGTGTTCCCGCCGGGCTCCACCCACTCCACCTTCAATTCCAACCCACTGGGCACCCGCCTGGGCCTGGAAGTGCTGAAGCTGGGCAAGGAAATGGATTACGAGCGCACCGTGCCGGAAAAGGGCGCGTACTTCCTCGACGGCCTGCGCGGCCTGCAGAAGCGCCACCCGGAAATCGGCGACGTCGACGGCCTGGGCCTGGCGCTGCGTGCGGAAATCTGCCAGGCCGACGGCTACACCCCGAACAAGGAGCTGCTGGACCGCATGGTCGACATCGGCCTGGCCGGTGACCTGCTGCACCACGGCAAGCGCATGGGCCTCGTGCTCGACGTGGGTGGCTGGTACAAGAACGTGATCACCTTCGCACCGTCGCTGGACATCAGCTACGAAGAGATCGACCTGGCGATCACCCTGCTCGACCAGGCGCTGACCAAGGCCAAGGGCTGAGGCTGGATGCGCCGCCGGTTCCTGTGCCGATGGAGATGACGTCACGCGCATCCAGCACCGCGCTGGAACCGGCCGCGCTGCTGGAGGGTTTCCTGGCCCACCCGCCGCTCGGATTCGAGGCAGGCCGCCTTCCCAGTGGTCTGCCGACCTTCCGTGCGTCGCTGGACCTGACCACCACGATGGACGACGAACTGCGCGGCAGGCTGCTCGGCCTGCCGCTGTCGCGCCTGTGGCGGCCATGGATCACCTGGAAGACCCGTTTCGTCGGTGCCACCAGCACCGAGTACACCCCGCTGCCGGCGCACGTGGCGCCGGAGGCGCTGGCCGAGGACGTGACGCGTCACGCGATCGGCGATACCCGGCTGCTGGTGGTCAAGGACCTGGCCATCGATTCACCGCTGCTGGATGATGCCGCCAACGCGCACAGCGGCGCCTTCCTGCAGGCCTTGCTGGCACGCGGCTTCGTTGAACTGGAAGGCATGCCACTGGCCTGGGTGGCGATCGATTTCGATTCGCTCGATGGCTATCTCGGCCGCCTGTCGTCCTCGCGCCGCAAGAACATCCGGCGCAAGCTCCGTTCGCGTGATGACCTGCAGATCGACTGCATCGCCACCGGCGATCCGGTCCTCGCCGACCCGCAGCTGCAGGCCGAACTGTATGCGCTGTACCTGGGCGTGTATGCGCAGAGCGCGGTGCATTTCGACCAGCTCGACCTGCCCTACTTCCAGCATCTGCTGGCCGACAGCCAGGGCCAGGGACGGATGTTCCTGTATCGCCACCAAGGGCAGCTGATCGGCTGGAACCTGTGCTACGTGCATGCCGGAAAGCTGGTGGACAAGTACATCGGCCTGGCCTACCCGCAGTCACGCGAGCACAACCTGTACGCGGTGAGCTGGATGCACAACCTCGAGTATGCCCTGCAGCACGGCCTGAGCCACTATGTGGCCGGCTGGACCGACTCGCGGATCAAGGCCGAGCTGGGGGCAAGCTTCACCTCCACCCGGCATGCGATCCACGCCCGTTCCCCGCTGCTGCGCGCCGCCCTGCGCCGCCTGGCCCCGTACCTGCAGGGCGAACCCGATGGAGGCGGTTGAACGATGCCGTTGCGTTCTCCGTTGATCCTCGACCTGGACGGTGGCGTGCTGCCACTGCCCCAGGCACAGACTCTGGCCCTGCCGCAGTGGCACGACCCGCTGCGCTTCGCCTGCAGCAATGCCACACTGCACCGTTTCGCCGCCGAAGTGCTGGCGCCGCTGCCCGCGCAGCTCGGCACCGTGATGCTGGGCAGTGGCGACTTCCATCATCTCAGCCTGCCGCTGTTGCGCCGCATGCGCACACAGGCGCCGTTCCAATTGGTAGTGCTGGACAACCATCCGGACAACATGCGTTTTCCGTTCGGCATGCATTGCGGCTCATGGGTGAATGCCGCCAGCAAGCTGCCGCAGATCTCGCACATCCACGTGCTCGGCATTACCTCCAGCGACATCGGCCTCGGCCATGCCTGGGAGAACCACTGGCGCCCGCTGCTGGGCGGTCGCTTGACGTACTGGTGCATGGATGTGGATGTCAGCTGGGGCCATCGCCTCGGCATGGGCCACGCGTTCCGCCGCTTCGAGCACCCTGAAGCGCTGGTGGCCGCGTTCGCTGCCGAACAGGCCAAGTCGCCCCAGCCGACCTACCTGTCGATCGACAAGGACGTGTTCGCCGAGGACGTCGCGCGCAGCAACTGGGACCAGGGCCGATTCCAGCTGGAGGACGCACTGGTGGTGATCGAGGCGCTGCGTGCAGGCGGCCTGTTCGGCAGTGACATCACCGGGGAAGTGTCGCTGGCCAACTACCAGAGTCGCTTCAAGCGCTGGCTGTCTTCGCTGGATGGCCAGCCGGACGTCAGCGCCGATGATCTTCCTGCCTGGCAGGCCCGGCACCAGCAGGTGAACCGCGAACTGCTGGCGGCAATGGCCGCCGTGCCGACGGCCTGCTGACCACTGTCCGGCAATGCCAACCAAGGTTGGCAACTACCAGAGCCGGGTAGAGCCGAGCCCACGCTCGGCTGGCGCCTTCTGTAGAGTCAAGCCATGCTCGACTGCGGGCACCGCGAACAGCAGCCGAGCATGGCTCGGCTCTACACTGGGTTCCCACCTCGGAGCCCTCGCCATGCCCCAGACCGTCATCCCGCAACTGCGCATGCGCCACGCCGATACCACCCTGCCGTTCTACGTGCAGGGGCTGGGTTTCGTGGTCGACTGGGAACACCGCTTCGAAGCCGGTTTGCCGTTGTTCGCCCAGCTCACCCGCGATGGCCAGACGATCTTCCTCACCGAGCACAGCGGTGACTGCGAGGTCGGCGGCGCGGTGTACTTCATCGTCGACGACGTCGACAGCCTGTACCGCGCCTTCAGCGCCGCCAACGTGCCGATCGAGCAGCCACCGCATGACACCGACTGGGGCAGCCGCGAGATGCTGCTGCGCGACCCCGACGGCAACCGCCTGCGCTTTGCCACCCACCTGGACTGAACAACGCGGGCTTGAGGCGGATATACGAAACATATACGCTTCGTATATTCCCACTCCAGGACCGCCGATGGGCATCGTCAACATCGATGACACCCTGCACGACCAGTTGCGCCGTGCCTGCACTGTCTCCAGCCGTTCGATCAACGCCCAGGCCAACTTCTGGATCCGGGTCGGCATGCTGTGCGAGATGAACCCCACGCTGAGCTTCCAGGACATCGTCGCCAGTGAACTGCGCGCGGCCGGGGTGCAGCCGCCGCTGCTGGCGCCAGGTCAGGCCTGAGTCCATGGGCATCATCAAACGGCCGGAAGAAGTTGAGCTGATGGCCGAATCCGGGCGCCTGCTGGCCCAGGTGTTCGCCGCACTCGACCAGCTGCCGCTGCAGGGCCGCAGCACGATGGAGATCAACGATTTCGTAGAACGCATGATCGTCGACGAGCTGCAGGCGCGGCCGGCCAGCAAGGGCCAGTACGGCTTCCCGTACGTGCTCAATACCTCGATCGACAACGTGATCTGCCACGGCGTGCCCAGCACCACCGACGTGCTGCGCAGCGGCCAGATCGTCAACCTCGACATCACCCTGGAGAAGAACGGCTACATCGCCGACTCCAGCACCACCTACCTGGTCGGTGAGGTCGACTACGCCGCGCGCCGGCTGGTGCAGACCGCCTACCAGGCGATGTGGGAAGGCATCGCTGCGGTGCGCCCCGGCGCGCACCTGAGCGATATCGGCCACGCCATCGCCCGCCACGCGCGCAGCCACGGCTACAGCGTGGTGAAGGAATACTGCGGCCACGGCATCGGCCAGGAAATGCACGAGGAACCGCAGATCCTGCACTACGGCCATCCCAACACCGGCAGGGTGCTGGAAGAAGGCATGGTGTTCACCATCGAGCCGATGCTCAACCAGGGCAAGCCGGCCATCCGCCAACAGCCGGACGAATGGCCGGTCTACACCCGCGACGGCAAACTGTCGGCGCAGTTCGAGCACACGGTGGCGGTAACCCGCACCGGTGTGTGCGTACTGACCCTGCGCCCCGGCGAAGCGCCACTGTGCGCGGTGGACGCGGCCTAGAGCGGACGCAACAGCAACAGTGTCGCCAGGCAGAACATGAAGACCGCCACGGCGGCATCCAGCACCCGCCAGGCACCTGGCTTGCGGAACACCGGCTGCAACAGGCGCGCGCCATAGCCCAGAGAACAGAACCAGGCCACGCTGGCCAGGCACGCCCCGGCGGCGAAGGCCCAGCGCAGGTCACCCGGGTAGCGCGTGGACAGACTGCCCAGCAGCACCACGGTATCCAGGTAGACGTGCGGATTGAGCAGGGTGAAGGCCAGGCAGGTCAGCAGCACCTGGCGCGCGCTGCCGCCCTGCGCCTCGGCCGCGGCCAGTGCACTGCCTCCGCGCCACGCGCGCAGCCCTGCCCGCAGGCCATACCACAGCAGGAACGCGGCGCCACCGAAGCGCAGCACCTGCAGCAGCAGCGGCCACTGCAGCACCAGCGCGCCCATGCCGCCGACGCCAGCCAGTATCAGCGCGATGTCCGCACCGGCGCAGGCCAGCACCACCCTCCCCACATGACGCTGCTGCAGGCCCTGGCGCAGGACGAAGGCGTTCTGCGCACCGATGGCGATGATCAGGCCGGCACCTGCGAACAGGCCGGCGGCGGTAGCGGCGATCCACATCAGGACAAGCCAGGCAGCGAAGGGATGCGCAGGGTGCGGCCAACGGCCGGTTAAGACAATCTGGTTTTTCTTTATCCTGTGCAGAAAAACTGAAGGGGCACCGGCATGGATCTGGTACATCCACAATTGGCCGCATTCGCTGCGGTGCTGGAAGAAGGCAGCTTCGAGGCTGCGGCACGCCGCCTGTCGATCAGCCCGTCGGCACTGTCGCAACGGATCAAGGCCCTGGAGGACAGGCTCGGGCAGGTGTTGCTGGTTCGCCAGGCACCGTGCCGCCCCACCGCCGCGGGGGAAGCACTGCTGCGCCGGGTACGGCCGATGCAGGCGCTCGAGGCCGAGGCGCTGGCCGAGCTGCTGCCCGAGCGTGGCAGTGACACCGCGCGCACGCCGATCGCCCTGGCGGTCAACGACGACTCGCTTGATACCTGGTTCGTGCCGGCCGTCGCCGACCTGCACCAGCGCCATGGCTACCTGTTCGACCTGCGCATGGACGACCAGGACCACACCCTGCACCTGCTGCGCGATGGCAGCGTGCTCGGCGCAGTGACCGCCGAAAGCCAGCCGGTGAAGGGCTGCAACGTGCACCCGCTAGGCGCCATGCGCTACCACGCGATCGCTTCGCCCGGCTTCGCCCGCCAGTACTTCAACGATGGCATGCAGGCCGCGGCCCTGGCGCGCGCACCGATGCTGGTGTTCAACCGCAAGGATGAACTGCAATGGCGCTTCGTGCGGCGCCTGACCCGCGCGCGACTGCAGCCGCCGCTACACTACCTGCCCTCTTCCACCGGTTTCGTCGAAGCCGCCGCGTGCGGACTCGGTTGGGGCATGGCCCCGGAAACCCTGGTCGCGCCCGCCGTGCGCGCCGGCCGCGTGGTGGTACTGGAACCCCGCCGCTGGCTCGACGTACCGCTGTACTGGCAGCATGCCGCCGTGCGCTCAAGCACGCTGCAGCACATCACCCAGGCGCTGCGCACGGCAGCCAGCGGCACCCTTCGTTGAGGACAATCCGATGACCGCAGACTCGGGCTTCACGCCGCGCGCACTACCGTTTGCGCACTTCTTTACCACTGGGACGGCATGGGCGTGATCGGCCGACGTACAAGGATGCACCGCGCGAAGGCCGCGCTGGCGCTGGTGCTGGCGACCTGCCTGCCAACCGCTGCGTCCGCGCAGAACAGCAACGACGCCCCCGCATTGGACTGGGAACAGGCACGGCAACGCCTGGAGCAGGTCTCCGATGCGCTGGCAGCCGCTGATGCAGCGGTACGCAACAAGCAGGACCTGCAGGACGCCACGCGCCTGCTGCGCCTGCCGGAGATCACCGGCGAAGTGCGCCGCCTGCAGTTCCAGAAGACCCTGACCCTGCCACTGGGTTCGCTGGCGCCCGTGGCTGAAGCCTTCGGAATCGATTCGCCGCTGTCGTTCACCGAGCGCGACTGGCGTACACGCCCGGTAGTGACCGCGGTGCTGCCGCTGTACACCGGCGGCGTGATCCCGGCCGCGCAACGTGCGGCCAGCGCCGCCCATGAGCAGGCCAACGCCGAGCGCGAGGCACAGCGCCAATCATTGACCGTGCAGCTGGCCCAGGCCTACTTCGGCCAGCGCCTGGCCGAGCAGGCGGTGGACGTGCGCCGCGACGTGCGCGACGGCCTCAACCGCCACCTGTCCGATGCCGAAAAGCTCGAACGCGAGGGCTTCGCCACCCGCGCCCAGCGCCTGCAGGCAACCGTGGCCCGCGACAAGGCCGAGCGCGAGTATCAGAAGACGGTGAATGACCTGGCCACGCTGAAGGCCGCGCTGTCCACGCTGCTGCGCAGTGGTGGCGAGGTGCAGCCGGTGTCGCCGCTGTTCGTGCAGCGCGTGCCGCTGGAACCGGTGACCAGCTTCGAGCGCACGGCGCAGGCGCGCCAGCCGCAGATCGCGCGCTTGCGCGCGATGGTGGCGCAGGCCGAACAGGGCGTGCGCGTGCAGCAGGCCAAGCTGAAGCCGCAGATCTTCGCCTTCGGCCAATACGACTTCCGTCGCCGCGACGAGATGCTGACCGACCCGGACTGGGCGTTCGGCATCGGGCTGAAGTACACCTTCCTGTCACCGAACTCGCGGCCGGCGCAGATCAGCGCCGCGCGTGCACAACAGGACCAGGCCGAAGCCGGCCTGCGCGAGGCCGAGAACCAGGTCGCACTGGGTGTGCGCAAGGCCTGGAACGAACTGGAAACCGCGCGCCAGCAGTTCGTGCTGCTCGACAGCAGCATCGCCCAGGCACAGGAAAACCTGCGCCTGCAGGAGCTGGCATTCCGCGAAGGCCAGGCCACCTCGCTGGATGTGATCGATGCGCGGCTCGGCCTGGGCGGCGCCCGTGTCGAGCGCGCACAGGCCGCCTACCAATACGACATTGCGCTGGCACAGTTGCTGGAGATCAGTGGACAGATGGACCGTTTCGAAGAATTCCGGCGGCGTGCGGACGAGGTGATCGACCATGAGTGACGTGCTGCACGACGATGCGACGACGCCCCCCGGCAAGCGACGGCTGGGACCGATCCTGCTGGTGGTCCTGCTGGTCGCGGTGGTGCTCGGCCTGTGGCTGGCCTGGCGCAGCCCGGCCGACCAGATCCAGGGCATGGCCGATGCGGACACGATCAACGTGGCCGCCAAGATCACCGCGCGCGTGGCCGAGCTCAAGGTGCGCGAGGGCGATCGCGTGCAGCCCGGGCAGGTGCTGTTCCTGCTCGACAGCCCCGAAGTGGCCGCCAAGGAACAGCAGGCGCACGGCGCATTGGCGGCTGCGCAGGCGGTGGCCGACAAGGCCGACGAAGGCGCGCGCAGCGAAGACATCCGCGCCGCCGAAGCGAACTGGAAGCGCGCCGAAGCCGGCGCGACACTGGCCGAAGCCACCTACCGGCGCGTGCAGAACCTGTTCAATGAAGGGGTGATGACCCGGCAGAAGCGCGATGAAGCGCATGCCCAGGCCACCAGTTCGCGCGAACTGGCCCGCGCCGCCCGCGCGCAGTACGACATGGCACTGGCCGGCGCCCGAGAGCAGGACAAGCGCGCCGCACAGGGCCAGGTGCAGCAGGCGCAGGGCGCGGTGGCCGAAGTCAACGCGGCGCGTGCCGAAGTGGAGGGACGCGCGCCGGTGGCGGGCGAGATCAACAAGCGCATGGCCGACCCGGGCGAGCTGGTGCCGGCCGGCTATCCGGTGTTCACCCTGGTCGACATCGACCGCATGTGGGTCGCCATGAACCTGCGCGAATCGCAGATGCAGGGCCTGAAGGTCGGCAGCAAGCTGCAGGGCAGCGTGCCGGCGCTCGGCCTGGACGGCGAATTCGAGGTCTACTTCATCAATCCGGCCGGTGACTATGCAACCTGGCGTACCACCCGCCAGTCGTCCGGCTATGACGTCCGCAGCTTCGAGGTGCGGGTGCGCCCGGTACGCCGCATCGAGGGCTTCCGCCCCGGCATGAGCGTGCTGTTCGCATGGCCCCAGCACTGAGCCCGGACCGCAACGGCTTCGCCGCTTCGTGGCGACGCGAGCTGCAGTCGCTGCGCGGCAACCGTGCCGACCTGCTGCTGGTCACCTTGCTGCCACTACTGATGCTGGTAGTGATGGCATGGATGTTCACGCCGTCGGTGATGCGCGACATCCCGATTGCTGTGGTTGACCTTGACCACAGCAGTGACAGCCGCCTGCTGCTGCGCATGCTCGACGCCAGTCCCGGCGTACGCGTCGCCAGCCAGCCAGCGGACCTGGAGGAGGCACGTTCGCAGCTGCGCAGCCTGGACGTGTTCGCCATCGTGCTGGTGCCGCGCGATGTCACCCGGCAGGCGCTGCGCGGCCGCCAGGGCACGGTGTTCGCCTATTACAACGCCACCTACATGACCACCGGCCAGTCGGCGGCGCGCGACATCGGCGAGGCGGTTTCCGCATGGAATGCACGCCTGCTGCGCGAGCGCATTGGCCTGCAGGTCGGCCCGGGCAAGCTGCGTGCGGCGCCGATCGCTGTGCAGTCGGACATCCTCTACAACCCGGCACGCAGCTACGAGCTGTTCCTGCTGCCGCTGATCTTCCCGGCGGTGCTGTCACTGGTACTGGCACTTGCGGTGGCCGGCAGCCTCGGCCGCGAGATCCGCGATGGCACCCTGCCCGCCTGGCTGGGCCGCACGCCGTGGTCGGCGATTGCCGGCAAGGTCGCGCCGTACCTCCTGCTGTTCTCGCTGTATGGCGCGCTCGGTATCGGTTACCTGGCATGGCTGCGTGGCGACGGCGTGGCCGGCAGCGTACTTCTGCTGCTGCTCGCGCAGCCGTTGTTCTACCTGGCCACCGCCGCCTACGCGCTGTTCTTCGTCGGCGTCACCCGCGACATGGGCACCGCACTGTCCGCGGTGGGCCTCAGCATCGGCACCGCACTGGCGTTCTCCAGCGCCACGTTCCCGGTGCTGGACGGGCCTTTGTTCACCCGCATCTGGCATCAGCTGCTGCCATTGAGCGCCTACATCAAGCTGCAGACCCAACAGCAGTTCATCGGCTCGCCGCTGCAGGTTTCGGCATGGCCGCTGGCTACGCTGCTATTGATGACGGTGGTGGCCGGGGGCATCGGCGGGCTGCGCCTGATCGCCTTTGCGCGTACCCCAGAAGCCGCACAGCCGGCGGGGCGCGACGCATGAGCGTACTCTGGCGCAGCCTCCGGCAGACCCTGATGGCGGTCGTGTGCGACCGCTACGCGATCGTGGTGATGGTCGGCGCAGTGATCCTGTACTCGTTCTTCTATCCGGCCGCCTACCGGCACCAGGTGGCCAGCAACCTGCCGGTGCTGGTGGTGGACGAAGACCACAGCGCGACCAGCCGCGAGCTGCTGCGCAAGCTCGACGCACTGCGCGTTGCGCGCGTGGTCGGGCAACCGGCGGACGTCGACAGCGCACGCCGGCAGCTGGAAGCCGGCCAGGCCGAGGGGATCGTCGTGATCCCGGCCAATCTGGAGCGCGACATCCTGCGCGGCCATCCAGCCAAGCTGGTACTGCTTGGCAACGGCGCCTACCTGGGCCGCGCAAGCTGGGTGCTGGGCAGCGTAGCTGACGCGCTGGGTGCGTTCGGGCGTGATGCCGTGGTCGGCCAGGCCGCCTTCATGGGTGCACCGCAGGCCCCGCCGGTCACGCTTGTGCAGCGTCCGCTGTACAACACCCAGGAAGGCTATGGCAGCGCGATCGTGCCCGGGGTGGCCGAGCTGATCGTGCACCAGACGCTGTTGATGGGCATCGGCGTTCTGCTCGGCGGCCGCCGCCTCGCACTGGGCCGGCGCCTGCGCTTCGACCTGCCGACGCTGGCCGGCATGGCGTTGGGCTTCGGCCTGATCGGACTGTTCGGCCTGTTCTGGTACGCCGGTTTCACTGCCTGGGCGCAGGACTACCCGCGCGGCGGCAACCCGATAGGCCAGCTGCTGGGCGGCACCTTGTTCGTCGCCGTCACCGTGGCCTTCGGCCTGTTGGTCGGCAGCTTCTTCCGCACCCGCGAGCGCGCCTTCCAGTACATCGTCGCCACCTCGATCCCGCTGTTTTTCCTGGCCAACCTGTCGTGGCCGGCGGTGATGACGCCGCAACCGCTGGTCTGGCTGGCACAGCTGCTGCCCACCACCTCGGGCATCAACCTGATGGTGCGCCTGAACCAGATGGACGCCCGCCTGACCGACGTCAGCCACGAACTGATCACCCTCACCCTTCTGCTGCTGCTTTACGGCAGCCTCGCCGCCTGGCGCCTCCTGGCCCGAAACGGGGACGGAGGGGATTAAGTCGCAGGCAACCTGTTCAAGGGCCGCGGCATGGCCGCTTCGAGCCGACGCTCAGGGATCCGGGGCGTACCAGAACGGGATGCGGAACGCGCGACGCCGTCCGCCCCCGCGCTCGCCGCCTGTGGCATTCCACACCAGTTCCAGGTCATGGCGTCCGGGCGCGAGGCCGCGGGTAGGCAGGTACCCCACCAGGCCGCGCATATCCAGGTCGCGCCGCTCCATGGGCACGAAGCCATGCAGGTCGACCGGGGTGCCGTCCAGCTTGACCTGCCAGAGCCGGGAAAGGCACTCCACTGCGGCGTTGGCGGCCTGTTGCCCGGAGGCTTCATTGTGCGCGTCCGGAAGTGCGGTGCAATGCTGGCGCGCCAGCGGATTGTCGCGTTGCGGGCGATGCGGAATGAACACGCGAAGCTGCCCACCGCTGATCGTGTCCGACGGGATCATCGGGTACGGCAGCAGCTGGTCATGCGCCGAACGCATCGATTCGTAATGCGCACTCAGCATGCCGTGCTCAACCGCCGCTTCCGTGACGATCTGGTACCGGTTGAACAGCGAGAACTTCAACGACGCCATCACCTGCACGGCGGCCAGCAGCATCGCTACCAGCACCGCGAACAGGTAGGCCGCCATGAACGAGCGCGAGCGCAGGTTGCTCTGCATGGTCAGCTGCATGGTCTGCATCAGGCGCAACAGCGGAACCCGTTGCAGGGCCGCCAGCATGGCCTGCAGGAGTCGCTGCGGTCGCTCATGGGGCTGCCCGCGCGCCTGCCGCCGCGCCACGATCTTTTCCAGGATCCCGGGGGTAACAGCCAGCGTCAACAGTGCGGCCAGCACGCTGCACAGGGCGAGCATGGCGACATGATCGGCGCCACCGGACAGCGCGCCGATCACCATCGACACACCGAGCGTCAGGACGGCCAACACCAGCGTGCCCGCCAATGTCTGTACGGCAAGCAGGGTGGTCGAGAACAGCATCGTCGCCAGCCGGTCGGCCCGTTCGATGCTGCCATCGAGGCCTCCGTCCCGGGCCTGCAGGAAAGCGCGCGTGACCGCCCCCATTCTTGGCAGGCGCGCCCAGTCAATGCCATCGGGGAAATGCGACCGGAGGCCGATCAGCCCGATCCAGTAGCCGCGCACCGTGAGGTGGACGATCAAGGCGACTGCCAGCACATAGCACATGCCGACACTGATGCTGAAACCGAACCAGAGCATCTGGAAGTACATGCCTTCGGTGTGCAGGCTGCTGCGCGCCCAGGCGTCGAACAGATAGCCCGGCACGGCCAGCAGCGCGAACGCCAGCAGGCCCGAAATGAACAGCTCGAGTTCATCGGTGCGATCACGCACCCGTTGGGGATGGGCGGTCGCTTCCGCTATCGGGTCATGCCCGGCGAGCGGTGCCGGTTGGGGAGCTGGAGCCGATTCGTTCACTGGACGTTCATCCGTTGAGTCGGCGCAGTATAGGCATGACGCCAGATTCAGCGATACGGGTCCGGAACGACGAACGCCGGCGCGGGGCCGGCGTTCGAATACTGCGATGTGGAAGGGCCGAACAGGTGTGGCAGCGACCGATCAACGATAGACGCGTTCGCAGCGGCGCTCGACGACGCGGTCGCCGTTCTTCTGCTGGCTGTTGCCCTGGATCTGGCGACCAGCCGCACCACCGGCCACGGCGCCCGCCACGGTAGCGAGCTTCTTGCCGTTGCCGCCGCCCACCTGGTTGCCCAGCAGGCCACCGATTACCGCGCCGGTTGCCGTACCGGCAATGCGGTTCGGATCGCGCGAGTTGCGCTGCACTTCCACGTTCTTGCAGACCACGCGGCTACCGTCGTTGAACCTGCGCCCCTCATCACGCGGGCCGTAAGTCTGCGCGCCGGCCACCGACGAGGCCGCCAGCAGGGTACCCAGCACAAGCAATCGGGTCGAGGTCTTCATGGCCATCTCCTGAATTCCGGTACGGGGCCAGTGTCCCCCAGCGGTTGGCAACCGGAAGTGAAATGGGCGTGTCCCCAATCTCGCCGGCCATCGCGCGTTCAGGGAAAAAATCCGCGCCCATCACGGTCAACGATCGTGATGGGCGCCGTCTCCCTGCCGGCATGCGCTGTTGCTAGAACTCTTCCCAGCCGCCCGCGTTCGCAGCCAGCGTCGGCTCGATGCGTGGTACCAGTACCCCCGGCCGGCGTACCGGAGTCACTTTCGCCGCGACCGCGGCCAGGACCGGGCGCACGGCTGCGGCCGTGGTTGCCGCACTGATGCGGAACACCGAAACCGCTTCGGCCAGCAGATTGGCCTGCTCCTCCATGGAACGAGCCGCGGCGCTGGCCTCTTCCACCAGCGCCGCGTTCTGCTGCGTGGTCTCGTCCATCTGCACCACCGCCTGGTTGACCTGTTCAATGCCCGAGCTCTGCTCCTGCGATGCGGCAGATATCTCGGCCATGATGTCGGTCACCCGCTGCACCGAGGCCACCACCTCGCACATGGTGGTGCCAGCCTGGCGGACCAGCGCCGAGCCGTCGGCGACCTTGCCAACCGAATCCTCGATCAGGCCCTTGATTTCCTTGGCCGCACCCGCCGAGCGCTGTGCCAGTGTGCGCACCTCACTGGCCACCACCGCAAAGCCCCTGCCCTGTTCACCGGCTCGCGCGGCTTCCACCGCCGCGTTCAACGCCAGGATGTTGGTCTGGAAAGCAATGCCATCAATGACCGAGATGATCTCGGCGATCTTCTTCGACGAGGCCTCGATCGCCGACATCGTGGTGACTACCTGGCCGACCACCTCGCCGCCCTGCGAAGCGACACCGTGCGCGCCGATCGCGAGCTGATTGGCCTGGCGTGCGTGCTCGGCATTCTGCTTCACGGTGGAGGTCAGTTCCTCCATCGACGCCGCAGTCTCTTCCAGGTTCGCCGCCTGCTGCTCGGTGCGCCGCGACAGGTCGGTGTTGCCCGCGGCGATCTCGCCTGCCGCCAGGTTGATGCTGGACGCGCTGGCCTGGATGCGGCCGACGATCTGCGTGAGCTGGTCGACGGTGGCGTTGCAGTCATCGCGCATCCGGGCGAACACCCCGTGGAAGTCCCCCTGCATGCGCACGGTCAGGTCACCGCGCGAGATGGACTGCAACAGGCTCGATACCTGCACCAGGTTCTCGTCGGTGGTCTGCATCAGCCGGTTGAGCCCGGCCACCATGTCGTGGAAATCGTGAGCGAAGCGCTGCTCGTCACCGCGCAGGCTGAAGTCCCCCGCCGCTGCTGCCGTCGCCAGCCTGCGGATCTCACCGTTGATCGCTGACAGGCTGGCCTTGGTCTCGTCCATCGCCTGGGTGATCGCGGCCTTCTCGCCCGGCAGAGGATCCATGTCTACCGACAGATCGCCCCTGGCGTAGTGCTTCATTACTTCGATCAACCGGTTCTGCACCTGCACATGCGAGCCGACGAGCGCATTGGTCTCGTGCACCATGCGCCCGTAGTCACCGGGGAAGGCGCTCTCATCCATGCGATAGCTGAGGCTGCCCGCATCGTGCTGGCGAGCCAGTTCCCCCTGCGCCGCCATCACAGACTGCAATTGCGCCTGCATGCGCTGCATCGACCTGAGCAGCTGCGTCACCTCATCGTTGCCGGAGGCGTCGATGCTGCTGTCCAGCCGCCCGTTGGCGATGCCATCGGCGAGCTTCACGGCTCCCTCCAGCGGCCGGGTCAGGCTGCGGGTGATGGCCCATGCGGCCAGCGAGCCGAGTATCAGGCTCAGTACGCCGAACACGATCGACAAGGTGCCGGTCCACGCCTCGGTCGCGCGGTAGTCCTCGCGGCTGCGCGCCGTCAGCACCTCCTGGTGCCGCAGCAGGGTGGAGATCGCCTCGTTCCAGGCCGTCGCCAGGCCCTGCTCGGCAAGCAGCTCCTTGGCTGCACCGTCGAAATCGCCGGCCTTCATGCGCTCATGCAGTTGCCGGGTGGACGCGTCGGTGGCCTTGCGTGCCGCGTCGATCCGCGCGACCAGCGTATCGCCGGTGGCATCACGCGGAATCTTGATGTACTTGGCCCATATGGCGTCGTAAGCCTGCGACAGCTCCTGCGCCTTCCGATAATCCCTGTCGAAATCCTCACCGCGCTTGATCACCATCAGCCGGCGCTGCATCAGCACCGCATTATTGGTATCCAGCATCTCGTTCAACAACCGCATTTTCACCATGTTGACGTCCACCACTTTCTCGAACTGGGTGGACTTCAGGTGATTTCCGTACAACGCCAGGCCGACGATGGCGACGATGAACAGCAGCAGCAGACCAAACCCGGCGCCCAGCCGGGATCCCACTCGGAGGTTGCGTAAGGCGAGCATCTCAATTCCCTTGATCAATGGCCGTACGGTCGATGGCGGCGCAGGCAGGGGAAACTTTATGGGCCGATATTATTGTATCGATCCAGATATCCTGAAATGTGCGGGCTGTTGTGAAAACCGCGCACCGGCAATCCTGCAGCCGCGCATTGCAAACGTGCATCGGACCACCCAATATTCGACCTGAATGCGGGTTATTCATTTTGCGAGCCGGTGACGGCGCATGGAGAACGGGTGGCCAGCATTAACTTGGGCTGCGAAGAAGCCACCAGAGGCATGTGCCACGCTTCCTTCCGCCTCTGGCCTGGGAAAGAACGTTCGATACTTTCTCGAGAGAGCCTCATGAACTCGCGCTCAGTATCGGTGTTTCTCCGGAGTAGTCCCTGGCATCCATGACCGATGCAGAAGATGCATGGCGGCGTGGCGTCCGCCCACTGCAGAGCAAGCCACCACGTAGCCAGTGCAATGATTCGCATCGTCGCTGGCCCTCTACGCATCCTTCGACGTCCGTCGTGACCTGTGGCAAAGCCGCACCGCGATGCCATATGGCATCCAGCCCGGAGCGACCGCGCAAAGCTCTCTCGTGCTGGGCCATCAACAACAGCGCGGACCACGCTACAGTCGGCGCATGACCCTCGTCCTGCAGATTGAAGGCGCCGCCATTGATGACATCGCCAGCCTTTACACGGAGATCAACCGCGTGTTCATGGCCGGCGAGGCATGGCAGCTCGGGCCGAGCCTGGACGCACTGGACGACCTGCTGCATGGCGGCTATGGCGCGTTGGCCGGGCAGGCGCAGGCCACGCTGATCTGGCGCGATATCGCCCACAGCCGTGCGGCCCTGGGCGTGGAGGCGACCTGCCAGTGGCTGCAGGCCAAGCTGGACGCACCAGGCAGCTTCAACGCGCGGGCGATCGCCCGCCGGCTGCAGGCGGTGCGACAGGGCGAGGGCCCGACCTACTTCGAGATCATCATGCAGATCTTCGACAGCCATCGGCAGATCACCCTGGTCCCGGCCTGAACCCTTTTTCGTGCCGCACCGGCCTGCCACCCGTGGCGGCAGCCCTGCGCCCCAGCAGTTACCATGGACGGCCCTGTACCGGCTCCGCTGCCGCCGCCCTCCGGCGCGGCCGGACGCCCCGATTCACGAGTCCCATGTCCAAAGACAAGTCCGCCGAACATACCCCGTTGATGAAGCAGTTCTTCGCAGCCAAGTCCGAGTATCCGGACCTGCTGCTGTTCTTCCGCATGGGCGATTTCTACGAGCTGTTCTACGACGACGCGCGCAAGGCCGCGCGCCTGCTCGACATCACCCTGACCCAGCGTGGCAGTTCCGGTGGCGCACCGATCCCGATGGCCGGCGTGCCGGTGCACGCGTACGAAGGCTACCTGGCACGGCTGGTGGCGCTGGGCGAGTCGGTGGCGATCTGCGAGCAGATCGGCGATCCCGCGCTGGCCAAGGGCCTGGTCGAGCGCAAGGTGGTGCGTATCGTCACCCCCGGCACGGTCACCGACGAGGCGCTGCTGGATGAGCGCCGCGACACCCTGCTGATGGCCCTGTCGCGCAGCAAGCAGGGCTATGGCCTGGCCTGGGCCGACCTGGCCGGCGGCCGCTTCCTGGTCAACGAAGTGGAAACCGACGACGCTCTGGAAGCCGAACTGGCCCGTCTGGAACCGGCCGAGCTGCTGGTGCCGGACGAGGAGAACTGGCCGGAGTTCCTGCGCCAGCGCACCGGGGTGCGCCGCCGCGCACCGTGGCTGTTCGACGCCGACAGCGGCCGCCGACAGCTGCTGGCGTTTTTCAAGCTGCATGACCTGAGCGGCTTCGGCATCGATGACAAGCCGCGCGCGACCGCAGCCGCGGGCGCCCTGCTCGGCTATGTCGAGGAGACCCAGAAGCAGCGCCTGCCGCACCTGACCTCGATCGCGATGGAAACCGCCGGCGAGGCGATCGCGATGAACGCCGCCACCCGCCGCCACCTGGAGCTGGATACGCGCGTGGACGGGGATACCCGCAACACCCTGCTGGGCGTGCTCGACAGTACGGTCACGCCGATGGGCGGGCGCCTGCTGCGCCGCTGGCTGCATCGTCCGCTGCGCCTGCGCGAGGTGCTGGTGCAGCGCCACCATGCGGTGGAAACCCTGATCGATCGCGGCGCGGACGCCGACATCCGCGAGCAGTTCCGCCGCCTGGGCGACCTGGAACGCATCCTCACCCGCGTTGCGCTGCGCTCGGCGCGCCCGCGCGACTTCTCCACGCTGCGCGACGGCCTGGGGCTGCTGCCGGCCGTGCGCGAGGTGCTGGCACCGCTGGACTCACCGCGCCTGCAGGCCCTGCATGCCGCACTTGGTGAACACGATGCGTGCGCGCAGCTGCTGGCCAGTGCCATCGCCGAAATGCCGCCGCTGAAACTGAGCGACGGCGGCGTGCTGGCTGACGGCTTCGATGAGGAGCTGGACGAGCTGCGCCGCCTGTCCACCCACGCCGACCAGTTCCTGGTGGACCTGGAACAGCGCGAACGCGAAAGCAGCGGCATTCCCACCCTGAAGGTGGGCTACAACCGCGTGCACGGCTACTACATCGAGATCAGCAAGGGCCAGTCCGACCGCGCGCCGGTGCACTACACCCGCCGCCAGACACTGACCAATGCCGAGCGCTACATCACCGAAGAGCTGAAGGCGTTCGAAGACAAGGTGCTGTCCGCGCGCGACCGTTCGCTGTCTCGCGAGAAGTACCTGTACGAGCAGCTGCTGGATACCCTCGGCGAACAGCTGGAACCGTTGAAGCAGTGTGCCGCTGCGCTGAGCGAACTGGACGTGCTGGCCGCCTTCGCCGAGCGCGCGCAGGCACTGGACTGGTCGCGGCCGGAACTGGAAACGGCACCGTGCCTGAAGATCGAGCGTGGCCGCCACCCGGTGGTCGAAGCGGTGCGCGAGCAGCCGTTCGAACCGAACGACCTGGACCTGCATCCGGACCGTCGCATGCTGGTCATCACCGGCCCGAACATGGGCGGTAAATCGACCTACATGCGGCAGAACGCGCTGATCGTGCTGCTGGCCCACATCGGCAGCTTCGTGCCGGCCAGCCGTGCGGTGATCGGCCCGATCGACCGCATCCTGACCCGCATCGGCGCCGGTGACGACCTCGCCCGCGGACAGTCGACCTTCATGGTCGAGATGGCCGAGACCAGCTACATCCTGCATCACGCCACCGCCCATTCGCTGGTGCTGATGGACGAGATCGGCCGCGGCACGTCCACCTACGACGGCCTGGCGCTGGCCGATGCGGTGGCCCGTCACCTGGCCTATCAGAACCGCTGCTACACGCTGTTCGCCACCCACTATTTCGAGCTGACCGCGCTGGCCGACGAACAGTACGAAGGCGGCCGCAGCGGCATCGCCAACGTGCACCTGGACGCCGTCGAACACGGCGAGGCGCTGGTGTTCATGCACGCGGTCAAGGATGGCCCGGCCAACCGCAGTTTCGGCCTGCAGGTGGCGGCACTGGCCGGCCTGCCGCGCGCCACCGTGGCCCAGGCACGGCGTCGCCTGGCCGAACTGGAGCAGCGCGGCGGGGAGAGCCATGCCGCCGAACTGGCGCCGCAGGCGCTGGATGCCCCGCAGCAGTTCGGGCTGTTCGCCGCGCCATCGAACAAGGCACAGGAAGCGCTGGCGGCCATCGACCCCGATGAGCTGACCCCGAAGCAGGCACTGGAAGCGTTGTACCGCCTGAAGGCGCTGCTCTAGGACTGCCGCGCCCGGCCCCGGCTCCCGCCACGGCGCGGGCGGCCGTCCGAAAGGCTCTGCAAATCCTACTTCACGTTTCAATTGACAGAAACTATCGGCCTGAACGGATCATTCGATTATTCATTTCATCTGGCCCTAGCTAAAGTCGAGTGAAGATGTTCCACCCCCGTCTTCACCCGCAGGAGCCAGCCATGAGCCAGTCCGATAACACCAGTCCCAAGTGCCCGTATCACACCGCTCCGTCGCCGGCAGAAGGCGCCCAGCAGCAGCGTGAACTGAGCACCACGCCGAAGCAGAAGCACGGCGACGATCCGGTCACGCCGATGACCACGGCCTTCGGCGCACCGGTGGTGGACAACCAGAACAGCAGGACCGCTGGCCCGCGCGGCCCGCTGCTGATGGAAGACGTGTGGCTGCTGGAAAAGCTGGCCAACCTCAACCGCGAGATCATTCCCGAGCGCCGCATGCACGCCAAGGGCTCGGGCGCGTTCGGTACCTTCACCGTCACCCACGACATCACCCGGTACACGCGCGCCAAGCTGTTCGAGAAGGTGGGCAAGCAGACCGAGATGTTCGCGCGCTTCACCACGGTGGCCGGCGAGCGTGGTGCCGCCGACGCCGAGCGTGACATCCGCGGCTTCGCACTGAAGTTCTACACCGAAGAAGGCAACTGGGACCTGGTCGGCAACAACACGCCGGTGTTCTTCCTGCGCGACCCGCGCAAGTTCGCCGACCTCAACAAGGCCGTGAAGCGCGACCCGCATACCAACCTGCGCAGCGCGCGCAACAACTGGGATTTCTGGACGCTGCTGCCCGAGGCCCTGCTGCAGGTGACCGTGGTGATGAGCGACCGCGGCATCCCGCGCAGCTTCCGCCACATGCACGGTTTCGGCTCGCATACCTACAGCTTCACCAACGCCGACAGCGAACGCTTCTGGGTCAAGTTCCACTTCGTCAGCCAGCAGGGCATCGAATCGCTGACCGACGCGCAGGCGCAGATCCTGGTCGGCCATGACCGCGAAAGCCACGGCCGCGACCTGTTCGCCGCGATCGAGAAGGGCGACTTCCCGAAGTGGAAGCTGTTCATCCAGGTCATGCCGGAGCTGGAAGCGGAAACCTACCGCATCCATCCGTTCGACCTGACCAAGGTGTGGCCGAAGAGCGATTACCCGCTGATGGAAGTGGGCCAGTTCGAACTGAACCGCAACCCGGTCAACTGGTACCAGGACGTGGAGCAGTCGGCGTTCGCGCCGAGCAACCTGGTGCCGGGCATCGGCCCGTCGCCGGACAAGATGCTGCAGGCGCGCCTGTTCGCCTACTCCGATGCGCAGC
The DNA here is from genome assembly GCF_032025805.1 of Stenotrophomonas maltophilia group sp. msm1. Taxonomy (NCBI): domain Bacteria; kingdom Pseudomonadati; phylum Pseudomonadota; class Gammaproteobacteria; order Lysobacterales; family Lysobacteraceae; genus Stenotrophomonas; species Stenotrophomonas maltophilia group sp. msm1. The sequence continues at coordinate 251,357 of NZ_JAVSKH010000003.1, forward strand.
GCTACCGGCTGGGCGTGAACCATCACCAGATTCCGGTAAACGCCGCGCGCTGTCCGGTGCACAGCAACCACCGCGACGGTGCGATGCGCGTGGACGGCAACTACGGCGGCCTGCCGCACTACGAGCCCAACAGCTACGGCCAGTGGCAGGAGCAGCCGCAGTATCGCGAACCGCCGATGAAGATCCGGGGCGACGCCGACTTCTGGAACTTCCGTGAGGACGACGCCGACTACTTCAGCCAGCCCGGTGCGCTGTTCCGCAGCTACAACCAGGCACAGAAGGACCGCCTGTTCGCCAACACCGCCCGCGCCCTGGGCGATGCGCCGGACTTCATCAAGCAGCGCCACATCGACAACTGCAGCAAGGCCGACCCGGCCTACGGTGCCGGCGTCGCTGCGGCGCTGAAGGCGCTGGCCAGCCAGCCGTCGGATCCGTTCAAGCCGGCGCAGCCGGAAGCGGACTTCCCCACTGCCACCCCGGGCGCCGAAGACATCGAGCTCTGATCGCCCTGCCCCGTGTACGGCACGCCGCCTCCGTGTGGGGCGGCGTCGCCGTTTTAACGGTCCGCGTCGTACCTTCTGCACGCCCAACCCCAATCAAGGATTCCGCAGATGAGCCTGACCGATGAACTTCTCGCCAAACTGCAGGGCGCCCCGCTGCAGCAGGTGTCGCAGCAGCTCGGCATCAGCGACACCCAGGCCTCCGGTGCGATCAGTGCCGCACTGCCGGTGCTGATGGGCGCGCTGGGCAACAACGCCTCGCAGCCGCAGGGCGCGCAGGCGCTGCTCGGCGCACTGCAGAACAACCACAGTGGGCTGGACCTGGGCAGTGTGCTCGGTTCAGTGCTGGGCGGCGGTGGCGGTGGTGCCGCCAGCGACGGCGCCGGCATCCTCGGCCACATCTTCGGCGGCAGCCAGCAGAAGGTGGAAACCGGCCTGGCCCAGGCCACCCAGCTCGACAGCGGCCGCACCAGCCAGCTGCTGCAGATCCTGGCACCGATCGTGATGGCCTTCCTCGCCCAGCGCCTCGGCGGCGGACAAGCCGATGCAGGCGCGCTCAGCCAGGCCCTCGGCCAGGAAAAACAGCAGGTGCAGCAGCAGGGTGGCATCGCCGGCGGCCTGCTCGGCAGCGTGCTGGACCAGGACGGTGACGGCCAGCTCGGTGTCGGCGACCTGCTGAAGATCGGCGGCAGCCTGCTGGGCGGCAAACGCTGAGGCTTGTGTGCGCCGGGCAATGACCCGGCGCACGCCTACAACGCGTCGATATCACCCAGCGCGCGGATCAACCGGCGTGCGCGCTTGTCCGGCTTGTGCTCCGGCGGCTGGAAACCATCGCGTGCGGCGATGCGCAGCGCACGCTGTTCGGCACGGCGCGCCTTGGAGGCCTCGCTCTCGGCATACAGCTGCTGCGCCGCCGGCGCCGGCCCGCGCTGGTCGCTCAGGCCCAGCACCTGGATCTCGAAATGCTCCTCACCACGGTTGACCTGCAAGTGCTCGCCGACGCGCACCGCGCGCGAGGATTTCGGGCGCTGCCCGGCCACGCTGACCTTGCCGGTTTCGATCGCCTGCTTGGCCAGGCTGCGGGTCTTGAAGAAACGGGCCGCCCACAGCCAGATGTCCAGGCGGACACTGGGCGACAGCGGGGAAAGCTCGGTCATCGGCAGGGACTACTCCGTTCGCTTGTTCAGGGGACGCGGGTTGTCGGGGTCGCTGCGGCAGCCGCTGCCGCCGATCAACGTGGGTGCGCCGGCAGACAGATCCTGGCGCTGGCTGCCGACCAGGCACTCGGGGCGGTCGGTCGGCCGCACCTGGGTATCGCCCAGCCGGTCACCTGTCGAACATGCGGCCAGCGTGGCGCCGATCAAGGCCAGCGCCAGCCTCCGCTTCACCTGCAGTCGTTGATGCATTGCCACATCCCGCAAACCGGCTTGGTGCTAGTGTGCGCCTCCCGGGATTCGATCACCACTCCATGGCCAAAGCGCCGCTTGACCTGACCTCCGGCCCGATCGGGCGCAATCTCCTGTTGTTTTCGCTGCCGATCCTGGCGGGCAACATCGCGCAGTCGCTGAACGGTTCGGTGAACGCGGTCTGGGTCGGGCGCTTCCTCGGCGAGGCGGCGCTGACGGCCACCGCGAACGCCAACAACATCATGTTCTTCCTGATCGGCTCGGTGTTCGGCTTCGGCATGGCCTCGACCATCCTGATCGGCCAAGCGATCGGCGCGCGCGACATCGCGCAGGCACGCCGCGTGGTCGGCACCAGCGCCACGTTCTTCATCGGCCTGTCGGTGATCATCGCCATCGCTGGCTGGTTCATGGCCCACCCGCTGCTGGCGGCGATGGGCACGCCGGCCGCCTCGCTGCCGCTGGCCGAGGCCTACCTGCAGATCATCTTCCTGGCGATGCCGACGCTGTACGCGTTCGCCTTCCTCACCGCTGCGCTGCGCGGTGCCGGTGATTCGCGCACGCCGTTCCGTTTCCTGCTGGTGTCGGTGGCGCTGGACATCGTGCTGAACCCGGTGCTGATCTTCGGCATGGGGCCGCTCCCCGCGCTGGGCATCGCCGGCTCGGCCTGGGCCACGCTGGTCGCGCAGACGCTGTCGCTGGCCGGCCTGCTGCTGTACATGCGGCACAAGCGCCACACCCTGTGGCTCGGCCGCGCCGACATGCGCCTGTTCAAGCTCGACATGGCCATCCTCAAGGCGCTGGTGGTCAAGGGCGTGCCGATGGGCCTGCAGATGGTGCTGATCTCGCTGTCGGTGATCCTGCTGATGACCATGGTCAACCAGTACGGCACCGACACCGCCGCCGGCTACGGCGCTTCCCTGCAGCTGTGGAACTACCTGCAGATGCCGGCGATGGCGATCGGCGCGGCGTGCTCTTCGATGGCGGCGCAGAACGTCGGTGCGCAGCGCTGGGACCGCGTACGCGGCACCGCACGCCAGGGCGTGCTGTTCAATTTCCTGCTGACCGGCGCGCTGATCCTGCCGCTGGTGGTGTTCGATCGCCAGCTGCTGGCGCTGTTCCTGCCACCGGCCAGCCAGGCACTGGACATCGCGCGCCACCTCAACCACGTAGTGATCGGCTCGTTCCTGTTCTTCGGCGTCAGCTTCGTGATCTCCGGCGTGGTGCGCTCCACCGGCGCGGTGATTCCGCCGCTGCTGATCCTGGCCGGCTCGCTGTGGGGCGTGCGCGTGCCGTTCGCCGAGCTGCTGCAGCCGTACTGGGGCGCCGATGCGATCTGGTGGAGCTTCCCGGTCAGCTCGCTGGTCTCGATGCTGCTGTCGCTGACGTATTACCGCTGGGGCGGCTGGCGCAAGGCAAGGATGCTGGGCAAGCCGTCACACGCCGAAGCGCTGGCCACGCCGTCGGAGATTCCGGCCTGTCCGCCGTCGCCGGTGGCCGACCCGGATGCCGCGCTGGAGTCAGCCCCGCCACGGTGAGGTGGGTGCGGACCGTTGGTCCGCACAGGCCTGTCAGCCGAGCATGGGCTCGGCCCTACAGAAGACGGTCAGCGCTTCTTCTTCTTCGCCGCATTGAACGCCGCCGCCGCGCGCAGCAGTGCCTTCAACGCCGCGGAATCTGGCATCGCACCTTCATGGATGTCGATCGCACGCCGCGTGTTGCCCTCCAGGCTGGCGTTGAACAGGCCCTTCGGGTCCGCCAGCGCGGCACCGTTGGCGAAGGTCAGTTTCACTGCCTGCTTGTAGGTTTCGCCGGTGCACAGGATGCCGTTGTGCTCCCACACCGGTGTACCGCGCCACTTCCAGGCTTCCTGCACGTCCGGCAGCGCTTCATGGATCAATGCACGCACGCGTGCCAGCGTTTCGCCGCGCCAGTCCCCCAGCGCGGCGATGCGTGCATCGATCAGTTCGGCCGCCGGTGTTCCGGCATCGTCAGGGTTGGGAGCATGCGTGGCCATCAGGGACTCTCGTCGGGAAGGGAACGGAATGCCGGGCTTACATGCGCTCGCCGGGCAGCGCAGCGGCCTGGCGCACCCAGTCCAGGAACTGCGCTTCATCCAACAGGCCGGATTCGTGGATGTGCAGGTAGCGCGTGTCGGCGCTCCTGGAGGGCTCCGGTGGCACCGGCGTCAAGGCAGCGCCGCGGAAAAAGGCCACCTTGATGTAGCGCGTGAAGCAATGGAAGCTGAGAAACCAGCCTGCGCCCGCAGCCACCGCATACATCGGCGAGTTCCACTTCACCGCCTTGTGCACCCCGGGTACGGCCCGTTCGATCAGGGCATCCAGCCGTGCGCCGATGGGACGTTTCCAATCCGGCATTGCGGCGATGTACGCCTGCACCGGAGCATCGCCCTCGCCCTTGGCGATCTGCGGGTTGCCACCGGTGAGCAGCGTGGGCACAGCGGTGGGTGCGGTTCGCTTGGCAGGCATCGCACGGTACGACCATCGGAATGACGCTGCAGCCTAGCGCGGCCTGTGCCGGGCGTCACGGCGCAGTGCGCCATCGGCTCAGTCCGCCTGCCGCGCGCGGAACCGGCGCCACTCCGGCAGCTGGCGGTGGCGGCGCAGCGAGCGCATCAGCGCCGCCATCACAAGGCCGAACAGCGCTCCGGCCGACAGGCCTGCCACCAGCAACAGCACCAGCGGGCGCTCGCTGCCCTGCCAGAGCATCAGCCACATCAGCGCGGTCCAGAACAGCCCGAACAGCAGGCCCTGCACCAGCGCATTGGTACCGAAACCAGCCAGGATCGGCGGCGGCAGTGCGATGCCTGCGCGCCACAGCAGCCGATGCAACAGCGGCGCCGACTGCGCGCGTGCCAGCCCCTTGTCATCAAGAAAGCGCAGCGCCGATTGGATCACGACGGGATAGTGCGGATTGACGTCATTCATCACCCGATCGTGGCCGATGCAATGCCGGAAACGCAAACGGCCACCCGAAGGTGGCCGTCGCGGCAACAACCGAAGTTGTTTATCAGGCCTTTTCGGCCAGACGGGCAGCCTTGGCGGCAGCAGCGGCAGCCAGGTCTTCCTTGATACGGGCAGCCTTGCCTTCCAGGCCACGCAGGTAGTACAGCTTGCCGGCGCGGACCTTACCACGACGCTTCACTTCGACCGAGTCGATGATGGCGCTGTGGGTCTGGAAAACGCGCTCGACGCCGTAGCCGTGCGAGATCTTGCGCACGGTGAACGAGGAGTTCAGGCCGGCGTTCTTGGTGGCGATGACGACGCCTTCGTAGGCCTGCACGCGCTCGCGGCTGCCTTCCTTCACCTTCACGTTGACGACAACGGTGTCGCCCTGGCTGAACTTCGGCAGTTCACGGGTGATCTGGGCGGATTCGAATTCCGCGACGATGGACTTGTTCAGCTTGCTCATGGGTTACACCGATTCTTGTTCGGGTGGGCGTGTCGTATCGACAACGTGGGCTCATGCAGTCACCGGACTGTGCTGCACGTTTGTTTTGGGTACTGCGCGCGCCAACCGGGGCTGGCGGGAATTGGCCATGATAGCCGATAAAGCCAGCCCTGCGCTAGGGGCTGGCCTTGGGTTTCTGCGCCTGGCGGGCCTGGTCCAGCAGTTTGCGGTCGGCCTTGCCCAGCGCCTGTTCATCCAGCAGGTCCGGGCGTCGCTGGGCGGTACGGAGCAGCGACTGCTGGCGGCGCCAGGCCGCGATGGCCGCGTGGTTGCCCGAGCGCAGCACCTCCGGCACGTCTCCCAGCGGGTGCTGGGCCGGCTGGCTGTAATGCGGGCAGTCGAGCAGGCCGAGGTCGCCCTCGAAGCTGTCCTGCGCCGCCGACTCCGCATCGTTGAGGGCCCCCTCCTGCAGGCGGGCCACGGCGTCGATGATCACCGCCGCGCCCAGCTCGCCCCCGGACAGCACGTAGTCGCCGAGGGAGATTTCCTCGTCGACATTGGCCTCCAGGAAACGCTCGTCGATGCCCTCGTAGCGGCCACAGAGCAGGACCATGCGCGGCAGCGCCGCCAGCTCCCGCACCTTGGCCTGGGTCAACCGCGCGCCCTGCGGGCTGAGGTAGATCACCGGAGCCGGGGTCGGATCAGCCTCACGGATCGCCTGCAGGCAGGCCTGCAGCGGCTCGATCAGCATCACCATGCCCGGGCCACCGCCGAACGGACGGTCGTCCACCCGGCGATAGTTGCCTCCGGCGTAATCACGGGGGTTCCAGCCATGCAGGCTGAACAGCCCCTTCTCCCGCGCGCGCCCGACCACGCCCAATCCAGCGGACTGGGCGAGGAACTCGGGGAACAGGGTGATGACGTCGAAACGCATGCGTCTGCTCAGAACTCGGGATCCCAGTCGACCACGACCAGATTGGCCTCGAAATCGACCGATTTGACGAAGTCCGGCAGCACGAACGGGATCATCCGCTCGCGGTCACCACGGACCACCACCACATCATTGGCGCCGGTGCTGAACAGGTGCGAGACCTGGCCCAGGGCGACGCCCTCGGTGGTCGTCACGTCCAGGCCTTCCAGGTCCACCCAGTAGTACTCATCGGGCTTCGGTGGCGGCAATGAACTGCGGGCCACGTAGATTTCGGTGCCGCGCATCGCTTCGACCACGTCGCGGTCCTCGACGCCCGGGAAACGGGCGACCAGGTGCTTGCCGCTGTCACGGCCACGCACACCTTCTATCGTGGTTTCCACGCCGGACGGGCTGCGCACGATCCACGGCTGGTAACGGAAAATGGCGGAACGTGGCTCGGTCCAGGACTCGAGCTTGATCTCGCCGCGCACACCAAAAGCGCCGACAACCCTGCCCAGCAGGATGCGGCGCTCGATATCTTTCATCTGCTTCAACCAAGAGGGCCACGCCGAAGCGTGGCCCGTCAGGATCAGGCCGCAGCGGCCTGGGACTTGGTCGCTTCCTTGATCAGGTTGCGGACCTTGTCGGTCGGCTGGGCGCCGTTCTTGACCCAATGGTCAACACGGGCCAGGTCCAGCTCGATGCGCTTCTCGGCGCCCTGGGCGACCGGGTTGTAGAAGCCAACACGCTCGATGTTGCGGCCGTCGCGCGCGCTGCGCACGTCGGTGACGATGATGTGGTAGAACGGACGCTTCTTGGCGCCGCCGCGGGTCAGTCGAATCTTGACCATGGTGTTTTTCCTATTGCCCAGTCGCCAGGATGGCGAGGTAAGCGGGCGATTATAGCGGCAGAGCCCGGCCTAGCCAACCCCATATGACGCCGCGCCCTCACGGTAGCGCCGGGCCATGCCCGGCGGCTCTTGTTCAGCAATGTGATCGACTTCTGACTTACCCCGCCGACGTCCCCATGGCGATAACGTCAACGTGCTCCAGCGACAGGCGCCCGATGCATGTCCAGCACATCTACCTCGTGCCGCTGCAGCAGGTCGTCAAATGCATCGCCGCCAATCCGCTCGACAAGTTGCCGCTCGGATTCGTGGATGGCGATGCACTGCAGCCAATTGATCGCCACGGGCGGAACCTCCAACCCTGGAAAACTTGCGTCATTCCAGAAGAAGGGCAGCACCAGATAGACGTGCGGCATCCGGGTCGATGGGAAGTAGTCCTGCAGGATGTCGGGAATCACGCAACCCGGCCACACCGCCGCACGATCACGCATGATTGCAAAGGCGGTCGAGGCGACCACGTTGTCCCAGTGCTGCGTGTCATCTTCCGCACACGCGCACAGCTCGACGCGGGTTTCCAGCTCGTGCCCCTCTGAATGACATAAAGCAAAATCCGACAGACCGATGGACGAGATGGACTTCAGCCCTGCTTCCGGCGAGTTGGACGTCGTAAGGATATCGACCGAACGCAGGCGATGATCATCGTGAAAGGCCTGGACCCTGGGCCGCCCCCCCCCCCCATGATCTTGATTGCGTGCATCGCTACCGCGCGATGCTGCTCGGTGACCGTACTCATATCGGATTGGAACCCCGGTGCGTTGTTCGCTGCGGCGGCATCCGCCGGGCATGGCCCGGCGCTACCGGCTGCAACGCTTCAAGGTAGCGTCCGGCCATGCTTGGCGACCGGCAGCCCGCGCGCCTCGTTCAGGAGAGCGGCTGCCAGGCCACCGCCGCCAGCACCGCCCTGCCCTGTTCAGCCAGCGCCGGCGAGCCGGCCAGGACATGCCCGTCAATGGCCTCCAGCGCCCATAGACCGCTGGCGTTACAGGCAAAAGCGGCTTTCACGCCGGCCATATCCGCCAGCCGCAATGGCTGCGTGGCCTGCGCCCCCGGCCAATGCTGCTTCAGCAGCGCCTCGGCGGTCCCGCGCAGGGCCGGCGCCTGCGGCCAGAGCAGCCGTTCACCATCGTGCACGGCCAGGTTCCAGGTACTGCCTTCACTCACTTCGCCATCGGCGGTCACGAACAGCACGTCGTCGAATCCTTCGGCCATCGCCGCGCGGCGCTCGGCGAACAGGCCGAAGGTGCCCACATGCTTGAGCTGCGGCAGCTCGCGCTGCCAGGTCACGCTGCGCACACGCTTGGAGGCGGTCAGCGTCACCGGCGCTGAAACCGCCACCAGCACGTCCACCGGCACCGCCGCCAGCGGATTGCGGAAATCGAAGCGGCGCGAGTACACCGTCACCCGCAGCGAGGCATCGGCCAGGCCGGCCTGCCGCAGCGCCTGCGCCATCCAGCCCTGCACCTGCGCCGTATCCAGTTTGCTGCCGAACAGTTCGCGCGTGGCCTGCGACAGCCGCGCCAGATGCAGGTCCAAGCCCTGCGCTGCGCTGTCGCGCACTTGCAGCGAAGTGAAGTGGCCGTAGTTCACCAGCGCCGGCAGCAGATCCTCCACCTGCGCCGCCCGGCCGTTGCAGCTCACCATCATGGCAACAGTGCCTGCGCCTGCTCCCACATGCCGCGCAGCACGTCGGCGGCCGGCTGCGCCGGCGCCATCCACGCCGACTGCCCGGCCCAGGCCTGCATCGCCGCCAGGCGGTTTTCCTGCGCGGCCTGCTTGCGCATCGGCGCGGTCAGGCCGCGCTGCACCGGGTACGGACGCGGCGCCGGGGCGCCTTCTGCGGCGGCGGCGCGCACGTAGGGTGTCGCCAGACCACGGCCCAGACGACCGCTGAAGGCACGGGTCGGCCAAGTGTCTTCCGGTTCGCTGGCGGCCAGCCCATCAGCCCACGCCGAAGCGATCGCCGCTTCGGGCGTGCGCAGGAAGGCGGTGCCGATCTGCACGGCGCTGGCCCCCAGCGTGAGTGCGGCAGCGATGCCACGGCCGTCGGCGATGCCGCCTGCGGCAATCACCGGAATCTGCAGGTGATCGGCCAGGCGCGGCAGCAGTGCGAACAACCCGACCAACTGGCGCTCGGCCATCGCCGGATCGAACGCGCCACGATGGCCGCCGGCCTCCGCGCCCTGCGCCACCACCGCATCGGCACCAGCGTCCTGTGCCGCGCGCGCTTCGGACAAGGTGGTGGCACAGGCGATCCAGGCGATGCCGGCGTCCTTCAGCTGCTGCACGTGATGCGGCAACAGCACGCCCATGATGGTCGAGGCGACCGCCGGGCGCGCGGCCAGCAGTGCGGCGAACTGTTCTTCGAAGTCGGCGGGCGTGGCATCGGCGGCGCTGGCCGGCACGTCCGGGCCCCACTGCGCGAGGAAGGCGCGGCTGGCGGCCTCGGCGGCAACATCACGGGTCGGTGCGGGATCGGGCACCCACAGGTTCACCTGGGCCGGGCCGGTCGAAGCGGTGCGGAATTCGTCCATCCAGCGACCGATATCGGCCGAAGAGGACAACACCGCGCCCATCGCGCCCATGCTGCCGGCGTTGGCCAGCGCGGCCGACAACGGCACCGGGCAGGCGCCGGCCATCGGTGCCAGCAGGATTGGAACGGAAACGCCAAAGCGCCGGCAGAACGCCTCGGCGCGGGAAGCTACAGCGGAACTCTGCATGACGGCCCATCATTTTGGACAGGCCCTCATGGTGCGCGCAGGACAGGGGAAGAGTCGAGCCTGCTGCCTGACGGCCTGCTGCGGCCACTGTGCGCCGCCCCGCCCGGGCGTGGGCTCGGGCGCTACATCAGACTGCGACCGGGGCCGTCATCAACGGAACGGCATGCCGCGGCCACCCATGGCGCCCATCATGCCCTTCATGCTGCGCAACATGCCCTTCATGCCGCCGCCGGCCATCTTGCTCATCATCTTTTCCATCTGCATGTACTGCTTCATCAGCTTGTTGACGTCGGCCGGTGTCACGCCCGAGCCCTTGGCAATGCGCGCGCGACGCGAGCCGTTGAGCAGGTTCGGGTTGCGCCGTTCCTTCTTGGTCATCGAGTTGATGATGGCGATCATGCGCGGCACTTCCTTGCCCTGGCTGACCTGCTGCTTCAGATGATCGGGGATGTTGCCCAGGCCCGGCAGCTTGTCCATCAGGCCACCGATGCCACCCATGTTCTGCATCTGCTCCAGCTGGTCGCGCATGTCGTTCAGGTCGAACTTCTTGCCCTTGGCGACCTTCTCGGCCAGCTTGGCCGCCTTGTCCTTGTCGACCTGCTGTTCGACCTGCTCGACCAGCGACAGCACGTCGCCCATGTCGAGGATGCGGCTGGCGATGCGGTCCGGGTGGAACACGTCCAGGCCTTCCGGCTTTTCGCTGACACCGACGAACTTGATCGGCTTGCCGGTGATGTAGCGCACGCTCAGCGCGGCACCGCCGCGGGCGTCGCCGTCGGTCTTGGTCAGCACCACGCCGGTCAGCGGCAGCGCATCGCCGAAGGCCTTCGCGGTGTTGGCTGCGTCCTGGCCGGTCATGGCGTCGACCACGAACAGGGTTTCGGCCGGGTTCACCGCCGCGTGCAGGGCCTTGATCTCGGCCATCATCGCTTCGTCGATGGCCAGGCGGCCGGCGGTATCGACCAGCAGCACGTCCACGAACGACTTGCGCGCATCGTCGATGGCCGCGCGCACGATGGCTTCCGGCTTCTGGTCGGCGCTGGACGGGAAGAACAGCACGCCGACCTGCTCGGCCAGGGTCTTCAGCTGCTCGATCGCGGCCGGACGATAAACGTCGGCCGACACCACCATCACCTTCTTCTTGCGCTTTTCCTTCAGGTGCTTGGCCAGCTTGCCCACCGTGGTGGTCTTGCCGGCACCCTGCAGGCCTGCCATCAGGATGATGGCCGGAGCGGGAACGTTGAGGTTCAGGTCGCTGGCTTCGGCGCCCATCACGGCGGTCAGCTCGTCGCGCACGACCTTGATCAGGGCCTGGCCCGGGGTCAGCGACTTCAGCACTTCCTGGCCGACCGCGCGCACCTTGATGCGCTCGATCAGGGCCTGCACCACCGGCAGCGCGACGTCGGCTTCGAGCAGTGCGATGCGCACTTCACGGGTCGCCTCGCGGATGTTCTCCTCGGTCAGGCGGCCACGGCCACGCAGGCGCTCGATGGTGCCGGAAAGGCGCTGGGTCAGGGACTCGAACATGCGGCGCAACCTGTCTGAAAGCGGGGGACAATAAGGCAGACAGTATAACGGGTCCGGCCGTCGCCCCGGACTGCGACCACAGGGCCGTCGCCAGCATCACAGGGGTATGCGAAACTGCAACGATGACAATCGTTCTCATCGCCGTCCTGCTCTACCTGGCTGCCAGTGCCCTGCTGGTGCGCGCGCTCGGCCGCGATGAAACCATCGGCTCGCCCACCTGGCTGTGGCCCGCCCTGCCGGCGATGCTGCTGCATGGCGGTTACCACGTGATGGTGGCGATGCGTACCACCGGCGGGCCGGACATGCACTTCTTCGCCGCGCTGTCGCTGGTCGGCCTGGGCATGGCCTGGCTGACCTCGCTGGTCGGCGCGCGCGGGCGGATGTCGGCGCTGGGCGTGGTGGTGTTCCCACTGGCTGCCGTGCTGCTGCTGGCCTACCACGGCTACGGCCACGAGCCGAGCAAGGTGCTGGGCTGGCGCCTGGCCAGCCACGCCTGGCTGGCCCTGCTGGCCTATGCCACGCTGAGCATCGCCGCCCTGCTGGCGATCATGCTGTGGCTGCAGGAGCGCGCCCTGCGCCGCCGCGAGTTCCGGCCATGGCTGCGCGCGCTGCCACCGCTGGCTGACCTGGAGTCGCTGCTGTTCCGGGTGATCACCGTCGGCTTCGCGCTGCTGACCCTGACCCTGGTCACCGGCGTACTGTTCGTCGATGACCTGCTGGCGCAGAAGCTGGTGCACAAGACCGTGCTGAGCGTGCTGTCGTGGATCGTGTTCGGCGTGCTGCTGATCGGCCGCCGCCGCTACGGCTGGCGCGGCATGAAGGCGGTGCACTGGACGCTGGCGGCGATGCTGTTGCTGCTGCTGGCGTTCTTCGGCAGCCAGTTCGTGATCGAGCTGGTGTTCGGGCATACGCGATAGGCCGTGTGCCGACCAACGGTCGGCACCCACCCCGGTACTGCAGGCCACCGGCCGCCCCCACCCACCCTGGTAGTGCCGGCCGCTGGCCGGCAGCCACGCAATGCGCGGACGCTGCCGCCGGTCAGGGAATCGGCTGCGCCAGGATTTTCCGGACCGAACGACCGCTGTTGGTGAGGATGTCATCAACCTGCCAGCACCCCTGCCCCTGCCGCACCATCGGCAGGCGGGTCAGGTAAGCCTTCTTCCACACCGAGTAGCGCATCTCAACCTGGCCGGCGGTGGCCGACGCCTCTTCCCAGCTGTAGCGCACCGGCGTTTCGATGTCGCCGTCCTGCGCATCCAGCCACGGATCGGAATCGATCGTGCAGATGCCCTCCTCGCGCTGTTGGCAGGCGCGCTCATCACGCAGCGCCTTGCCGAAGGCCACGCTGACCAGCGCGGCCGGCGGCTCCAGCAGATCACCGTTGCCGGTCGTCGCCTCGTAGAAAGCGCGGGCGACAGCCGCAGGCTCCTGGCAGGCGGGTGCGGCCTGTGCGGTAGGGGCCAGCAGCACCCCGGCGATCACGAACATCCCTGTCTTTCCCACGTATTTTTCCCTGAGGTAGTGCCGGCCGCTGGCCGGCACTACAGGATATCCCGGTGCTGCCGGCCAGCGGCCGGCACTACCCGGTACCCGGCTTACAACCCGTAACGCTCGATCACGTCCAGGTGCGGCTGGCGGTCCTGGTCACAGGCCTCGGCAAGCCGCAGCCAGCAATGCGGATGCGGCCACGTCGCGGTCTGCTGCTGGAGGAAGCGGTGCAGTGCCAGCGGTGTATGGTCCTGCGGCTGGGCCACCGTGAACAGCAGGCCCGGCAGCGTCCCCTCCTCCACATCGGGGTCGGTGACGGTGTAGTCCGGTCGACTGTGTGACCACACCTTCCAGCCCTGTGCTTCGGCCGCCTCGACGAAGGCGTTCCAGGCCTCTTCGCCCGGGTGCGCGCCATCGATCATCCAGCTGCGGGCGAAGCCGCCGCGCTCCAGCACATGCACCTGCGAGTAGGTCGGGATGAAATGCTCGCGCGCTTCCTCCTCCTCGGGTGCCGGATGCACCAGCGCGGCATCGAACACCACCCAGTCGCCCACCTGCTGGGCGCGGTTGGACGGCGCGTTCTCGACGATGCGCGCGGTCACCGGACCGCTGCGACGGGCGTAGTACTCCATCGGCTCGCCGTTCTCTTCGCTGCGGATGATCACCCAGCCCCATGGCTCCTCGACCACACCTTCCTGGCTGGACAATTCCATGCCAAGCGCCGCCGCCGAGCGGCGCACGGCGTCCCAGTCGCGCGCCGCGCTGGCTGCGCTCATGTGGTCCCAATGCGCGGCATTGGGCTCCTCCAGCAGCTCCACCAGCTGTGCATAACAGGCCTGGGCGTCGCTGAAACGGCCGGTTTCCATGTACATACGCGCCAGCGTGCCGCGCGCGCCGTGCGAGCCCGGAGACAGCTCCAGAAGCGATCGGGCCGCCTGCTCCAGCGCCGGCCAGTCGGACACGCGGCGTGCACGCTGCACCTCGCACCAGTGCGCGAACACCGGCACGCTGCCGCGATAGAGATCGGCCAGCTGGCGCAGTCCGTCGTCGTCGCCCTGTTCGGCCAGCCAGCGCATCAGCGTGTAGGCCGCGGGGCCATCGTGCTGCGCATGGCCGCGCACGAACCGCCACAGCAGCGCCCGCGCCTCGGCCTGCGCGCCGCAGGCATTCAGTGCCGAGGCGGCCATGTCGGCCAGCGCCTCGTCATCGGGCAGCTCGGCATGCGCCTGCAGCAACCACTGCGCTTCGCGCTCGGGATCGCGCGACTGGTTCTGTTCGCCCTGCGCGTCCAGCCATGCCAGCAGCTCGCCGGCCGGCACCGGCAGCGGCGCGACGTCCGGCAATGCCTCGATGCGCGCGGCCAGGCCGGCCACCAGGGCCGCGGCACCACGGTCCTGGCGCAGCTGCGCCAGATGGGTGCGGGCCAGTTCCAGCTGCCGCAGTGCGACCCAGCGCGCGCCACGCTGCAGCGCCAGCTCCAGGCTCAGCGCCGCCACTTCGATCAGCAGGCGATGCGAACCAACCCGGGCGAAGTGCTCGATGATCGTGTTGAAGCGCGTGCCCAGGTCCCACGTATTGCGCGCCGGATCCCGCTGGCAGAGCGCTGCCGCGGTGTTTGCCCACAGCCGCCAGTAGTTCGGGGTCAGTTCGCTCCACGGCACCAGCTGCTGCAGCGCCTCTTCGTCGCGGCCCAGCTGGGCCAGCGCCCAGGCCTTGGACAGGCGGCGCGGCACCGTGCAGTTGGCCGGCTCGTACTCTCCGGACGCAGCAACTTCGGCCTCCCGCTTTTCGATCAGCGCCAGTGCCTCATCGGCACGGCCCATGCCCAGCAGGATCTTGATCTGCATCTCCGGGAAGCTGTCGAACACTTCCTTGCCACAGGCCTCCACGGCATCGGCCTGCACCTGCAGGTAATCCAGTGCCGCCTGGCCACGGCCATCATCGAGCAGCGCATCGGCCTTCTCGCAGCTCAGGCACTGGAAACAGGCCCAGCTCGGGTCGATGCGACCCAGTGTTTCATCGCAGACCTCGATGCGCTCGGGCACCCAGCCCGGGCCATCGATGTTGCCGTAGCAGGCGGCCAGGTCCTGGGTCACGCAGATCGACTGCGGGCATTCCAGCGTGTCCTCGCGGTGCGCGCGTTCAAACAGCGCTACGGCTTCGCCGAGTGCGCTTTCGCCTTCCACGCGGTTGCCGACGCGGTTGCGCAGCGCCCAGTGGCCGACATAGACGTCAACCCACGGGTTGTCCAACGCCTTGCCCAATGCGCGCGCTTCGGGCAGCAGCGCATCGACGCGGTCGATCTGCAGTTCACTGACCTCGTCGGCGAGACGGTTCAGCAGGTGCGCGTTCTGCGCCTGGCCGGCCTGGCGCAGGTCACCCTGCAGCTTTTCGACCCAGTTCCAGATGTCCATGGGGGTAATTGCTCCTGTCTAGCGAAGGCTGGATGAGAAGGTGCGGTGCTCAGCGCAGCATCTGCTGCAGGGCACCGGCGATATCGGTAAAGGCGCCGTTGAGATCCGGGCCGGGCGTAGCGTTCGCGCGTGCCAGCGGGCGGCCCTGCGCGGCGACGATGACTTTCAGCGAGCGCAGCAGGCGGGCTGCGGCCTCGGCCTGCGGATGGCCCTCGCGCTGGGCGCGCAACAGCGCCTGCACCGCCGGGTTGTCGAGGTTGAGGTACAGCCGCGATGGTGCGCGTGATTCGATGCGCGCGGTGAACTGGCGCGCCAGGCGCAGCGCCGCCATCGATACGCGCTTGTCGTTCTCGTCGTCTTCCAGGCGCTGCTTCAGCTCGGCCTCGCGGTCGGGCACCACCACCACCGGCAGCGCCTCCGGGCTGAAGCGTGCCGGCAGCAACTGTTCGCCGTCACCCAGTTGTTCGCGCAGCCAGGCCAGCTGCGCCTCGTCGAGGCTGTCATCACTGCGGAACAGCGCACGGTTGCCCTGCTCGGTACCCAGCTCGACCAGGCGCAGGCCCTTGGCCTGTGCCCAGCGTCGCAGGAACGGCACCACCGCGTAGCGATGGCCATGCGCGACCGGTACGCCCATCGCGCGGAACAGCATCTCTTCAAAGCCACCGCCGTTGTCGAGGATGACATGCACGGCACCGCGCGCCGGCAACGCGCTGGCCGGCAGGTCGCCCTGCGAGGTCGGCACCCGCACATGCTCCATCAGCAGTTCGAACAGGCGCTCATCGCACAGTGCCGCACCCAGCAGGGCCTCGTTGTGGCGGGTCAGCACGCGCCGCCAGGCTTCCGGCTGCTGTTTCGCGACGTCGGCCAGGCCGTCGATCAGCGCCTCCAGCAGTGCATGCTGCACCGCGCGGTACTGGTCATCGCGCTGCAGGTCTTCGCGGCTGGCGGTGGGCGTCAACCGCGAGGATTCGATCACCCCGCCGATGAAACCGGCCCACGGCGGCAGCAGGTCGCGCGCGTCGTCATCCAGCAGCATGCCGCGCACGAACACCGACAGGTTGCGGTTGTCGCTGGTGCCATAGGTGGCGCCGTCCTGCACCCACAGCAGGCCGGTGGCATCGCTGTTGCCATCGGCACGCAACGGCACGGTGACGATCGGCTCGAAATCATGCTCGAACCGCGCGGCGAACTGCAGCGCCTGGCGGCGGGCCTGCACCGGATGCACGGCAACATCCCCCTGATCGCGCCACGGTGGCGGCTCGGGATTGATCGCCTCGGTCGCAGCGCCAATGAAGATCGGCTCGGACAGCAGCGCGCAGTAGCGGCCCAGCACCTCGTGCAGGCGCGCCTCGTTGGCCAGCGGCAGGAAATCAGGATGCAGCTCCAGCTCCACCTCGGTGCCGACCGCACGTGCCGGCACTTCGCTTACCGTGTACTGCTCGGCATTGCTGGACACGTACAGATGGCCCAGGTCCGGGGTCTGGTACGAGGTGGTGCGCACGCTGACCCGGCGCGCCAGCACGAAGGCCGACAGGAACCCGAGGCCGAACATGCCGATCAGGCCCTCATCGTCCTCGCCGCCCTGGCGCAGGCCACGGGTATAGCCGACGCCGACGGTGGCCAGGTAATCGTGGATCTCCTGGCGGGTCAGGCCGGCACCGGTATCGGAGATGCGCAGCACGCCGGCACCGGCATCGACCTGCACCGAGATGCGCGACGGCACTGCGACGCCGGGCTGTTCGATGCGGCGGCGGATGATCGAGTCGTGCGCGTTCTGCACCAGTTCGCGCAGCGCCACCACCGGGGTGGAATACAGGTGCTTGCCCAGCACCGTCATCAGTCCATTGAGATCGACCCCGGCGCGACGGATCTCGGCGTTGGGGGTGGTGAGCGCGGTGTCCTGCATGTAATCGTTTACTCCTGGGCACGGAAAGACGCCAGAGGGCGTCTTCGTCGAGCGGGAAAAACTAGCACAAGGAAGCTGACCGTTGCCGTGATTGACGCTTGCAGAGACTGCATCATGCCGCGTCGATAGCCTCGGACAGCCGCTCCACCGCGATCACTTCCATGCCTTTCACCGAGCCGCCCTTGGGCGCGTTGGCCTTGGGCACGATGGCGCGCTTGAAACCATGGGTGGCCGCCTCGCGCAGGCGGTCCTCGCCATTGGGCACCGGGCGGATCTCGCCGGACAGGCCAACCTCGCCAAAGGCAATCGTCTTTTCCGCCAGCGGCCGATCCTGCAGCGACGACAGCACCGCCAGCAGCACCGGCAGGTCGGCGGCGGTCTCCTGCACGCGGATGCCGCCGACCACGTTGACGAACACGTCCTGGTCGCCGACCAGCACGCCGCCGTGCCGATGCAGCACCGCCAGCAGCATCGCCAGGCGGTTCTGCTCCAGGCCGACCGCGACACGGCGCGGGTTCGACAGCGGCGATGCATCGACCAGCGCCTGCACCTCCACCAGCAGGGGCCTCGTGCCCTCGCGGGTAACCATCACGCAGCTGCCCGGCTGATGGGTGCTGCCGCCGGACAGGAAGATGGCCGATGGATTGGAGACTTCCTTCAGGCCCTTGTCCCCCATCGCGAACACGCCCAGTTCGTTCACCGCACCAAACCGGTTCTTGAAGGCGCGCAACAGGCGGAAGCGGCTGCCGCTCTCGCCCTCGAAGTACAGCACCGCATCAACCATGTGCTCCAGCACGCGCGGGCCGGCGATGCCGCCCTCCTTGGTGACGTGGCCGACCAGGAACACCGCAGTGCCGGTTTCCTTGGCAAAGCGCACCAGCCGTGCCGCGCTCTCGCGCACCTGGCTTACGGAGCCGGGCGCCGCGGTCAGCGTTTCGGTCCACAGGGTCTGCACCGAGTCGGCCACGATCAGCCGCGGGCCGGCCTTGGCCGCGTGCTGCAGGATCGACTCGACGCCGGTCTCGGCCAGCGCATTGACGCCGTCCAGCGGCAGCTCCAGGCGATGCGCACGGCCAGCCACCTGGGCCAGCGACTCCTCGCCGGTGACGTACAGCACCGGCAGTTCAGCGGCCATCTTCGCCACCGCCTGCAGCAGTAGCGTCGACTTGCCGATGCCCGGGTCGCCGCCCACCAGCACCACCGCGCCTTCGACCAGGCCGCCGCCCAGCACGCGGTCGAACTCGCCGATGCCGGTGGAGACCCGGCGATGCTCGGTCTGCTCCACGTCTTTCAGCGCGGTGATCTTCGGCGGGTCGATCTTCCCGGCCCAGCCGGCCCGCCGCGAGGCCGGCGCCTTGGCCGCCGCCGCGCTCTCCAGCACGATCTCCGACAACGAGTTCCAGGCGTTGCACTCGGTGCACTGCCCCTGCCACTTGCTGAATTCGGCGCCGCATTCATTGCAGACGTAGGCGGTGCGGGCTTTTGCCATCGGATGATTTCCAGCAATGGGAACAGGCGTGGCAGGATAGCCGAGCCAGGTCGCAGGTGCTGCGACCGCTCAAGTCCCGTCCACCCGCGCCGATAGCTGTCGCGGGCGTGCGCCTTGCGGGCGCCCCTCCCTCTTCCTCTGGATTCAACATGACTGGCAGTTACAGTCAGAGCCTGGTCGCCATCTCCCTGCTGGTGGCCATTCTTGCTTCGTACACGGCGCTGGACATGGCCGGCCGCCTGGCCACGGCAGAGGGTCGCGTGGCCCGCTGGTGGCTGGCCGGGGGGGCGGCGGCCATGGGCCTGGGCATCTGGTCGATGCACTTCATCGGCATGCTCGCCTTCGACCTGCCGATTCCGGTGGGTTACGACCTTGGCATCACCCTGTACTCGCTGGCGGTCTCGATCGGCGCCTCGGCCTATGCGCTGTGGCTGGTGTCGCGGCCCAGCCTGCCCTGGCGCCGGCTGCTGGCCGGGGCCGTGCTGATGGGCCTGGGCATCGCCACCATGCACTACCTGGGCATGGCGGCGATGCGCATGCAGCCAGGCATCGACTATCACCCGGGCTGGTTCGCCGCCTCCATTGCGGTGGCCATCGGCGCTGCGGGTGCGGCGTTGTGGATCGCCTTCCGGCTACGTGCCGAACAGCGCAACACCACGCGCCTGCGCCTGCTTGCCTCACTGGTGATGGGCCTGGCCATCGTCGGCATGCATTACACCGGCATGGCCGCAGCGCGCTTCCCGGAGGGCAGCATCTGTGGCGCGGTGGGAAGCGGCGGCATCGACACGCGCTGGCTGGCGGTGCTGGTGATCGTCACCACCGTGGCCACACTGGGTATAGCCCTGGTCGCCTCGCTGTTCGACCGGCAGATGCGCGTGCGGACCGGGCTGCTGGCCGATTCGCTGGCGCACGCCAACGACAAGCTGATCCAGGCCGCCCTGCACGACCCGTTGACCCAGCTGCCCAACCGCATGCTGCTGCAGGACCGCATCGAGCAGGCCATCGAGAAGGCGCGGCGCCGCAATCGTGCGGTGGCGGTGATGTTCTGCGACCTTGACGGCTTCAAGGCGGTCAACGATGCCTATGGCCACCAGTTCGGCGACCGCCTGCTGGTGGCGGTGGCCCAGCGCATCGGCGGCCTGCTGCGCCCGCAGGATACCTTCGCCCGCCTCGGCGGTGATGAGTTCGTGATCGTACTGGCCATCGATATTCCCGACGATGCGGTGGTGGTGGCCGAGCGCATCATTGCCGCCGCCGGTGAGCCGTTCACGCTGGATGCGGCCGAACTGCAGGTCAGCGCCAGCCTGGGCATCGCCCTGTACCCGGACGACGCCAGCAATGAGCGCGAACTGATGGCGCACGCCGATGCGGCGATGTACCACACCAAGGAAACCGGGCGGAACGGCTATACCTTCTTCACCCCCTCGATGCAGCTCAGTGCCAATCGCCAGCTGCGCCTGCTGCAGGACCTGCGCAAGGCCATCGCACGCGACGAACTGGTCCTGCACTACCAGCCCAAGTTTCCTGCCGCCGGCGCCCCGGCCACCGGCGCCGAGGCGCTGCTGCGCTGGCAGCACCCGGAGCTGGGCCTGCTGGCACCGGACGTGTTCATTCCGATCGCCGAACGCAGCGGCCTGATCCTGCCGATCGGTGACTGGGTACTGGACCAGGCCTGCGCGCAGCTGCGGACATGGCATGACGCCGGCCACGCAGACTGGTCGATGGCGGTGAACCTGTCGCCCCTGCAGTTCGCCTCGCCGGCGCTTCTGGACAGCGTGCGCGAAGTACTGCAGCGGCATCGGATCGAACCGGCCCGGCTGACCCTGGAGATCACCGAGACCACCGCGATGAAGGACGTCGATGCCAGCCTGGCCATCCTTAACGACCTGACCACGATGGGTGTGCACATCGCCATCGACGACTTCGGCACCGGCTATTCCAGCCTGCTGTACCTCAAGCGCATGCCGGCCACCGAACTGAAGATCGACCGCGCGTTCGTTCGTGATCTGGAATGCAACGACGAAGATGCCGCCATCGTGTCGTCGATCATTGCGCTGGGCCGCACCCTGCAGTTGCAGGTGGTGGCCGAAGGCGTGGAAACGCAGGCGCAGCGCGAGTACCTGAGCGAGCTGGGCTGCGACCAGCTGCAGGGCTACCACCTGGGCCGGCCGATGGAGGCAGAGGAGTTCCTGCGCCGGGTGGCGGGGTAAAGCCGGCCGCTGGCCGGCTTCCCGCGATTGCCGGCCAGCGGCCGGCACTACCGGACAACGGAAAACCAGAAAGGCCGCCCGAGGGCAGCCTTTCTGCGTGGGAACGTCGCGAGGACGTCAGTGCATCATGTGCACGTTCATGTTGTGCATGACCCACAGGGTGCCGATCACGATGATGCCGATCACCACGACGGTGAAGGCCGCAGCGTTGACGTTCCAGCGGCTTTCCGAAGAGCGGTCCAGGTGCAGGAAGAACACCAGGTGGACCAGCATCTGCAGCACCGCGGTGACCGCGATCACCACACCGTTGACGGTGCGCGAGAAATCGCCCGACATCACCATCCAGAACGGGATGACGGTCAGCACCACCGCCAGCACGAAGCCGATCAGGTACGACTTCACGCTGCCGTGGCTTTCGCCGCCGGTGCCGTGGTCGTGTGCATGGTTGTCATGTGCCATTACAGCGCTCCATTGAGGTAGACGACGGAGAACACGCCGATCCAGATCAGGTCCAGGAAGTGCCAGAACAGGCTCAGGCACGCCATGCGGGTCTTGTTGGTCGCGGTCAGGCCGTACTTTTTCAGCTGCACGAACATCACCAGCAGCCACAGCAGGCCCGCGCTGACGTGCAGGCCGTGGGTACCGACCAGGGCGAAGAACGCCGACAGGAAGGCACTGCGGTCCGGACCGTAGCCCTGATGGATCAGATGCTGGAACTCCCACACTTCCATGCACATGAAGCCGAAGCCCAGCAGCCAGGTGATGCCCAGCCACAGGTACATCTGGCCCATCTGCTTGCGGTGCATGGCAATCATGCCCAGGCCGAAGGTCAGCGACGAGGTCAGCAGCAGCGCGGTTTCCCACGCCACAAACGGCAGCTCGAACAGGTCCTTCGCGGTGGGGCCACCATCGGTACCGCCTGCCAGCACCACGTAGGTGGCGAACAGCGAGGCGAAGATGAGGCAGTCGCTCATCAGGTACACCCAGAAACCGAAGACGGTGTTGCCGCCGGTGTCGTGGTGCTCGTGGTCGTCATGGCCATGGGCCGCCGCGTGTGCGGCGTGCCCGTGGCTCAGGGTCGAGGTATTGGTGCTCATGCCTTCAGCTCCGACTTCACCAGGCCCTGGGCTTCCAGGTGCTTGCGGTGTGCGTTCTCGATGCGTTCCACCTCGGCGGCCGGGACCCAGTAGTCCACGTCCTGGTCGAAGGTGCGGTAGATGAACGTGGCGATCATGCCGACGAAGCCGACGATGGCCAGCCACCAGATGTGCCAGATCATCGCGAAGCCGAACACCAGGCTGAAGGCACCGATGACAACGCCCGTGCCGGTGTTGCGCGGCATGTGGATGTCGGTGTACTTGGCCGGCTTCGGCCAGGCTTCACCACGCTGCTTGCGTTCCCAGAAATCGTCCAGCTCGGTGACGTCCGGCAGGGTCGCGAAGTTGTAGAAGGCCGGCGGCGAGGAGGTTTCCCACTCCAGCGTACGGGCATCCCACGGGTCACCGGTCAGGTCCACGGTCTTCTTGCGGTCGCGGATCGACACGGCCACCTGGATGATCTGGCACAGGATGCCGGCGCCGACGATGAACGCACCGCAGGCAGCAACCAGCAGCAGCGGCTCGTAGGCCGGGTTGACGGTGCTCTGCAGGCGACGGGTCATGCCCATGAAGCCCAGCACGTACATCGGCATGAAGGTCACGTAGAAGCCGATGAACCAGCACCAGAACGCGCACTTGCCCCAGAACTCATTGAGGCGGAAGCCGAACATCTTCGGCCACCAGTAAGTGATGCCGGCGAACATGCCGAACACCACGCCGCCGATGATGACGTTGTGGAAGTGGGCGATCAGGAACAGGCTGTTGTGCAGCACGAAGTCGATGGCCGGGATCGCCAGCATCACGCCGGTCATGCCGCCGATGACGAAGGTGACCATGAAGCCGATGGTCCACAGCACCGGGGTGGTGAAGTGCACGCGACCGCGGAACATGGTGAACAGCCAGTTGAAGATCTTCACGCCGGTCGGGATCGAGATGATCATCGTCGTGATGCCGAAGAAGGCATTGACGTTGGCACCCGAGCCCATGGTGAAGAAGTGGTGCAGCCACACGATGAACGACAGCACGCCGATGCAGGCGGTGGCGTACACCATGCCCTTGTAGCCGAACAGCGCCTTGCGCGAGAACGTGGCGATGACTTCGGAGAACACACCGAACGCCGGCAGGACCAGGATGTACACCTCCGGGTGACCCCAGATCCAGATCAGGTTGATGTACAGCATGGCGTTGCCGCCACCGTCATTGGTGAAGAAGTGCGTACCCAGGTAACGGTCCAGGGTCAGCAGCACCAGGGTGATGGTCAGCACCGGGAAGGCAGCGACGATCAGCACGTTGGTCACCAGGGCAGTCCAGGTGAACACCGGCATCTGCATCAGCTTCATGCTGGGGGTACGCATCTTCAGGATGGTGATGAAGAAGTTGATACCACTCAGCGTGGTACCCAAACCCGCCACCTGCAGGCCCCAGATGTAGTAGTCCATGCCGACGCTTGGACTGTATTCGATACCCGACAACGGCGGGAACGCCAGCCAGCCGGTGGCGGCGAACTCACCGATCCACAGCGACAGCATGATCAGCACCGCGCCCGCCACGAACAGCCAGAAGCTGAGCGAGTTGACGAACGGGAACGCAACGTCACGCGCACCGATCTGCAGCGGCACGGCCAGGTTCATCAGGCCGGTGATCAGCGGCATCGCCACGAAGAAGATCATGATCACGCCGTGGGCGGTGAAGATCTGGTCGTAGTGGTGCGGCGGCAGGTAGCCCTCGGACCCGCCGACGGCGAGCGCCTGCTGGGTGCGCATCATGATGGCGTCGGAGAAGCCGCGCAGCAGCATGACGAAGGCGACGATGAGGTACATCACGCCGATCTTCTTGTGGTCCACCGAGGTGAACCACTCCTTCCACAGATAGCCCCACAGCTTGAACTTGGTGATCAGGGCGACGACGCCCAGGCCACCCAGCACCGCGCCGACCAGGGTGGTCAGCACGATCGGATCGTGGGGGATCGACTCAAGAGAGAGTTTTCCCAACATGTTCATTCTCCCGAACCCGCGTGGCCGGCATGGCCTGCGTGTTCGTGTTCGTTGGCATCCAGGTTTTCACCCGATTCCTTGGAATCATGCGCATCACTGGGGGCGTGGCCCTCGTGCGCTTCATGGGTGGCGGCGTCGGCAGCGGCGGCACCGGCATGCGAGTGCTTCATGCCGTAATGCTTGTTGTCGCCCATGTGCTTGGCGATGACCCAGTCGAACAGGCCTTCTTCGGTCTTGCCGAAGTAGGTGACCGGATACCACTCGGCGTTGCGTGCTTCGCCCAGGGCCTTGAACGAGGCCTTGTCCAGGGTCTGCTCGCCGGCGCGGACCTGGTCCAGCCACTGGCGGTATTCGGCATCGGTGACCGAGTAGGCGGTGAAGTGCATCTTGGCGAAGCCCGCGCCGCTGTAGTGCGAAGACATGCCCGGGAATTCACCGGTCTCGTTGGCGATCAGGTGGAGCTTGGTCTCCATCGCAGCCATCGAGTAGATCATGCTGCCCAGGTGCGGGATGAAGAATGCATTCATCACCGAATCGGACGTGATCTTGAAGTTCAGTGGCGTGTTGACCGGGAACTTGATTTCGTTGACGACCGCCACCTTCTCTTCCGGATAGATGAACAGCCACTTCCAGTCCAGCGAGATCGCCTCGATGGTGACCGGCTTGACGTCCGAATCCAGCGGACGGTACGGATCCAGTGCGTGCGACGAGCGCCAGGTCAGGACCGCCAGCACCAGCACGATCATGCACGGGATCGACCACACCACCACCTCGATCGCCGTCGAGTGGGACCACTTCGGCTCGTAACGGGCCTTGGTGTTGGAGGCGCGATACTTCCACGCGAAGGTCAGGGTCATGATGATGACCGGGATGACGACCAGCAGCATGAGCACGGTGGCCGTGATCAGCAGGGTCTTCTCATCCTGGCCGATCTGGCCCTTCGGACTGAGGATGGCCACGGCATCGCAGCCGGTGAGCATCACCAGCAACGACAGCAGCAGGCCCGGGCGCAACCAGCGCCCAAGGGTTTTCAACGGAATCATCGGTCGATCCAATTGCGAGGGAATGCCGTTCCCCGTCCCTGCCTGTTCCGGCCAAAGCCGGTCCCACCGGTCCGGAAGACAGGCAGGCAGGTGGGGTCGAGTCAGCCTTTCAATTTTAGGCCGTCACCCATCATTTAAGAAAGGCATTGACATTGATCGAGCGCAGGAAAGGCCCGATTCTGGCTGCGACACGTTGTCGCACCGCGCACGCACGATGGCATCGGCCGGTGATCCGCCGCGCTCGGCAAAGTCGCCTGAACAGATTCAGGTGCGCGGACAGACAGGAACATGGGATGCTCCAGGCAGGAGGGACGCCATGGACAAGATCGACTTCAAGAAGCGCGACCGGGCGCTGTACCAGCCCCCGGCAGGCCGGTTCGTCCAAGTGGAGGTGCCGCCGTTGCCCTACCTGATGATCGACGGCCGCGGCGACCCGAATACCGCCCCGGCTTACCTGCAGTCGGTGCAGTGGCTGTATGCAGTGAGCTATGCACTGAAGTTCGCGCTGAAGGCCGAGGGCCGGGACTACGTAGTGCCGCCGCTGGAAGCGCTTTGGACCGCCGACGACCCGGCGAGCTTTGTGGCACGCCGTAAGGACGAGTGGTCGTGGACGGTGATGATCCGTACGCCGGACGGGATCAGCCCAGGGCAACTGGAGACCGCCATCGCCAAGGCGACGAAGAAGCTGGGCGAGACACCGGCTGGCCTTCGTCATAGGGTGCTTGAGGAAGGCCTCTGCCTGCAGACCCTGCATGTGGGCCCCTACGATGACGAAGGCCCGATCCTGGCTCATCTGCACGACGAGCTGATGCCTTCGCTGGGCTACACCTTTGCCGGCCCCCACCATGAGATCTACCTGAGTGATCCGCGAAAGACCGACGCGGCGAGATTGAAGACCGTGCTGCGGCAACCGGTGCGGGCGGTTGGGCCTGACGAGGGTTCTCGCGCATGACCCGAGGAACGTCATGCGCATGATCGAACGACTGCTGCGCTGGACCACCCTGCCCGCCGGGCGCCGGCTGATGGCCGTGCTTGGGGCTACGCTGGTGATCGTGCTGGCCTGCAATCCGGATCTGCTGCCGTTGTTGCCGCTGGTGGATGCGTCGGGACTGGACGTACTGATGCTGTTGCTGGGTGCGCAGGTGGTCGCGGTGCTGCCATGGGTACGCGAGCGGGCCAGCCGCGGGACCAGAGTGCTCGCACGCCTGCTGATCGGCGCATTGGCGGGAGCAGCGGGTGGTTATCTCCAGCAGCTGGCGTGGTGGCTGGCGAAGGATGCGGGGATGGCGCGGCGTTGATGGCGACACGCCGCCAATCGGCCAAACAAAAAGCCCCGGCCAAAGACCGGGGCTTTTCATTGCAACTGGTGCCGGAAACAGGAGTCGAACCTGCGACCTACGCATTACGCATGCGAACGATTCTCATTTTAGTCATTTAAAAACAATGACTTATTGAACTCAAGGGAAAACCTTGGGAAAATCCATTCTTCTAATCAAGGACTGAACGAATGGCCCGTCCCAAAAAAACCGCCCGCACAAAGGGCGTCTACGACCGCGGTTCGGCGTTCCAAGTGAAGATCAAGCGCAAGGATGCAGCGGGCAACCTGCACGCCATCAACCGCACTTTCCCTTACAGCGAAGCGACCCGAGCCAAGGCCCTCGCCCAGGCCGAGGCGTTCGCTTCTGCAGAGCGCGCCGCGCTCCACGAAGAGAAGCAACCCGCCTCCAACCTGATGAGCAGCCAGAGCCTGGGGGTCTGGATCGAGCGCTACATCGCCGAGGTGCTCTCACTCAAGGCCAAGGATGGCAAGAAGAAGGGGAGCGACAACGATGCGCGCCTCTTGCGCCTGCTCGCCAAGCGCTTCCCCGCCACCTTCAGCAAGCCGGTGGACAAGCTCACGCCCCAGGACTTCGGCCTCGCCAACGGCGGCATGGCCCGGTCTTTGGAAGATGACTACTACCTCGCCCCGGCCACCATCACTCGCCAACTCGCCGTTCTCTCCAGCGTCTTCACGGCAGCGATCAAGCGCTGGGGCTTCAAGATGGACAACCCCATCCACGCCACGCTCAAGCCCAAGGTGAGGAACGAGCGCGAGCGGGTGGTCACTGATAAGGAGTGGGCGGACATCCTGACCGCCCTTGCCCCCATGTCCGCGGCCACCCGGGGCGCCATTGCCTTCCTGCGCTGGACCGCGGCCCGCCGCAGCGAAGCCATCAAGCTGCGCTGGGAAGATTTGGACTACAGCAAGCAGCGCCCCGAGGCCACGTTCCGGGACACCAAGAACCCCAAGGGTGGCAAGCCCATCCATCGGACCATCTTCCTCACTCCTGAAGCGGTTGCGGTGCTGGACACCCTGACCAAGGAGCTCCACGCCGCCAAGCTGCGCAAGGATCGCATCCCGCCCTCTCCCCAGAACCCGCCCGCCGTGCGCCCCAGCTCCGGTTTTGTCTTCAGCTTGGACGAGGGCAAGACCTCGATTGCCTCGGACACGCTCACCCAGGCCTGGGGACGCGCCCGCGAACAAGCGGGGGTGACCGACGCCACCCTGCACGACCTGCGCCACACCCGCATCACCGAGCTGGCCAACTTGCTGCCCATGCACCAGGTCATGCAACTCTCGGGGCACAAGACCACCCAGATGCTGACCCGTTACTACAACCCTGACATGCAAGATTTGGGCGAGCTTTTTGAGGTCACGAAAGCAGCGGCTGAAAAAGCCCAGCGGGACTACTTGAAAAAGACGAGGAAGAAAAAAGGCAGTTGACTTCGCCTTGGTGTGTGCTATGGCTTTCAACGGGACGGGGTTTCTTACTCCTTTTTCCCTGCCCCACTAAGCCCCCGAGCTGCAGGCCTCCTCCCCCGGTTGTTCGGGGGCTTTTTTTGTTTTCGCCCGCTTGCGCTTTTCCGAAAATCCACTACCCCTGAAAGCATCCATTGTTCTTTCTGGGAGGAAAGCATGCAGCCCCGCTTCACCATCGCCGCCGTTCTGGCTTGCCTGGCCTTGGCCGGGTGTTCGACCGTTCAACCCAAATCCAAACCCAAGCCCAGCAGCCCCTGGGTTTTCCAAACCCCGAAGCCGCACGGCGCCATTTACCGATTCTTCCACCCGAAAAGCGAAAGGACGTGGAAAGGGGTTTCCCCAGCGCTGCGGGAAAAGGTCGAAGCCGTCCAAGCCCAACTGGCCGCGGAAGGGTTTGATGTGCGGCCCGTGGAAGGGTATCGAAGCCCCGAGCGCCAGGCGGCCCTGCTTGCCTCCGGGTCTGGCGTGACCAGCGTTGGGGCATTCTCCAGCTGCCACAACTTCGGACTGGCCTTGGATGCCGCCGTGTTCGTCAATGGGGAGCCCAGCTGGAACTTGGACGATGCCCATGTGATGGCCGGCTATCAACGCTTTGGGGAGCTGGCGGAGATCGTGGGGCTGAACTGGGGCGGCCGATGGACCAGCCCGAAAGACTATCCGCACGTCGAGATGAAAGCCGAGTGCGGCCAAGCCAAGTGGGCCTACCGGCAGGGGCGCAAGCCGGGCGCGTTTCCTTCGGTGACCGGAGAGCCCTCTTCGGAAGTGCTGGCCCGTGCGCTGGCGCCGGCTTGGTGCCCTGCGGGGATGGAAACGTCGTGTCTGGCGTGGGGCAATGAAAACCGGATGACCTGGAACTGGACGCTCCCGGCTCGGGTTTGTGTCGGCACCTTCCCTAACACCTTGAAAAAGATCGCCTGATCGCCTTGCGGAAATGCAATCGCCTGCTATGGATGAAGTATCAATCCATACTCGGGAGGGTTTTCATGTCTTCGCTTCGCATTTCGATCTTAACGGCTTTGATGGGGGCCTCGTTGTTTGCCTCCCCATCGTTTGCTCAAACCGCCACGGGAACCGGGGCCACGGCTTCGGAACCCAACTCGACGGCGACCGGGGAATACGCCCAAGCCTCAGCCCCGAATGCCACTGCAACGGGGGCCTATGCCAATGCCTCCGGGAACGGGGCCATCGCCACGGGCGTTCAAGCCAACGCCTCCGCAGACAACTCGACGGCGACCGGGGAATACGCCCAAGCCTCAGCCCCGAATGCCACTGCAACGGGCGCCTATGCCAATGCCTCCGGGAACGGGGCCGTCGCCACGGGTGTTCAAGCCAATGCCTCCGCAGACAACGCGGTGGCGTCGGGGACGAATGCCCAAGCGTCCGGCGCGAACTCCATTGCGACGGGCCAAGCCGCAAATGCCGCGGCGGTGAGCGCCGTCGCGGTAGGCACGCTGAGCTACGCGGGGGGCGAAGCGTCCATAGCCCTGGGCGCGCAATCCGCGGCTACCGGAGCCCATTCCTTGGCGGTTGGTGTCCAGTCACAAGCCAGTGGGGATCTTTCCATGTCCTTTGGCTACTTCAGCCGTTCGCGGGGCAATGCATCGATTGCTCAAGGCATCTTGGCAGAGGCAAACGCTGACCATGCAGTCGCCATAGGCAGTTCTGCCGTTGCCGATGCATTTCAGTCACTTGCACTAGGCGTTGGGGCTGAGGCCCGAGCGCAGGATTGCGTCGCTTTGGGTTCTCATAGCCGTTGCTGGGCCAGCGACGAAGTCAGCGTGGGATCCACTTTTGAGGACGGAGGCCAGAGCACCCGCCGAATCACGAACGTTCGGGCCGGCACCTCAGACACCGACGTCGCAAACCTCGGTCAGGTCCGTCAGGCGGCCCAAGCGTTGGGCGGCGGCGCCACGTTCGTCAACGGCAACTTTGTCGCGCCCATTTATCAGTTCCGCAGCGGTGCCACGCATCAAACTGTGGGAGCCGCTTTGGACGACCTAGATGGACGGGTGACTTTCCTTGAACAAAACCCAGGCAGCGGTTCGGGCACGCCCGGCCCGCGCG
Organism: Stenotrophomonas maltophilia group sp. msm1; assembly: GCF_032025805.1. Classification (NCBI taxonomy): domain Bacteria; kingdom Pseudomonadati; phylum Pseudomonadota; class Gammaproteobacteria; order Lysobacterales; family Lysobacteraceae; genus Stenotrophomonas; species Stenotrophomonas maltophilia group sp. msm1. The sequence continues at coordinate 281,237 of NZ_JAVSKH010000003.1, forward strand.
GCGCAGATGGGTTAAGCGCCTACGAGGTGGCGTTGGCCAACGGCTTCCAAGGCAATGAACAAGATTGGCTGGCAAGCCTGAAAGGGGAGCCAGGGGTCCAAGGACCTGCCGGCACCGATGGGGTGGATGGAACCGCCGGGACCGGCGCGGGCTCGACTGTAAGGGCGGGCAAGAACGTCGAGGTGACCGACAACACGGACGGCACCCAAACCGTGGCGGTCAGCGACAACGTGCAACTGTCTGACGCGGGCTCCGTCCAGGTCGGCACCACCACGCTCAACGGCCAAGGCGTGACGATTCAAGGCGGCCCTTCGGTGACGACTGCGGGCGTCAACGCGGGCAATCAGCGCGTGACCGGCGTGGCTCCGGGGCGCATCGAACGCGGGTCCACGGATGCTGTGAACGGTGGGCAGGTCTACGAAATGCAGCAGGTGTGGGATGACCGCTGGGTCGATACGGACCGCCGTTTGCGGCACCAGGATCGCCGCGTCAACGGCTTGGGCGCACAACTCGGCGCGATGAGCCAGATGGCCACCGCTGCGGCCCAGAACGGGGGCACGGCCGTTGGCCAGGTGAACCTGAACGTGGGCGTGGGATTCTCGGGGGGCAGTGCTGCAATGGCCGTGGGCTGGGGTGCTCGGGTGTCTGAGCGCACCAGTATTTCTGCTGGCCTGTCCTTTGGCTCTGGCAACAAGCCGGTGGCCGGCTTCGGGTTGAGCATCAACTTGGGGCGCTAAACGATTGCGTGGTGGAAAAGGAGGTGATCGTATCTCGGCAAGGGCCCTTCGGGGCCTTTGTTCGTGGCGAGCCTTGACGAATCGGATCTTTCTTTTATGGGTATGTAGGTATACCCATCTTGGGAGGACCTTTGAACTGGAAACGCAATCAGAAATACCTGTCCCGCCCACGCCATCTCTACGGCTTGTTCTTTGACAACGGGTGCTGCTACGTGGGGCAGACCGTCGACTTAAACCAACGCGAGCAGCAGCACCGCAGCGCTCGTGGGGGCTGGCAGGGGCGCCGATTCTCGTTCGTGCCGCTGTCGAGCATGACGGGCACCCAGGCCGATGCGGAGGCTCACGAATACGCTTGGCGTTACAAAGCCTTTCAGCATGGCTGGCGAATCTATAGCAAGCCACCGGGCATTCTTATCCGCGATCCCCGCAGGCGCACCACTGGTTACATGAAGTCCTTGGCGGCGGGGTATGCGTGGCCCGAGGCGGTTCCGCGCCGCTCGGCGGGGGCTCCGTCGTCCCTGGCTTGGGGGTTCTTCAAATGGCTGTTCCTCTACCCCTTCCTTTTCGGCGTGGCGGTGATAGTGCTGCAGGCCGTGGTCATGGCCACCCTGTAAAGCAAGGGCCCCGGCGGAAGCCGCGGGCCGCCCCTCCAAGCAAAAGCGGTTTGGAGAGAAAAGCACATGGGCGGCATGGCCGCCCAGCCTGCTGCTCACAACGAGAAGCCCTGCGTGTGTTTCGGGGACTGCGCCGGCAGCTTGGGAGACGCCTTGCGCGCCCGCCGCAACGGCTCCAGCACTTCCAGCAGCCAACGGGCCTTGCGCTCGCCCTCGCTCCTCTGCGGTTTTGGGCGTTCCGCGTGCTCCTTCAGCAGCGCGTCGAGCTTGCCTTGGATGCGCGTTCGCTGAGCGGCTGGGCGTTGAGCGGTGGGGCGTGCAGCTGCCCCAAGGCGCTGGACAACCGGCCGTTGCGGATCGTCTTTTAGCCCCGCGTCCAGAACGGTCGCCTTCAATCGCTCCAACCCCAAGCGGGTGTTGAGTTGCTCCACGTCATCGTAGGTGCCATACAGCTTGTAGCTCCCTTTAGTCAAACGGGTAAAGGCCACCAGCGAACTGGCGTTGTCCATCATCCCAAGGTTCATAAGGTGGAACACTTCGCGCTTGCCCTGCCCTTGGCTCTTGTGGACGGTCACCGCGTAGTCGTGGACCACCGCCTTGTGCTCGTGCGTGTTCCACACCACCTTGCGCCCATTCTCCTTTGGGTTCTCCGAACGCAAGGTGCCGACGATATCGTAGCCGCCAGAGCGCGACGCTTTGATGGATTGGATGGTGGCCTGGGTGCCATTGACCACACCCAAGTCCTTGCGTTTGGCTGTGAACATCACCCGATCTCCCTCTACCAAGGCCAGATCGAACTTTCGTCCATTGACGCGCCCCTCCACCACCACCTCATCCGTGCCGATCTCGCCGCGTTCTTTGAGGCCTTTTCGAATCCCTGCGTTGAGAGCGCCGACCTCGGCCCGGCTGTGGGCCAGCACCAGCTTGTCGTCCAGCGCCGCTGGATTCTTGAAGTAGTCGTTCACCAGGCGCTCGATGCATTTCTCCTGCGAGTGGGCTTCCACGATGGAGTCCATCAGGCGCTCCTTCTGCTCATCGCCCAGCTCCAAGGTTTCGCGCCGGCTGCGGGTGCCCTTTTTCAGATCGACCACTTCACCGTTCTCGTTTTTGGCGTAGAACCCCATCGCCGTCTCGCGGTCCTCCTGCCGCGCCTGTCGGCGAATCTCGGTCAACTTCACATCGCCCACCGCTTGCTTGGTGAGCTGAAAACCGGACCCGGCCCCGATGGGCTGCAGTTGCTCGGCGTCGCCTTGAAGGATGACCTTGGATTTCGCCTTCTCTGCGTAGGCCAACAAGGCTCGGGTGTCCCGCGTGTCCACCATGCCGGCTTCGTCAATGACCAGCACGTCGTTGGGCTGGAGTTCGCGCTTGCCTTCGGCCAAGTCGTGAAGCATCTGTGCCATGGAGGTTGAGGGCATCCCTGATTCCACTTCCAACTTCTGGGCGGCTTTGTTCGACACGCACACCCCCAGCAGCACCATCCCCTCAGATTCCAGCGCTTCCTTGTAGAGCTCGGAAATCGTGGTCTTGCCGGTGCCTGCTAAGCCGCTCAAGTTTGCCACCCCGCCACTGCCGCGACAGATGTGGTTCACGGCCACCAACTGCTCTTGCGAGAGCTGGAAGCCCTTGGCTTTCTGGTAGTCCTCAATGACGCGATCCACCGTGGCCTGCGAAGCATGGTGCTGGGTCTCGTTGGCCCGGCGGTTGGCGATGTCCACCACCGCTTGCTCCGCTTGCAACATCCATGGCGCGCAGAACCGGTCTTCCGTGTGCTTGCGGGCCAGTGTCTGCCCCCGGTCTTCGTCTGCCAAGCGCTCGGCGTTGACCAGCACCAGCCCATTGTCTTGCTTGAACTGCTCAATGCGGGCATGGAGTCCGGCCGCGTCCAACTTGCCGGCGTATTCCATTCCCAGCACCCGCACCAAATCAATGTCGTTGAACACGGCTTCGTTCTCGTGGAGCAGTTCCAGCAGCTCGGCGTCGCTCTTGTGTTCCACCTTGTTCAGGTTCCCCCGCGCTGCTTTCAACGTCTCCGGCGTCAGCTCGAAGTCCTTCAAAGCCTCCTGCCAGTGCTCGACCAACTCCGTGTAAGTGGGCTCGTTCTTGTGCTTCCGCGTGGCCTTGTTCGCCTGTTGGGTGCTGACCCCATGCTGCTCCGCGTATTCGAGCAGGGCCTTCCGGCGCTTGCTGAAGTGGTCGATGACGTCCTGGTCGATGCCCGCAAGGCGTGCGTAGGATCGGTTGGTCTCCTTGCCGTCGTCGTCCAGTTCTCGGACGTGCTCGACCTGATAGCCCAACCCTTGAAGGTTCTTGTAGAGCTCCAGCTTGTAGATTTCATCCATGGCCCGGGCATGGCGATAGATTTCGACGGCATCGAAGGTCGATTCCTTGCCATCGGCTCCCAGCGCCACCCCATAAACGAGATGGTGGGTGTGCAGATCCATGTCGAGGTCACGCCCGGCGAAGTGCTGGTGGCTTGACCACACCAGGCCCTTCACGCCGATCACGTCCTTGCCGCCCTTTCCCCGTCGAGTCTCAACCATCTGTTCCAGCCGGTTCATCGCTTCTGTAGAGGCGGCTTGGTGCGCCTTGAGCACGGCATCGCGCCGTTCTGGCGACTCCATTGCAAAGAGAATCCCAACGTCCTTGGGCGCCGACACCGTGACGTCGTAGCCGACCCGGTGGCCGCCGACCACCACGACCTCGGGCTTGCCTTGGGCGTCCAGGACGGGATCCCCGTTCTTGTCCACCTTTGGCCGCACCTTGCCTTTCTGGCCTGCGTTCTGGCAAAGCGCCCTCCCTGTCTGGGGGTCGAATCCTTCGGCCAGCTTGCTCATGCTCTCCCGTGTTACCGCCGTGGACAAGAGATTGAGGTGCGCGGCCATCTTGCCGCCCCAGGCCATGGTGCCCTGCGCGTTCCCGTCTTTGTCGAGGTAATACTCGGTGAGCATCAGATACTCGACCACCGCCGCGCCGGACTTGCTGTCCGTGCCTTGAGCGGTCAATGCGGTGACGTTGAACATGGAGTTCTCCAGGAATGGGTATCCCTTCAGATCTACCAAAACCCAGCGACTCCACAACCCCACTACTTGCGGAAGATGGCTTCCAGTTCGTCGTCTGAAACGGCGCGGAGCTTCGGCGGCGTGGCACCACGTTTTCGCAGCTCCGCGGCGGCCTGGTCGGCGGTCATCTTCAAGACCCGCTGGACCTCTGCAGCGCTCTGCGCGTCGCTCGGTGGCATGGGCTTTTGCTCCACCGGGCGCGCCCCCTGTTGGGTCCACGCGGCGCGTTCCTGGCCGTCGCGCGCGTGCGGGTAGCTGACGCCCGGCCAGTCCAGCAAGAGTGGGTCCCGGCTTGTCTGCACAATGGCCCGGATGCCCCAACTCTCGGAGCCATAGGCGCTGCCATTGCGTGGGCCCAAGTCGTCAGTGAGCCGCCCCGGCGGAACAACGGCTTTCGACTCCTCGTGGACGGTCGCCTTGTCATCATGCGTGCGCCACGCCACGGTGCGCTTGCCCAGGTTCCGGGAGACTTTTTCCCGGGTCTCGCCGATTTGGAGATGGCAAATAATGTGTGTGCCGACCAACCCTGAAAAGGCTTGCGCGGTCTTGTCCCCATAGACCCTCTCGACCTGTGACCAATCCTGCACGGCCATGCAGGCCACCACGCCTTTTGAGCGTCCCAAGGCCAGCAACAGCTCGATGTTGAGCTTGCCGGCGGAGGTAAGCTCATCGAAGAAGAACCCCAGGAATCGCCCGGTTTCGTCATCTGGCAGCGAGGGGCCGATGATTTCCGGCACCGCGACGTTGATCATGGCGGAGATGTAGGCCTTGGTTAGCACCTCATCAGGACCTGATTGAACAATGACCTGCTTGCATCCCGTGTAGTCGTCCTTGATCCAGTCCAGCATGGAGAACATCTGCCCAGGCGTGCGCTCGGGCCATGCCAAGGCTAGGCGCTCGATAACCGCGGTGCCGTTGGCGAGCACGGCGATACAGCTGCTGGTGGTGTTCGAATCGGGATTGGAAATGAGAGCGGCGGCTCGGGGGTAGTAGAGCGACAGTGCTTTAGCCATCGGTTCAGCGGGACGGGCAACCAACGCGGCCAACTCTGCCCACCCCCAGTTCTTGCCCTTCGTGGCCTGGAGTTCGCGCACGCACCCTTCCAGCAAGGCTTGCGCCGCAGACGCCCAGAATGCGCCGCTGCCCTCCTCCGGGGGGATGATGCTTTGGGAGAACGCGGCGGCTTGGGCTTGCGTCGCTACGTCCCGGCCCACGTCCCAGATCCAGCTTCGCTTGTCGAAGGGGCAGACGATCACCGGGCGCTCGAAGATCGACGTAAAGTCTCCTTTGATGTCGTAGATGAAAGCCTTCTTGTCGAGCCGAACAACCTGTTCCAGCAGGTGCTTCAGGATGACTGACTTGCCCATTCCCACGGCTCCATAGATGAACATGTGACGGGCCAGCAGCTTCTTGCTGACCACCCAAGCCGGATGTAGTGACAACGCATGCCGCTCGCCCCTCTGCTCCTTCTTTGTAAGCGAACGACGCCGGGCTTCAGTCAGGGCCTCTTTCCCCTGCAACAGTTGAGCGCCGGACACATGCCAGGTATTTGAGCGCGGGATGAGCCCACGCCGCGTCGCCCAAATCGACGCCCACCCTGCCAAGCCCGCCGCAACGCCGACCCGTGCCAACGTGCCAAACGTTGCCTGCTCCTTGGCCACCTCCCAGAATGCGGCGGCAGGCTCTCGGAATGAGATCGTGCCGGTGGCAAGGTTCCCCAGCGCCGCCAGGCTGCCAGTCAGTGCCTGACCGAAGTTCATCAGTGAATGTGATGATGGGATTTGCCAGCCCAGCCAGAGAGCCGCGGGATAGGTCAGCGCCGCGACGCATGCCCCAGACAGCAGGGCCTGGGGCCAATAGCGGACGGCCCGGCTTGGCTCGATGCTCGACGGGACCGTCCAGCTCCAGCAGTCATAAACCGTGGACTTGCTCACGTGCCTTCTCCCGGTGAGCGTCGCCCGGCTTGCGCCCCTCACGATCCAACTGCCCAGGGTCCGCGCCTGCGGCCATGAGCTCCAGGCAGCACTGCGCGCGTTTGTGTTGGGCCGCCACATGCAGGGGAGTCTCCCCGCGGGGGTTCCCCAACGCTGGATCCGCGCCGGCCTCAATCAACCGACGAACGATGCCGGGGTGGCCGTGGCGCGCGGCGAGGTGTAGCGGCGTCTCGCCGTTGGCGTCGGGCACATTGGGCTCGGCCTGCATGCGCAAACAGGCCTCCACCCCATCCAGGTTGCCGGTCGTTGCGCTCTCGCAAAGCCACGTCTGCCAAGGGGCTCCGTATAGCCCCAAGTGCGGGGCGTGCGCATGGGCTGCTGCCAGCACCTGGCTACCATGCATGGTGTTCAGCGCTTCTCCATAGGTCGCCTTGACGTGGTCCGCCGCCAACCGGGCTTGGGCATCGGGGACCTCAAACCGCCGGAGCAGTTGGGCGATGTCCAGAGGCGGCTGAGACGGCACCGGCAGTTCAGGCAGGACTCGGAGGGCCTGGAGCTGCTTCGCTGCGGAACGGTTCGACTGGACCTGGTCGATGGATTCCCTCAGCTCTCTCAACAGCCCCTCCCGCTGCTCGGCCGGGAGCAAGGCGTAAGCGGTGGCCAGGGGCTTGTGGCCCAGCACGCCGGCATGGATGGCTGCGTCGAGCGGGTGAGCGGATAGGTCCGGATCGACCTGAAGCAACGCAGCGTGGCCGCCCTGCCCCAGCTCCAGGGAAATGCGGTTGGAGAAACGGCTGGGGGTCAGCACCCAGTCAAAGCCCGCGTCGGTCTGGGTGTCCAACCCGGAAACCTGGGCTTCTCGGCAAAACCGCGTGGCCAGGTCCAACACTTCCCGCGCATCGGCGGCAGCGGCGGCCTCGTGATGCTTCCCGTAGAACTGGGCCAGCGTCAGGGGGTGCAGAATGGGATGAAGCAACGGCTCGTGGGGACGATTCAAGAAATCGCCCCCACCTGGGTTGCCTGCTGGATTGTCGTGTTGGGGTTCCATCCCCTTTGCATACCGTCTTTTTCGGTTTTGGCAATCAGCAAGCGATCTTGAGGATGAAAGCCGCGCCAACCAAAACCCCGGTTTGTAGGAAAAGCGAAACGGTGTGCAGATCCATCTGCTCCAAATCCCCCCTCAACCAGGCCATCAAGCCAGCAACCCCGCCACGTTGGCGGCCACGTAGCTCACCACCGAAAACGAAAGCAAGGTGATCAGCAGGTTCCCCACGTTGTCCACGGCGAACTCGTAAGCATCGGCAAAAATATACATAAGGGCCTCCCCCGGTTGTGTTTGACTGATTACAGTCAACCACATCCCATAAAACTGGCAACCCTAAAAATCTCGATTGATCGACACTTTTGATGTTTAGTCAAACCTTTTTTTCTCTCTTCCCCAGATGATCAACCCCCACCCCGCTTCTTGCTTTGAGCCGCTTTTTCCGTTTGCTTTTATGGGTAGATCGATCCACTCACAAACAAGGGAACGTGCCCAACAAAAAGGGCCCCGAAGGGCCCTGGATGCGACACGGGGAATGGACCGTCATTGACGGTAGATGTTCTTCTGGACTTGGGCCTCGTGCTTGTCCCAGTCGAAGCCCGCCTCATAGCGCTTCATGAAGTCCGCTTCCTTCTTCGCGCTGGCGGCGTAGTGCGCGTAGCCCAACTTACCAGGCCCCATGGTTTGCTGCCGCTGGGCCGCAGTCAGCATGGGGATGTTTTCCCCCAAGGATTGCCCTCCGTCCTTCTGCTGGCGCTTCTGTCGCCATTCGTCCACGGTGCTGAACACCACTTGGGCGTGCTTGTCTTTGGGCGCGTCTTCAGCGCGCTGCTGCACCTGTGCGTGCAACCGCTCACGCGCGTCGGTGATCTCGTCGGGCTTGGCTTGCTTGGCCCAGTCCAACACGGCTTGTTGCTTCTCCTGGATATCGGCCTGGTCCTTCGCCAGCGACTGGTCGAAGGCTGCTTTCTTCTGCGGTTGGTGGTCGTTTGGACGCTCTCCGGCCAGCTTGGCTCGCCGTTTATCGCGAGCGCCCAGCAGGTCGTTCAAGGCATCGAGGTGGGCATTGCTCATAAAGTCCTCCTTCAAGGAAATGGGTGGTTAGGTCAGCATTGATCGATTTTGGGAAAGGGCAAGGGTTGCCTTGCCCTTTTGGGGCTCAGTCGTTGGGCATCATCTCGGCCAAGTCCGTGCGGCTCACGCCTGCTCGGCAGAGCGAGACAATCGCATTGCCACGTGCAGCGGTCAGGGCCGGGTATTCCTCTTCCAGGAAGAGCGGCAGGACCTCCCGCTTGCCCCCTGTGGGCATGTCGATGTCCCGTGCCAGCTCCTCTTGGCCCACCGTGTCTTCAGCCCCGACGCGCCATTTGCGCCCCGTCGCCGGATCCACGCGAAGCGCGCTCAAGCGGCCTGCGCCCTGCATCAGCATTTGCTCGTAGGCCGCTGCGTAGGGGTGGTTCGGATCGTTGAGAACGCTGTGGCGGAAGTTGGTCAAGCCACCCGAGAAATCGATGCCACGCGTCGGCTCCTTGAAGGTGGTCAACTGAGCCTTGCCCAGCCGCTTCATCAAGTAGTTGCGTGTGACAAACGAGTGGTTGAGCGCGACGACCGATTGCATGGTGTTGGCCAGCAAATCGGCTTCGTTCTCCGACCCGTAGGTGTTGATAAGGCTGTCGTGGCCCTGCACCGCGATCACCGGCATCAACCCCAGGCTTCGGGAGGTGCTGAAGAGCAGCACATCGTCCGAAGTCAGCAGCAAATGCGCCTCGTCCATCATCAGCAGCACGTCGGTTTGGCCCGGCAGCATTTCGCGCCACTTGTCGCCGTGCGCCCCGCGTGCCCGAATGCCGTTCATGACACGCTGCTTGAGCAACCGCTGCATCATGTCGCCCGCTTCGCCGAACTGGGTGGGGGGCAGGAACAAGCCCACGAACTTCCCGTAAAGCGCCTGAGAGACGTCCACTTCCCCACGTTCGACGGAATGCCACGGGATGTCATCTGCCGTCCGGAGCTTTTCACCCCGAAGCAGTTTTTCGATGAGCCCCCGCGAGTTCAACGTGAAGGACTGGCGCTGCTCTTTATGCATTGCAGGAACGCCCAGCAATGCCCATTCCAGCGAGCTTTGCAGCTGGGACATGGGACGCAGCAAGTCGGGATGGACGGTCTCGGACCGGGTGGCCAAGCGGTTGTGGTAGTCCCGGGAGTAGGCGGCATAGGCCTCCCGCTCTTCGTCAGTGCTAGACGTATCCGGGCGCTCCAACCCCAACCAGTTCACCAACTCCAGCACGCGAGCGCTGGCAATCTCCCCGCCACGCGGCGTCGGCACCACCTGCTCAACCATCGCCAACAGCTTGGCATGGTGGAATGGGGTGTAGAACCAGTTCCGGGAAGCCTCCGCCACAATCGCGTAAGTGCCCATTTGCTCTTCCACGCGAGCCAGCGCCGCTTCCAGGTCTTCCAACCCCAAGCCACGCTTCTCCAACTCCTCCCGCTCCAGCAGCATAATCAACCGGGCGTGCTCCAACCCTTCCAGCTTGGCGATGCAGAAGTCTCGGTAGGCCTGCTCGTGCTCGCATGCGGCCTTCAGGATGATGCCGGTGTGGAAGAGGAACGCGTCGCCGCCGTCGCTCCAGAGCTTGGACTTCTCATCGACCTTGCCACCGGTCGCGCCGCGAAGGGCCTTGGTGATTTGGTCGGGCTCCAGGCCCTCGTAGGGGGCCACCGACATGCCTGCGCGCACGACGATATCAAACGCGTCCTTGCCCAAATCGGAGATGATCGCGCCGTCCTTCGCGTCGAGGATGAGTGCTCCCCCCCCGCTGCGCTTCGCATCAAGAACGGTCTCGCCCGCGGCGCTCCCCTTCAGTTCATTCCGCAGTCCTACGGCCAATGCGGACTCGCGATAGCGACGGGCCAACGGCCGCAGCACGCTGAAGGACTTGCCCGAACCGATACGCCCGTAGACGATCAGGCCTTGGGTCAGGTCGCGCCAGGACAGCATCATCACCGTGCCCTTGTCCGGCGCAAAGCCATGGCCGCGGTCGTTCAGGTGACCAGACGCTCGACCCACCTTCAAAAGCGGGGTCTTGTCGCGCAACGCTTCGGCAGCCTGCTGCTCGCGGGCCTTCACGTGGGACTTGGACAGGGCCCCCTGGGTCGCCAGGTTGTTGTCCAAGTTCTGCAGATAGAGGCGAGCGGCCGTTTGAACGAAGTTGCCTTCCGTGAACTGCAGGGCATACATGGCCGCAATCACAAACGCCACGGCCACGCCTATTCCGTCCGGGAGAAGGGAGCCAACCCCAACAAGGGCCAAGATCACCACCATCCACTTCATCATCTGAATGAAGCGCTCGGCGGTCCCCCCCAGCACGCCCCGGTGGGGATGCGAGGCCGCACTCAGGAAGGCCGCAAACAACAGCAGGCCAGGAATGGTCAAGATCAGAAGAACGATGCCCGCCATTTTGGCAAAGCCCGCAGCGACCGCCATCATCCCCGCTCCCGTGTTCATCGGGTCAACCGCTGCTTGCCCCATGCTGGCCGCGTCCACGTGGAGCGCGGACGACAACGCCGCCGAAGCGGTTGCAATCAGCACGGGCAGCACCATCAGGGCCAGGCCCTTGAAGGCTTCCTTCATCCCTTCCGCTTGCTTCAACGCAACAAAGTAAGGAATGGCAGCCAGCAGCACCACGTAACTAAAAACGCCAATGAGCGAGCCCAAGAAGTATTGAACCGCACCAATCAGCGGGAAGGCCAGATACATCAGCGAGGTTGCAGTGCTGTCGCCGCCCAGCGCCATGTCGTCCCCCAGCACGAAGCCTTCGGCACGACGTCCTTCCTTGGTGATGATCATGCGGGCCTGGGTGTTGCGCAGATCCTCCGGAACCTTCGGCCACCACGGATGGAACTGGTCCAGATCCAGTTCTTCGGGCACAACCAGTGCCATCTCTTTCTCGTCGAAAACCGCGCCCGCTTGGACCGCCATATCTACATCCTCTGGGGGAACGTCCAGCACGCGGCTCTTCACGCGGTCGCTCACGTCAAAGCGCCCGACCAAGTTTTCGTAGCGGTCATTGCCGTCCAGAATGATTTGCTCCAGCGTGCTCGACGCTTGATCGTCCTTCTTGAACAGCTTGCGGCCAATACCGACCGTCCAATCCATCAGCGATAGCAACATGCTCAGTGCCTCCCGTTGTTGTTGTTGTTGGTTTGAGATAGCGCCTGACACGCCACGATTTCCTGAGGCGTGATGGTGCCGCTCGTCCATTTCTTTTTGCACTCGTTCAACGACAACGAGGGCGCGAGTTGGATCGCCGCCGGCGAAGGGCGTGTTCCTTTCACTTTGTTGACGACCAATGCCCCAAAGCAAAGGGCCACGCACGCGGCCGAGGTGACAAGAAAGCCGGCTTTGGACACATGTTTTTCGCTGGCGTGCCGAACCTGGCTGGCGCGCAGGGCGTCCATCCTCCAGGCATCAAAGTCCCCATCGTTTGCCACCGGCATCTTCCGGTCCGCCCGCAGGTAGTAATACGAGGTCAGGACGTTCTCTCGGCAATCGGAGAGCCCAAATCTTTCTGGGTTACCAATGAAAAATCGCCCATGCAGGTTGAGCCACTTCGATCCGAAGTGGAGCTTTCCGGGCTTTCGATACTGCGTAAACAACCACCCAAACATTTTTCCTCCCATCTTTCATGGATACACATTCTTTCTAGCAAGGCTTTCGATAAGCGCAAGCACCTCACCTGATCTTTTCTGCCCACGCGTCGATATCGCTGTTGGCTTGGTCCTGCCAATCGTTTTTCGGCTCGGGTTTAGCAACAGGCTTGGGGGCCGGCTTGGGCTTTGCAGCTGGTTTCGAAACCGGCACCGGCTTTGACGCCGGGGCAGTTGCCGGGGTCTGGGCCTTAGGTGGCTCTGCCAGCACCGGGGCTTCCACAACCGGGGCAGCGACCGCGGCCTTCTCTTCCACCGGGGCAGTCACGGGCTTGGGCTCCTCGACCTGGGGCGGCGCGGATACAACCGGAGCAACTGGCACGGCGACGGGGGCCGGGGCAGTCACTGCTGCAGCCGGTTTGTCTTGGAGCGGAACGGTTTCGCTGGAGCGGTGAGTGGTCCACCACGCCAACGCCCCACCCAGCACAAGGACGGCCACGCCCGACCCAGCCAGAAGTTGCCAGCCCTTCTTGTTGCTGGCCTTCGCCGACGCCTCACCGGCCGGATTGGCCTTGAGGGCTTCCGGTTTCACCGGGGCCCGGGTCGACGTCGCCTTGGGGGCCGGTGCCGGGGCTTGAGCTGACTTGCTCGGTTCGGGGTTCGGAACAGACGGGGCCACCAGCTCGGCCGGCACTGGAGCGGCAGGCGTTGCGTCCACGGCTTCACTGACGGCAGGCGCAGGAGCGCTGACCGGCTCTTTGATGACAGGCGCGGGGCCTGCTTCTGGTTCTGCTGTCGGCTCGGGAACCACCTCCTCAACAACCGGCTCGGGCGCTTCGGGAGCGGAATCGGTTTGAACGGGCTCGGGCTCAACCACCCGCGGCTCGGGCTGGGCAGTCGCTTCTTGCTCGGCCAACGCCTGGGCGCGCTCGACTTCCAGGCGCGCGTTCTCTGCGGCTTCGGCTTCCTTGCGCGCCTTGGCCTCTTCCGCACGCCGGGCCAACGCTTCTTGCGCCTCTCGCCCCTTCTCAGCGGCGACCGAGGCCGCTTGCTTGGTTTTGTCTGCCAAGGCTTTGCCAAAACTTGCAGCCAGCCGGCCTGCGGTTTTCAAGTTTTCTTTTGTCGCATCGCTGACGAGCTTCTCCGCGTCCGTGGGGGCGGTGGTCTTGGCTTGTGCTGCTTTGGCGAGCAGCTCGCGCTGCTTGCGTTGTTTGATGAGTTCTTCGGGTGTCATGGTTCCTCCCAGGCGCTTGAAAAAGATTTGAGCCAGGGGGCTTTCGCCCCCCAGCTCTCGGTTGGCTTAGCGAACGTCGGGGATCGGCGAAACCGTGATGGCGTAATCGCCCCGGCCGCACTGGTCATCGACCGTGGCGTTCTGAAGCGCACCGCGCTTTGCCAGCTCAACGACCGGCACCTGGCACACGGCGGCATCGGCACCACTGAAGCCAACCGTCAGCTTTTCTTTGCTCGCCTTGAGCAACGCGGCCAGCTTGTCCAGCGTGGCGCCGGTCTTGGCACTCACCGGCTGCATGTCAGCGGCCGGGTAACGGATGACCAGCTTGTCCAGGGCTTCGGCCTGGCCGTCCTTGGTTTCGACGGTCTTGGTATGCACCTGAGCATCCAGGCCAGCTGCCTTGGCTTCGGCTTCCAGTTCGCGGAACTCCTTGAGCTGGGCTTGATAGGACGCAATGCCTCCGACAATCGCCCCAGCAGCGCACACCGTCAGGGCCTTGTCTTTCTTGCCGGTAAGCAGGGCGATGCCTGCACCGGCAGCGCAGCCAATCCCGCCGGCCTTGAACAGGCGCAGCTTGTTGGTCTTTTGGGGTTCGGGCCGGGTGCTGTCCTGGGCAAACGAAAGCCCCGGAGCCAGCAACGCGGCGATGGTGAGAGTGAGGATGAAACGCTTCATGGGTATGCCTCCTTATGAGGTAGTGGGGAAAGGGTTAGAGTTTTGGAGGCAGGAACGCCGAGGTAGCAGCAGAAGCTCGACTGGGTTCGGCAGCCGGTTGCTTGGAGAGGGTTTCGGCGTCGGGTTCTTGCTGCGCCAGGAACTGGGAAAACGCTTGAAGGGTTTTCACCACCAGTTCTTCATTGGCCTGGAGCGCCGCGCTCTGCTCTGCTCGCAAGTCCGCCAGCGCGCTTTCTAGGGCAAGGGCATTCCGCGTTTCGGATTCGCGGACCGTGGCTCGGATGTCGCCCAACGCATCGGACGCTTCAAGCCCCTGAACCACGCCCCGGTTTTTCTCCAGGACCGCCAGGCGCAAATACTTGTTCAAGGAAACGCCTTGTTCTTTCGCGCAATACCGCGCGCTCTCCAACTCATCGGGAGCGATGCTGAAAGATTTGGTTAGAAGCGACGGACGACCCACTTAACCCCCTGCAATGAAAATCCACACCCATGGATTAGCAAAGGATTTAAGAAGCGCAAGTGGGCTAAGCCGTTTTTCTTCTGTTTTTCTGGGGTTCCGGCCATTTTTCAGCCGAACGGTTGGCCAAGTTGTTAGCCAAGACTGAAAACAAGGCGCAGCAAGGCCTGGACGGGTGGAAAGGCGCAGCGTTTCTAGCCAAGCCGGAAAAACACTTCAGTGCGACTTGTGTATGGCCTACTCCCTTCACCCTTCGGAAAACCTTGAACGGTGAATGGGCAGCCAACCTCTTCCCTCGCAGTCCTCCCCAAGTTTTTGCTCCCCCGCTCTTGCCCTTCCGCTTTTCCCCGGTAGAAGTTTAGGAAAGCCCCAATCCTCAACCCAACCGGAGCCCCCTATGCCCCTCACTCCCGCCACGCCCAGCCGCTCAAAAAAGTTTTCGCCAGCCCCCGTAGCCTGCCTCCCCACCCATCCAGCTCCCCACCTCTCCACCGACGCCGCACCCCCTGTCTCAGAAATCGGGGACCGCCGTTTCCCCCACGCCCCAGCCCTGTCCCAGTTCGTTTTAGTCAAGCGGAGGCCAGCATGGGATCGCGTGAGTGGTTGGGTTCAGTCACGCTGCTCGGGTGTTCTGAAAGCCCTGCCTCCATCTGTTTTAGTCAACTTTGCTCGGGGGTTCTGGAGGACGACTGCAGGGGCTATTGGTTTTGGTTCGGGTGCCTGGAAAGCGTTGACCCCATCCGTTTTAGTCAAGCGAGTGGCCTCGGTTGAAGTTCACTGCCCCCCGGTATTCGATCAGCGGTTGGGGGGCCAGTGCTGGTCTGGAAATGTTTCGGGCAAGCGGGCTCTGGGTTTTGGATCGGCGGTCGCTGGGGAGGTTCGACAGGCTCGGCAAAGCGTTTTAGTCAAATCTTTTTCAAACTCCTGCAACGCCCCACTGCCCCTGTTCTGCGATCCGGTTGCTGGGCCTGCGTTGAACGGCTGGGGGGTGTTCCGTGTTTGAGCTGACCCCCTTCTTGGATGCCATTGCTCAAGCCGATGCCCCGCTGGAAGGCAAGGCCAACGGGTGGCAACGCAAGGCTGTTTTGGCCGAGTTCGGCAACGCCTGCGCCTTCTGCTCCGCTCCGCTCGACCTGGCCTCTCCCAAGTCTTGGACGGCTACGCCACTGGTGCCCGCGCAACTGGGCGGCCCCGTCAGTGTCGTGGAGAACTGGGTGCCTGCCTGCCGTCCCTGCGTTGCTGCCAAGGGCCTGCGAGATATCGTGTGCTGGAAAGAGTGGCAAGCGTCGGCGACCCCTGACCGCGTGGCGCTGCTGCTGGAACGTCGGCGCTCTGCGTTGCTGTATGCAGAGAACCACTTCACCCCGTTGAGCCGCCACTCGAAGCGTGAGCGGCTGCTGGCAAACCTGTCCGCCCGTTTCGACAAGCCCCGCTTCCGCGTCTACGCCTGGTCGGGTGAGGTGGATGGGGAGCGCGTTGGCCTGGTGGGCTGGAGCACGCGGTCAGGCGATGCCTTGGCACTGAGCGAGGCCCTGCTGGCGTTACGAATGAGGGACGGGGGCGAGGTGGTGGCAGAGGGCCAGGTGACCCTTCTACGGCTTCCGGTGGACGCGTTCCTGCGGGCCGTGTGGGCGCTCATCGAGGCCCATGGGATCGTCGTGCCGTTGGATGTGCCAAGCGATGGGCCGCTCAATGCAGATGACTGGCGGGAATGCTGGCGACACCGAGTCATGGACCCGGTCAGCAACCACAAGCGGGTTCCGATGACCAGCAGCCAGGCGCTGCCTCATGCTCCCCGCGTGCTGTCCACCAACCCGGATTCCGTTCGCCGGCTGGCCCAGCTGCGGGCCGCCCGCCGTGCTGACCGGGTGGAGGAGGCGGAGCTGCTGTATCGCGAGGCGATGGCCCGAAAGAGCAAATACCTGGAGCGTGTCAGACGCGGCTTGGAGGCCCCGATGCCGCTGGACGAATACCGGGCGTGGAGCGATGAGGTGAGGCAGCTGGGCGTGGACTGGGTGAAGCTAAAGAACTAAAGCCGCTCTCTCGCTATCATTGCCTCAGAAGCGGCACGGTGGGCATCGATTGAGTGCCCCGACAAAGGAATCGTCAAGGGACTACGAAATGGCAATCAGTCAGCAAGTGATTCATGGCTTGAACATCACGAAGCTCAAGGGAATCTTGGCTTTGGATGAGATTCGATTCGACGAGAAACCGCTCACTGCAATCCTCGGGCCGAATGGTTGCGGCAAGTCAACGGTATTGCACGCGCTCGCTTGCTGTTATAGGCCACCCGAAGGATCGGACGGCAAGAGCTGGCAGTTTCGGGAGTTCTTCACTCCCACATCCGATTCAACGTGGGCAGGCAGCTCGCTGATCATGCATCATTCATTTAGAGACGGCTTGACTGAGCATAAAGACATCAGCACCGAATACAGAAAGAAGGCGGACAGGTGGTCCCCTCGCTATTCGAGGCGCCCGGAGCGCGACGTTTACTTCATCGGAATAAAGTCCTGCGTTCCTCGCATTGAGGAAGAGACCTATAACTCAGCCATCAACTATCAAACAGAGGTGCACGCTGACGCCACGCTCATAAAAGCAAAAATGGGTGTAGTGTTCAACCGTGCCTATACCGAGGTCAATGTTCACAAGGCGCATGCCGGACGAAAATACAATGGCCTTGCACTCGATGGCAACAGGTATTCTGCGCTTGCCATGGGAGCGGGCGAGCAGAGAGTTCTGGAAATCCTATCCGTCGTCTTCAAAGCGCCGAAGTATTCACTCATCCTGATTGATGAGGTTGACCTCCTACTACACACCGCCGCGTTGACTCGCTTGATGCAGCTCCTACATGATCGAGCTAAAGAAAAATCGCTCCAGATAATCTTCACAACCCACAGAGAGGCGATTCTTGACCTCACGAAGATTGCCAGCATCAAACACCTACACACGGTCAAAAATCAGAACAAGACGTATTGCTTCTCAAATACGAAGCCTGAGGCACTCCACCGACTGACCGGGGAACGGGATCGGCCGCTTGAGGTTTTTGTCGAAGACGAAATGACCTTGACAATCGTGGAACACGAGCTTTTTTCGCTGGGAATGAAGCGCTATGCAAACATAACATCCTATGGCGCGGCGACAAACTGCTTCACCCTCGCTGCTGGATTGATGCTGTCCGGAGCACACAGCGTCGAATCTCAGCTGTTCTTGCTGGACGGTGATGTTTATGCAAGCGAACACCAGCGACGGGAACGTGTCAACGCGGTTCTAACTGGAACCGAAACCAGCGCGTCGGAGCGCCGTGAGCGTTGCCTCGAAGGCATCAGAAAACTTATCCCGGCGAATGATGCAGCTGCGGCGCCGGAGACGCAGCTGCATTGGATGATCCGTAGTCTGCCACCACAAGATGACATTGAAGGAACTGAGATCATTGAACTCGCACAAGGTATAGAAGCAGTCGATGATACGCACTCCTTCATCGAGCTGATTATTAGCACACTTAACATCAACAGGGCTGCCGGCCTATCGCGCATAGTTGATGTCGCTTCAAGGTCGCCGCATTGGCAACTCTATGTGTCGGAACTACGGGAATGGCTGGAGCTTAGGCAAGCCAGTGTTATCGAATCAGATACCAAGCCCTTGCCAGCAGTAATACCCTCCCCCTCTGCGGAGTAAGCAAAAACGGCTGCGATGGCCTTGCAGCATTCTTCACCAGCTCTGCTCCAAACACCGATCTACAAGTTGCCGCATCGCCTCGCCCAGCGAGATCCCCGCCGTTCGGGCATCCCGCACCAGGCCCTGGGCCACCTCTTCAGACACCTTCGGGTCCGGCAAAATCGCGCCGTAACGCTTCCCATCCGGCCCATGCTTGGCACGGACTCGGGGCCCGAACGGCTGCCGGATGTCGGCATGGGTGGCCACCAGGGCAGCCAGGGCAGCGGTAGGCGTGAGGCCTTGTTGGCGAGCGAGGGCTCGGAACGCGGCGGCCTTGTCGGGGGCAATGCGAACCGTGGGCAGCCGGCGCGGGGCCGGCTGCTTGGGTCGGATGGCGTAGGGGTTACGAACCACGAGCGATCTCCTGCAAAACGCTATTGCTCCTCTTTTTTAAATCTTCTTTGTGGAGCTTGAGAAGCTCTCGCATATCTAGGACATGCGCATCGCTTTCAATCAGAACGTTGGATGCATCGACGTAGATCAGCTCTTTCTTCGGTCCAGACAACCGGCGCGGGGCCGGTTGCTTGGATTGGATGGCATAGAGCTTAGGCATCTTCATCCTCGCCCTCCTGTCCGTAGGCCCAAACAAAACGCGTTTCATCCACGATGCGCATGTTGCGCCAGCCCAGTTTCTGCTCCAGATCTTCCATGCCGGCTTCGGCTTCGGCGAGTGTCGAGTATTCCGCGTTGTCGATGGGCTCCCAGCTGCTGCTCCAGCTGTTGGTGGAGTAGTCAGCTTCGATGGTGAAAGTGTTTTTTTGCATGGCGGTTACCTTTTTGGCTTTTTCGGTCAGCGGTATTGCTTTCCTATAAATCCAGGTTACGACAGGCCCTGAAAATGTAAACTCAAAAACAACACATTTATTTGACTAAAGCGTAGAACTGACGGGCAACCGCAGAAAACACAAAAACCCTGAAACGCCTCACGTTTCCAGCCAAGCACCGGGCCCGGCGGAAGCCGAGGCCCCACCCGCCTTTCCCCAACACGCTTTTGCTCTAGCCGCTTTTGCCGTCGCTCTTTCCACCCGCCGCCAGCCATAAAAAAGGCGGCCGATGGCCGCCTGTCTTTCACTACACCCCAGGGATGGCGTAGGACCTGCTCATAGCTCTGCCATGATTTCCTTGTGATCCAACGCCTCGGAAACCTCGGCCAGGGTGGCATACCCGCAAAGACTGTCTTGGTATTTCCCGTCCGAAAGCTCCCACCGCGGCATGGCTTCGCAGTTGTTGGCGGCTTCCATTTTGACGTGGAGCCCAGCTTCGGAGAGTCGCAGCCCCAAACGGGCGGCGCGGTTTTCGAGGGTTTGGCGGCGAGGGGTTTTCATGATGAATCCTTGTTTGGTTTTCAGGTCAGCGGTATTGCCTCCCTGCAAATCCAGGCTACGACAGAGCGTAAAAATGTAAACCCGAAAACAACACATTTATTTGACTAAAGTGCAGAAGTGACGGGCAACCGCAAAATACACGAAAACCCTGAAACGCCTCACACTTCCAGCCCAGCACCGGGCCCGGCGGAAGCCGCGGCCCCACCTGCCTTTTCCCCAACATGCTTTTGCTCTAGCCGCTTTTGCCGTTGCTCTTTCCACCCGCCGCCAGCCATAAAAAAGGCGGCCCATGGCCGCCTCTCGCTCGTCAAACCGCATCAGCCCTACCTCTTCTTCCGGGCCCGCCCCACGATGGCTTTCCGGACCTGCTTCCGCACCGGGTCCAGGTCGTCGGTTGCCGTGGTCACTACGAGGCGACGCTTGCTCTTTTTGAGCTCTTGGCAGGCCCAGGACGCCAGCGCGATGAGCGCGGTGGTGAGAATCGGTTGATCTTCCCCGGTGACGTCCTGAATCTGCTCCCGCAGTTTGGGCGGCACGGTGACCATCGTTCGCTCGGTCCTCGCGCCCAGCTCGTCGCGGTAGTCGAACATCGTTGAATCGCGCCCCACCTCCAGGTGAACCCTCTGGCCGTCCCGCAGGTAGGGCCGTTCCTCGGAGTAGTCGAAATAGGTTCTCCGCCCAGGCGCGTCCCCTGCAGCCACCATCAGCTCTGCCAGCTGCTCTTCGGAAAACTGGTCCAGATCAATGAGCGGCGCATACGTGCGTTCCGGCTTGGCGTGGACCACTTTCGCGGCGGTGGACAGGTCTTTGCGGGCTTTGGCAACGGCGTTCTTGGCGGGGGTCTTCTTGGCAGCCATGAGGTCCGGCAGGGGCAGCATTGGGATGTCCATCATGCATTCCCCCGGCCCGGGTTGGCCAACCTTTTTTGGATAGCCTGACCTACCCGCAAAATGTCTTCTCGGGCCTTGTCCACCCCAGCTCCTCGCATGGAGAACACGGTTTCCCCCAGTTCGTAATAGCTGGCCAGTGCTGCGCGTTCGGGAATGACGATGGCGCCTGCCAGGCTGGGATCTTCCAGCCGGCGGCGGTGCTCCGCCCGCTTGAGGTTGACCCGATTGGCGACCGGCAGGAAGGGCTTGCCCTGACGTCGCAGCGTGTCGATGGTCCGCAGGTAGACGACGTAACTGCCCCCGTCGAGCAGCGTTGGGACGATGTAGAGGTCCGCGTCCGGCAGCTGGTCTTTCACTGGGGCGCTGGGCGGCAGGTCTTGAATCTCCAGGTCGAAGCCTGGGGATGAGGCACGGCTCACGGTGAACGGCGTTTCCCCGTCGCTCATCGCTGACCACGCCACGGAACCGCATTGCGGGTCGCGGTCGTTGACGAGCACGCGGGATTGGCCGGCAAACGCGGCGGCGAGGTTGAGCGAGAGCGTGGTGCGCCCCACGCCCCCCTTGAAGCAGCAGACAACGAGACGCATGAGATGGGCTCCTTTTATGGGTAGGTCGTGCAACACACTACGATGCAAACCTATTCCCGCAAGAGCCATGCAGCGAGGGGGTTTCAGCGGTGCAGACGTCTTAGGTTCAGCTCCCCCGGGGCCCGGCGGAAGCCGTGGCCCACCCTGCCGTTGTCTCCACCCCGCCTTTCGGCGGCGAGTAGCCGCCGGCACGCGCTTCAAACCTCTTCAGCGACCGGTTGCTGAGTCTTGATGAACGCTGGGTGGTAGCGGTGAAGGTGGGTGTTCATCAAATCTGCGGTATGGCGTGCGAACCATGCCTGCATGGCCGGGCAAAGAACGCCCCCGCAGACCTCCGCCAGCGTTCGGCCTTCGTCCACCCGGCGCCGCTCCAGCTTCCCGGTGTGCCCCCGTCGCACCACGAACCGCTCCCCGATCTGAACCAGCGGATTGGCCCCGGCGTCCATAAGCGCCTCAATCATTGCCGCATAACGCGTCGCCAGGACCGGGTCCGACTGGATGGCCTTGGAATACATGAGGGAGGCGACGGCCAACGCAGTGATGCCAGGATCGCCGGCCACGCCAGCGTCGAGGTCGGACGTTCCCTTAAGTGTGTGTAGCCACCCATAGAAGGCCAGCGGGTCGTTGGTTTGGATGGCCCTGATGAGGCTTTCGGTCCCGGCACTCATTGCCCACCTCCCAGAACCCCGATGAGCACCAGGGCCACCAGCACGTAGAACGGCACCAGCACGATGCTCCACCACGCCTTCGAAACCTCTTGCAGCACGCTTCCTTGGCGATGCTCCGCCGGCAGTTGATAGAAGCGCATCAGGGCGCGCCCGGCGGTGATGGGGTTGGCGACCAGGTCCCGGTAGAACACCGCGGTGCCCAGGAGACCGACAAACAGCAGGGCCATGTTCAAGAGGCTCATACGAACCGCTCCTCTTCCTTCTTCCAACGCCGCTCGTGGCGAGCGCGGGTGGCGAGGCGCTGGAGACGCCGGTGCTTGTCGGCCAGTTGGTTCAGGCCATTGGTGCGGTCCAGGAACCGCGCGGCGGTGTGGAGTTGGAAATGCGCCAGGTCGGTGCTGGCAGGCTCGACGGGATGAATCTTCATGTCTTCACTCTCTTTTTGTGGATAGGTCGGCTTACCCATTAAACCGCTCCTACACACGATCCAACCACATCGCCAACCGATGTCAACCCATTGATTTGAAAGATTTTTGACTAAAATCAAGAACTGCCGTCGGGGCTTGTCAAAACGCGGTTGTGTCGCATGCTGAAGTGCATGACACCGCATGCCCGCCCTCGCCGCCGTTCTTCCGCTCCAGGCTTTGGCCTGGTCGAGTTGCTGCTCGCATTGGGGGTTGCCACGGCCATGGGCGCCGCCGCGTTCTGGGTCTACCCCCGCGTTACTACTCGGGTCAATGTGGCGTCGGACGTCGAGAACGTTCGGCACCTGGCCAACCGCGTTGATCGGTCCCATGGCGTCGTTGGCTCGTTCCGGGGCGTCAGCACGTTGAACGTCCTTGAAGATGGGCTGGCCCCCGCCGACTTCCGCCAAGCCAGCGCAGCGACCATGAGCAACGCGTGGGGTGGTGCAGTGACTGTGTCCCCGGCCACGGTGCGCTTGGCGGGGGATGCCTTCTCCGTGGGGCTGTCCGGGCTTCCTGCGCGGGCCTGCGTGCCGTTCGTCTCCGCCCTTGCGGGCGACGCGAACGTGCGGGACGTGATCGTGGGCAACACCAGTGTTTTGTTGGGCAACGGCGGAACCCTGGACGTCCCCGGCTTGGGATTGGCGTGCGGGGCCGATGGGGCCGTGGTCGATGTCGTCTATTACTCAGGCCTGGTCGCCGGGTCGTCGGTCGCCGTGGTGCCCACGCTTCCCCTGCCCTCCACGCCCGCCGTCCCTGGCCCTTCAACGCCGACCCCGGCTGGGCCCGTATCCACCGCGCCCAGCGTGCCCGATGCACTGCCTGGCGTTCCTGGGAGTGTGTCGCCAGGCCCTGGGGTTGCTCCTTCCCCGGCGGTTCCGCCGCTTCCTGTTGCGCCCAGCGTTCCGGTGCCTCAGCCGCTCCCAACGCCGGTCCTCACCCCGGCTCCGCCGGCCTTGGTGCCGTGCCGGCAATCGGAAAGCTCGGTGGCTCGGGCCAGCTGTCCGACGGGCACGTGGGGCACGGAAACGGTGCGGACACGCCAGGTCTGCGCCGCTGGCGACGTGGATCCAACCTCAGACGCCGCGTGGGAGCATCCCGAGGCGTGGGTTCAAGCCCAGACGGTGGCGGCCGTGACGGCGAGGGATTGCCAGGCCTGCCCTGGAGCCGCCCAGGAGGAACGGGATCAATGGCTGTCCACTTCGCAAGCCTGCCCGTCAGGCCAAACCGGCACGCACACCTGGGAGCGCCAGCAGGTGCGGTCGCGGGACGTGTTCACCCATTGCCCGTTCGGCACCACCGCCCTGCCCGGCCCCACTTACGGCGACTGGTCGGCGTGGGCAGATACGGGGGGCCGTCGCAACGAGGTCAACACGTGCAAGCCCACGGCCCCGCGCTGCAGCGATGGCAGCTTGCAGGTGGCGGCGTGGTATTCCTCCGATTACGTGGACCTCCCGCTCCCTTCGGGCTCCTCCGCGATTCAATACTGGTATCCCGACGCAGTGGTTCGTCTGACTCCAGCGGAGACAGCACGGCTGCAATGGGCATTGAACAACGTGCCGGTAACCCGCGTGGAGACCCCTGCCCCGATGCCTGGCAACTGGCCGGCCGACGTGAGCGAATGGGCTTTCTACGAAGAGCAATGCAACGCGCTTTCGGACGCGGGGAACATCCGTTACGCCTATTCCTACGATTTCGAGTGCGTTTCCAACATGGGCATGCACTACTGCGACTACAACTGGACCACCGGCGGCACCTCTTTGGCCGTGTGCCGCCAGGCCTGCGCGTCCGATTTGGTGGGCAAGACCAACAATCCGTATCGCTGGGAGTGGCCCGAGTCGTCGGTGGTGGCTTCGACGCCCTACACCACCTGCACGGGCCAGCCTGGATGCACGCCCAACGGCGGTTTTGGCACCCAGCAAGGCCTGCCGGCGTGCAACGAGCACAACGTGGGCGAGACCTTCGCGTTCAACTGGTATCGCCAGTTCTACAACCCCGTGCGGGTGGACTACCAGGCACTCACGCTGACGTGCAGGGGGCCCACCGCCCACTGATCTCAGCTGATACCGATCAGGCTTCTGCCGTAGCCGGACAACACTTCGCGACCGCTATCCTCGATCTCCAGATAGCCGCCACGTCGGAGCTGATCCAGCTGATACACATCTAGGCCCTCTCTGCGGAAAAACATTCCAGCCAAAATATCCGGGTTCGCCATGGCCAGTCGAACCGTGCAGACATGGTCGCTCGCAAGTGAAGTTTGCCCTGGGCCATGTGGAGTTCCACACCTCCGTCCGCGGCTCGCCGCACGTCTGTTACAACGGCCTAACGCGTCGTAGAACCCGGGAACGGGTATTCAATGGCATCTCCGGGGTGCAGACGCTCAGCAGTCGCATTGACCACGATATACCCGTCCTTGAGTCTTTCCTTTTCCATGCGTGCCTTCTAGTTCCAAGGGATCTTCCCTGAACTTGAGTATAGACGCATATAAATACTCGCTCGCGAACTAACGGCACTTAGCTTGAAGGCCAAGCGGACCTATCCCAAGCCCGCTTGGCCCACCCGAACACCACGGCCAGCACCCCGATCAAGAACACGCCATACAGCCACGCGCCGTAGAACGCCATCGTGGCCACCTCTCCATACACGGGATGCTCTGCATACTTGAACCCCAGAACGGCAGCCGCCACCACCGTCACCACGCCCAACCCTCCCCCGAGCAGCGCCCCTTTCAGGAAGCCGTGCTTCCGAAAATACGGCATCCGCCCCGTGCGGACGTGCCAGTCCCAGAGCCGCTGAGCCCGGATGTGGAGCGCCAGGCAAAATGCCAAAAACGCGAAGACGAGCGCACCGGGCACACAACAGACCAGGCCAATGAAGAAGTCGCGCTTCATCACCTCCAGGCCGGCCGCCAGCCCAACCAGGCCCAACGGACCCAAGATGACGCTCGGGAGGATCAGCGCGGATGGGCCCGGCGGCGCATACACAACTTGCTGCGGCGGATAGCGGTTCATATGGTCCTCCCCTGTTGGATGGCTGCACGCTTGATCGGGACCGGCGTGCAGTCAAGCGGCGGACTGCGGCCCGTTTAGCCCGCAGACGTCCCTTCGTCGGTCACTTCGACCACTTGCCAGCCCTCGCCCTGCGGGCGGAACAGTGCACGCAGCTTCGGCTTGAGGGTGCTTGGCTCGGGCTTGGTGGGCTGGCCACCGATGGACCCCTGCGCTTTTACCGACCCGCCCACCATGCATTCTTGATCCCCATTGGGCTTCTTCTCGCAGTCGAGATCCAAGCCGCCCGCGTCGGTGACTTCAAACCGCCAAGAGCGCTGGAGGGTTGCCTGCCTCCCCTGCTCGGTGAAAAAGCCTTCCACGACCTTCACCCCGTCCTCCTTTGAGGGGCCCTTGTCACCAGAGCAGGCGGTCAGGGTCAAAAGTGCCGCTGCTGCGGCCACGATCAGTGCGTGCTTCATGTCATGCGTCCTTGTCTTTGGAGGGGGTGATGCCGATGTTCTGGGTCTTGTAGCCGATCTCCAGCCGGTCGATTTGGAGAACGATGTCGGGCAGGCCGTTGGGCTTCAACCTGCCCTCCACGACCTTGAAAAAGATTCGGTCTCCCGCGGCGTCGCGCCCCACCCGTCGCAGCTCGGCCGCGTCTTCCGGCTTCAATCGCAGCGCGGCGTGGTAGCGCCCGCCATGCTCGACCCCGACCACCGCACTGCCCTTGCCCAACGGCGAAGGGCCGATAACGGCCGTCGGAAGAAAGTCAGGCGAGCGGGGATACCAGTCGTGGTTCATGACCAGCACGTAGGCGTGGAGAATGTTGGTCTTGGGGTCGATCTCCACGTCGATGTAGGGCCGCAGGTAGAACGCATCGGTAGAGGCGATCTGCCGCGCCTTGGCCTCAAACGCAGACGCCGGGTCGCCCTGCAGGCCTATGCGTTTGAACTGGTGCCCCCATGAGCCGATGCAGTGGGCCCGCATGGCCGGTGTCAGCGCCGCGCCGGCCTTGGCTTGGGCAAAGAGGTCTTCTTCGCACATCTTGTGACCACCCGACGCGGTGGCCGCCAAGCCCCACCGGATCCGGGTGTAGCCGTCGAGCATCGGAGGGTCGCCGTCGTCCCAATAAGTGCCGGCGGGTTCCAAGTAACGCTTGGTCGCAGGCGCGGAGGCTGCATCTTTCCCCGCCTGCATCAACCCCTTGCCAATCTTTCCCAGAATGCCGTGCTGAGCGGTGGCGGTGCCGCTGGCCAACGCTAGGCACACGGCCACGGCTGCAATCGCTTGCTTCATGCATCCCCCTGATCCCGGCCACCATGGCCTTGTTTGCCATTTTGGCAAATGCGGTGCAGCATGGGAAGCGGCAGACTGAGGGATTGTTCCCGGTTCGTGATCGCCCATGCCTGCCCCTCTCGCCCCAGCTCACACGTTTGGCCGCCGCTTACGCGAGGCCCGGCTGGCCAAGGGCCTGACGCAAGCAGAGTTGGGAGCCGTGCTTGGGTTGGACGAGGAGAACTCCGCCGCTCCCAGGATTTCTCGTTACGAGAGAGGAGATCGGGTGCCGGATCCAGCCACGATGGAAAAGCTGGCCCAAGCGCTGGGCTTGCCGGTCGCCTATTTCCATGCCACCAACGATCTCATGGCGGAGACGTTGTTGGTGATGTCGCGGCTTGACCCAGAGCAGCAGCGAGAGCTGCTGAAGAAGGTGAGGGATTACGCCCAGAGCCGCGGCGTGGACATCGATCCTCCCGAGTAACGTCAACGATCTCAGGGAAGAGGAGACATGCTGAAACGACTTCGACGCTGGTGGCTGCGGCGGGATGCGCCAAGCCCGATGGCACCGGAGCAGTTGCAGGCGCTGATGGACATCAACCTTCTGGAAATCCAGTTGGCAGCGTTGGACGCCCTCAGGCCCTCGACGCCAGCCGCGGAGGCGACCAGGCTGCGATCCCATGCTTGGCTCGCGTCGGTCCGTGGCCAAGGCCCGGTCGGGACACCGAACTGGAGCGAACTGCGGGCAGAAGCGCGAGCACTGAACCGTGATCTGGCGGCCGCCCTGGCTGCCGCGCACGTCGCTGCGCCTTCAGAGACGTGAGACGAGCCTATCGCTCCATGCGAGGCGAACGAGCTCCGACGATGGCCAGGGTGCGGGGGTCATCAGAACTCGTAACCGTCTGGCACGCCCGAGGGGATGCCCTGCATGGGGCCCGAGTAGCCCACCTGCTGAACCAGGTTCTGGGCGGTTTGCGACATGCGATCCAGGCGTTCCGGGACTTGGTCCAGGGCGAACAGAACCATGCCAAAAAGGGCGATGTTGAGCAGTTTGTTGAAAAGTTTGCGCACGAGCGGGGTCCTCCGTGGTTGTCAGGGGTTCGGGTTTCAAAAAAGTTGGTGGTGTTGGGCGATGCCGAACAAGCAAAGCGCCCAGGTGGCCGCAATCGTTGGAGGAGCCAGGCAAAGCGGCACGCCGAGGGCGATGTCCGACAGCTTGGCCTTGGGGTCGGTGACCATCTCCCATCCCAGCTTGGCCGCCCCCATCCCCGACATGGCGTCGAACAGGAATCGCAGGAGCGCTGAGGTGGTGGCGACGGAGGACCGGGCGGGCGCTTGGGTTTGGCTGCGGGTATTCATCAGAGCGCATCCAGTCGGTCAGCAATGGCCAGTCCGGCGACCAATCCAGCCAAGAGGCAAAAAGCAAAGAACGTCAACATGGGGTTTCCTTTGGTTAAAGAGCATCGGCGCCCTTCTCTGATCTCAAGGTAAAAGAAAACCAACTTTTCGCAATAGATTAACCCTACATTTTTCTGACTAAAAAACAAAAATGATGAGCAGACGCAGAAAATACAAAAACCTTGAAACACCTCACATTCCCAGCCCCGCGTCGGGCCCGGCGGAAGCCGAGGCCCCACCTGCCCTTTCCCCAATGCGCTTTTGCTTTGAGCCACTTTTGCCGTTGCCTTCTCTCTCCTAGATCTCAAAAGAACGCGGCCCGGGGCCGCGCCTGAAAAGCCCCCTTCGGGGAGGAAAGGCCCAGGGCCGGGGCTTCCGCCCCAGCGTCCGCGTGGCTGTCCTTGGCCCCATGCCCGCAAAAGGCAGTCCGATTCGTCAGGCGCTGGATTGGATGCATCGCCAGACCAACTGGCGAACGGCTTCTGGCTGACGAATGCCGATTCGGTTGGCGTCGATGAGCAGGGCCATGGCGACCTGGGGAGCCACCTGCACACTGGGGAGCGCGGTTTTGTAGCGCTCTCGCCCCTTCGCCGCCTCTCCGGTCCAAGGCGTGGGGCGTCGAGGGGAAAACGGTTCTCGAATCTGGGCGTGTTGCTCGATGAGCTGGGCCAGTGCAGCGCGCATGCTCAGGCCTTGCGCGGCGGCCAGGGCTTGAAACGCGGCTTTGCTAGGCGCGTCAATCCACGTTTCGTGGATGGTCTCCACAAGTGGCATGTTGTTCCGCTTGGGTTGTAGCGTGTAGCGGCTCATCCGCTCCTCCTCTTCTCCTTCAGGTCTGCTCTTACATACAACCCCGAATCCATAAAAACGAGGGCCATCTCGCGAAACGAAACGCCCGCCGGAAACTCTTGACTCCAGACCACAATCCCATCTTTGAGGTAGCTGTATTCCTGGCGAGTCACTACGCCAAAGCCATCTTCTGAGTCGCACATGTATTTGACCCGGTGGCGGTAACCGGCGTTCTCGATTTCAATCAACTCTTTCATTCGAACCCTGCTTGTGAGGGCCAGAGGACGTAGCGCCTTCTCATGCGGTCCTCCGACTGGGCTTAGCCATCCAGCCCTGGGCGGCCGCCTCTTCAGCGGTCAGCAACGCGGAGGTGCCCAGGAAGCGCGTGAGCTGGTAATGGCCGATGGTGTGCGGATACCGCTGCAGGTGGGCATGCATATCCCTGTCGAAGTAGCACGTGCCCCCGGATCGGCGCTCGTAGGCAAAGTAGCGGCGGCGGCGTTCAAGCAAGCCCATTATTCGCGTTCCTCTCCGCAGCGTATTGCTTGGCCTTCTCTTCTGCCCCGCCCTTTGAAAAAACCATGTTCCAAGAGTCGGTGAAATCTTCATTCACCACGACAAACACCCCTTCTTTGAAGCCATAGATGCGCCCGGGAACCACGGTCTGCCTTACGAACTTCCATCTCATCAGAAGCGCTCCGACTTGTCGTAAGCAATAGCTTGAATACCCATGTCTAAATCCCGATTTATAGAAAGGAGTTATCTCATCTTTACAAATCCAGATTAGGGCAGCAGAAACAAATCGCAATAGGTTTATCCGATCATTTCTTAGCTAAAGTTCAAGATTGACGGGGCAAAAGCAGTTTTAGGAAACCTTTGCATCACATCACACTTCCCGTAAAGCCCAAGGCACGGCGGAAGCCGTTGCCGCTTTTCGCCGCCTTTCACTCCCCAGACTCGGCGGCAGCGCCGCCGGCTCTTGCTTTGGCCGCTTTTGCTCTTTGCCTCCAACCCCTCGCTCAAAAAAAAAGCCCCGGTTTCCCGGGGCTCTATCTGCAACGCTGTAATGCCGGTCAGGCCTTATACGGGTGCGCCGGCCATTCTTGGTCCGGGTGCTTCTTTTTCCACGCCTTGCCTTCAGCAGTTTCGGCCCACGCAAGGAAGGCCTTCGGCTGCCGCCCGGTGCCAGCCCACGTGGTCCCATCCGGGATCTGGAACTTCGGGGCGCGACTGATGCCAGCGCTCGCGGAAACCGCCTTGCGTGGCTCAAGCAGCGCCTTCAGATCGTTCTTCTGCTTCGTCGTGTAATGCTGCGCAAACTGCTGCAAAGTCTCGTAGACCCCTGCAAAGCTGGCCCCGGCTTCGGCCGCAAGCGCATCGCCTTCAGCCTTTTCCATTTCGGCCAGTAAAGCCTCGGCCTCGGCCTTTTTCTTTCGGATTTGTTCAAGCGTCAATGCCACGGCTTTCCCTTGGGGTTGGTCAAACCCCGATCCTGCCGTTTTGCGAGATTACTGTAAACCCTCAACGGCCCAACCCCGGCTCTCCCGTGGCAACTGCCACGGAGGTTGACCCTCAAGAGTCACTGAGGGGATGCCGTACGCCGACCACTGGAGCAGGCCTCGGCGGTTGCGGGGGACTGACCGTGCCCACCCCCACCTTCCACCATGCAATGCCGCAATGTCCAAGGGCTACCGGGCGCCGGCAAAGCTTTGGACAGCGGGAGCAATGCTTAGCGTGGTGCGGAGCGGAGGCGCGATGGCGGAGGGCCATACTGTAGGGTTCACCGGCCCAACACGCATTCCCTGACTAAGCTAGAGCGGTAGCCTACCGTGATAGAGGTGACCGATGGCTGAGGCCGCCCGTCAGTTTGCTCTGGAGTCGTTGCGGATCCTGGATTCCGACCCCGAGCCCTTTTTCGATGCGCTGATGCGGGCCGCGAGAAACATGACGGGCATGCCGGTCGCCCTGATCTCCTTGGTGGACGGGGACCGCCAATGGTTCAAGGCCCAGATAGGCCTTCCCGGTGTGGACGAGACGCCCCGCGACATTGCCTTCTGCACCTGGGCCATCCAGTCCGATGAGCCGTTTGAGGTGGCAGACGCCGGCCAGGATGCCCGCTTTTCGACCAACCCGTTGGTCTTGGGTCCTCCTTTCGTCCGCCACTATGTCGGCGCGCCCATCAGCGCCAATGGCCAGAACGTGGGAACGCTTTGCCTG
Organism: Stenotrophomonas maltophilia group sp. msm1; assembly: GCF_032025805.1. Taxonomy (NCBI): domain Bacteria; kingdom Pseudomonadati; phylum Pseudomonadota; class Gammaproteobacteria; order Lysobacterales; family Lysobacteraceae; genus Stenotrophomonas; species Stenotrophomonas maltophilia group sp. msm1. The sequence goes on from NZ_JAVSKH010000003.1 coordinate 311,962, forward strand.
CTCAGCCCAAACCCGGGAACGATCTCAGCGGAGCAGGGAGCAGCCCTGTCATGCTTGGCCCAGGCCGCCGCAGTCGGCATGCAGCAGCGCGCTCGCCTTCTTGAGCGGGTCAGCGAATCCCAGGCCTTGCAACGGCGTTTTCAGAGAAGCCAGTTCTTTCTGGAGCGCACCAATGCACTGGCCAAGGTCGGAGGGTGGGAGCTGGTGCTTGGAACTGGAGAAGTCAAATGGACCAAGGAGACCCGGAGGATCCATGACGTCTCTGACGACGCGGTGCCCGGCCTGGACACGGCGATTGCCCTGTGTCCGGAAGGCGCACGGCAGCGGCTGGAGGCCGCCCTGGAAGACTGTATCTCATCGGGTGTGCCCATCGATTTGACCCTTCCGTCCAGCAAGCTTTCGGGGGAGCGCACGTGGGTCCACGTGGTGGGCCAGCGGGAAGAGACCGAAACCGGTGCCCGATTGATCGGCGCGATCCAAGACGTGACGGAGCAACGGGCGGCGGTCGAGGCCTTGGCGCATAGCGAGGCACGCTACCGCAGGCTGTTCCAACACAGCCTCGGCCTCATCTGCACGCATTCCTTGGACGGGACGGTCACGTCGGTCAACCCTGCGGCCTCGCACTCACTGGGTCTCTCGGAGGGTGACGTCGTCGGCCGATCGCTGGCCGAGCTCATTCCCCAGAGCAAGCAGGACGCGTTCAAGGCTTACTTGGATCGCATCCGGGAAAACGAGAGCGACTCGGGCATGATGGAGCTGGTGGCCCGCGACGGATCGCGCCGCTTCTGGGCGTATCACAACGTGCTGGACACAGAAGCCCAACCGCCCTACGTGCTGGGCCACGCGCAAGACATCACGACTGAGCAGCAGCTCCACGACTTGGCGACCCGCGACCCGCTCACCCGAGCGTTCAACCGTCGCTACTTGGCCGATCTGGCCCACCAGCAGTTCGATGGGTGGGGCTGTCTGGTGTTTGACTTGGACCACTTCAAAGAAGTCAACGACACCCAAGGCCACGCCCAAGGCGACAAGGTGCTGGTCGACTTCGTGGCTTTCCTGTCCGCCCCGCTCCAAGGCGAGGAAGCGGTGGTTCGGCTCGGGGGCGACGAGTTCCTCGTGTTCGTCCCCGATGCGACGTTGGAACGGCTGAGCGTGTTGGAGGACACCTACCACGAGCGCGCCGGCGAGGCACCGATCCGCTTTTCCGGCGGTTGCGCCATTGGTCGGCCCTCGGAATCGGTGGCCGATACCATCAATCGCGCAGACATGAAACTCTACGACCGCCGAAAGCGGGAACGGCAGTGAGCCTGCCCTCAGATCCGGGCATGGGGCCAGTTGTGGGCTGCCCCCTTACGCCGATGATCGCCTTTAGCGTAGCAAGCGGCCCTTCAGTGCCGCCCAATCTCACCGATGGAGAGGGCAACATGGAGAAGCGGGTGTGCTTTGATTTCGAGATTGATTTCAGCAACGGGGGCGGGATTCAGGGCCAAGGCTTCCGGCTGGACATCGCCGGTGATGACATCACCGATAAGGCGTTGGCCGACTACATCGTGCGCGACATGCGCCTGCTGATGGTGGGCGAGGTTCGCATCCTCAACAAGGAAATCATTGAGGAGCCTCATAAGCGCCCGGCGCACGGCCAAGACGGTTCAACTGTCCACGACCCAAAGGACGGGTGAGCGGCCATGCATCCTGATGTTCTTGGCTGGACTGCAACCGCCGTGTTGATAGCCACGTTGGTCCGGCAAATGATCAAACAGTGGCAGTCTCCCCATCCGGAAACGGTCTCCAAATGGCTGTTTGTCGGTCAGATGACCGCGTCGACCCTGTTCACCGCCTACAGTGCACTTTTGGGGTCAACGGTGTTTGTGGTGACCAATGCCCTGCTGCTGCTCACGGCCGTGGTGGGACAGATCCTGGCTTGGCGTCGACGTCGACGAACCGACGCACCGCCTCCCTGCTGACCCAGTATTGGCTGCACCAAGGAAAGCCGTGGTAGGCGTTTAGCAGCCACTCTTCGTCAGATCCGAAACGGACGCCGCCTGACATGCTCGACCCGGCCTCCGACCGTGACCAGCGTCGAGATGGCCCAGTCGCTGGAAGCGGACACGGGCGGAAGCAACAAGATCTCAACGCCGGCCCCCATCGCCGCGCCTTTCCATACCTCCACTGTGCCATCCTCGCTGGGACTGCGGTGGAGGCCCCAATCCGAGGCGAAATCCGTCAGCGCTTGCTGTCCATGTATCCTATCGAGCGCGCTGCAAAGCGAATCATACTGAGCACTCCTCACTCCCCTCCCCCTTGCATCGTTTTCTAACCTGCGCTTCACCATCCATCCCAGACTACTTCATGGCAGACATGAAGATCGAAAGCCAGTCTGAATCCCTCAGGAGAACGCCAACTTTCTGACGGGGCAGCCTCCGATCCATTACCTGAAGCTGGGACCAGGGACGACCGCCTAAGCCGATTCAGGCAGGGTTGCGCGGCTGCCCGTCGTCTATCAACAACACCGTGCGGCAAGCGCGCGCCAACTGCAAGGCAGCCGACATGTCCGCATAGCTTCGATAGGGAGAAAATGCGCCGGGCGGGCCCGACACGCGATCGCCCTACTGGTTGGTTCAGAACAGCTCCGTCTGAGCCGGTGGGTAGACAAGCGCTGGCCCGACGGCCTGCGCCATCGGGTTCAGCGGATGCGGTTTGGGTTCGGCGTGGGACACGATGTGCAGCACCTCATGGCCCCGGTGCGTCAGCAGGTCGGAGATGAGACGTCGGTGGCAACGCCACCACGGTGCCTCCGCGCACATCAGCGCGGTCCGATGTTCGCCCCCCAGTGCAAGCACCTTCGATAGCCCGCCGGCGAACTCGGCGGTCGCCATGTGGTCTGCGTAGCCCTGAAACGCGGCGTTGTCCCACGCACCATTGGGCGAATCCGGCTGCACCTTGCGCCGCCCGCCCAGTTCAGGAATCCAAAGATACTCCACGCCGTGCGCTGGCAGCGTTTTAGCCATCTGCTCGGATGCGAACCAAGGGTGACGACGCGATCCTGGGAAACGACGCACGTCCGCGATCGCCGAGATGCCTTGTGCGAACAGCAGGTGTAAGAACTCGTCCCAAGGTCGAGTGGAATGCCCGATGGTCCAGACGGTCACCGGGGTCGGAGCGGGAGCATCGCACTGCATGAGGCTCATTGGACAGGAGCCGGCATCAAGCCCGCGTGCTCATCACGTGCTCGGCAGCTGCCAACGACGCTCGCGTCTTCCCGTCTACGCTCGGACACGACCGCGGGGATAGCGGCTAGTCGTTTCGGGCCCATTTCGACAAGTTCTGCTTCAACGCATCGATGCCCTCCCAGGGATCCTTGCGGCGACGTTTCAGCTTGCCCGGCACGTCCTTGATCGTGAACGCGTCAGCCCGCTTGAGCTTGGCCAGCTCACTCCACGCCAAGGGCATGGCCACCGGAGCGCCAGGCCTCCCTCGCAGTGAATAGGACGCCACGGCGGTGGCTCCTCGTCCGTTGCGGAGGTAATCGACGAATATCCGCTTGTTTCGCAGGGCCTTGGTGGCGGTGGCCAAGAACCGCTGAGGTTCCGACTGGGCCAGCGCGTCGGCGAATCCTTTGGCGAAGCGCTTGGTCAGGTCCCAGTCGCACCCCGGGTTGAGGGGCACCACGACATGCAGGCCCTTGCCTCCGGATACCCGAAGGAAGGACTCCAACTCCAGCTGGACCAAAAGCTCCCGGATATCGGTGGCGGCCCTTTTCACTTCGGCGAAGGGCACGTCCGGGCAGGGATCCAGGTCGAACACGACCCGATCCGCCCGGTCGGGCTCCTCCGCGTGGCTTCCCCACGGATGGAACTCCAGGGCATTGAACTGGACCAGCTCCAGCAAGCTGGCCGCGTCGCGCACTACGAGGTAGTGGGCGTTGATGCCGCTGTCCTCCTTCAACTTGACCGAGTCCACCAGCTCCAGCCCGGCGGTGTGGTGCTTCTGGAAGAAGCAAGGCTTGCCGGTGCCGGCGGGGCAGCGAATGATCGAGAGGGGCCGATTGATCACCTCTGGGAGCAGGTGATCCATGACCGCCGAGTAGTAATCCCAAACGTCTTGCTTGGTATAGCCGTCGCCAGGGAAAAGGACCTTGCTCGGGGAGGACAGCTTGGGCGGCATGCGATCGGCTTGAGGCGTTGGGGCGGTCTTGCGGGCAGAAGACACCGCCGATGCCCGCTTCCCGCGGCCGCCCTTTACCGGGGCGCGGTCTGAGTCGGTCAGATCGGCCACGTCCTTGTCGGCCCTCACGGCTTTCAAGGAAGCCTGGCGCAGCAGTTGCTGTCCGCCGATGCCGCGATAGAACACCTCCACCACAAAGCGCGGCTCGAACCAAGTAGCGGCCCGGAGATCGGTGTCCTCCGTGGGCACGTAGGCCGTCGGCTTCTTGCCTCCCCCTTGGATCCTCTTGCTCACGTCCTTGATCAACGCGTCGGAGAACCCGGTGCCCACCCGGCCCACGTAGAGCCAACCGTGTTTGGGGTCAGGTTTGGCCAGAAGGAGCGAGCCAAAGCCGCTGCGGCTTCCTTTGGGGGCCGTATAGCCCACCACTGCGAACTCATCGCTGGCCAGCTGCTTGGTCTTGCGCCAGTCGTCGCTGCGGCCGGTGTGGTAGCCGCGATCGGCGCGCTTGGAAATGATGCCTTCAAAGTGCTGTTCGCCCGCCAGGCGGTAGGCCTCGTTGCCGTCGCCTTGGACGTGAGAGCTGAAGGCCAAATGGCCGGCTTGGCCCTCCAGCAGCTCCTGCAGGAGCGCCTTACGCTCCAACAGAGGTGCTGCGGCCACGTCCACGCCATCGATGTGCAGCAGGTCGAAGAGCGCGTAGGCCAGCGCGCCTTGCCGCTCCCCGGACAATGTCGCCTGGAGCAGGTTGAAGTCCTCCTTGGTGCCCGATCCGGCGATGAGTTCGCCATCCAAAGCCGCAGAAGTGAGGCCCAATGCCGCTACTGCGTCGCGTATCTCGGGGATCTTGTCGGTCCACTCCAACGCGTTCCGGGACCAGAGCCGGACGGCCCCATCGGCGACCGTTGCGAGGATCCGATACCCGTCCCACTTGATCTCATGGACCCATTGGTCGCCCTGCGGTGGGGCGTCCCCCAGCTTGGCCAACTGGGGCACGAAGGGGCCGGAAGGCGGGGCCGCCTCTTTCGCTTTGGGCAGGGCCAAGGCCTTCTTGGCCCAGTTCTTCCGTCGCGCACGCTTTGCAGGGAGGGCTTTGAGCTTCTTCTTGTCGGCTTTACCGCCGCCGGCCCTCTTGATGTCTGCCGTTGGGGCCGCCGACACATCGGCGAGCAGATCGTCCGCTTCCAGATCGCTCGCATACGCATCGTCGTCCTTGAACAACAGCCACTGCGGCTGACGGGCAGGCTTGCCGGAGCGGACCAGGTGCCACCCGCCTTTGAGCTTGGTGCCAAACAGCTCGAAGCGCAGGTGACCCTTGGCAAGTTGTGCCTCTGGGTCTCCTTGGGTGGCCCAGACGCCGTGATCAAACTGGGCCACGTGCCCACCGCCGTATTGCCCTTTGGGGATCTCGCCTTCGAAGCTGGCGTAGTCGACGGGATGGTCTTCTACTTCCACGGCCATGCGCTTGACCTTGGGGTCGTAACTGGGGCCTTTGGGGACGGCCCAACTCTTCAGGGCGTCGCCGATTTGCAGCCGGAAGTCGTAGTGCCGGCGGCTGGCGTGGTGGAGTTGGACCACGAAAATGGCGCGCTGCCCTTGGGGCAGCGCTTTGCCAGGTTCCGGCTCCTTGGTCTGGTCAAAGCGGCGCTTGCGGCGGTATTCGACCAAGGACATGACGGCTCCTCGTTACTTGCCCAAGTGCTTGCGAACGGCCGCAGCGGTGGGGCCCACGGCTTTGACGGCGGCCCGGAGCTCGTCGGCGGACACGCCCAGCGCCTTGGTCCAATACTGGAGCTCGTAGTCTTCGTTGACGTTGATGCGGTCGCGGTCCGGGCTGCCGGTGTTCTTCTTGTCGTCGCTCATGAGAATCTCCTTGGGTGATCAGGCGCTCTTTCGAGCCTTCTTGGCGGGGGACTTCTTTGCGGCTTTCTTTGCTGGGGCCTTCTTAACGGCGGCCTTCTTGGCAGGCTTGCTGTCTTTGGTGGAGGGCTTGGAGGCGGTCTTCACCGGCGTTGCTTTCGCCGGGGTGCGCTTGTTGGTTTCCAAGCTCTTCTGGAGCAGCGCCATGAAGTCCACCACGTTGGTCGCCGAGTCATCGCGGTGCTCCGGTTCCTCAAACGTCGTCGTGGCACCGGCCTGCTTGACCCGCTTCTTGATGATGTCGGACAGGCGCTCGCGGAACTCGTCCTGGTAGCTGTCCGGCTCCCAGTCAGAGGTCATGCTCTCAATCAGCTGCTTGGCCATTTCGAGCTCTTTGGGCGCAACCCGGTAGTCCGACGCCCCCCCCTGCGGCAGTTTGTATTCGTCCGGAGCCACCAACTCCTGCGGGTAGCGAAGCAGGATCATGATCAACGCATCGCCTTCGGGCATCACCGCGCAAATGTATTCGCGCGTGCGGATGACCACCCTGGCGATGCCCACCTTGCCGGTTTCCTTCAGGGTCTCTCGGAGCAGGACATAGCCCTTTTCGGCCTTCTTGCCGGGCACCAAGATGTAGGGCTTTTCGAAGAACCTCAGCCCGATGCTCTCGGCGTCGACAAAGGCCTCCACGTCGATGGACTCGTGCGTCTCGGGGGCGGCCGCGGCGATGTCTTCTTTCTCTATGACGACGTAGCTGCCCTTGTCGTATTCAAAGGCTTTGACGATGTCCTTCCAAGGCACTTCTTCGCCGGTTTCGGCGTTGACCCGCTCGTAGCGAATGGGCTTTTTGTTTCGTGCGTCCAACATGCGAAAGCTCAGATCCATGCGACGCTCGCCGGACATGAGGGACACCGGAACGTTGAGCAGCCCGAAGGACAACGAACCACTCCAGATGGGCCTGGGCATGCCAGCCGCCTCCAATCCTAGGGCCTTTCGTTGTAGGCCCGGCCGCGGCGGCGGGGCGTGAACCCGGCCGGCGCGGCGCAGCGGTTACTTTTTGGCTTCGACGCCCGGCGTGGCGTCGCGCACCATGAACTCTTCGGTCACCTCGGGCAGGTGGGCCGCCAGCCAGTCGGCCATCGCCTCTTCCTGCACGAGGATTTCTTCGCAGATCCGGGCCGTTTCTGCATCGCCCACCGTCTTCGCTGCGGCGATCAGGGCCGTGTAGGAGGCGATCTCGAAATGCTCGAAGACGTAACCGGCCATCGCGCCTTTGACGATCTCGTCGGAGGCCGTCATGCCGCCGACGGCCTGACCGAAGGCTGCCATCTTGCCCATCACGTCCTTGAGGGTCGACGGCGAGCCGCCCAAGCGCTTGATGCACCCTTCCAGCCGTTCGCGCTGGCCAATGGTTTCCTGAATGTGCTCTTCAATGCGCGCCTTCAGCACTGGGTAGTGCTCGATCCGCGAAGCCTGCCCCTTCAGCATGGTTTCGGCTTGCTGTTCCATCGCGTGTGCGTCGCGCAGCCAGTCCAACAGGTTCTCTTTGAGCTCTGCCATGGATGTCTTCCTCTCGTGTCGGGCGAAGCCTTACCGTATCGAGGCTGGGATGCGGATCAAGCGATCCCCGAGTGAAGGCTTGGCGAACGGCGGAGCATCTCAGACCGGCGGTGCGTGGGCCTGGAGATCGATGGCCCTCGTGGTGAACGGCGCGCATGCAACGCATTCGCAGGCCATTGACCGCTCCCGCCACATGCTGAACGCTCCTCAGCGCCAGGCCATCCTCATGACCCGTTCCGCGCTTTTGCTCGTCTTCTTGGCCCCCTCCCTCGCCTTCGCTCAGCAGGGGGACGGAACCGACGTCCAAGCCAACGTCCACACGTTCAAACCCGCCAAGGTGGAGGCGACGCCCGAGCGCGTTCAGGCCCTGACGGTGCCCAGTGGCTTCCAAGTGCGTCCCTTGGCGCAAGGCCTTCAAAATCCCCGGATCATCGCCGTGGGACCAGATGGGCGGATTTATGTCTCACGTCGAGATCAAGGCGACGTGCTGTTGCTGGAGGATGCCAATGAAGACGGAGCCTTGGACGCCGAACCGAAGGTGGTCTTCTCACGTCCAGGAGCGCACGGGCTGGCCATCGCCAACGGGCAGCTGTATGTCGCCACGGCCAACGACGTGTATCGCGCCCCCATACACCCGGACGGGACGTTGGGTCCAGAGGAACGGATCATCAACGACCTGCCCGATGGCGGTCAGCACCCCAACCGCACGCTGGCCTTTGGCCCTGATGAGATGCTCTACATCAGCGTGGGCTCGTCCTGTAACGCGTGCAACGAGACCAATCCCGAGCATGCGGCGCTGCTGAGGTCCTCGCCGGATGGCAAGAGCCGGTCCATCTTTGCCAGCGGCCTGCGGAACACCATCGGCTTTGCTTGGGACTCCAAAACGGGGGAGCTGTGGGGGATGGATCACGGCATCGACTACTTGGGCAACGATGAGCAGCCCGAGGAGCTCAACCGCATTCAGAAAGGAAAGAAGTATGGTTGGCCCCACATCTGGGGCAAGGACGGGGTGAATCCCCAGAGCACACCGCCAGGGCAGATCAGCAAACAGCAATGGGCGGCGACAAGCGAGCCCATGGTGCTCGGCTACACAGCCCACGCGGCCCCCATGCAGATGCTGTTCTACACCGGCCAGCAGTTTCCGGCAGCTTACCGGGGGGACGCCTTCGTGACGATGCGCGGTTCCTGGAACCGCAAGCCTGCGTCGGGCTACGAGGTGGTGCGGGTTCGTTTCAACGCCGGCAAGCCGGTCGGGTTTGAGCCCTTCTTGACCGGCTTCCTGGTCGACAACGGCCAGGCGCATATCGCAAGGCCCGTCGGTCTGGCGATGACGAAGGGCGGTGCACTTTTGGTCGGCGACGATGCCAACGGCGTCATCTACAGAGTGACTTACGGCCCAGGCCAAGCGTCCGCCTCCCCCGCGACCGCAGTGCCTAGCGGGCCCTTGATGGCCCAAGTCAATCAAGGCTCGGGCGTGCCGTTGGCCAAGGATCGGATCGGCAAAGCCGCCACGTTCGAGTTCCGCTCCCCGGCGTTTTCCTCGGGCCAAGCATTGCCTCCCCGCTTCAGCGCGTATCACGACGATGCATCGCCCGCTCTTTCTTGGAGCCCGATGCCTGGTGCCAAGTCCTATGCGCTGATCATGGAGGATCCGGATGCAGCCAACGTCAAACCCTTCGTTCACTGGGTCGCTTACAACATCCCAGCCACCGAGCAATCGCTGCCCGAGGGCCTGCCGGTCGATCCGCGGCTTCTGAAACCGGAGGGAATGCTGCAGGGGGCGAACAGCCGAGGATCGGTGGGCTATTTCGGCCCCAAACCGCCTGTGGGCGATCCACCGCACCATTACCACTTCCAGCTGTTGGCCTTGGACACCGTGCTTGATCTGAAGGCCGGCGCGACGCGGGACGAAGTGCTAAAGGCCGCGAAGGGCCACATTCTGGGCATGAGCAAGACTGTGGGAACCTACCAGCAGGTCGAGGCCCCGCTGAAATAAAAAAAGGGACCCGAAGGTCCCGACCGGCGCCCAAGGCCCGGAAACTCAGTGAACCTCCAGTTCGTGGCAAAGGGACTGGAGGGCGGCGGCGATCTCTTTCAGGCGGAACGGCTTTTCAAGGAAGGGCGTGCCTTTGAAGCGTTCGGGCAGCCGGCTGGCCCCAAGGCCGGTCGTAAACAGGAACGGCACCCCCAACTCGACCAAGCGATCGGCCACGGGGTAAGACTCGACCCCGTTCAAGTTGACGTCCAGCACCGCAACATCGAAGGCCGCCTCCTCGGCGCATGCCAAGGCTGTGGGCAAATCTTCGGCCGTCTTGGAGACGTCGTAGCCGACTTGGGCAATGGCCTGCTCCAAGACCATCATGAGAGTGGGTTCGTCCTCTACAAGAAGAACCCTTACTGCTTTGCCGTCCAATCCCATGACTTTCTCCCTACAAGCGCTCTGAGTGGATGTGCCACGATTGGACAGTGTGGCCCGAGGGCTCGCCCGATTTGTTAAGAGGGCGCAAAAGGATGACGGCCGTCGCTCTTCTACACTGCGCACTCTGTCGCCCTTCGGTGGCCCTGCCGAGAGGATGACCCATGAACCAACCAGCGAAAGCGAAAACCGATTTGAGGGACGAGAGCCGGCAGTTTGCCCTGCTGGTGAACTCCGTCACCGACTACGCCCTATACATGCTCGACCCCAGCGGGGTGATCCAGACCTGGAACCCGGGTGGGCAACGAATCAAGGGCTACCAGGCTGCCGACGTGGTCGGCACCAACTTTTCCCGCTTCTACCTGCCCGAGGAGGCCCAAGCCGGCCTACCAGAGCGAAACCTGCGGACCGCGGCCTTAGAAGGGCGCTACGTCGCCGAGGGCTGGCGATTGCGGCAGGACGGGACCCGCTTTCGTGCCAGCGTCGTGATCGATCCCATCTGGGAAGACGGGGAACTGGTGGGGTTTGCCAAAATCACCCGCGACATCACCCAGCGCCACGAAGCGCAGGAGCAGCTGCTCCAAGCCCAGCGCGATCTCCTGCAGGCGCAGAAGATGGAGGCCATCGGCAAGTTCACGCTCGGCTTGGCCCACGATTTCAACAACCTGTTGACCATCGTGGCCAACTGTTTAGACCTCATCAGCCTGCGGGTGAAAAACGGAGGCGTGGCCAAGCTCATCGATACCGCGCAGCGGGCCGCCGAGCGCGGGGCCCTTCTGACTCGGCAGTTGCTGACCTTCGGCAAGGGACAAACCTTGGTGCCAGAGGCAGTCGACTTGGCCGCCTTGATGGCCGAATGCGAAGCGATGCTGCGCCGCTCCGCCGGCGACGCGATCGCATTGACCGTCGAAGTTTCCCGGGGCCTTCCGACCCTGTCGCTGGACAAGGCACAGCTGGAGGCCGCAATCCTTAACCTGGTGTGCAACAGCCGCGACGCCATGCCGAAGGGCGGAACGATCCTCATCACGGCCTCTGCGCGGCAAACCCGTGATCCTACGTTGCCCAACACCAGTGAAAGACCTTACATCTGCCTGAGCATCCGAGACGACGGTTCAGGGATTGAGGCGGACCAGCAGGCCAGGGTATTTGAACCGTTTTTCACCACCAAACCCATTGGAAGGGGCAGCGGGCTGGGCTTGAGCCAAGTGTTTGGCTTCACGGCCCAGTCCGGCGGGTTCACCGAGCTCCAGAGCGAGCTTGGGAAGGGAACCCGCGTTAGCCTTTGCTTCCCCGCACCAGAGCATTGAGATGCCGATCCACGTGTTGTTTGTTGAAGACGAAGACGATCTCCGCAGCGTCGTCGTAGAGGCTCTGACCTCTCAGGGCTTCCAAGTCACTCCCGCCAGCAACGGGGATGAGGCCCTCGTCCTCCTGCGCGGCGACGCCAGGTTCGCGGTGGTAGTGACCGACTTCAACATGCCAGACAGCGCCGACGGGCTGGAGGTCGCGGCGGAAGCCGCGGTTGCTCAACCCCAGGCCCGCGTCATGCTCGCGTCTGGCCTTCAACGCTCGCAGCTGCCCCCGCTGCCCGAGACGGTTCGATTTCTCCCGAAGCCTTACCGCTTCCGACAGCTTGTTACGGCGATCCACGAAGACTTGGGCTGCACGTAGGGGGGCGGATTCCTTGCGCGGCCAGGCGGTCGCCACTGGTTCATCTTCCTACCAGTGCGCGTCTGCTCACTAGGAACAGCAGCCGGTCGATCGCCGTTGCGTTCAACGCTTCTCCATCCCCCCGCACCTTGAAACCGGTCCAGTCGCCCACTGCGACCTCGCTCAGCTCTTTAACTTCCACAGGCAACCAGCGCATAGGCCAATAAGGCAAGCGGCGATCCATGATCGTCCCGCTTTGCAGCTCGATCAGGTCGTGATGGCTCGAAGCACCGAGCACCCTTGAGAACACCACGTCCAACCCGTCCGGGGGGCCCTCCAAGTATTGGACGAAGCGCGTCCCGTCGAACAAGAGCACCCCACTGACACCTGCGTCCCGGTTAAATCGAGTTGCGTCGTCGACCAGCTCCTGGAGCTTGCCGCTCCGGAGGCCAAGCAGATCGCCGCGCAACGCGTCGGATGCCTCGCTGACATACACCACGGCCCTGATGGGCATTGGGCGCTCCTTCTCAACTTGTCTGGCCATCCCCCCCTCCACGAACTTTAGTCCCGCCCACGCATTTAGGCAATCGCGTTGTGAGATAGCGCCTACAGGCGGCTGTTAACTTGATCCCGAGTTCCAATCGAGTAACCTTTGATTATGGCCCTTTACAACATCGCGGAACGTTTAAGCACGGCTAAAGAACTAATCAGCAGGGGCGATGACGCGTCATTGATCTACGCCGCGCTGGAACTACGATTCTGCCTGGAATCCGTGGCGTATCAGAACTTGGCTGCATATGGTGAAGACGTTTCCACCGAGCTTGCTCGCGAGTGGCGACCGGACCAGATCATCAAAATGCTGGCCGCCTTCGATCCGAACTCTGATCAAACGGCCAGCTTCTCCATCTCGGTAACGCCACCGCCCAAAGACCTCGATTTTGCCTCAAGTGACTTGAAGGCCGCTTTCAAGGACAAGGATTTCTTGCCGATCGGCGAGGCCAAGCGCATTCCTTGGGGCAAGTTTCGCAGTTACTACAACTCGTTGGGGAGCTTTCTCCATCTGCGCAAAGATCTGACGAACGCACGGCCGAAGATCGAAAGGCTCCGTGTTCTCATCGCTGAGCTGGAAGAGGTTGCGAGCTCGACGCTGATCGCTGCCAGCAAGGATCTCGCGACGGGCAAATGCGTCGACTGCGGCCATGTGCTCATTCTCGGCCCGGCCGAGCAAGCGGGGGACAAGCCCGTTTTCTGCCCGAATACCAAGTGCAACTCGAGCTATTTGGCCATCAAGGGGGACCCGGAGCGGCGGGTGCAGAAGGTCGAAGCCTTGGGGCTGCGCTGCGAATGCGAGGCCATCGTTCCTATCTTGCCAGAGAGGCTTCTCAAGCCTGCGGTTTGCCCAGCTTGTGGGTCGACCGTTTGCGCAGTCATTGCTGCAAAGGCAAGGGTGCTAGGGGTGCCGCCTACTCGCGAGGGAGACCTGAGCGGCTAGTTGCACCTTAACTTCGCCACTTCGTCCACGCCCGGCAGTGGCGACGGCAACACGGCTTTGCACACGCCGGAAACCTCGACGGCCATCCCCGGCTCAGGGTGTTCTAGGTAAAGGGCTCCGTCGTAGCCGACCATGGCTTGTTCGTTCGGCGTGGACGCGACGGTGCCCGGCGCGATGATCGGACCTGTCAGGATGAAGGCCCGGGCGTTCTGCGTCAGCACGGGGAAGGTCACCCGCACACCGCCTTGGCGGGGCGCCACGGATTGCTTTTCGGTCTCCCCGATCTCCACGCCCACCGGCAGCTCCTTGTCCTTGAGGCTGACGGTGGTGGGTAGCAGGGAGGGAACGTCGGTCACCAACACGCGGCCTTGCTTGTTGGTCTGGCCGACCGGCGCTCCGTTGACCCGCACCGGCAAGCCCGCCTGGCCCGGCACATCCACCACGGCGAAGCTGGCGTAGGCGGGTCGCCCGAAGGCCACGCCGCGGTGGTCCAGGAACACGGCGCCGGAGAAGTTGGCCGCCACCTGGGTTTGCCCGTCGTAGTGGTCCACCATGATCCGGGCGTCGCCGTAACGCGTCATGGCATCCGCCGTGGCCCGGGTGCTGCCCTGATCGCCCTCGGTGTGCTCTGCCGCCAAGCGAAGGCCGCCCTCGGTGCGGTAGGTCGCTCGGGTGGTCAGGGCATCCTGGCCTGGGGCCTGGCGGGCCCGAACGCCCACGCTGGCCTTGCTGCCGAAGCGGTAGGTGTAGCTGGCGGACACTTGAAGATCGTCGCCTTGGAGGTCTCGGAGCACGTTGGCGGACACCTGGCCTGCAGTGCCCAGGTTCGCGCTCACGCCCAAGGAAGCGAAGGCCAGGCTGGAGCGCCCCGTGTCGATGGCACTGTAGATGCCACGCACAGTGAAGCGGCGATCCGGGCGGTAGAACACGGAGGCTTGGGTGCGCGAGGCAATGGGTGTGGCGTAGGTGCTCTGCAGGCGCCAGAAGCCTTCGTTCTCTTCGTGTTCCAATCGAACGCCCAGCTTGGGGCCGCGGTAGTCGTAGCTGGCCGCCCAGCGCGTTCCACCTTGGCTTGAGCGGCCCACCTCGCCATCGAAAACGCCCCAAGTGCCCGGGGCCCAGGTGGAACCCACGGTGACGTTGCCCTTGCCGTTCTCGTCCACCTGACCACCGGCTCGGATGGTCCAGCGGTCGTTGACGCCCTTGGCCCACGACGCGCTGACGCCGGCCGTGCCGTAGCGGTTTTCGTCTTCGCGGACTTGTCCCGCCGCGATTTCCCACGCGGAGAGCCCGGGACGCAGCAGGGTTGGGGCCACGTAGAGCCGTGCAGTGGAAACGGCAGTTTCCCGGCCGTAGGCGTCACGCACCACTACATCCGTTTGGCTGGCCCCCAGGGCCACGTTTCGACCGTCCACGGTGAAGGGGCCGGCCTTGACGTCTTGGCGTGTGATTTCGGCCTGGTTGGACAGGACCTTGACCTGCCCCGGATCCAACGCGATGCCCCCCAAGGTCGGGACGGGCCACGTCGGCGTGAGCGGATCCAGTGCTGCCGGGTCCTTCGCGAGTCGAATGCCGCCCAGCGCCACGGGGCCGATGCGGGGCGTGGCGTAGACATCGCCGGCTTGCCAAGTCCGTTGGCGCGGCAGGTCGTCTTTCTGCCAAGCGGTCATGCCGCGGCGCATGCCAAACCCGTTGGGGGATTGGTTGAGCTGCCCGGTGGTGGAGACCGCGCCCCAACGCCCTCCGGTGCGCGCGTCCAGTGCCAAGGACGTGGCTTGTTGGCCGCCTGCAATCTGGGTGGCGAGGTTGTAGTTGACCAAGACGCCCCCGATGGCGGGCGACACCTGAGAAACCGGAGTGCCGTGCTGGCTGAGCTGCTGCGCCGGCTTGCGGTCAGCCGGAATGGTGAGCTGGACGGTGGCGTTCTCGGGGGTGTAAGCCACGGTCACGCCCAAGGCTTGGTCGGTCAGGTCCTGGCCCTCCTCGCCCGGGCGAAGGGTCACGCCGAGCTGCTGCCAGGTCGTGGATTCGGCCACCCAGGCCCCACTTTGCTGCCAGAGCAACACGGGGTCCTTCGCGGGCAGCCCGTTGGCCTGGATCGGCGCGGCCAGCACCGGCTCCACCCCGTCTGGGATGGCCGCGTGCGCGCTGCCAATGGACAGGGCCAGCGCGAGGCCCAGGACGCTTCCCCGCCGCACGTGTCGCCCTCAGTTCACGGGGACGACGACGGGAGCCCCGTTGACCGTGATTGAGAGCGTGGACGCCTTGAGACCAGGCTTGAGCTCCACGTGCTTGCTCTGCCCCGGCAATACCCATCCCAACGCCCCTTCGCGCCATGCCGGCATGCCTTGAGGACCGACGGCGATCAGGCGCGCGGCGGTCGAACCGGTGTTGGTCAGCAGAAGGCCGTCGGCGGTGAAGCGGGCCGTGAGCACCGGAGGACCGGCCTTGGCGTCTTCAAACCCCACCGGCAGGTTCTGGTGGATCAACAACTGCACCTGGCCCGCCGTGGACGGCTGGGGCAACTGGCGCAGCAGCACGCGGTAGTAGCCCGGCGTGCCGATGCCTTGGGTGCGCACCAACCGCACGGCCCGGCGGGACCCAGGCGGGATTTCGACAATGGACGGTGCCGCGATCACCGCCTTGGCGGGGCCGGTCACGTCCTGCCCGCTGGGATCTTGGGACCAGTCCAGCACCGTCACCTGAAAGCGCTCGGGGGTTTCCCCATGGTTTTCCAAGGTCAACGCCCCTGCCTTTTCTCCAGCCGGGGCCACGATGCTTGTGGGAAATAGCGACACGTTGCCCGCCCACGCAGGCACGGCGAACAATGAGCACAACGAAACGGCCAACAAACGCTTCAACATCACTCCTCCAAACCGATCACCTCCTTTGATCCAACCAAAACATTCAAAGTTGTCAACCCACCCCCAAAAGAAAACCCCCGAGGATTTCCGGGGGCTTTAAGGGAAACGGTTGAGGATCAATAAGTCAGGGTTACGGCGATGGTGTCGGAGAAGGTTCCACCGGGCACCTTGTTCAAATCGTAGAAGGCATAACCGATGCCGATCATCTGCTGCTCACCGGTTCCCACGCCCTCCCAAGCATCGGCCCCACTGCCCCACACTTGGCTGGCACCGGGATCTTTGAAGAGGCCGTAGGCGACGAAGTTTCCGGCCCCATCGGACACGGCGCGGTGATTGGGACGAGCAATCGCGGCGCCGTAGTTCAACCCGTCGCCGGGCACGATGCTGAAGGCGGTGCCTTGGTTGCAGCGAACCAGCAACGCGCCGTTGGAATAACCCTGCGTGCCGGACGCCAAACCGTTGTATTCACCGCCGCCCAGCTGGGTCACGAGCAGGCTGCACTCGTTGTTCACGGTCGCAGAAATCATCAAGTCTTCGGTGACGTCGGCGGCGGAGGCCGAAGCGGCAGAAAACGCGGCCATCAAGGCCAGAGAAAAAGAAAGGGTCTTGCGCATGAAAAATCCTCCTCGGATTTAGGGAAAGGGAAAGTGGCCCGGATTGGGCTTGCTTCACCAATACTCGATAAATCTATTTCCGCAAGAGGATCGGGCAACAAGAGTTGCAGGGGCCAACCCAAGCGCTTGCACCGAGGGCACGAGTGAGCTAAAAAGCAATCGCCGGTCGCAGAAGCGTCGGTGTTGTGCCCGCATAGCCAATAGGCTCCGGGTGCCCGAGGTCCACCCAATGGGGGCGCGGGAATCTTTTTTCGATTCCGGAGCCATCCATGACGACCAAACGCCGCAAATCCCTCCGCACGTCTGCCTTCCATGCCCAGTTCGGCCGCTGCTACTACTGCGGCCTGCCGATGTGGCTCGCAGCTCCTTCAGAGCTCGGGCTGAAGCCCAGCAAGGCTCGAGCCTTTCAATGCACCGCGGAGCACCTGGTCGCCCAGCAGGATGGGGGCCGAGACGTATCCGGGAATGTGGTGGCCGCGCATGCCCGATGCAACCAGTGCAGGCACAAGCGAACGGGACCAGCTCCCTCCCCTGAAGCGTTCCGGGCCTTGGTTCAGAAGCGGCTGGCAGTGGGAAGATGGTGGTCCAGACTGCCGCCAGGGATTGCGCATGCTCCTGTATGACCTCATCAAGCTCTACGAACCCTCGTTTGAGCCGGCTCGCACCTCTTGAAGGCGCAGGGACAGCTTGCTGGCAGACACCTTCCCTCAACCACTCCCTCGCGCCTCGCGGACAACCGCCAGGGCCATGACCACGGCTTGGAGGAGATCCGATTTCGTCCGCCCCTGCTCGCTCCCATCGCTCGGAAGGGCGGTCAATGCAGCGACCGCGTCCTTCCCTGACAAGTATTGGACGCACGTCAAGGCGGACCAGTGAAGCCCAAACTCGGTGCGCAGTCGCGTTCCAGCCTCCCCTTGCAAGAGCGTCCCGTCGGCCATTTCGAGCAACACGTGTGCAGCGGCCAACGCCTTGGCACGGGCATTCGCAGGGTCTTTGTGCAGGGATTAAGCTGCCGGCTTCGCCTTGGCCTTCTTGGCAGGTTTCCGAATCGGCTTTGCCTTCTTGGCGACCTTGCCCACCTTCGCAGCTCCCTTAGCCGCGGCCTTCTTCACCTTGCCAGCGGCGGGCGGGAACTTGGCCCCAGGGTTGGCCTGCGCCCACGCCTTGCCTTCGGCCGACTTGGCCCATGCCGTGAAAGCCTTGGGTGCCAGCCCTCGGCCTGCCCAGGTCTCTCCCGTCGGGAGTCGATACTTGGGGGCGACTTTGCCGAGCTTTCGGCCCTTCAGCGGCCCCACAGAAGGTTTCGGGGAACGCGCCGGCTTGACGTCAATGGCCTCGCCAATGAGCTTGGCAACCTGGCGACGCTGGGCGGGGCTGAGAACCTTCGCATACTTCTGAAGCACCGCAATCGCCTTGGGCACCTCACCATCGCGCTTCTCAACCAGCCGCTTTTGGGCTTCGAGGTGCTTGATTTCTGCGTTGATCGACTGAAGAGTGGTCAAGGCCAAGGCAAATACTCCGTTGAGGGCAAGCAAGGGTTATAGCCCATCGGCGGAGCCAGGGCCAACGCAGGACGCGCCCTTCGGCCAACTTCCATCCACCGAAACCAGCCTCGTGCGGCAGATCAGCGTGCGTCCGGCCTCGACGCTCTTGGTCAAAAAGCTTTAGAAGAAGACCCCTAGCGGTCGGGTGGACTGGATTCAGGCGTGTTAGCTGGTCATCGAAACGGCCATCGAGCCCCTCCCGTAGCGCTGGGCGATCGCCAGGCTGCCTGCCTTGCATTCGAGACTCGTCGAGTTGCCCCGCGGCGTCGCGGTGCCGACTTGGACGGATGCCTTATTCACCTCCTCATATTTGGCGATAACGGGTGGGCATACGGCGAATAGTGCAGCGACGAGCCAAAACTTCTTTCAATCTCATGATCAATCCCCCTGCTAACCGTCGCCCGGCGGCGCTCACACCTTCAGCGCTGGTCGGGATAGGCATTTCCAATCGTCACCCCTGAGCTAAGATGAGACATGATCACGGTCCGACAGCGAAATGCCGAAAAGGCGGGGTTTGGATACGAGAAGGTCCGCCTGAAATGCGGCCCCGGCCCGAAACAGTGGATGTGCCCACAAATGAGCCAGCCGCTTTCGGTCGAAAAGGCGGCCCTGTCCCACTTCGCCCAGCAAGGATGGCGAGGGTTCAGCGGCGAAGGCGGCCTTTTGCTGACCCTCATCAAAGCCATGTCGTTCCAGAACCTTGGATACGACGAGCGCACGCGCTACGTCGAGGCGCTCTATACGCTGGCCGCAGAACCATCCTACGGACGATCCTACACCGTTGCCGAGTTGCTCACGAATCTGGCCCGCGCAACCGCCGGTCAAGTGGCGGCTAACTTTGACCAAATGGCGTCTCGGGGTCCACACATAGAGCAAACGGCGTGGGGGCATTCGTCCGACACCTCGTCAGTTCTCGATGTGTTTCCCGGCCTGGAGCGCTGGATGCTATTGGAACTGTTTGAAGTTGCCGGCTCTGATTTGCTTCACCGCATTGCCACCATTTTCGCCTCTAACCCCTACGAATACCGCCGCGGCTGGCCGGACATCACGATGTGGAGGGAACGGCAGCTCCGCTTCGTGGAGGTCAAAGCTCCTGGCGACTCGCTGGGCAAGAGTCAGAAAGTCATTGCCCAAACCTTCGCCGTCCCATTGGGCCTGGACTTCACGCTCCTTGATGTCGTGGTGCCACCAGCGGTGCCCTAGCCCACAGCATTGACGCTCGCGCGCGAAACCAGGCCGCAGCACTCTCCCGCCGACTTTGGCTCGCCAAGGAAGAGTTCGCGGGCGCGGCATGGCGGCCAAAGGGCAAGCAAGCCCATCCGGAAACCGGCTTGGTCGGTCAAGCAGGATGCATTGTGTCCGGCATAAACTACGAGGTGTGACCAGCTAGTTAGGGTGAATGGATGAACCAGGTTAGGAAGCGATGGAATAACGACGAAACGCGTGGACAGGTCGAACGAATCTTTGGCCGCGATCAGTTAGAGAAGGTGCGTTCTTGCCTACAGGCACTCAATGAGCGCATTTACTTCAGCGAATACCACTACAGGCAAGCCAACTATTTCATCAAGAAGCCGATGGAAGGCCGAACCAGCGATGAGGCCATGTTGGTTTTTTTGGGCGTATTTGACGAAGACGACGAGCCCGGGGCCTGGGAACACTTTCGCTTTTCCCACGCCCATGCATTTGCTTGCGTCCAGAACCTTCACTCTCTCCCCGACCACTTGGCCTACTTCGCCTACTGGGCATTAGGAATGGACTTGGATGAAAAAACTCGTATCCAGCGCTTGCGAGACATCACCCGAAAGGAGGTGAACAGACGCCTTCCTGAGCCACTGAAAGAGGTCTACAGCCAACTCGTTGCGGACGAAAGTTTCGTCTACATCGATGACCTCAACAACCATTCCAAGCATCGATCCTTGATCAAAGTTTCCTATCAAACGAAGTTTGAGATAGATCAGGTAAAGGAACATGGCTTGCAGTTCGGCGAGTTCACCTTCGGAGACAGATCCTATCCCGCCCGCTGGGTGCTGGAGACGCTGCGAAAAGAACATAACCGTCAAAGCAAGTTCATCGTGGCGTTCGGCAACGAACTGAACGCCACGCTCCAAGCCATGCCGGCACGGGTTGGCTAAACTCACATTCGCCCTGCCAGACTAACGATGGTCATGCCGCCCAGCGCGCTTGCGAGAAGCTCCGCGAGCGCTCCGGGCCGGTGGACTAGCCAACGTGCTAGCGGACGTTAGCGAGCCAGCCACTCCACGAGTTCTCGCACGCTTGCTGCGTCCGCACATGCTGCATCCACCCCATCGCTTTCGACCTTCACTTGGAACGCCAGCCAGGCGTGCTCCTTCTTTTCGGTCAGCCCAACATGAGGCTCGATGGCACCCCGGCTCCATAGCCAGATCGATTTGTCCCGAAGCTTTCGGACGAGTGCCTGGATGTGCGGCAATGCTTCTACTCTTTCCGCTAGAAGCTCGAAAGCCTTCGAGGCCGGGCCCTGGGGGCCCTTCTTAGGGAGTCCCCCTTCGTCCAAGGTGATCTGACCCTCGTCCGCCATCGTTCTTAGCATCGAGCGGCATGTAGCGATATCAGTGTCGCTCGGGTCAAGGAAACCGTGCTTGGTGGCCTGCCGAAACGCGTAATCAAGGTCCACAATCGCGCATGCTGGAAGGCCCAGCGCCTCCAGGATCTCCATGGACTTCTGGGTATCCGAGACGCCGCTCATCGCGACAATCGCGAGCGAAGACTGCCCCATGGTCTTGCCGGAGACTGCATTGAAGAGGCTGGGGAGCAACCGGAGCTCTGTCTTTCCCTCGGTCAAGACCACCTTGTCAGCGAAGAGCATCTGGGAAGAGTTGGTCAAACTGAAGATCTGGTGGAGCTGATGCGTAGGCTCGGCAACCAACTGCTCGACCACCGACTGAAGCCTGGGCCTTGCTTGGGTCCCCTGCGGATGCTTCTTCGTCATCAACAAAGCATTTTTAGCGTCGCGCGCGAGGATCATTTGAGCAGAGTGGGTCGAAAAGACCACCTGATAGCCCGACGCGGAAAGTGCCCTCAGTGCTTCGCGAACCTGCTCTACAGCAAAGGGATGCATGAACAGCTCGGGCTCATCAATCAGCAGCAGCGTCACTCCACCGGCTATGGCAACGCCTCGCTTGAGGTCAGCCAGGTGGCGCACCATTGCCATCTGAATAGCGCGCTGGGCACCATGCCCGTATGAACCAAATCCCCTGCCCTTTCCGTCTCCCTCATAGACCTTGACGGTTCCCGCCTTGATGAGGTCGTTCAACACAGGGACGGGGAAATCCAGCTTGATGCTCACCCCAGGGAACAGATCGGCGATTTTTTGATTGATGGAGGCGTCAATCCTCCCCAGCTCTTCAAATCGTTCTGCACCCTCAGCGGAAAGCATTCCAACGATTGCCAAAAGGTGCGGCGATAGATCCGCCTGATGCCTTTCTTGAATAGCTGCGACCATGTCTATTAAAAGCTTACCAATCGTCGTACTGGTCTTTGCCTTACTGGCATCCTCTTCCGCATCCTCCATAGCCCCGATCCGTATTGGATCCGGGAAAAGAGCTGAGATGGCCTGATCAATGCCAGTCGGATTTGGATCCCACTCGTTCGTGTCTAAGTTCAACACGGTCAGTGAAACGCCACTGCCAGCCCCTTGCTGATGCTTTCGGATGCGAAGCACGCCATCACGCACATGCGGCTCGATCCTTGTTCGATGCTTCAAGTCCAGCATGGCAAGGTCTTCTTCGACGATGCCATAGAGACGGCCAGATACCTCAATAGGCAGAAGTGGATCGTGGAAGTCTTCCTCCTTCCAGCGCCCCCCTTTTACCAACCATTGAAGTGCAGTGAGGCAGTTGCTTTTACCGCAGTTGTTCAACCCAACGAGTGGCGTGAACTCGGTCAGCTGCAACTGCGTAGAAACGCACGACCGAAAGTTGCGAATATCGAGATCTGAAATATAGACAGCCATTCCCTTCCCCCTGTTATGAAGTCACTCCCCGATGGCTGCCTTCAGCTGCTCGGTCACGCTGTTGCCCTTCTCATCCTTCAACTGGGCCATGAGGTAGATCCCCCTTCCCTTGCTCTTGCTGGCCCAGAGCTCCCCGATCATGCGTTTCTCCTTTTCGGAGTCCGCCGTGTAACGGTCGCCACCCTTGTATTCGACGACCAGCAGGCGACCGTCCTTGAGCTTGGCAACGAAGTCCGGGTAGGTCCGCTGCTTGGACGTCGGCATCCAGAACTGGCTCTTGTCCACCAAGTTTCGGACCCAAAACGCCACCTCATCCAGCTGATCGATGGCCTGGGCGCAGAGAAACTCCTCCCCCACCTTGCCCCCGGCGGTCTTCCATTGAAGATCGCCCACGAAGGGGTAGTAGTGCTTGCGGAAGCGATACGTGCCGCCTTGGTAGTAGGAGTGCGCCGGATACTGGGTCATGTCCGCGGGGTAGGTGAACATGGCATCGGGCTCATCGCTGACCACGATGTCGGCGTCGGCACCAAACAAGGCCTGCTGGAAGCCATCCTTGAGCGCCTCCGCCTTGGCGATCTGAAGCTGCTCGCCGAGCTTCCGTCGGAGCACGAACTGGCCATTGAGCAGTTGGGATAACGAGAAGCCGCGATCTTCGGACAGCCCGCCGATGGACCGGCGCAACCACTCCCGCAGCACGGGCTGCTTGACCGCTGGATCGCGGATCTTCTGGTCCAGCCAGCCCACCAGGTCCGCCTGTGTGCGGTCCTTGGCGAAGCCTGGCAAGTAGGTGTTCACGTCGTCATCAATCGGCGTGTAGCTGACCTTCTCTTCCACCAAATCGACTTCAAAGGTCTTGCTATCTGCATTGAACTTGAGGCTTGTCAAGTCCGGGGGATAGGCCAGCAAGTCCCAGGTGAAGCCCGGCGGCGTGGCGCCGCTCTCCACGAACTCCAGCTCGCCCTGCTCCATGACCCCAAGCCGGGGCACGCTGAACACTGCGCCGTTCTGGCTGGGGGCTTTGACGGCCTTGGAAGCGATCTGGTGGCGCTCGATGGTTGCCGTGGCCTCCTCCCGCTCCTTGGTTGGCACAGCCTTGGTGATCGCTTCCACGGTGGACTCGTCCACCTCGCCCGTGATCTCCACCGAGCCGCCCTTGCCTTCCTCGTTCGGAGTGAAAACAACGCTGGTCTGGTCCCGAGCAGGGATACCAGTAAGATCCGGTTGTTTGCTCACGGCAATGGTGGTCTTGGGCGTCACGGGAACCGGATTGACCTTGCCGCCTCGCAAGTCCAAGCCGGGCCCAGGTGTGGGATCCGGCAGCACCGCGCCCACGGCCTCCAGAGGGTTGAAGCCGATGTCGATGAGCGACTTGGTGAGCTCTGCGGCAGCCAGATTGAACGCCGCAGTGGTGACATGGGCGTAGGCCTTGTTCATGACCTCCTGCTTGCGGCGGGTGGCATACGGCATGCGCAGCACGCGGCCCAGCAGCTGCTGGATGTCCTTGTCGCTCTTGACCTGGGCCACCGAGCAGAAGACGTAGGCAAAGGAGCAATCCCACCCTTCCTTGAGCGCTTGCTTGGTGATGATGACCTCGATGGGGCAATCCTTGGCGAACAGGTCCACGCCGTCGATCTCGCGCTGATCGCCCGTGGCGATGGCAATCGCCTTCTCGGGCACCTTCTCGTTGTCGATGAGGTGCTTCTTGACCTCCTCGACCGTGGCAGTGCCCTTGGCGTTCTCAGCCTGAATCAGCAGGATGGGACGGATGTAATCCGGCTCGCCCAGCGCGGTCTTGCCCAACTCGTTGCGGCGGGCCACAGCGCTGCCCACGGCGACTTCCCATTGCCCGACGTGCTCCTTGAGCACGACTGGGAACTTGATCATGTCCGCGCCCTTGAGCTCAAAGGCACTGACGCTGACCAGCACATTGCTTTTACTGGCTTCCGGGGTTGCGGTGAGCTCCACCACTACCTTGGCACCCAGGCGCTCGTAGACCTGATAGGACAGGGGCGTGTTGGCATTGTGGGCTTCGTCGGTGATGACCAACGGACCGTGAAGTTTCAGCAGATTGGCAAAGGACGCGATGGCCTTTCCCGCCTTGTTCTGCTCCAAGTAGGGCAAATCGGACACGCTGCCGGCGAAGTGAGGCTCCAGATCTTCGTGGTGCTCGTAAACCTTGCGGCCTTCCTGGTTCTCCACGCGCAGCGCGGCCATCGTCGAAATGACCACGCAGACCTTGGTTCCCAGATCAGCAGGGCGGATGTGGGTGAAGTCTTCCACGTCGAACACCGCGACCTTGCCCCCAAACGCCTCGTCCAGCTCCTGGCGATAGGGGTGGCGGGGGTTCTTGAAGGCTTCCAGCGTCTGGGTCTTGATCTGGGTGGTGGGCACCATCCACATGACCAGCGGGAACTCGCGCTCGAGGTAGGCGTCGCCTGCCGCCTGGATGATGTGCGCGCCCATAACCGTTTTGCCGCCGCCAGTGGGGATGCGAAGGCAGACGTAGGGCGAGGCTTCCATACCCGGCATGGGCTTGTAGTGGGCGATCAGACCGGCATCCACGTTCTTCTCAAACGCGGATGCGGGGCCGGTCAGCCTGGCGTCTTCTAGGAACTGGGCCAGGCTGCACAAGGCCCGCTGCTGATACACCTTGAGAGAAAGAGCCATGCTTAGCGTGCCTTGATGTCGTAGGGGGTTTGCTTGAAGGTGATCTGGAGCTCTTCCAGCCGCTCCTTGGGCAAGTCGCAGGACTCGCCGTAGATCACCTTGGGCCCGTCAAATGGCTGCAGGCCTTTCACCACCCGCTTGGTCAGCACGTTGCCGCCGGTCTTGCTCTCGTCGCCCAAGATGCCATTGAACAGCAGGTAATAGCCGATCCCATGGTGCTCACCCAGGAACGGTTGCTTCGAGGCACGTGTGGAGCGTGCGGTGCCCGTTTCGGCAAACCAGACGTGGGCGGCCAAGTGTTCGAACTTGATGCCCTCGCGGATGTGACCTTGGTCATCGAATACGGGCACGCCGAGCTTGTAGAAGCGAAAGCCACCGCCACCTTTCCAACCGACTTCTTTCGAAATACCTGATTGCTCACCTTCCACAACGGATACAAGCCTCGCTTGGCAATGGCTTCGCGCCTGGTCACCTCGCTCAATACCAACAAACCTGCGATTGAGCTTCAAAGCAACTGCTGCTGTCGTCCCGCTTCCAAGAAAACTATCGAGAACAAGGTCCCCAGGTTTAGTCGTTAACTCAATGCAACGACGCAGGAGCCGCTCGGGCTTTTTACCTTTCTTAAATGTCACGCCGCCCTCGCCAGCAATGCCCTCCCACGAGATATCACTCCAGATATTCGTAAGCATTGAGGAGGCGACAGGCTCTCCATCAATCTCAACAACGTTCTTGCTGTAGAAAAGGATTTGCTGACCGTCCAAGATGTAGACCGTATCGAGCGATTCGCCCCGCTCCAGCTTTAGAACTTCACCAGGTCGAGTGAGAGACTCTTTCTTTAGATCAACGATTGCCTGACCCGCACCGGAGTCGCTAATGGATGCCAAGCGGCAGACTTGGCTTGAGTTCTTCAGAACCCACTTGTCGAAGTGCTGGAGAATAGACTTAGGGTGTTTGATCCTTGCGTTCCGCGGCACCTCAGCATATTTATCGGCAAGAGACGAAAACCTCCATTCACTCTCAGGCAAATCCCGGTTCTCCAGCCAAAGGTTGTAGGCATAGTCAACACCGCGTGGAATGCGGGCACTTACGTCTTCAAACTTCTCTTTGTCCTTCGCATACCAAAGAATGTATTCCGATGCTTTGAATACACCAGGATTGACAGTGCTAAATGCAGAAGGCGAGCGGGCAGCGATAGTTATCCTGTTGACGAAGTTGGACCGGCCAAAAATCTCATCCAGCATCACCTTCGCATAGTCAACCTCGTTATCGTCCAGATGAAGAAAAAGAGATCCCTTCTCTGAAACAAGCTCGTGGATGAGTTCGAGCCTGGCATACATCATTGACAACCAAATCGAATGCTCGAAGTTGTCGTCGTATTTCGGGAACATCGCTCCGGTATTGAACGGCGGGTCTATGTAGACGCAACCAACCTGGCCAGCGTAGTAAGGCAGCAACGCCTTCAACGCATCCAGGTTGTCGCCCTCGATCAGCATGTTGGGGGAGTCCACCTCCCCATAGGACAAGCTGACCACCGGCTCCAGGAGGCGGTAAGGCGTCAGGGCGGAACGGGTTAGGTCCTCGTCACGGTCGGACCAGTTGAGCAGCGGCATCGAATACATCCCCTCGAACAGGCTCCAAGTATCGTTCAGCGGGTGCATTTCGGCCAATGCTCCAAAGCCTAACGGCGGCTAAGCCATTGATCGAAATAACCTTCCCGTGATCGGGGCCTGATCGCGAACTATATGCTGGGCCACTTAGCGACCAGCGGGCCAAGAAGCATCTCGGCTACGGACGGCTGAGGCCCACCTTCCCGCAGTAGCGATAGACGGCGGAACTGCTCACCCCGAGTTCCCGCGCCAGGTGAGCCCGGCTGACCTCCTTCAAGCGAGCCCGAACCTGGTCCAGGGCCAGCCCGCGCAAGGTGCGGTGCTCTGGCCCTTTCAGGACACGCCCCAAGCGAAGGGCTCGGCGGTCCAGGCCGATGGTGGCCGGCGACAAGCCCAAGCGCTGGGCCACCTCGGCCGAGGTCAGCCCGGCTCGGACCAGCCGCTGCACCTGCTGGCGACGCTCAGCGAGCTCGCGGGCTTGGCGGTCCCGGAACGCCTGCCGTCCGGAGCCCGCCAGGCGGTGCCGCCGGACGAAGCGGTTCACGGCCTGGTGGGTGACGCCCAGGCGTTGGGCCAGGGCGCGCTGGCTCACCCCTTCGTCCAGCCAGGATTGAACCTGGGCCGGGGAGCGGCCGCCGAGGAAGCCTTTGCGCGGACTCATCGATCCATCGCCGCCAGGTCGCCTTGAATCTCGGAGGGTGACACACCAAGCGCCTGGGCGATGGCCCCAAGCGTCAGGCCTGCGGTCATGCCGGCGCCAATCGCATACCGCCGCTGACGTTCATAGGCTTGGCGACGAGCCTCCGGGTCGATGGGCATGGCATCGGACGGGTCTACCCGTCGGGCGTGCTCGATTTGATCCCGCTCACCACACGTTTGGCGGTGCGCGGCCAGGGCGTCGTCCACGTCCATGCTGAAAGGCGTGTTGCGTTGGGCAGCGTCGTAGATGGCTTGGATCTCCGCAGGCATGGGGAGCAGCTCGATGCCGTCAGGCCCGGGAAGAACGCCTGGGGCAAACAAGGTGGAAGGCTCGCGGTTCATCGGCCCACCCAGTAGCCCAGCCCCGCGCTAAGCAAGGTGGCCGCGTATAGAGCGGCGTCCTCAGCGCTGGAAATGTTGAGGGCCATTACCACCGCCCCGAATGCGAGCGTGAGGACGCAACCCGCGAAGATCCCCCCAAAAATCGCGAAATCCACGTAGAGCGATGCGTCGCGCTTCCCGGCGCAGAATAGGGCCAGCGATTGCTTTACGGTCGGGTAAGTCAACGCGATCATAAAAGAGAGAAACGCCGCCGAGCAGAGAAACACAGCAAGGACCAGCATGGAAAGGACCAGCATCGTCAACGCACTCATCCGCGCGACCTCCCCTTGCCCCAGAAAAAGGCCAGCAGACAGAGCACCGCGACCGTGCCGAGGACAAACAGGCCTCCCCCGGTGGCGAGCTGGTGCCAGACGCTGAAGGTGGCTTGGGCCAAGAACGCGGCGATGACCACCATCCCAACTCCAAACAGCCCGCCATGGATCACGACGCGGCCGTGCGTGCGAGCGTCTCGCTCACCGCCCCTCACCCGTTGCCAAGCTGCCTTGGCATCGCCAAAGCGCTTAAACGTCCAGAGAGGGACCAGGACCATGAGACTCAGCAGGGTCAGCAGAAGGATCGCGCTCACCATGGGCGGCCTCCCGCGCGACTCCTCAGCGGGCGCGCCTGGAAGGTGAGAGGCTGGCCCCACTGGCTGGGCTTCAGATTCCAAGCCATTGGGAGCTCGACCTTCGCGTGCAACCGGGCGTCATTCGGCAATGCTCCTGCAACCCCGGAACATTCCATGCCATCTAGGATCTGTCTCGCTGTATCCCCCGAAATGAGAGCAACTTTGTCAAAAGGAAGCTCAAAAAGTTCTCGGGGCAAAGAGCCCATGCCGTCCCAGACAAAGACCCCAACCGGAACAAAAATAATATAGATTGCCATCAGCGCTGCCCTCCAACGGCTACATTTTCTCTGCCCGCACCGATGACTACGGATACGGAAGCTGCCTCAAGCTCTGTAATCACTGGCTGCGCGGTCCCTTCGGAGCGGAGAAAAACTTGATCCCCCACCTCAAAAGCCCCCTGCTCGTCGCCCTGCATGTAGAACGGCAGAATGCGGCCAGCGATGCGCAGCGCACATACGCTGTCATCCACACCGTTGTTTCGCGTGTCGCGGCATGGGACGCGCTCATACGTCACTCGGAGCGTGTAGTAGCGCTGCGCCTCGTCAATCACCCACAGCGTGACGCTTTCGCGTGTTGCGGGGTTCTTCTTCAAGATTGAGTTGTAAGCCGCGTATGGGCCACGGCCCGGCGCTTCCATGGGTTCGAAGGACTGAACCCCGGTGGCGGTTTCCGTGGGGGACGCCTCCCAGGCGTGTGTGACCCTTACTGCGATGGTGTGCGGCGTGATCACGGTGGCATTCACCCCGACGGCAACGGCGACCGAATCGCTACGGGGCTCGGCGGCGCTGGCGGCAAGGGGGAGCAGGCTGGCAAGGGCCAGAGAAAGAATCAACGCGCGCATGAGGCCTCCTTTTTTGAATGGGTTGCACTACCCATAACAAACGGTTTGGTTTGCGCAAGGGGATCGGGAAAAGAAAAGGCGGCTTTCGCCGCCCTTTCCCTTGGCCTTAGAAGCGCGCTCGCAAGCGAGGGGCTTCCAGGGTTTGGCCGTCCTGCCCATGGGCCTTCATGGCCGCACCGACCTGCCGTTGGGCGTCGGCCCCAAACCCGCCTTCCGGTGGCTTCCAAGCATTGGCAGCGGGAAGAAGCTCGTCCAAGAGCTTGGATCGGTTGTGGGCTCGCAGCTCGTTCTCAGCGTTGTTCAAGAACGACTTGGTCTCTCGGTTGCTCGCAAAATCGATGGGCTTCATGCCAGGCTCGTTTCGAAAGCCGTTGACATGGTTGTCAAAGCCTTGCTCGCCGACGAGCTTACACCCCTTGTCCCAGTCCGCCCCTGCGAACACCAGTTCTCGGCAGAGTTCCGTCTTTCCCTGCTTCGCCGCTTCATGGAGGACGCTGTAGCCGGCATAGTTGTTGTAGGCCCAGCCCTCGTCTCCGTCGATGTTGAACGTTCGGTTCCGACTGACCAGTTCTTCGTTGGGATCCACCTGCTCCAGCAGACGTTTGGCGTCGCCGGCCTCAACGAGGGCCACAATGTTGAGCACGCGGTCTTGCTCCTCCTTCGTCTGCTCCGCCTTTTCCGCGGCCTGCTCTTCCGCTTCGGCATCCCAATACCGAGCCTCGTGGTAGTAATCCCGGCTCGCATAAGGGGTTTCCCCCCTGTCGTTCTCTACGTGGTGCTGGGGAACGCCTCGCCCCACCCCATCGACCAACTCTTCCATCGCGCGCTCGTCCGCGGTATGGGCAGGAATGTTTCCCTCCATGTCTTTTGCGTCAACCTGGGCCCCGGCCAACACCAACGCCTGCACCATCTCCCCCGTTTTGACGTAATGAAGCGCGGTTCGGCCCAGCGCATCGGTGTCCCTCACACTACCGCCCTGCCCCAACGCAGCGACAAGCTCGCTGGGCGTCTCGGCCAGGAAAATCGGGTCGGTCGCCGCATCGACGCGCTCACGCGGCGAAAAATCGTCTCGGTGGTTCCGAATACTTTCTCGATAAAGCATAGGATCATGTTTTAGCGCTGGCTCGCCATTCGAGTTCAGCAGGGAGGGATCGGCCTTGGCATCCAGCAAGCGCAGCACAACGCTTGGGTCGCTGGCCAGGTGGAGCGGGGTGTCTCCCCCGTCCGTCCGCAGATTCACGTCGGCGCCGGCATCGATAAGCATGTGGCAATCGCCTTCAAGCCCTCGCTTCGCAGCAACATGCAGAGCGGATTGCCCTTGGCTTAGGGCATTGACATCCGCTCCGGCCTTCGCCAACAGCGCCAAACCTTCCGCAGTAGGTTTTTCGGACCAAGCGGGTTCCCTTTGGTATGTGCTCAACAGGCGATCAAAAGGCGAACGCCCTTGTTTGTCCAACGCGTGAACATCCGCCCCAGCCGAGATAAGCAGTTCCATCTGCCACGGCTCCTGACATTTATGCAAGGCGGAATCGCCGCGCGCGTCGCGATACCCTTTCACATCGGCGCCGTCTTCGATGGCCTGCCTTACCTCGTCCTCGAAGCGACCCTTCGTCTTCAGACCAGCGAAGGCCAAAGTGCTCCCCAACCGATCCGTTGCCTCATCGTTGAACGATGGGGGCGCACTCTGCGATCCCAACCGGGTCCGACTAGAAGATGGGATCGCCCCTTGGGCCTGCAGAGCGCTCTGTTGACCCGACCGGGTCTGATTGGAAGATGGGATCATCTGAGGACGTTCACCGGGTGAAACTTTTACCGGCTCCACCGAAGCCACTGGCCGCTGGCTTGAATCATCCAAGCGCTCCCGGACCGGGGGTTCAGGCGGCTCAGAAGAAGCCACGCCTGGTAGTTCCGTGTCCTTTTGACGGATGAAGGGTCGAAGTAGATTTGAAAAGACGTTGCCAGCCATGGTTCCTCCGCTTGGTGAGTGATACTCATGTCTTAACAAAGAAAGGGGGATGCGCAAGGGGCCGCAAAGAGAAAAGGGGCGGCTTTCGCCACCCCTCTCAACCCAGCGTAAGAAGCTCAAGAAAAAACATGGTGCCTAGTTAGTGATTTCTCAGGTCGGTTAACTAAGCATTCTTTCCACCCCGGCGACAGCAACCACCGGAAACCACCGATACAGCAAGGATAACCACCCAACCACCTTCTAACCGCTCACCCTGGAAAAGTTCTCAGTTAGAAGTAGAGGAATCGGACCACAGCCGGGTCTTCCCCCAGCACATTCATTTCTAACTCGAAACCTCAAAAGGTCAACCCCCTACCTGCGCTAAGCAACCTGGCGTTCCTTGCGTCGCGATGGGGTCCTTCGACCGGCTTCCGTCTTTCGCCCCTGCTCCATGTCCTGCTCCTTCTTGACCTGCGGCAGCGGCTCGCGTTCAAACGCCGGGATGTCCAAAAAGGTCATGACCTTCTCCGCTTGGCTGGCTGCGCGGAACAGGGTCCTGGGGTCATCGGCCAGGGCTTTCATCCAGGACTGCAGGTAGGCGGCGTGTTGCTCTTCGTGCTCCTTGCCCAGGGCAATACCCAGGCGCTCGGAAATGAACAAACTGGACAGCTCTGCAACCAGCTCCTCTTTGGCGTAGTCCTGGCTGCCGAATCGCCCGGTCTGGTCTCGGTCGAGGCGGTGCTTCGCTCCAGTCCAATGGGCCAGTTCGTGGAGCAGCGTGGCCTGATAGCTGACGTCATCTCTGAAAGTGTGGTGCTTCGGCAGGTGGATTGAATCGGCAGCGACGCTATAGAACGCCCGGTTGCCACCGTCGTGGTGAACCTTCGGCTGGTGACGGTCCAGCAGCTCCCGCACACGCAAGTTACGGATCGACTCGGGCATGACGAAGGGCGGCGGGGGCTCCGGCATGCCGTCGATCTGGCTGGCATTGAACACCGTGGCGACGAACACCGATGGTCCCTGGTATCCGCTCTTCTCTTCGCCTTCGGTCAACGGCTCGGCCCCGTCTTTGGCTTTGCCGGCCTTGCTGAAATCCCAGTAAGCGATCTGCTGGCCCTTTTCGCCGCGCTTGACTTGGGCCCCAATGCTTTCTGCCTGCCGGTAGGTCAGCCAGCGATTGTCGTTGTAGCCATGGGCCATCTGCGCCCCGAGAAGGATCAGTGTGTTCGAGCCCCTATAGGACTTGCCCGAGGTTGGATTCCACGGCCCGTTGATCGAGCCGTTCTTCGGGGCGTCGGGGTCGTTCCAGGGTCGGCGCCAGGGGATGGTGCCCTGCTTCATGAGGTCGAGCATTCGCTCGGCGGTGGCTTGGATGAGATCGGAATACTTGGACATGGGTGGTTGCCTCAAATCTTTTTCAACCTCCTGCGCCTCTCAACAGGTGGTTGTGGGTAGATGGGGTCAGAACTCGATATGAAGGGTCAGACTCTTGCGGTGATACAACGCTCGCCGCACCAGCTCGGCGATTTCGTCCTCGCTGCGCAATCCCTGGTCGCCGTCTTTTCCCAGACGGACGTGGAGACCAAACCCGCTTTGCACGAGCAAGTATTGCGGGTCCGCTTCCGGTGTCTCTGGGCTCTCTAGATCGGCAGCGGTGATAGCTTCTTCGTGGAAAGCGTCTTCGGGAATGTGGTCGGGCGATGGCATGGGGGCTCCGTCTTGGTTTGGATACCCCTTTGCAATAGCGCACCATCGCCGGTTGTAAAGGCCTACGCGGCTTCAGCCATCGGTGCGCCCGACAGGAGGGCGATGGCTTCCATGGCCTCTTTGCTCAGAGGGTCACCCAACGGAACCTCCTCGTCCGGGATGGCCTGGGGAGCCCCGCCCTCCAGGCGCGGCTTCAATCCCCCCACGCGCAGGTTGACCCAGCGCTCGGCCTTCGATCCCTTCGTCGCCTTCTTCTGCTTCTGCTGGAGCCCCGGCATCCGTTCGCGCACCCGCTTCCAAAGCTCTTCAGCACCCACCGGCTTGCGGCCCAGCTCATCCAGAACGTAGTTTCGGTAGTCTGCATAGATGTCGTTCTTGTCGGTCCACGTGCCTTCTTCTTCGATGACCATGCGCTCGGCGAAATAAGATGCCGTGGTGTCCGTCTCTTGCCGGGTCTGCTCGGCCAGCGCTTTGACGGCCTCGGGCATTTCCTCGGGCAGGCCGCCACGCTCAATGAGGCGCATGGCCCCCTCCAGCAGCCAGTCGATGATCACGGCCATTTCCGCCGGGTCCTCGGTCAGCTTCTTGTGGAAGTCCGGATCGCGGTCCTTGTCGTTCTCGGCCAGGCGCACATTGAACGGGATCATGCAAATCTTTCGCCAGAAGCCGTGTTCGTGACTCGTCACCGAGAACATGGCGTTCAGTGCCAGGAAGAGCGTGCCGCGCGGCACCGTGGTGTAGGCATCTTTGCCCTTGTTCTCCGCTGACATGGGATCGCGCGAGATAAGCGCCTTCAAGACCTGCTGGATGGGATCGGAGAGGACCTTGGGCGCCTCTGTCGCCAGATAAAGAGTCTTGGAAGCGAGAGGTGCCATGGCGAACTGCCCATCCAGCTTGTCGATGCGGACCGCAGTGTTCTTGGGGTGGATGGCTCGCAGGACGTGAAGCAAGGTGCTCTTGCCGTTGCTGCCGCTTCCCAGCAACAGGAAGGCTTTTTCCAGGCACATCGGCATGACCGACGACGCCATGGCTTCTTGAAGCAACCCTCGCACGGCCATGTCCGGCATGAAGCGATCCAGATATTTGGCCCACCGCGACTTGGGGTCCAACGGCTTGGGGGTGTAGCGGCCGGACCTCACCTGGTCGAGGTTGAGCTTCGCTGGGACCAAGGAAGTGATCCCGTGTTTGGGGTCGGCCGGCAGGTATTCGATGTAGGCCTTCTTGTTGGCGTCCTTGAGGATCTCCAGGTAACCGCCCTTCAGCGGCACGATGGCCCGATGCTGGCTTTCAGGCAACTTCATGCCAGGCAAGCGGATCATTTCGAGAATGGCCGTCTTGACGCAGCTGGTCGCGCTGCTCTGCTTGGCGTCCTCCGGGGCGTGCTTGCGCATCCAGTCCAACGCGTGGGCTTCTACTTCCCGGGTGGCTTGCGGGGCCCAGATGCCTTCGGACTCATTCCACTGATACAGCGAAAAATCGATCTCGCCGTTGTCCATCTTGCCGCCAATGCGGAAACAGTTGGCGCGGCGCATATCGTCGGCATAAGCCAGCTCAAACGAGAGGTCTTCCCCAATAACGCCCAGGTCATCCGTGGCGTCGTTGGGATTGGCATCGGCCCCAAAGGCCTTGCCCTTTTTCTTCGGAGCCTGATCAACGGCGTCGCCATTGGCCTCCCCGCCCTTGACAGGGCCAGTCTTCGACTTACTCTTCATGTTGTAATCCCTAGTAGTAAACGCCCCGGTTCGCACCCGGGGTTTTTTATGCCGCTTGACTGGGGCGATGCACCCACTCTTGAAGCGCCTGACGCATGGCCTCGGAAGGGGTTTGCCCACGGGCCACCGCCGTCTCCTCCACCAACGCCTTAAAACTTTTGCTGACCCGGGCCTTCAACAACTCATCCCGTGCGGTCTTTTCGCGTTTCGTCTTCACTGCCTGCTCCGTTTCTTGATTTGTGGTCCTGTTGTGGCCACAAATCCATCTAAGCAGGCTTTACGGAACTGGCAAGGGCTCGCGCCAACGGATGTTCGTTTCTGCTTTCGATGCTCCAGAAACACTTGAAAGTGTGAAATACCTCAAGCATCAGCCTGGGAGGTAGCAAGTGCTTGTTACCCACTTGTTACCCTTCAAACCCTTATGTTTACTGGGGGTAACAGGTGGTAACAAGGTAACAAGTGGTTTAAGAGATCCACGCAAGAAAAATCCACTCACCGCTCACAACATCCATGCATACACCCATCGGGAGCTCGCGATCCACCCGTTACCCTGTTACCCCTTGTTACCTCCTTATGGGACAAGGCTTTCACGGGTAACAAGGGGGTAACAGGTGCTTGTTACCTGTTAGGAAAAACAAGAGCAAAAGCGGCTTGAAGCAAGAGCCGGCGGCTGCTCGCCGCCGAGTCTTGAAGAGGGAAAGGCGGGCCTCCGGCCTCTACTCGTAGAGGTGGAAGTGGGACCAAAACCCGGGGCGCCTGGGACCGGTCAGTTCGTTCCCCACCGTGACTTTGACCGCCCCAAGCGGCAGGAAATGAAACGTTTGATTCGCGTGGATCTGCAAAGCCGTCATCGCTGCGCACAACGGATCGATGTCACCCGCCAGCACCAGGATTTTTTCGCTTGGAAGGTGTTTCAGTTGACTCCTGATCGCGGCAAGGGCAAGCGAACCCGCGCCGCAACAGCTGTCGTAGACCTTGGCTCCGCTCCCACCAGGCCGATGCCTGGTGGCAAGGGCTTGAACCAGATCGAGAAGATCGCCGGGAGTGAAAGACTGACCCAGCCCTTCTCCACCCTTCCTGGCCAGCAGCTCGGCATGGACCCGTCCCAGGACATCGTCAAACGGCCTGCTTGCGAAGACCGCTTTGATGTAAGCGTTGATGGCTGCTACCACTTCAGGCGCTTCTTCGACATTTTTTTTCAAGGGTCCAAAAGCAAGGACTTTGGTGTCGAGGTGACCCTTGGTGTCTGCGTGGATATGTGCCATTGACATCAGTGCGTGCTGAACGAACGTTTCGAATGCAACCCGCGGATTCCACGGCTTGCCAGGAGTGGAAGGAATGGCGCGGATGGCCTTCACAAGCGCAGTGACCTCATTCATTGTTAGCCGCCCCCACGTCAGCGCCCGCCACCCGGCTCACGTGGGCCATGTCGAGGTAGGTTCCGCGAATCAGGCCAGACTCCACTCCCCGCTTGAGCCTGCGCGCGGCTGCAGCACCGTAGCCGATGAACACCGATCCCGCCGGGCAACTCGTGCCCAGGGTCCCATCCGGGCGGCAGAACGACAGACGCCCCTTCGTGAACACCACCGCTGAAACGCTGGGGTGGTTGAGCACCGACTCCTGCATCCAGCTCGTTTCCATCCGCGCCAGCACAAGGGCAATCCCGTTGCCATGCTCGGCGGCCTTCTCCATCCAGCGGTGCTGGCTGGTCGGGCTGTTCTTGTGCCCGCCGTAGGGCGGATTCATCCACACAAACGCCGACTTTGGCCAGGGCGTCTTGAGCCCGTCGTCGCTGGGCTTCAGCATCCGGGTGGCCGTGCGCCAGGGCATGCCCTGCTGCGGGATGCAGGGATCCAGGTCAAACGGACCCAGGCCGTGGACGATCTCCGGCGGGGTGAGCCAGGTTTCGGTCGTGATGCCTTCCGGCGCCCGGTCGTAACCAACGTTGTTGGCGACGGCGAGCGAAAGCCTGGTCTGCTTGGGCTTCTTCGCGGGCTTCTTCGGCTTGGTCGAAACAGGGAGGGGGCGAGCAACAACGTTCATGGGAAATCTCCAGGTTTGAGTTTTTTGGGGCAAAGCTCCGCCAGCACGGCTGGTCGGCCGCGTTTCGCGAAAAGGGTTGAGGGGTTGGGCCAGACCTGGCCCCGGGCTACCGCTGCGCTGCTGGCTTAGCCGTTGGCGGCGTCTTGGACGTCGAGGAAGGCGTCCAGCGTTGCCAGCTGCAGGGTGAGCACCTGGCCGGAGGGCACGCCCCGCAGGTCGCGGTTGGGCACGTTGACCGACGTGCTGGTGTCGGCGGCAAGCACGCCCAACGCGTGGGGCAGAACGTCGGCCAGGGCGTCCGCGAGGGCCTGCGAGGTCACGTTAGAGAACTGGTTCAAGAGCGAGGGGTCGAGCGAGAGGATGAGCGGTTGCATGACTGTCTCCGTGCTGGTGTGGCTCCATTTTCCAGTCACGATCCGCGCGCTTCGATGCCCTAAGAGGGCCTCCCCTCTTGGACCTGAATCCTCATTCATCCAGCCACGCTGGGGCGGCGGCGGAAGCCGCTGCCTCCCCGCTTTTATCTCTCCACGACCGAGCCGGCGGGCAGCCGGCGAGACAGGGGCGTTGCGCCCCTGAAGGGCCGTCTAAAAGGGCGTTCCCTTTCTGCTCGGGGCAGGGGCCGGAAGCGAGACGTCCAGCAGTTCCGCCCTTGCTTCGTTACGAGCCGTGAGCGCCATCTTCGCGTCCTTCATTCGCTCTGCTTCGCGCGCTTTCAGCACCATGGCTGGCGCGGCCTGCGGGTCCTCTTCGGCATCGAATGCAGCCCGGGCTTCCGATGCGTCTTTGATGGCCAGGGATTCCTCCCACGCCATGAAGTCGGAAACGGCACCCAGCCAGTCCTTGTGGCATTGGAGCAACGCGCCTTTCAGTGCGGGCTGTGCCCAAGGCATGCCGAACGCTTCGGCCAGTCCGCACTTCTCGACCTCGAGTTTGAAGTAGTTGTGTTGATCAACCTCAGCGATGCTCTTGCCTCGGAAGAACATCCGAATGTGATCCTTCGCGCCCAAGGTTTGACCAGGTCTTACCGACGCCACCACCCGCTCGCCTCGCTCATCGACCCCAATCGTGAGCAGGAGGTCGCCATTGAGCTGCTCTCGAAACGTCGCCAAGCCTTCCGGCAACGTTCGCGTGGCCCCCAAGAGATGGCCTGGCTCCCTCGCGTCCCGCCATGGGCGCCCTGCCGGACGCGTTTTCTCGTCCTCGAGGGCGTCGAGAAGGTCCACCAACGATATGGCTGCGTGGGTGCGTGCCTGCCCCGGCTTGTCCACCACCACGCCCACCTTGCGAGCCCACGCGTTGAAGGCTTCGTAAGTCATGTTCAGCAGGCCCGCGGCCGCGGCTGCGGTCCATGTGTCCATCCACACCGCCTCCCGCTTGCCAGCCCCCAGTTCCTGGCGTTGCTTCTTCTCATCGGCCAGCTCTTTGTCCAGAGCGCGCAGCAACTTTCCCCAGGTTACCCCCCACCCGCCCGCGAACGTGTCATCCACGTGCCCGTAGCGGTCAGCATAGCGACGGATCAGCGCCGCTTCGGTCTTTGCTTTCGAATCAAACGACATACGGGGCAACCACTAGGATCGGTGGGGACTGTAGATGCTTAGAAGCGGAACGGCGTGCGAGTGATTGGGTCCGCCGCGGGCGGCAGACCGTCGTCCAAGCCTTGAGCACGGGCTTGGTTGCGGACCTCCCTCCACGCCGCCTGGAACGCGGACTGAGCCGCCTCCATCGCGTCATCGAATGGCTCGCGCGCCGCAACGCTGGTCCAAGGCTCCAGCAGCGCCTCGGCCAGGGGGGCCTCCCAGATTTCGCCCTCTGCCAGGGCCCTGTCGCGCTCCTCGATGGGCAGCAGTTGCACATGGCCCACCAAACGCCCGTTCTGCCGCACCCAGGGCTGAAGCTCGGCGAAGCAGTCGGCGGGCGTTGCGGTCAGCGCAGGGCGCGGCAAGGGCTGCCCCAGCACGGCCAGCACCTCGCCCCAAAACTCCGCTGCATCGAAGGTGGCCAACGCAAAAGCCAGGGACGTCATGTCGGCCAGTGCCATGTGCTTGGCCCGGTCAGGAACCCGCCCCCCCTTGCGCGGCACGATGGGGTTGGCACGGGTGACCGTGTGCCGGGCTGGGTGGGCCTTTGGGGTGGCCTGCCCGGCCGCGTCGGTGTCTGTGAGCCCGTCGAGCGCCTCGGCGAGCGCGGTCACCGGCACCAGCCAACTACCGCCCAGTTTGCGCAGGCCGGGAACGATGACGCCGGCCGCCAGTTGCTCGCGGGTTTGCTCGTAGCCGCCGGCCCCCGTTCGGTTGAGCACGCGCGCCACGTCTTCGACCGACAAGAGCGGCTTGTCGGGGAACATGGTGCGCAAGATGTGCAGCATTCCGTTCATGGGCTGGGGAAAAAGTGGGGAAAAACGATCCCTGGAAATCCCTGTTTTTCCCGGGGTGGACTGGGGGTGGCAAGAAAAAGGGGCTGGACGGATACCCGGCCAACCCCTTGATTTTACTGCTTTTTGCAACCTTGAAACTGGTGCCGGAAATAGGAATCGAACCTACGACCTACGCATTACGAATGCGCCGCTCTACCAACTGAGCTATTCCGGCGGAGCCCGCGATTTTACGGGCTGGGCGCCCCGGCGGTCAATCCACCCGGCTCAGCCCGCTACACCCGGTTCGCACACACCCGCCCCTCGGCAAAGTCCCGCAGGTTCCCCAGCGTGATCGCCGAGATCTCCTGCAGCGCCTCCACGGTGAAGAAGCCCTGGTGGCCGGTCACCAGCACGTTGGGGAAGGTCATCAGGCGCTGGAAGGCCTCGTCGTCGATGATCTCGCCGGACAGGTCCTGGAAAAACAGCGCGCTTTCCTGCTCGTACACGTCGATGGCCAGATGACCCAGCCGGCGCGCCTTCAGCGCGCGGATCACCGCATGGGTATCGACCAGTGCGCCGCGCGAGGTATTGACCAGCATCGCGCCCGGCTTCATCCGCGCCAGCGACGCGTCATTGATCAGGTGGTGGGTCTCAGGCGTCAGCGGGCAATGCAGCGACACGATGTCGGCACGTGCCAGCAGTTCATCCAGCCCGACCCTATCGCCGATTCCGCCGAACGCAGCCGACGGATACGGGTCGTGTCCCAGCACGATGCAGCCCATGCCCTTGAAGATGCGCGCAGTGGCCAGGCCGATCTTGCCGGTACCGACGATGCCCACGGTGCGGCCATGCAGGGTGCGCCCGAGCAGGCCATCGAGCATGAAGTTGCCTTCGCGCACCCGGTTGTAGGCGCGATGGGTCTGCCGATTGAGGGTCATCACCAGCGCCAGCGCATGCTCGGCCACGGCTTCAGGCGAATAGGCCGGTACGCGTGCGACGAACAGATCCAGCGCTTTTGCAACCGCCAGATCCACGTTGTTGAAACCTGCGCATCGCAGCAGCACGGCCCGCACCCCCACCGCATGCAGGGTGTGCAGCACCGGCGCATCCAGGCGGTCGTTGACGAACACGCATACGGCTGCGCAATCCTGCGCCAGCGCCGCCGTGTGCACGTCCAGCGCCACATCGAAGTACACGAACGCAAAGCCGTCCCCAGCCGCATCGCGCTGGTTGGCCTCATCAAGGAAACGGCGGTCGTAGGGACGGGCACTGAAGACGGCGATCTGCATGGATGGGCCTGGGTGGAATGCCATACCGACGATACCGCAGCAGCGCCCGCGTTGGGATGGCACCGGCGATGCCGTCATCGCCGGTGCCGGGTGCCACTTGGAACCTGTAGCCCAGGCCCAGCATCACGCCGTTCTGGATCTGCCCGTCGCGGCGCTCACCCACATAGTCGGCCATGATCGACAACCGTTCGCTGGCGCGGCTGGTCATGCCCAGGTTCCAGGCCAACACCTGCTCGCCCACCGCCTGGCTGCTGGCGCCGAACACCAGGTCCGGTGCTGCAGCAAAACCGGTGCTGTAACGGGTCTGCGAATCGCCCGGCTCCTTCTGCCAGACCACCCGGGCGCGCGGGGTGATGCGCTCGCCGTTGTTGCCTTCGAACGTCTTGAACAGCTGCAGGCCCGCACCCACGCGGATGCTCTCCAGGCTGCCGCTGCGACCGATCAGTGCTCCGATGCCCTCCCCTTCATTGAAGCGCGTGGCCGAAGTGCGCGCGCAATCCACCACCGGCAGCAACGGCTGGATCACCAGGCCCTTGCCGGTGGTGAACGAGAACGCATGTTCAACACGTGCGGAGATCGCATCGTTGCTGTACTTCGCGCGCAGGGGCTGCTGCAGGCCATCGATACCGCCGATGCTGCGACGGGTCTCATGCCGCAGATCGGTGTAGCGCACGGCCGCCGACAGATAGCCGCGCGCGTACGTCGCATCGAGGTAGCCGCCCACGTCCAGCGCGCGCACATCTCCGGTGAAACCAGAGCCATCGCTGGCCATGGCGCTGTCCAGCGTGGAGACATCCAGATCAGCCAGCCGCAGCTTGGACAGCAACAGGCCCTGGATGTCCGGGTCACTGAGGTAACCCTGCACCGAGAGCGCACCGATGCCCTGCGGGTCGCGGCTGGATGCGGTGTAGATGCTCTGTGCGACATTGATGTAGGTGGATCGCCAGTCGGTATTCCAGCGTGTGAAGTCGTCGTCGACGAATGCCCGCAGCTGGCGTCCGGTGCGCAGGTAGCCGGGATTGATGTCACCGGTCACGTTGGCGGTGACGTTCAGGGTGTCGCCCGGATCGCGGTACCCGTTCGCGGTGATGATCCTGTTGCTGTAGATGTCCTGGCCGGGGAACAACTACAGCTTGCTGCCACTGCCATCGGGGTCGAAGGTGACCGAGGGACCGGTGCCGCGTGCCGGATCGCGCAACACCAGCAGGCCGTTCGGCTTCACCACTTCATACATGACCTTGTGCAGCAGCCCGGCATCCATGCCACCACCGTAGTTGCCACTATAGATCTGGGTCATGCGCGGCGACGGCGTGTAGATCACCTTGCCGCCGCTGCTGGCTGCGTGGATCTGCACCGAGTCGATGAGCGGCAGATCGCCGGCCAGATAGCGCTCGACGCCGCCGGACTGCATGATCGAGCAGGACGAGATGCATTGCCGGACACGATGGTGTTCAGCCCGGAGGTGTGGATGATGCCCTGCAGCCACTCCCCGGTGATCAACGCGCCACCATTGGACGCAGCACCACCTCACGGACCGGCCGGCCTTCGGCCTGTGCCTTGGCCAGCAATGCCGGCAGGGACACCGCGTCGGCGTAGGTCACATCTCTACTCAGGAAGATGCGATCGCCCTGCACGTGATAATTGGTTGCCATGACGTCATCCACCACGGCTATGGCGGCAACGCCCATCAGCCCGGCCAGGGCCAGGCGAGTACTTCATGCGTTCTCTCTCCACCCGCAACACGCGGATGGAGCGATCAACGCCGCAGCGGGATGATCTCCCCCAGTGGAACGGATCCTGGAAAATGAATACATTCACAATGGGGATTCGATCGATGCACACTCTTCCCCATCCGGTCATCGTCGCGTAAAACTCGACGACGCATTCGCCACCCACCGTCGAGGCCAGCCCTGTCCACCCCGTCTCCCCTGCTCCATCGCGCGCCGGAGCTACCCGCACCTGCGGATGCCTTCATCGCGTTCGTGCGCGAAGAGCGCGCACCGCTGTGCGCGTTCCTGCGCACGCGGGGGGTTGGGCCTGAGGATGCGGAGGATATCGCGCAGGACTGCATGGAGCGGCTGATCCGCTACCGCGCACAGGGTCCGGACGAACTGCGCCTGCTGCTGTATCGTATCGCCCGCAACCGCCTGGCAGACCGCGGCCGCTCACCGCTGTCGCGGCCGCATCTGCCGCTGGCCGAACACGATGGCAGCGACGAACCGTCCAGTTCCTCGCCCGATCCATTGCGCCAGGCCG
The DNA here is from genome assembly GCF_032025805.1 of Stenotrophomonas maltophilia group sp. msm1. Classification (NCBI taxonomy): domain Bacteria; kingdom Pseudomonadati; phylum Pseudomonadota; class Gammaproteobacteria; order Lysobacterales; family Lysobacteraceae; genus Stenotrophomonas; species Stenotrophomonas maltophilia group sp. msm1. The sequence continues at coordinate 354,245 of NZ_JAVSKH010000003.1, forward strand.
AGTCGGGGCAGATGCTGTCCCTGCTGCGGCAGGCCCTGTTCAAGCTGCCCGAACGCGCACGCGAGGTCTATCTGCTCAACCGCATCACCGGCATGAGCTACACGCAGATCGCGCGGCATTGTGGAATTACTGCCAAGACCGTGGAAAAACATATCGCCCGCGCCCTGCAGGGCCTGCGTCAGGAGTTGGGATCGGATCCGCTGCACAACGACAGGGACGGCCAATGAGTGGCACCCCGCACAGGGATGATGCACAGCTGTTTGAACGCGCCAGCGCCTGGGTAGCCCGCCTGGAAGCCCCGGACTGCACATCGGCCGAACGCGAAGCGTTCGAGGACTGGCTGGCCGAAGATCCGGCCCACGTCAAAGCCTGGGTGCAGGCCGAAACCCTGTTCCAGAAGGGCGCTGGGCTTGCGGCTGACCCTTGGCTGCGGACCGCTGCGGCACGCGCGGCGCGTCCGCCGCGCCGGCGCTGGTTGCCGGGCGTGGCCGCTGCTGCCGGTGTCTGCATGGCGATCGGCATCGGCTGGATGGCTGCCGTCGACGGCAACCCGACGCCACAGGTCTACGCCAATGATTCGCACCAGCCACAGCAGCAGACACTGGCCGATGGCAGCGTCGCCATGCTGGATGCTGGCACCACTCTCCGCGCCCGCTTCGGCTGGCGCCATCGTGAGCTGGTGCTGGAGCAGGGCCGGCTGCAACTGCAGGTCGCACCGTCGAACAAGGCGCTGCAACTGCGCGCCGGCGACAGTACGATCCGCGACATCGGCACGACCTTCCAGGTGGAACGCCTGCGCGACGGCCTGGTCGAGGTCGCGCTGCTGGAAGGTGCCGTCGAAGTCAGCAGCGGCGCAGCGCAGCACACGCTGGCGCCCGGCCAGCAGCTGCAGGTTCTGCCTTCCGGCCGTATCCAGCCAGGCCCTGCCCTCTCCTCCACTGCCGCCGCTGAAGGCTGGCTGCAGGGGCAACTGGTGTTCGATGCCACCCCCCTGTCGATCGTGGTCGAACGCATGAACCGTTACGGCCGCACGCCGCTGGTGATCGCCGATCCTGAGATCGCCAGCCTGGCCGTGAGCGGTACCTTCCGTGCCGGCGATGCGCAGGAACTGCTGTCGGCGCTGGAACTGGGGTGGTCCGTGGCTGGCCAGACGCGTCCGGATGGCGCGCTGGAACTGCGCCGCACATACTGAGGAGACCGGCAGTGAAGGCAGGTCCGGGTGCGCTGCAGTGGGGGCTGCTCCGGGCCCTGCTATGCCTTGCCCTGGGCGTTGCCGCAGTACCGATGGCCGATGCCGGCACGCCCGCAGGCACGCTGGCGATCGACGTGGGCGCCGGCCCACTGGTACCGGCACTGCAGCAATGGGCCCGGCAGAGTGGCACCGCCCTGCTGTTCGACGCACGTGAACTGGAGGGTCTGCGCACCGATGGCACCCGTGGCCAGCGCGATACCGGGGCTTCGCTGAAGCAACTGGTTGCCGGCCTGCCGGTGAACATCCTGCGCACGTCCTCGGGTGCTTTTGTCGTGCGGCGGGTCCATGCCGAGCCTGCCAAGCCGCCGGCAGCGTTCACCGCCCCGCGTCTGCCGCGCCCGCCTCCCAGGTCCGCCGACACGCCGCACGAGGTGGAACTGGCTCCCATCCACGTCACCGGCAGCCGGCTGCCGCGCTCTTCGGTGCAGACCACGCTGCCGGTCACCACCATTGATCGTGACGACATCCTGCGCAGTGGCTACGGCAACCTGTTCGACCTGCTGCGGCACCTGCCCGGCATGAACGGCCATCCTGCCATGAGCACCTCGCGCGGCGGCGATTCGCAGTACCTGCCGGTGGGTGCAGCGGCCACCACCAGCCTCGATGGCATGGGACCGCGGGCGACGCTGTTCCTGGTCAATGGCCGGCGCCTGCCGCGCTATCCGATGGTGTCGCTGGAACAGGGTGGGCTGACCGACCTCGGCGGCATTCCGCTGAGCTTCGTCGACCGCATCGAACTGGTACGCGGCGGTGCCTCGGCCATCTATGGCGCCGATGCCATGTCCGGCGTGGTCAACATCATCCTGCGCGACCAGGCCGATGGGCCCGAAGCCATGCTGCAGACCGGACTCAGCAGCCGTGGTGACGCGGGCCAGTACCGCCTGCAGGCCGCCACGGGCGGCGCGCGTGGCAACGGAGACCGCTGGTTTGCCGGTCTCGATCTGCACCGTGTCGAGCATGTCGCCGGTGACCAGCGTGACTGGCATGCGGAAACCTCGCTGTATCCGATCGGCGCGATCCTGGGCAACTGGTACGTGCCCGCGCGGCGCTGCGAGCCGCCCCTGGAGCGGCGCGAGGACGGCTGCTGGTTCGACAGCGCCCGGCCGCGTTCGCTGCAACCGGCCTCGGATACCGCGTCGGCCTACCTGCGCTACCGGCACGAACGGGGTGAGGGACGCTATGCCTATGCCGAGGTGCGGGCCAGTCACAACCGCCAGCGCTTCGACCTGGGCCCGACCGCCGTTGCGGTGGTGTCGCGGGGCATCACCTTCAACAGTGTGCTGCGTGAGGCCGGCAACGTGCGTCCCAAGGTCCGCGCCACCGATACGGACGCCACCTTCGGCATCGGACGTGACCAGGGCCGGCGCAGCTGGGAAGCCGGCATCAGTGCGCAGCGCAGCGAAGTCACCTTGTCCACGGCAGGCACGGTGCGCACGGCGCTGCTGCTTGAAGCAACGCAGGCACGCAGGTTCATTCCCGGCTTCGACGCGCCGCCGGCAGCCGATATGGACGCGCTGTTCCCATCCATCCGCAACCGCGGCAGCACTGCACAGTGGCAGGGCTGGTGGGGCGTGCAGCGTGAGCTGATGGCGATGGCTGGGGGCAATGCGCAACTGGCGACCGGCATCGACCTGCGCCATGAGCGCTGGACCTCGCATCCGGATGCGCTGCTGAGCCAGGGCGACCTTGCATTGGGTTTGCCGCAGCAGCAACGCCGCCTGTCGCGGCAAAGCAGCGGTGTCTATACCGAGCTGGGCCTGCCACTGGCACCCACGCTGCGCGCGGACCTGGCCGCACGCTGGGACCGCGACGACGGCTTCATGGCGTTCTCGCCACGTGCCGGACTGCGCTGGACCCCGACGCCTCACTGGTCGTTCCTGCTGGCCAGCGGACGCGGCTACCGTGCGCCGAGCCTGTTCGAGCAACGGCGCCCCCCGGGCTACTTCGGGTCGATCACGCTTCCGGTGTCCAGTGCCCTTCCTGAATGTGCAATGGCCACGGCCAGTGGCGGCTGCAGCGTCACGGCCAACGTGGTTGAGAACGATGCACTGAAGGCCGAGCGATCGCGCAGCCATTCGCTGGCCGCCACATGGACACCCAACGACACGTTTTCGTTGTCGCTGACCCACAACATCGTGGAACTGCGCAACGAGATCCTCGCCCTGCAGCCAAGCGACGCGGTGTGGAATCGCAGCACCTGGGAGCTGGATGACGACGGCTACCTGAGCAGCCTGCGCCTGTCGTTCGACAACATCGGCCGCACCACCTCCCGCAACTGGGTCCTGCGTGGCGAATACCGCATCGACAGCGGCAGCAACGGCCAATGGTTGTTCTCACTCGATGCGCTGAAGCAGCAGGAACTGCGTCGGCGCCGTGACCACGGGGCCGCCGTGGACCTGCGCGGCCATGTGACACCCGAACTGGCTGCGGTGTTGAACGCGCAATGGCAGAACAGCAACTGGGACGTCGCCCTGCGCGGCAACCAGGTCGGTCGCACCCGTGCCTGGCTGCCGGGGGCCGAATGCCCGCAGGATCAGGCCGAACAGAACCACTGCATGAATCCGCGCCAGCTGCGCTGGAACCTGCACCTGGCACGCCGCCTCGGCCCGCGCGTCGTCGCGGCGCTGGACGTGCACAACGTGCTCGACACGCAACCGGTGAACTACCTGGTCGGCAATGGCGGGCAGATGCCGGGGCTGGATGATCCGCTCGGCCGCTACTACCTGCTTACCCTGCAGTTCCGCTGAGCGTAGTAACCTACGCGGCCTGTTCCACCGGTCTGCCACCTCCCCCCATGAAGGCCTATCTCTGGTTCTGGGGCGCGTTCCTGCTGTTCTTCGCGTTGCCCTTCCCCTGCATTCTCTATTTCGGCACCTCGTGGCCGGTGGCGCTGGCTGATCGCAGTGCACCGTGGCTGGCACTGTTGCTGCTGGCACTGTCGCTCGCTGCATGGCTCGCTCTGCTGTTCGCGTTCCTGCATTTCCTGCTGCTCGGCCCACCACGCGCCCTGCATCGCGTTCGTTCGATCCTCGCCGATGGCGAACCACGCGATGCGCTGATCGAACACGCTGAACAGACCGGCGTGCAGGTGCGTGGCTTCGCGCAATGGAAACTGCAGCTGTCCTTCAAGAACCTGTCCGGCACGCCGATCCGCGAACAGCTGCTGGTAGTCGACAGCAAGCCGCAACTGCAGCGCTTCGGCGTCGGCAGGCACATCGATGCACGCCTGAGCCGGGTGCCGGGCGCGTTCCCGAACGTGGTACTGGACGGTGCCCAGCCCGAACTGAATGTCGCCAGCCTGTGGCGACGCGGCATCGGTGCAGCACTCGGCATCGCAGCCGTTGCCGCTGCCTATGTGTTGGCCTACCGGCTGCAGAACGAGGGGCTGGGCTGGACCTTCCTGTCGTTCGGTCACCCGCTGCTGGTATGCCCGCTGGTGCTGTGTGGCTATGCGCTGGGACTGCGCCTGCTCGGCCGCCTGCTGCACGCCGATGCCCGCGGTGATGCGCTGAAGTATCGCGGCATCGGTGTGGAGGCCCGGGTATTGAAGGTGCGCCAGACCGGCACCTACCTCAACGAACAGCCGCAGGTGGAGTTCCAGCTGGAATATACCGACCGCGAAGGTGGCATACAGCAGGTGAGCGTGCGCCGCTTCATCCCGTTGATCGAGCTGGCCAACGTTCCACGCGAGCAGGTCACGCTGCTGTACGACCCGGATGACCGCAGCAATGTGCGCCTGGAGGCTGTATGAAGCGGCCGCCTTCCACACCCGTGGTATTTTCCGCCGTGCTGCTGGTGCTGGCTGGCGCCGCCGTTGCCGGTGGTGCGCTGCAGACGATAGGCGAAACACTGGGGCATTCGGTGCAGGCTGACCGCGCGACCGCGCCGATCACCATGCCGCCATCGCGCGAGAGGCCCGCTTCGCTCGCCCCGATTCCCGAACCGCGATCAATGCCGGCTCCCGAACGCAGCAACCGGTTGTTCGATGCGGACTACCTGCTGGCCGCCCGCCAGGCACTGGAGCAACTGCCGGCACTGGCCGGGCACCGGTTGACGGTGTTCCACAGCATCCACTTCTACGACGATGGCCGCATCAACCTGGATCTGGTCAACCCGCAGCAACCAACGCACGTGGACAGCTACCACTTCGAGCACGGCCAGTGGCGCAAGGGCAATCCAGTAAACCCACAACAGTTCGCCCCCACCATCAGCCTACAGCGCAGCAGCACGCCTCTGGCCAGCATTGATTTCGAGGCAGTACCGCGTGTGGCGCAGGCGCTGCAGGTACAGCGCAATGCATTGATGGGCACACCGGGTGACGTCAGCCACGTCTATGTGATCGTGCGCAAGGGCGGCAAGCTGGTATGGCTGCCAGACGAAGTGGCCGGTGACCGCGAATCCGTGCGCCTGCAGTTCGATGCGCAGGGCACCCTGCGCGGCGTGAACCACCGATAGGCCGCACAAAAAGGGGACGGAGGGGATTAAGTCGTATGTGCCTTGGTGCGGATTGCGACTTAATCCCCTCCGTCCCCTTTTTGCTGTTTCACCGAGCGGGCGATGGCGTACTGCGCGCCATAGTACGTGGACAACACCAGCAGGCTGGCCAACGGCAGGCCACCGGCGAAGCGGTCCCAGGCCAGCAGGGAATCGCTGGCGACGAACAGCAATGCACCTGCCGCGGCCCAGCGGGCGCTTCGGGCTTCCACGGCACCGGGCTGCGGGCTGCGCCACTGCCGTGCCAGGGCCAGCGCTGCCATCGATGCCAGCACCACCACGTATGCCAGCACCGGCACACGCATCGGTGCAGGCAGGTGCGGCCACAGGCCAAGCACATTGAGTACGGCAAAGGCCGCCAGCAGGACGCTGGCGGCCAGCAGCCCACGCCCGGCACGCAGGCCATCGCGGAAGGCGACGATGTAGCAGAGGTGCGCCAGCAGGAACGCCACCAGCCCCGGTACGAACGCGTCCATCGGCAGCATCAGCGCGATGTCACCCACGCACGACAGCAGCATGCCGGCCAGCACCGCGCGCCGGTAGGTCGGCTGCGCAGGATCACGCACCCGCCAGGCGATGGCAGCGATCAGCAGCGTGGTCGCCGGCTTCGCCAGCCAATGCAGCCAGCGCCCGTCACCGTACAGGAACGCACCGATGATGGCGAGGATCGCCATCAGCAGGATCACGCCATCGCCGGCGCGCGGTTTCATCGTGGCTTCCACAGCTCCGCAAGGCGGTCAGGCTTGCCGGCAATGCGCTCCAGCACCGGGTACTGCAGGCCACCGTGGTAGTCGATGTTCATCGAGTCGATCCGATCGAACTGCTTCACCAGCAACACGATCGGCGCCTTGTCCTTCGCCGCCGCAGCTACCGCATCCTTCAAGCGCTGGCTGCTGTACTCACGCCCGCCAACGGCAATCACCTTCATGCCAGGCGCCAGGCCGGCGTTGAAGGCCGGGCTGTCCCAGATCACGTCGCCGACCGTACCGTTGTCGAGCACCGTCGCACCCAGCGAGTACGCCAGCAATGCGGCCTTGGCGCGCTTCTCCTGCGCCTTGTAGGCATCGTTCGGCGTATCGCGGTAGACCAGCTTCCAGCCCGCCAGTTCCAGGCCGCCGGTCAACGAACCGTGGCCGTCCAGGCGCCCGCGCAGGAACGTCGCCCAGTCGTACGGCGCGATGCCGTTCAAGGTCGCGACCACGTCGTCGAAGGTGTACGGGTTGACGTCCCAGTCGCCATTGCCGACGCCGAAGAAGGCGCGCGCGAAGTCATCCAGGCTGCGGCGGTTGCCACTCAGTTCGCGCAGCTTGCCTTCCACTTCCAGCCACAGCATCTGGCCGCCGGAGTAATAGTCTTCGCTCATCTGGTAGTTGCGGTACGGCAACGTGCGGCGCTGGGCGATGGTCGGGTCGTTGGTGGTGTCCTGCAGCGGCCGCCAGGCCAGGCCCGGGCGGCCACGGTCATAGGTCGCGGCCACATTGGCCAGCATGTCGCGCGCCTGCGCAGCCGACCACAACCCCGAGCGTGCCGCCAGCACCTGCCCCCAGAACTGGGTCTGCCCTTCGTACACCCACAGCAGGCTGTCGCCCATGGGCACGTTGAAGTTGGCAGTGGCCAGGTCGGCACCGCGACGGTACTTGCCGTTCCAGGAATGGGTGTACTCGTGCGGCAGCAGATCGCGCATCCACGCGTTGCGGTCCCACTCGGTGAAGTAACCCGGGTCGGCGCTGTTCTCGCTGGAGCGGTGATGCTCCAGGCCGATGCCGCCAAGACGATCGGTCAAGGCCAGCAGGAATTCATAATGGTTGTAGTGACGCGCGCCATAGAGCTTGTCGGCCTGCTGCACCAGCGCGCGGTGCATCGTGATCTGCGCGTCGGTCGGCTTCAGCGACTTGGCTTCGTCGGCAAACACATTGAGGTGCACCGGCACCTTCGCGCCCGGATCGAGATCGATGCGCTGGTAGTGCTCGCCGGCAAACAACGGCGAATCGACCAGATGGTCATACGAGATCGGCTTGAACACCACGGTATCGCCGACGCGGTGCGCGGTTTCCAGCGCCGTGGCAAACGACCAGCCCTTGGGCAGGGTCACGCTGGCCTGCGCCTGCAGGTTGCGCGCATCTACGCCGGCCGGATACAGCGAATTGGCGTTCCACTGCAGGTTGAGCATTTCCGGGGTCATCACCACCCGCCCCTGGCTCCCGCCCTGCGAGGACAGGAAATCGAAGTGGGCGACGATCTCGCTGACGCCCTCGGGCACGTCCACCTTGAACGCATAGACGTTGTACTGGTCGCGCTGCCAGGCCAGCGGCTTGCCGTTGGCGGTCACGCGCAGGCCGGCCAGCTTGTCGATCGGGCCGGTGGGCGAATGGTTGCCGGGAATCCACTGCGGGTACAGCAGGGTGACCGGACCGGGCTTGACCGGCACGGTGGCGGTCACCTTGAAGATGCGACGGGCAAGGTCACGTGCATCCACATCGATGCGCAGCAGGCCTGGGGCTGCGGCATCACCCGATGGCGAGGCCTGCGCCAGCGCGGGCGTGGCGGCCAGCGCGAACAGCAACGACATCGCCAGGGCACGGGTCTTCATCGGCAACTTCCAGCATCGGAGAATCCTCCGATGCTAGGCCTGTGCGATGGCCGGCCCCATGGCCAAAGGTCATGGATGTGCTTATCCACGCCATGCGTGGATGAGGCCTTTCCCGGTCAGTCGACCAGGCGCAGGCGCAGTTCCTTCGGCAGCGCGAACACCATCGATTCCGGCTCGCCGTCCAGCTCGGACACGCCACTGGCACCCAGCTCGGCCAGGCGTGCCAGCACGCCGTCGACCAGCACCTGCGGCGCCGAGGCGCCAGCGGTCACGCCGATGTGCTGCTTGCCCGCCACCCACGCCGGGTCGATCTCGTGCGCGCCATCGATCAGGTACGACTCCACGCCTTCACGGCGGGCCAGCTCGCTCAGGCGGTTGGAGTTGGAGCTGTTCGGCGAACCGACCACAAGCACCAGGTCGCAGCGCTTGGCCAGATCGCGCACGGCATCCTGGCGGTTCTGCGTGGCGTAGCAGATGTCGTCGTTCTTCGGGCCCTGCATCGCCGGGAAGCGCTCGCGCAGCGCATCGATGATGCCGCGCGTGTCATCCACCGACAGCGTGGTCTGGGTGGTGTAGGCGAAGTTGTCCGGCTGGTTGATCTGCAGCGTGGCAACCTGCTCCACGTCTTCCACCAGGTAGATCTGGCCGGTGCCGGCTTCGCGGTTCCACTGGCCCATGGTGCCTTCCACCTCCGGGTGACCGGCGTGGCCGATCAACACCACGTCACGGCCGGCACGGCAGTGGCGGGCGACTTCGAAGTGGACCTTGGTCACCAGCGGGCAGGTGGCGTCGAACACCTTCAGGCCACGGCGCTCGGCTTCCTGGCGCACGGCCTGGGACACGCCATGGGCGCTGAAGATCACCGTGTTGTTGTCCGGCACTTCGTCGAGTTCCTCGACGAAGATCGCGCCGCGCTGCTTCAGGTCGTCGACCACGAAGCGGTTGTGCACCACTTCATGGCGGACGTAGATGGGCGCGCCCAGCGTTTCGATCGCGCGCTTGACGATCTCGATCGCACGATCGACACCGGCACAGAAACCACGCGGGTTGGCGAGCAGCACATCCATCAGTTCAATCTCCCGGCAGCGGCCGGCTTACGGTTTCGGATTGGCATTATCCGCCTTTTTGGCGGACTTGCCGTCGAACAGGCCAAACAGGGCGATGCCGATGGCACCTACCACGATGGCCGAGTCGGCGATGTTGAACGAGGGCCAGGTGTAGCTGCCCACGTACCACTGGATGAAGTCGACCACGTGGCCGTGCACTTGGCGGTCGATCACGTTGCCGATGGCGCCGCCGATGATGAGCGCATACGGCACCGCGGCCTTCCAGTTGCCGCGCGCGGTGCCGCGCAGCCACCACGCCATCAGGCCGCTGATGGCGATCGCCAGTGCGGTGAAGAAGTACTTCTGCCAGCCACCGGCGTCGCTCAGGAAACTGAATGCCGCGCCGGTGTTGTAGGTGCGGTACCAGTTCCAGAAGCCGTCGATGACCACCACCGGCTGGAACTCCGGGAGGCTGGACAGCACCCAGGCCTTGGACCACTGGTCCAGGCCGATGATGGCGGCCGACAGCAGCAGCCAGACCAGGGCGTTCGGATGCGGACGGGGCGCGGCCATCAGAACCAGCTCCGCACTTCGCCGGCGCCGGTCACGTTGCTTACGCAACGGCCGCACAGTTCCGGATGATCGGCGTTGCTGCCGACGTCGGCGCTGTGGTGCCAGCAGCGCACGCACTTGGCCTTGCTGGTCGGCTGGGCACTGACAAACACCTCGTCGGTGGTCGCCGGGCGCACCTGCACGTCGCCACTGATGAACAGGAAACGCAGTTCATCGGCCAGCGGCTGCCAGCGCGCGGCCTGCTCCTCGCTGGCGGCAATGGTGATCTCCGCTTCCAGTGCGGCACCGATCGCGCCGTTTGCCCGCATCGGCTCGAGCACCTTGGCCACCTGTTCGCGCACGGCCAGCAGCTGGTCGAAGTCGGCGGCGTTGAGCTGGGCATCGGCCGGCAGCGGCGCCAGGCCGTCGTACCAGGTGGTGAACAGCACATGGCCAGCATGCTCGCCCGGCAGGTAGCCCCACAGCTCGTCGGCGGTGAAGGTCAGGATCGGCGCGACCCAGCGGGTGAACGCTTCGGCGATGTGGTACATCGCGCTCTGTGCCGAACGGCGACCGTGCGAATCGGTCGGCATCGTGTACAGGCGATCCTTGGTCACGTCCAGGTACAGCGAGCCCAGGTCCACGCTGCAGAAGTTCAGCAGCAGCTGCACGATCTCGGCCATGTTATAGCCGTCGTAGGCCGCCTTGATCTTCTCCTGCAGCTCCCACGCGCGATGCACGATCCAGCGGTCCAGCGCGACCATCTGCTCGAGCGGCTGCAGGTGCAGCGCCGGGTCGAAGCCGTCCAGGTTGCCGAGCAGGAAGCGTGCGGTGTTGCGCAGGCGGCGGTAGGCATCGGCATTGCGCTTCAGGATCTCCTGCGACAGCGACATCTCGTTGCTGTAGTCGGCCGAGGCGATCCACAGGCGCAGGATGTCCGCGCCCAGCTTGTTCATGATGTCCTGCGGCTCGATGCCGTTGCCCAGCGACTTGGACATCTTGCGGCCGTGCTCATCCACGGTGAAGCCGTGGGTCAGGCACTGCTTGTACGGGGCGCGCTTGTCGATCGCCACGCCGGTCAGCAGCGAGGACTGGAACCAGCCGCGGTGCTGGTCGGAACCTTCCAGGTACAGGTCGGCCGGCTTGCCGAAGCCACGCGCGGCGAGCACGCCTTCATGGGTCACGCCAGAATCGAACCAGACGTCGAGGATGTCGGTGACCTTCTCGTAGTCGGCGGCTTCAGCGCCCAGCAGTTCGGCGGCATCCAGCGAGTACCACACGTCGATGCCCTCGGCTTCGACGCGGTCGGCGACCTGCTGCATCAGCTCCACCGAACGCGGATGGATCTCGCCGGTCTGCCGGTGGGTGAACAGTGCGATCGGCACGCCCCAGGTGCGCTGGCGCGAGATGGTCCAGTCCGGGCGGCCGTCGACCATGCTCTGGATGCGCGCCTTCCCCCAGGTCGGGAACCAGCCGACGGTGTCGATGGCGGCCAGCGCATCGTTGCGCAGGTTGGCCTTGTCCATCGAGATGAACCACTGCGGGGTGGCGCGGAACACCACCGGCGTCTTGTGGCGCCAGCAGTGCGGGTAGCTGTGGCGGATCGGATGGAACGCCAGCAGCGAACCGTTGTCGCGCAGCACGCCGACGATGGCCTCCTGCGCCTTCCACAGGTGCTGGCCGGCCAGCACCACGTCACCGGCCGGCGGGGTCGATTCCAGGTACACGCCACGACCGTCGATCGGGGTCACCTGGCCAGCGTTGTACTTGTCCAGCAGGCCGTACTTCTGGCTGACCACGAAGTCTTCCTGGCCGTGGCCGGGGGCGGTGTGCACCGCACCGGTACCGTCCTCGTCGGAGACGTGGTCGCCGTTGAGCACCAGGATCTCGCGCTCCGGGTAGAACGGGTGCGCCAGCAGCTGGTTCTCCAGCGCCGCACCGGTGGTTTCACCGTGCAGCACCACGTTCTCGACGCCGTAGCGCTGCAGCGCGCGCTCGGCCAGCGCCGCAGCCAGCACCAGCCAACGGCGCTTGCCGTTGTGCGCCGGGCCTTCGGCCAGCACGTAGCGGATCTCCGCGCCCAGCGACACCGCCAGCGAGGCCGGCAGCGTCCACGGGGTGGTGGTCCAGATCGGTACGGCCACTTCGACGTCGGCCGGCACGCTCACGCCGAACGCCTGGCCGATGGCCTGGGCATCGCGTGCGGCGTAGGCCACGTCGATCGCCGGCGATTCCTTTTCCTGGTACTCGATCTCGGCCTCGGCCAGCGCCGAGCCACAGTCGAAGCACCAGTACACCGGCTTGGCGCCGCGCACCAGGTGGCCGTTGGCCACGACCTTGGACAGCGCACGGATCTCGTTGGCTTCGAAGTCGAAGCTCAGGGTCTTGTACGGGTTGTCCCAGTCACCGGTCACGCCCAGCCGCTTGAAGTCCACGCGCTGGATATTGATCTGCTCTTCGGCGAACTCGCGGCACTTCTGGCGGAATTCGACGGCGTCGAGCCTGGTGCCGACCTTGCCCCACTTCTTTTCCACCGCGATCTCGATCGGCAGGCCATGGCAGTCCCAGCCCGGCACATAGGGCGCATCGAAGCCGGCCAGGTAGCGCGACTTGACGATGATGTCCTTCAGGATCTTGTTGACCGCGTGGCCCAGGTGGATGCGGCCGTTGGCGTACGGGGGGCCGTCGTGCAGCACGAACAGCGGGCGGCCGGCGGCGTTGTCGCGCAGCTGCTGGTAGAGCCCCTGCGCTTCCCACCGCGCCAGAATGCCCGGCTCGCGCTTGGGCAGGTCGCCGCGCATCGGGAATTCGGTGGCTGGCAGGTTCAGGGTGGTCTTGTAGTCCTGGCTCACGCAGTGGCTCGCAATCTATGTTCGGAAAGGATGGCGCGCGCCTGTTCGGCGTCGCGGTGCATCTGGTCGGTCAGCGCCGCCAGATCATTGAACTTCTCTTCGTCGCGCAGCTTGGCGACGAATTCCACGTCGATGTGGCGACCGTACAGGTCACCCTGGAAATCGAACAGGTGGGCTTCCAGCAGCGGCTCCACGCCCTCCACCGTCGGCCGCGTGCCGAAGCTGGACACCGATGGCCACGGTTGGTCGAACACACCATGCACCCAGGTCGCGTAGATACCCGACAGCGCCGGCGTCTTCGGGAAACGCAGGTTGGCAGTGGGGAAACCCAGCGTACGGCCAAGCTGTCGACCGCGCACCACCCGGCCGCTGATCGCGTATGGACGGCCCAGCAGGTCGTTGGCACGGGCGAAGTCGCCCTGCTGCAGCAGCTGGCGGATGCGGGTGCTGGAAATGCGCTCGCCATGCAGATCCACCGCTTCGATCTCGCCCGCGGTGAAGCCCAGTGCAGCGCCCATCTTCTGCAGCAGGGCCAGGTCGCCACGGCGGCGGTTGCCGAAGCAGAACTCCGGGCCGATCCACACTTCGCGTGCGCCCAGGCGGTGGGCCAGCAGCCGGTGGACGAAATCCTCGGCCGGCATCGCTGCCATCGCCGCGTCGAAACGCAGCAGTCCGATCGCATCCACACCGAGCTCGCGCAGGATCTCGACCTTGCTGCGGGCCAGGGTCAGCCGCGGTGGCGGCGTGCCCTGGGAAAAGAATTCACGCGGCAGCGGCTCGAATGCCACGGCCACTGCGGCCACGCCCAAGGCGCGCGCGCGGGCAACCGCGTGGCGCACCAGCGCACGATGGCCCAGGTGGAGGCCGTCAAATGCACCGATGCAGACCACGCTTCCGTTGGGGAACAGCGCCCCGCCCTCCACGCTTCTGAACAGCCTGCTCATCAACTCTCGTTCCGGCCCGACCGGGGCCGCCGCTTCAATGGTGTAGCCCTGAAGTATAGCCGTCACGGCGCACGATCAATGCCCACGCAGGTCGCGCGGGCGGAAGCCCATCGCCACCATGGCAACCGCGTAGGTCGCGCCACCGCCACCGACCAGCAGCGCCAGGGCGCCGATCCGCTCCCACACAGTCATCGCCGAGAAGCCTGGCAGCCAGTGCAGCAGGGCCAGCAGCACCCCGACCATGGCCGCGCAGGCCAGCAGCAGCCGCAGCAGATAGCCAGCCCAGCCCGGCCGGCGGCGGTAGACATCGGTCTTGCCCAGCCAGTACCAGAGCAGGCCCAGGTTCAGGTAACTGGACAGCGCACTGGCAATGCCCAGCGCCAGGTGCAGGCCCGGCTGCTTGCCGATGGCCGCCATCACGCCCTGCGCCTTCAGCTCGTCCGGCACCATCACCTGGTACAACACCGCCAGAAGGGCGAAGTTGAACACCATGTTGGCCACCAGCGCGGCCACACCCGCGCGCACCGGCGTCTTGGTGTCCTGGCGGGCGTAGAAAGCCGGCAGTACCACCTTCAGCAGGGCGAATGCCGGCAGGCCGAAGCTCAGGCCGTACACCGACAGCGCGGTCATGCGGGTATCGAAGGCGCTGAACTGGCCGTGCTGGAAGATGGTTGCGATCAGCGGCTCGGCCAGCAGCAGCAGGCCCAGCATGGCCGGCACCGAGATCAGCAGGGTCATGCGCAGGCCCCAGTCCAACGAGCGCGAGAAGCCCTCGCGGTCGGTACTGACGTGATGGCGGGCCAGCGCCGGCAGGATCACCGTGCCCAGCGCCACGCCGAACACGCCCAGCGGCAGCTCCAGGAAGCGGTCGGCCAGCGACAGCCAGGACTGCGAGCCATCGGTCAGCTTGGCCGCGATCACCGTGTCCAGCAGCAGGTTGATCTGCGCCACAGAGGAACCGAACAGGGTCGGCACCATCAGCGTCATCACCTTGCGCACGCCCGGATGGCTCCAGCCCCAGCGCGGCAGGGTCAGCAGGTTGATGCCCTTCAGCGAGGGCAGCTGGAACAGCAACTGCAGGATGCCGGCCGCCAGCACCGCCCAGCCCAGCGCCAGGATCTGCTTTTCCGGCGTGCCGCCCAGCCGCGGCGCCAGCCACAGCGCACCGGCGATCATGCACAGGTTGAGAATGACCGGGGTCAGCGCCGGCATCGCGAAGCGCTGGAAGCTGTTCAGCGCACCGCCGGCCAGTGCGGTCAGCGAGACGAACAGCAGGAACGGGAAGGTCAGGCGGAACAGGTCGACCAGCAGGCCCTGCTTGACCGGGTCGGTATCAACGCCGCTTGAGAAGACCGAGGCCAGCTGCGGCGCGAAGATCAGGGCCAGTGCGGTGACCAGCATCAGCACCCCGCCCAGGGTGCCGGCGGTGCGCGCCATCAGTTCGCGCAGTTCGGCGTGGCTGCGGGTTTCCTTCACTTCCGTGAACACGGGCACGAAAGCGGTGGCGAACGAGCCCTCGGCGAACAAACGCCGCAGGAAATTGGGTACCCTGAAGGCGACCCAGAAAGCATCAGTGATGGCGTTGGTGCCGAACGTGGTGGTCACCACGAAGTCCCGGACAAGTCCGAGAACGCGCGAGACCATGGTCATGCTGCTGAACGACAGCAGGCCCCGCAACAACTTGGGTGAACTCACTCAGCGTCCCTCTTGACAATCGACTTGACGTGCATTTCTTACGCCATCATACTAGCTAGCTTGCTGTTCCCATAACACCGATTTTTCAGGAAACCACCACCGTGGCCAATATCAAGTCCGCCAAGAAGCGCGCCAAGCAGACCGTCGTGCGCAACGCGCGCAACGTGGCTCAGCGCTCGATGCTGCGCACCGCTGTCAAGAAAGTGATCAAGGCGCTGGACGCCAACGATGCCGCCGGCGCCGAAGCCGCCTTCGCCGTTGCCCAGCCGATCCTGGATCGCTTCAGCGCGCGTGGCCTGATCCACAAGAACAAGGCTGCTCGCCACAAGAGCCGCCTGAACGACCGCATCAAGGCCCTCAAGGCCGCCTGATCCGGCGTTGCCGCCCTGCCCTTCGGGGTTTGGGCTGCAGGCAAAAGCCCGGCCCCGGCCGGGTTTTTTGTTGCCTGCGGTCCGGGCGATCCGCGGAGCCGCGCGGCCGGCACTACCAAATAAAAAACCCGGCCGAAGCCGGGTTTTTCGCATGGAACCACAACGGCATTACTGCGCGTTGCGGGCTTCCTGCTCTTCTTCCTTCTGGCGATCGAAGAAGGCCATGATCCGGCTCATGATCGGGAAGGTACCTTCGCGACCCAGCGCGGAGACCAGGAACCACGGCTCCTTCCAGCCCAGTTCGGCGACGATCTGCTCGGCCGCGGCCTGCGCCTCGTCTTCGAACATCAGGTCAGCCTTGTTCAGCACCAGCCAGCGCGGCTTGTTCAGCAGCTCCGGATCGTGCTTCTCCAGCTCGCGTTCGATCGCACGCACCTGCTCCACCGGCGAAATCCCCTCCACGCCGCCTTCCATCGGCGAGATGTCCACCAGGTGCAGCAGCAGGCGGGTGCGCTGCAGGTGGCGCAGGAACTGCGCACCCAGGCCGGCGCCGTCCGCAGCGCCTTCGATCAGGCCCGGAATGTCGGCGATCACGAAGCTGCGGTGGTTCTCCACCTTCACCACGCCCAGGTTCGGGTACAGCGTGGTGAACGGGTAATCGGCCACCTTCGGCGTTGCAGCCGAAACGGCACGGATCAGGGTGCTCTTGCCGGCATTGGGGAAGCCCAGCAGGCCGACGTCGGCCAGCAGCTTCAGCTCCAGCTTCAGCGTGCGCTCCTCACCCGGCTCGCCCGGCAGCGCCTGGCGCGGCGAGCGATTGGTCGAGCTCTTGAAGTGCATGTTGCCCAGGCCACCGCGGCCGCCCTTGGCCACCAGCAGGCGGTCGCCGTGCCGGGTCAGGTCGCCGATGACTTCATCGGTGGCAACGTTGATGACCACGGTGCCGACCGGCACGGTGATGGTCAGGTCTTCGCCGCCCTTGCCATAGGCCTGGCGGCCCATGCCGTTCTCGCCACGCTGCGCCTTGAAGATGCGCTCATGGCGGAAGTCGACCAGGGTGTTCAGGTTTTCGTCGGCGCGGATGTAAACGCTGCCGCCCGCACCGCCGTCGCCGCCGTCCGGGCCGCCGAGCGGAATGAACTTCTCGCGACGGAAGCCAATGCAGCCGTTGCCGCCGTTGCCGGCGAACACTTCGATTTCTGCTTCGTCTACCAGTTTCATTGTTTCGATGCCTGCGATGGGCGCGGCCTGCTGGCCGCCACCTTGAATGTCATGCCGGCCGCGGGCCGGTAACCCGGCCCAGCCGGTCTTGCTTCAACTCTAACGAAAAGCCCCGCCGAAGCGGGGCTCTTCATGCAGCACTCCCATGCCAGGGCACGGGTGCCGGCGATGCCTGGTCAGGCGTCGGCCGAGACGATGCTGACGGTGCGGCGCTTCTTGGCGCCCTTGACCGAGAACTCCACCTTGCCGTCCACGAGGGCGAACAGGGTGTGGTCACGGCCCAGGCCAACGCCGGTGCCCGGGTGGAACTGGGTGCCGCGCTGACGCACGATGATGTTGCCGGCTTCGATGGCCTGGCCGCCGAAGATCTTGACGCCCAGGTACTTCGGGTTGGAGTCGCGACCGTTGCGCGAGGAGCCTACGCCCTTTTTATGTGCCATGACTGCTTCTCCTGATACTTAGCCGGCGATGCCGGTGATCTCGATTTCGGTGTAGTACTGACGGTGACCCTGACGCTTCATGTGGTGCTTGCGGCGACGGAACTTGATGATCCGCACCTTGTCAGCACGACCCTGGGACAGGACCTTGGCGGTGACGGCAGCGCCCTTCAGCGCATCGCCCAGCTTCACGCCATCGCTGTCACCCAGCATCAGGATGTTGTCGAACTTGATCTCGCTGCCGACTTCGACTTCGAGCTTTTCAATGCGGAGCTTTTCGCCCTGCGCCACGCGGTATTGCTTACCGCCGGTGACCAGTACTGCGTACATGACCAGGCCTTCCTCTGTAGTTATTGTGGTCTGAACTGCCGCCATCGAGGGCGGACAGGAGCGGGATTGTACGCAGATCAGCGGGCGCGGGTCAAGTCAACCCCTGAACGACCCACGGGCCCGGACCTGCAGGCCGAGCCATGCACGGCTGAACGGTTCGCGGTCCAGGCCGCTGCACATGGCCCGACCCTACACAAAGCTGTCGGCCGGTCTCACAACGTGAGACGCCGGGGTGGCATTGTCGCCCATTGCCCCCATCTGGTCACCTCGGTAGGCTGACCGATTGCCGTTCCCTGCTGGCCCGGCACCCAGCCAACGCCCCCACAACCGGATCCCCCATGGCGATGGATTTCATCCGCATCCGCGGCGCGCGGACGCACAACCTGAAGAACCTCGACCTCGACCTGCCCCGCGACAAGCTGATCGTGATCACCGGCCTGTCCGGTTCGGGCAAGTCCTCGCTGGCGTTCGACACCATCTATGCAGAAGGCCAGCGCCGCTACGTCGAGTCGCTGTCGGCCTATGCGCGCCAGTTCCTGAGCGTGATGGAAAAGCCGGACCTGGACCACATCGAAGGCCTGTCCCCGGCCATCTCGATCGAGCAGAAGTCGACCTCGCACAACCCGCGTTCGACGGTCGGCACCATCACCGAGATCTACGACTACCTGCGCCTGCTGTACGCACGCGTGGGCACCCCGCGCTGCCCGGACCACGGCTACCCACTGGAGGCGCAGACGGTCAGCCAGATGGTCGACCAGGTGCTGACCCTGGACCCGGAGCAGCGCTACATGCTGCTGGCCCCGGTCATCCGCGACCGCAAGGGCGAACACGCACAGGTCTTCGACCAGCTGCGCGCGCAGGGCTTCGTGCGTGTGCGCGTGGACGGCGAGCTGCACGAAATCGATGCGGTGCCGCCGCTGGCGCTGCGCCAGAAGCACACCATCGAGGCGGTGATCGACCGCTTCCGCCCGCGCGAGGACATCAAGCAGCGCCTGGCCGAGAGCTTTGAAACGGCGCTCAAGCTGGGCGATGGCATGGCCTCGGTGCAGAGCCTGGACAGCGCCGCTGCTTCGCCCACGCTGTTCTCCTCCAAGTACTCCTGCCCGGTCTGCGACTACTCGCTGCCGGAGCTGGAACCGCGCCTGTTCTCGTTCAATGCACCGATGGGTGCGTGCCCCGGCTGCGATGGCCTGGGCATGGCCGAGTTCTTCGATCCGTCGCGGGTGGTGGTGCATCCGGAGCTGTCGCTGGCCGCCGGTGCGGTGCGCGGCTGGGACCGTCGCAACGCCTACTACTTCCAGCTGATCGCCTCGCTGGCCAAGCACTACAGGTTCGACGTGGACGCTGCGTGGAACTCCCTGTCAGCCAAGGTGCAGCAGGCCGTGCTGTACGGCAGCGGCGATGAAACGATCACCTTCACCTACTTCACCGAAGCCGGCGGCCGCACCCAGCGCAAGCACCGCTTCGAAGGCATCATTCCCAACCTCGAACGCCGCTACAAGGAGACCGAATCGCCGGCGGTACGCGAGGAGCTGTCCAAGTACATCAGCGAACGCCCGTGCCCGGAGTGCAACGGCGCGCGCCTGAACAAGGCGGCACGCAACGTGTTCGTGGCCGACCGCCCACTGCCGGAGCTGGTGGTGCTGCCGATCGACGAGGCGCTGAAGTTCTTCAGCGAGCTGAGCCTGCCGGGCTGGCGTGGCGAGATCGCCGCGAAGATCGTCAAGGAAATCGGTGAGCGCCTCGGCTTCCTGGTCGATGTGGGCCTGGATTACCTGACCCTGGAACGCAAGGCCGACACCCTGTCCGGTGGCGAGGCGCAGCGCATCCGCCTGGCCAGCCAGATCGGCGCCGGCCTGGTGGGCGTGATGTACGTGCTCGACGAACCGTCGATCGGCCTGCACCAGCGCGACAATGAACGCCTGTTGGGCACCCTCACCCGCCTGCGCGACCTGGGCAACACGGTGATCGTGGTCGAGCATGACGAGGACGCGATCCGCCTGGCCGACTACGTGCTGGACATCGGCCCGGGCGCGGGCGTGCATGGCGGCGAGATCGTCGGCCAGGGCACCCTGCAGGACATTCTGGAGGCCCCGCGCTCGCTGACCGGCCAGTACCTGTCCGGCAAGCGCGCGATCGAGATTCCTGCTCGCCGGCACACGCCGAACCCGAAGATGACGCTGCACCTGCGCGGTGCCAGCGGCAACAACCTCAAGGGCGTGGACCTGGCGATTCCGGCGGGCCTGCTGACCTGCGTGACGGGCGTGTCCGGCTCGGGCAAGTCGACCCTGATCAACGATACCCTGTTCTCGCTGGCTGCCAACGAGATCAACGGTGCCTCGCACCCGGTTGCGCCGTACAGGGAGATCGATGGCCTGGATCTGTTCGACAAGGTGGTGGACATCGACCAGTCGCCGATCGGCCGAACCCCGCGATCGAACCCGGCCACCTACACCGGTCTGTTCACGCCGCTGCGCGAGTTGTTCGCACAGGTGCCGGAGGCGCGTGCGCGCGGCTATTCGCCGGGCCGTTTCAGCTTCAACGTGCGCGGCGGCCGCTGCGAGGCCTGCCAGGGCGACGGCCTGATCAAGGTGGAGATGCACTTCCTGCCGGACGTGTACGTGCCCTGCGATGTCTGCCATGGCAAGCGCTACAACCGCGAAACGCTGGAGATCCTTTACAAGGGCTTCAACATCAACGACGTGCTGGAAATGACCGTCGAGGATGCGCTGAAGCTGTTCGAGCCGGTGCCGTCGATCGCGCGCAAGCTGGAAACGCTGGTGGACGTGGGCCTGAGCTACATCAAGCTGGGCCAGAGCGCGACCACGCTGTCCGGTGGTGAAGCCCAGCGCGTGAAGCTGTCCAAGGAACTGTCGCGCCGCGATACCGGCCGCACCCTGTACATCCTCGACGAGCCGACCACCGGCCTGCACTTCCACGACATCGAAGCGCTGCTGGGCGTGCTGCACAAGCTGCGCGACGAAGGCAACACGGTGGTGGTGATCGAGCACAACCTGGACGTGATCAAGACCGCCGACTGGATCGTGGATCTGGGCCCGGAAGGCGGCCATCGCGGTGGCACCATCCTGGTCACCGGCACGCCGGAGGATGTGGCGGCCTGCCCGCAGTCGTACACCGGCCAGTTCCTGGCCCGCATGCTGCCCTCCACCAGCGCGCGCCCGGAGCAACCGGCTGCGGTGGCCAACAAGCCCGACGCCCGTCCGCCACGCAAGCTGAAGCCTGAGA
Organism: Stenotrophomonas maltophilia group sp. msm1; assembly: GCF_032025805.1. Classification (NCBI taxonomy): domain Bacteria; kingdom Pseudomonadati; phylum Pseudomonadota; class Gammaproteobacteria; order Lysobacterales; family Lysobacteraceae; genus Stenotrophomonas; species Stenotrophomonas maltophilia group sp. msm1. The sequence goes on from NZ_JAVSKH010000003.1 coordinate 375,275, forward strand.
AGCCGGCGAAGAAGGCGGTGGCTGCCAGGAGCACCGGCAAGACCAGCAAGACCGCGACGACCCGCAAGAAGAAGGACGCCTGATGAGCAGCGAACACAAGATCCTGGCCCGCATCCCGATCAGCGTGCGCTGGCGTGACATGGACAGCATGGGCCACGTCAACAACGCCAAGTACATTTCCTACCTGGAGGAAGCGCGCGTGCGCTGGATGCTGGGCGTGGAAGGCGTGTCGATGACCGACCGCATCGCACCGGTGGTGGCCGCGACCAACGTCAACTACCGCCTGCCGATCGTGTGGCCCAACGACATCCTGGTCGAGCTGTTCGTCGAGCGCCTGGGCAACAGCAGCGTGACCATCGGCCACCGCATCGTCGACCAGCAGGACGACTCGAAGCTGTATTCCGACGGCAACGTGGTGGTGGTCTGGATGGATACGCAGACCGGCAGGAGCGCACCGCTGCCGGAGGCGATCCGCAGCGCTTCCACCTGAAGGTAGTGCCGGCCGCTGGCCGGCAACCTCCAGATGCTTCGCGCATGCCGGCCAGCGGCCGGCACTACCGATCCCATTCAAAGGACTGAGATGATCCACCAGACTGAACTGCGCGACCTGCTGCCCGGCATGGTCCCCTTCCCTACCGATGTCTTCCCCGCTGACCAGGCGTGGCTCGCCCAGCATCTGCTGCCGCTGCTGAAGATCGACCTCGGTGTGCTGCGCCCTGAACTGGCCGGCCAGGTGGCAACGATGCTGTGCCCGATCGAGCCGTACGACGGCTGCATCGGCGAGACCACCGAAGAACACCACAACGACTTCACCAGCACCAACTGGATCGCCTTCGAGCTGACCGCCGGCAACCAGATGCGCTTCCTCGGCAACGAGGGCTATTTCATCGGCGATCAGGTGGATGACAAGCACGCGCGGAAACACATCGCGCAGATGCGCGAGAGCTATGCCAAGGCGCGTGACTACCATGCCACGCACGGCCGCCTGGCCTGCTACTCGCGCTATGGCAAGGACGAGCCCAGCGAGCGCGATTACCTGGATACGCTGGGTGGACGAATTTCCCGTGGCAACTGGATCGAAACAGCCGATATTCCGGCCGCCTTCACCCTGGAATTCACCGACGCCGCCAACGACCGGCATGCTCCAGATGATGCCGAACTGGCGATCATCCGCCACGGTGGCCACAAGTTCTTCGCCGTGGCCGAAGTCGCTGGCTACAACTGGTGCGCCACCGGCGCCGACGCGATAGTGATGCTGTATGAGCCGGTGAGCCGCACGGTGCTGTTCTCGTACGATTGGACGTAGCATCCCGCCGGGCATGGCCCGGCGCTACCCAGGCATGACCGCCGGATCATCACTGGTAGCGCCGGGCCATGCCCGGCGGAACGGGCGACGCGTTACGGCGCAGCCTTGCGCACGGTCAACGTCGCACTCGCTTCGCCGCCGCCTTCCAGCTGCAGCCGCAACGGCAACGCCTGGCCTTCCTTCAACGCGCCCTTGCCCTGCATCAGCATCAGGTGCAGGCCGCCGGGCTTGAGCTCGGCACGCGCGCCCGGCGCCAGCGGCAGGCGTTCGATCGCGCGCATCCGGCTGACGCCATCGACAATCGTGGTCTCGTGCAGTGACACATCATCGAAGCTGCTGCTGGCTGCGCCAGTGATCGCCACCGCCTTGCTGCAGCCGTTGTGGATCACGCCGTAACCAGCGGTCATCGGCATCGCCGGATTCGGTGGCAACCGCGCCCAGCCCTGCTCCACCGTGACGCAGGCCGGTTCGGCCGCTGAAGCCGATGCTGCGGCCGCACACAGAACCCACAGTACGCCAACGGATGGTTTGGTTATCATCGCCCAGGTTCCTTCTTCGCAACGAGACCGCAGCATGACGACGCTCATCGAGGTGATCAACCACGGCCCCATCCGCGAACTGCGCCTGGCGCGGCCGCCGGTCAATGCGCTGGACACCGACCTGTGCCGGCAGTTGATCCATGCCATCGAGCAGGCCATGGCCGACGACGCGCACGGCATCGTGCTGTCGGGCAGCGAGCGCATCTTCACCGGCGGCATGGACGTGCCGCACCTGCTCTCGCACGGCGATGACAAGCACAGGCTGCTGGACACCTGGAACGCCTTCTTCGGCGCGGTGCGCACGCTGGCCGAGAGCCGTATCCCGGTGGTGGCCGCGATCACCGGCCACGCGCCGGCCGGTGGCTGCGTGCTGGCGCTGTGCTGCGACTACCGGGTGATGGCGCGCAGCGCCGATCCGTCGCGGCCGTACGCCATCGGCCTGAACGAAGTGCAGGTCGGCCTGATCGCGCCGGAGGGCATCCAGCGCCTGCTGCGGCGTGCGGTGGGCGTGCACCGCGCCGGCGTGCTGCTCACCACCGGTTCGCTGGTGCCGGCCGAACAGGCGCTGCAGATCGGGCTGGTCGATGAGCTGGCCGAGGGTGACCTGGTGGTGGCACGTGCCGTGGCTTGGCTGCAGAACCTGCTCAAGCAGCCGCGCCAGCCGATGCTGCTGACCCGCGCCATCGCCCGCGCCGACCTGCACGAGGCGCTGCACCCGGACCTGATCCAGCTCGACCGCTTCGTCGAGGCCTGGTTCGCCCCGGATGCACAGAACGCGCTGCAGGCGCTGGTGGCGCGGCTGGGCAAGTAGCCGGCGCTACCGATGATGGGCTGGCCTGCACCGGTATAATCGGGGCCTCTTCACTGCTGTGGCCGCCCCCTTGAACGACATGCCCGAACCCGTCGTCTCCGAGCTGATCGACCTGCTCACGCTGGAGCGGCTGGAGGACAACCTGTTCCGCGGGCAGAGCCGCGACATCGGCACCAAGTACGTGTTCGGCGGGCAGGTGCTGGGCCAGGCGCTGGCCGCAGCGCAGGCCACGGTCGACAATGGCCGCCACGTGCACTCGCTGCACGCCTATTTCCTGCGCGCTGGCAACATCGACCACCCGATCGTCTACGACGTGGACCGCACCCGCGATGGCGGCAGCTTCTCGGTGCGACGGGTCACCGCGATCCAGCACGGCAAGGTGATCTTCTTCTGCGCGGCCTCTTTCCAGCAGGCCGAGACCGGCGCCGAGCACCAGCACAAGATGCCCGAGGTGCCGCAGCCGGAAGACATCGAACCGAACCGGCCGCTGCCGGCGGAAGTGCTCGAACGCCTGCCGATCAAGGTGCAGCGCTGGCTGTCGCGCGGTGGCCCGTTCGAGTTCCGCCACGTCTATCCGCGCGACGAACTGAACCCGCCCAAGCGTCCGCCCTACCACCAGGTCTGGCTGCGCCTGAGCGAACCGGTCGGCGATGCCCCGGAGCTGCACCAGGCACTGCTGGCGTACGCGTCCGACTTCCACCTGCTGGGCACGGCGACCTTCCCGCACGGCATCAGCTACTACCACCCGCACGTGCAGATGGCCTCGCTCGACCACGCGATCTGGTTCCACCGCCCGTTCCGCGCCGACGACTGGCTGCTGTATTCGCTGGACAGCCCCAGCGCGCAGGATTCGCGCGGCCTGGCCCGCGGCCAGTTCTTCACCCGCAACGGCGTGCTGGTGGCCAGCACCGCGCAGGAAGGCCTGATCCGCGTCGTTCCGGACCAGGCCGCGGCCGCCGCCGTGCCGGCCAAGGAGTAAACCGATGCGCCAGATCTTCAGCAGCCAGCGCGTGGAAACCGTCGAAGGCGTCGCCGAGCTCCTGCGCGGGCATGGCATCGAGGTCAAGGTGACCAACGGGCGCTCCTACAAGACCCGTCGCCGCGGCCAGTTCAGCTATACCGACCTGGGCAACGCCAACGCCTATCCGGCGGTATGGATCGTGCGTGCCGACGACCAGCCGCGCGCGCGCGAAATCCTGCGCGAGGCGCGCCTGCTCGACACTACCCGCCGCGACCACCCCACCGCCGAATTCGCCTTCCGCGACACGGCGGAACCGGGCAGCGGCGGCCGCAGCTGGGCCTCGCGCATCCGCATCGCCCTGCTGGTGGTGATTGCTGGCGTGGCGCTGGTGATCGGCCTGCGCCATCGTGGTGCCCCGGCACCGGTCGCGCCGGCCCCTGCCCCGCAGGCCCAGCCGCAGCAGGCACAGCCGGCACAGCAGGCCGCGCCGGCAGAGGAAGAAGTGCGGGTCCGCATCCAGCCCTCCAAGTAAGAGGCGGTAGCGCCGGGCCATGCCCGGCGAGCGCAGCGGCCTGGCAGCAGGGCCGCGACTTCACCGTAACCCGTCAGGATTGGCCCCCCCCCTTGTTGTTCAAGGGGGCGCGCCAACGGCGCGGGGATGAGGTGGAATGCGCGGACCGAAGATGCATCAGCATCTGCGGTCACACTTCGCGCGCGGCTCCGTCATGGGACACAATCCCAGCAGGAGAGCCGCCGCCATGACGACGTTCGCCGCATCGATCGACCAGACCCTGGAACGCGAACTGCCCGCCGCCGCCAGCGGTTGCCAGCACGCATACGGCCGCATCGTGCTGGCCTGCCAGAACACGGTCACCGCCATCGCGCTGGCCATCACCCGCGACCGCCAGGCCAGCGAGGACATCGCCCAGGAGGCCTTTGTGAAGGGCTGGCAGCAGCTGCACCAGCTACGCAGCGCGACCAGCTTCCTGCCTTGGCTGCGGCAGATCACCCGCAACCTGGCCCGCGACTGGCTGCGCGCCCAGCGCGGGCGCCCGCTGACCGGCGAGGCGGCCGAGGTGGCGATGGGCATGGCCGCCGACCCCGCCCCGGGTGCTGCCGACCGGCTGCAGCGGGTGGAAGAGGAGATCGCCGCCGAGGACATCATCTCTGCCCTGCCCGCCGACAGCCGCGAAGTCCTGTTGCTGTACTACCGCGAGGGCCAGCGCTCGCAGCAGGTGGCCGACCTGCTCGGGCTCAGCGACGCCGCCGTGCGCAAGCGCCTGTCGCGCGCGCGCGCGCTGGTGCGCGACGGCCTGCTGCAGCGCTTCGGTGAATTCGCCCGCAGCAGCGCGCCGAGCGCCGCCTTCGCCACCGCCGTGGTGTCAATGATGCTGGTGGCCGCGCCCGGCACCGCCAGCGCCGCGATCCTGCTCGGCACCGGCGTCGGCATCGGTGGCAGCAAGCTCGGCCTGGGCGGCGCCAGCGTAGCCGGTGGTACCGCAATGGGCACCCTGACCGCCACGCTCGGCCAACTGCATGTGCTGCCAGTGGCAAGCTGGGGGGCGATCCTCGCCGGTGTCGCCGGCGGCGCGATCGGCAGCTACCTCGGTGCACGCTTCCTGATGTCCTATACCGAGACCGAACGCGAACGCGCGCAGGTTCGGCACTTTGTCCGCCTCAACACCGGTACTGGCTTGGTCTGGTGCCTGGCGATGCTGCTGGCGGCACTGTTGCAGGCTCCGATCTGGAGCCAGATGCTGCTGCTGGCATTGGGCCTGGGTGTGGTCAACTACCAGTGCCTGGTGCCGCTGCAACGGGTGATGGCGCCGATGATCGCGCGCGATTCGGCGCGGCGTGGGCGCCGCGGAACCAACTGGAAATTCGAATCCATGTACGGTCGCACCGGCATCATCGGGGCGAACCTGCTGGTGATCGCCCTGGTGGTGTATGTGCTGATGCGCAACGGCCACCTGTAACCGACAACGCCGGCACTGCGCCGGCGTTGTCTCCGATCACCGCATTGACGCTCAGCGCTGCGGCTTCGGTGCGCCGCCATCGCGTGGACCGCCCTGGCGCGGGCCGCCGTGCATCGGGCCCTTGGCTGCGTCGAACTCGGCCTTGCTCAGCTGGCCGTCCTTGTTGGTGTCGGCGGCAGCGAACCAGGCATCACGATGCTGCTTCATGCGCAGCTCGCGGTCGGCCTTGTCCAGGTAACCGTCCTTGTTGAGGTCGAGCCGGTCGAAGCGCGCAGCCAGGCGCGGATCGGCCTTGGCCTCGTCGCGGCTGATGCGGCCGTCCTTGTTGACGTCCAGCCTGGCCCAGCGCTCACCACCGTGGCCACGGCGGCCATGCTGCCAGCGCGGCAGCTCATCGCGCGAGAGCTTGCCGTCCTTGTTCTTGTCCAGCTCGTCGAACTTCGCGGCCAGGCGCGGATTGGCAGCCGCCTCGCTGCGGTCGATCACGCCGTCGCCATTGGTGTCCAGCTTGGCCGGGCGCTGCGCCGGCATGGCCGGGGTGTCGGCGGCCAGCGCGATTCCGGAAGCGGAGGTGCCCAGCAGCAGGGCCAGCAGCAGGGGGGTACGGATCATGAGGTCACTCCTGGGGATGGGAACAGCGTCGGGGTGATCACTTCACCCTCGGGGGACAACAACGCCCGGGCGCGACGTCGGTTGACGCCACTGCCGATTCCATTCATCCGGCGGACAGTCGCCGCCTCTGCGACAGGCTGGGGCTATGCTGTGCCCATGGCGATACATGGCGACAGAGACGACGAACTGCGACTTTTCCAGACCGGCGAGCACCCCTGCGGGTACTGGTCGGACCGGGTGGCGCGCGACCTGGTGCTGGATCCGCACGATCGCCGGCTGGGTGGCCTGTACCCGCTGGCACTGAGCTGGGGCTTCCGCCGCAGCGGCGACCTGGTCTACCGGCCGCACTGCGCGCACTGCCAGGCCTGTGTGGCGGTGCGGATCCCGGTGGCGCGCTTCGCCCCGGACCGCAGCCAGCGCCGCTGTGCCGCCCGCAATGACGACCTGGAGGTGCGGATCACTGCCGCCACCGCCCGCGACGACCTGTTCGCGCTGTATCACCGCTACCTCACCCACCGCCACGCCAATGGCGGCATGGACGACCACGGCCCGCACGAATTCGAGCAGTTCCTGATCGGCAGCTGGTCGCACACCCGCTTCATGGAGATGCGCCTGCCCGGCCACGACGGCCAGCCCAGCCAGCTGCTGGGGGTGGCGGTGACCGACGTCACCGAGCATGGCCTGTCGGCGGTCTACACCTTCTTCGACCCGGACCACGCCGCACGCGGGCTGGGTACCTTCGCGATCCTGCAGCAGATCGAGTGGGCGCGCCGCGAGGGGCTGCCCCACGTGTACCTGGGCTACTGGATCCGCGGGCACCAGAAGATGGACTACAAGCGCCGCTTCCATCCGCTGGAAGCCTACGATGGCCGCCGCTGGCACGATTTCGACAATGATCTGGACGGGCGCTGACAAACCGCTGACACCGGGCCGGGTGCACAATACGGCCCATGAACATGACCCGCCGCCATCCCCTGATCCTCGCCCTGGCCCTGCTCTGCGGCGCCACCGCCCCCGCCTTCGCCACGTCCCCCGCGATGACCGAAAAGCCGTCCGCTGCACTGCGCCTGGCGACCTACAACACGTCGCTGTACTCCGATGACGCCGGTGGCCTGATCAAGGAACTGGAAGGCGACAGCGAGCACGCACGCAAGATCGCCGCGGTGCTGCAGCAGGTGCGCCCGGATCTGGTGCTGCTGAACGAATTCGATTTCGACGACGCCCATCGCGCCGCCGACCTGTTCCAGAAGCGCTATCTGGAAGTCGCCCAGCCCGGTGGCGGCAAGCCGCTGCATTTCGCCTATCGCTACCTGGCCCCGGTCAACACCGGCGTGCCCAGCGGCCTGGACCTGGACAACAACGGCGTGGTCGGCGGCGAAGGCCGCAGCCGTGGCAATGACGCGTGGGGCTACGGCCTGCACCCCGGCCAGTACGGCATGCTGGTGCTGTCGCGCTACCCGATCGACGAAGCCAAGGTGCGCAGCTTCCAGCTGCTGAAGTGGAGCGCGATGCCCGGCGCGATCCGTCCGGTCGATCCGCGCACCGGCAAGAGCTTCTACAACGACCACGTGTGGTCGCAGCTGCGCCTGTCGTCGAAGTCGCACTGGGACGTGCCGGTGAAGACCCCGGGCGGCGTGGTCCACGCGCTGGTCTCGCACCCGACCCCGCCGGTGTTCGACGGCCCGGAAAAGCGCAACGCCGCGCGCAACCACGACGAACTGCGCCTGTGGCAGGAATACCTGTCCAAGGGCGACAAGTCGTGGCTGTGCGACGACAAGGGCCAGTGCGGCGGCCTGGCCCAGGACGCGCGCTTCGTGATCCTCGGCGACCTCAACAACGACCCGGTCGATGGCGATGGCCGCCATGAAGCAATCGTCGAGCTGATCGAGAACGCCCGCGTGCTGCGCTACCCCACCCCGCGCAGCGTCGGCGGCGAGCAGACCAGCCTGGCCTATGCGGCCAAGGGCATCGAGCGCAAGGGCGCACCGTTCCACGCCACCGGCGATTTCGGCCCGAAGTCCGGCACCATGCGCCTGGACTACGTGCTGCCCTCGACCGGTTTCGAGTACGTGGGCAGCGGCATCTTCTGGCCAGCCAATGAAAGCCCGGAAGCGAAGATCGCCGATGGCAGCGACCACCACCTGGTGTGGGTGGATGTGCGGTAGAGTCGACTGTTAGTCGACTGCACGGAAATCTGTACCGACCAACGGTCGGTACCCACCGGAAAAAGGGGACGGACGGGATTAAGCCGTTTGTGCCACAAACGACTTAATCCCCTCCGTCCCCTTTTTGCTTTACGGACGCAGTTCGACGCCGATGGCGTCGGCGGCATCACGCGCGATGGCGCGTGCTTCGTCGATGGTTTCCGCGCGCGCCAGGGTCACGCCCACCCGGCGATGACCGTGCACGCTCGGCTTGCCGAACAGGCGCACGGCGGTGTCAGGCACCTGCAGCGCGGCGGCGACGTTGTTGAAGTACGGCACGCCCTCGCCGTGGGCCAACAGCGCGCACGATGCCGACGGGCCGCTCTGGCGGATCAGCGGGATCGGCAGGCCGAGGATGGCGCGCGCATGCAGCGCGAACTCACTCAGTTCCTGCGATACCAGCGTCACCAGGCCGGTGTCGTGCGGGCGCGGCGACACTTCGCTGAACCATACTTCGTCGCCCTTCACGAACAGCTCGACGCCGAACAGGCCCCAGCCACCGAGGTCGTCGGTAATCGCGCGCGAGATCTCTTCGGCACGCGCCAGCGCCTTGTCCGACATCGGCTGCGGCTGCCAGCTTTCGCGGTAGTCACCATCCTTCTGCAGGTGGCCGATCGGCGCACAGAATGAGGTGCCGCCGGCATGGCGCACGGTCAACAGGGTGATCTCGTAGTCGAAATCGATGAAACCTTCGACGATGCAGCGACCGGCCCCGGCACGGCCACCGGTCTGCGCGTACTCCCATGCCGGGGCGATGTCCGCCTCGCTGCGCAGGGTGCTCTGGCCCTTGCCCGAGGACGACATCACCGGTTTGACCACGCACGGCAGGCCAATGGCGGCCACCGCAGCACGGTACTCGGCCTCGGTATCGACGAAGCGGTACGGCGAGGTCGGCAGGCCCAGGGTTTCGGCGGCGAGGCGGCGAATGCCTTCGCGGTCCATGGTCAGGCGTGCAGCACGCGCGGTCGGGATCACCCGCAGGCCCTGCTCCTGTTCCAGCTGGACCAGGGTCTCGGTGTGGATGGCCTCGATCTCCGGCACCACCAGGTGCGGCTGCTCCTCGGCGATCAGAGCGCGCAGCGCCATCGCATCGAGCATGTCGATCACGTGCGAGCGGTGCGCGACCTGCATGGCCGGCGCATCGGCGTAGCGATCGGCGGCGATCACCTCCACGCCCAGCCGCTGCAGCTCGATGGCCACCTCCTTGCCGAGTTCGCCCGAGCCCAGCAGCAGCACGCGGGTGGCGGAGGGGGACAACGGAGTTCCAAGCTTGGCCATGGCGGTTCCAGCAGCAATGTGAAGGCGGATGGGCATTCTAGCTGGCCGCGCCCTCTGGCCATGCCATCCGACGAACGGTAGCCTGGAAGTGATATCACTTTGATATCTTCCGTTCGAACCCTCAAGGACGTACCGCCATGAAAGAGAAGTCGCTGTCTTCGCTCAACGGCCTCGGCACGCTGGCCGTCGCCCTGCTCGTCGCCCTCGCTGGCGCCGCCCTGTTCGTACTGGGTGTGGCCGCCAAGGCCAGCGTCGGCTCGCCCAACCTGCTGCTGATGCTGCTGGGGGCGTTGCTGGTAGTCCTCGGCGTGTTCACGCTGGCCGGCCTGTACACCATCCAGCCCAACCAGGCGGCGGTGCTGAGCCTGTTCGGCAAGTACGTGGGCACGGTGAAGGACAACGGCCTGCGCTGGAACAACCCTTTCTATGCCAAGCGCCGGGTCAGCCAGCGCGTGCGCAACTTCGAGAGCGGCAAGCTGAAGGTCAACGAGCTGGACGGCAGCCCGATCGAGATCGCCGCGGTGATTGTCTGGCAGGTGGTCGATGCCTCCGAGGCCGTCTACAACGTGGACGACTACGAGAGCTTCGTGCACATCCAGTCCGAATCGGCACTGCGGGCGATGGCCACCAGCTATCCCTACGACCAGCACGAGGATGGACAGCTGGCCCTGCGCAGCCACGCCAGCGAAATCTCCCAGCACCTGAAGAACGAGCTGGCCGAGCGCCTGGCCGATGCCGGTGTACAGGTGATCGACGCGCGCATCAGCCACTTGGCCTACGCCGCCGAAATCGCCCAGGCGATGCTGCAACGCCAGCAGGCCAACGCGGTGATCGCCGCGCGCACGCGTATCGTTGCTGGTGCGGTGGGCATGGTCGAGATGGCCTTGGCCGAACTGCAGAAGAACGGCGTGGTGCAGCTGGACGAGGAACGCAAGGCGCACATGGTCAGCAACCTGCTCACCGTGCTGTGCTCGGACCGCGGCACCCAGCCGATCGTCAATGCCGGCTCGCTGTATTGAGCCACACTCGCAACGGGGTGCCCCACCGCCCCGCCAGGAGCCCCCATGAGTGAGAAGAAAGCCTACCCGCTGCGCATCAATGCCGACGTCCTGGCTGCTGCGCAGCGCTGGGCTGATGACGAACTGCGCAGCCTCAACGCGCAGATCGAATACGTGCTGCGCGACGCCCTGCGCAAGGCGGGACGCCTGCCGAAACCCGCGCCATCGTCGGAGGACAAGCAATGAGCAAGCGTTGGAGCTATCAGACCATCGAGGTCAAGACGTCGATGATGGGCCTGCTCAAGGCCGAGGACATCCAGGCCGAACTCAGCCGCCAGGGCCAACTGGGCTGGGAACTGGTCAACATCATCATCCCGGCGCCGATGCGCCCGGCGATGCTGGTGTTCAAGAAGGAGGCCTGACGCATGGGCGGCAGCGACCCGAAGACGTTTGAAGTGGCCGAGAGCTCGCCGTTGCGCGTGCTCTGGATCGTGCTTCCGCTGCTGGCTGCCTTCGTGGCGTGCGTGTACGCACAGCTGTACAAGGCGCCGGCCAGTGCCCCTTGGATCGAAGTAGCGCTGTCGCCGCCCTGGTTCCGGATGGGTGGCAGTGCCGCCTGGAGTCTGCTGGTGATCGCGGTACTCGGCATCGGGTTGGGCGCAGCATTCTTCCGTCGCCGGGTGGAACTGGACGACAACGTGCTGGATGTGCGCTCGACGATGTACCGCCGCCGCGTCCCGGTGGCACAGCTGCGGCTGGACCAGGCCGAGGTGGTCGACCTGCAGCGTGACCGCCGCTATGGCATCCGTGTCAAAACCAATGGCTATTCAGTGCCAGGCTTCTATTCCGGCCACTTCCGCCTGCACGGGGGCGGCAAGGGCTTCGCTCTGGTCACCGATCGTGCGCGTGTCTTCGCCCTGCCGGTCAGTGACGGCAGCACGCTGCTGCTCAGCGTGGACCGGCCGCAGGCGCTGCTCGATGCGCTGCACAAAGTGGCCGCGTCGGCGCCACGGCAGTAAGCTGCTGAGATGCAACGACGCGCCCCCCTGCTGATCAACACCGAGGCCATCGAGCTGTGGCCCGCGCACCTGCTGCGTGCACGCAGCAACCTGGATGCACGCCTGCTGTCGCAGGCACACTGGGTGCTGCGGCGCAAGCGCGATGGCCGCTACCTCGCGGCGGTACTGGCGCGCGGGGTTCACGCCATGGTGCCGCGCCTGGCACGCGAGCCAGGGGTGGAGGACGCATTGGCGCTGCTGGATGCAGCAGCGGCGCGTCCGTTCGGCGCCGTGCTGGAGGATCAGTGGTTGCCACTGGCAGGCCTGCAGCAGCGCCTGCAGCAGCTTGGCCTGGATGCACAGCGCTATGCCGGCGACAGCGGGCTGCCGCTCGAACCCGAACCCTGCCTGCTGCACTTCGCCGGCCGCGACCGCTTCGCCCGCCCGTTGTGGCTGCACCGTGCCGCCGCGCAGGGCTGGCGGCGGATGCGACTGCACGCGGCACAGGATGGAATTGCGCTGGACGCCATCTCCGGCTTCCGCAGCCATGCCTACCAGCTGGGCATCTTCGAACGGAAGCTGGCGCGCGGCTTGAGCGTGGCAGAGATCCTGAAGGTGAATGCCGCACCGGGGTTCAGCGAACACCACAGCGGCCACGCGCTGGACATCGGCACGCCGGGCGACGCGCCGGCCGAAGAATCGTTCGAAGCCACCGACGCGTTCGCGTGGCTGCAGGCCCATGCCGGTGAACACGGCTTCCATCTGAGCTACCCCCGCGACAACCCGCACGGAATCGTCTACGAACCGTGGCACTGGTGCTGGAAGCCGGCCAACGGCTGAGCCCCTCGTGGCGAAAGCCTGGAGCGGTCAGCGCATGGCCGCGGGATGGAACAAGACAGCAAAGACGAAAGCCGGTCGCTTCGCTCGAAGCCACTACAACGGATCAGCGCGCGGCTGTTGGGTCCGCCTTCAAGCGAGCCGAGCACCGCAGGTCCGGCGAGGGCGAAGAGGTGCTTGCGATTCTGTAGAGCCGAGATCCTATGTTCGTGGTCAAGCCTGCTGGAAGCAGGCTTGACCCACTTTCAGCATGGCCGGGTCAAAGTCCCGGCCGCTCTTGAAGACGCCCCAAGCGATCCTGGCCAGCTTTCTGGCCAGGATGTTGAAACTGGCAGTACTGCTGTGGCCGCGTTCGCGGATGGCGTTGTAAAGGGCTTTGCCATTTTTGGAGCGGGTCAGTCCCATGGCCGCCATGTAGAGGATCTGGCGCAGGCTGGCGTTGCCGCGCTTGGACAGGCGCCGCCTACCGATCCGGGCGCCGGATTCGTTGGGGCGCGGATCCAGGCCGGTACAGGCGATCCAGGCGTCCGAGCTGGTCAAGGGCCATCGTGTGATGTGATGGGTGACGAAGGCCGCTACCGTCGGCCCAACCCCCGGAATGGTCATGATCCGCCGATACAGGTCGCGCTGTTCGCCACTGCGGCACAGTTGCTGAATCTGTTGGTCGAGCAGGGCAATGGCCTCTTTCAGACCATCGAAGATGCGCCCAAAGATGGCCGACTCCGACGCCCCCGCGCCTAGCGAGAGATTCAACTTCGCCTTGCTCCGGACCAGGCTGTCACGTTGCTGGAGCAGCACATGCAGCTGCTCCTGCGCAGGCGATCGGGCGACATGCTCATGCAGATTGTCGGCCTCCTTGGCGATGTAACGCGCAATGACCTGCGCGTCACCTGAGTCGGTTTTGCCGCGGCAGGCCACGCCCTTGGCGTAATGTTTGATGTCGCGCGGATTGAGCACAAAGACGACGTGGCCGGCCTTCTGGGCAGCTTGAACCACAAGCTCGTGGTAGCGATTGGTTGCTTCCACTCCAATGCGAGACCCGACCGGCAGAGTGGACAGCCACTTACCGATGGCTGACGCTGAATTGGGGATTCGAGTGCTGCCCTTGGTGCCATGGCGTGCCACCACAAGGCTCTTTGAGTCGGCATCGATGCCGACGGCCAAATGATCTGACATCTGCGCAACTCCCAGCTATTGTTGAGGGGCTGGGGTGGTACCGCACCACGTTGGCTTGCCTACATCGGCGGTCCTCAAAGGCCGCTAGATCCTTTATCGACGTTAAGGTGCGGGATGGGGATCGCTCGGCTCGTCTGTCGGCTGCTATCCGCAGATATCATGTTGACGGTCCCTCCACCCTGGCTCCTACATACCGCGTAGGAGCCGGGAGGAACATACAAGCCATGCTCGGCTGCTCTCCGCACCGCCCCTCGATGCGCCGAGGAGCGCAGGGGACCGGTGCGCAGCACCGGCTCGTGGCCGGCGGCGCGTTTCTTTTGGTTACTTTTCTTTTCGCGCGAAAAGAAAAGTAACGCCCATGAACGGTGCAGATCGCATCTGCATGGATCGAAGCGACAACGTCGACTCAGTTACCGCCTCAACGCATTGATCGCCAGCAACACCCATCCGGCCATCATGCTGGTGCCACCGATCGGTGCCATCCGCGTCGGCCACTGCCACAGCGCACCACCCACCAGGCTGCCGGAAAACAACAGCACACCCAGCAGCAGCACGTACAGCGCAAGGTGCGCGATCGCTCCCTGCGCGCGCGGCCCCAGCGCCACCAGCACCGCACCGTGCGCGAACGCATACAGCGCCGCCATGTTCAGATGCTGCTGCGCCAGCGGATCAGCCACGCCATGCGATGCATAGGCGGACAGGCCGATCGAGGCGGCGGCCAGCAGTGCCCCCAGGCAGGCCAGCAGCGAAGGCTTACGTGCGCGACGTTCGAGATTGAACATGTGGGCTCCTTGCGCAGCGCCCTTGCCGGGCGCCAGATGAAAAAAAAACGCGCCGCAATGAGCGGCGCGTTTTCGTGTCCAGCACTACATGGGTCAGCCGAAGCTTACTTGACGGCCCAGTAGATGTCGTAGGTACCTTCCGGGGTGAACGACTTGTCGATGCCGTCCTTCCAGGTTTCGTACGGACGGTCGATCACTTCGTTGCCGGAGGTCACCGCCCAGGCACGCAGGCCGTTGCGGGCCACGTCAAGACCCGCCATGTGGCCGGTGTAGGCCGCATGCGCCGAACGGTGCGGAGCCACATGCACGTACTTGACCGGCGCGCCGCCGTCGATCTTGACGGTCAGCTCTTCAGCGGTGGCACCTTCAGCACCCTTCTTCTTCACCGGCTGGGCGATGTCGAAGGCGTACTTCTCCTGGCCGAAGTCGGTGGTGATGATGCGGAACGGACCGGCGGCTTCAAGGCCATTGGCCTCCATCACGCGCTTGATCCACTCCTGGTTGTCCTTGATGGACTTGGTGATCGTGTCCTGACCGCGGTCCACGTTACCGGCGTTGACGACCAGCAGGTCCTCAGCCGGCACATCGACGATGCCCAGATCGGTCAGCGGGGCTTCCGGCGTGCGGTAGTCGACGTTCGGGACGGTGGCCAGCATGTTGGCCATGCGCGACAGGCCCATCTTGATGTCGTCGCCGATCTGGCGGCTGACATACAGGCCGGCATAACGGCCGAACAGGTCGAAGCCGTACTTCACCGAGTAGTCCTGGGTGATCTTGACGTTACGGCCACCCTTGCCGGTCGGCTCCAGGGTGAAGGTGGTGATCTTGTCGTGACCCTTGGTGGCGTCATCGATGGCGATCGCAACACGCTTGTTCTCTTCGGCTTCGGTGATCTTCCAGGAACCGGTACCCAGGTCCTTGGAGGTGAAGTCGAGGGTGGCACCGACGCCGGAGGCCGGGCCGGACAGCTTCAGTTCAACGGCGGGATCGCGCAGTACCAGCGGGTTCCAGTCCTTGAAGCGGCGCAGGCTGCTGACCGTGTCGTACACGATCGTCATCTTGCGGTTGGTCTCGATGCTTTCGGTGATGTGACGCTCGCCCGGCAGACATACGCCAATGATGACGAACAGGCCAGCCACGATCCCCAAGGCGATCAGGAACTCGATAATACGGGTCATTCAGAGAGTCTCCGGGGCCGATCCCACGGCCGGGTTGATTGAAGCGAAGCGCCAATCCTAGCAGGCTTCGCGGGCATTGTTTATCGGGATTGGCGCACCGGTTTCCGTGCCGGCTGCGTATTTGTATGGACAAAGAAATCGAAGGGTACCGCATACCGACGCCCCTGAAGTAGGGGGCAACCCCGCCGGAGGGCCATGAATGGACCTCAAGTCATTGTCCTGAAAAGAATTTTCTCACACCAGCTGCAGCTCGAACGCCTTCAACACGGCGCGGGTACGGTCGCGCACGCCCAGCTTGGAAAGGATGTTGGACACGTGGTTCTTGATGGTGCCTTCGGCCACCCCCAGCGAATTGGCAATCTCCTTGTTGGAGAAGCCGCTGGCCATGAGGCGCAGGATCTCGGTCTCGCGGTCGGTCAACGGGTCCGGACGGTCCAGGCTGACAAACTCGTTGCGCATGTGCTCCAGGCCGGACAGCAGCCGCTGGGTCACGGCCGGCTGCACCAGCGAACCGCCGTCGGCCACGGTGCGGATGGCACCGACCAGCTGTGCCAGGGTCACGTCCTTGAGCAGGTAACCCTTGGCGCCGGCCTTAAGCCCGGCCAGCACCAGCTGGTCATCGTCGAAAGTGGTGAGGATGATGGTCGGCGGCAGCAGGTCCTGACGCGACAGGACCTGCAGCGCCTCCAGCCCGGACATCACCGGCATGCGCATGTCCATCAGCACCACGTCCGGTCGCACCTGCGGTATCAGCTCCACCGCTTGGCGGCCGTCGCCGGCCTCGGCCACCACCTCGATGCCGTCGTCGAGCGCCAGCAGGGAGCGGATTCCCTGCCGCACCAGGGTTTGGTCGTCGACCAGGCAGACGCGAATCATCAACGCACTCCTTCAGGAACCTTGGTAAGGGCGGCCACCAGCACCGTTGCCGGTACCGTCGCCCGCAGCCGGAAGCCTTCACCGGGCCGGGTCTCGACCTGCAGCTGGCCACCACATTGTTGCAGTCGCTCGCGCATGCCGCGCAAGCCATTGCCCACATTGACCGTATCCGCGCCGACGCCGTCGTCGCGGGCCTCCACCACCACCTGGTCGGGGGCTTCACGGTACACCTTGATCCACAGGTGGCGGGCACCGGCATGGCGCACCGCGTTGGTGATGATCTCCTGGGTACACCGCAGCAGCACGTGGGCCCGCTGCGGGTCCTCCACGTTCAGTGGATCCTCGATGTCCAGCTGGATGTCCAGCGAGGGCACGTTCTCGGTCAGCGGGCGCAGCGCCGCGGCCAGATCGATGGCACCGGTCTCGCGCAGCTGGCTGACCACCTCGCGCACGTTGCCCAGCAGCAGCTTGGCCAGGGCATGCGAGCGCTTCACGTGGTCCAGCGCCTGGCCTTCGGCCAGGTGGCCTGCCACTTCCAGGTTCAGGGTCAGCGCGGTCAGCTGATGCCCCAGAAGGTCATGCAGCTCCCGCGAAATACGGGTGCGCTCGTTGACGCGGGCGCTCTCGGCCAGGAGGGCACGGGTGGCGCGCAGCTCTGAATTGAGCCTGCGCTGTTCGTCGCGGGCCTCGGTCTGCTGTCTCGCAACAAGGCTGGTCACGAAGATGAACATGGAAAAGCCGCCATACAGCAACGACTGCATCACCGCTTCGAACAGCGGGAAGCGCAGCAGCAGGTAATAGACCGGCGCCACCGCCAGCTGGCTGACCAGCAGCCACAGCACGCACAGGCGTACCGAAAGCATCCACGGAATGACGCCGGCAGCCACCATCATCAGGATGCTGCCAAGGCCCGAGCCGCTGAGGAAACTGACGCCCAGCGCCGAGACCGTCAGCAGCAGCAGCAGGCCGCGGTCCAGCCAGCTGGTGTGGCTGCCGCTGTCGCTGCGCAGCAGGCGGGTCAGCCAATAGTACGCCGCGCCGAAGGACAGGTAGGCGAAAAACAGCAGGATCGCCCAGCCGCCCATATCGCTGCGGCTGTGCAGGTTCTCGAACTGCGAATACGCCAATGGAAGGCCGACCATGACCCAGGTGAACAGGCCGGCCAGACGGAGAACGCGGGTATGGCTGAGGACTCCCAACATGCCAGCACTCTACGGGCCCGGCCTGCGTCGCGCACTCCCACGGAAGTCATGCATCCGCGCCCCCTGTTCATGCCGCAGCCCACCCCGGGCATGCAATAATCGTGCGCAGGGTCCCCTGACGGACCAACCGCGTTACCCCACGGAGTCACAATGTCGATTGTCATCCGCGACGTGCGCGAGCACGAGCTCGATTCCGTCCTGGCTTTGAACAACAACGCTGGCCTGGCCATCCTTCCCCTGGATGCGGCCCGCCTGCGCCTGTTCTATGAAACCGCTGAGTATTTCCGCGTCGCCGAGCGCGATGGCAACCTTGCCGGCTTCCTGATCGGCTTCGGCAGCGACAGCCAGCACGACAGCAGCAACTTTGCCTGGTTCAAGCAGCAGCTGGACGCCCCGTTCTTCTATATCGACCGCATCGTGGTTGCCAGCCGCCGCCGTGGTGGTGGCGTCGGTCGCGCGTTCTATGCCGATGCGCAGAGCTTCGCCGAGCTGCGCTACCCGCAGATGACCTGCGAGGTCTTCCTCGACCATGGCGCCGATGCCGCCCTGCTCTTCCACGGCAGCTTCGGCTTCCGCGAGCTGGGCCAGAACACCATGCCGCAGGTCGATGTGCGCGCCAGCATGCTGGCCAAGGAACTGTGCAGCTACCCGTGGGTGAAGGAGACCTACGGCGGCAAGCTGCCGGATGTGGCATGGACACGTGCCCGGCAGCTGCCGGCGCAGGCACAGCGGCCGACGGGGACCTGAGCGTGGCGGTGAATTTCGATTACGAACAGGCCGGTGAACTGAAGATCGGCCAGGTGGGCATCGCCAACCTGCGCATCCGTACGCTTGACGTCGAACGCCTCGTGCAGGAAATGCGCGAACGCGTTACCCGGGCGCCGAAGCTGTTCGGCCGCGCCGCGGTGATCCTCGACTTCGGCGGCCTGAGCCAGGTACCGGACGTGGCCACGGCGCAAGCGCTGGTCGATGGCCTGCGCAGCGCCGGCGTGCTGCCGGTGGCGCTGGCCTATGGCACCAGCGCGGTCGACCTGCTCTCGCAGCAGCTCGGACTGCCGCTGCTGGCCAAGTTCCGCGCCCAGTACGAGCGAGCCGAGGCCGAGCCGCCCCCGCCCCCGCCCGCTCCGGAACCGCGCCGCGCAGCGCGCGCCGAACCGAAGCCGGCGCCGGCCGCGCCGACAGCCAGGATTGCCGGCGCTGCGGCACCGCAGCCGGGCCGCATGCAGCTGGGCAACGTACGCTCGGGCCAGCAGCTGTACGCTGAAAACTGCGACCTCACCGTGATGGCTACCGTCGGCGCCGGCGCCGAAGTCATCGCCGACGGCAGCATCCATATCTACGGCACCCTGCGCGGCCGCGCGCTGGCAGGGGCGCAGGGCAACACCGCGGCACGCATCTTCTGCCGTGATTTCCATGCGGAACTGGTGGCCATTGCAGGCCACTACAAGGTACTGGACGATGTCCCGGACAACCTGCGCGGCAAGGCCGTGCAGGTATGGCTGGAACAGGACCAGGTCAAGATCGCTGCGCTGGACTGACGCAGCTCCAAACTAATGCAGAACCAGGAGAAGTCCTTTGGCTGAAATCATCGTAGTCACCTCCGGCAAGGGCGGCGTGGGCAAGACCACTTCCAGCGCGAGCCTGGCCTGTGGCCTGGCGAGGCGCGGCAAGAAGGTGGCGGTGATCGACTTCGACGTCGGCCTGCGCAACCTCGACCTGATCATGGGCTGCGAACGCCGCGTGGTGTACGACTTCGTCAACGTCGTGCACGGCGAAGCCACCCTCAAACAGGCCCTGATCAAGGACAAGCGCTTCGACAACCTGTACGTGCTGGCCGCCTCGCAGACCCGCGACAAGGACGCACTGACCCAGGAAGGCGTGGGCAAGGTTCTGAAGGACCTGGCCGCCGACGGCTTCGACTACATCATCTGCGACTCGCCGGCGGGTATCGAAAAGGGTGCCTTCCTGGCGATGTACTTCGCCGACCGCGCCGTGGTGGTGGTGAACCCGGAAGTGTCCTCCGTGCGCGACTCCGACCGCATCATCGGGCTGCTGGATTCGAAGACCCACAAGGCCGAATCCGGGCAGAACGTGCCCGCGTTCCTGCTGCTGACCCGCTATACCCCGCTGCGCGTGGAAACCGGCGAGATGCTCAGCATTGCCGACGTCGAGGAAGTGCTGGGGCTGAAGGCGATCGGCGTGATCCCCGAGTCGGGTGACGTGCTCAATGCCTCCAACAAGGGCGAGCCGGTCATCCTGGATGTCGAATCCGCAGCCGGCCAGGCCTATGAGGACGCTGTCGCGCGCATCCTTGGCGAGGAGCGGCCGATGCGCTTCACCACCGTGGAGAAGAAGGGCTTCTTCAGCAAGCTGTTCGGAGGGTAAGCATGGGCCTGTTCGATTTCCTCAAAGCGAAGAAGACCACCGCCGAAACCGCAAAGAACCGCCTGCAGATCATCATCGCGCAGGAACGCAGCCACCGCGGTGGCCCGGACTACCTGCCCCTGCTGCAGCGCGAGTTGCTGGAAGTGATCAAGAAGTACGTGAACATCGACGTCGATGCGGTGAAGGTCGACCTGGTGAAGGATGGCCAGCACGACGTGCTGGACATCTCCGTGGCGCTGCCTGAAGGCCCGGACAAACCCTGATCCCCCGCCCCGCCCGTGCCTGCATGGGCGGGGCTGCGTGACCTGCATGACCGATACGACAACCACCGTGGGCATCACCTGCGTGGGCGACATCGCCTTCGCCGACGCGCAGCGCCTGCTCGCCGCGCATGGCCTGCGGCTGCACCACGTGGCGCCCGGCGAACCGATTCCCGGCAGTTACTGGGGCGAGCCAGAGGCCGGCATCATCGCGAGCAACGTGTACGTGCGCGACGACACGCCCGTGCATTCGATGCTGCACGAAGCCTGCCACCTGATCGTGCTGCCGCCGGAGCGGCGTGCGCAGGTGCATACCGACGCCACCGACTCGGTGGCCGAGGAAGATGCCACCTGCTACCTGCAGATCGTGCTGGCCGGGCAGCTGCCGGGTGTTGGCAGCGCGCGGTTGATGGCCGACATGGACGCCTGGGGGTACACGTATCGGCTGGGGTCTACACAGGCATGGTTCGAACAGGACGCCGAAGACGCGAAGGCGTGGTTGGTCGAACGCGGGTTGCCGGTGGCGTAACGCTCGGTAGT
>NZ_JAVSKH010000004.1:0-372323 GCF_032025805.1 Stenotrophomonas maltophilia group sp. msm1
GCCCCCGCAACCGGACCCACCCCGCCTACCCTCAGGAAACCAGCCTCTGCTGTTGCTTGGGCTTTTGCTGTGGCCGTTGCCTCTGCGGGTGCAGGGCGCAGCCCTGCCGAACTAAACTACCTGCCGTCGTCCCAGCAGGATTGCCCATGTTCGATACCTCGCCCCAGCTCGATTGCGCCGGCCGCATCCTGCGCCTCGACCGTGCCCGGGTCATGGGCATCGTCAACGTCACCCCGGACTCGTTCTCCGATGGCGGCGCGCACGACACCACCGAGGCCGCGGTCGCACATGGCCTCAAGCTGGTCGAGGAGGGCGCGGACCTGCTGGACATCGGCGGCGAATCGACCCGCCCGGGCGCCGCGCCGGTCTCGATTGAACAAGAGCTGCGCCGGGTGATTCCGGTGATCGAGCAGCTGGCCGCACGCACCCGGGTGCCGATCAGCATCGACACCTTCAAGCCGGAAGTGATGCGCGCGGCGGTGGCGGCTGGCGCCGGCATGATCAATGACATCTACGGCCTGCGTCAGCAAGGGGCGCTGGACGCCGCCGCTGCAACCGGCGTGCCGGTGGTGCTGATGCACATGCAGGGCGAGCCGGGCCACATGCAGGCCGATCCACATTACGACGATGTGGTCGCCGAGGTGCACGGTTTCCTGGTCCAGCGCCTGTTCGCTGCCGAGATGGCGGGCATTGCGAAGAAGAACCTGCTGATCGATCTCGGTTTCGGTTTCGGCAAGACTACTGCCCACAACATGACCCTGCTGGCACGCTCCGAGCGGTTCCTGGAGCTGGGCGTGCCGATGCTGGCTGGCCTGTCGCGCAAGCGCAGCCTGGGCGAACTGACCGGTCGCGACACGCCGTCCGAGCGCGTGGCCGCCTCGTTGGCTGCGCACCTGATCGCGGTGCAGCGTGGCGCACGCATCGTGCGCGTGCATGACGTGGCCGCCACCGTCGATGCGCTGAAGATCTGGCAGGCCGTCGAGGCCGTGCCAACGCCGCGCGCCGACGCCACGCCGACGATCCGCTGGCCGGACGAAGACTGATGGACATCGACCGGCGGCCACTGGCGATCGCCGTGATGGGGCCGACCGCCAGTGGCAAGACCGCCACCGCGATCGCCCTTGCGAAGCAGCTGGATGGCGAGATCGTCAGCGTCGATTCGGCGCTGGTCTATCGGCATCTGGATATCGGCTCGGCCAAGCCGAATGCGGCCGAGCGGGCGCAGGCGCCGCACCATCTGCTGGACCTGCGCGATCCGTGGCAGACCTATTCGGCGGCCGAGTTCGCCGCCGATGCCGGCCGCGTCGTGGCCGACATCGTGGCACGCGGCAAAACGCCGATCCTGGCAGGTGGCACGGGGCTGTACTTCCGGGCCCTGCTGCAGGGCCTGTCGCCGATGCCGGAGGCCGACCCGGTGATGCGCGAAGCACTCAGCACCGAGGCGGCCGAGCGGGGCTGGGCGGCACTGCACGCCGAGCTGGCCAAGGTCGACCCCGCCGCCGCCGCACGTATCCATGCCACCGACCCGCAACGCATCCAGCGGGCGCTGGAGGTCTATCGCCTCACCGGCACGCCGATCAGTGAATGGCAGCGCCGGCCGGGCGTCGCGCCGTTGCCGGTGCGCACCCTCAAGCTGATCCTCGCCCCGCGTGACCGCGCGGTACTGCACCAGCGCATCGAGGCGCGCTTCGACGCCATGCTGGCGCAGGGCTTCCTGGACGAGGTGCGGGCATTGCGTGCAATGCCGGAAATGACCGCCGTGGCGGCGCCGCTGGACCTGCCCGCGGTGCGCGCGGTTGGCTATCGCCAGGCTTGGGAATACCTGGACGGGGAGGGCGATGCTGCCCGTTTCCGTGACAAGGCCATCTTCGCCACCCGGCAGCTGGCCAAGCGCCAGCTGACCTGGCTGCGCGGCGAGCTTGATGCGCGCTGGTTCGACCCCCATGTCGATGGGGAGCGCCTGGCCGGCGCGGTGTCGACCTTCGTCGCACGCTGAACCCCCGCCAGCCGTGTAACATCATCGGTCGGCGGGCGGCTCGGGGGCCGTGGCAACCGTCGGCAACCCAATAAGAACAATAATCAGGAGTGTGCAATGTCCAAGGGGCAATCGCTGCAGGATCCTTTCTTGAACGCACTTCGGCGCGAGCGCGTGCCGGTTTCGGTGTACCTGGTCAACGGCATCAAGCTGCAGGGCACGATCGAGTCGTTCGACCAGTTCGTGGTCCTGCTGCGCAACACGGTCAGTCAGATGGTCTACAAGCACGCCATTTCCACGGTCGTTCCGGCACGTAACGTGAAGGTCGGTCCGGGCGGTGGTTACGTGCAGTCCGGTGAAGGTGGTCAGGCAGGTGATGAAGCAGACGAGTAAGACCGGAGCGGTGAATGTTTGACCGCTCGAAAAAGGGCGAACACGCCCTCTTGATCCAGCCCCATTTCGGCAAGCTGGAAGACGATGTGCTGGAAGAATTCGGTGATCTGGCCCGCTCGGCTGGGGCCAGCATCGCCGCGACGATCACTGCGCGCCTGGACCGACCGAATCCGTCGACCCTGATCGGCAGCGGCAAGCTGGACGAGATCAAGGCTGCAGCCGACGCCAGCGGTGCCGACCTGATCCTGGTCAATCATGCGTTGAGCCCGGGCCAGGAGCGCAACCTGGAACGGTTCCTGGAGCGCCGGGTGATCGACCGTACCGGCCTGATCCTGGATATCTTCGCCCAGCGTGCGCACAGCCACGAGGGCAAGCTGCAGGTCGAGCTGGCGCAGCTGCGGCATCTGGCCACGCGGCTGGTGCGCGGCTGGACCCACCTGGAGCGCCAGCGCGGTGGTTCAATTGGCCTGCGCGGCCCGGGTGAAACCCAGCTGGAAACCGACCGCCGCCTGCTGCAGAAGCGGGTCGAGCAGTTGCAGAAGCGCCTGGAAAAGGTGGAAGTGCAGCGCACCCAGATGCGTCGTGCGCGTGTGCGCAGCGAGCTGCCCCGTGTGGCACTGGTGGGCTACACCAACGCCGGCAAGTCGACCCTGTTCAACGCCATGACCGGCGCCGAGGCCTATGCCGCCGACCAGCTGTTCGCCACGCTGGATCCGACCGTGCGCCGC
Source organism: Stenotrophomonas maltophilia group sp. msm1 (assembly GCF_032025805.1). NCBI lineage: Bacteria > Pseudomonadati > Pseudomonadota > Gammaproteobacteria > Lysobacterales > Lysobacteraceae > Stenotrophomonas > Stenotrophomonas maltophilia group sp. msm1. Next base: position 3,097 of record NZ_JAVSKH010000004.1, read on the forward strand.
ATCGCGGTGCCGGGCGGCAACGTGGTGCTGGCCGACACCGTTGGCTTCGTCCGCGACCTGCCGCATGACCTGGTCGCTGCGTTCCGCTCGACCCTGTCCGAGGCGCGCGAGGCCGATTTCCTGCTGCACGTGGTCGATGCTGCCGACCCGCACCGCGAGGAGCGCATCGCCCAGGTGGACGAAGTGCTGACCGCAGTCGGTGCCGGCGATCTGCCGCAGCTGCTGGTGTTCAACAAGATCGACCGCATTGACGGCGCCGACGTGCGCCACGACGGCCAGGACGGTATCCCGGACGAATCGCGTCGCGAGCGGGTGTGGATTTCCGCGCGTGACGGTCAGGGCTTGGAGCTGTTGCAGGCGGTGCTGGGCAAGCGCCTGGGCCTGCAGCATGTCACCGGCGAACTGCGTCTTCCCCCGGATGCAGGCCGCCTGCGCGCGCGCCTGCACCAGCTGGAGGTGATCCGCAGCGAGCAGGCCGATGAGGATGGTTGGCTGCTGCAGGTCGACCTGCCGATCGCCGAAGCCGAAAAGCTGGCCGCCAGTGCCGATGGCGCCCCGATCCGCGCGCTGCTGCCGGAAAAACTGCCGGAGTGGTGAGGTAGCGACCGGTGCCCGGTAGTGCCGGCCGCTGGCCGGCAACGCAACCGTGCCGGAGGGGCGCGACATCCGCCTGTCATCTGCGGTACAACGTGGTTCTTCACCCCACCGTCATGCCGATGTCCATCCCCACCGACGCCGATCTCAATGCCCAGTCCGCCGCGCTCGGGCAGCGCCTGCAGCAGGCCTCGCTGCAGCTGGTGACCGCCGAAAGCTGCAGTGGTGGCTGGATCGCCAAGTGCATGACCGACATTGCCGGCTCGTCGGCGTTCTTCGACTGCGGCATGGTGGTCTACAGCTACGAAGCCAAGCAGCGCCTGCTCGGCGTGCGCGCGCAGACCCTGGAGCAGTTCGGTGCGGTCAGCCGCGAAACCGTGCTGGAAATGGTCTCCGGCGCGCTGGTCAATTCCGGTGCCGGCATCGCCGTGGCGGTGACCGGCATTGCCGGCCCCGGTGGCGGGAGCCCGGACAAGCCGGTCGGCAGTGTCTGGATTGGCTGGAAGCGCCGTGGCGGCTATGCCCGCGCCGAGCTGTTCCAGTTCGATGGCGACCGCGAAGCCATCCGCCGGCAAACCGTGGCGGCGGCATTGCGCGGTATCGACGCCCAGCTGTGACATGCTGCTCCGGTAATCGTCCGGAGCACGCATGATGTGGGAGACGCTGGGTACTGTCCGTGACCTGGGCCGACTGCAGGAAATCGCCGTCGTCCTGATCCGCTATGGCTTCGGCGACGTGGTGCGGCGCATCGGCTTGGCCACCACGCTGGAGCGGGCAGGGCGCCTGCTGCACTGGAACGAGGACCGCCAGGAACTGCTGCGGATGACCGCACCGGTGCGCGTGCGCAGTGCGATGCAGGATCTCGGCCCGACCTTCGTCAAGCTCGGCCAGGTGCTGGCGACGCGCGTTGACCTGCTGCCGCCGGAATGGATCGCTGAACTGTCCGAACTGCAGAACGCGGTGCCGGCGCTGCCGTACGCGGATATCCGCGAGCAGCTCGAAGCCGACCTTGGCGCCTCGCCGACGGAGGTGTTCGCCTTCCTCGATGAAACCCCGATGGCCGCCGCCTCGCTGGCGCAGGCCCATCGCGCCCGGCTCCACGATGGCCGTGAGGTGGTGCTGAAAATCCGGCGGCCCGGCATCCGCGATGTGGTCGAGGCCGATCTGCGGCTGCTGGCCCGCCTGGCCGAGATTGTCGAGGCGCGGCTGCCGGACCTGCGCCGCTATCGTCCGGCCGAGGTCGTGCAGCAGTTCACCGTGTCGCTGCGACGCGAACTGGATTTCGCCGCCGAATGCCGTAACGCCGAACGCATCGCGCGCAACTTCAGCGGCCGCGACGACATCCTGATTCCCAGCGTGCACTGGCAGTGGACCTGCGAAAGCCTGAACGTGCAGGACTTCGTCGACGGCATTCCCGGCCGTCACCTTGCCGGTGTCGATGCGGCCGGGCTGGACCGCCGCGAACTGGCCCGGCGCGGCGCCGGCATCGTGTTGAAGATGGTGTTGGAGGACGGCAGCTTCCACGCGGATCCACACCCGGGCAACATCATCTACCTGCGCGACGGCCGCATCGGCGTGATCGACTTCGGCATGGTCGGCGCGCTGTCCGAGGTGCGCCGCTTCCAGGTCGCGCAGCTGCTGCACGGGCTGGTCGAGCAGGACCCGCAGGGCGTGGCCGACGTGTTGCTGGACTGGGCCGGTGGCGTGGAAGTGGACGAGAACCGGCTGCAGCACGACATCAGCCAGTTCGTCGACCAGTACCGCGGCGTGCCGCTGAAGGACCTGCGTATCGGCCTGATGCTGGGCGATATCACCCAGCTGCTGCGCAGCTACAGTCTGACGTTGCCGGCCGATCTGGCGCTGATGATCAAGGCCTTCCTGACCCTGGAAGGCATGGGCCGCCAGCTCGACCCGGATTTCGACATGGCCAGTGCCGCGCGCCCGTTCCTGGAGCGGGTAGTGCTGCAGCGCTATGCGCCCAGGGCGCTGCTCAAGCGTGGCCGCCGCAGCCTGCTGGGGCTGGTCGACTTCGCCGGTGAGCTGCCGCGCGACCTGCGCAAGCTGGTGCAGGCGGCGCGCCGCGGACGACTGCAGCTGAAGGTCGAAACCACCGCGCTGCAGGGCTTCGGCGAACAGGTGAACCGTGCGGCAAACCGGCTGGTGGTAGGCGTGATCACGGCTGCCCTGATCATCGGCTCGTCGATCGTGATGCACAGCGTCGGCGGGGTTTCCAGCCGCTGGCTGCTGGCGCTGGGCGTGTGCGGCTTCATCGGCGCCGGCTTCTGTGGTGCGTGGATCCTGTTCTCCATATGGAGGAGCGGCAAGCACACATAGTGTGCTTGCCGCAGCGGTTCCCCCATCGGAACCGTGGAATCGCTGCGCGATTCCTGTAGGGCCGACCGCTGGTCGGCTGCTCTTGCTTTTGCCTTTGCCGCCCGGCCATTGGCCCAACTGCCGAGCATGGCTCGGCACTACAGATCCCCATCACCTGTTTGTCGTACCCGGCACTTGCAGTTGTGTGCGTTAGTAGTAATACTACTAACCATGGACCTGACCGACACCCAGCAGGCGATCCTGCAGTTGATCGCCGAGCGTATCGAGAGCGAAGGCGCACCGCCCTCGCAGACTGAAATCGCACGTGCGTTCGGCTTCAAGGGCGTGCGCGCGGCCCAGTACCACCTGGAAGCCTTGGAGCAGGCCGGTGCGATCCGTCGCATCCCGGGCCAGGCCCGCGGCATCCGCCTGGTGCAGGCGCCGCCCTTCGAGAAGCTGGCCGAGCCGGGCCTGCCCGACAGTGTGCTGCGCCTGCCGGTGCTGGGCCGGGTTGCGGCCGGCCTGCCGATCGGCGCCGACATCGGCTCGGACGATTTCGTGGTGCTGGACCGGGTGTTCTTCTCGCCGGCGCCGGACTACCTGCTGAAGGTGCAGGGCGATTCGATGATCGACGAGGGCATCTTCGACGGTGACCTGATCGGTGTGCACCGCACCCGCGACGCCCATTCCGGGCAGATCGTGGTGGCGCGCATCGATGACGAGATCACGGTCAAGCTGCTGAAGATCGCCAAGGACCGCATCCGCCTGCTGCCGCGCAATCCCGATTACAAGCCGATCGAGGTGCTGCCGGACCAGGATTTCGCGATCGAGGGCCTCTATTGCGGCCTGCTGCGGCCCAACCGTTGACCCGTTCCATAGCGCATTACCCCGCGGTCTTTTGTGGCGATTCTCTGGTTCCACTGAGGTTGGTACGGATGTCCGATAATTCTTTTCAGAGCGCCGGGCAGAATCTCAGCCTGTGCGATACGTCCGACTTAAAGTGAACCCATGGCAAAGAAGACCCCCAAAGACAGCACCCCCAACGACATGACCTCTGCAAGGACCAATACGATGGACGAGAACAAGAAGCGCGCCTTGGCTGCTGCTCTGGGCCAGATCGAGAAGCAGTTCGGCAAGGGCTCGGTGATGCGCATGGGTGACCGCGTGGTCGAGCCCGTCGAAGCCATCCCGACCGGTTCGCTGATGCTCGACATCGCACTGGGCATTGGCGGTCTGCCGAAGGGCCGTGTCGTTGAGATCTACGGGCCGGAATCCTCGGGCAAGACCACCCTGACCCTGCAGGCCATCGCCGAATGCCAGAAGATGGGCGGTACCGCAGCTTTCATCGACGCCGAGCACGCGCTTGACCCGATCTATGCCGCGAAGCTGGGCGTTAACGTGGACGACCTGCTGCTGTCGCAGCCGGATACCGGTGAGCAGGCGCTGGAAATCGCCGACATGCTGGTCCGTTCGGGCTCGGTCGACATCCTGGTGGTCGACTCGGTCGCCGCACTGACCCCGAAGGCCGAAATCGAAGGCGAGATGGGTGACCAGCTGCCGGGTCTGCAGGCCCGCCTGATGAGCCAGGCGCTGCGCAAGTTGACCGGCAACATCAAGCGCTCCAACACCCTGGTGATCTTCATCAACCAGCTGCGCATGAAGATCGGCGTGATGATGCCGGGCCAGAGCCCGGAAACCACCACGGGCGGCAACGCGCTGAAGTTCTATGCCTCGGTCCGCCTGGACATCCGCCGTATCGGCGCGATCAAGAAGGGTGACGAGATCATCGGCAACCAGACCAAGATCAAGGTGGTCAAGAACAAGCTGGCGCCTCCGTTCAAGCAGGTCATCACTGAGATCCTGTACGGCGAAGGCATCAGCCGCGAGGGCGAACTGATCGACATGGGCGTGGATGCCAAGCTGGTCGAAAAGGCCGGCGCCTGGTACAGCTACGGTGAAGAACGCATCGGCCAGGGCAAGGACAACGCCCGCGGCTACCTGCGCGACAACCCGACCGTCGCTGCAAAGCTCGAGGCAGAACTGCGCGAGAAGTTCCAGCCGGCCGAAGCGGCCCGCGAAGATGGTGACGACGAAGGCGACGACGAGTAAGGCTTGCTGTGGGGCAGGGCGGCGCCGTCAGTGACGTCGCCCTGTCCCGCAGGTTCGAATCGCCCATGGATGGGCTGGGTGCCACGGATGGCGCCACCCTTGGAGTACCCATGTCCGACGCCGAAGACATTCCGACCGGCCGCAAGCGCCGACCGCGTGAGCAGACTCCCGTGCAGCGGGCGCTGGGCCTTCTGGTCCGCCGCGAACACTCGCGCAAGGAACTCACCCGCAAGCTGACCGCCCGTGGCATTGAAGACGAAGCCGCGCAGGCCGCTGTCGCCAAGCTGACCGAGGCCGGCTGGCAGGACGACACCCGCTTCGCTGAGAATCTGGTGCGGATGCGCGCCAACACCGGCTATGGGCCGATCCATGTCCGCGCCGAGCTTGGCACCCACGGCCTGGACAGTGCCGCGATTGCCGTAGCAATGGACAGCTACGAAGGCGACTGGGAGGAAAATGCTCGCGATCTGGTCCGCAGGCGCTTTGGCGAGGCCGGCCCGCAGGACCTGGCGCAGCGGCGCAAGGCCGCCGATCTGCTGGCCCGACGGGGCTTCGACGGCGACAGCATCCGCCGCGCGACCCGCTACGACCCGGATGACTGAGACTGGCGGCGCCGGGCCTGATACCCTTTAGGTTTTCGGCGGTCCCTCGCGACCCTGGCCAACGCGGCCGGTGGTCCGGGTCCGCCGGCCCGCAGACTGCCAGCCCCCAATGAACGCATCCGCCAAATTCACGACTTCCCAGATCCGCAGCGATTTCCTTGAATTCTTCAAGGGCAAAGGCCACACCATCGTGCCGTCGGCGCCGCTGGTGCCGGGCAACGATCCGACCCTGCTGTTCACCAACTCCGGCATGGTGCAGTTCAAGGACGTGTTCCTCGGCGCGGAAAAGCGCAGCTACGTGCGCGCGGCCGATGTCCAGCGCTGCCTGCGCGCGGGCGGCAAGCACAACGATCTCGACCAGGTTGGCTACACCGCACGCCACCACACCTTCTTCGAGATGCTGGGCAACTGGTCGTTCGGCGATTACTTCAAGAAGGACGCGATCGCCTGGGCCTGGGAGCTGCTGACCCAGGTCTGGAAGCTGCCGGCCGAGCGCCTGCTGGTTACCGTGTACCAGACCGACGACGAAGCCTACGAACTGTGGCGTGACATGGTCGGTGTGCCGGAAGAGCGCATCGTGCGCATCGGCGACAACAAGGGCGCACCGTTCGCCTCGGACAACTTCTGGCAGATGGCCGACACCGGTCCGTGCGGCCCGTGCACCGAGATCTTCTATGACCACGGCGACCACATCGCCGGTGGCCCCCCGGGTTCGCCGGATGAAGACGGCGACCGCTTCATCGAAATCTGGAACCTGGTGTTCATGCAGTTCGACCGCCAGCCCGACGGCACCCTGGTGCCGCTGCCGGCGCCGTGCGTGGATACCGGCATGGGCCTGGAGCGACTGGCGGCGATCCTGCAGCACGTTCACACCAACTACGAGATCGACCTGTTCCAGGCGCTGATCCGCAAGGCCGCCGAGCTGACCGGCACCGCCGACCTGGAAAACAAGTCGCTGCGCGTGATCGCCGATCACATCCGCGCCTGTTCGTTCCTGATCGTCGATGGTGTGCTGCCGTCCAACGAAGGCCGTGGCTACGTGCTGCGCCGTATCATCCGCCGCGCCCTGCGCCACGGCTGGATGCTGGGCGTGCGGCAGCCGTTCTTCAGCAAGCTGGTGCCGACCCTGGTCGAGCAGATGGGCGAGGCCTATCCGGAACTGCCGGCGGCGGTGGACACCGTCACCCGTGCGCTGCAGGCCGAAGAAGAGCGTTTCGCCGAAACCCTCGATGCCGGCATGAAGATCTTCGAGGACGTGGCGGGCAAGGCCAGCAACGGCGTGATCCCGGGCGTTGACGCCTTCCGCCTTTACGACACCTACGGTTTCCCGCTCGACCTGACCCAGGACATCGCCCGCGAGCGCGACCTGACCGTCGACATCGCCGGCTTCGACGCCGCAATGGAGCAGCAGCGCGAGACCGCACGCGCAGCCGGCAAGTTCGGCGGCGGCGTGACCCTGCCGGCCGAGCTGGTGGCAACGCTCAGCCCGACCCTGTTCCTGGGCTATGACCGCCTGCAGGCCGACGGCCTGAGCGTGCTGGCCCTGCTCAAGGACGGCCGTCCGGTGCAGTCGGCCGATGCCGGTGATTCGGTCATCGTGATCACCAACCAGACCCCGTTCTACGCCGAATCCGGCGGCCAGGTCGGTGACACGGGCGTGCTTGCCGGCAACGGCGTGCGCCTGGTGGTGGAAGACACCCAGAAGTTCGCTGGCCAGTTCCATGGCCACGTCGGCACCCTGTCCGACGGCGGCCTGAAAGTGGGCGATGTGCTGTCCGGCCAGGTCGATGGCGAGCGCCGCGGCGCCACCATCCTCAACCACTCGGCAACGCACCTGCTGCATGCCGCCCTGCGCGAAGTGCTGGGCACCCACGTGCAGCAGAAGGGCTCGCTGGTCGCGCCGGACCGCCTGCGTTTCGACTTCTCGCACTTCCAGCCGATCAGCGCGGAAGAACTGGCGCTGATCGAGCGCAAGGTCAACCAGCAGGTACGCGCAAACAACGCGGCCGAAGTCCACAACATGGGCATGCAGGAAGCGCTGGACTTCGGCGCGATGGCCCTGTTCGGCGAGAAGTACGGCGAGCACGTGCGCGTGCTGAAGATGGGTGACTACTCCACTGAGCTGTGCGGTGGTACCCACGTCAACCGTACCGGCGACATCGGCCTGTTCAAGATCACCTCCGAGGGCGGTGTCTCGGCCGGCGTGCGCCGTATCGAGGCGGTCACCGGCCAGGGCGCCCTGGATTACGTGGACGCCGAGGAGGCCCGCCTGGCCGAAGCCGCTGAACTGCTCGGCGGCAGCGCCGCCGACGTGGTCGAGAAGATCCGTGCCCTCGGCCAGCGCCAGAAGCAGCTGGAGCGCGAACTGGAGGCCGTGAAGGCCAAGGTCGCCGCCGGCGCCACGGCCGACCTGTCCGGCCAGGCCGTCAAGGTTGCCGGCGTGAAGGTGCTGGCCGCCCGCCTGGAGGGCTTCGATGCCAAGGCCCTGCGTGACGCCATGGACCGCCTGAAGCAGCAGCTGGGCGATGCGGTGATCGTGCTGGCCGGTGCCCAGGACGGCAAGGCTGCCCTGGTTGCGGGTGTGAACGGCAGTGCAATGGGCAAGGTCAAGGCCGGGGAACTGTTGTCCCATATCGCCAGTCAGATCGGGGGCAAGGGCGGCGGACGCCCGGACCTCGCCCAGGGTGGTGGCGAGGACGGGCCCGCCCTTGCCACTGCACTGGCTGCAGTCGTCGAATGGGTCAGCCCCCGCCTGTGATGAACCTGGCCGTCCCCCTCCTTGTAGGAGCGGGACGGCTGACGGTACCATTGCGAATCTTTTCCCTTTGTCGTGGTAGCGCTTCTTGACGGAGCGTCAAGCCGGTGGGGGATACCCTTCCACACGGTTCCATGGAGACTTACAAAAATGTTGATCCTGACTCGCCGCGTCGGCGAAACCCTGATGATCGGTGACTCGGTGAGCGTCACCGTGCTTGGCGTCAAGGGTAACCAGGTGCGTATCGGCATCACCGCGCCGAAGGACGTCGCTGTGCATCGCGAAGAGATCTATCAGCGCATCCAGCGTGGTGATGAAGCTGGTGGCACCGGTAGCGAAAATTCTGCCGAATAACGCTTTACCTTCGCACTCGATTAACGTTATGATTCACGCCCCGCTGAGGTGCAACGCACCAGACGCGGAGAAAACCCCGGAGTGATGCCCGAGTGGCCGAAGGGGCTCCCCTGCTAAGGGAGTATAGGGTCAAAAGCTCTATCGAGGGTTCGAATCCCTCTCACTCCGCCAGATACAAAGAAGCGCCTGCAGATCCTCGATCTGCAGGCGTTTTTCTTTGTTCAACGCGGTAACACACGGCCGCGCCGCACGGGCGTTGTGCAGGCCTAGTGGGTGGTGCCAGCCGCGTCCTGCCCGACTTCGGGCGAGGAATAGAGCCTGGGCTCCGGCACCGCATGACCCGGATGAGCGGGCGGCGCAATGCCGCTTGGCGTTTCGCGCCAGAGAATTGCCAGTGTGCAGTCATTGGCACGTTGCCTGCACATTCTTTCCGCTTTGCGTTGTGCGGCGTCCGCCGTCTTTTCCCCAAGTGCAAAGCCCATGGCGACGGTGCCGGTAGCGATCGCCGAATATCCCACCGCGGTAGTCGTGGCAGTCTGCGCGCAGTTGCGGGACCGAACGGCGCAGTGCTGCAGTGCGCGCCGCATCGCAGTCGACAGCGTGCTGTGGTTCATGGCGTAGCCGTAGCGGCCATCGTCGTCGTAGACGATGGCGGAGGCCGCGTTGGCGCCGGATGACAGGCACAGCAACAGGCCAAGTGACAGGGGGCGCATCCAGTTCATTCCCATCTCCATTTTCTGCTGATGGTGGATCAGACCGGGTTTGAAGCGCAACGTTGCCGCCACTACGCCGAGCCCGCAGTTCATCGAACCGCGGGCGGCGCCATCGGTTGACCGTCAGAGCCTAACCGTCACCCCCACCTGGAAACCACGCCCCGGCAACGGCGCGATGTACTTCAACGGCGAGTTGTGCGGGCGTGCTTCTTCATTGAGCAGATTGCTGCCGTTGACGAACACCTCCATGCCGGCGATGTAGCTGTTGCGTACCGGCAGCTCACGGCTGACCTGCAGGTCGACCAGGTTGAAGGCATCCAGTGGCACTTCCTCGCTGACGTTGCGGCCGAGGTACTTCTGCGTGTCGTAGTAGGTGCTGGACAGCTGCGCCTTCCAACCCTCGCGTTGCCACTGCAGATTGGCGCCGTAGCGGTTGGTCGGCATGTTCGGCAGGTACTCGCCGTCGTTGTGGGCACGCAGCGAATCGGGGTGATCGGCCTTGTTCTTCACCAGGTCGGCGAAGGCGGAGATGTTCAACGTGCCATAGCGGCCAAGGTCCAGGGCCTGCGATGCGTCGATCTCGAAGCCCTTCACCGTGGTGTCGGTCTGCTTCCAGTATTTCAGCGGCAGGCGGTTGGCGGTCTGCACGCCCGAGTAACCCAGGTACAGATAGTTCTCGTACTTCATCCGATACGCGGTGGCCGACAGTTCGAACCCTCCGATATGGAACAGGCCGGTCAGCTCCAGGTTTTTCGCGCGCTCTGGCTCGAGGTTCTGGTTGCCTTCTTCCTGGGTCATCACCGAGTAGTGCGCGTTGCTCGCATACAACTCATTGATCTCCGGTGCGCGCTGCGAGGACGAGTAGCGCACCTTGGCGGCGAACAACGGACCGAGCTCGACATACGATCCCAAGCTGTAGCTGTTGAGCCGGTAGTCGCGGTCCTGCAGTTTCGTGTTGGCGGCATTGCGCGCGGTCTTGAAGCGGCTTGGTTGCAGGTCATGGTCAACGCGCTCGTGGCGCACGCCAGCGTCGAAACTGGCCCAGCCGAAGTCCAGCGTCTCCTTCAGGAACACCGCGTTGCTGCGGGTGTCGACGTCAGGCAGGTAGCGCAGCGAGCCGCTGCCGGTGACATCGCGCGACTGGTGGCTGTAACCGAGCAGGCCGCTGAGCGGACCGACACGCTGATGGCTCAACAGCAGTTCGGCCTGGGTGCTCTGGAAATCGTAGTCGTTGGCCCGGGTGGCACCCAGCCGTTCGCCCGAGGTGTTGTCCAGCTTCGAAACACGCAGTTCGGCGCGCTCGAACCACGGCAGCGGATCACGCAATAGGGCTTCCAGTGCGTAGCGTTCCTGCTCGATCACTACGCCCACCGGCAATGCGTTGGCGTAGTTGGAACCGAACGACAGGTTCTGCATCGAGAACCCGGGCACGCCGTATTCGCTGTCCTTGGCATCGATGCTGACACCCACGTAACCACGGTCGAAGAACAGGGTCGACCCGAACGCCACCTGCGAATTTCTCGCGTAGCTGTTGCCCAACCGGTGATGGTAATCGGGCGTCACGTCGTTGTTGATCTGCTTCTGCACGTACGAAGGCGTGCCGGGTACGTAGGCCGGGTTGACCGGATTGATGTAGGTGCGGCGCTGCCAGACCGAAGTCGGATTGTTGGTGTAGAAGGAGAAATCGCCGTCGGCCCAGTCCGGGTTTTCGGTCATGAACTGGTCGATGTAGGGCTGCGAGGCCTTGTTGTAGATCTGCTGGACGCGCGCCTCCTTCTGGCAGCTGTCGGCCAGCGCCGAGTTGACGCCGCCAGTGGGCGGGAACAGCGCGGCGTTGCAGACACTGGCTTTGCTATTGCCGGGGATGTCGTAGTGCGAGATGCGCTGCCGAGAGACCTGCAGGTTGGTCGAGACGTTGCGCTGGTTGTTGAAGTTCATGCGGAAGCCCTGCGCGTCCGCAGCATTGAAGCCCTTGCGCAGGACCAGTTCCATCGACTGGTCCTTGTCTTCCATGCTGCGCGAGATCAGGCCCGGATCGATCTCCACGCTGCCTCCGATCGCATTGCCGCCGTAGCGCACGGTGTCGGAGGACTTGTTGACGGTCACACTGCGTACGAACAGCGGATCGAACGGAATGTTGATGTCGCCGCTGATCGCGTTCATGCCGAGGATGGACTGGCCGTCCTGCAGGATCTGCACGCGGTTGCCGCTGAGGCTGCGGATGACCGGAGCGCCCGCGTTTGGCCCGAAGGCGCTGCTCTGCACACCGGAGACGTGTTCGAGCAGGCCGCCGAGGGTGCGGTTCTGCGCGTGTGGGTTGTCGACAGTGACCCGGGTGTCGATGCGCGAGGGCTGGGAGGCCTGGACTTGGAGGGTGGGGAGGGTGGGTTCGTCTGCGGCCTGGGCGGTGTGGACGGCGAACAGAATGGCAGCAGCAAGCAGATGGCGACGCATGACACGCTCCGTGAAGATTACGTGAAATGTTATAACGTAACTATTACGGACAACAAGGGCGTTTTGGCTCTAGTCGCGAGTCCGAACACACGGGAGGCGCGAATGAGGTTGCCGGCCGTTCAGCGCTCTGCCTTGTGCGGGGCGCCGATGCTGTGCACGATCCGGATGCTGCGCCCCACAGCGCTTCACGCAGCATCTTCTTCACGGAAACGGAGCAACGTATGAAGCTGCTGTCCGCTGTGTTGTTGTCTGCGCTTTCGCTGGCCGCCGTTCCGGCGCTGGCCGTGGAGGCTTCGCCCTCACCGCTGCTGGGACGCTGGTCGCTGGACATTGCCACCTCGGCGCTGCCCGAGGCGCAGCGCCCGAAACAGGTGGTGCTGGAATTCAAGGATGCCGGGGGTGGACGCTGGAGTTCGCACGTCGACATCGTGCTGCACGACGGCAGGACCATGAAGTCCGATGGCACGCTGTCCCTCGACGGCACGCCGGGGCCTTTGTCCGGCACCTACGGCGCGGACAAGGCCAACCTGAAACTGCCGGCGCCGAACACCCTGGTGATGCAGCTGGTGGACCACGGCACGCCGGCCTCCACCCGCATCTATACCGTGGCGGCCGACCGTACGACGATGACCGAGACCAAGGCGTTCTACGGTCACGACGGTACGCCGATCCTGCAGACCAATCTGTTCAAGCGAATACCGTAGCGGCGCCGCCTGCACCACGCCCGCACAGCGGGCGTGGTGAATGCAGCAGCCTTATACCGCGGCCGGGTCGCGCTTGCCGGCGTCGATGCCGTACCTGTCGATGGCCTCCTGCATCCGCGAGCGTTCGATGCGGCCTTCGTCGGCCAGCGACTTCAGGGCGGCCAGCACGATGAAGTGGCGATCCACTTCGAAGAACGTGCGCAGCGACTCACGCGTGTCGGAACGGCCGAAGCCATCGGTACCGAGTGCGATGAAGCGGCGGTCGTTGATGAAGGGACGTATCTGGTCGCCTACGATCTTCATGTAGTCGGTGGCCACCACCACCGGGCCATCATGGCCCTGCAGGCACTCCTGCACGTAGGGTACGCGCGGTTCCTCAGCCGGGTGCAGCAGGTTCCAGCGTTCGGCAGCCAGGCCATCGCGGCGCAGTTCGGTCAGGCTGGTCGCGCTCCAGACATCGCTGGCGATGTCCGAAGTCCTGCAGCAGCAGTTTCGCCGCGGCTTCCACCTCGCGCAGGATCGAACCGCTGCCCATCAACTGCACGCGTGGCTGCGAGGCGCTGTCGGCCGCTGCCGGATGCAGCAGATACAGGCCCTTCAGGATGCCCGCTTCCACGCCCTCCGGCAGTGCCGGCTGTGGGTAGTTCTCGTTGAGCACGGTGATGTAGTAGTAGACGTCTTCCTGCTCGACATACATGCGGCGCAGACCGTCGTGGATGATCACCGCCAGCTCGTAGTTGTAGGTCGGGTCGTAGGACACGCAGCTCGGAATCACCGACGACAGCACGTGGCTGTGGCCGTCATCGTGCTGCAGGCCTTCGCCCATCAGCGTGGTGCGGCCCGACGTGGCACCGAGCAGGAAGCCGCGGGTACGTGCATCGGCAGCGGCCCAGGCCAGGTCACCGACACGCTGCAGGCCGAACATCGAATAGAAGATGTAGAACGGAATCGTGGCCAGGCCGTGGTTGCTGTAGGCGGTGCCGGCGGCGATCCACGAACAGATCGCACCGGATTCATTGATGCCTTCCTGCAGGATCTGGCCGTCCTTGGCTTCCTTGTAATAGCTCAGCTGGCCGGCATCCTGCGGGGTATACAGCTGGCCCAGGTAGGAGTGGATGCCGATCTGGCGGAACAGGCCTTCCATGCCGAAGGTGCGCGATTCATCAGGCACGATCGGAATCACCAGCTTGCCCAGGTCCGGGTCCTTCAGCAGGCTGGTGAGGATGCGCACGAAGCCCATGGTGGTGGACTGGCCACGATCGCCGCTGCCCTGCAGCTGGGTGTTGAAGATCGACAGCGGCGGCAACGGCAGCGGATCGACCTTCGCCAGCCGCGCCGGCAGCTGGCCGCCCTGGATGCGGCGGCGCTCGGCGAAGTAGGCGGCCTCGGCGCTGCCGGGCTCCGGACGCAGATAGGGCATCTCCTCCAGCTGCTCGTCGCTGACCGGCAGGTTGAAGCGGTCGCGAAAGGCGCGCACCGCATCGGCGCTCATCTTCTTCAGCTGGTGGTTGATGTTCTGGCCTTCGCCGGCTTCGCCCATGCCGAAACCCTTGACCGTCTTGGCCAGGATCACTGTCGGCCGGCCGCGGGTGTTCACCGCCTGCTGGTAGGCAGCGAAGACCTTCTGCGGATCATGGCCGCCACGCGCCAGCGCCCAGATATCGTCGTCGCTCATGTGCGCGACCAGTTCCAGCAGCTCAGGGTAGCGGCCGAAGAAATGCTCGCGCACATAGGCACCGCTCTGCGACTTGAAGGTCTGGTAGTCACCATCCACGCATTCCATCATGCGCTGGCGCAGCAGGCCGCTGTGGTCGCGGGCCAGCAGGTCGTCCCAGCCGCTGCCCCAGATCAGCTTGATCACGTTCCAGCCGGCCGCGCGGAAGGTGCCTTCCAATTCCTGGATGACCTTGGCGTTGCCGCGCACCGGACCGTCCAGGCGCTGCAGATTGCAATTGACCACGAACACGATGTTGTCCAGCCGCTCGCGGCCGGCCAGGGAAATTGCCGCCAGCGATTCGGGCTGGTCCATTTCGCCATCGCCGAGGAAGGCCCAGACCTTGCGGCCCTGGTGCTCTTTCAGGCCGCGGTATTCCAGGTAGCGCATGTAGCGCGCCTGGTAGGCGGCGGTCAGCGGGCCCAGCCCCATTGATACGGTGGGGAACTGCCAGAACTCCGGCATCAGGCGTGGGTGTGGATACGAGGACAGGCCTTCGCGGCCGGCTTCGCGGCGGAAGTTGTCCATCCGTGCCGGATCGATGCGGCCCTCCACGTACGCGCGGCCGTAGATGCCCGGCGCGGAGTGGCCCTGGATGTAGATCATGTCGCCGTCGAAGGTGTCGGTGCGGCCACGGAAGAAGTGATCGAAGCCGACGTCGTACAGCACCGCCGCGGACTGGTAGGTGGCGATGTGGCCGCCGACGTTGGAATGCTTGCCGGCACGCAGCACCATCACCATCGCGTTCCAGCGGATCATCGCGTTCAGGCGGCGCTCGATGGCCAGGTCACCCGGGTAGGCCGGCTGGCGCTCGGGCGGGATGGTGTTGACGTAGGCGGTCCAGGCACGGGTATGCAGGTCGCCGTGCTGCCGGGCGTCCAGATCGCTCAGCTGGTCGATCAGGTAGTGCGCGCGCGGCCGGCCGCCGGCCTGCATCACCGCCTCCAGCGATTCACGCCACTCCTGGGTTTCCAGTGGATCGGTATCGAAGGGAATGAGGGCTTGGTTCATGGCTGTCTCCAGAGGGCGCCGGTCGGAGGTCTGCCTGGGCGACAACACCGGCAGGGCGCACAGCACTGGAGCGGGGTCGCAATGGCGGGCGCCGTGACGCGAAGGGCGACCGTGGCGGCCACCGAGAAGACAAGCGTAGGCCTGCCCCCCCATGCTTCGATAGGCGGGCGGGGCTTGGGTCTCTGGCAAGCAAGGGTTGGTGCCGCGCGCCGTATCATGGGCCGATGCGCTGGGCGCGGCCGCTGATCAGGCCGGGGACAGCCCCGGCAGGAACACCGGGATGATCGCCACGCCGACGCCCAGCAGGCACCAGGCGACGACGGGCAACCAGCGCGCCAGGCGTTGGGCGGGTTCCGGTGCACGACGACCGCCGATCCACAACAGCAGCGTGAGCACACCTAGCGCATAGGCGAGGACGACGATCACCGGATGCACATGGATGACCCGGCTGGGCGGCCACATCTGCTGCTGGTAGGCGGTGGTGTGGGCGACCAGCAGCAGGAACAGCAGGCTGCTGAGGGTGTTGATGGCGGTGCGGGCGTTCATTGCGGGGCACTCCTTGTGCCGGCTGCCGGGACATTGCGGGGGCCGCATTCTAGCGGCTGCCTGCCGGTCGTTGAAACGCCACTGTCATCGATGGCGGTCACCCTGCGGGGCTTTCCAGCCTCGGGGTGGTTGGCCGGCCGTGAACAGCGTGAGGATCTGGGAGAAAAGCTACGCGCTGCGGCGCCGGCTGCTGCGTGGCTTCTTCCTGCGTCGCGGTTCGGCCAGCGAGGATGCCGAAGACCTGGCGCAGGAGGTCTACCTGCGCCTGCTGCGCAGCACCGGCGAAGATGCCGATGCGGTCGAGAACCCGGAAGCCTACCTGTTCACCGTGGCGGCCAACCTGGCGCGCGAGCATGCGCGCGCGCGGTCGTCGCTGCCGCCGCTGGAAGACGTCGACCTGCTGGCCGAAGTGCTGAAAAGCGAAGAAGACATCGAAGGTGATTTCGAGCGTGCGCAGCGCTGGAACGATATCCGCAGCACCATCGCACGACTGCCGGCAACCACGCGGCGGGTGATGGAGCTGCACTACCGCGACGGGCTGGACTGCCCGGCAATCAGCCAGCAGCTGCAGGTGTCGGTGCACATGGTGCGCAAGCACATCGGCAAGGGGCTGGAGGCCTGCAGGAAGGTGCTGGGCGCCAGGGAGCTCACATGAACCGGACCTCATCGCCCGTGGCCGACGACACGATCGCCTGCGAGGCCATGGACTGGTTCCTGGGCAACCGCGAGGGGCCGTTGGATGAGGCCGGGCGCCTCGCGTTCCTGGACTGGATGAAGCGCTCGCCGGAGCATGTGCGCGCCTACTTGCGCGTCCTCTCGTTGCACCGGCAGGTGGGCGAAGCGCTGCAATCGTCGTTGGCTGACGAGGCGCCGCCGCTGCGGGAGGCGACGTCGGCCAAGGTGGTGCCGCTGTTCGGTGGCGTGCACGCGCCGCCGCGCGCTGTGCCGCGGCGCGGTCGTGCGCGCTGGTGGGTGGCAGCTGCCGCAGCCTGTATCACCTTGCTCGGCGTGGGCCTGGTTCCGCAGGTGATGCCCACCGAGCAGCTTTACAGTGCCGGACAGGGTGAACTTCGCGACCTGGTGCTGCCCGACCAGACCCAGGTGCGGCTCAACGCGGACAGCCGCCTGCGGGTACGCATGGGCTGGTTCAGCCGCAAGGCGGAGCTGCTGCAGGGTGAGGCCACGTTCGACATCGCCCGCGACCGCCGTCCGTTCGAGGTGCAGGTGAACGGCCTGGAGATCCGGGATATCGGCACGGTATTCGATGTATCGCGACGGCTGCAGAGCACGCGCATCGGCGTGGTCTCCGGCGAGGTGGAGGTATGGAGCCAGGGTGCGGACGCCCGGCGTCTTGCGCAGCTGGGCGAAGGCCGAGTGGTGCAGGTCGACGCGGGCAGCCATGCGGTCGAGTCCTTGGACCTGCCATTGTCGATGCTGCTGGATTGGCAGCAACGCAAGGTGTCCTTCCTGGATGAGCGGCTGGACGAGGTGGCCGCTGCCTTCAACCGGCACAACCAGGTGCAGGTCCGCGTGCTGGACGAAGGCGCGGCATCGGCACGGTTGTCGGGCAGTCTCGATGCGCATCGCATCGGTGCGCTGCAGGCCTTCCTCGAACGCGACCCGCGTTTCCTGGTGAGGCGCGAAGGCGACACCGTGCGGGTCGGCAGTCGCTGAGGCCGACGTGGCCGTGGACTGTCAGAAAAAATTCATCGAATCCGCGTTCTCCACTTCGGTGGATGCGGGCTCTTACTTGGGAGAAGCCGCTGCCGAGCCACGCAGCGGCGCCTGCTGCCTTCCTCTCTTCCAAGGACCCGTGATGCGCAACACGCTCTACCTGTCGATCATCCTCGCCCTGTCTCCCTGCAGCGTGCCGCTGGCGGTCGCGGCCACTGCCGATGGCCTGGAGGCCCGCGTTTCGGCGCCGATCGCGGCGCAGCCGTTGGCACGTGCACTGGAGCAGTTGTCGCGCAGTTCCGGAGTGCAGTTCCTGTACTCGGCCGGCGGTGATGCGCGCATGGCCGGTGCGGTGCCGCGCGGTGCCACCGTCAAGCAGGCGCTGGACGCACTGCTGGCAGGGACCGGCCTGGGCTACACCGTGGTCGATGGCAACGTCATCGCCATCGATCCGGCGCCAGTAAGCAACGCGCCGAAGCCGGCCGCGCCGAAGCCGCGCGAGGCTGAGGCAATGGTGGCGCCGACCCTGGACACGGTGAAGGTGATTGCTGCACATGAGGTCATCGACCAGAAGAAGCGCTCACCGGTGATCAAGGATTCGGTGGTGTACGACGAGATGGACAGCTACGGCGACGAGACCCTGGCCGAGAGCCTGATGGCCGCTCCAGGCCTGAGTGCGGTGGAGGATGCCGGTGAGCCACGTTACGTGACCGTGCGCGGCGTACAGGCCAACCTCAACTACACCACCATCGATGGCATCGCGATTGCCAGCGTGGGGGGCAGTGGCTCCGGCGAGCGCATGAACAACCTGCAGCTGATTCCCAGCGACATCGGCACCCGTACCGACATCTACAAGAGCTTCAGTGCGGAGCAGGCACCGGATGCGATCGGCGGCGTGATCGACATCATCAGCCGCAGTGCCTTCGACCGGTCAGGCAAGTACGTGTTTGCCGATGTGGCAGGCATCTATTCCACCGCCGAGACCAACGTCGAGCGCAGCGCAGGCGGCAACCACGAGACCCTGGGTCACTTCGGCAAGAGCGCCAAGATGGTGTTCTCCAACCAGTTCGGCGCCGACCAGGAGTTCGGCATCGTTGCGGTGGCACGCTACGAGCAGCGTTCGCGCAACAGCGTCAAGCGCTGGGTGGAGTCGAACTACTACTACAACGACGCAGGCAAATACCTCACCGACGGTACCACGGGCCCGGACGAGGCCAAGGGCTGGAACGGGCTGCGTGCGCCTGGCAACTTCAGCACCGGCACCTATACCAACTTCATCACCAACTTCGGTGGCTCCGCCAAGCTTGAGTGGAAGCCCTCGGATGATCCGTTCTACGCATCGCTGCTGCTGTACTCGTACCGGTTCTACGAGAACTCGACGATGAACAAGACCGATCTGTACGGCAATGCCAAGTTCCCGATCCGCAACCAGACCGAGGACAGCGGCACCACCCAGATCAACAGCATCTACATCAAGAACCGTCACGACCGCTGGGACCGCAGCAACCGTGGTGCCATCGCCAGTTTCAACTGGGACATGGGCGACCGTTCGCGGCTGACCCTGCGTGGCGGCCATACCGAAGAGACCTTCCGCAACAACCAGGTCTACTGGGGTGTGCGCGCCTACCCAAGCAATCTGTTCGTCGACTACGAGAACGACAGCCATGGGTTCCCCAACGCGGTGGCGGTTTCCGATTCCAGCCTGCTGACCAGCTCCGCGTTCAAGCTCAATCCGGCGCAGGCCTACGTCTCCCCGCGCGATGCCAAGGAGAGCATCGACAACCTGCGCGCCGATTTCAGCTACAACATCGACGCCGATGCGCGTGGCTTCGGCCTGGCCACCGGCGCCGAGTACCGCCACCTGAAGATCTGGCAGGACATCGACTTCGACTACTTCAAGAGCAGCGCCACGCTCAACGACTACCTGTATCCGGGTTCGACACTGCTGGGCAGCGTGCCCGGCTTCCCGCTGATCGACAACCGCAAGTGGACCGAGGAACTGCTGCCGAAACTGGGCAGCAACAATGCGGCGTATCCGAATGCCAACTTCACCAGCGACTACAAGTACGTGGAGGACATCACCAATGCCTATTTATCCGCGCACTACGCCTGGGACCGGCTGCTGCTGATCGGCGGCCTGCGCTACGACCACACCCGCTTCGATGCCTACAGTCCGTTCAGCGATGATGGCGGCGCTACCTATACCTCTGCGTTCCGCAACACGAGCGGTGGCTACAACAACCTGCTGCCCTCGTTGAACGCAACCTTCAAGCTCACCGAGGACCAGCGCCTGCGCTTCTCCGCCAGCCGCACGCTGGGCCGGCCGACGCCGAGCAACATCGCCCAGGCCACCAGCACCAGCTGTGGCGATGACGAGGAGGGCAGGGGCTTCTGCACCATCAAGCAGGGCAATGCCGATCTGCAGCCGCGCCGTTCCACCAACATCGACCTTGCATGGGACCTGTACTTCAACGGCAACAACGGCCTGGTCTCGGTGGCGTTGTTCGACAAGGTGATCAAGGACGACATCTACACCCTGACCACCTTCGAGAACGTGGGTGATACCCGCTATCGGATCACCCAGCCGATGAACACCGATGAGTCGAAGCTACGCGGTGTCGAGTTCGCGGTGGCCAACCGCAACCTGCAGTGGGGCCGCCAGCGCTTCGACATGTACTTCAACGCCACGCGGCTGGAAGGGCAGACCGACTACCGCATCAGTGATGGCACCGCACGCCGCCTGGATCGCCTGCTGTACCAGCCGGACTGGTCGCTCAATGGTTCGGTGATCTGGCGCATGCCGTGGAGGAGCGCGCAGCTGCGCCTTTCCGGAACCTACCGCAGCCGGATGCTGGTCGACTTCGGTGACACCGAATGGCTGGATTCGTACTACGACCCGTACATGACGTTCAACATGGCCTTCAGCCACAAAGTCGGCAGGCACGTGACGCTGAAGTATGAAGCCAAGAACCTGTTCAACACCCAGCCGACCTACAGCACCGGCCCGAATGGGCGCTTCCGTACCGAGATCGACGACTACGGCCGCTTCTTCTACTTCCACATCATCTACAACTGAGGGCAGCGCCGTGGATACGATCAATCGCAGGCGATTCCTGGCCCTGGCCGGCCTGTCTGCTGCCGGCGCCTGGATGGGCACGGCACACGCGCTGGCCGCGCAGGCCGATGCCACCGCGCTGAACCCGCGCAACCTGCTGGCCAAGCCGCGCTTTGCCAGCACGCCATTCACCCTGGGCGTGGCCTCGGGTGATCCCTCGGCCGATGGCATGGTGCTGTGGACACGGCTGGCGACCGAGCCGCTGGTGTTCGGCGGTGGCATGCCGGCCCGGCCGATGGTGGTCGAGTGGCAGCTGGCAGCAGACGAAGGCATGCGCAGGGTGGTACGCCAGGGTTCGGCAATGGCGCATCCCGAACTTGGCCACGCGATGCACGTGGAGCTGGACGGGCTGGCGCCCGGACGGCCCTACTGGTACCGCTTCACCGTAGGCGGCCACGCCAGCGCAGTGGGTTGCACGCGCACGCTGCCGGCAGCCACGGCAGCGGTGGATCGCGTTCGCTTCGTGGTGGCCGGTTGCCAGCATTACGAAGAAGGCCACTACACCGCGTGGCGACGCATCGCCGAGGAACCACTCGATTTCGTCTTCCACTACGGTGACTACATCTACGAAGGCGAAAGCCAGCCGGGCCTGCGGAAGATGAACGGACAGCCGTTCACCAACCTGCGCAACCACGTCGGCCCGCAGATCTACACGCTGGATGATTACCGCCGCCGCTACGCCCAGTACAAGAGCGATGCCGACCTGCAGGCCGCGCATGCGTCGGCACCGTGGTTCGTCACCTTTGACGACCATGAAGTGGACAACAACTGGGCCGGCGCCGAAGACCAGGATGACACGCCCAGCGAAGTATTCCTGCTGCGCCGCGCACAGGCGTTCCAGGCCTACTACGAGAACATGCCACTGCGCCGTTCGGCATTCCCGCGCGATGGCCACATGCAGATGTACCGGCGCGCACGCTACGGCACGCTGATGGACCTGCACCTGCTCGACACCCGCCAGTACCGCAGCAAGCAGGTGAACATGATGCTGCGCGAGGAGGTGGAATCGCCGGAGCGCAGCATTGTGGGGGCGAAGCAGGAACGCTGGCTGTTCGACGGCCTGTCCGATGCTGCGCCGCGCTGGCATACCATCGCCCACCAGGTGGCACTGGGCAACTATATGCGCGAGAAGGATGGGGTGGTGCAGTCGTCCGACGATCAGTGGTCGGGCTATCTGGACAGCCGCCGGCGCCTGCTCGATCACATCCAGAAGGTGGGCTTCGGCAACGTGGTGACCGCCTGCGGCGACGCGCATCGCCACTACGCCAGCGATCTGGTGCAGGACCACCGTGACTCGGGCGTGGTCTCCAGCGAGTTCCTCGCCACCTCGATCACTTCCGGTGCCGACGGCCAGGGCGTGGACGCGTATGCCAGGAACCAGCTTGCCCACAGCCCCTACCTGAAGGCGACCACCGACAAGCGTGGCTACGTGCTGTGTGATGTCACCCGCGATGCGTGGATCGGCGACATGAAGACGCTGGATACCGTGATGCAGCCGAATGGCGCGCTGCAGAGCTGGAAGCGCTACGCGGTGGAGCACGGCCGGCCGGGGCTGCAGGAGGCCTGAATCTACCGGTCTGCGCTGTAGAGCCGAGCCCACGCTCGGCTGCTTTTTTCGGGGTAATGCGACCAGGGCGAAAGCAGCCGAGCATGGGCTCGGCTCTACAGGGATTCTTCAATCGTGCTCGAACCGCAGCGGCTCGGTGCCCATCGCCGGGTCACTGGTGCCGGGGCGCCCATCCTCGGCGCGGCCGGCCAAACGCAGCACACTCCCACCCGCGCTGACGCGCAGGTCATACCAGCCGGCGGTAGGCGTAGCATCCCACGCCAATGAAGTCTGCGCATGTGCGGGCAGCGCCAATGTCTGTTCGGGCATGTGTCCTGCGTAGGCGCCGCCGTGCACGCGCACCTGCTGTGCACTGTCACCCAGATTGCGCAGGCGGAGCCGCAGTTGGTCATCGACGCGATCGATTGAAGCCTGCACGGCAGGACCCGTGGCCGCTCCCTGGAAGTGGCGGTGGAAGCCGTTCGGGCCGAGCAACCACAGGTCATAGCGGCCCTGGGCATCCAGCGGCCAGCGCTCGCGCAGCGGCCTACCGGGCAGCAGCGTGTAGCGGCGTGGCACCGCATCCAGCCGCAGCCGGTCGTAGACATGCAGCACAGCCGCTGCGCCTTCGCAGGACAACGTCAGGTCCACGCCCGCAGCGTCGACCGCAGCGATCGACGCCTGCGGCCGGTAGGGCAGGGCACGCGCCGGGCGTACACCGCTTTCCTGTTTCGCCGGCTTCAGTCCCTCGGGCAACGCGGGCACGGTGCGTCCCGGCAGGGCGGCGGCACGCGCGGCCACCGCGCTCATGTCCGGCAGGCCGCGCACGAACGGACGGGTATCACGCTGGGCGAAGTCGAACGCGTTGCTCAGATCCCCGCAGACCGCACGGCGCCACGGCGAGATGTCCGGTGCGGCTACGCCGAAGCGACGTTCGATCAGGCGTATGACCGAGGTGTGGTCGTACACCTGCGAATCGACCCAGCCGCCGCGGCTCCACGGCGAAATCACGTACAGCGGCACACGCGGACCGAGACCATACGGGCGCCCGCGCAGTTCGGCGGCATCGTACTTCTCGTCGCCCGGTGCGGGATGACGGTGATACTCGCCCTCGGTACTGACCGACGAGGCACCTGCCCATCCACCGTTCACCGGTGAGGGAGGGGCCGGTGGCGGCATGTGGTCGAAGAATCCGTCGTTCTCGTCGAACATCAGCAGCAGGGCGGTGCGGCTCCACACTTCCGGATCGGCGGTCAGCGCATCCAGCACGCGCGCGGTATAGGCCGCGCCCTGGGCCGGGCTGGACGGGCCGGGATGTTCGCTGCCGGCGGCATCGGCGATGATGAAGCTGACCTGAGGCAGGCGCCCGTCGAGTACGTCCTGGCGCAGCTGTGGCAGGCCACGGGTGCTGACAGCGCGTGCGCGCAGCTGCGGATCATGTCCGGGTGCCGCGCTGTAGGCACGACGGAACGCCTCGAAGCCGGCCAGCGGGTTGTCGGTGAAGTTGTCGGCCATGTCCTGGTAGATCTGCCAGGACACGCCGGCGTTCTGCAGGCGCTCGACATAGCTGGTCCAGCGGTACGACGCCGGATGCCCGCCGTGTTCGGGGAAGTTGTCATGCGAGTTGGCGATCACCGGGCCACCGGCACGGGCCTGTGCATCGTTGTGGCCGGTCCACAGGAACACCCGGTTCGGGTTGGTGCCGGCCTGCATGGCGCAGTGGTACGCATCGCAGATCGTGAAGGCATCGGCCAGCGCGAACTGGAACGGCAGGTCGCTGCGCTGGAAGTAGCCCATCGAGTGGTTCTGCTTGGCCTTCGGCCAGTGCCCCATGCGCCCGTGGTCCCAGGCACGCTGGGCGTCTGGCCAGGTGTGCGGCGTGCCTTCCACCCGCATGTAGCCGAAGTGCGCGGCGGTATCCAGCGGGAACGGTGCGATCGCCCGCGTGCCACTGGCATCGGGTTGCAGCCACAGGCTGCGGGTGCGGCCACCTGCTTGCAGCGCGGCGGCCGGGGTGACGAACCGATCACCGAAGCCACGTACCCCCGGCAGCGTGCCGAAGTAGTGGTCGAACGAACGGTTCTCCTGCATGAACACCACGATGTGCTGCAGGTCTTCGAGGCTGCGCGTCTGCGCGGCAGGGGCGATCGCTGCGGCCCGGGCGATGCTGGGCAGCAGCGGAGAAAGGCCGGCGGCAACGCCGGCCTGCAACAACCGGCGTCGGCCGATATCGGTCACGGGCTCACTCACAGGTCCACGCGGAAGGAGATGCCGACGGTGCGCGGGGCGCCGATGAAGGCGTTGTCGCGGCCGTCCACCCCTGCAAGATACCGCTTGTCGGTGAGATTGCTCACCACCAGGTTGGCACCCATGCCCTTCAGGCGCGGCGACAGCCCCTGCAGGTCGAAGCCGATGTTGGCGTTGAACACGGTGGCCGAGGGAAGCGTGTTGACGTTGGCGGCATCAAGGTAGCGCGTGCCCAGGTAACGGCCGGACAGGCCGAAGTTCCAGTTGGCGCCCTGCCAGTCGGCCGACAGCACCAGGGTGTTCTCCGGCTGGCCGATCACCTTGGCGCCGTCGACGATGCCCAGCTGGGCATCACGCGCGGCATTGTCGCTGCCCAGGTACTTGGAGCGGTTGTAGGTGTAGGCCGCGTTGATCCGCCAGCCGTTGTTCCACCCATAGCCGAACGCGGCTTCCAGGCCGTTGCTTTCCACGCCGCCGAAGTTCTCGTAGACACCATCGGTCTCGCCCAGGTAGTCGATGCCACTGACGAAACCTGCCGGCAGATAGACGATGCGGTTGTCGAACTTGATGTTGTAAAGCGTGACCGAGGCGGTCAGCGGCCAGCGGCTGATGCGCATGCCCACTTCAATGTTGTCGGCGGTTTCGGGCTCGACGTTGCGGAAGCGCTGCGGGTCGGTCTCGCCAAGCACGCCGGAGGGGATGGCGGCGAAGTTCTGCGAGAAGCCGGCGAACAGCTCCATGCCTTCCACACCCGGTGCCCAGGTGACGCCGGTGGACAACAGTGGATCGGACCTGGAATCGGATTTGACGTGCTCGCTGGCACCGATCACGCGGCGGCGCGACTGGTCGACGAAGAACTGCTTCACGCCCAGGCGCGCGCTGAACGGACCGAAGCGGGCCACGTCCTCGACGTAGTACATCTGCTCGTCGACCTTGTACTTGTCCTCGAACTGCACCCAGTACGGCTGGTGGTCGAAGGCGATGTCCTGGCCGACGTTGAGCAGGCGGTGCCAGTCACGGCGTGCCGAACGGTCCAGCTTCTCCACCCAGAGGCCGCCACGGATGGTGTTGTCGATCGCACCGAAGGTCTGCCGCCATTCGACGTCGGCGGTCACGCCCATGCGGTCGTTGTCGTAGTGGGTGTGGCGGTAGGACTGCGCGCCCAGCACGTTGCCCGCGTAGCAGTTCGGATCGTACTCGGCGGTGAAGCCCAGGCGCGGGGTGCAGCTGGCCAGGCGCTGCGCGGCGCTGCCATCGGGATTGACGAAGAAGATCTGGCCACGGTTGCTGCCGCCGTACACGGTTTTGCCACCGAGATATTCCGATTCGGGGCGGCCCGCACCCTCATCGCTGACCTGCGCCAGGTAGGGTGGCAGCCAGTCGCCACGACCTTCCATGCGGTGCCCGTAGGCGGCCACCGAGGCCTTGAACCCGTTGCCGCCGTCGAAGGCCGCACGCAGGTAGCCGAAGGTGTTCTCGCGCAGTGCACGCGAGCCGGAGCGGTAGTTCTGGTCCAGGTAGGGAATGCCGGTGAGGGTCCCCACCAGGTTGTCACGATCCGGATTGGTGGCGAAGCCCTTCGGTGAGACGCTGGTGTATTCCGGCTCGTCGGCATCGTTGTAGGACAGGTAGCCGGTCAGCGTCCAGCGGTCCAGTTCGGTGATGAACTTGCCGGCGATGTGGTCGTTGCTGGTCTTGCCGCTGCCATCGATCCAGTCATGCACGCGCGCCGACGAGGCGCTGACCCGGGCACGGGTGTGGCCGCCGAGCAGGCCGGTGTCGTAGCGCACGTAGTACTTGCGCGCCTCGTTTTCACCGGCGCCGACCACGAAGCGCAGACGGCTGTCCTGCAGCGGATCGCTGGTGAGGAAGTTCAGGGTGCCGCCGAGGGCCTCGTTCGAGCGCGAGGAGATATCAGCGGTGCCCTGGCTGACTTCCACCGTTTCCAGGTCCAGGGTGTCGATGTAGCGGTTGGCCAGCGAGCCGCCGCCGTATCCTGAGCCGCCATTGGGCAGGCCGTCGATGGTAGTGCCGATCTGCTGGGTGTCGCGGTTGGTGACGAAGCCACGCATGCTGATCTGCGTGCCCCACACCGACGAGCCGGTGGCATCGGCTTCGCTGACCACCACGCCGGGCACTTCATTGAGCGCGTCGTTGACGCTGCTCATCACCGTCTGCCGGTTCAGCGTTTCCGCGCGCACCGAGGTCTTGGCGTAGCTGGTGGCCTGGCCGATCACCTGCACCTGGTCGAGGGTGCGGGCCTCACTGCTGCGCGCTTCAGCGGCATCGCCCTGCGGTGCTTCGGCCAGGGCGTCCAGTGCGGGGGCGATCAGCAGGGCAAGCAGCGAGACACGGGGAAAGCGCGCAGACGTTCGCATCGATACCGGACCTTGAGGGGAGAGAAGCCCCCGAGTGTCGGCAGCACCAATGACATCGACATGACGTAGAGATGCAGGAACCGTGTTGTGTGACGGCCGTGCCCGCGGCCGCCTGCCTGTCAGTACCGCGCGTCCTTGGGTTTCGGGTCGCGCGGCCAGTCCTTGGCCTTGTTGGCGAAGTCCGGTCGGGGCTGGTTGATGAAGTAGCTGGCGATGTCCACCGCGTCCTGGTCGGGCATCACCTGCTGCCCCAGTGGCGGCTCGCGGGTCACCGCCGGTGGCATGTTGTGCTTGACGAAGCCGGCGGCCTTGTACAGCCGCGCCATGCCGGCGCCGATGTTGAAGCTGTGGTCGCCCCACAGCGGCGGGAAGGCGATGTCACCGCTGGCGTCGCGCCGTCCTTCGCCGTTGTCGCCATGGCAGGCAGCGCACTGCACGGCGTACAGCGCCTGGCCACGGATCGGGTCCGGGACCAGCGTGCTGTCGATGGGCCCCTCACTGGGGGCAGCCACCCTTGCACCCACTGGCACAGGGCTGCTCAGCCACGCCATGTAGTCGAGCATCGCACGCATCTGCGGCGAGTCCTTCGGCAGCGGCTTGCCGTTCATTGAACGCTGCAGGCAGCCGTTGATGCGCTCGGTCAGCCCGATCACCTTGCCCGGACGCGGCATGTAGCGCGGATAGGCGCCGCCGCCGGTGTTGAAGTAGTGATTGCCGAACGGCCGCTTGCCTTCGGCCATGTGGCACGAGTTGCAGTTCAGATCGTTGCCGACGTTGTCTGGCAGCAGCCGTGCGGTCTCGTTGAGGAGGCGGCGGCCGAGCATCACCGACTCGGCATTGCCGAGCCCGGCGATTTCTTCGGCGCTGGGTGCACGGTAGTGGCCGACCACCTTGCCCTGTGCATCGAGGATATCGATCGTGCTGGCCACGGCGGCATCCAGGTCCGGGTACAGATGGCGGTAAGCGAGGGTACCGGCGCCGGCCAGCAGCACGAGGGTGATCGCACTGCCGATCAGCAGGCGGGAGCGTTTGCGCGAACGTTTCATCGTGCGGACTCCTGCGGAACGTAGTGCACTGGCTTGTCGCGCACCACCCGGCGCATGCGTGCCACGTCGACCTCGCTCACTGCGCTGGCCTGGTTGCCCCAGCTGCTGCGGATGAAGGTCAGGATCTGTGCCAGCTGCGCGTTCGGCAGCTGTTCGAAGCCGGGCATGGTGAAGGCCATGCGGTCGTGCGGGGTATGCGGCGTGCGGCCACCGATCAGGGTCACCTGCACCAGCGAGCTGGGATCGTCGGCGAACACGATCGAGTTGCCGGCCAGGGCCGGATAGACGCGGGGTATGCCGCGTCCGTCGGCCCGGTGGCAGGCCTGGCAGTGCTCGGCATAGGCCAGCGAACCGGCCACGCGGTAGTCGCCGCTGCGCAGTGCGGCGGTGGTCGTGTCGCTGCCGGGCGACCACTGTGCGCTGCGTCCTTCGCGGGCGGGCAGCTGCTTCAGGTAGCGGGCCATCGCCAGCAGGTCAGCGTCGGACAGGTACTGCGTGCTGTGCTCGACCACGTCGGCCATGCCGCCGAAGGCCGCCGACCGATCGGTGCGGCCGGTACGCAGGAAGTCGACGATCTCGCCCTCGCTCCAGCTGGCCAGGCCGGTCGATTCATTGCGCAGGTTCTTCGCATACCAGCCTTCCAGCACCGAGCCGGACAGGAACTGGCGGCTGCCATCGTTGGCCATCGCCTTTTCCTGGAACGCCAACCCGCGTGGCGTGTGGCAGGCGCCGCAGTGGGCCAGGCCTTCCACCAGTTCGGCGCCGCGCTGCTGACCGGCATCCAGCGACGGATCCGGACTGAAGCTGCGCGGGCGCGCGAACAGCAGCTGCCACCAGGCCAATGGCCAGCGCATGTTTGCCGGCCACGGGATCGTGCTGTCGGCGTTGTTCTGCTTCACCGGCTGCACCGAGCCCATGAAGTAGGCGTACAGCGCCTTGATCTCGGCGTCGCTGGCGATCACGTACGAGGCGTACGGCATGGCCGGATACAACGGCTGGCCATCGTGACGGATGCCGCGACGTACCGCGCGCTCGAAGTCGGCGTAGTCGTAGGCACCAATGCCGGTGTCCGGATCGGGCGTGATGTTGGTCGAGTAGATCGTGCCCATCGGCGTCTGCATGCCGAGGCCACCGGCGAACGGCTTGCCACCCGGTGCGGTGTGGCAGGCCGCGCAGTCTGCGGCGCGCGACAGGTATTGTCCCTGCGCGATCAATGCCGGATCGTGGATGTCGACCTGCGCGGTCTGTCGCGGTGCGAACCAGTAGGGCGTGGTGCGGGCGACGCCGTAGGCGGCGGCCAGCGTGGCGACCAGGGCAATGGCGAGCTTGAACGAGGTGCGCATGGCGGCACTGTGGGCAATCGTGCCGGCGTATTCATTGATCCGGATCAATGCCGAGGTCAATCGCGCCATTGTGACAACCTGAATCGATCCCGGATTGTCATCAAGCCGTCATCCGCGCGCGATAGATGGTCCACGCCCGCGTCGCTAACCTGCCACGCTGTCGCACCCATCCTCGATTGCCCATGAAGCGCCTGCTGCTGTTGTTGCTGGCGTGCGCCGGCCTGTGGCTGGCTGCATGCTCCTCCTCGCTCAATGCCTCGTCCACCTCGCTCGCCGATCGGCTGATCGCGCCGGGTGGCGTATCGACCCTGCTCGATCGTCCGCGCATTGCCGCGGCCATTGCCGAACTGCCCAATCGCCACGGCTTCGCGCCGGGCCGCGATGGCGTGCCGATCTTCTGGCGTGTGTTTGATCCGGGCGATTACGGCGCGCGTTACCACTACCTGCCGCAGCGCCACGAGAACGGCCTGCCGCTGGATACCGGTCTGAGCCTGGCAGTACCGCGACCGTTCCGCGCGCAGGCACCGCGCGGCACCGTGGTGCTGCTGCACGGCTGGATGATGAACGGTGATTCGATGCTGCCGTGGTCGTTGCAGCTGGCTGAATCCGGCTACCGCGTGGTCACGCTCGACCTGCGCAATCATGGCCAGTCCGGTGCGGGGCCGTCCGGCTATGGCACTTACGAATCTGACGATGTGGTCGATGTGATCGGCGAGCTGCGCGCACGCGGTGAGGTGACCGGCCCGCTGTACCTGTTCGGCGTATCCTACGGCGCCGCCACGGCAGTGTTCACCGCCGACAAGCTGGGCGATCAGATAGCAGGCGTGGTGGCGATGGAGTCCTTCGCCAACGCCGGCGTGGCCATCCGCACGATGATCCCGCACCTGATGGGGCTGCAGCCGGAAGGCCTGAAGGCGCAGGCGATGGCGTCGTACGCGCGCTGGCGCTACGGCGGCCAGGACATCAACCAGGTGATCGCCGACGCCAGCCGTCGCATCGACGTCGATCTGGACCGCGTCGACGTCGCGCGTGCGCTGGCCGATACCCGCGCCTGCGTGCTGCTGCTGCACGGGCAGGGCGATCAGCACATACCCGTCAGCCAGGGCCGCGAACTGGCCCAGGCCAACCCGCGCGCGCACTACATCGAGATGCGCGGCGAAGACCATATCACCCTGCCGCTGCGGCTGGATCTGCTGGCCGGAGTAGTTGACGACTGGATGGCGCGCGACGAGCACCACCCGCAGAGCGCATGCCCGGCGCCGCAGCTGCCGGCCCAGGCCGAATGGCTGGCACACGGCTGAAAAAGGGGACGGAGGGGATTAAGTCGTTTGCAGCACACCCGTGGCAGATGCGACTTAATCCCCTCCGTCCCCTTTTTTTGTCAGGCCACCCGTCGTGC
This sequence comes from Stenotrophomonas maltophilia group sp. msm1, assembly GCF_032025805.1. Lineage (NCBI taxonomy): Bacteria > Pseudomonadati > Pseudomonadota > Gammaproteobacteria > Lysobacterales > Lysobacteraceae > Stenotrophomonas > Stenotrophomonas maltophilia group sp. msm1. Next base: position 33,714 of record NZ_JAVSKH010000004.1, read on the forward strand.
CAGTGCTCGTGCGGATGCGGCTACGCCCAGCAGCAGCGCGGCCACGCAAAGGAAGGCGAATCCGAGGCTGGTGCCGTGTGCCAGTGCACCGATCGCCGCCGGGCCGGCGAGGATGCCGGCGTAACCCAGTGTGGTCACTGCAGTGATGGCGATGCTCTCCGGCATCACCCGCTGCTGGCCGGCCATCGAGAACAGTGCCGGCACGATGTTGGCGCAGCCCAGCCCGACCAGCACATAGCCCGCCAGCGCCACCGGGAACGAGGGCACCAGCGTGGCCAGGGTGAAGCCTGCTGCGGAGGTGATGCCGCCGAAGACCAGGGTGCGGGTGCGGCCGAGGCGCTCGACGATGCCGTCGCCGAACAGGCGCATCGCGGTCATCGCCAGGGTGAACAACGCGAAGCCGGCGCCGGCCTGGTCACGCGGCACCTGCCGCACTTCGGCCAGGAACACCGCGCTCCAGTCCAGCATCGAGCCCTCGGCGAGGAACACCACGAACGCCAGCACGCCGATGAACAGCACCACGCCGTGCGGCAGTGCCAGCAACGGTCCTTCATGCAGGATCCGTTGTGGGCGCCAGTGCGGCGCCGACAGAACCGCAACCAGCAGCAGTGCTGCCACTGAGGCCAGCGCGGCCAGCCACAGCGGCGTGCCCAGAATCAGCAGGCCGGTCATGCAGCCGGCGCCGACGAAGCCACCGATGCTGTAGAAGGCGTGGAAGCCGGACATCATTGCGCGCCCGGCGTCGCGCTCTACCGCGACCGCCTGCATGTTCATCGCACAATCCAGTGCACCGACGCCGGCGCCGAACACGAACAGCGCCGCGCCCAGCGCCACCGGCGAGGGCGCCAGCACCAGCAAGGGCAGGGCGCACAGCATCATCGCGCAGGTGATCACCATCACCCGGCGGCAGCCCAGCCGCCCGGTCAGCGCACCCGCCAACGGCATCGCCAGCAGCGAGCCGAGCCCGAGGCACAGCAGCACGGCACCAAGGCTGGCATCGGACAGCCCGGCCTTGGCCTTGGCATAGGGCACCATCGGCGCCCACGCGGCGGTGGCGAATCCGGGAATGAAGAAGGCGGCACGGGTGGCGTGCTGCTGGGCACGTGGGGATGAAGGCGTCATGCGCGATACGAAGCTCCAGGGAATCGTCATGAAAACGTTCCCAAGAAGAATCGGCAAGTGCCAAGGGCGACAACCTTCGACGCATACGTTTGCAATGACGCGAGGACGTCACCAGTGATTAACGCGACTCACGGACAGTGGCCGCACGGGCGGCATCCCGCCGGCCGCTGCCGGAGACCTGTTCATGAGCACGACACCGACCATCCTCCTCGTCCATGGATTCTGGGGCGGGGCCGCACATTGGGCCAAGGTGATCCTGGAACTGCATCGAAGTGGCCACGATCGCGTGCAGGCGGTGGAACTGCCACTCACGTCGTTGGCTGACGACGCACGGCGCACCCAGAAGATGATCCGCCAGATCGACGGGCCGGCGCTGCTGGTCGGCCATTCCTACGGCGGCGCAGTGATCAGCCAGGCCGGCAACGAGGCCAATGTGAAGGGCCTGGTCTACATCGCCGCGTTCGCGCCTGATGCCGGCGAGAGTCCCGGTGGCATCACCCAGCAGCACCTGCCGGAGGCGGCGCCGAACCTGGCACCGGACAGCGATGGCTACCTCTGGCTGCGTGCGGACAAGTTCCATGAGAGCTTCTGCCAGGACCTGAGTGCCGACGAGGGCCGGGTAATGGCGGTGACCCAGAAGGCGCCGCTGGCCAGCACTTTCGGCGACACGGTCAGCGATCCGGCGTGGAAGCACCGGCCGAGCTGGTACCAGCTGTCCCGCCACGACCGCATGATCGCGCCGGAAAACCAGAAAGCCATGGCCGCAAGAATGCAGCCCAAGCGCCTGCTGGAGCTGGATGCCAGCCATGCCTCGCTGGCATCGCAGCCGAAGGAAGTGACCGCGCTGATCCTGGAGGCCTGCGCCGCCATCGGTGGGTAACACTCCTCCTGTAGCACGCCTGGCGCAGGCCGGGCTCTACGAAAAGGCCCCCGATGCTCAGCAGCATCGAGGGCCTTGTGGTTACAGCGGCAGGTCGAACACCAGCACTTCGGCATCGTTACCGTTTTCCAGCGTCAATTGGGCTTCGTCGCTGACCTGCAGTGCATCGCCGGCTTCCAGGGTGATGCCGTTGACCTGCAGCTGGCCACGCGCCACCTGCACATAGGCGCCACGACCGTTGCCAAGCGCGTGGTGCAGCTTCTGGCCGCCATCGAGGATGGTGGCGAAGATGCGGGCATCCTGGTGGATGCGCAGCGAACCGTCGGCACCGTCCGGCGAGGCGATCAGGCGCAGCTGGCCGCGCTTGGTCTCCGGCGCGAAGTGGGTCTCCTCGTAGGACGGCGTGATGTTCTCGGTGTCCGGGAAGATCCAGATCTGCAGGAAGTGCACGGTCTCGTCGGCCGAGTGGTTGAATTCGCTGTGGGTGACGCCGCTGCCGGCGCTCATGCGCTGCACGTCGCCATAGCGCAGCACCGAACCGGTGCCCATCGAGTCCTTGTGTTCCAGCGCACCGCCCAGCACGTAGGAGATGATTTCCATGTTGCTGTGGCCGTGGGTGCCGAAGCCCTGGCCGCCGATCACCTTGTCTTCGTTGATCACCCGCAGCGGGCCGAAGCTGACGTAGCGGGGGTCGTAGTAGTTGGCGAAGGAGAAGGTATGGCGCGAGGACAGCCAGCCATGCTCGGCCAGGCCACGGGTAGCGCTCTTGCGGATCTGCAGCATGATGGAATCTCCTTGTTCGATGGTTTCGATGGGGCGGGGTGGACCGGTAGCCGCAGTGTTTCCCCGTTGGAGAGAAGTATCCGCTTGCGCCCGGGGTTTTAAAAACGGATAGTTTTGACAGCCATCATCGAAAAATTCGAATGCTCAAGCTCAGCCTCGATGCCCTGCAGATCCTGGATGCCATCGACCGCCGCGGCTCGTTTGCGGGCGCTGGCAAGGTGCTGCACAAGGTGCCCTCGACCATCTCCTACACCGTGGCCAAGCTGGAGGAGGACCTGGGCGTGCAGCTGTTCGACCGGGTTGGCCCGCGCGCCGAGCTGACCGCAGCTGGCCGCGCGCTGCTGGACGAGGGTCGGCACCTGCTGCGTGCAGCCCGCGAGCTGGAACTGCGGGTGCGCCGGGTGGCGTCGGGCTGGGAGACCGAGCTGACGCTGGCGGTGGACTCGGTGTTTCCGACCTGGCTGCTCGGCCCGGACATCGCCGCGTTTCGAGAGGCCGAGGCACCGACCCGGCTGCGATTGATCGGCGAGGCCCTGTCCGGCACCTGGGAGGCCCTGCTGGACCGCCGTGCCGACCTGCTGGTCGGCGCGCCGGGCGAGGGCCCCAGCGGCGGTGGCTACGTCGTCGAGCCGCTGGGTACGGTGGCGTTCGTGTTCGCGGTCGCGCCCGGTCATCCGTTGGCGGCAGTGCCAGGCGTGCTCGGTCGCGAGCAGCTGGTCGAACACTGCGCGATCGCGGTCTCCGATTCGGCACGACGGCTTCTGCCGCGCACGGTCGGCCTGTTGATGGGGCAGGAGATGCTGACGGTGCCGGACATGGCCAGCAAGCTGAAGCTGCAGTGCGAAGGCGTGGGCTTCGGCTTCCTGCCCGAGCCGTGCGCGCGCGCTGCGGTGGCGCGTGGCCAGCTGGTGATCCGCGAGGTGGAGGAGCACAAGCCGGAAGAGACCTTCTGGCTGGCCTGGCGCACCGGCGAGGACGGCGCCGCACTGCGTTGGTGGCGCGAGCGCTTGCGCAGGCCGGAGCTGCTGTCGCAGTGGTGGCAGGCAATGGCCAGGGGGTAGGGGTTTGGCAGGGCTGCGCCCTGCACCCGCCGAAGCAACAGCTATGGCCGAAGCAACAGCAACAGCAACAGCAACAGCTGGTTTCCTGAGGGATGGCGGGGTGGGTCCGGTTGCGGGAGACGCCGTAAACCCGTCCATGGGGGCTTGGCCGCGGCATCCATGCCGCGCACACTCCCGCAACCGGACCCACCCCGCCTTCGACAGAGTCCCGCTGCTGTTGGTAGGTGTCGACCTTGGTCGACACGGTAGATCCACGCCATGCGTGGATGCTCTTCGATCAATTATCGAAATACTCGAACTCGATGGAGATTCATCCACGCATGGCGTGGATCCATCAGATCGCGGAAATCTGTCAGAGGTGGGGCGGCATGGGCAGGCAGGACCGTTGGCGGCATGGATGCCGCCATCGAGCCCCCATGGATGGGTTTACGGCGTGTCCTGCCTGTCCATGCCGCCCCGCCAACCCACGGAACACCAGCTGTTGCTGTTGCTGTTGCTTCGGCCATAGCTGTTGCTTCGGCGGGTGCAGGGCGCAGCCCTGCCGAAAAACACACATAAAAAAACAGCAGGCCGAGGCCTGCTGTTTCGGTGTAATGGTGCGCCCGGAGAGATTCGAACTCCCGACCGCCTGGTTCGTAGCCAGGTACTCTATCCAACTGAGCTACGGGCGCCAATTACATAAACTTGTGGTGTTGACTGTGTATGGTGCGCCCGGAGAGATTCGAACTCCCGACCGCCTGGTTCGTAGCCAGGTACTCTATCCAACTGAGCTACGGGCGCGCGGTACACAATCAAATTTTACTGCATTTCCAGCGGCGGATGCCGGAAACCTGTCGAGTGGTGCGCCCGGAGAGATTCGAACTCCCGACCGCCTGGTTCGTAGCCAGGTACTCTATCCAACTGAGCTACGGGCGCCCTGCGACAGGAGCGGAATTATGCGGATGTCGGCGCGGACCGTCAACAGTTTTGTGAAAATTTTCATCCAACTGAATGAAAAAGCTGTCAGCCACGGCGTCCGGCGCCTTCAGCCACGCGAAATGATCGGCGCGCGTGCCCAGTTCCTGCGCGGACAGCACGCGCAGCTGCGCGTCCACATTCGGCAGCTTCGCCAGCAGCGTCTGCATCGATCCGGTGGGGGCCAACCAGTCGTGCTCCATCAGCACCGCCTGCGCGCTGCCATGCACGCGCGCCATCTGCGCATCGAGGTCTTCGTCCATGCCGGACGCGGCGTAGTGGTTGTTCAGGCCCACGCGCGCCCAGTCGGCAATCAGGCCGCGCGCCTCGGTGCCGCCGAAGCCAAGGCGACGGCCATGCAGCACGCCCTGGCGCTGCGCGATCCACGGCAGAAAGCGGTAGACCAGCGGCAGCAGCCATCCGCGTGGTGGCGGGAAGCCACGCCAGAACGGTGAGCCGCTGGCGGCCAGCCACAGCCGGTTGAAGTGCTGCGGATGGCGTCCGGCATGCACGCAGGCCAGCTGCCCGCCAAGGCTGTGGCCGCCGATGATCCAGGGCAGGGTGCCAGCCCCTTCATCCGCTGCAGCCAGAACGGCCTGGCTGCCTGGCAGATCCTGTTCGAGTACCTCGCGATAGCCCCAGTCCAGCGCGCGCGATGGGCGCAGCGAACTGCTGCCGTTGCCGCGCCACTCGTGCAGGTACACCGCCACGCCCTTCGCAGCCAGCGCCTGCGCCAACGGCAGGTAATGGCGCGCGGCCACGCCCAGCGCGGGCAGCCACAGCAGGCGCGCAATGGGGTGCGCGGGCACGCAGGCAATCACTTCGTAGCGATGGCCGTCGTCGCACTGTACGGCGAGGATGCGCGGCGCCAGGTTCATGCGTGTGGTGCCGCGCCGAAGTGATCGAGCACCCGCACCTCGCTGCGACCAGGGGCATGGCTCCGCTGCAGGCTGCGTGCGACGTAATCGATGCCGGCTTCGCAGGCGTTGGCCAGGCTCAGGCCATTGCACAGCTGCGCGGCGATGGCCGCAGCCAGCGTGCAGCCGGTGCCATGTGCGTCCAGTGGCAGGCGGGCGTGGATGAATTCTTCGTTGCTGACGCCGTCGAAGTAGCGGTCGATTACGCGGTTGCCTTCCTGCAGGTGGCCACCTTTCAGCAGTACGGCGCCGGCACCGAGATCGAGCAGGGCTGACGCCGCGCGCTCAGCGTCATCGCCATTGCTGATCTTCCGTCCGACCAGCAGTTCTGCTTCCGGTGTGTTGGGGGTGATCAGCGTGGCGAGCGGGATCAGGCGCTCACGCATGGCCTGCAATGCGCTGTCTTCCAGCAGGCGCGCCCCACTGGTGGCGACCATCACCGGGTCCAGCACCACGTGCGGCGGACGATGCTTCTCCAGTGCGTCAGCAACGGCGTTGATCACGCCGGCGTTGGCCAGCATGCCCAGCTTTACCGCGTGAATGTCGAAATCGTCGAAACAGGCTTCCAGCTGCGCGCGCAGGAAGTCGATCGGCGGCACATGCACGGCGATGACGCCACGCGTGTTCTGCGCGGTCAGTGCGGTGATTGCGGAGAGGCCGTGCACGCGATGCGCGGCGAAGGTTTTCAGGTCGGCCTGGATGCCCGCCCCTCCACCGGAGTCGGAGCCGGCGATGGTGAGAGCGGAAACGGGAGTGGTCGGGCTCATTCCGCGATTGTGCCGTGGTCGCGCAGGGGAAGGTAGATCCACGCCATGCGCCGATGTCCTTGATTCAATGCCGCCAACGTGCCCATTGCTGGTACAGCACATAGCCCAGCCCGGTCAGGCCGGTCAGCAGGGCGGGGGCGAGCAGGGCGTCGTACTGCCAGCGCATGAACAGCCAGGCGCCGATGATGCCGCCGGCGAGGAAGCCGCTGATGATCAGGCCGCTGAGGGTCAGGCGTCGTACCTGCAGCGGCAATCCGCGCAGCAGGTGGCCCAGGCCGATGCCGAGGTCGGTGAACATGCCGCTGAGATGGGTGGTGCGTACCACCGCGCCGCTGAAGGTGGTGGCCATCGCGTTCTGCAGGCCGCAGGCCATGGCGGCGGCCAGTGCGCCCCAGATCTGGTGGCGTTCGAACAGCGGAATGGCCACCAGCAGCAGCGCGGACTCCAAGGCCAGCGCCACGCCGTAGCGTCGGCCCAGTTGCAGGGTACTGTCCTGGATCAACAGGCCGCTGAGCATCGCACCCAGTGAGAACGCGATCAGCAGCCCCCACAGATGGCCGACCGCGCGCCAGTCGCCCTGCGCCAGCGCCATGCCCAGCTGGCTGGTGCTGCCGGTCATGTGGCTGACCGCCTGATGCTCGAAGCCGAGGAAGCCGACCACGTTGACCATGCCGGCCACGCACGAGAGCGCGACCGCACCAATCCAGACCCAGGTGGGCAGGCGTATTCCCATCGGCAAGGCCCCTCAGGGCCCGCCGAAGCCGCCGTTGAACTGCAGCTCGCTGAAGGTATTGCTGGAGGGGTCGAACACCGCGCCCCAGAACTGCGTGCCGCCGTCGCAGACGCGGATCGCTTCCCGTGCCGGATTGATGCCGCTGCCATCGGGCAGATGGAAGGCGTTGACGTAGATCAGCCGCTTGCCGGCGCTTTCGATGCCGACGTACTGGCGGTCGAAGTCCAGCACCTTCGGGACCTGTGCCTGCAGCGACGAGAGCTGTGCTTCCAGTTGGTCGATCTGCTGCCGGCTGGGTGCCCAATAGCCGCTGACCCGGCCCGCCTCGCGGCCTGGACTGGGCCGCGAGCAGGTGTCGAGCACCTGCGCGGCGATGATCGGGCGGGTGACCACCCAGGATTGTCCGGTACGTTCGGCGGTCGGCACGCTGGCCGGGCCGCGCGTGGTGGTGCAGGCGCCGAGCGCGGCTGCGAGGGCGATCGCAGCCGTAGGCAGCAGCAGGCGGGTGCAGCGGTTCACAACACCTCCGACGCGTAATCGGCCAGGCGCGAGCGTTCGCCACGGCGCAGGGTGATGTGCGCACTATGCGGCCAGTTCTTGAAGCGATCCACCGCGTAGGTCAGGCCCGAGGTGGTTTCGGTCAGGTACGGGGTGTCGATCTGCTCGACGTTGCCCAGGCAGACGATCTTGGTGCCGGGGCCAGCACGGGTGATCAGCGTCTTCATCTGCTTGGGGGTGAGGTTCTGCGCCTCGTCCAGGATCAGGTAGCGTGACAGGAACGTGCGGCCGCGCATGAAGTTCATCGAGCGGATCTTGATGCGGCTGGCGAGCAGGTCGTTGGTGGCCTGGCGGCCCCAGGTGCCGCCTTCCTGGTTGTGCGTGAGCACTTCCAGGTTGTCGGTCAGCGCGCCCATCCACGGCGTCATCTTCTCTTCCTCGGTGCCCGGCAGGAAACCGATGTCCTCGCCAACGCTGACCGTGGCGCGGGTCATGATGATCTCGCGGTAGCGCTGCTGGTCCATGGTCTGGGCCAGGCCGGCGGCCAGCGCCAGCAGGGTCTTGCCGGTACCGGCGGTACCCAGCAGGGTGACGAAGTCGATCTCCGGGTCCATCAGTGCGTTCAGCGCGAAATTCTGCTCGCGGTTGCGCGCACTGATGCCCCACACGGCGTGGCTGCCGTGGCGGAAATCATCGACCAGCGACAGCACTACCTTGCCGTCGCCGACCACGCGGCTGACACGCAGTTCGACTTCGTCTTCGCCGGGCAGGTAGACGTACTGGTTCGGGTACCACTCCTCGCCATCCTGCGCCTGGATCTCGTAATGGCTGCGGCCCTTGTCGCTCCAGCTGCGCAGATCCTCGCCGTGGCGCTTCCAGAAGTCTTCGGGCAGCTCGGTGGCACCGGTGTAGAGCAGGCTGAAATCGTCCAGTGCGCGGTCGTTCTCGTAGTCCTCGGACACGATGCCGGCGATGGCGGCCTTGATCCGCAGGTTGATGTCCTTGGAAACGAACACCACCGGCAGGTCCGGCGTTTCTTCCTTGAGGGCCAGGATCGCGCCGAGGATGGCATTGTCCGGAATGACCTTGCCAAAGCTCTTGCCCGCGTCGAAATGGCTGGTCTGGAAGCGCAGCTTGCCGGCGCTCTGCTTGCCGCGCAGCTGCAGGCCATTGGGACGCTGCAGTGGAATGCCGTCGGCCAGGTTGTCCAGGCCGGATTCCTGCACCAGCTCGTTGAGGAAACGGCTCACCTGGCGAGCGTTGCGGCTGGCTTCGGAGGTGCCCTTCTTGCCGTTGTCCAGCTCCTCGATCACCTGCATGGGCAGGTAGATGTCGTGCTCCTCGAATTTGAACAGCGCGGTGGGATCGTGCATCAGCACGTTGGTATCCAGCACGTAGATGCGCTTGCCTCGGGTCATCGTCGATTCCTGGTTACGGGCAGGGAAAAACCACCACGGCCTGCAGCGGGGCAGGGTGATGGCAGACACGGTGGGCAGTGGGACTCACTTGGACTGGGAGGCCTTCAGTTCGGCGAGAACGGCATCGGCATGGCCGGCAACCTTGACCTTGCGCCAGGACTGCACGATGCGGCTGTCGGGGGAAATCAGGAAGGTGCTGCGTTCGATGCCACGTACCTGCTTGCCGTACATGTTCTTCATCTTGATCACGTCGAAGGCGCTGCACAGCGCTTCGTCGCCATCGCTGACCAGCGGGAAGTTGAAGCCCTGTTTGGCGCAGAAGTTGTCGTGCGACTTCACCGAATCGCGCGAGACGCCCAGTACCACCGCGCCCGCCTTCCTGAACTTCGGCAGCAGGGCGTTGAAGTCGATGCCTTCGGTGGTGCAGCCCGGCGTGCTGTCCTTGGGATAGAAGTACAGCACCAGCCATTGGCCGGCATAGTCGCCGAGGGTGGCGTGGTCGCCGCCGGACAGGGCCAGCGGCAGGGAGAGGGTAGTGCTGTCCAGGGTGTCGCCGTTGTTCATGAGGTCCTTCTGTCGAGCCTGGGTTCTTGCCATTACAGCTACATGAAACGCCACGCGCGCGTGAGAGACGCGCGAAGAATCAGAACTTCATGGGATCCATGATCGCGTCCAGGTTCAGGTGGTCGCAGAACTCAAGGAAATCGTCGCGCAGCGCGGCAATATGCATGTTGGCCGGCACGCCGATGGTGACCTGTGCGCTGAACATTTCCGCACCGGTCTGCATGGCGCGGTAGCGCGTGCTCTGCAGGTTCTCGATGGTGATGCCCTGGCGGTCGAAGAAATCGGCCAGCTGGAACAGGATGCCCGGCTTGTCGGCGGCGATCACCTCGACGATGTAGGGCAGCAGGTTGGACTGCGCCTGCTTGGCGGCGGTGCGGTACCAGACCAGCTTCAGCCCTTCCTCGCGCTCCAGCCGGGTCAGCATCGCCTCCAGCTTGGCCACCGAGTCCCAGGAGCCGGTGGCCAGGGCGGTGACCGAGACGTCGCGGCCGACCGTGGCCAGGCGTGCGTCCACCAGATTGCAGCCGCTGTCGGCGATGCGGCGGGTGACGGGCAGCAGGGGGGACTCCGGATGCGTCGTGTAGGCGTTGATCAGGAGGTGGTTTTCGCTCGGCGCGGGGCGCGGGGTGGTGTCGGTCAAGGCGATTCCGGGTAATGCATGCGTGAGTCTGAATGCCCGCCAGAGGCGGGGATCCACCGGTGTCCAGCATACTTGCCCGTGCTTTCGCGCCGCAAGTAACATTCAGGTCGCCCCCGGCCTTTCGTGGCGGGCGTTTTCCCTTTCCAGCCAAGAGCAGCACGTCCTTGTCCCTTTCCGGCCTCATCACCGCGCTGGCGACCCCGTTCCGGGCCGACCGCGCCCTCGATCCCGACGGTTGGCAGCGCCTGCTGCACCTGCAACTGGAAGGTGGCGTCCATGGCGTTGTCGTTGCCGGCTCGACCGGCGAAGCGGCAACCCTCACCGATGCCGAGTACGACCTGCTGCTGGCCAGCGCGGTCGAACGCATTGGCGGCCGCATCCCGGTCATGGCCGGCACCGGCCTGTCCGGTACTGCCAAGACCATCGAACAGACCCGTCGTGCGGCCGCGCTTGGCGCCAGCCATGCACTGGTGGTCACCCCGCCTTACGTAAGGCCGACCCAGGCCGGCCTGATTGCCCATTATCGTGCGGTCGCCGACCAGGGCGGGTTGCCGGTCGTGCTGTACAACGTGCCCGGCCGTACCGGTTGCGACATGCAGCCGGAGACCGTGGCCGAACTGGCCAGCCACCCCAACATCGTCGGCATCAAGGAGGCGGTGGGCGACACCGGCCGGGTGCAGGCGCTGCTGGCGCTGCGCAGCCCGAAGTTCGCGGTCCTCAGTGGCGATGACGGCACCGCCGCGCGCTCGATCCGGGCCGGCATCGATGGCCTGATCTCCGTGGGCTCCAACGTGCTTCCGGGTGCCTACCGCCGGATGTGCGAACTGGCCGCCGCGCACGACCATGCAGCCACCGAATCCTGGGACGCGCGCCTGCAGCCGTTCCACGATTTCTGCGGCGTTGAACCGAACCCGATTCCGGTCAAGGCGCTGCTGCGCCGCATCGGTGTCGGCCATGACCTGCGCCTGCCGCTGCTGCCGCTGTCGGCGCCGCACCATGCGGCCGCCGACCACCTTGCCGGCGACATCGCCGCCCTCGAAGCCCTTTCCAGCCACTGACCTTCCGTCTTGGTCTGACCCAGGAGATTCACATGCGTCAATCCGTTTCCACCGTCCGCGTGCTGTCCTATGCCCTGCTTGCTGTGGCGGTCGCTGCCGGCACCACCGGCTGCTTCAAGCGCGGCGTCAAGGGCGACTACGCCCTGGCCCCGGAAATGCGTCCGCTGGAAGTGCCGCCGGACCTGAACCTGCCGGCCACCACCGGCGACAACAAGGTGCCGACCCTTTCCTCGGCGACCAAGCCGGCGGCCCCGGTGGCTGCGGCCCCGGCCGTGGGCAACACGGGTTTCACCATCGCCGGTGGCAAGGATGAGGCCTTCGCCAAGGTCGGCACCGCGCTGGAAGGCGTGGAAGGCGTGACCATCGCCAGCCGCGCGCAGCTGCTGGGCTCGTATGACGTGGCCTACGAAGGCAGCAACTTCCTGGTCCGCGTGGTGGCCGTCGATGCCGGCGCCTACATCTCCGCGGTGGACCCGCGCGGCCTGCCGGCCACGGCCGAAGCGCCGGTAAAGCTGATCGCCGCGCTCAAGGCGAAGCTGGCGCAGTAAGGGCTGGTCGGGTGGATGCGGGCCTTGGTCCGCACCTGCCTTGGGTAGCGCCGGGCCATGCCCGGCGAGCTTGAAGCGCGGCCCAGGATCCGCCGGGCATGGCCCGGCGCTACCGGAAATGGAAAAGGGCGCCCAAGGCGCCCTTTTTCGTTGTCGCAGCAGGCGCTTCTCAGCGTTCCAGCAGCTTCAGCTTGTCCGGCTTGCCATCCCATTCGCCGGCGTCGGCAGGCGGGTCCTTGCGCACGGTCAGCACCGGCCACTCCTTCGCCAGCTCGGCGTTGAGGGCGACGAAGCTCTCCTGGCCGGCAGGAACATCGTCCTCCGGGAAGATCGCGTTGACCGGGCATTCCGGTTCGCACAGGGTGCAGTCGATGCACTCATCCGGATCGATTACCAGGAAGTTCGGGCCTTCGTGGAAGCAATCCACGGGGCACACTTCCACGCAATCGGTGTGTTTGCACTTGATGCAGTTTTCGGTGACGACAAAGGGCATGGGCTGGGGGCGGATCGATTCCTGAACCCGCCAATTCTAGAACAGGTTGGCCCCCAGTGTCGGCGCGGGGCGGAAATCGGGCGCCTGGCAGGCGCGGCCGTGGCGGACATTGGCGGCAGGGCAAGGCCTGTGCGACGCTGCGGGTCAGCCGGCTGCGTCGGATGGCCGGCCTCCCTTCCCAACAGGTTCATCCATGTCCCAGCGCCAACCCGGCATCGCCTCCCACGGCGGCGAAAACACGGCATTCATCGTCCTCATCAGCTGCGTGGCCACCCTCGGTGGATTCCTGTTCGGCTTCGATAGTGGTGTCATCAATGGCACGGTCGACGGCCTTCGCCAGGCCTTCAACTCCAGCGAGGCGGCGCTTGGTTTCGAAGTCGCTTCGATGCTGCTGGGGTGTGCGGTCGGTGCCTTCCTGGCAGGCTGGCTGGGGGATCGCCTGGGCCGCCGAGGCGTGCTGATCGTGTCGGCGCTGATGTTCCTGGTTTCGGCGCTGGGCGCCGGTGCCGCTCACGCTTCCTGGCTGTTCATCGCCGCGCGCGTGCTGGGCGGTTTCGCGGTGGGCGCGGCCAGCGTGATGTCGCCGGCCTACATCGCCGAGGTGGCCTCGGCGCGCTATCGCGGGCGCTTGGCCACGGTGCAGCAGATGGCGATCATCTGCGGCCTGTTCGCCGCCTTCCTCAGCAATTACCTGCTGGCCCGTGCCGCTGGGGCGTCGACCGAGCCGCTATGGCTGGGCCATGAGGCCTGGCGCTGGATGTTCTGGATGCAGGCGCTGCCATCGGGGCTGTTCCTGCTGCTGTTGCTGGTGATTCCCGAAAGCCCGCGCTTCCTGGTCGTGAAGGGGCGCCCGGAGCAGGCGAGGGCGGTGTTGGCGCGGCTGTACGGCGAGGCCGCAGCCACGGCCAAGCAGGCCGAGATCGAGGCGAGCCTGGCCCAGGACCAGCATAAGCCACGCTTCGCCGACCTGCGCGACAAGGTCACCGGCAGGCTGCGCCCGATCCTCTGGGTCGGCATCGGCCTGGCGATGTTCCAGCAGCTGGTCGGCATCAACGTGGTGTTCTACTACGGCGCGGTGCTGTGGCAGGCGGTGGGGTTCTCGGAAAGCGACGCGCTGCTGATCAATGTATTGTCCGGTGCGCTGAGCATCGGTGCCTGCCTGCTGACGGTGCTGCTGATCGACCGCATCGGACGCAAGCCGCTGCTGTGGATCGGCTCGGTCGGCATGTCGGTAGCGCTGGTACTGATGGTGGTCGCGTTCGCCAGTGGCAGTCTCGCCGACGGTCGCCTGCAACTGTCCGACGGCATGGGCCGGCTGGCGCTGGTGGCGGCCAACGTCTATGTGGTGTTCTTCAACATGTCCTGGGGCCCGGTGATGTGGGTGATGCTGGGTGAAATGTTCCCCAACCAGATCCGCGGCCCGGCATTGGCCGTCGCCGGTGCGGCGCAGTGGACGTCGAATTTCGCGATCACCGTGACGTTCCCGATGCTGCTGGCGGGCATCGGCCTGGCCGGGGCCTACGGGATCTATACGGTGGCGGCCATCCTCTCGATCTTCTTCGTGGTCCGCTACGTGCGCGAGACCAAGGGCAAGGAGCTGGAGCAGATGGAAGGCTGACGCTGCCCGGCTTCGGTTGCATTCCGTTGGCGCCTCGGTGTCATCGAGGGCGAAGGCGGGGCAGTCCAATCCGGGACAGGCCGTGAACCCATCCATGGGGGCTCGATGGCGCCATCCATGGCGCCAACGGTCCCGGCTTGAGCTGCTCCGCCTTCGCGTCAGGCATTGCGGTTCTGGCGGACGCAGGTCTGCGCGTCGGGATTGAATTGGCTGCGGAGGAGCGAGGCTGTTCGTGCCGCCGTCGCGGGAAACTGTCAGGGTGGCCCACCCCCTCCCACGCAGGAACAGGAAGGCGCTACTGCGACCAGGCCGACCGATGCCAATGCAAACCCCGGAAAACAGAAAAGCCCGCACAAGGCGGGCTTTTTCGGTTCCTGCTGCGGCGACTGGCGCTCCCTAGGGGACTCGAACCCCTGTTTTAGCCTTGAGAGGGCCACGTCCTAACCACTAGACGAAGGGAGCGTAACTGTGTCGCTGCCGAGGCAGGAGCGCTAGTATATGCACCTCGATGCCATTGGGCAATCCCGAAACTTCAACCGGAAGCGCCAACATCATTTCCTCTGCTACATCACCGTTCAGCCTGCGCGTCATCCCGCGCGACCAGCACACGATCTCCCGCAAGGACATCAGCCCGAACGCCCTGCGCGTGCTTTATCGCCTGCGCGATGCCGGCTTCGGCGCCTACCTTGTCGGCGGCGCGGTGCGCGATCTGCTGGTCAATGGCCAACCCAAGGATTTCGACGTGGCCACCGACGCCACGCCCGAGCAGGTCAAGCAGCTGTTCCGCAACTGCCGACTGATCGGCCGCCGGTTCCGCCTCGCCCACGTTGTGTTCGGCCGCGAAATCATCGAAGTCGCCACTTTCCGCGCCAACAGCGATGACGGCAGCGGCGACCGCGAGATGGAAAACGGCATGCTCGTGCGCGACAACGTGTACGGGACCATCGAAGACGACGCCATCCGCCGCGACTTCACCTGCAACGCCCTGTACTACGCCATCGAGGACTTCTCGGTGCGCGACTACACCGGTGGCTTCGAGGACGTGCAGGCGCGCCTGATGAAGCTGATCGGCGACCCGGTGCAGCGCTACCAGGAAGACCCGGTACGCATGCTGCGAGCGGTGCGCCTGGCGGCCAAGCTCGGCTTCCAGATCGAGGAGGGTACTGCCGCGCCGATCCCGCACCTGGCCGGCCTGCTCAACGAAGCCGCGCCAGCGCGCCTGTTTGAGGAAGTGCTCAAGCTGTTCCTGTCCGGACACGGCGTGGCCAGCTTCGAAGGCCTTGAGCGTTACGGCCTGCTCGACGTGCTGTTCCCGGAAAGCGCCAAGGCGCTGAAAGCCAACCGCACCGGCGCGCTGCGCCGCATGCTGGTCGAGGGCCTGGCCAATACCGATGCGCGGGTGGCCAACGACGAACCGGTCTCGCCGGCGTTCCTGTTCGCGCTGCTGCTGTGGCCGGCGTTCTGCCGTGCACAGGCGACCCTGCTCAAGCAGGGCGTGGCACCGGAAGAGGCGCAGCGCCGCGCCGCCGACCGCGTCACCGTGCAGCAGTTGAGCACCATCGCGCTGCCGCGCCGCTTCTCGCTGCCGATGCAGGAAATCTGGCTGCTGCAATCGCGCTTCAGCTCGCGCCAGCGCAAGCGCGTGTTCCGCACCCTGACCCATCCGCGCTTCCGTGCCGCGTTCGATTTCCTCAGCCTGCGCCAGGTGGCGTCGTCCGAGCACGCCGCCGATGTCGAGTTCTGGCGCGAAGCGCAGGCGCAGTCCGGGCGTGAGCTGGAGTCGTCGCTGGATGCGATGCACAGCGAAGAAGGCGATGACGAGAGCGGAGCGCCGCGCAAGCGCCGCCGTCGCCGCCGTCGTCCGGGTGCCCCGGCCGGTGCAGCGGGCGAGTAGGCGATGACCCCTGCCTGGATCGGCCTCGGCGCCAACCTCGGCGACGCGGCCGCCACCGTCGGCGCGGCGATTGCCGCGCTGGACGGCCTGCCCGGGACCCGGCTGCGCCAGGCCTCGCGGCTTTACGCAACGCCGGCCTGGGGCAATGAAGACCAGCCGCCGTTCGTCAATGCGGTGGCCTCGGTCGAAACCACCTTGCCGGCCGATGAGCTGCTGCAGGCCATGCTGGCGCTGGAGCAGCGCTTCGGTCGCGTGCGCGATCCGGCAGTGCACTGGGGCCCGCGCGCGCTGGACCTGGACCTGTTGTTGTACGGCGTGCAGGAGCTCGACCAGCCCGGGCTGAAGGTGCCACACCCGTACATGCACGAACGGGCCTTCGTGTTGGTGCCGCTGGCCGAAATCGCGCCGGATCTGGTCATTCCCGGCCACGGCCGCGTGCGGGACGCAGTGGTGCGGGTGGACGCCTGCGGGATTGCCCCGATAGGGTGATAATGCCCGGGTTATCTCCCCCGGTTATCAGCACATGAGCACCCACGCAGACAGCAAGCCCTGGACCGTTCCCGCCCTGGCCGAGGCCAAGCGCAATGGCCAGAAGCTGGTCATGTTGACCGCCTACGACGCCGGCTTCGCCCGCACTTTCGACGCCAATGGCGTTGACCTGATCCTGATCGGCGATTCGCTGGGCATGGTGGTGCAGGGCCATGATTCGACCCTGCCGGTGACCGTGGCCGACATGGTCTACCACACCCGCGCCGTGGCCCGCGTGCTGCAGCGTGCGCTGCTGGTGGCGGACCTGCCCTTCGGCGCCGATGCCACCCCGGAGCGCGCGCTGGATGCCTCGCTGCAGCTGCTGCAGGCCGGTGCCGAGATGGTCAAGATCGAAGGTGCCGGCTTCAAGGTCGACATCATCCGCTACCTGGTCGAGCGCGAGATTCCGGTCTGCGCGCACCTGGGCCTGACCCCGCAATCGGTGCTGCGCCTGGGCGGCTTCAAGATCCAGGGCCGCGGCGATGCCGCGCGCCAGCTGGTGGAAGATGCCAGGGCCGTGGCCGCTGCCGGCGCCAGCATCATGGTGCTCGAATGCGTACCGACCCCGGTCGCCGCCGAGGTGACCGCTGCGGTGGAGGTGCCGACCATCGGCATCGGTGCCGGCCCGCAGTGCGACGGCCAGGTGCTGGTGCTGCACGATTTCCTCGGCCTGGACAGTGGCCATCGCCGCCCCAAGTTCGTCAAGGATTTCCTTGCCGAAGGCGGTTCGGTGGCCGGTGCCACCCGCGCCTACGCCGACGCCGTGCGCGACGGCAGCTTCCCCGACGAACAGCACGCTTACGCCTCATGATCCAGACCTTCAACGAGCTTGGCGCATTGCGCGAGCAGATCGCCCACTGGAAGCGCGAGGGCCTGCGCGTGGCGCTGGTGCCCACCATGGGCAACCTTCACGGTGGCCATCATTCGCTGGTGACCTTGGCCCGCCAGTACGCCGACAAGGTGGTGGCAAGCATCTTCGTCAACCCGACCCAGTTCGGGCCGAACGAGGATTTCAGTCGCTATCCGCGTACGCCCGAGGCCGATGTGGCCGGGCTTGAGCAGGTCGGCTGCGATGCGGTGTGGCTGCCCAGCGTCGAGGCCATGTACCCGCTGGGCGTGGACAAGACCACGCAGATGCACGCGCCCGGCGTGAGCGAGGTGCTGGAAGGTGCCAGCCGCCCGGGCCACTTCGATGGCGTCTGCACGGTGGTGGCGCGCCTGTTCCTGCAGGTGCAGCCGGACGTGGCCGTGTTCGGCCGTAAGGACTACCAGCAGCTGGCGGTGATCCGGCAGATGGTGGCTGAGCTGTCGTTCCCGATCCAGATCGTCGGTGCCGAGATCGTGCGTGACGAGGATGGCCTGGCCAAGAGTTCGCGCAACCAGTACCTGAGCGCCGAACAGCGCCCGGTCGCGACCGCCATTCACCGCACCCTGCTGGGCATGCGCGAGGGCTACGTGGCCGGTCACCCGCGCGAACGCATCGAGGCCGATGCCACCGCCGCACTGCAGGCGGCCGGTTTCCAGGTCGACTATGCGGTGCTGCGCACCCCGGAGCTGGCCGAGCCGACCTTCGACGGCGGTGGCCGCGTGGCACTGATCGCCGCGCGACTGGGTACGACCCGTCTGATCGACAACCTGGAATTCTGAGTTCCGGCGGCGCCGCGCGATGCATGGGGTCAGATGCCTTTTCCAGGGGAAAGGGTTCTGACCCCCGGTTTCACCGCCTACCTGAACAGGTTGTCGGCCGTGATGCCCCGCGCTGTGCGGGTGCTAGAATCCGCTCTTTCCTTTGCCGTTGCAGCGCCCCCATGCACCTGTCCCTGCTCAAGACCAAGATCCATCGCGCCACCGTCACCCATTCCGAGCTGAACTACGAAGGCTCGATCGCCATCGATGACAACCTGCTGGCTGCCACCGGCATCCGCGAGTTCGAGCAGGTGCACATCTGGGACGTGACCAACGGTGCGCGCTTCTCGACCTATGCCATCCGCGCCGAGGCCGGCAGCGGCGTTGTCTCGCTCAACGGTGGCGCCGCGCGCCACGTGCAGGTCGGTGACATCATCATCATCGCCGCGTTCGCCAGCATGACCGAGCAGGAAGCCGACAGCTTCAAGCCGAAGCTGGTGTACGTTGATGGCAAGAACCAGATCACCCACACCAACGACACGATCCCGACCCAGGCCGCATGACAACGAACAACGGATTCGACTCGCTGCATTCCCACGCCCAGCGCCTGAAGGGCGCAAGCATCCCCAGCCTGCTCGCCGCCGAACCCGGCCGCGTGCAGGATCTGGCGCTGCGGGTCGGTCCGTTGTACGTCAACTTCGCGCGGCAGAAATACGATGCCGCCGCGCTGCAGGCGTTGCTGGCGCTGGCTGCCGAACGTGATGTCGGCGGCGCCATCACGCGCCTGTTCCGTGGCGAGCAGGTCAATCTGACCGAGGGGCGCGCCGCACTGCACACCGCATTGCGCGGCGACGTGGTCGATGCACCGGTTGCCGCTGAGGCCTATGCCACCGCGCGCGAGATCCGCCAGCGCATGGGCGTGCTGGTGCGCGCGCTGGAAGACAGCGGCGTAACCGACGTGGTCAGTGTCGGCATCGGTGGTTCCGACCTCGGTCCGCGCCTGGTCGCCGATGCGCTGCGTCCGGTCAGCGGTGCGCGCCTGCGCGTGCATTTCGTGTCGAACGTGGACGGCGCCGCCATGCAGCGCACGCTGGCCACGCTGGATCCGGCGAAGACCGCGGGCATCCTGATTTCCAAGACCTTCGGCACGCAGGAAACCCTGCTCAACGGCCAGATCCTGCACGACTGGCTGGGGGGCAGCGAGCGCCTGTATGCCGTCAGCGCCAATCCGGAACGCGCGGCCAAGGCTTTCGCGATCGCCGCCGATCGCGTGCTGCCGATGTGGGACTGGGTCGGTGGCCGTTATTCGCTGTGGTCGGCCGTGGGTTTCCCGATCGCGCTGGCCATCGGTTTCGAGCGCTTCGAGCAGCTGCTGGAAGGCGCCGCGCAGATGGATGCGCATGCGCTGGATGCACCGCTGGAGCGCAACCTGCCGGTGTTGCACGGCCTGACCGACATCTGGAACCGCAACCTGCTGGGCCATGCCACGCACGCGGTGATGACCTACGACCAGCGCCTGGCGCTGCTGCCAGCCTACCTGCAGCAGCTGGTGATGGAAAGCCTGGGCAAGCGCGTGCAGCGTGACGGACAGCCGGTCACCACCGACACCGTGCCGGTGTGGTGGGGCGGGGCGGGCACCGACGTGCAGCACAGCTTCTTCCAGGCGCTGCACCAGGGCACCAGCATCGTTCCGGCCGACTTCATCGGCTGCGTGCACAGCGACGATCCCTACACGATCAATCATCAGGCCCTGCTGGCCAACCTGCTGGCGCAGACCGAAGCACTGGCCAATGGCCAGAGCAGCGACGACCCGCACCGCGATTACCCCGGGGGCCGCCCGAGCACGCTGATCCTGCTCGACGCACTGACCCCGCAGGCGCTGGGCGCACTGATCGCCATGTACGAACACGCTGTGTACGTGCAGTCGGTGATCTGGAACATCAATGCCTTCGACCAGTTCGGTGTCGAGCTTGGCAAGCAGCTGGCCAGTGGCCTGTTGCCAGCGCTGCAGGGTGAGGATGTGGCGATTGCCGATCCGATGACCCGCGAGATACTGGCGCAGCTGAAGCGCTGAGCCCGGTCGTGGATGCGCCGGCGACAGGCCGGCCATCCCATGCCTTCCGTTCCTGCCATCCGGGGCCCTGCGGCGTTGCCCATGCAGCGTATTCGCGTGCCTGCGGCAGCGCAGCTTGACTACGCATGGCGTGCCAATGCAGTGTGCATGGGCGGCTGTACCTGTCACCCAGTATCGCTCGCAGCATGATGTTGATGCCAGGGACTGGCCGTATCCGAAGGGACGTGGAATCGATCCATGTCCTCAACGCCTCATGTTGTGAATGACAGGAGATTGCGAATGGATCTGAATGACGACGTTGTGTCCGGCTGGCTCAATGGCTCGGACGATGTGGATGGGTGCGCCAACCCTGCGGGTTCGCTGTTCATCTACGGTGCGGCAGCCACCGAAGCGGCCCTCACCGGGGCTTCGGACACCATGATCACCGGTGGCACCAACGAGTGCACCACCACGGTATCGGTGATCAACCACTGCCTGTGTTGCTGATGTAGCCCGTGCCGGCACGCAGAGGCATGCAGCTGCGTGCCGGCGACTGGAACAGACTTTTGAATCTTGCAGGGGGCGTAATGACCGCTTCTCCGGCTGCGGCCGCGTTTGCGCGCATCACCGAACATTTCCTTGCCCAGGCGCGCGCTGCGCTGGCTGCCGGCCTGCATGATCCCGCCATTGCCCTGCAGCCCGGCGAACGTGCGCTGCTGCATTCGCAGGGCGAGGCGGCGCTGCATGAGCATGCCCAGCTCAAGCTCAACCGCGTGCTGCTGCTGGAGCTGCACGCCGCTGCACGCAGCGGTGACATCGGCCCGCTTGACAGTGCTGGTGCGCTGGACGAATTCGTTGCCCTGGCCACGAGCGAGGGCTTCCGCGCGCATCTGCAGCAACGTTATCCGGTACTGCTGCCGCGCCTGACGCGCATGCTCGAAGGACAATGCGCGGCCGTGGTGGAGCTCGCTGCACGCATCGGCAGTGATCGTGTTGCGTTGGCCGAGTTGCTGGGTGCGCCGGCGGGCACGCTGCATGCGGTTGCATTGGGCCGCGGTGACCTGCACGGTGGCGGCCGCACCGTGGCACGGCTGCAGTTCGAAGGCGGCACGGTGATGTACAAGCCACGCTCATTGCGCATCGATGCCACGCTCGATGGCCTGTTGTCCGCGGTCTTCGGTGACGCCCCTGACCGCGTGCGCGTGCCGAAGGTGATCGATCGTGGCAGCCACGGCTGGGCTGCATTCGCCGCGCATCGCTATTGTTCCGGCGAGGCTGAACTGCGGTGCTATTACCGCGGCCTCGGCCACTGGCTGGCCATCCTGCGCCTGATCGGTGGCACCGACATCCATCTGGAGAATCTGATCGCGGTCGGGCCGGTGCCGGTGGTGGTCGACGCCGAAAGCGTGTTCTGCCGGGTAATCGAAATCGAGCCATCAGGGCTTGGCGATGCGTACGACACCGCCGTCAAGCTGATGCGCAATTCAGTGCTGCGTACCGGAATCGTGCCGTTCCGTACTGCCGGCCTGGGCATGGAGGGCGTGGACCTGTCTGCAGCCGGCGCGCTGCCCGGCGAGCAGCCACGGGTGCAGGTGCCGGTGATCGTCGACGACGGGACCGAACCGGCCCGGTTGGGCATGGTCGAGGCCGAGGTCTCCATTGCGCAGAACCATCCCAGCGCACAGCCCGATGTGTCGTTGTACTGGGACCACATCAGCGAGGGCTTCATCGACGCCAGTGGGCGTCTGCGCGCGCTGGACGCGAACGGCGAACTGATGCCGCTGCTGACGGCCTTCGAAGGCTGCCAGGTGCGGGATGTACGGCGGCCGACAATGGCCTACGCCGAGCTCGGGCGGATGCTCTGGCATCCAGCATCGCTTCACAACGAAGCTCGGGCGGTTGAGCGCGCGATCGACCTGCTGGTGCGGAATGCGGCGGTGTCGCCCGCTGCGCCATCGGACCTGGAAACCGTACGCGGAGAGGTCGATGACCTGCGCCACGGTGACATTCCGATCTTCGCATCGCAGCTGGACGCGGCGCGTATCCACTCCGTCGTCGCCAACTGGCGCGCGATGCGGATTGACCTGGAAGACGTGACGATCCGCAGCACGCTGGTCGCCACCGACCTGAACCAGCATGCACTGGCCCGAGCCGAGGCCCGGTCCGGCTACAGCTATGCAGCACGGCATCCGCGCGCCGACGACCTGGACGCACGCCGTCGCACGCTGGCCACGCGCGCGGTGGAAAGCCTGCTGCGGCTGGCGGTGCACGGCGAAGACGGCTCGATGACCTGGATCACACCTGAAGTGACGCGTACCGGATGGACCGTCCAGCCGGTGCAGCCAGACCTGTACTTCGGGCTGGGCGGCATCGCTTTCGCACTGGCAGCCTATCGCCACGAAGTGGAGCAGGGGCGTGCCGATCCGGTGGCCGGGCTGGATCCGGCCATCGAGGGCGCCCTTGCGGTGTTCCAGACCCTGTGCGAGCGGCACCCCGCCGAAATTGACGGTGGATTCGTCGGAACCGGTTCGCAAATGTGGGCATTGCTGGCATTGCACGACCTGTTGCAGCGACCGGCGCTGCTGGCGCTGGCAGAGCGCTGCGCGGAAGCCGCGGAGCATCGCGGTTTCCAGCAGGCGGCAAAGTTCGAACTGATTGATGGTGTGTCCGGCATGATCCTGCCGTTGCTGGCGCTGGCTGAAGCCACCGGCAACGCACGCTGGCTGGAACTGGCGGCCGCAGCGGGACGCCGCATGCAGGACGCTGCGATTGTCGACGCAGACGGTA
Organism: Stenotrophomonas maltophilia group sp. msm1; assembly: GCF_032025805.1. Classification (NCBI taxonomy): domain Bacteria; kingdom Pseudomonadati; phylum Pseudomonadota; class Gammaproteobacteria; order Lysobacterales; family Lysobacteraceae; genus Stenotrophomonas; species Stenotrophomonas maltophilia group sp. msm1. The sequence continues at coordinate 56,656 of NZ_JAVSKH010000004.1, forward strand.
CGCGCTGGCCGACGCCACAGTTCAGCGAGCCGATCGGTGGTTTTGGCCACGGTGCGATGGGCATGGGCTGGGCGCTGGCACGACTGGCCCGCTCCGAGGCTGGCAGCGTGCCCGAGCGGGCCGCATGGCGGCGGCTGGCCGAAGGAGCATTTGCATTCCAGGCAGCCCTGTTCGAGCCACATACCGGGCACTGGCGGGACATCCACCTGCAGGATGGGCAGAAGAACTTCCCGACCTGGTGCCACGGCAGCGTGGGCATCGGCCTGGCGGCGGCGGACCTGTATGCCCGCACCGGTGATGCCGCGCAATTGCGCGACATGCGTCGCGCCGTGGCCGATGCGCGCGGCAAATGGGGGTTCAGCCACACCCTGTGCCATGGCGATGTGTCCACCCGGGAACTGCTGGTGCTGGCCGCTGCGCTGGATCCGGCAGGGTGTCCCTATCCGCAGGACGAGGCCGCCATCGAGATCATTTCTTCGATCGAGGAGCACCAGGGGATGGTTGGCGGCCTCACCCGCGCGGCCTTTACCCCGGGCCTGATGATCGGCCTGGCGGGTTCGATCTACGGCTTCCTGCGCATGCATCCGGCCTGCGTACTGCCATCGCCGCTGCTGCAGGAGACGATGGCCACGCGGGCCGATGCGTGTGCGGTGCGCTCCAGCGCCGCGCAGGACCGGCCGGCGCTGGTCGAGGCCTGAGCCGGACCGGTCCGTCAGCGATCAACGGCTCGGATCGCGTTCCGGGCTCGGCCGCTTTGCCAGCTTGCGCTGCAGCGAACGCCGGTGCATGCCGAGCAGGCGTGCCGCTGCGGACACGTTGCCGCCGGTCTCGTGCATCGCCTGCTGGATGTGTTCCCACTGCAGGCGGCTGATCGGTGTCATCGCGTCCGGCACTTCCATTTCGCCATCGTCGGCCGGGCCGTCGTCTTCCTCGCCAAGCGCGCGCAGGATCATCGGTACCGTGGCCGGCTTCGGCAGGTAATCGTCGGCCCCCAGCTTGATCGCCTCAACGGCAGTGGCGATGCTGGCGTAGCCGGTCACCAGCAGGATACGCATGTCCGCGCGCAGCGCGCGCAGCGGCTGGATCAGCGCCAGGCCGGAATCGCTGCCCAGCTTCAGGTCGATCAGCGCGAACGCCGGCGGATGCTGGCGGGCCAGTGCCAGGGCACTGGCGGCATCCTGTGCGGTCTGTGTTTCCAGGCCCTTGCGGGCCAGGCTGCGCTGCAGGGTGCGCAGGTACAGCTCGTCGTCGTCGACCAGCAGACCAAGGGTTGAGGCGCTCATGGGGTTTCCTCGCGTGGGGCCAGCGGCAGGCGGAAGCCGACGCGGCTGCCGGCCCCCTGGGCCGGGCGCATCCACATCTCGCCGTCGAGGCGTTCGATGGTGGCATGGGACAGGGCCAGGCCGACGCCCATGCCCTCGCTCTTGCTGCTGCCGAACAGCTTGCCCGGCAGCACGGCGGCACGGGCGTCGAAACCATGGCCGTAGTCGCGGACTTCGCCGATCAGGTCGTCGCCTTCGATGCGCAGGTCCAGATCTACCCGTGGCCGCCCGGCCTGTTCGCCGGCATCTGCGGCATTGTTGAGCAGGACCATCAGCAGATGGCCCACGCCCGGATCCAGTGGTAACCGCAGCGGCGCATCGTCATTGCGATGCAGGTCGATGGTCGGCCGCACCAGGCGCCACTGTTCCAGTACCTGCTGGGCGCTGGAGTGGCTGCGGCCCGGTCCGTCGGCCGAGGCCGGTGCGGCCAGCGCCAGCACGCGTTCCCGGCACTGCACCAGCAGTTCGCGCAGGGTCTCCATGTCTTCGCGCACTTCGGGCTCTTCGCTGCGCTCGGCGACGTCATCGGCAAGCAGGGTCATGGTTGCCAGCGGCGTGTTCAGTTCATGCGCCACGGAGGCGGCATGGGTGGCCAGGGCGACGATGCCTTCGTTGCGGGCGAAGCGTTCCCTGAGTGCCGACAGTTCCAGTTCGCGCTGTCGCAGCGCCAGCGCCAGGCGGGTGGAGAAGGTCAGCACGACCGCTGCGGAAATGAGGAAGTTGGCGACCACGCCCCAACGGTTGAGGTCCTGCGCGCGGAAATAGCCGTCCGGCAGCGGCTGGCCGAAGATGCCGCTGGCGGCGTAGCCGAGCAGGCAGGCCAGGGCCACTGCCAGTGCCCAGCGCAGGGGCAGGGCGAAGGCGGCCAGCGCGATCAGGATCAGGAACAGTGAACTGAACGGGTTGGCCATGCCGCCGCTCCAGCCCACCATCCAGGTCAGGATGATCACGTCCACCAGGATATGGCCGAATGCGGTCAGCGGGGCGGTGTCGGCCGCTTCCGGGCGCAGCTGGGTGTAGATGTTGAACAAGGTGAGCACGGCCACGCCGGCCCATAGTGGCAGCTGGGGCAACGGCAGGCCCAGCACCCAGCTGGCGACCAGGATGGTGGCGGCCTGGCCGCCTACGGCAAGCCAGCGCAGGCTGCACAGGGTACGGAGGAACGGGGCGTCGGGACCGGTCATTCATGCTCATCGTATGCGTTCACGGGCGCGCGTGCCTGCGACAATCGGCCGCAGCCGTGCCGCCGGCTGAATGCGAGTCACCCCGAATGCGGGAGCGGGCGGTAGAATGCGCCCATGCACGACGCCGTGACCCGCCCTACGCCTCCCTCCGATGCCACCTCCTGGCCCCGCCGCCAGACCCATGCCGTGCAGATCGGCGGGGTCACCGTAGGCGGAGGCAAGCCGGTAGTGGTGCAGTCGATGACCAACACCGACACCTCCGACGTGGCTTCCAGCGTCAAGCAGGTGGCCGAGTTGTGGCGCGCGGGTTCGGAAATGGTGCGGTTGACCGTCAACACCGTGGAAGCGGCTGCGGCGATCCCGCGCATCGTCGACAAGCTGGCGATGATGGGTATCGACGTGCCGCTGATCGGTGACTTCCATTACAACGGCCACCAGCTGCTGACCGCCGAACCGGCGTGTGCCGAAGCGCTGGCAAAGTACCGCATCAACCCCGGCAACGTCGGCTTCGGCAAGAAGAAGGACCTGCAGTTCGCGCAGTTGATCGAGTTTGCGATCCGCTATAACAAGCCGGTGCGCATCGGCGCCAACTGGGGCTCGCTGGACCAGGCCCTGGCGGCGAAGCTGATGGACGAGAACAGCCTGCGCGAACAGCCCTGGGATGCCGGCCGCGTGCTGCGCGAAGCGCTGATCCGCTCGGCCCTGGATTCGGCCGAGCAGGCGGTGGAACTCGGCCTGCCGCGCGACCGCATCGTGCTGTCGGCCAAGGTCAGCGGCGTGCAGGAGCTGATCGCGGTATACCGCGACCTGGCCCAGCGCTCGGATTTCGCCCTGCACCTGGGCCTGACCGAAGCCGGCATCGGCAGCAAGGGCATCGTCGCGTCGGCGGCGGCGCTGGGCGTGCTGCTGCAGGAAGGCATCGGTGACACCATCCGCATCTCGCTGACCCCGGAACCGGGCCAGTCGCGCACGCAGGAAGTGATTGTCGCCCAGGAACTGCTGCAGACCACCGGCCAACGCGCCTTCACGCCGCTGGTCACGGCCTGCCCGGGCTGCGGCCGCACCACCTCGGAGTTCTTCCAGGAGCTGGCCAAGGTCGTGCAGAACCACGTGCGCGAGAAGATGCCGCTGTGGAAGATCCACCACCCGGGGGCGGAGAACATGACCCTGGCGGTGATGGGCTGCATCGTGAACGGGCCGGGCGAGTCGCGCCATGCCAACATCGGCATCTCGCTGCCGGGCACGGGCGAAACACCCGCAGCGCCGGTGTTTGTCGATGGCGAGAAGAAGGTGACCCTGCGCGGCGACAACATCGCCCAGGAGTTCGTCGCCCTGATCGACGACTACGTCGAACACACGTATGTCCGAAGCGCCGGATAAGCCTGCGATCCTCGCTGCACCGGAGTCCGCCTCCGGTTTCCGCCACTGGATGGCGCGCAATGCCTGGCGCCTGGTCCTGCTGTTCGGCGGCGTGCTGCTGCCGCTGGCTGGCTTCGTCGCCCTGGCGGACGAGGTGCACGAGTTTGAATCGTTCCATTTCGACGCGCCGCTGCTGTGGCAGATGCATGGCCTGCACTCGCCACTGCTGGACCGCTTCTTCGTGCTCATTTCCAAACTGGGCTATGAGTGGTTCCTGATCCCGGCCGACGTGCTGATCATCGGCGTGCTGCTGGGCTACCGGCGCTGGCGCGAGGCCACCTTCGTGGCGGTCAGCTTCGTCGGCTCGGCGCTGCTGAACATGGGCAGCAAGCACTTCTTCCAGCGCCAGCGCCCCAGCCTGTGGGAATCGATCGCGCCGGAATCGACGTTCAGCTTTCCCAGCGGCCACGCGATGGGCTCGATGACCCTGGCGGTGACCCTGGTACTGCTGGCCTGGAACACCCGCTGGCGCTGGCCGGTGCTGCTGCTGGCACCGGCATTCAGCCTGCTGGTCAGCGTCTCCCGGGTCTATCTGGGGGTGCATTACCCCTCCGATATCCTGGCCGGATGGTGTGCCGCGCTGGTTTGGGTGGTAGGGTGCTATCTGGTCATGTTCAGTCGCCGGCACCCTTGGCGGCATCATGGCACGCGGCCAGCGAAGGCCAGCGAAGCATCATCACAGGGGGATTGACGTGGATGCCCCGCGCGGGACGTCTACGTGATAGATCAGTTGTTTCGTTGCAGCAGGTTCTGCAAGACAGGGGGCAAGCACAACGCGCGGTACTGTGATGCGCAAGGCAGATTGCCGGGGCCGCATTCCGAACGCGCTTGCAGGGTATCGGCACCCTGCCTAGCTTGACCTGCAATGGCCGCATTCGAAGAGGTACGTGAATGACGATTCGAGTCTACCTGGTGGATGACCACGCGCTGGTCCGCACCGGGATGAAGATGATTCTGTCGGGGGAAACCGACATCGAGGTGGTGGGCGAAGCCGAGACCGGCGAAGACGCGCTGCGTGAAGTCCGCCAGCTGCTGCCGGATGTGGTGCTGTGTGACCTGCACCTGCCGGGTGTGAGCGGCATGGAAGTGACCGAGCGCATCGTGCGCAGCCACCGCAACACCCGCGTAGTGATCGTGTCGGTGCTGGAAGATGGCCCGCTGCCGAAGCGGCTGCTCGAAGCCGGCGCGGCCGGATATATCGGCAAGGGTTGTGATGCGCAGGAACTGCTGCGCGCGGTGCGTGACGTGGCAGGTGGGCGCCGCTACCTGGGCACCAGCATCGCGCAGAATCTGGCACTGTCGACGGTGGAAGGCAACGGTTCGCCGTTCGACAGCCTGTCGCCGCGCGAGCTGGAAGTGGCGTTGCTGCTGACCCAGGGCCTGCGCCAGGAAGATATCGCGCGGCGGCTGAGCCTGAGTGCGAAGACGGTGAACACGCACAAGGCGCGGCTGTTCGAGAAGATGGGGATCCACGACAACATCGCGCTGGCGCGGATGGCCAGGCAGTACGGGTTGGTGGATCCGGCGCGGCCGCTGTAACGGGTTTCGGCCAACGGCTGAGCCCCTTGCGGTGTGCGGCAGGATTCGTGGGGTTGGCCCTGCGGAGGGATTGCGCAGGGGACGCCGTGAATCCATCCCTGGAGGCTCGGTCGCGCCATCCATGGCGCTCACGCCCCTGCGCAATCCCTCCGCAGGGCCAAGGACGGTTTTCGTGCGCCGCCACCGCGGAATGAAGAAGGAAGAGCGGGAGCGGGTCGCGCTCTGGATGCTGGTCCTGTAGAGCTGAGCCATGCTCGGCTGCTTTCCATTCCGCTGGCGTGGAGCCGAGCGTGGGCTCGGCTCTACAGCTGCGTTGGGCTCAGTGGTCGCGAACGCGCTTGATGATCTTCGCGGCGTCGGCGGCGCTGGCGCGCACCTTGTCCCATTCGCCGTTGGCAATCCAGTTGCCCGGCACCATCCACGAACCGCCGATGCAGAGCACGTTTTTCTGCTCGAGGTATTCGGCGGCGGTGTTTTCGGTGATGCCGCCGGTCGGGCACAGCTTCAGGTCCGCCACCGGGCCGGCCAGTCCCTTGATCATCGCCAGCCCGCCCACGGCCGTGGCCGGGAACAGCTTGCACACGCGGAAGCCGCGGGCGTAGAGCGACAGCAGCTCGGTCGGCGTGGCCGCACCCGGCACCACCGGCAGCGGCGCAGCAGCCAGTGCATCGGCCAGCGCTGGCGGCGTGCCCGGGGTCACCAGGAAGTCCGCGCCAGCATCGATCGACTGCTGCATCTGCTCCACGGTCAGCACCGTGCCTGCACCCACCACCACATCGGGCAGCTCGCGCTTGAGCATCGCCAACGCTTCCATCGCCACCGGCGTACGCAGCGTCAGCTCGATCGCCGGCAAACCACCGTCCAGCAGCGCCGCACTGACCGCCCGCGCCTGGTCCAGCGTATGAACCGTCACCACCGGCAGGATGCCCGCCGCATGCAACAGCTCCGCCGCCTTCACCTGATGTTGTTCGATACCCATAGCTCTGCTTCTGCCTTTGCTGTCGAATTTGATTTTCAATGATCACTTCGCGGCATTGATGCGCCGGAGAGTGTCAGAAGGGCGCGGTCAGCCCCAGCCGGGACCGTGAGCGGCATGGATGCCGCGACCGAGCCCCCATGGGTGAGGGCGCTTTGCTTGCGAAGCACCGCTTTGCAAGCGCCCGAACGCCCAACCGCCAGCGGTTGGGCCGGCCCCGTAGGGGGTTTACGGCGTGTCCCGGCCAGGGCGCTCTACTGCCCAGGCCGGGAAGCCTGCCGCGGCTTTTCGCTTCAGGCGTCTTTCGCCTCATGCGGCGCTGCCGCCGCCGCGGCATCATGCCCCAGCTCGTACTCCGCGTCGTACTCCCACGGCCCGCCCTCGGCCGCCGCCGGACCGCACGAAATCGACATCGCTCCCTGGTCGGCCGGGCCCACCACGCGACGGTTGACCGCGAACAGATTGCGGCCCAGGTCATGCGCGGCCGGCGCAGTGTTCGGAGCCAGCGGACGCGCCGCCCATTCGGCCGGGTCCACCAGCACCTCCAGCGTGCCGGCCTCGCCGTCCAGCCGGATCATGTCGCCTTCGCGGACCTTCGCCAGCGGGCCGCCGCGCGCCGCTTCCGGCGTCACGTGGATCGCCGCCGGAATCTTGCCCGAGGCGCCGGACAGGCGACCGTCGGTGACCAGCGCCACGCGTCGGCCCTGGTTCTGCAACAGGCCCAGCAGCGGCGCCAGCGAATGCAGTTCCGGCATGCCGTTCGCACGCGGGCCCTGGTAACGCACCACCGCCACGAAATGCTCGGGCAGCAGGCCACCGGCGTGCAGCTTGTTCAGCACCTGCGGTGCATCGACCACCACGGCCGGTGCTTCGATCGTGCGGTACTGCGGCTTCACCGCCGACAGCTTGATCAGCGACTTGCCCAGGTTGCCGCGCAGCAGCCGCAGGCCACCCTGGTGTTCGAACGGATTGTCGACGCCACGCACCACCTCGTCATCGGCGCTGCGTTCCAGGCCCGGCAGATAAACCAGTTGGCCGTCGCGCAGCTGGGGTTCGCGGGCGTAGTCGGCCATGCCGCCACGGGCCACGCTGACCAGGTCGCCATGCATCAGGCCGGCCTTGATCAGCTCGCCGAACACGAACGCCGGGCCACCGGCGGCGGCGAAGCGGTTCACGTCGGCCTCGCCGTTCGGGTAGACGCGGGCCAGCAGCGGAATCAGCTGCGACAGCTCGTCGAAGTCGTCCCAGGTCAGCACGATGCCGGCCGCACGCGCCACCGCGATCCAGTGGATGGTGTGGTTGGTCGAACCGCCGGTGGCCATCAGCGCGATGACCGCGTTGATGATCGCGCGCTCGTCGATGATCCGGCCCAGCGGACGGAAGTCATCGCCCAGCGCAGTGATGTCCAGTGCACGTTCGGTCGCTTCGCGGGTAAGAGCGTCGCGCAGCGGGGTGCCCGGATTGACGAACGACGCGCCCGGCAGCTGCACGCCCATCGCTTCCAGCAGCACCTGGTTGGAGTTGGCCGTGCCGTAGAAGGTGCAGGTGCCGGCGCCGTGGTAGGAGGCCGACTCGGCTTCCAGCAGTTCTTCACGGGTGGCTTCGCCGGCGGCATAGCGCTCGCGAACTTCCGCCTTCTGCTTGTTGGGTATGCCCGGGGTCATTGGGCCGGCCGGCACGAACACCGCCGGCAGGTGGCCGAAGGCCAGTGCGCCGATCAGCAGCCCCGGCACGATCTTGTCGCAGACACCGAGGTAGACGGTGGTATCGAACATGTCGTGGCTGAGCCCGATCGCCGTCGCCTGCGCGATCACATCGCGCGAGAACAGCGACAGCTCCATGCCACCACGGCCCTGGGTGACCCCGTCGCACATCGCCGGCACACCGCCGGCCACCTGCGCGGTGGCGCCCAGCTCGCGGGCGATCTGGCGGATCTGCTCGGGATAGGTCTCGAACGGCTGGTGCGCCGACAGCATGTCGTTGTAGGCGGTGATGATGCCAAGGTTCGGTGTCACCCCACCGCGCAGGCGGCTCTTGTCGGTGCCGCCACAGGCGGCGAATCCGTGGGCGAGGTTGCCGCAGCTCAGGCGGCTGCGGAACGGGCCTTCGCGCAGGGAGGCGTCGATCGCGGCCAGATAGGCGGCGCGCGAGGCCGCGCTGCGGCGGATGACGCGCTCAGTGATGGCTTGCAGTTGCGGATGGAGGCTCATTGGCTACCGGCGTTCGTGGTGGCGAGAGGCAAGCGGCGGCGTGGCGCCGCCGCCGACATCAATCAGCCCAGTGGACGCGCAGGCGCGCGCCTTCCAGGTTGATTGCATTGAGGATCGGGTACTGCTGGGGGTCATTGCTGTCCAGTGCCTGGCGCAGTACCTGCAGCTTCTGCTTGCCGCGCAGCAGCAGCAGACGCTGGCGGCACTGGCGCAGGCCGTGCGGGGTCAGGGTGATGCGCAGCGGCCACTGGTTCGCGCCCGGGCAGCCGGTGGCATCCAGTGCCGCATAGGGCAGGGTGCTTTCCAGTGCACGGGCCAGGTCCTTCGAACCCGGGAACAGCGAGGCGGTGTGGCCATCGTTGCCCATGCCCAGTGCCACCAGGCTGGGTGGCTGGCTGTGCTGGGCCTGCAGGTTGGCGGTGTAGACGCACTCCGTCAGCGGCTTGCCGATCCGCACCAGCGGATCGAAGTGCGCACCCTCGGCACGCTTGAGCAGGTGCTCGCGCACCAGCCAGGCGTTGCTGTCGCGATCCTGCGGCGACAGCCACCGCTCATCGGCCAGGCTCACTTCCACCCGGTCCCAATGCACGTCCAGTTCGGCCAGTGCCTGGTATACCGGCGCCGGCGTGGTGCCACCGGAGAGCAGGATGCGGGCCCGGCCCACCTCATTGATGTCGTGGCTGAGGGTCTGCGCCATTTCGGCGGCCACCGCCTCGATCCAGCCATCGGCGTCGCCGTGCTGGATGAACTCGATGCGGTCGTCGTGGAAGGTGGGGCTCATGCGGCAACTCCTGGTGCGTCACGTTCGGCGTCGGCAGCATAGGCGGCAGCGCCCAGCAGTCCGGCGTGGGGATGCATCACGGCAAGCGATGGCACCCTCGCCATGATCGAAGAGAACCGCCCCTTGTGTTCGAAGCGCTGGCGGAAGCCGGAGTGCTGCAGTGAATCGAGCATCTTCGGGGTCAGGCCGCCCGTCAGGAACACGCCGTCCCAGGCGCCCTGGGTCAGTACCAGATCGCCGGCGATGGCGCCGAACACCGCGCAGAACACGTCCACGGTGCGCATTGCCTGCGGATCACCGTGCAGGGCACGCGCGGTCACGTCTACCGGCTGCAGCTGGCCGGGGTCGATGCCGGCCATCTCGCACACGGCGCGATGGATGTTGACCAGCCCGGGTCCGCAGATCAGGCGTTCGTTGGAGACGCGGCCGAACTGCTCGGAGAGGATTTCCAGGATGCGGATTTCTTCCGGTGTGCCCGGTGGGAAACTGACATGACCGCCTTCGGTTTCCAGCGGATAGCAGCGGCCGTGGCGCATGATCAGGCCACCGACGCCGAGCCCGGTACCGGGCCCGATCACCGCGTAGTTGCGCGGCTGTCCCGGCTTGCCCGGTACCCAGGCGGCGCCGCCGACCTGGACGACGTCCTCGGGCTGCAGCAGCGAAATCGCCATCGCCTGTGCGGCGAAGTCGTTGATCAGGTGCAGCTCGTCGAACCCCAGCATCGCGGCGGTGCGGCTGCGCGAGATCACCCACGGATGATTGGTGATGCGCGCCTCGTCACCGTCGACGCGGCCGGCCACTGCGAACACGCCGCGGCTGGCCGCAGCGCCGATCTGCTCCAGGTGGTGGCGCGCGGCATCACCCAGCGACGGGAATTCCGCCACCGCGTACTCGCGGATGCTCTCCTTGAGCAGCGGCGCGTCCTGCGAGGTGTCGGCCAGGGCGAAGCGGGCATTGGTGCCGCCGATGTCGGCAACCAGCACCGGCTGCGAGATGGCACTCATGCCGAGGCCCCGCTGTCCGGCGCGTCCACGCCCTGCGGCAGGAACTCGCCTGCATTGCTCGGGCCCCACTGGCCAGCAGGATACGGTTCCAGCGGCAGCTTGGCCTCCTTCCAGGCGTCGGCAACGCTGTCGATCCAGGCCCACGCTGCGCGCACTTCGTCGTCGCGCACGAACAGCGTGTGGTTGCCGTTGAAGGCATCCAGGAACAGGCGTTCGTAGGCGATGCGGCGGTGCAGGCCGGTCGGCACCGACAGTTCCAGTTCCAGCGGATGCAGTTCCAGGGCACCCCATTCCGGGCCGGCCAGGCTGCTCATCAGGCCCAGTTCGATGTTCTCCTGCGGCTGCAGCTGGAACACTAGGCGGTTCGGTGCGGCCTGCGCGCGCTGCGGGCGCTCGAACAGCCAGTGGGTGACCGGCTTCAGCGTGACCACCACGCGGGTGGTGCGCTCGGGCAGGCGCTTGCCGGTGACCAGGTGGAACGGCACGCCGCTCCAGCGCCAGTTGTCGATATGCGCGGTGACACCGGCGAAGGTTTCCACGTCGCTGCCTTCCGGCGGCTGGTAGGCCTGCGCCGGCTGGCCATTGATGGTGCCGGCGGTGTAGCGGCCACGGATGCTGTCACGCGCGGCGTGCCTGGCATCGAGCGGGCGCAGGGCCCGCAGCACCTTGACCTTCTCGTCGCGGATGCGGTCGGCTTCCAGCGAGGCCGGCGGTTCCATCGCCACCATGCACAGCAGCTGCAGGATGTGGCTCTGCACCATGTCGCGCAGCGCGCCGGAGCGGGCGTAGTAGGCGTCACGGCCGTCCACGCCTTCGCTCTCGGCCACCAGGATGTGCACCGATTCGATGTAGTTGCGGTTCCACACCGCTTCCAGCAGCGTGTTGCCGAAGCGCAGTGCGATCAGGTTCTGCACCGCGGCCTTGCCCAGGTAGTGGTCGAGGCGGAACACGCGGTCCTCGTCGATCCACTGGCCGATGGTGCTGATGATTTCCTCGGCGCTCTCGCTGTCGCTGCCGATCGGCTTCTCCAGCATCAGGCGTGCCGGCGCGGCGAGGGCGCCGCCCTTGGCCAGGCCTTCGCAGGTGGAGATGTACAGGCCCGGCGGAATGGCCAGGTAGCTGACGCACTTGCGGTGTACCAGGTCGGAGACGGCGGCGGCAACCGAGTCGACATCGCGCAGGTCCACCGAACGGTAGTCGATGCGGCGCAGCAGGGCAGCGATGTCGTCCTGCGTGGCCATCGGCATGGCCTGCTGCAGGCGCGGCCGGAGGATGTCATGGAAAGCTTCGGTGTCATGCCCGGACAGGGCCAGTGCGCGGATGCGGAAGTCCTCCGGCAGCAGGCCGTCGCCAAGCAGGCGAAGCAGCGAAGGGAACAGGTAGCGCTGGGCCAGATCACCTGTGGCACCGAACAGGAAGAGGGTGTCGTGCATCGCTCGAGTTTCAGATCCGGGTGACATCGTTGTCAATCGCTTCATGGCTGGGGTTCGGGGGACATCCGCGCAACTGCCTGTCCGAGGTTCGTCAGGGGCGATCTCCGGTGTTGCGGAAGATCGTTCCATTCGAAACCACTACCTCGGCGGAACCTTCGTTCAACCGCCGACGCAGATCGGTGCGCACCGATCATCGGATAGTGCCACGTGAAAACGTTTACATGGCAGAATGGGCAACTGTATTCGATTGCAGTGCTCGCCGTCATGCGGCAGGCGCGCAATCATCACTGCCATCGGGAGGGCCGAGGCAGTCCCAAAAGACAGCCCGGCTTCGGGCGGACCGGATAGGTGATATGGCAAAAGTGCAGTTGCAGGGTGTGCGCAAGGTCTATGACAACGGCCAGGTCGCGGTGAAGGACGCCACCTTCGAGGTCGCCGATGGCGAGCTGATGGTGCTGGTCGGACCGTCCGGCTGTGGCAAGTCGACCCTGTTGCGGATGGTGGCCGGCCTTGAAGAGATCAGCGGTGGCACGCTGACCATTGGTGATCGCGTGGTCAACGACGTGGCGCCGAAGGATCGCGACATCGCCATGGTGTTCCAGAGCTACGCGTTGTACCCGCACATGACCGTGGCTGAGAACCTGGCCTTCGGCCTGAAGCTGCGCGGGCATGACAAGGCGACCATCGACAAGCGCATTGCCGAGGCGGCGCAGACGCTGGGCCTGACCGAGATGATGGACAAGCTGCCCAAGGCGATGTCCGGTGGCCAGCGTCAGCGCGTGGCACTGGGCCGGGCGCTGGTGCGCGAGCCGGCGGTGTTCCTGCTCGACGAGCCGCTGTCCAACCTCGACGCCAAGCTGCGTCACAGCGTGCGTACCGAGATTGCGCAGCTGCACCGGAAGCTGGGCACCACCATGATCTACGTGACGCACGACCAGGTTGAAGCGATGACCCTGGGTCAGCGCATCGTGGTGCTGAAGGACGGCATCATCCAGCAGATCGATACGCCGATGGCGCTGTACGACCGCCCGGCCAACCTGTTCGTGGCTGGTTTCCTCGGCAGCCCGGCGATGAACGTGCTGCGTGGCACGCTGCAGGGCGATGCCGGTGGCGTGACCGTGGTCGACGGCCAGTGGCGTGCACCGCTGGGCCAGGCCACGATCGATCCGGCATGGCTGCAGAAACCGATCGCGGTGGGCGTGCGCCCGGAGCACCTGCAACCGGCTGCTGCTGATGATGCGCACGCGTTCATCGCGCGCATTGAGGGCATCGAACCGGTCGGCAACGAGATCTTCGTCAACCTCAGCAGTGGCCAGCATGCGCTGACCATGCGCGTGGCACCGCAGGCGTTGCCTGCGGTGGGCGATGACATCCGCGTGGCGATCCACCCGCAGGGCCTGCATTTCTTCAACGCAGAGAGCGGCGAGCGCCTGTAACGGGTAGCGCCGGCCGCTGGCCGGCAACCTCAACCCTGCATGGTTGCCGGCCAGCGGCCGGCACTACCATTCCTTCACCGAAGGCGTGCGGGCCAACGGTCCGCACCCACCGGGTCGGTCAGTAGATCCACGCCATGCGTGGATGAGGGCGCGTCAGATTCAGCGCGCCAATCCATCCAGCAGCGGCACGCGCTGCGCAATGGCATCACCCACCTGCAGCTCGGCGTCGCCAGCCTCCAGTGGCAGCACCGCCAGCGCCAGCTCGCCGGCCACGCTGGCGATTGTGCCCAGCGTCGCGCCGTCCTGCTGCACGCCATCGCCGGCACGTGCGGGTGCCGCGGTATGCAGCAGTTGCACCGCGCGCTTGGCCTTGCCGAGGAAATGGGTGCGGGCGACGATTTCCTGGCCGGGGTAGCAGCCCTTCTTCACGCTGTAGCCATTCAGGCGGTCCAGGCCCAGCTGCTGCGGGGTCCACACTTCGCGCTGGCTCTCTTCCAGCCGTGGCAGGCCGTAGCGCAGGTCGGCCTGGCGCCAGGCCAGGGCAAAAGCAGTCTCATCGGCTTCAGAACTGGCGGCGAACGCTTCGGCGCTGCCGATGCGCAGGGTGCGCGGCAGTGCATCACTGCCCAGGTCCAGCTCCCAACCCTCATCTGCGGCCTGCGCAATCGCCGCGCCGCTGGCGGCCTCGGGTGCGGTGAAGGCGCCGGCAGCTGCCAGATCGCTGCGCACCTGTACCTTCACCTTGCGACGGAACACGAAGCGCTGCAGTTGCGACGCAATCGCATCGGCATCGCCGTCGGCCAGCACCAGCATCACGTGATCGTCGGCCAGCCGGAGCAGCTGGAACACCGCCAGAGTGCGGCCCTTGGCACTCAGCCAGGCACTCCACTGCCAGTGCAACAGGGGCAGGGCGGTGACATCGCTGCTGAACTGGGCGTGGGCGAAGGCGGCCGCATCCGGGCCCTGCAGGCTCAGCAGCTGGTGGCCGGGCAGGCGCGGATATCCGACGAAAGCAGGGGGCAGGTTGTCAGGCACGTGAACGAGGTCTAAAATTTGTGCGTTGCGAGACCGAACATGATAGGCCAAACAACCCCCACTCCCGACGACGAATCTGAAGCCCCGCTGGTCCCTGCGGCACCCGTGCCCGTGGAGCAGGAAAAGGCAGAGGAATTCGGCGGCCGCGGCGGACTTGATCCGGTGCGGTATGGCGATTGGGAGAAAAACGGACGCTGCATCGATTTCTGATCAGCATTGAGCCAACGCGGCCACGTGCCGCCCAGCCGAGACAACGAGCCCAGCGAATGGCGACCAGACAACGCCCACTTTCCCCGCACCTTCAGGTGTATCGCTGGCAGATTCAGATGGCCACCTCGATCCTGCATCGAGCCACCGGCATCTTTCTGTCTGTTGGTGCCCTCATCATCGCTGCCGGCCTGCTGGCCCTGATGATGGGGCCCGAGTCCTGGAACTGCTTCACCGGCCATGCCGGGGCCTGGTATGGCCGCGTGTTCCTGTTCGCGTGGACATGGTCGTTCGCCTATCACCTGTGCAATGGCATCCGCCACGTGGTGCAGGACTTCGCCATCGGCTTCAGCATCCCGGCCTTCATCCGCAGCAGCTGGCTGTCGGTCATCGGCAGCCTGGTGATCACCCTGCTGGTGTGGGCCTATGTGATGTTCGGAGGTGCCGCGTGAGCAAGTTCCGTACCCCGTTGAAGAACGTGCGCGGCCTGGGCTCGGCCAAGACCGGCACCGAGCACTTCGTGCACCAGCGCCTGACCGCCGCCGCACTGGTGGTGCTGGGCATCTGGTTCCTGGTCTTCGTGCTGGGCCTGCTCGGCTCGGACTACGCGACCGCCGCCGCCGCCGTGGCCAAGCCGTGGAACGCGGTGCCGCTGATCGGCCTGCTGATCGCCATGTTCTGGCACGCGCAGCTCGGCATGCAGGTCGTGCTGGAAGACTACATCCACGAATCGCTGCTGGCCCTGGTGCTGCAGACCGCGGTGAAGTTCGTCGCCGTGCTCGGCATGATCGTCAGTGTGTTTGCGGTGGGCCGCATCGCCCTCGGCGTTGCCTGAGCCCAGGCACCTACACAGGAATCCAGATTAGATGTCCGCTTACAAGATCACCGAACACAAGTACGACATGGTCGTGGTCGGCGCCGGCGGTGCCGGCCTGCGCGCCACGTTCGGCCTGGCCGCCAAGGGCCTGCAGACCGTGTGCCTGACCAAGGTCTTCCCGACCCGTTCGCACACCGTTGCCGCCCAGGGCGGTATTTCGGCCGCACTCGGCAACATGGGCGAGGACGACTGGCGCTACCACTTCTTCGACACCATCAAGGGGTCGGACTGGCTGGGTGACCAGGACGCCATCGAGTACATGTGCCGTGAGGCCATCCCGGCCATCATCGAACTTGAACACTACGGCGTGCCGTTCTCGCGCACCGCCGAAGGCAAGATCTACCAGCGTCCGTTCGGTGGCATGACCACCAAGTACGGCGAAGGCCCGGCGGCGCAGCGTACCTGCGCGGCGGCCGACCGTACCGGCCACGCGATGCTGCACACCCTGTACCAGCAGTCGCTGAAGCACGATGCGCGCTTCATGATCGAGTACTTCGCGCTCGACCTGATCTTCGACGACGAAGGCGCCTGCCGCGGCGTGCTGGCCCTGGACATGTCCGATGGCACGCTGCACCTGTTCCGCGCCCAGGGCGTGGTGCTGGCCACCGGCGGCTACGGCCGTGCCTACTTCAGCGCCACCTCGGCGCACACCTGCACCGGCGACGGTGGCGGCCTGGCCATGCGTGCCGGCATCGCCATGCAGGACATGGAGTTCGTGCAGTTCCACCCGACCGGCATCTACGGCGCCGGCTGCCTGATCACCGAGGGTGTCCGCGGTGAAGGCGGCATCCTGCGCAACAGTAGCGGCGAGCGCTTCATGGAGCGCTATGCACCGCACTACAAGGATCTGGCCTCGCGCGACGTGGTCAGCCGTTCGATGACCATCGAGATCCGCGAAGGCCGCGGCGTCGGCGAGCACAAGGACCACATCCTGCTCGACCTGACCCATCTCGGCCCGGGCGTGATCGACGAGAAGCTGCCGGGCATCGCCGAGAGCGCCCGCATCTTCGCCGGCGTCGACGTGCACAAGCAGCCGATCCCGGTCATTCCGACCGTGCACTACAACATGGGCGGCATCCCGACCAACTACCACGGTGAAGTGGTGCAGAAGGTCGGCGACAACGACAACGCCGTGGTGCCGGGCCTGTACGCCATCGGCGAAGCGGCCTGCGTCTCCGTGCACGGCGCCAACCGCCTGGGCTCGAACTCGCTGCTCGACCTGGTGGTGTTCGGCCGTGCGGTGGCCAACCGCTGCGCCGAGACCATCAAGCCGGGCGCCGCGCACAAGCCGCTGCCGGCCGATGCCTGCGACAAGGCGCTGGGCCTGCTGGACAAGCTGCGCCACGCCAACGGCGATACCCCGACCTCGGTCATCCGCGACCGCATGCAGCGCACCATGCAGGCCGACGCGGCGGTCTTCCGCACCAGCCAGACGCTGAAGGAAGGCTGCGAGAAGATGGACAAGATCTTCGACTCGTTCCAGGACGTGAAGGTCTCCGACCGCTCGCTGGTCTGGAACTCGGACCTGATCGAGACCTACGAGCTGAACAACCTGCTGCTCAACGCGGTGGCGACGATCAACTCGGCCGAACAGCGCAAGGAAAGCCGTGGTGCGCATGCGCACGAGGACTATCCGGACCGCGACGACGTCAACTGGCAGAAGCACACCCTGGTCAGCGTCGACGAGAAGGGCAAGTGCAGCTTCGACTACCGTCCGGTGCACATGTACACGTTGACCGACGACGTGTCCGTGGTGCCACCGAAGCCGCGCGTGTACTGATCCGACCCCGCCTACCATGCAATCCGCGCCCACGGGCGCGGGCCGCCTGAGCCAACGAGAGCAGCCATGGCCGAGTTTTCACTCCCCAAGAATTCCAAGATCACGAAGGGCAAGCACTTCCCCGTCAAGAACGGCGGCAAGAATGTGCGCACCTTCAAGATCTACCGCTGGAGTCCGGACGACGACAGCAACCCGCGCACCGATACCTATGAGGTCGATCTGGATGCCTGTGGCCCGATGGTCCTGGACGCCCTGATCAAGATCAAGAACGAGATCGACCCGACCCTGACCTTCCGCCGCTCGTGCCGCGAAGGCATCTGTGGTTCGTGCGCGATGAACATCGACGGCACCAACACCCTGGCCTGCACCCGAGCCATCTCGGACTGCGGCAAGAAGGAAGTGCCGATCTACCCGTTGCCGCACATGAACGTGGTCAAGGATCTGGTTCCGGACCTGACCCACTTCTACGCGCAGTACGCCTCGATCAAGCCGTGGATCCGCACCCAGACCCCGGCACCGCCGGACCGCGAGCGCCTGCAGTCGCCGGAAGACCGCAAGAAGCTGGACGGCCTGTACGAGTGCATCCTGTGCGCCTGCTGCTCGACCAGCTGCCCGAGCTACTGGTGGAACGGCGAGCGTTACTTGGGCCCGGCAATCCTGCTGCAGGCCTACCGCTGGATCATCGACTCGCGCGATGAGGACACCGGTGCGCGCCTGGACGATCTGGAAGATCCGTTCAAGCTGTACCGCTGCCACACCATCATGAACTGCGCCCGCACCTGCCCGAAGGGCCTGAACCCGGCGCTGGCCATCGCCGAGATCAAGAAGCTGATGATGGAACGCCGCGCCTGATCAGGCCTGGCTGTACTTGGTAGAGCCACGCCGTGCGTGGCTGCACCACCTCAGTAGAGCCACGCCATGCGTGGCTTTGCTGTATCTGGAGAAGCACGATGGAAGAAGACGTTCTGCTGAAGAAGCTGCGCTGGCGCTGCCGCCGCGGCATGCGTGAGCTGGATCAGCTGTTCGAGCGCTATCTCGACCACGAATGGCGCACTGCGCCGACCGAAGAGCGCGAGGTTTTCCTGTTCCTGCTCGACTGCGAGGACGATAAGTTGTGGCGCTGGTTCATGGGCTACGAGGCCTGTCCGCATGCGCACGCGATCCCCCTCATGCAGAAGATCCTCACCCTCAAGCCTTGAGTGGCGCCCTTCGAGGCTGCAGGCCGCCGCTCAGTTGGCGGTGCTGCTGGCCGCACCCTGGCTGTTGCGCGCCTCGGATCTGCCTGCGCGGCTGCTGATGCCAGCGCTGCTGCTGGCCTGGGGCGTCGGCTTGGCCGAACTGGCCTGGCGCCAGCGCAGGCCACGCGTACAGGTGCTTCTTGCGCCGCTTCCCGAACCACTGCAGGTGGCCGGGCAGGACGTTGATACGCCACGGCTGGTGGTGCGTGGCCCATGGCTGTTGTTGCTGTGGTGTGAGGATCGGCGCCGCCGGCGCCTGCTGTTCTGGCCCGATGTGCTCGATTCCGGGCAGCGACGTGAACTGCGACTGGCCGTGGCCGCACGCGGCGTTTCCCGTCGGCCCCGGTCAATGGCACCATAAGCTGAATTGACTGGCGTGCCTGCATGTTCAAACCCATTCCCGTGGCGATCGGCCTGCGCTACCTGCGTGCCAAGCGCCGCAACGGCTTCATCTCCTTCATCTCGATGGCATCGATCCTGGGCATCGCGCTCGGCGTTACGGTGCTGATCACCACCTTGGCCGTCATGAGCGGTTTCCAGAAGGAAATCCGCAGCCGTCTGCTGCAGATGACCGCGCACACCACCATCAGCCGCGACGGCGAACCGATGCCGGACTGGATGCGGGTGGTCGACGTGGCCAGGAAGGATCCGCGTGTGGCCGGCGCCGCACCGTACATCGAGATCCAGTCGATGATCAGCGGCCCGCGCGTGCAGGGCGCGATCATCCAAGGCATCGATCCGGCGCTGGAGCCGAACGTCTCGGTGATCGACAAGAAGATCACCAAGGGCAGCTATGACAGCCTCAAGCCGGGCAGCTTCAACCTGCTGCTGGGCAAGGAGCTGGCGATCTGGCTGGGCGTGGACGTTGGTGACCAGGTGCTGGTGACCTTTGCCGAAGTGCAGGGCACGCCGGCCGGCGCGGTGCCGCGGATGAAACGCTTCACCGTCAGTGGCCTCTTCGAGGCCGGCTATAACGAGGTCGATCGCGGCGTCGGCTTCGCCAACATGCAGGACCTGGAGCGCGTGCTGCGCAGCGACGGTGCCACCGGCGTGCGCCTGAAACTGCACGACATGGACCGCTCGCTGGAGGTGGGCGTGGATCTTGCGCAGAACCTCGGTGGCGCCTACCGCGTAAGCGACTGGACCCAGCAGAATGCCAACCTCTACCACTCACTGCGCATGGAAAAGGTGGTGATGGGCATCCTGCTGTCGCTGATCATCGCCATGGGTGCGTTCAACCTGGTGTCTTCGCAGGTGATGCTGGTGACCGACAAGCAGGCCGACATCGCCATCCTGCGCACCCTCGGCCTGACCCCGGGTGGCGTGATGCAGGTGTTCATGGTGCAGGGTTCGCTGATCGGCATCTTCGGTACGCTGGCTGGCCTGATCGGCGGCATCACCCTGACCCTCAACCTGGAACGCATCCTCGGCGCCATCGAGAGCGTGTTCAACGTCAAGCTGCTGCCGGAGGATGTGTACTACATCACCGGCCTGCCGACCGACATGCAGACGGGCGACGTGGTGGCGATCACCGTGGTCGCGCTGCTGATGAGCTTCCTGGCCACCCTGTATCCCGCCTGGCGGGCAGCACGCACCCAGCCGGCGGAGGCCCTGCGTTATGAATAAGGTCTTCAACCGCGGCGACGAAGTGATCCGTGCCGAAGCACTGGGCAAGACCTACGCTGAAGGGCGCATGCAGACCCCGGTGTTCGATGGGCTGGACCTGACCGTGACCGCCGGCGAAACGGTGGCGATCATCGGTGCCTCCGGCGCCGGCAAGAGCACGCTGTTGCACCTGCTGGGTGGCCTGGACATTCCCACTGCCGGTGAGGTCTATGTGACCGGCCAGCGCATGTCGGCGCTGTCGGACACCGCGCGCGGCCTGCTGCGCAACCAGGCGCTGGGCTTCGTCTACCAGTTCCATCACCTGCTGCCGGAGTTCACCGCGCTGGAAAACGTGATGATGCCGGTGCTGCTGGCTGGCACCGCGGTGGCCGAAGCGAGCAGCCGGGCCACCATGCTGCTGGAAGCGGTCGGCCTCGGCCATCGCCTGGATCACAAGCCGGGCGAGCTGTCTGGTGGTGAGCGGCAGCGTGCTGCGGTGGCGCGGGCACTGGTCAATCACCCGGCCTGCGTGCTGGGCGACGAGCCTACCGGCAACCTGGATGACCGCACGGCGGCAACGGTGTTCGAGCTGATGCTTGAACTCAACCGCGCGCGCCATACCAGCCTGGTGCTGGTGACCCATGACCGCAGCCTGGCGCGTCGCCTGGACCGGGTGCTGGAACTGCGGGAAGGGCGCCTGCACGCACTGGCCCACGCCGACGTCTGAGGCGCTGGGCCCGCTTTGGTGGAAGCCGACCTGGGTCGGCTGCTCCTTCAGTGCAAGCGCCAAGCAAGGTTGGCGTCTACCGTGGTCCGGCCAGCAGCCGCCGACCGGCGGCTGAATGGGCTGCCGGTCGTCGCGCCAGCGTTGCGAGCCCGGGCGCATGATGGCGACAGTTCCCCGAGGAGATCGCCATGAAGACCCCGATCCTGCTGGCCGGCCTCTGCCTCGCCCTGGTCGCCTGCGCGACCACCGGCCGGCTCAGCAGCGCCGAGAAGCTTGACCTTTACCGCGCCCACGCCGGTGCGCCGCAGAGCGACATGCAGTTCTTCGGCACCCTCAATGGCTGGACCGAACTGGGCGACAGCGCACTGGCGGTCTGGACGCGCCCGAGCGAGGCCTACCTGCTGGAGCTGAGAGGCCCCTGCCAGGACCTGCCGTATGCCACCGCCATCGGCCTGACCAGCCAGATGAATCGTGTTTCGGCGCGCTTCGACAAGGTGCTGGTGCGCGACCCTACCGGTGGCCCGCGCATGCCGTGCTTCATCGACAGCATCCGCAAGCTGGATGTGAAGGCGCTGCGCGCGTCCGAGCAGGAGCTGCGCCAGGCGCAGGTGCAGGAGCGCGAGGAATCCGGGAAGTAAACGGGTAGCGCCGGGCCATGCCCGGCGGATTCCTGGACGCGGGGCATGGCCCGGCGCTACCGGCAGGTCAGGCTTCCGGAACGAAGCCAGCCGGCTTCTCTGCGTCCTTCTCGAACAGGAACTTGACCAGTTCGCCTTCAAGAAACGCACGATGCTCCGGGGTGCGCGGCGACAGCCGGTTCTCGTTGATCAGCATGGTCTGGTGCGCCAGCCATGCGGCCCAGGCCTGCTTGCCGATGTTGTTGAAGATGCGCTGGCCCAGCTCGCCGGGGTAGGGCACGAAGTCCAGGCCCTCGGCATCGCGTTGTTCGTACTGGCAGAAGACGGTTCGGGGCATGGCACTCACTCGTGGTTGCGGGATTTCTTGGAAGTTCGTTTTGGCGTCCTGATCGTGGCGCCGTCGAGCAGTTTGCGGATCGGCGCTGGCAGGCCCAATGCGGGTAGCTCGTCGTTGGCGACCCAGCGCAGCGTGGGTTCTTCCACGCGCAGGCCGCGCACCTTCCGTGACAATATCTGCAGGTGCAGCCTGTAGTGGCTGAAGGTGTGCTGCAGCACCGGCAGTTCCTCTGCATCTTCCAGCGAGCCGTCGACATGTGCGTCGAACCAGTCCTGCAGGTCGCTGCCGGCCTCCGCCTGCGGCAGCGTCCACAGCTGCGCCCAGATGCCGGTGTCCGGCCGCTTCTGCAGCAGCACGCGCTGCTGGGCGTCACGCAGCAGCAGAGCCACGGCTTCGCGCTCCGGCAGGGTCTTGCTGGGCTTGGGCGTGGGCAGTTCAGCGGTGCGGCCTTCGCGGCGTGCCACGCACGTGTCCTGCAGCGGGCAGATGACGCAGGCGGGCTTGGCCCGGCTGCATACGGACGCGCCCAGGTCCATTTGTGCCTGGGTGTAATCGGCCATGCGACCGGCCGGCACCTTCGCCACGTGTGCCTCGGCGATCGCCCATAGCTGCTTTTCGATGACTGGCAGGCCGGGGAAGCCGTCGATGCCGTGATAGCGGCTGAGCACGCGCTTGACGTTGCCGTCAAGGATCGCGAACGGGTCGTTCCAGGCCTGGCTGAGGATCGCGCCAGCGGTGCTGCGGCCAATGCCGGGCAGGGCATGCAATGCATCGAAATCGCGCGGCAGGTCGCCGCCGTGCAGTTCCACGCAGCGCTTTGCAGCGGCATGCAGGTTACGCGCACGGGCGTAGTAGCCAAGCCCTGCCCACTGCGCCATCACCGCGTCATTGCTGGCGGCGGCGAGGTCGGGCAGGGTCGGGAAGTCCTGCAGGAACCGCAGGAAGTACGGGATGACCGTGGTCACCTGGGTCTGCTGCAGCATGATCTCCGACAACCAGACCCTGTAAGGGCTGCGCGGGTGCTGCCAGGGCAGGTCGTGGCGGCCGTGGTCGTCGAACCAGTGCAGCAGGCGAGCGATGAAGTCGTCTTGCTGGGGGTTGTCGGCGCTGGCGTGCGGCTGGCGGGGCATGGGTGTTCCGGGGAAGGCAGCCACCCGTAGGGTGGCTCTACTGCATTGCGGTTGCGGTGCAGTAGAGCCACGCCATGCGTGGCTGCACGGTGTATCAGGCGCCCAGCGCTTCGGGCAGCAGGGCGTCGACGAAGGCTTCCGGGTCGAACACGCGCAGGTCTTCCGGGCGCTCGCCGATGCCCGCAAAGCGGATCGGAATGCCGAACTCGCGGGCCAGTGCGAACACCACGCCGCCCTTGGCAGTGCCGTCCAGCTTGGTCACCACCAGGCCGGTCACGTTCACCGCAGCATTGAACTGGCGCAGCTGCGACAGCGCGTTCTGGCCGGTGGTGCCATCGATCACCATCAGCACTTCGTGCGGGGCGGTGGGATCGATCTTGCCGAGCACGCGGCGGATCTTGCCCAGCTCGTTCATCAGGCCGGACTGGGTGTGCAGGCGGCCGGCGGTGTCGGCGATCAGCACCGAGGTGCCGCGTGCCTTGCCGGCCTGCAGCGCGTCGAACGCCACCGACGCGGCATCGGCGTTCTGCCCCTGGGCGACCACGGCCACGCCATTGCGCTCGCCCCAGGCCTGCAGCTGGGCCACGGCAGCGGCACGGAAGGTATCGCCGGCGGCCAGCATCAGGCTGTGGCCATCATCCTTGAAGCGCTTGGCCAGCTTGCCGATGGTGGTGGTCTTGCCGACACCATTGACGCCGACGGTGAGCACCACGAAGGGCTTGGCGGTGCGGTCGATCACCAGCGGCTTGGCGACCGGTTGCAGGATCGCGATCAGCTCGGCGCGCAGCGCGGCCAGCAGCGCATTGGCATCAGCGAACTCGCGCGACTTCATGCGCTTGCGCAGGCCCTCGACCAGATCGGTAGTGGCACCCACGCCGACGTCGGCAGTGATCAGTGCGGTTTCCAGTTCGTCCAGCAGGTCGTCGTCGAGCTTGGGATTGCGCGAGAACAGGCCACCGAAGCTGCGCGCGATGACGCTGTTGCGCAGGCGCTCGCGCCAGCCGGGCTTGCCGGCCGGGGCTGGCGGGGCATCCACCAGAGCTGGCAGGTCGGCGGCCGGGGCGGTTGGTTCCTCAACCGGAATGACCGGAGCCAGAGGGGCCAGCACGGCGGCCGCAGCCAGCACTTCGGCCTGGACGTCCTCCGGCGCGGTGACCGGCTGCGCAGCCGGTACGGCAGGCCATTCGGCGAGGGGCGCCGGTTCCGGTACAGGTGCCGGTGCTGCGGCTTCGACTACCGGGATCGTGGCGGCGTCTTCGGCCGGGGCGGCTGACGGGAACGCCGCCGCCAGCTCTTCAGCCGAGTAGTGCTGGGTCTTGGGTGCCTCCGTGGCGGGGGCATCCTGGGGCTTCTTGCGGCGGAAAAAACTGAGCATTGGCAAAAGGCGCTGAAATCAGGGGGATATGCTACCACTCGGGCCTGTCGGGCTGATGTGGACTCAAGGTCGCGGCCCGCCGGCCGTTAACCGGTCCGAAGGGCCGCGCAGCGCGGCCCGGAGACCGCCATGAACGACGTGATGGGAATCGCTCTCGGCGGGATGCGCGCGGCCCACCAGGGCGTGCAGGTGGCCGCGCACAACGTGGCCAACCTGGCGACTCCTGATGCCCGACGCCTGCAACTGCTGCGCAGTGAGGCGGAGCAGGGCGGGGTGCAGGCCGCGATGACCCCTGCCGACGCCGATGCTGGCGCGCCATTGGGGGACCTGCTGGCGGCGAAAGCCGAGGTGGTGGCCTTCGCCGCCAATGCCACGGTGATACGGCGCCAGGACCAGATGCTGGGTTCGCTGCTGGATCGGGAGGTCTGAGCCGCCCGGCTTTGGTGGGTTTCAACCTGGGTTGACACGCTCGCCCCCCTGAGTAGGTGCCAACCTTGGTTGGCACGCTTTTGGGTCGCCAACCAAGGTTGGCCTCTGCTGAAGTGCCAACCAAGGTTGGCACCAACCAGAGCATCGCCGGGCCATGCCCGGCGACCACCGCCTCGATCAGGCCGACAACTCCAGCAGCAGCTTGTTCAGGCGCGCCACATAGGCGCCGGGGTCCTTCAGGCTGTCACCGGCGGCCAGTGCGGCCTGGTCGAACAGTACCCGGCCGAGATCATCGAAGCGTGCGCCGTCGGCTTCTGCATCCAGCTTGGCGATCAGCGGATGGCCCGGATTGATCTCCAGCACCGGCTTGCTGTCCGGCACCTTCTGCCCGCTGGCTTCGAGGATCTGGCGCATCTGCAGGCCCAGGTCCTGCTCGCCGATGGCCAGCACCGCCGGCGAATCGGTCAGGCGGTGCGAGACGCGCACGTCGGCCACGTCATCGCCCAGTACCGTCTTCAGGCGCTCGACCAGGCCCTGCTTGTCCTTGGCCGCCGCTTCCTGTTCCTGCTTGTCCGCTTCGGTTTCCAGCGCGCCCAGGTCGAGGTCGCCGCGGGCGATGTCGACGAAGCCCTTGCCGTCGAAATCGGTCAGGTAGCCCATCAGCCACTCGTCGATGCGGTCGGTCAGCAGCAGCACTTCCACGCCCTTCTTGCGGAACACTTCCAGGTGCGGGCTGTTGCGTACCTGGCTGTAGCTCTCGCCGGTGAGGTAGTAGATCTTGTCCTGGCCTTCGCTCATGCGGCCGAGGTAATCGGCCAGCGACACAGTCTGTGCATCGCCGTCGCCACGAGTGGAGGCGAAGCGCAGCAGCCCGGCCACCTTCTCACGATTGTTGTAGTCCTCGGCCGGGCCTTCCTTCAGCACCTGGCCGAATTCCTTCCAGAACGTGGCGTACTGCTCCGGCTTGTCGGTGGCCAGCTTTTCCAGCATGTCCAGCGAACGCTTGGTCAGCGCGGCCTTCATCGAATCGATGACCGGGCCGGACTGCAGGATCTCGCGCGAGACGTTCAGCGAAAGGTCGTTGGAATCGACCACGCCCTTGATGAAGCGCAGGTACAGCGGCAAGAACTGCTCGGCCTGGTCCATCACGAACACGCGCTGCACATACAGCTTCAGGCCCTTGGGCGCATCACGGTGATACAGGTCGAACGGCGCGCGGCCAGGCACGTACAGCAGCGAGGTGTACTCCAGCTTGCCTTCGACCTTGTTGTGGCTCCACGCCAGCGGATCGCTGTGATCGTGTGCAACGTGCTTGTAGAACTCGGTGTACTCGGCGTCGCTGATCTCGGTGCGCGGACGGGTCCACAGCGCGCTGGCACGGTTGACGGTTTCCCATTCGGCCGCGGCGCCTTCTTCGCCACCTTCCTTCGGCATCTGGATCGGCAGGCCGATATGGTCCGAGTACTTCTTGAGGATGCTGCGCAGGCGCCAGCCATCGGCGAAGCCGTGCTCGCCGTCCTTGAGGTGCAGCACGATGCGGGTACCGCGCTCGGCCTTGTCGACGGTGGCCACTTGGAAATCGCCTTCGCCGCGCGAGGTCCAGCGCACGCCTTCGCCTGCGGCCAGGCCGGCGCGGCGCGAGGTCACTTCCACTTCGTCGGCAACGATGAAGGCGCTGTAGAAGCCGACGCCGAACTGGCCGATCAGCTGCGAATCCTTCTTCTGGTCGCCGGACAGCTGGCGCAGGAAGTCGCCGGTGCCGGACTTGGCAATCGTGCCCAGGTGGGCGATGGCTTCGGCGCGGCTCATGCCAATGCCGTTGTCGTCGATGGTGATGGTGTGGGCGGAGGGATCGAAGCTGACGCGCACGCGCAGTTCGCTGTCGCCTTCCAGCAGCGCCGGCTGGGTCAGGGCCTCGAAGCGCAGCTTGTCGGCGGCGTCGGCGGCGTTGGAGACCAGCTCGCGGAGGAAGATTTCCTTGTTGGAGTACAGCGAGTGGATCATCAGCTGCAGCAGCTGCTTGACTTCGGTCTGGAAGCCAAGGGTTTCGGTCTGGATGGTGTCGGTCATCGATAGGGCTCCATGTGCAATGCCGCGCCAGCGCGTGCGGCCTCGCCAAGGGGTATGGCTGATTGTCCCGAAATCAAGGGGTTGGTCGGCAGGGCTTGCAGCCCTGCACCTGCAGAGGCCGAAGCAACCGCAACTGCAACAGCAACGGCAAGAGCGGGCATTCCGTGGGATGGCGGGGCACTGTGGGTTTGCGGGGACGCCGTAAACCCCGCTCCGCGGTCCGGCCCAGCCGCTGGCGGCTGTGCGTTCGGGCGCTTGCGAAGCAGTGCTTCGCAAGCAAAGCGCCCTCACCCTTGGGGGCTTGGGCGCGGCATCCATGCCGCTCACACCCCGCAAACCCACAGTGCCCCGCCTTCGACAGTTGGCTGGCAGCCAGTAGATCCACGCCATGCGTGGATGAAATCTCTCAGATATCGAAATCCAATCCAGGGTCAGATCCGTTTTCCCACGGAAAACGGATCTGACCCCGCCTGTATGTCGAGCATCGGATCGCGTCTGGGGTAGAGCCCCCTGAGTCAGGGGGCGGCCGCGAAGCGGCGGGGGTATGGAAGCTGGTAAGTGGGGCCCGCGTTTCGCGCAGCGAAGCGTGGGAGCGACAGCGCGCATGCGTTGGCGCGTCCCCGGGCGCCGCCCGGCCGAACTACAATCCCGCTCATGCTGAAATTCTCGAATGAACCCCGCCGGGGGCGCCTGTGAGCGGCCGTGGGGGCAATGACGGCCAGGTCCGCATCATCGGTGGTCGCTGGCGCAACACCCGCCTTCCGGTGCCGACCCTGCCGGGGCTGCGACCCAGCAGCGACCGCGTGCGCGAAACCCTGTTCAACTGGCTGATGCCCAAGCTGGGCGGGGCGCGGGTGCTGGACCTGTTCGCCGGCAGTGGCGCGTTGGGCCTGGAGGCGGTCTCGCGCGGCGCCGCCCACGCCACTCTGGTCGAGCGCGACGCGCAGCTGGGACGCAATCTGACCGCGGCCGTGGCCAAGCTGCAGGCCTCCGGCCAGGTCGCCGTCGTGCAGGCCGATGCCCTGCGCTGGCTGCAAGGGGCGCAGGCGCAGCAGGCCGATCTGGTCTTCATCGACCCGCCGTTCGCCGATGGCCTGTGGCAGGACGTGCTGGCCCAGCTGCCGCGGCACCTGGCCGCCGATGCCTGGCTGTACCTGGAATCGCCGGCCGGCCACGTGCCGGTGCTGCCGCCGGACTGGCTGCTGCACCGCGAGGGCGGCACCCGCGAGGTGCGCTTTGCCCTGTACCGCCGCGCCACTGCTACACTTTGACCTCATCTGAACATCTGCACCCGCCCATGACCGTGGCCAACCGCCGCATTGCCGTGTATCCCGGCACATTCGATCCGATCACCAACGGTCATATCGACCTGGTCAGCCGGGCCGCGCCGCTGTTCGAAAAAGTCGTGGTCGGCGTGGCGCAGAGCCCGTCCAAGGGCCCGGCGCTGCCGCTGGAGCAGCGCGTGCAGCTGGCACGCGGCGCCCTGGCCCATCACGGCAATGTCGAGGTCATCGGCTTCGATACCCTGCTGGCGCATTTCGTACGTTCGGTGCAGGGCGGGGTGCTGCTGCGCGGCCTGCGCGCGGTGTCCGACTTCGAATACGAATTCCAGATGGCCAGCATGAACCGCCACCTGATCCCCGAGGTCGAGACCCTGTTCCTGACCCCGGCCGAGCAGCACAGCTTCATTTCGTCCTCGCTGGTCCGCGAGATCGCCCGCCTGGGTGGCGACGTGTCCGGCTTCGTGCCGGCCGCGGTGCTCGAAGCCCTGCGCAAGGTCCGCGAAGCGAAGGCGGCACAGTCGTAAGCCCCGCTGTACCCGCACCCCATTACGTACACCACCACGCACCATTCCGGGAGGAAACCCATGAACACCACCATGCGCGCGATGCTGATCGCTTCGTTGGCCCTGGCCTTCACCGCCTGCAAGAAGGAAGAGGCCGCTCCTGTCGACGAGGCCAAGCAGGCCCTGGTCGCGCCGTCCAAGGATGACGATGCCGGCTGGAAGAAGTACCTGCAGGAAGTGGCCATCCAGAACATGGGCAACATCAGCAACAGCCCGTTCCTGTACTACCTCTCGCCGGAATCGGACCCGGACTTCCAGGCCAAGTACGAGCGCCAGACCGAGAGCGCGACCCAGGCGGTGGCCCGTGGCGTGCAGCCGGGCAACATGCTGGCCTTCGGTTCGTCGGCCTCGGGCAAGATGGCTGACATGATCCAGGCTGTGTTCAAGGACGTGGCGCCGGATTCGATGAAGGGCGTGCGCGTCGTCTTCATCGGCCAGTCGGCCGACAACGCCCGCGTGCAGGCGGCGGTCCAGCCGACCGGCGCCGAGTACATTTTCGTCGAAGCCAAGTAATACCGAGCCATGGCGGCCATGCTCCGGCATGGCCCGGGCGGCACCCCGCAAGGGTGCCGCTGATGACCTGACCGGCCTGCGCGCCCGCGCTGGCCGGTCCTTTGTCCCAAGGCGCGGGCGAGGAGTATCGCCATGTCGCTGAAAATCAACGAGCTCTGCGTCAACTGCGACGTCTGCGAGCCGGCCTGCCCGAACCAGGCCATTTCGATGGGTGAAACCATCTACGTGATCGACCCTGCGCGCTGTACCGAATGCGTCGGTCATTTTGACGAGCCACAGTGCGTGGTCGTCTGCCCGGTCGAGTGCATCGACCCGGACCCGGAGATCGTGGAAACGGAAGACCAGCTGCTGGCCAAGCTGCGCCAGCTGCAGCACGATCACCCCGAACTCTACGCGGAGCCCCCATCCGAATGAAGACGCTGATCGTCCGCCCCCTGTTGCTGCTCGGCCTGCTGCTGAGCCCGATTGCCTGGGCCGGCAGCCCGGTCCGTGCCGAGCGCCCTGATGGCGCCGCCATTGCCAGCGGCCATGCGCTGGCCACCCAGGCCGGTATCGACATCCTGGCCCAGGGCGGCAACGCCTTCGACGCAGCAGTGGCGGTGTCGTCCACGCTGGCGGTGGTCGAGCCGATCAGTTCCGGTCTGGGCGGTGGCGGCTTCTTCCTGCTGCACGATGCGGCCACCGGAAAGGACGTGATGCTGGACGCGCGCGAGACCGCGCCGGCCGCCGCTACCCCGCAGGCCTTCCTCGACAAGCAGGGCAACCTGGACCGTGACCGCTCGGTCAACGGCGCCTGGTCGGCCGGCATCCCGGGCCTGCCTGCAGCGCTGGTCGAACTGTCGGCCAAGCACGGCAGGCTGCCGTTGTCGGCCTCGCTGCAGCCGGCCATCCGCATCGCGCGCGAAGGCTTCCCGGTGTACGAGCGCATGGCCAAGGGCTATGCCTCGCGCCGTGAAGTGATGGAGCGCTATCCCGGCACGCGCGAGGTCTACCTGCGCAACGGCACGCCGATCGCTACCGGAGACCTGTTCAAGCAGCCGGAACTGGCGCAGACGCTGGAGCGGCTGGCTGCGGGTGGCTTCGATGGCTTCTACAAGGGCCAGACCGGAAAGCTGTTGCTGGCCGGCGTGAAGCAGGCTGGCGGCAACTGGACCGCTGAAGAGCTGGCCGGTTATCGCGTGAAGCAGCGCGAACCGATCGTGTTCAACTACAACGGCTGGAAGATCACCACCGCGCCGCCGCCGTCATCCGGAGGCATCGCGCTGGCCAGCATGCTGCAGATCCTGGAAGGCTGGGACATCAGGAAGATGGACCCGGCGCACCGCACCCACCTGGTGGTGGAATCGATGCGCCGTGCCTACCGCGACCGTACCTTCTTCCTCGGCGATCCGGACTTCGTGCAGATCCCGCAGAAGGTGCTGACCAGCAAGGACTACGCGCAGGGCCTGCGCGCGACCATCCATCCGGAGAAGGCCACGCCCAGCGACCTGCTGTCGGGCAACCCGACGCCACTGGAAGATGACGAGACCACGCACTTCTCGATCATCGACCGTGACGGCAACCGCGTCGGCGCCACCCAGACCGTCAATCTGCTGTACGGCTCGGGCCTGATTCCGAAGGGCACCGGCGTGCTGCTGAACAACGAGATGGACGACTTCGCGCTGAAACCAGGCACGCCCAATGCATTCGGCGTGATGGGCTACGAGGCCAATGCGCCGAAGCCGGGCAAGCGCATGCTCAGCTCGATGACGCCGACCTTCATGGAAAACAGCGACAAGGTGATCGTGCTGGGCACCCCGGGTGGCAGCCGCATCATCACCATGGTGCTGCTGGGCATCCTCGGCTACGACGCCGGCCTGGACGCGCAGCAGGTTGCTGCGCTGCCGCGCTATCACCACCAGTGGCTGCCGGACCTGATCGAAGCTGAGGACGATGCATTCGACGCGGCGACGGTGAAGCAGCTGCAGGCGATGGGCCACAAGATCGACCTGCCGGGCAATGTCGCCGCAGGCGGCCGCGGTTCCAGCCACGTGTGGGGCAACCTGCAGACCGTGGAATGGGACCGCAAGGCGAACCGACTGTTCGGCGGCAGCGACCCGCGCAATCCGGTGGGCAGTGCCCAGGTCGTGCCGGCACATTGACGTGGGAGTGCCGGCCACTGGCCGGCACCTCGGCGGATATCGAAACCCCGTCTTCGCCGGCGGGGTTTTCCGTTTGCTTTCTAGCGATTATTTAACGGTACGGCGCCGATAATCGACACATGAAACTCTGGTCTATTCGTGGAAACTCGCAACGCCTTGATGGCGGCGCGATGTTCGGCAACGCGCCGCGCGCGTTGTGGGAAAAATGGGCGGCACCGGACGAGCTCAATCGCATCGAGCTGGCCTGCCGCGCGCTGCTTGCCAGTCCGCTGGAAGGCAAGACCGTGCTGTTTGAAACCGGTATCGGGGCGTTCTTCGATCCGCGCATGCGCGAGCGCTACGGCGTGCAGGAAAGCCAGCACGTGCTGATCGATTCACTGCGCGAAGCAGGTTTCGAGCACGAGGACATCGACGTGGTGGTGCTCAGCCACCTGCATTTCGATCATGCCGGTGGTCTGCTTGCCGCATGGAGCGAAGGGCGCGAGCCCGAGCTGCTGTTCCCCAACGCAACCTATGTGGTCGGTGCGCAGCACTGGCAGCGCGCCGTGCAGCCACACCCGCGCGATCGGGCCAGTTTCATTCCTGAGCTGCCCGGCCTGCTGCAGGCCAGTGGCCGCCTGGAAGTGGTGGAGGGGGAGTACTCGAAGGCACTTGGCCGCAGCGTGCGCTTCAGCTACAGCGACGGGCATACGCCGGGGCTGATGCTGGCCGAGATCGTTGGTCATCCGCATGCCGGTGAAGATGCTCACGGTGGCGTGGTGTTCTGTGCCGACCTGATCCCGGGGCGCTCATGGGTACACGTGCCGATCACCATGGGCTACGACCGCAACGCCGAGCTGCTGATCGACGAGAAGCGGCAGTTCCTTGAAGACAAGCTGGCGCGCAACGTGCGGCTGTTCTTCACCCACGACCCGCAGGTGGCGCTGGCGCAGCTGGGCCGTGATGACAAGGGACGCTTCGTGACCCTGCACGAACAGGGCGAGCTGAAGGCGCGCGCCCTGGGTTAATGGCAGAGCCGAGCGTGGGCTCGGCTCTACATCACTCGTCGTTACGATGCCTTCAGGCAGCTGCTCATGAAGGTCTTGCGCGCATCGCCTGCCAGCTTCTTCGCACCCGCGTCGGCATTGCACTTGCGCATGCGTTCCTGCTGTGGATTGACCGCCTTGGTTTCGGCGGCGTGGCCGCTGAGGCAGGAACTCTGCGCGGTCTTGTAGGCATCACCCTTCAGCCCCTTGTTCTTGGCCGAGCACTCGGCCATGCGCTGCTGCTGCGGGGTGGTGGCGTTGGCAGCCAGGGGCAGGCCAACCAGCAGGACGGCGGCCAGCAGGAAAGCGGCTTTCATCGGAATGCTCCAAGCGGTGGCGGGTGCGCGGAGCATTCGCTTCCGACCGGTAAGGCCACGTGAAGAACCACGCGTCGGCCACGCCCGCGTCCACGGGCGTTCACGTGCCGCGGCGAAGCGCGCCCGCGAGTGGTTGGCGGGTCAGAGCCCTCTCCTGCGGAGAGGGATCCGACCCGTACACCGGGATTACCCGACGCGGGTTCCGAAGATGCGGTCGCCGGCGTCGCCCAGGCCCGGCAGGATATAGCCCTTGTCGTTGAGCTGGGCATCGATGGCCGCGGTGTAGATCTCCACGTCCGGGTGCACGGCCTTCACTGCTTCGATGCCTTCGGGCGCGGCCACCAGGAAGATGCCCTTGATGCGACGGGCGCCGGCGCGCTTGAGCATGTCGATGGTGGCGATCAGCGTGCCGCCGGTGGCCAGCATCGGGTCGAGGATCAGTGCGTCGCGCTCTTCCAGGCGGCCGGTCAGGCGCTCGAAGTAGGGCACCGGCTGCAGGGTTTCCTCATCGCGCTGCAGGCCCACCACGCTGACACGGGCCGCCGGGATCAGCGACAGCACGCCGCTGAGCATGCCCAGGCCGGCACGCAGGATCGGCACCACGGTGATCTTGGCGCCGGCAATGCGCTGAACCGTCACCGGGCCGGCCCAGCCGGGGAGGGTGTGCGGCTCGGTGTCCAGGTCGGCGGTGGCCTCGTACGCCAGCAGGGTGCCCAGCTCGTTGGCCAGTTCGCGGAAATCCTTGGTGCTGAGCGCGGCATTGCGCATCAGGCCGATCTTGTGCTGCACCAGCGGGTGGCGCACTTCGACGATCTTCATGGTCGGGAAGGGGGAAAGGAGAGAGAGGAGGCCATTTTGCCGGATTGGCGTGTCGAATCCCAAACCGGCCCCGGAGCGGCGTGACCGGAAATGTGCAGGTGCATGTCATGGCCATGCAACCTTGCGGACATATCGTGCAGACCCATTCTTAACAGGAATGGGGATTCCCAGTGCATATCAAGACTCCGTTGGCCGTTGCCATCACCCTGACCCTGGCAATGGGGGCCGCCGCACCGCTGCAGGCGGCCGGGCAGCAGGCGGTAGCCGCCACCGGCGCCGTGGCCGCCGACGCGGTCGACCTGGACCGCATCGAAGTACGCGCACAGCTCGAGTCGCAGATCCGCGCAGTCGATCTCAAGCGCAGCAGCGACGCCATCGAGGATGCAGTGTCCTCCGACGCACTGGGCCAGTACCCGGACAAGAACGTGGCCGAGTCGCTGCAGCGCCTGCCGGGCATCAGCGTAACCCGCGACCAGGGCGAGGGCCGCTTCGTGGTCATCCGCGGCCTGGATGCCAATCTCAACAGCGTCAGCGTGGATGGCATCGCCGTCGGCACGCCGGAAGATTCCAGCCGCGCCGCGCCACTGGACGTTATCCCGTCCGACTCCACCGAGCGCCTGCGCGTGGTCAAGTCGCCGACCCCGGACATGCCCGGCGACGCCATCGGTGGCGCAGTGCTGGTGGAATCGGCCTCGGCCTTCGACCGCGACGGTCGCAGCCTGCGTGGCAAGATCGAAGGCAGCCACCAGCAGTTGTCCGGCGAAACCAGCCCCAAGGCCGCCTTCAACTACAGCGAAGTGTTCAACGACACCTTCGGCGTGGCCCTGGGCGTGAACTACCAGAAGCGGAAGTTCGAGTCGGACAACACCGAAGTGGAGTACGACGGCGAGGATGACGCCGCACCTGGCGACGTCACCGCGATCAACCTGCAGCACCGCAAGTACGAGATCGAGCGCAAGCGCATCGGCGCCAACCTCAACCTCGACTGGCGGCCGAACGAAAACAGCAAGTACTACCTGCGCACGCTGTACAGTCAGTTCGATGATGCGGAGACCCGTCAGCGCGTGATCTTCAACTTCGATGACGCGAAGATGGTCAAGACCGGCACCGACCAGTACCGCCTGGACGGCATGCCGAAGGATTCCATCGACAAGCGCATGCGCTATCGCACCAAGAAGGAAAACACCTTCGCGGCCAGCCTGGGCGGCGAGAACAAGTTGACCAATGCCGTGGTCGATTACCGGATCGGCTACACCCGTACCGAAGAGCGGGTAAATGACGAGATGGAGGCGCGCTTCAAGCTCAACGGAAAGGCCTTCAACGGCACGCTGGACCAGCGCAGCCGCCTGCCCAGCTACAGCTTCGACAATCCGCAGTGGCTGGACAATGCCAACTACGCGTTCGATCGTTTCGTGATCTCGCCGAAGCAGGTGAATGACAAGGAACACAGCGCGCAGGTCAACGTGCGCTTCGACGGCGACAGCAGCAGCATCAAGTTC
Organism: Stenotrophomonas maltophilia group sp. msm1; assembly: GCF_032025805.1. NCBI lineage: Bacteria > Pseudomonadati > Pseudomonadota > Gammaproteobacteria > Lysobacterales > Lysobacteraceae > Stenotrophomonas > Stenotrophomonas maltophilia group sp. msm1. The sequence goes on from NZ_JAVSKH010000004.1 coordinate 91,568, forward strand.
GGCCTGCTGGGCCGCTGGCGCGACCGCGATGTGAATGTGGACGAGCGCGAACTGCGTGTCGGCCCGAAGGTGGCGCTGGCGGGCTGGACCACCACCTCGCCGGAACACCGCCACGGCGATATCGGCGACGGCATGGATTCGCCCGCGATGCGTGCCTATTGGGCGGCCAACGGCGGCCAGTACAGCGCCCGCCCGCAGGACGCCGGTGGCAATGCGATGACGTCGCTGGAAGAGGATTACGTGGCAAGCGAGGACATCTTCGCCAGCTATGCCATGGGTACCTGGGACGTGGGCGCACTGCGCATCATCGGCGGTGTTCGCGTGGAAAACACGCAGTTCAAGGCGATCGGCAACCAGGTGGACGTCGCTGCCAACGGCCGCAGCTTCACCGTTGCCCCGCGCGTGGCCAACAGCAGCTACACCAACGTGCTGCCGGGCCTGCACCTGCGCTATGACGCGGCCGATGACTGGGTGCTGCGCGCCTCGGCCAACAAGACCGTTTCGCGCCCGTCCTTCGGCGACGTTTCGCCGCGCGTGGGTTACAGCCGGGGTGACGAGGAAGTGCGCCTGGGCAACCCGGACCTGGACCCGTACGAGTCGAAGAACATCGACCTCTCGGTGGAGAAGTACATCGGCAGCAGTGGCATCGTTTCGCTGGGCCTGTTCCATAAATCGATCGACGGTTACATCGTGGAGACCGTGCGCACCAATGATCCGGCCTACGGCGGATACGACGTGACCCAACCGATCAATGGCCGCAAGGCCACCGTGCGTGGTGCCGAATTCAATTGGCAGCAGCAGCTGGCCTTCCTGCCGGAGGGCCTGGATGGCCTGCTGGTCGGCGCCAGTGGCACCTGGCTGGATACCGAGTTCGATGCCGGCATCAAGGACCGTGCGGGCGAGGACTTCACGCTGCCGCGCGCTTCCAAGCATGTCTACAGCGCACACATCGGCTATGAAAAGTATGGTGTAAGCACGCGCCTGGCGGCCGTGTACCGCAGCGAGTATCTGGACAGCATCGGCAAGGGCCGCGCGTTCGACATCTACGTGGCACCCAACACCCAGCTCGATTTCTCGCTTGACTACAAGTTCACCCCGCGCGTGAGCGTGTACTTCGAGGCGCAGAACCTGCTGGACAAGCCATTGGAGCTTTACCAGGGCACCCGTTCGCGCACCCTGCAGATGGAAGAGTACGGCCGCACCTATGCGCTGGGCCTGAAGGTGGCGCTGTGAGGGGGCGTGGCTTCACCGTCCTGGCCGCCGCGCTGGCAGCCGCGCTGGTCGCCGGCTGCACGCCGGCCACCGGCACCGATCCGGTTGCGGGAGTAGCCGCGCCGGCCGCCGGGGGCGAGCGCGTGGTGACCACCATCGCCGAGGCCTTCCTGTCACCGATGACCCCGGCCGACAACATCGACTCGCCTGCAGCCTGGCGCGCGCCGGACGGCGCGCTGTGGCTGATCGCCACCGCCAAGGCCACCGACAAGCTGGTGGTCTACGACGGCAGCACCGGGCAGCACCTGCGTGACGTCGGCAGCAGCGGCACCGCACCGGGGCAGTTCGACCGCCCAAACGGTATCGCGGTGATCGACGACCTGCTGTGGATCGTGGAGCGCGACAATCACCGTGTGCAGGTGCTGAGCCTGCCGGACTTCACGCCGCTGGCGACGTTCGCTGCCGACGACCTGCGCAAGCCGTACGGGCTGTGGGTCGACCGCCGTGCCGATGGCTACAGCGTCTACGTCACCGACTCCTGGGACAACGGCGAGGATGCGCAGGGGCGTGACATCCTGCCGCCGCTGGCCGAGCTGGACAAGCGCGTGCGCCAGTACCAGGTGTCCCGCAATGGCGCGAAGGTCGACGCGAAGCTTGTCGCCAGCATCGGTGACACCACCGAGGCCGGTGCGCTGCGCGTGGTCGAGTCGATCTGGGGCGATCCCGAGAACGACCGCCTGCTGATCGCCGAAGAGGACGAGAGCTACGCCAGCGAGTTCAAGGTCTACACCCTGGCGGGCCGCTTCACCGGCACCACCTTCGGCCGCGACGTTTTCAAGGCACAGGCCGAAGGCGTGACCCTGCGCACCTGTGGCAAGGAAGGCTGGTGGATCACCACCGAACAGGGCAAGCAGCGCAGCGTGTTCCACCTGTTCGACCGGCACACGCTGAAACCGGTCGGCGCGTTCCAGGGCAATACCGTGGCCAACACCGATGGCATCTGGATGATGCAGCAACCCAGCGCGCGCTTCCCGCATGGTGCGCTGTACGCCGTGCACGACGACCAGGGCGTGGTGGCCTTCGACTGGGAGAGCATCGCCAAGCAGCTGGCGCTACCGCTGGAGTGTGGTGCATGAGCCGGCACTGCGTGATGCCTACGTTGGCACTGGGCCTGCTGCTGGCCCTCCCGTCGCTGTCGTTCGCAGCAGCCGAAGCCAATACCCAGGTGCCGGCGGGCAGCCGCCACTACGCGGCGACGACGGTACCGGACCGCATCGTCGCCTCCCCGTCGGCCGATCCCAGCCATGGGTTCGCCGTGGCCTGGCGTACCGACGGCAGCGTGCAGGCACCGCTGCTGGAGATTGCCCCCGCCGCGGATTCGCCCGCCATCGAGGGCATCCGCCAGGTGCGCGCAACGACCCGTTCGCTACAGACCGAGAACGGTCTGTCGCATCATCATCGCGCCGACATCAGCGGCCTGCGGCCGGATACCCAGTACGTCTACCGGGTGCAGGGCAACGGCAGCTGGAGCGCCTGGAACCAGCTGCGTACGCTGGCCGCCGCCGACCAGCCGCTGACCCTGCTGTACTTTGGCGACACCCAGAACAAGAACGTCAGCCATGTCAGCCGGGTGGTGCGCGCCGCGCAGAAGGCCGCACCCGAGGCGCGCATGAGCCTGTTCGCTGGCGATCTGGTCAGTGGAGGTGATGGTGCCGATGACAGCGAGTGGGGCGAATGGTTTGCCGCCACCGGTTGGCTGGCGCAGGAGACCCTGGTGGCGCCGGCGATCGGCAACCACGAGTATTTCGAGGAGTTCGAGGACACTCCGCAGGAACGCCGCGTGCTGGGCAGGCACTGGCCGGTGACGTTCGCACTGCCGGGAAATGGTGCCACCGCTGCACAGCAGACCAGCTATTGGTTCGACGCGCAGAGCGTGCGCGTGGCCGTGGTCGATGGCACGTCAGCACTCGACCTGGGCACCGCCACGGCACAGGCACAATGGCTGGACAAGGTGCTGACCGGAAATCCCCAGCCGTGGACCATCGTGCTGCTGCACCAGCCGTTCTATTCGCCGCGCGAAGGCCGCGAGAACGCCGCATTGCGTGACGTGCTGCTGCCGGTGGTGCGCCGCCACAATGTTGACCTGGTGTTGCAGGGCCACGATCACACCTACGGCCGCCGTGGCGAAGGGCAGGCCGCAACCCCGCAGTACGTGGTGACCGTGGCCGGGCCCAAGCAGTACCGTCTCTCCGACGAGGCGCGAAAGACGATGGATCCGGTGGCCGAGGACACCCAGCTGTTCCAGGTGTTGAACATCGATCCGCAGCGCCTGCGCTATGAGGCGCGTACCGTGACCGGTCGTCTCTACGATGCCTTCGAGTTGCGCCGCGATGCCAAGGGGGGCAAGCAGCGCACGGAGCTGACTGAAGGCCGCATTACGCCACGCGACTGCCCGCGCGCACAGACGGCCAAGGGTCGTACCGACCGCTGCTGGGAATGAGGAGATGCCGATGACCACGCACCGCCGTATCGTTCCTCTCGCTGCCATCGGTGCGGCACTGCTGTTGCTGGCCAGTGCAGTGACCGCTGCCGATACAGTGCTGCACCCGTTCCTGGCCGACCAGCCGAAGCAGGCCCCGGATGAAGTTCACCTGGCGGTGGAGATTCCTGCCGGCAGCTTCACCAAGTACGAGATCAAGGAAGATGGCCTGGTGCATGTGGATCGCTTCCAGTCGATGCCGGTCGCCTATCCGGCCAACTACGGTTCGATGCCGCGCACGCTGGCTGGCGACAACGATCCGCTGGACGCGCTGGTGCTGACCCGTGAACCCCTGCATCCGGGCGTGATCGTGCGCTTCCGGCCGATCGGTTACCTGAAGATGATCGATGGCGGCGAGCACGACGAAAAGATCATCGGCGTACCGACCGACAAGGTCGACCCGACCTACGCCACGATCCGCGATCTGAAGGATCTGCCGGAGGTCGAGCGCCAGCGCATCGAGGCCTTCTTCCGGGTCTACAAGGACCTGCCGGCCGGGCGCAACCCGGTGCAGCTCAACGGTTGGGGCAACGCCGCCGAGGCGAGGGCACTGATCAGCGAAGCGATGAAGCGCTTCGAAAAGTAGATCCACGCCATGCGTGGATTCAGTCCAGCAACGTCTCGATGAACGATTCGGCCTGCAGGCGGTCGCCCAGTACCCGGGCCACCGCCTGTACTGCTGCCTCCTGGTGTTCAGGGCGGATGCCGCCATCATCATCGTCGTTGTAGAGGTCATCGCCGGCATCGAGGTATACCGTGCCCGCTGCAGCCAGAGCCGCCATCAGGGTCGGCACATCGGCGGTGATCTCGCCGGCATCCAGCAGGCCGGCACCGTGATGGCTGAACAGTACACGGCCATCGTCCAGGTCGAGGATGAACGGATCGGCGCTGCGATCGGCAATCACCAGCCAGTTCGATGGCCAGTCGTTGATCCGTTCGCCGCTGACGCCGTGCCATCGATAGCCGGCCTGCTGGCTCCACAGGCGTTGCAGTGGCGGTATCCAGACATCAAGGCCGGGAACGGTGATGCCGGCGCGGCCAACCCTGGCATTGATCTCTTCGCCCAGCGGCCCCACCTGCGCGTAAAAACGTGCCAGTACGGGGGGCAGCGGGAACGGGCCCTGCCAGTCACGCTCGTGCTGGGCATGCAGCAGCCCGAAGCGGGCGAATGAGGCGTGCAGATCTTCCATGTCAGAGTCCAACGGGTAGCGGCCGTGCAGCCTAGCAGACAGCGTCTGCGCGCATCGCCTTCACCACCGCTGGCTATCATGTGCGCCTTCCACAACGAAGGCAGTGCCTGTGTCGGTAGCGTTGGTATGGTTCCGCCGTGATCTGCGGCTGCAGGACAATCCGGCCCTGCAGGCCGCGCTGGATGAAGGTCACGATGTGGTGCCGGTCTACATCCACGCGCCGCACGAGGAAGGCGAATGGGTGCCCGGTGCGGCCTCCGATGCCTGGCGCCACCGTTCACTGGCCGCGCTGGATTCGGACCTGCGCGCGCGGGGTTCCTCGCTGGTGCTGCGCAGCGGCGATAGCCTGCCGGCCCTGCAGTTGCTGATCGAGCAGGCGGGCGCCGAGGCGGTGTACTGGAACCGCAAGTACGAACCGGCCACCCAGCCCCGCGACGCGGCCATCAAGCGCACGCTGCGCGAGCAGGGCATCGACGCGCAGAGCTGCAATGGCAGCCTGTTGTTCGAACCCTGGGACATTGCCACCCAGCAGGGCCAGCCGTACAAGGTATTTACGCCGTACTGGCGCAATGTACTCAGTCATTGGCGCCTGCCGGCACTGCAGGCTGCACCGGAAGCACTGGCGCCGCACGCGGTCGACAGCCTGGCATTGGATGATCTCCAGCTGGCACCGACGCTGGACTGGGATACCGGGTTCTGGGAGCACTGGCAGCCGGGTGAAGCCGGTGCGCTGGAAGCACTGTCCGTCTTTAAAGACGGTGCCCTTCGCGGGTATCGCGAGCAGCGTGACCTGCCGGACCGTGTCGGGACCTCGCGGTTGTCGCCCCATCTGCATTTCGGCGAGATCGCGCCGTGGCGCATCGCGCAAGCCCTGGAAGGGCTGCGCAGTGCGGCCACCGATGCCGACATCGACGGCTACCTGCGCCAGCTGGGCTGGCGTGACTTCGCCTACCACCTGCTGCATCACTTCCCGAAGACGCCGACCGACAACCTCAACCCGCGCTTCGACCGTTTCCCGTGGGCCACTCCGAGTGCCACGCAGCTGCACGACTGGCAGCGCGGCAATACCGGCGTGCCGATCGTCGATGCCGGCCTGCGCGAGCTGTGGCACACCGGCTACATGCACAACCGGGTGCGGATGATCGTGGCCAGCTACCTGTGCAAGCACCTGCGCGCGCACTGGCTGCATGGCGCGCGCTGGTTCTGGGACACCCTGGTCGACGCCGACCTGGCCAATAACACCATGGGCTGGCAATGGGTGGCCGGGACTGGCGCCGATGCCGCTCCGTACTTCCGGGTGTTCAACCCCGTGACTCAGGCCGAGAAATTCGATCCGCAGGCACGGTACATCAGCCGCTGGGTGCCCGAACTGGCCGCGCTGCCGGTGAAGGCCCGGTTTGCGCCGTGGCAGCATCCGCTGCTGCTGGCGGCGCATGCCCCGGGCTATCCGCGTACGCCGCTGGTGGACCTGGCCGCGGGCCGCGACGCCGCATTGGCGGCATACCGCCAGTCTGGGGCGGGGTAAAGGGTGACCCGAGCGATCCGGTCAGTTAGCTGAACGCGGCCCTGTCGGCGCACCGGATCATCATCCCGACGTCGCATCGGGCTGTTTATTCTCTCTGCGCCCGCAAGCCGCCGGCCCGTCCGGAAACCAAGGAGAACCTCATGATCCGCAACACCACCCGCAACGTCGCACTGGCCCTGATGAGTGCGGCCGTCCTGTCGGCCTGCGCCACCGGCGGCTCCTACGTGCAGAGTGACCAGTACGGCAATCCGACCGAGCAGCAGAACCGCACTGGTCGTAACGCGCTGATCGGTACCGCCATCGGCGTGGCTGCCGGCCTGTTGACCGGCGACAGCGCCACCGAGCGCCGTCAGCACGCATTGATCGGTGCCGGTATCGGTGCGCTCAGCGGCGCCGCGGTCGGCCAGTACCAGGATCGCCAGGAACGCGCGCTGCGCGAGCGCACCGCCAACACCGGCATCGATGTGCAGCGCCAGGGCGACAACATCATGCTGAACCTGCCGGACGGCATCACCTTCGACTTCGGCAAGGCCACCCTGAAGCCGCAGTTCTACGGCTCGCTCAACGGCGTCGCCGGTACGCTGCGTGAGTACAACCAGACCATGATCGAAGTGGTCGGCCACACCGACAGCATCGGCAGCGACGCTGTGAACAACCGACTGTCGAAGGAACGCGCCGACTCGGTCGCCCAGTACCTGATCGGCCAGGGCGTGCAGAGCGTACGTATCGAAACGCTGGGCGCCGGCAAGGCGTATCCGATTGCCGACAACAGCACCGACGCCGGCCGTGCCAAGAACCGCCGCGTCGAGATTCGGGTGATTCCGCTCAAGCAGTAACGCGTAGCGTTACTGCTTGAGCCGGTCCGGCCATCGGCCGGAGCGAAAATGCCGCCCTTGCAGGCGGCATTTTTGTGGGTGCCGAGCGTTGCTCGGCACGCCGATGGCGTATGCGGAGTCTAGCCGTGCTCGACTCACCAGAGGCAGTCGAGCGTGGCTCGACTCTACAGAAACCGGCATCGCGCGCCCGGGTAGAGCCACGCCATGCGTGGATACCCCCGGCTACGCCGCCGAAGCGGCCACCTTCTCCAGGATCCGCTTGCCGCTGCTTTCCAGAGCGGCGTCTTCCTTTTCCTTCTGCTGCTGCGCCAGCTTCGCACCCGGGCACTGCGCCAGCATGTAATTGGCGTCGAAGTTGAGCTTCTCGACCAGGAAGTCGACAAACGCACGCACCTTTGGCGAGACCAGGCGGCCGCCGGCGAACACGGCGTTGAAGTCCACTTCCGGGCCGGTCCAGCCAGCCAGCACGCGGCGCACCATGCCCGATTCAACGAACGGCTTGGCCATCACGTCGCCGGTCAGCAGCAGGCCTTCGCCACAGACCAATGCACCATTCAACGCAGACATGTCGTTGGCGGTCATCAGCGGGGTAACCGGGAAGTCGCGCAGTTCCCCACCGTTCTCGCCCAGCTGCCAGGTGAAGCGCGGCGAGTTGCCGGTGTGGTACGGCTTGCGCATCGCAAGGATGCGATGGAACTGCAGTTCTTCCGGATGCAGCGGCTCGCCGTAGCGCTCGATGTAGGCCGGGCTGGCGAACACCTGCGTCCGCAGGCTGCCCAGCTTGCGCGCGACCAGATTGGAATCGGGCAGGGCACCCACGCGCAGCGCCAGGTCCGCTTCACCGGCGATCAGGTCCAGCTTTTCGTTGCCCATGTGCATGTCCAGGCGGATCTCCGGGTACTGCGCATGGAACTGGCCCAGCAGCGGGGCGATCCAGGTGATGCCGATCGAATAGGGCACGGTGAAGCGCAGCCAGCCGCGCGGGCCGGACTGCAGCTGGCTCACCGCGCTTTCGGCCTCTTCAAGCTCACGTGCGATGCGCTGGCAATGTTCGTGGTAGATCGAACCAGCTTCGGTCAGGCCGAGGCGGCGCGTGGTCCGGTGCAGCAGGCGCGCGCCCAGGCGCGTTTCCAGCTCCTGCACTTTGCGGCTGACCGTGGTCTTGGGCAGGCCGAGCGATTTGGCAGCGGCAATGAAGCTGCCTTGCTCGACCACTTTGACGAAGATCAGCGTCTCGTTGAGATCGTGGGACATGGTCGGGATCTTGGACGTCGGGGATGGGACAATCGTGACAGAACGATTGGACCGGGAGCGGGATGATTATTCCCCTTAATCAGGACTAATCAAGTAAAGGTTTGAGGTCTATCGTGGCGCCATTCGTTAATTGGAGCCCGTCCGCCATGAGCCTGCGCAACATTCTTGCCCGACTCCGGAACGCCGGCCAGAGCACCCTGGACCTGGCGATGACCGTCGAAGCCCGTCCGAGTTCCTTGGTACACAAGGACTTTCGTGAGTTTACCGCGCCCATGCGTCAGCAGCGTGGCGGCGCCATCCGCTTGGCCCCCCACAAGGGTGACCGGCTGCGCCGGATCGGGACTATCCCGGATTTGGGAGGAAATGTCCCGTGAATGGGATACTGACGCCCGAAGTTCTGGTCCTCGGTGGTACCGGTGCCGTGGGCCAGGGCGTGGTCGGCGCCTTGCTGGAAGCCGGCAGTCCGGTGCTGGTGGTCGGTCGCGATCCGGGCCGGCTGGCTGCGCTGCATGAGCAGTTCGCCGATGAGCCGGGCCTGGAGACGCTGCTGGGTTCACTCAGCGATGACGGCTCGGCACGCGCCCTGGCCGAACGCATCGGGCAGCGCCCGCGTCCATTGGCCGCGGTGATCGCGGCCATGGGCGGGCCCTACCGTCGCGGCCGGGTGATCGACCGCAACGGCGAGGAGCTGCTCGGGGCCATGCAGGCCGACCTGATGCCGCATGTGCACGCGGTGCGCCACCTGCTGCCGTTGTTGCAGGACAACGTGCATGCGCGGCGCTATGTGATGATCGGCAGCCCGGCCAGCGCCAAGCCCTGGGCGGGCTACGGCGAGACCTCGATCACTACCGCCGCGCTGCGCATGTACGCGCAGGTGGTGCATCAGGAAGCGCAGGCGCTGGGCGTGCGCGCGCAGATGCTGGAAGTCTGCAGCCCGGTGTGTACCCCGGCCAACGCGGCCAACGCCTGCATCGAGTGGCCCAGCTCGCTGCTGGTCGGCCGCCGCGTGGTCTCGCTGCTCGATGGTTGCCGGGACAACCGCGCCATCGTCCGCTGCGACAGCAGCGATGCCGAACTGCCACGGGGCCTGCTGCACCTGGAAGTTCCCCCTTTGTGGCGCGATACCGCAGGCGTCGCTTGACCTCGACCAAGGTTGAGGTCGCAGTATGCGCCGCCGATTTTTGCAACACGTTCCCATATTGCTGTACCACCCCTCCGTACGGATGCATGCCATGACTTCCCCCAATACCACCCCACATCGTTTCGGCCATCGCATTGCGATGGTTGGCGTGTCGATCCTCGCCGCGGCCGTGCTGGCGGCCTGCAGCGGCGGCCATGCCGAAGAGGCCGGTGCACCGCCGCCGCCGCAGGTCAGCGCCGCGCCGGTGCTGGTCAAGCAGGTCAGCCAGTGGGACGAGTTCAGCGGCCGCGTCGAAGCGGTACAGAGCGTTGAACTGCGCCCGCGCGTGTCCGGCTACATCGACAAGGTCAACTACGTCGAAGGCCAGGAAGTGAAGAAGGGCGATGTGCTCTTCACCATCGACGCCCGCAGCTACCAGGCCGAGTACGACCGCGCAGCCGCCGAGCTGGCCCGTGCCCGCACCCAGGCCAGCCTGGCCCGCAGCGAGTCAGAGCGTGCCAAGCGGCTGTCCGAGCAGCAGGCGATCTCCACCGAGACCGCCGAGCAGCGTCGCGCGGCTGCCGACCAGGCGGGGGCTGCCGTGCAGGCCGCGCAGGCGGCCCTGGATGCAGCCCGGCTCAACCTGGAATTCACCAAGGTGCGCGCGCCGATTGACGGCCGTGCCGGCCGCGCGATGGTCACCGCCGGCAACCTGGTCACTGCTGGCGACAGCGCCAGCGTGCTGACCACGCTGGTCTCGCTGGACACGGTGTTCGTCTACTTCGATGCCGACGAGAGCACTTTCCTGCGCTACGCCCAGATGGCGCGCAAGGGCGAGCGCCCGAGCGAGCGGGACAGCGAGCTGCCGGTGAAGGTCGGCCTGTCGGGGGAAGAGGGCTATCCGCACTCGGGCAAGGTCGATTTCCTCGACAACCAGGTGGCGCGCAGCACCGGCACCATCCGCGTCCGTGCGCTGCTGGACAACGCCGACCGCCAGTTCACACCGGGCCTGTTCGCCCGCGTGCAGCTGCTTGGCAGCGGCCAGTTCCAGGCCCTGCTGATCGACGACAAGGCCGTGCTGACCGACCAGGACCGCAAGTACGTCTATGTGGTCGACAAGGATGGCAAGGCCCAGCGCCGCGACATCCAGCTCGGCCGTACCGCCGACGGCCTGCGCATTGTCGAGCATGGCCTGGCCGCAGGTGACAAGGTCATCATCGACGGTGTGCAGAAGGTCTTCATGCCGGGCATGCCGGTGCAGGCCAAGGCGGTGGCCATGCAGCCACCGGCCGCAAAGCCCGCACCGGGCCGCGATGCCACCGCTGCGCTGAACCAATGATCCGCCCGCTCCTGATCCGCGTCCCCGCTTAGCTGCCGGCGCCAGCGGCAGCCTTCCCTGCCTTCGTCATATTGGCGAGGGGCGGGGCGGCTGTTGCCCGCCGAATGCCTTTCCCAGGAATTCCTCCATGGACTTTTCCCGCTTCTTCATCGACAGGCCGATCTTCGCGGCGGTGCTGTCGATCGTGATCTTCGCCGCAGGCCTGATCACGATTCCAATCCTGCCGATCAGCGAGTACCCCGAAGTGGTGCCGCCGTCGGTGGTCGTGCGCACGGTCTATCCGGGCGCCAACCCCAAGGTCATTGCCGAGACCGTTGCTACCCCGCTCGAAGAGGCGATCAACGGCGTCGAAGGCATGATGTACCTGAAGTCGGTTGCCGGCTCGGACGGCGTGCTGCAGATGACCGTCACCTTCCGCCCGGGCACCGACCCGGACGCGGCGGCGGTGAAGGTGCAGAACCGCGTGGCGCAGGCACAGGCACGCCTGCCCGAGGACGTGCGCCGGCAGGGCGTGACCACGCAGAAGCAGTCGCCCACCTTCCTGATGGTGGTGCACCTGACCTCGCCGCAAGGCAAGTACGACACTCTGTACCTGCGCAACTACGCGCGCCTGCACGTCAAGGATGCGCTGGCGCGTATTCCGGGCGTGGGTGACGCGCAGATCTTCGGTGGCGGCGACTACGCCATGCGTGCCTGGCTGGACCCGGACAAGGTGGCGTCGCGCGGCCTGACCGCCAGCGACGTGGTGCGCGCCATGCGCGAGCAGAACGTGCAGGTGTCGGCCGGCCAGCTCGGCGCCGAACCGCTGCCGGACAGCAAGTTCCTGACCCTCATCAATGCCCAGGGCCGGCTGAAGACCGAAAAGGAATTCGGCGACATCGTGCTCAAGAGCGGCACGGATGGCGAGATCGTGCGCCTGTCCGACGTGGCCCGCCTGGAACTGGGCGCGGGCGACTACACCCTGCGCTCGCAGCTGGACGGCAAGAACGCGGTGGGTATCGGCATCTTCCAGTCGCCGGGTGCGAACGCGCTGGAAATCCGCGACCAGGTCATCTCGACGATGGACGAGATGCAGAAGACCATGCCGGCCGATGTGAAGTACGAAGCGGTGTATGACACCACCATCTTCGTGCGCGACTCGATCAAGGCCGTGGTCTCCACGCTGCTTGAAGCGATCGCCCTGGTGGTGCTGGTGGTGATCCTGTTCCTGCAGACCTGGCGTGCGTCGATCATTCCGTTGATCGCGGTGCCGGTGTCGGTGGTGGGTACCTTTGCCGCGCTGTACCTGCTGGGCTTCTCGATCAACACGCTGAGCCTGTTCGGCCTGGTGCTGGCGATCGGCATCGTGGTCGACGACGCGATCGTGGTGGTGGAGAACGTCGAACGCAACATCGAGGAAGGGCTGTCGCCCACCGCAGCGGCCCACCAGGCCATGCGCGAGGTCTCCGGCCCGATCGTGGCGATCGCGCTGGTGCTGTGCGCCGTGTTCGTGCCGATGGCGTTCCTGTCCGGTGTCACCGGCCAGTTCTACAAGCAGTTCGCGGTCACCATCGCCATTTCCACGGTGATCTCGGCGATCAACTCGCTGACCCTGTCGCCGGCCCTCGCCGCGCGCCTGCTGAAGGCCCACGGTGCCCCGAAGGACGGCCCGAGCCGCCTGATCGACCGCCTGTTCGGTTGGGTGTTCCGTCCGTTCAACCGCTTCTTCAAGTCCAGCTCGGAGAAGTACGAGCGTGGCGTGGCCCGCATCCTCGGCCGTCGTGGTGCGGTGTTCGTGGTCTACGCGATCCTGCTGGTCGGTACCGGCGTGATCTTCAAGCTGGTGCCGCCGGGCTTCATTCCGACCCAGGACAAGCTGTATCTGATCGCCGGTGTGAAGCTGCCGGAAGGTTCGTCGATCGCCCGCACCGATGAAATGCTGCGCAAGGTCGCCAAGATCGCCCAGGAAACCGATGGCGTCGCTCACACCATCTCGTTCCCCGGTCTGAACGCGCTGCAGTTCACCAATACGCCGAACACCGGTGTGGCGTTCATCCCGCTCAAGCCGTTCGCCGAGCGCCATGGCCGCACCGCGGCGCAGATCAACGCCGAGATCAACCAGAAGATCGCTGGCCTGCAGGAGGGCTTCGCGTTCGCGATGATGCCGCCGCCGATCCTCGGCCTGGGTAACGGCAACGGCTACCAGATGTTCATCGAGGACCGCGGCAACCTGGGCTACGGCGCACTGCAGAATGCCGTGCAGGCGATGCAGGGCACCGTTGCGCAGACCCCGGGCATGGCCTTCCCGATTTCCAGCTACCAGGCCAATGTGCCGCAGCTGGATGCCGAGGTGGACCGCGTCAAGGCCAAGGCACAGGGCGTGCAGCTCACTGAGTTGTTCGACACGTTGCAGACCTACCTGGGTTCGGCCTACGTCAACGACTTCAACCAGTTCGGCCGTACCTGGCAGGTGATCGCCCAGGCCGACGGTCCGTTCCGCGAGACGGTCGAGGACATCGGCAAGCTGCGCACCCGCAACGATCGTGGCGAGATGGTGCCGATCGGTTCGATGGTCACCATCAAGCAGACCTTCGGCCCGGATCCGGTGCTGCGCTTCAATGGCTACCCGGCAGCGGACCTGGCCGGCGAGGCCGACCCGCGCCTGCTGTCCTCGGCCGAGGCGATGACCAAGCTGACCGAGATCGCCGGCAAGGTACTGCCGGTCGGCATGACCACCGAATGGACCGACCTGAGCTACCAGCAGGCAACCCAGGGCAAGGCCGCCTTCATCGTGTTCCCGGTGGCGATCATGCTGGCCTTCCTGGTGCTGGCCGCGCTGTACGAGAGCTGGTCGCTGCCGCTGGCGGTGATCCTGATCGTGCCCATGACCCTGCTGTCGGCGCTGTTCGGCGTGTGGCTGACCGGTGGTGACAACAACGTGTTCGTGCAGGTCGGCCTGGTGGTGCTGATGGGCCTGGCATGCAAGAACGCAATCCTGATCGTCGAATTCGCCAGAGAGCTGGAGATGGGCGGCAAGGGCATCGTTGAAGCCGCGCTGGAAGCCTGCCGCCTGCGTCTGCGCCCGATCGTGATGACCTCCATCGCGTTCATCGCCGGCACCGTGCCGCTGGTGCTGTCGCACGGCGCAGGCGCCGAGGTGCGCTCGGTGACCGGTATCACCGTGTTCGCCGGCATGCTGGGCGTGACCCTGTTCGGCCTGTTCCTCACCCCGGTGTTCTACGTGGCACTGCGCAAGCTGGTTACCCGCAACGGTGGCGGCCAGCTGGTGCAGCATGGCGAACCGACCATCCATCACTGACATGGAACCCCGGCCGCCGGCTACCGGCCGGCGGCGGCTTTTCCCTCACGAGGCATGAATCCATGAACACCCATCAGAACAAGATCGCGCTGGTCACTGGCGCTACCCGTGGCATCGGCCTGGAAACCGTGCGCCAGCTGGCCCAGGCGGGCGTGCACACGCTGCTGGCCGGTCGCAAACGCGAAACGGCGGTGGAGCTGGCCCTGAAGCTGCAGGCCGAGGGCCTGCCGGTGGAAGCCCTGCAGCTGGACGTGACCGACGCGGCCAGCATCGCCGAGGCAGTCGAGCAGGTGCGCCAGCGCCATGGCCGCCTCGACATCCTGGTCAACAATGCCGGCATCATGATCGAGAATCCCGCGCAGGCGCCGTCGGAGCAATCGCTCGAGACCTGGAAGCGCACCTTCGACACCAACGTCTATGCGCTGGTGGCAGTCACCCAGGCCTTCCTGCCGCTGATCAGGCAGGCCAAGTCCGGGCGCATCGTCAATGTGTCCAGCATGCTCGGTTCGCAGACCCTGCATGCCGACCCGACCTCGGGCATCTACGATTTCAAGATCCCGGCCTATAACGCGTCCAAGGCCGCAGTGAACAGCTGGACCCTGAGCCTGGCCTATGAGCTGCGCAACACGCCGATCAAGGTCAATACCGTGCATCCGGGTTACGTAAAGACCGACATGAACGGCGGCAATGGCGAGATCGAAATCAGCGAAGGCGCGCGTTCCAGCGTGGAAATGGCGCTGATCGGTGAGTCCGGTGCCAGCGGCAGCTTCACCTACCTGGGCGAGGTGCTGCCATGGTGATCCGCACGTTGGCGATGGCCGTCTCCAGCCTGGTGCTGGCAGGCTGTGTCAGCGTCGGCCCGAACTACAAGGCCCCGGTACAGGAGCCGGTGGTGCTGAAGAGCGCGCAGCAGCCGGTCTTCAGTTCCGTCTCGCCGGTGGCCAGCTGGTGGGCGCAGTTCGACGATCCGGTGCTGGAAGAGCTGGTGCACGGCGCACTGTCGGACAACCTGGACCTGCGCGTGGCCGTGGCCCGCGTCAGCCAGGCCCGTGCTGTGTTCGTCGAAAGCCGTTTCGACCAGGCCCCGCACATCACCGCAGGCGGCAGTTACGACCGCCGCAAGCAACCCGATCCGCAGCTGGGTGGGCAGCGGGTGTTCAGTGAAAGCTACCAGCTCGGCTTCGACGCCGGCTGGGAGCTGGATCTGTTCGGCCGCAAGCGCCGTGCTGCAGAAGCCGCGCGCGCCGACCTGGACGCCGAGCAGGCCAACCTGGCCGACGCGCAGGTGCTGGTTGCCGCTGAAGTGGCGCGCAACTACTTCGAACTGCGTGGCACCCAGAAGCGCATCGCAGTGGCCCAGCACACGTTGGAGAACCTGCGCGATACGCAGAAGCTGACCGAAGCACGCTGGGAACTTGGGGCCGGCAGCGAACTGGACGTGCAGAGCAGCCGCGCCCGCCTGAAGGCGATCGAGGCCGATATCCCGCTGCTGGAAGTAGCCGAGACGCAGTCGCGCAACCGGCTGGCCGTGCTGCTGGGCCAGCGCCCGGAAGTGCTGACGGCGATGCTGGCGCCGCAGGAAGTCCCGGCGTTCGCCAAGGCCTTGCCGCTGGGTGATACCCGCGAACTGCTGCGCCAGCGTGCAGACGTGCGTATGGCCGAGCGTCGCCTGGCTGCCGCGACCGCACGCGTGGGCGTGGCCACAGCGGACCTGTTCCCGCGGTTGTCGCTGTCAGGCTTCGTCGGCTTCCTCGGCGGCGATGCCAGCGGCCTGGTCAATGGCAGCAACAAGGCCTGGTCGCTGACGCCCTCGCTGAGCTGGGCCGCGTTCGACTTCGGCACCGTGCGTGCGCGCCTGCGTGCCAGCAAGGCTGAAGCCGAAGGCGTGGCCGCGCAGTACGAACAGGCGGTACTGCTCGCCCTGGAGGACACCGAGAACGCGCTGACCCGCTATTCCAAGCAGCAGGCACGGTTGGCAATCGTGGTGGAGCAGGCGCAGGCGGCTCGGCGTGCCGAATCGCTGGCGCAGATCCGCTATCGCGAGGGATCGGAGGACTTCCTGACCCTGCTGGACGCGCAGCGGACCCAGCTGGCAGCCGATGATGCGCTGGCGGCGGCCGAGGCCGACGTCAACGTCAGCGTGGTGGGTGTGTACAAGGCGCTGGGTGGTTGGGGTCAATCACCGCAGCCGCCAAGCGTGGCGCAGGCGCAGTAACCGCAGGGGACGGAAGCAGGGACTTCCGTCCCCTTGTTCTTTCAGGGCCAGTGGTTGGCCGGTACCTCACGCTCGCGCATGCGCACGATGCAGAAGCGATGGCCGGTTGGTGCTTCCATCACCCACCAGCGCTTGACGAAGCCTATCCGTCGCGCGCCGAGCTTCTCCAGGCGGTCGGCTTCGGCATCGATGTCGTCGCTCTCGATGTCCAGATGCACCCGTGACGGGTGATCGACGCGCTGGACTTCAACGTCCAGGCCCGCCGGAGCACCGAGCAGGTCGGCGTACTCGGCGGCGTCTTCGGCACGGGCGGGCTGCGCCTTCAGGCCAAGCGCGGCGGCCCAGAAGCGGGCACCTTCGTCGGCGGGAATGCCCTCGCAATCGATGATGAAACCGGCCAGGCGACTCTGGTGTGCCATGCCTTTCTCCACAGTTCGGGAACAGGGGCAGGGTAGCGCGGCGTCTGCTGTGGACGTTGTCACAGTCGTGACGTTTCTGACTCTGCCGGAAGCCGTGTCCGCCGTGTAACTAGTGGGGCAGATTCCAGGGAGTACACACGATGAGCGATGACAGGCGGGATACCCAGCGCATGCTGTTTGGCGACCCGGGGCCACCCGGTGCGGGCCTTTCGGTGGCGGTCGTTGTGCTGCTGGTGCTGGCGACGATGGCCGCTGCGATCGGTTTCCTGCGGCTGCCCGATCCGATGCTGGGGCTCGGGCTGATCGGTGTCGCCGTGTTCCTTGCCGTCGGCGCCCGCATCTGCCAGGCGCGCAACCAGCACCAGGCGTTGTACCGGCTGTTGTCGCGGCAGCCGCCGCCGTAGCCACGGCTGCCGCGGGAATTCAGGGCTTCGGCCAGTCCAGCTCGACCACCAGCGGGAAATGATCCGACGGCAGCACGCCGTCGATGCGACGATCATCGGTAAGGAAGCTGCGCGCACGGAAGCCACGCACCAGCACCCAGTCCAGCTGCACGGTGGCCTTGCCGGTGAAGTCGTGGAAGGTCGGGCGCGGACCCTGCGGTGTTTTCACCTGGGTACGGGTGTCCTGCAGCAGGCGGGTGAACGCCCTGTAGGTGTCACCGCCGGGCTCGCTGTTGAAGTCACCGGTCAACACCACCGGCAGGTCGTCCGGCATGGCCTGCAGGCGCTTGCCGATGAGCTCGGCACCCTTCACCCGGCGCGGTTCGTCCTCGTCGCGGTAGGGCAGGTGGGTATTGAGGAAGTAGAAGCGACGGCCATCGTCCAGGCGCCGGAACAGGGCCCAGGTGACCATACGCGGGTACAGGTTGCCCCAGCTGATGCTGCCAGGGACGTCCGGCGTATCCGAAAGCCAGAAGTTGCCGGATTCCTCGATGGCCAGCACCTTGCTGTCGTAGAACACGCCCATGTGCTCATCGCCGCTGCCACCGCGGCGGCCTTCACCGAACCAGCGGTAGCCGGGCAGGTGCCCTGACAGGTAGTCGGCCTGTTCCTTCACCAGTTCCTGGGTGCCGATCACTGCCGGGTGCGCGTCGAGGATCACCTTGACCATCGCATCACGGCGGTCGGGCCAGCGCTTGCCCGGCTCGGTGTCAGCCGGGGTACGGACGTTGAATGACATCACCTTCAACGGCGCCGGCGTGACGGCCCAGGCAACGGCAGGCAGAGCAAGCGCCAGCAGCGCACTCAGCGCCGGGCGACGGAAACGCGACAACATCGTGGAATCCCTCCATTCCATGAAAACGGTTTCATGGAGCATGCCATGGAAGGCGGGGGCAGTGGTATGCCGGGACGGGCGACTTGGAGACGCCGGGCGGGCGCTGGACGCTCCGCCCGGCAGATGCCCCTTGCCCGATCAGGGGTCGTAGATCATCCCGTTCTCGTCGCGGTTGTAGTGGTCGCTGGCCACGCGGGTGCCGTCGTCATGGACCACGTACAGCGTGCAACGCTGGTGGAACACGTTGCCGCTGATGCGGAAGGGCACGCACTCCTCCTGCAGGCCGACCTCTTCGGCTGCATTCGCCGGCGGCGAGGGCACCAGGGCCGCAAGTGCAACTACTGCAGCGAAAGAAAAAGCGGTCATTCGATTGTGCAGCGTCATTGATCACACTCCTTGTAGCCGTAGTCGGTGTCCGATGCAGATCAGTCTGCCGGGAGGTACCACTGACCGTTCTCGTCTATCCAGTACACCGACGTGAAAACGGTGCCGTCTGCCAGAGTGCGGGTGACGGTGCAGCGCTGATGCACGAGGTTGGGCCCAAGTCTTACGGGCACGCAATCGGTCGTCGATCCGGGGGGCCCGGCCGCGTGGCCAGTCGCCGGTATCCCACTACCCAATGCCAACATCAATGCGGCCATCGCGGCCAGTTGCAGTTTCATAAGCATCATCCTTGCTTTCTGCAATCGCGCACATGCGCGTGGCGTGTGTAACACGCGAACCAGAGCTCCGGAAGTGCCTCGCCGCGATCAGTCTTCGATCTCGCCGCGACGGCTGGCGGCACGCACTGCCTGCGCGGTGGTCGCCACACCCAGCCGTTGCCGCGCGTGGCGCAGGTGGTTCTCCACCGTGCGCGTGGAAAGCCCAAGCGTGGCCGCGATCTCAGCTTGCCGGCGCCCGGCGGCGACCCAGCGCAGCACTTCGCGCTCGCGGTTGCTCAGTGCGCTTCCCGAACGCTCGGCAGGCGATTCGGCCAGACGGCGCGCGGCCCGGAATGCTGCGGTTGCAGCAGCTTCCAGCCGCAGGCGCGCGTTGGCCGACGCGTCGATTGACGTACCGGCAACGCTGACCGCGCCTTCCAGGCCGGTGATGCCGAACACCGGCACCTGCAGCCCATGCAGGCCTTCGCCGCGAGGCTGCTTCACCACCTGGTAGCGCTCGCCGCGAACGCCCAGGCGCTTGCTCCAGAAGAACGGCGCGTTGCTGTCCAGCACGTGGCGATTGACGGGGCAGGCGTGGAGGTAGCGCGCAAGGTCGGTATCGCTGCCATCGCCGAACCAGTCACCCTCGATCCAGTACACGCGTTGCGTACCCCGCTCCAGCCCGGTGCCGGTGGCAAACACCAGCACGCGGTCGAAGCCGAGCGGTGCCGCGATGCCTCGCAGGACTGCACCCACCGCGCTCAGCGAACGGGCGCGTTCCAGCTCCAGCAGCGCCTGCACCAGCTCGGTCATCCGGCTCAGCGCCCGGCCAGGGCGTCGAGCAGGGCGCGTGCAGCCAGTTTGCCCAGCGCATTGCCAGCCAACGGGCTGTCGCCGGTCAGCAGCAGGCGGTCCTGCAGCACGCTGCCATCGATGCCGTCATTGACGATCTGCACGCCCCGCTGTGCCAGGCGCTCACCGAAGAACCACGGCAACTGTCCAGGCATGTAGCCGATCTCCGGCGTCTGCCGGTCCATCGCATCGGGGAAGGCGCAGATGCGGTAGCCGCGGAACAGCGAACCGCCATCGGCCTCGTCCACGCCCGCAGCCAGCAGTGCGGCCGGACCGTGGCAAAGGGTGATGATGTGGCGTTGCTGGGCCATCGCCCAATGCAGGACGGACTTCACCGCGCGGCTCTGCGGCAGTCCGATCAGGGCGCCATGGCCACCGGGGATGAACACTGCAACATAGTCCGAATCCGCATCGAGCCCGGCGACCACCTCGTCCAGTGGCAGCGGCTGGCGGAAGCACGAGGCATAACGCTCGTACAGCCCGCCGATTTCCTTGTCCTCGTTTGGAAATGCCCACCACTCGAACTTGGCGGGGTTGCCCGACAGCGTGGCTACATCGATGCCGAAGCCGGCCTTGTCGAGGTGGTACATCGGCAGCAGGGTCTCCACCGGATGGTTGCCGGTGGAGAACAGGTGGCCATTGGCAGTTGGCAGATAGCGTTCGTCGGCAGCGATCATCAGCACCTTCCAGCGGCCATCGCGGCGCGCATCCGGGTAGTCGGCACCGGAAAGGTTGCTCTTGGGCGATGTGAACTGTGACAGCGAGTAGGGCGACGGGAAGAAGGCATCGCGCTCGGCCGGGTCGGGGCTGGGCTGGCGGCTGGGCTCTTGCGTGTTCATGCAGATCTCCTGCGGGAAATGTGAGGCCAGCATAGGAGCGTGGGTGCGCACGCGCGATGAGGGATTTCCCTCAGCTGCCCACGGCTAATTGGCCTGGTTTCCGTGTTGCTGCATATCCTCATGCAGGATCCGCCGCAGTTCGACGATGGCCGGCGTGGCTTCCTGCACGCTGTGCCCGGAGACGATCACCTTCTCCGAGTCCGCATGCGGCAGGTGCGAGCTCCAGTAGGGCACCAGCCCGTCGCTGGTCTTTCCCAGCGGACCATCGGCCTTTGCCCGCGCGATGATCGAGTGGTAGTGCACCTTCGGCGACATCGGCAGGTCTGCCACGGCGCGGACGAAGGGATCGTGCTTGTCCAGATTCTGGATGCTGTTCATCTGGTAGCCGTGCTTGCCGTCGGTGCGGTCGATCTGGCCGTCGTTGGCGATGGTGGCAACGTCTTCCAGCACGGTCAGCGGCAACCGCACCAGGCGACCGATCCAGCGGCCCAGGCGGGTGCCCGCCACATCGGTGCCGCGGTGTGGCGTGGCGATGAACACCACCCGCGACACTGCCGGTTCCGGCAGGAAGGTCAGCACCGGTGCGCCCTTGGTGCGCAGCAGTTCACGCTGTGCCGGCGTCATCTGCGCGGTTGCCAGCAGGGTATCGACCAGATGATCGCCGGAAGAGGAAACCATCAACCGCGCGATCACCCCACCCATGCTGTGCCCGACCAGGACCATGTCATGCGAAGCCCGCGCCTTGCCGCTGGGGTCGAAATGCTTGAACACCTCATCCAGCGTGTGGTGCATCGCATCGTGGCTCATCGCGATGGGCATGTTGGTGGGGTAGTAGAACTGCCAGACCTGGAAGTCCTGGCGGATCTCGTCGTCGCGCAGCAGTTCGTTGGCCACGTTGACCCAGGCTTCCGGACTGCTGGCCAGGCCATGGATCATCAGCAGTACGCGACGGTTGGGATCGTAGGGCTGCATCATGTACAGATGCGGCGTGTCGATGCCGCCCTTGCCCCCGAACAGCGAGCGCAGCGACTGCCGGCTGAAATTGGAACGGGCCAGCCACAACGCATAGCCGGCAGTGAAGTTGGCCGCCAATGGCACGTGCTGGCCGTGCAGGGTTACTTCCGAAACCTGGTAGGGATCGTGAATCTCCAGCTCCGGCTCGTCATCGTGCAGCACTTCCCACAGGTTCTTTCCCGAGAAGCGCAGCAGCACCGTCATCGATGGCGAAGGCATCTCGCTCCAGCTCTGAGTGGCGGAAGGGCTTGCCTGCACCGCTGCCGGCGTAGTGCTGGGCGTGGTTGCGGCCGGGTCATCCATCACGGCCACCAGTTCGGCACCGAAGCCATCGCGGCGGTGCACGCTGCGCAGCGTGCCGGTGAACGACAGCGAGGCGGCGGGTACCAGTTCGGTCGGTGTACGCTCGTCCAACGCCGATGCTTCCCCTGGAGGGGCCAGCACGAACGTCCAGCGGCCCAGCTGGAGATGGTTGGCATCGTTGTGCACGCGCCCGGTGGCGTAGGCGTCGTACAGCTGCACGGACGCCTCCTGCACGGCCAGGTTGTAATAGTCGCGCACTTGGGTCTGGCGGTCTTCGAAGCCGCGCTGGTTGGCGGTGCGCTCGGTGAAGAACAGGTAGGCGTAGGCCTGGCGCGCGACCTGCATCCATGCGTCCAGGCGCGGCTGGAAGTCGGCATCCAACTCGTTGATTGCGGTCTTGGCGCGACCCGAGGCGGAGTACTCGCGCTTCGGCGCCGGCAGGGTCATCGCATACTGCAGCCACAGCTCGGCCAGGCTGGAGCGCTTGTCCTCCTCGCGCACGACGATGCTGGCTTCCATCGCTTCGATGCAGGGCAGGCCGGGCTTGGCGCAGACACCTTCATCAAGGCCGGCCACGCGCAGCGTCTCCGTGGTCGCCGCACTGAGCTTGCCGGAGGTGAGGATGTCACCGCGCTTGAGCGCGATGTACTGGCCGGGCGTGACCGAGGCGACCTGCACCGAAGGCCCGAACTGCCGCAGCGTCGCGCAACCTCCCAGGCTGAGCAGCGCGGTGATGATGAGGGTCGTGCGGCCGATCAAGCCCAAGCCCGTGGTAGCCATGCGATCCTCCTGCGCGGAGGCGCCACTCTAGCGGTCGGTCTGTCAAAGTGGAATCCACTGGCCGGATTGGGCCTGGCCGATGCGTCCGCCGTGCGATCCGGGCATTCCCGTGTGACACTGTGGTGGAACGTGCTTGGTGATCGTGATGACCTGGCTGGAAACACGTGTTCCCCCGCCCGTGGTGATGCTGCTGTCGGCTATGCAGCGTGCAGGCTGTGGCCGGGTTCTGCCTTTCGGGCACCGGTGCCGGCGCTACTGGCGGGTCTGACGATGGCGCTCGGTGTGATGCTCAACCTGCTGCCCAAGGTCTCCTTCCGGCGAGCAGGCACCACCGTCAATCCTCTGCGACCTTCGGCCTCGAGCGTGCTGGTTACCAGCGGGGTCTACCGCCGCACACGGAATCCGATGTATCTGGGCCAGGCGCTGGTTCTGCTGGGAGCCATGGTGTACCTGCAGCATCTGATCGCGCTGATCGTGGTCCCGCTGTTCCTGGCGTACATCACGCGGTTGCAGATCCTGCCGGAGGAGCGGGCACTGATGGCGCGCTTTCCCGAGGCGTACGCGCAGTACCGTCGTCGCGTGCCGCGCTGGCTGTAGCGTTGGCTACGCCATCAGCGGCTGATCTGGCATTTCACTGCGGCCGAATAGCCCTCGTAATCGTCGCCCGCGATCACGTGCAGGGTATGGCGCTTGTCGATGCGCTTCGCGTACGACGGTTCTTCGGTATTGGCGTGCTCGTTGACTTCGGTCACCGACCAGGCCTTGGCCAGGCGCTTGGCATCGACACCGTTCAAGTACACGAAGAGGCTCCTCTCGCCTTCGGCCACGTTCACATCGGCACTGGTGACCGTGCCGCCAAACAGCGCGACCGGCTTGTCCTCCGGTTCGAATGTACCGCCCGGCTTCTTGGCCAGGCCGGCTGCCTGCAGGGCATCGATGGCTTCGGCCTTGCTGAAGTTGGAGCCAGGTCTGCAGGACAGCAGGGCTTCCAACGTTGCGGTGCCTGGCGGCGCGATGGTGGGTGTGGAGGCGTGCGTGGCTGGGGCTGCGGCCAGGGCGGTGAGGAGCAGGGACATCGCGAGGGGGGCTTTCATGGCAGATCCTTCTGGCGATCGCGGGGTGAGGGGCTGTTGGAGGTGTCATCCCGATTATGCGCCACACATCCTCCGCGACGTGCAGGCACAAAAAAGCCGGAACCCCGGTTGACGGGAGATCCGGCTTCTTGCGGCCTCGACAGGCCATACAGATGGTGGAGGTGGGCCCTACCGCAATGTGAACGTAAGTTGTTGATGGAGCAGGTGGTTGGTGCTGGTGTCCGAAACCTATACCCCCAGCAATACCCCCACTCTATGCAGCCTTGGCGGGTTCAATTCCATCCCGCTCGGCGACCCGGGCGGCCTGCCAGGCGTCCACCTCAGCCTCGATCCAGCCTACCGCATTGCCGCCCAGCGGCACAGGCGCCGGGAAGGTGCCGGCGCTGATCCGATCATAGATCGTGGTCTTGCCCAGGCCCGTGCGGCGCTTGACCTCGGGCATCTTGATGAAAACGAGCGGCTCGGTAGCCATGTTGTCCTCCTTCAGTTCGTGGCCAGCGCAGCGCGCAGCTGCTCGGTGGCGGTGTTCATGCGGCTGCAAACAGATCGGCAGGCACGGTGACCTGAGTGCGGTTTGCTGCCTTCGTTTCGAGGATGTGCCCCCCCCACTGCTGGGCCATGGCCGCGGCAATCGCGGGATCGAAGCGCGAACGCTCTTTCTCGCGATCCGGTCCTGGTGGCATCAGGTGGCAGCGGGCCTCGATCTTCCCGTGCTGTTCGATCACCTGCGCCTTCGTGTGGCTGGCCACCAGCGCAGGCAGGTTCTTCAGCCAGAGCGTTGCGCCCTTGGTGAAGGGGCTGCCGAAGTCGTAGGGCTGCACAGTCTGCGTCGGCCGCCCCAGCACGCTCATGGCCAAGCCATGCGGCTTCGAGTTCTCCGCGGCGATGAACTCCACGGGCGCTGCCATCAGGTCGGCGAACAGCAGTGCGCCCTCCAAGAAGTCGCGCATGCGGTTCGGGTACTTCGGGTGCCGGCGGCGGTCAGGCTGCGGCAGCGCGGTGTCGTCCGGGTGGTACATCCAGCGGATGCCGGCCAGCGTGTTGAAGGTGCAGTAAGGGTGGGCAACCATCGCCAGCCAGCGGCCGGCCTGCAGATGGTTCCGCACGTCGTCCTGGATGTGCCAGCGCGGGTCACCCTCGCTGGGCCGCAGATCGCACGAGTAGGCGCCGAAGCCGAAGGCGCGGAACGCCGACGCCACGGTGTCGCTGTACTCGCAGGCAACGAGGATCGGCAGCAACTCAGCCATGAGCGCACCTCCTCCAGCACCAGCGCAGCCCATTGCGCGCGGCGCGGCATGCGCGGCTGATCGCCCACAGGGTGGCGATGCCGGCCAGGAACCCGGCCAGGGCGAACACGTGGACCATTGCAGCGGTGAGCAGCTGGTCAGCCACGGAACATCCCCTTCTTTCCTTCTTCGGGCCGTGCTTGTCGGCGGCGAAGCTCGAAATCACGGCGAGTTTGCGCGTCCCCCAGCTTGTCCTCTGGCAGGATTCCCCGTCCGCAGTGCGGGCAGCACGGGGCCATGTTCCGGCTTCGCCACACGGCCTCGACCTTTTTCGCCGCGATCAGGTGCAGGTTGTGCGACTTGTCCTGTTCCAGCTGCTCCGCCCGGGCTTTGAGCTTGGACATCTCCTTGTCGTAGAAATAGGCCAGCTGGTGCAGCGCCCAGTAGGGAGAAAGCTGGATGCCGCAGGCGTCGCAGGTCACGATCTGGCCGTTGTCGTCCCACGTCATCTTGCGGTGGTGGCAGCGCTCGTCCTTCAGGTAGGTGTGCTTTTCCTGACGGCGGCGGATCAACAGCTCGCCGATCTGAATCACGTTGTCAGCCATTGCCCACCGCCATGCTGTCGATCAGGGCCAGCAGACGTTCGCACTCCAAGATGCGCGGCATGTCACACAGCGCCCGAGAATTTGCATACTCTCGCGTGATGGCATCCCGGAACTGCCCAAGGTCCACGGCCTGCGCGGGCTTGTATTCCTCGGCCGCCTCGATGGCGTTCTGCCAAGGGCAGTTGGCGCTGCTGTGCTCGCCGATATCCACGCCAGTGATGGATGCGATGCGGGCGGCCAGCTCGTCGGCCACTTCTTCACATCGGTCGCGCTGGTCGATGGTTTCGCCCAAGGCCCGGTCAGTCGCGTCATCGGTCCCCACCGGCTGGCGGGCGGCGAAGGCAGCAGCCACGTCCTGCGCGAACGCCAGCAGTCCCCCGCGATCCAGCAGGCGCACGCCGTCTTCCCGGCTTTCCTCGGCATGCAAGTCGGCCAGCGAGAGCACGCGGTCCAGATCGAGCGCATCCCCCTGACCACCCGGGGAGGGCTGGGCGGAGAGGGCGGCGCGTGCGTAGTCCCGCATCTGCTCGGCGGTGTACAGCGGCTCGGTTCCGTCGCTGTAGGCGCTGTAGCCCGTGCACGGCAGCGGCGGCAGGGCATCCCCCAGCCTCACCCTCCCACCGGGCTGCACGTCCGCCAGGGTCTTCTTGTCGGTGGTCATGCGGATGCTCCCTTCTTCGTGCGGCTGTTGTGGCCACCTTCGATCACCTGGCGGCGGCTGATGGTGGATCGGTCGATGGGGCTGTTGCCGAGGATCTGGACCTTGCCGCCTGCTGCTTCCCAGCGGGCAACGTCGTCGGCGATCTCGGCCCGCTGGCGGTCCTTCTCGGCCTGCGTGGCCAGGTCAAAGGTCGGCTGTACGTGGATGCTGGTCACGAATGCGTCTCCTGATGCGCCAGCAGCGGCCAACGGGTGCGGCGCTGCCAGCTTTGGGTGAGGTGGTTCAGTTCGACCTGCAGCGGATCGCGGCGCAGGGGGCGCAGCGGGTCGTGCAGGCGGCGCTCGGTGTTCCGGCAGGGCGCGCACGCAGCGGTGGCCTTGCCGTTGATCAGCGGGAAGAACCGCAGCGGCAGCCGGGCCGTGCACTTCGTGCAGGTCTTCATGGCTGCTCCAAGCGCGACTTGCTGAGGTTCTCCCGGGTGAGCGGGTAGGGGCCGCGCTTCACCCTGGTGTCGGCGGTGGTGAGCGAAACGCCCAGCTGCTCGGCGATCTGGCGCATGGTGTAGCTCTTGCCCTCGACCACTCGGGCGAAGAGCGCCGCCTTGGCCTTGCCACCACGGATCGTTCCCCGGTGCGGGTAGACGTAGTTCAGGCCCTTCATGCGGCCTCCTGGTGGTCGTCAGCGCGCAGGGACTGCTCGAACCCGACCACCATCTGCCGGAACGGCTCCAGGTCGGCGCGCAGCTTGGCGATGAACGCCTCGTCGCGGTCGAAGCGGCGCCACCACAGCTGCTTGCCCACGGCGGCCAGCGCCGGGCAGTACAGGCCGATGTGCCACCACTGCCGGCCGGTCAACCACATGCATCCCTGGGCCTGCTCGAACACCTCGCTCGCATCGTTGTCGATGTGGAAGGCGCGCAGCTTCTCCGGGTTGATGAAGCACTTGTATTCGCTGCCGCCGTCCTCGCCGATGAAACCGTCGGCCGAGCAGCCGTAGTCGCCGCAGTCGCTCAGGACGAAACCTGCGCGCTTCACCAGCAGCCCGGACTGCACCTCATGCTCGGCGCGTGCCTGCGGTTCCAGCTCATGGCCCCGTCGCATGGCGAACGTCTCGAATCCCTCGTCCAGCGGCTCGCCGCTGATGCGTTCGATGGCAAGCCGGAAGGCGTAGTTCTTCGACGCCTCGCTGAAGTCGCCGATGGGCTCGCCGGCGATGGCCTTCTCAATGATGGCCGAGCGCGGCACGGCCTTGTAGCCGGCGCGCTCCATGGCGGTTCTCTCGGCCAGGCCGGACAGCACCGCGTCCACATAGGTGCGTTGCTGGTCGGTCAGCTCGCCCACGCGCGAGCGCGCGGTGGCGAACATGCTGGCCGTGATGATGCCGGCGCGGGCGCGGTGCCACGCCTCGCTGCCCTGGTCGCACCCGATGACGATCACAGCGGCACCTCTTCATCGGCTGCGGTCTGCTGGCCGCCTTCTTCAACCACAGTGGCGCTGGCGCGGTCGGCGATGCCCTTCAGGGTTTCGTGGCCGGCCGTGCCGATCAGCTGCCGCTGTTCCTTGGTCAGGCGGCCCCATGCGCCCTGGTATTCCTCCATGCCGCACTCCGCGAACTCCTGCAGGCTGGCGTACAGGGCCTGCCGCTCCGGGGTGTCCTGCGGCTCGGCCTGCTGCTGGCGGGTGATGGCGCCAGCGGTCGAGGGGCGGCGATCAGCGCGCACAGATTCGGCATCGATGATGTCCTTGCCTTCCATTTCCTCGGCGGTGGGCTGGGAGCCGACCGCTTCCGGGAACGCCTTGCGCAGCGCCTGGGCCTCAGCGCACTTCGCCAGCTGGCCGAAGGCGCGCTTTTCCCACATGGCATTGGGACTGCCATCGCTCTTGGACGCGTAGTTCTCCAGCCAGTATTCCTTGGCGGAGAACTCCACTACCTGGTTACCGAGCAGCTTGCGGACCGTGACGCGGCACCATTCCGGGTAGTGCAGCTGGAAGGCTTTCTGCGTCTTCTGCCTGCGCCCATTGGGTCCATCCGACCACACGTCCCGCACCGACTCCATGGTGCAGGTCGGCCCGAACTCGGGTTCGCTGCAGCCGGCGTACTGGCCCGTGCGGGAAGCGTTGATGCGGTACAGGCCGATGCCGGGCATGACCACGTCGCGCATGCCGTTGACGGCGCTTCCGTCGGGGTTCTCGCCGATCTTCACCTTCATCGGCACGATGTGCACCGGCTTGGTCATCGGGTCGAGCCCGGCCGCCTGGCAGTAGCTCAGCACCATGTCGATGGACGCATCACTGGCGCCCGGATACAGGCTCGACTTCAACGCGCCGCGGATGGCTTCGGCCTGCTCGCTGGTCATCAGGGCGCCGGCAGCGGCGCGGGTGGTCATCTGGTTCATGGGGGCCTCAGTAGCGGATGGCCACGGCCGGGACCTTGCCCTGCACGATGGCGGTGATGACGGTGGCGGCGTCGTCTTCTCTGATGCCCTGTGCGATCAGTGCGGCCATGGCGGCGCGGTTGATCGAACGGCGGTGTTCGACGTCGGCAGCGCGGGCCTCGTCCGCCTTGCGCTGCGCATCGGCCTGGGCCTGGCGCTGGCGTTCGGCGCGGTCGGCTTCTTCCTGGGCGCGGCGCTCGGCAGCGGCGACGGCCTCGGCCTTTTCGCGCTCGGCCTTGTCGGCGGCATCCTTGGCGCGCTGCTCGGCTTCGGCTGCCTCACGGGCCGCGCGCTCGGTGGCTTCGCGCGCCTCACGTTCGGCACGCTCCACGGCAGCAGCCGCCTCGCGCTTCGCGTTCTCTGCGGCCTCAGCCTGCAGGCGGGCCTCGCGCTCGACGCGCTCACGCTCGGCCTGCTCAGCTGCAACGCGCTGGCGCTCTGCCTCTTCAGCGGCGCGCACGGCTTCCTCGCGGGCGCGGATCTCTTCTTCCTTC
Source organism: Stenotrophomonas maltophilia group sp. msm1 (assembly GCF_032025805.1). Classification (NCBI taxonomy): domain Bacteria; kingdom Pseudomonadati; phylum Pseudomonadota; class Gammaproteobacteria; order Lysobacterales; family Lysobacteraceae; genus Stenotrophomonas; species Stenotrophomonas maltophilia group sp. msm1. Next base: position 120,736 of record NZ_JAVSKH010000004.1, read on the forward strand.
CGGGCGATCTCGGCCAGGCGGGCCGCTTCGGCCTCAGAACGCGCGCGTTCCTCGGCCTCGGCGCGCTCGCGCTCAATGCGGGCCTGCTCTTCTTCCCAGTCGGTGAGCGGCTTGCGCACTTCGTCGCGCAGCGCGTCCAGGGTGTCGCGGGCCTTCTTGCGGGCCGAGTCGATGTCGCCGGTCTGCTTCTTCAGGTCGGCCACCAGCGCCTTGCCGGCGTCATCGATGGCGATCTTGGAGCGCGACACCTTGTAGGCGATCGAGGCGATTTCCTTGCGGCCGGCAACCGTCTTGACGTTCGGTACCAAGGTGACGGCCTCAGCGCGGATGCGGGCCAGCAGGTCGTCCAGTCCGCCGCCGGTGAAGACCTCGACGGCGTTGACGGATTCGAGTGGAATTAGGGCTTCGGACATGGCAGTTCCTTTGTCGGATGGGAATAGATGCCGGCGTCGTGGAATCCCGGCCGGCGCGGGGCCCGTGAGGGCGGGGGAATGCGTTACGCGGCCAGGTCTTCCTGCTGCGCGGCAGCGCTTGGCGGCGTGAGGGTCAGACGCACCTCACCGCGGCGCCATGCAGAGATCAGCTCGGCGTCTTCGTCCTCGTCCAGCAGCACCGAGACGGTGAAACCCATGGCCACGCTGCCGCCTTCGAGCGGCTTCCAGGTGATCTTCTTCACCTTGGCATCGGCGAAGAACACCGCTTCGATGTGGTCCATCAGGGAGCCGATCGACAGCTCGTAGCCTTCGAACTTGCCGGTGATGTCCTGCTCGCCCAGCAGCGGCAGATTCAGCGCCACCAGGTCCGTGCTGCCTTCCATCGGCAGGTTCTGCTGCTGGCCCTTGTCGGCCTTCTTCCAGAACGCCGGCAGGATGGCCGGGTCGATGGTGTTGAGGATCGTGTTCGGAGCGTTCAGCGAGAACTTCAGGTCAGCAGCGGCCGCGTCTTCGTCGCCGTGCTTTTCCTTCCGCAGGTTCAGATGCGAGAACACCGCATCGTGTTGATCGAGTTGGAACATCGGTGGTGCCTCTCGTAGGAGCCGGCCGCGCCGGCGGGAAGTCAGGACCAGGCCAGCGGCCAGCACATGGCGGCTGCGAGCGCGGCGGTGATGGCGTAGCAGGCGAGGCAGGCGGCGACGTCGCGCCAGTTGCTGCAGCCGAAGAAGGTCAGGAGGCGCATGCGGCTTCCCCTGTGGCCTTGGCGATGGCGGCGCGTGCGAGTGCCAGGTTCTCGAATGGGGAAGGCTCGTAGCACTCGCCGTACTTGTCTTCGACTAGCTCCGCTTCGAGCCGGATCAGCGCTTCCAGAAGTTCCGGCGCCGCAGCGATCAGGCGGGCGTGACGCAATGCCTCGTCCGCGGAGATTCCATCGAGACCGTGAGCGTTCGGGTCGCGCTGGATGGCGATCGCCACGGCACGCTCGCTCCCTTCGGGGACGATGCGGAACCCAGCAACGCATTCCAGTTCGCACAGCTGCCAGCTCTTACTGCTCATCGTCGGATTCCTCCACGCACAGGCCGTCCACGGCCTCGCGGTTGTGATCGGTGTCGGTGGGTTCGCAGGCCGCCAGAGCAGCGTCCAAGCGATCGCCGGTTGTGATCACGTCGACCAGGTCGCTGGAGTCGCGGTAGGCACGGGCAGCGGCGCGGACGTTGGCGAAGGCCATGCGCACGGCGTCGACCTGTGCAGCGGCGTCAGCCAGGCCCTGTTCCTCGCGCAGGTAGTGCGCGCAGTTGTCGAGGGCGGCATCCACGCCGATTGCCAGCAGCCCGGCGCTCACGACAGCACCGCCTGCAGCAGTACGGTGGCCAGCACGCCCAGGCAGAACGCCAGGGTATTGGCGACGACAGTGGCGACCACGTGGTGGCGCTGCTCGCGTTCGGCGGCGGTCATGCGGCGTCCTCCATGTGCCCGGCCTCGAAATCGTTCATCGAGGCGTCCACGCGGCGGGACATGTCGCGGACCAGATCGGCCAGCTCGCGGAAGTGGGGCAACAGGTGGGCCGGAACCTCCTGCGTCAGGAGGTGGGTCATCACGTGCCGAGCCTGGCTCAGCTTCTCGACCAGCGGGGCCACGTCGCCCTCGCGCTCCAGCTCCGCCGCCACGTGGTCGCAGGCGAACTGGAAGGCCTCGTCGTTCGGTTCGGCCGGTGCGCGGCCGTCATGGCTGCGCTGAGCAGCGCGGGCCAGGTCGTTTGCGGTGCGGACTGCCATGGGTGACCCCGTCTGGATGGCCCGGGTGGGCCGACGGGTATAGCATTACCGAAACGGTTACGATCAGTCAATACCGAAACGGTAATTACTTTTTCTTGCCCGCCTCGCAGGCGTAAAAAAGCCCCGCAGGGCGGGGCTTCTGGACTTGCCGCGACGGGATGGCTCAGGGTATGTCGGTGCGCTTTGCGGCTATGGCAGCCTTGATTGCATCGTTGAATCGGATGCCAGCCTCGAACGCATTGGGCTGACAACCAAACATGTTGTTACACCCGCCGCTGAAAACGATCCTGTAATTGCCGTTCCCGATCGGTTCCTTGAGCACACGCATGGACAAGGTCGGGTCGTACTGCCCGCTCCCGTAGGTCTCGATCAAGACGTTCGTGGCCGTTTGGATCTTCAGGCGGCTGTTCTGTGCAACCCACACTTGCGCAGATTCCCACGCGGCGTCGCATTGTTCCTTGCCCTGGCACTCTGGAATACCAGCTTGGAACTCCTGCTTCAGGTTCGCCGCGTTCTGGCCAGTTGTCGCGCAGCCGCTAAGGCCTAGCACGACCGTAGCGAGCAAAAGGATTTTCCTCATGAAACTCATCTCCCTGTAGTTGCGTTCGTCAAATCAAAAAGCGGCGAGCTTGGCCCGTTCAGAACTGAGCCCTGAGCAACCCGGCATCCTCAAAGCTGATGCCATCTCGCATGCAATCTTGTGCACGCTCTAGGTCTCGGTGTAGTTGGATCAGCGCTTCATCATCCAACTGTTCCACGCCAGCAAGACCGAAGACCGCCTGGTCAATGATCATCTGCATCGGGAATCCCCACCGCCTCCGCAAGTGGCGAATCATCCTGCAGTGCGATTCCCTGGTGAGGTCGTCCATCTGCCGAACCGCTGGGGTGCAGGTCACAAGGCGAAGGCGAGCGCGCGGCGTGGGTGTTTCGGTACCCATCGCTTTTGCCATACGGTTAGCCAGTTCCTTCAACCGCTCTTCGCTCAGTGCCATCGCCATCTCCCTTTACTTTGTCCAATCGGGCCACGAAGGCCCGCATGAAGTCGAGGACATTGCTGTCATCCAGAGACGCTGCCTCCGCGCGGACCGTTTCATACGCGACGGCCAAGGCGGTGACGTTGATTTCTGGGACAGGTGGTTCCCCCCGGATCTCAGCCACCAACTGAAGTAGGCGGTGAGCTGAGCGAAGGGTATCGATGTCGATTCCCACCGGCTGAGACTGCCGAGACGGTGCGCGGTCGAGTTCGCCGTGCTCCAAGCCCATGGCTGCCTCCAGGTCCCGCGCAAGGCGGTTGCCTATGCCCTTGGGCGAGGCTTCAGAGATCCATTGGCTCACCTGGGGTTGCTGCCAACGGGTCCCGCCATATTGTCGGGCCCAATCCGCCGGTCCTCCTGCCTGGGTTACCAAGCGGCGCATGTTTTCGGTTCGGGCGGTACTGGCGTCCATGGGGGTAATGGTCACAAGTACAGCCCGCCGAAGAAATGACCGAAACGGTGTTGACCGCGCATAACCAAAACGGTAATGTGCTGGGCATGAACCTGACCAACTACGCGGTATCCAAGGGTGGAACTGGGACGCTCAAGTGCCCGGTTCTGGATTCGGTGGCCAAAAAGGCAGGCTGCAGCGCCGGGACGCTGTACCAGATTGCGCTTGGCAACAAGCAGCCCAGTGCAAAGCTCGCCAACGAGATCCATCGGGCAACGCGCGGGCGAGTTCCGCGTGGAGAACTGCGCCCGGATGTGTTCGGGGTCCCTCCGGGCACAAGTTGCGCTCAGCAGGACGAAGCGACGGCATGAAATGGCCACTCACGGAACCATTGCCGGGAAGGGGAGCACCGCCCCCAGCGCCATCCCTGGCGCTCGGCGGGGCTGGCGCAGGCATCGCACCACGTCCCGGCCTTTGACCCTCCTGATCGAGTACGCCCTTCCAGCCATGTGCACCAGCCTGACCACATTCGGTGCCCACAGCAGCCTTGCTTCCTTTTTCGCTCGCTTCTCCATGCCGCGCATCTTGCGCCGGCGTCGTAACGCAAACCACGTTCACCGAGACCGCCCATGAACATCACAGACGCCGCACACAAGACCGTGAAGGACTACCCCGGTGGTAGTGAAGCGCTGGCCGTCCGCATCGGCATGTCCGCCGCGGTGCTGCGCAACAAGGTCAACCCGAACAACAACACGCATCACCTGACCCTGGCCGAGGCCAGCGAGATCATGGGCGTGACCGGTGACGACCGCATCCTGCATGCGATGGCCGCTGAGCACGGCTACACCCTCCAGAAGATGCAGGCGGACGGCATGGCGTCCGTGATGGGGGCGATGCTGGAGAACGCTGCCAAGCAAGGCGCGTTCGCGCAGGCGCTGCAGGAGGCACTGTCTGACGGCCTGATCAGCGAGAACGAGATGAAGGCCATCAGCAGCGCCGGCACTGCGCAGGTGGAGGCCATGATCAACCTGCTGGCACGCCTGCGGGCTGTGACCGGCCAGCGTGGAGTAGGGGCATGACCACCAACTTCGACCAGGCCCGAGAAGAGCGCATCCAGATGCTCGCCGCCCTTATGCGAGTGGCGATGGTTGCTGGGGAGAGGGAAGAGGCTACCCGCCTCCATTCCGAGTTCAAGGCGGCCGTCCTAGCCCGTTCTACCGAGCAGGTGCGTTCCATGGAGAAGCGAATGGGGGTGTCCCATGCGTGAGTATGGACAGATCCAGTGCGCGTTCTGGCAGAGCCAGGATGCGCAAGAGTGGACCGATGCCGGCAAGCTGCTGGCCGCTTACCTGATGACCGGCCCCCACTCGAACGGGCTGGGCTGCTACCGCTGCCCGGATGGCTACGTGATGGCCGACCTCGGGTGGTCTCTGGAAAGGGTTTCGGAAGGGTTTGCCGAACTGTCTCGAAACGGTTTCGCATACCGTTTCGAAGGGGTTGTTTTTCTGCCCGGATTCCTGCGTTGGAACAAGGTCGCCAACGGCAACGTGGCGGCGGCGCGCATGGCGGAGTTCGAGGCGCTTCCGAAGGGGGAGGCAAAGGCCCGCGTGGCCGGCGCAATCCTGAAGTACGTCAAGCACTTGGGTAACGACTACCGAACCGTTCTCCAAACGGTTGCAGAAACCGTTTCCGAAACGGTTCCCCCAACGGTTACCCAAACAGAACCCAACCCAACCCAACCCAGAGAGAACCCAAACCAAACCACTTGCGCTGCGCCGGCCGAGCCGGCTCCGGCTGCTGACCTGCTGCCACCGGAGCCTGCTTCGCCAGTGGCCGTCAGCTTCCTGCTGAACGACGGCAAGGACTTCGAAATCACCGAGGTCCAAGTCCGTGAGTTCGCCGAGCTGTACCCGGCCATCGACGTGATGCAGACCCTTCGGGCGATCAAGGCTTGGACGATCTCCAACCCGAAGAACCGGAAAACCCGCAGCGGTGCCATGCGGTTCGTGAATTCCTGGCTGAGCCGCGCGCAGAACCAGGCGCCGACCCGGCCGGGCACAGCGCCAGCGCAGCAGAAGGGCGCACTGCCGAGGCTCAGCGCATGACGACCCTCGAAGCCAACCACCGCGCGGCGATCCATCAGGTCGAGCGCCAGGTGCTGCACACGGCGATGTGCCGCCCGTCCAGCATCGCCGACATGCCGCTGCTGCCGGGTCACTTTGGCAACGAGGCGCACGGCCAGCTGTGGGAGCTGATCCGCAGCATGGACGCCGGCGGGAAGCCGGTGGACGCGGTGACGATCTCGGACGTGGCCGACCGGATGGGCAGCCCGCGACTGAGCGAGCTGGCGATGCTGATCGGCGTCGACCGCGATCTGTACCCCAGCAGCCAGCCCGCCTATCAAGCGTCGATCCTGCTGTCCGCGTGGCGTGACCGTGAGGCCTTGGCGATCGCACGGGAGCTGCAGGAAGGCGCGCAGGCGCGGCAGGAGGACGCGGTCGACGCCGCGATCCAGCGGCTGATGACCCTGCACACCGCAGACCGGAGCTACGAACACACCTCGCAGTCGGCGCTCGATGCCGCCGTAGCTCAGGCCATGGAAGCGCAACGCAACGGCGGGAAGCTGATCGGCGTTTCCACCGGCATCTTCGACCTGGACGAGGCGCTGGGAGGTTTCCACGACAGCGACCTGATCATCGTGGGTGCGCGGCCGGCGATGGGTAAGACGGGCTTCCTGCTTGGCGCCACTGCCGCTGGCGCCAAGGGCGGGCCGGTGGGCCTGATCTCGGGCGAGCAGCCTGCCGACCAGGTGGGCCTGCGCTGGCTGGCCGCTGGTTCGGGCGTCAACGTCGGTCGCCTGCGTGCTGGCAAGTTCCGCCACGACGACGTCGGCTCGCTGCTGCACGCCGCCGAGCAGTACGGCGCGCTTCCGGTGCGCATCCACGATCGGCCATCGCCAGACATCACCGAGGTGGTGCGCGAGGCCCGCCGGTGGAAGCACCAGCTGGGCATCCGCGCGCTCTACGTCGATTACCTGCAGCGCATCGAGATCGCGTCGATGTCGCGCGCACCGAAGCACCAGCAGGTGGGCAGCATCACCCGCAGCCTGAAGAACCTGGCCCGTGATCTGCGCATCCCCGTGGTGGCATTGGCGCAGGTGAACCGCGAGGCCGACGGCGAGCGGCCGCAGATGAAGCACCTGGCCGACAGCTCGGAAATCGAAAAGGAAGCCGACCAGATCATGATGCTGTGGCGCGACCTGTCCAACCCGCAAGCCGAACGCACCGCGGCAGAAATCAACGTGGTGAAGAACCGGCACGGGAACATCGGCGTGGTGCCGGTGACGTGGCACGGCGGCTCGACGTCCTACGTCAACCGCAGCGCTGCCGACGAGCTGGGGGAAGTCGCATGACCCTGACCGCTGCAGCGAAGAAGATCCGCGCCAAGCGCGCGCGTCGGCCGATTTACCTGGTGGTGGCCAAGCTGATCGACCCGAACACCGGCGAGCTGGTGGGCGCCCTGGTGCCGGCCAATGCCGTCGACCAGCGCTTGCTGCGCGATCGCAAGTTTCGAGTGGGCCGGGAGATCCGCGGCGAGCTGAAGCAGCCGCGTGAGGAATGGCAGCACCGGTTGATCCACAAGATCGGGCATCTGATGGTCGACAACGTCGAAGGCTGGGAGCAGCTGGACGCGCACGACGCGGTGAAGCGCCTGCAGCTGGACGCCAACGTGTGCTGCGAGACGGTGGAGATGGACGCAACGCCGGTCATCGCCGCGGTGCTGGATGCCTGCGAGGCGCTGCTGGGTGCTGGCGCCCGCAAGGTGCTGGCCGGCGTGCTGCCGGAGATCCGCACCATCTCGGTCAAGCGGGCCGAGAGCCTGTCATTCGACGAGATGGAACAGGCCCGGTTCCAAGAACTGTTCGATGGCCTGACCGAGTACATAGGTCGCCGGTACACCCACGTGATGCTCGACGACGTGCGCGCCGAGTTCTGGAACATGGCAGGGCAGAACAGGAGGGTGGCGTGATGAACTGCGATCTATTTTTCCCAGAGGGGCTCTCGAATCTTCTTAAGCGCCTGATTGCTCATGTTCTGTGCATTTTCCAGATGCTGAATGAAAGCGCATTCGTGCTTTCTAAGAAGAATGTCTCCCTTAATCAAAGACTGCGCTTCCAGGAAGGAGTTAGTTACGGTCAGGAAATCCCCGCCGGCTTCACCCATCAAGTAACAGTCTCGCTCCACGTCCTTCACCTCGTCGGGCAGGGGAAGTGGATGGATCTCGGGATGAACATTTCCCGTCTGCTGGGTTCGGGCGAAATCGAGCTGTTCAGCGATCACCTTCTGAAATCGCTCCAACGCCCGATTCGCGCGGGTGTGGCGACTTTTCATTTCCAAGTCGTCTTTCTTGGCTTCCTCAGCTCTTGCTACGCTTCGCTCGTGAGCGGCTATTCCAATCGCCGCCAGTATTGCACCCACGCTCCCAACGGCCTGAACCCATGCAGGCCAGTCAATGCTGATCGGTGGGCGTGGCTGAGGCGGATGTTTGCTCAACAGAGCCCATGCCAAAAGAGCACCTGCGGCAAAGGCCATTACAGCCACCACCGCCCAATCCCGGTCTGTTCGTCCCTGTTTCATGACTCCCCCCTGTTGTTGGCACGGATTCTACCGTCCGGGGTGGCCGCGTGAGAACGAAGAACGCCAAGGCCTTCACCCAGGCCGAGAAGCGGCACGTGGACGCCGTGAAGCTGCTGCCGTGCAGCGTGTGCAGTCGCCCTGGGCCCAGCGATGCCCACCACATCAACCAGGGCCAGCACTTCACGACTGTGGCCCTGTGCAAGGACTGCCATCAGGGCAGCTTCAACGGCATCCACGGCCAAAAGCGCATGTGGCTGGTCATGAAGATGGACGAGTTGGCCGCCCTCAACGTCACCCTTTCCCGGCTGCAGCTCCAGGAGGCCGCACGATGATCCACCTGACCCTCCCGTATCCCATCAGCTCGAACCGTTACTGGCGCGCTGTGACCATCAAGGGTCATGCCGTCATGGTCCCGACCAAAGAGGCGAAGGCCTACAAGGCCGAGGTTGCCTGGCTGGCCAAGGCTGCAGGGATTGGCCATCCGCATGCTGGCCGCATCGCGCTGACCATCCGGCTGTACCCGAACCTGCCGCAGGACTGGGCGAAGCGTGCGCGCCGCGACCCGCACACCTGGGACGACACGGTGCAGTGCATCGACCTAGGCAACTGCGAGAAGGTTCTGTCCGACGCCCTCAACGGTGTGGCGTGGGTGGACGACAAGAAGCACCGCCGCATCCTGCTCGAACGCATGGAGCCGGATGCCAAGGGCGCACGCGTCGAGCTGGTCATCGAGCATTTGGCCGCGGCACCCAGCCTGTTCGGCGAGGCCGCCGCGTGACCACGGCCGAGGCCCGCACGCGGAAGAGATACAACGCCTACCTGCGCCAGCATGGCGTCTGCTCGGTCTGCACCATGCGGGAGCGCGGGAGCAGCCCGGCGCACTGCCAGCGGCGGCCGGACAGGAGGGGGAACTGCGACACCGACGGCCTGCTGCCGGTGTTTCGCTTCGATGAGAACGTGTTGAAGGGGATGCGCGATGAATCCTGAGGTGACCCATGGATAAGAAGCAGCTCGAAGCGCGCCTGATCCAGTGGGCGGAAGAGTACGGCGGTGGCCGGTACGAGCACATCGGCTACTCCAGCCGGAACCTGCTTCAGTCCCTGATTGAGCATCAAGGGTTCGTGCCGGGTACCGGTGGCTACCGCGGCATTCTCATCAACACGCCTGGAGACGAAGTCCAATCCGCAGTGCTTGCCATGGAGGCGTATGGCTACATCCGACCCGGTCGGACGCTGCGATGCGAGTACTTCCTGAAGTCGGCGCCACTGGAACTGAAGCTGCAGAACCTGCGGCGCGCGGGGATCGACATTAAGCGGCCGACCTACTACGACTATCTCGCCATCGCAAAGGCATTCGTGATGGGTCAACTTTCGAAGGAGAACGCAGCATGAAGATGCGCGTATACATGATGATCGCCGACGCTTGCTGTGGTGAGAGCTTCTTCAAGATCGGGGTGACCACCGATCTGGCTGCGCGGGTCAGCGCCGTGCAAACCGGCTGCCCGATGCCCATCACCGATGTGGCCTACCTGGACCTGCCCCGTGGTGCTCGGTCAGCTGAGGCCATGTTTCATGACCAGCTCCGCGCCTATCACACGCAGGGTGAGTGGTTCCGCATGAACCTGTCTGACCCCGTCCACAAGCAGGCGATGAAGGATGCAACGGCCTTGGTCGTTAAACACTTCGGCGTGAGCGAGACCCGGTGGAAGCACATGAGCCTCGATGCGATCCGGTCGTTGTGCAAGGTATTGCGTCTAGACAATGTGGCCTAGAAACTTGGCACCATTCGAGAAGTCCCCCCTGAAGCCTTGGCCAACGCCGGGGCTTCTGTATTTCGGGGCATCGTCTCCTGCGGGCGTGGGCCAGTGGTCTAAGCCGCCGGGCTCATAACCCGGAAGTCCCCGGTTCGAATCCGGGCCCCGCAACCACCTACGCCCGTCCACCCTCACCGGACCCATTCGCCGAGCCTGCCGGGCTGCGGTGACGGGCACCCTATCGCCGGAGATCCACCGATGTCACAGCTACCGCTGCCGATGACCGCGGCGCAGTGCCTGCAACACGTGGTCATCCCGGCCTTGGCCCTGCTGGGTGCCGCCCGCTACGACTCGCCTGAGGCGCGAGTGATGCTGCTGGCCATCTCCGGGCAGGAGTCTGGGCTGAAAGTCCGCCGGCAGCAGCCGGGGCCGGCCCGTGGCCTGTGGCAGTTCGAACAGGGCGGCGGCGTGCGCGGGGTGCTGAACCACCCGTCGACCCGGGCAGCGGCCGCGCTTCTCTGCGGCGCGCGCGGTGTCACCGCGACGCCGGCCGGCGTGTATGCCCAGCTGGAACAGGACGACATCCTTGCAGCTGGGTTCGCCCGCCTGCTGCTGTTCACGCTGCCCAAGCGCCTTCCGCCGATCGGCAACGTCTCGGTGGCTTGGGCGCAATACCTGGACGCCTGGCGCCCCGGCAAGCCGCACATCGACCGTTGGCCGAAGAACTACCGCGCCGCGGTTGAGGCGGTAAGGGCGTGACGATGGAAGTCCAGCCGAGCCAGGACGGCCGCACCCGCGTTTCCCTCGGCCCGGTAGAAAAGTGGTTCGTGACCGCTTTTGCCGGATTCATCGTCGCCGGCGGGTACTGGCTGATCAGCTCCATGCAGGCGGTTCTGACCCAGCAGCAGGTGACGAACCAGCAGATGGCCACGGTGCAGCAGCAGCTGCAGACCTTCAACACCCAGCTGGCCGACGTCCCAGCGCTGAAGCTCGAACTGGCCAAGCAGGCCGTGCAGGTCGAGCAGAACAAGCAGGACATCAAGGAGCTGAAGCAGCTCAGGGGGCTGAAGTGAAGAGCGTGAAACTCACCAGCGACCGGCGCCATTTCTGGCGGTTCTGGTCGGTTCGTCTGTCGCTGCTGGCCGGCATCATCAGCGCAACGGCGCTTGGCATCATCGGCGCGTATGTGCTGCTGCCCGCCGACTGGCTGCCGGTGGTGCATGACGGGTTCAAGCAGGCCGTGGCCTACAGCGCCCTGGCATCTGCTGGCCTGACGTCGTTCCTGGCTGCGGTATCCCGCATCTTCGTGCAGCCCAAGCTGAGCAACGGCGATGCTGATCCCTGACCCGCTGCGGCCTTACATTGGCCTGATCCGCGTGGGGCTATGGATTGGGGCAGTCGGCGCGGTCCTGCTGATGGGCGCCCGGCTGGGGTCGGACTACCGTGCGAAGAAGGATCAGGCCCTGATCGCCGCCGCCGAGAAGCAGCGCGACCAGGCCAAGGCCCGCTCCGACGAGAACCTGCGTGCCGCCAACGCCTGCGGCCAGCTGCTGCAGGAGGTGAACCGGCAGACGCAGCTGGCCATCGATGAAGCAGCCCGTCAGCAGCAGGCAGCCAAGGAGGCCGCACGGCTGGCCGAGGCAGCCGCAGCCCAGAGCCAGCGCCGAGCCACCCAGGCCGAGCAGGCCCTGCAGGCGGCCAAGAACCAGCCGGGATGCCGGCAGCAGTTGGAGCAGAACCTATGCGACGCCATTCCGTTGCTGTGATCCTGGCAGCGGCCCTGCCGCTGTGCGGGTTCGGCAGCTGCAGCAAGGCCGAGAAGCCCGGCCTGCCCAAGGTGGTGTATGTCCCGGTCGAGCGCACCGTGGCTGTGCCGGCGGCGCTGACCGCCCGCTGCCCGGCGAAGCGCGCCACCTCCCGCACCGTAGAAGCCGTCGTCGCTGCATACAACGCCAATCTCCTGACTCTGGAGGACTGCGATAGCCGAATGAGCGCTATCGAGAAGCTGGCCCCGGCCGGCGACCAGAAGCAGGTGGAGCCATGAGCATTGGTTGGCCGCAAGCGATCTACCTTCTATTGGTCCTGATAGGGCTTGGCGCTGAGATTGCCAGGCACGGTGAACTGAAGAAGCCAGCACGTCACAACGCGGTGACTAGTTTCATCACTGTGATGCTGATCGGCTTGTTGTTGTACTGGGGTGGGTTCTTTGACGGGGCGTCAGCATGAGCCTGTCGGACCGCTTGCGCCGCATCGAACTGAGGCAGGAGGAGCAGGGCAGGAAGCTGGACGCCCTGATTGAGGCGCTGGCCGCCGAGGGTGAGGAAGAGCACGACCAGCCAGCCCGCAGCCTGGACGGTGAGCTAGTGCCCGGCGAGCGTGACCAATCGCAGAGCCTTGGCTGATGGCGAGGGTCACCACCCTTGCTCCGCGCATCGCCAGCGCGCCCAGCAGGCTAAAGCCGGCCACGCCTGTCGTGCCCAGGTATGGGAAGGGCAGAGGTGGCAGGCCCTGGCGTAGGAAGCGGGATGCAGTCATGCAGCGGGACCAGTACCTGTGCCAGTGCGACAACTGCCAGACAGGAGGCCGGCTGCCGCTTCTGGCTGACGAGGTGGACCACATCGTGCCGGTGGCAGAGGGCGGCACGGACGACATGTCCAACCTGCGCGCCATCAACCACGACTGCCACAAAGCGAAGACGCAGGCAGAGGCAAGGCGAGGTGCGGCGCGACGTTGAACCGACCGCGTGGAACAACACGCGACGGAACAACGGTTTCACATCGGCGGGAATAGGCCCGGGGGGGGAGGGAGAAAACTTCATGGCCTTTGCCACGGACACCCGCCGCCCACTCATTCAGAGGTTTTTTTCTCGGCCGGAATTTCAGGCTGAGGGCCATTTATGCGCAAAAACACGAAACCTGGCCGCCCGGCGTTCAAGGCCACCGCGGTGCAGCGCCGGCTGGTGACCAACGCAGCGGCCAGCGGCATGACGCACCAGGAGATCTCGATCGCGCTGGGTATCTCTCGGAACACCTTGGAGAAGTACTTCGAAAAGGAGATCTCAGCAGCTGCACTGCGCCGGCGAATGGAGGTGATGGACGCCATGGCGAGGACGGCACTTAAGGGCAACGTGGCCGCCCAGAAAGCGTTCCTTGCGCAGGTTCCCACGCTGGCTGCGCCCCCGGTGCCGCAGGAGAAGCCGGTGGGTAAGAAGGAGAAGGCCAACGCTGATGCGGTCGGTGCGGAGACCGGTACCGGCTGGGAAGGCCTGCTGGGCAACAACGTCACCCCCATCAGCCGGGCCGCCAAGTAAGTGAGCTGGGACCTTTCCTGTCGGGACTGGTGGGGCAAGCTGCAGGCCGGCCAGCTGCCGGTCACGCAGCTGCCCCTATGGACCCAACAGGCGGAACGCGCGGCAGCCATTCTGGGCAGGCTTCGTCTGGCGGACGTGCCTGGCACGCCCACCGTGGCGGAGGCCGGCGGCGAGTGGTTCCAGGACGTGGCACGCAACATGTTCGGCTCGGTGAACCCGGAGAACGGAGACCGCGAGATTCGCGACCTGTTCGCCCTGGTACCGAAGAAGAACGCCAAGACGACCTTCGGAGCGCTGGGCATGGTGACAGCCACGCTGATGAACCAGCGCCCACGTGCCACGTTCCTGATGACGGCACCGGTGCAGGACACGGCGCAGCTGGCGTTCGACGCCGCCGCCGGCGCGATCGAGCTGGACCCGGTGCTGGATGCCAAGTTCCACATCCGCCACCACCTGAAGACGATCATCCATCGCGAGACGAAGGCCTCGCTGGAGATCATGACGTTTGACCCTGCGGTGTTGACCGGCGTGAAGGTGTCGGGCGGAGCGCTGATCGACGAGCTGCACGTGTGCGCCAAGAAGGCCAAGGCCGCCCAGGCGCTGCGTCAGATCCGCGGCGGCATGGTGCCGTACCCGGAAGCGTTCCTGTGGTTCATCACCACGCAGAGCGACGAGCAGCCGGTCGGCGTTTTCGCCGACGAGCTGCAGAAGGCCCGGGACATCCGCGACGGAAAGCGGGTGGGCAAGATGCTGCCGGTGCTGTTCGAGTTCCCGCAGGAGATACAGGAGTCGAAGGACCAGCAGTGGAAGGACCCGCAGCTGTGGCCGCTGCTGAACCCGAACATCGGCCGGGCCATGACGCTGGAGCGCATGGTGGAAGAGTTCGACGACGCCGTGGGCACCAGCGAGGCCGAGCTGCGCAGCTGGGCGTCGCAGCACCTCAACGTGCAGATCGGGGTGGCGCTGCACCAGGGCAGCTGGGCGGGGGCAGAGTACTGGGAGCAACAGGCCAACAAGAAGCTCAAACTCGCGCACATGCTGAAGGTCTGCGAGGTCATGACGGCCGGGATCGACGGTGGCGGGCTGGACGACTTGTTGGGGCTCTCATTCTGCGGTCGGCACAAGTACACCAAGCGGAAAATGCTGGTGTCCTTTGCCTTTGCACACCCCAAGGCAGTTGAGCGCCGCAAGAGCGAGCAAGAGCGATATGCCGGCTTCATCAAGGACGGCAGCATGTTCGTCGGCGGCATGGAGGAAGAAGGTGCCACCGACCTGCGCGAAATGGCCAGGATGGTGAAGTTGGTGGAGGACGCCGGCCTGCTTTCGGGAATCGGCGTGGATCCATCAGGGCTGGGGACTGTGCTCGACGCATTGGCGGCCGAGCAAATCGATCCCGATCTGATCATTGGCATCCGCCAGGGTTGGCAGTTGACCGGAACCTGCAAGGTGTTCGAGCGCTGGCTCTCCGACGGCCTGCTGGAGCATGACGGCTCGCGGCTGATGGATTGGTGCGTGGGCAACGCCAAGGTCGAAGCGTCTAAGAACGCCCTCTATGTCACCAAGGCGGCGAGCGGAACCGGAAAGATCGACCCGCTGATGGCGGCGATGAATGCGGTCGAGCTCATGTCGCGGAACCCAGAAGCGAAAGGAACTATGGACGATTGGCTGAGCGATCCGGTCATGGCGGGTAGGGCATGAAGACGAAACCACGGCAAGGCGTCCTTGGGCGAGTTCGTGCGGCAGTCGATGGCTGGGTGCGGTCATTCACGACCCGCGACGCCGAGCTCTACATTGACCGCGAGATGGCCAATGAGGCCGGCGTAGCCGTCACAGCAAAGGCGGTTCTCCAAGTCGACGCAGCCTGGGCGTGTGTCCGCTTGATCTCTGAGACGATCGCCACATTGCCCCTGTCGATGTATGAGAGGACGAAGACCGGAAAGCGCGTCGCGAGCCAGCACCCGCTGCATTTCGTCGTTCACGACCAGCCAAACATCGACTCGACTGCGGCGGTGTTCTGGGAGGCCATGGTTGTCGCGATGCTGCTTCGTGGCAACGCCTTCGCTGAGAAGCTCTATGCCGGCGAACGCCTGATCGGCCTGCAGTTCCTTGATCCGGCCAGGCTCACCATCAATCGTGACCTGAACGGCAACAAGGTGTATCGCTACCTGCGCGCCAACGGTGCTCCCAGGATCATCGCGCCGGCGAGGATCTGGCGCATTCCCGGGTTCACGCTGGATGGCGAGAACGGCGTGTCCGTGATCGCCTACGGTGCCAAGGTGTTCGGCAACGCCATCGCTGCAGACCGAGCAGCGGCTCGCACATTCCGAAACGGGCTGCTCCAGACGATCTACTACAAGGTCCAAGCGTTCCTGAAGCCTGAGCAGCGGACGGAGTTCAAGAAGAACCTGATGGGTTCCATTGAGCGCGGTGAAACCCCGCTGCTCGAAGGTGGAACCGAGGCCGGTACGCTTGGCATCAAGCCATCCGACGCGCAGCTGTTGGAGTCGCGGGCATTCTCCGTGGAGTCGATCTGCCGCTGGTTCCGCGTGCCGCCGTGGATGGTTGGCCATACGGAGAAGTCGACGAGCTGGGGAACCGGTATCGAGCAGCAGATGATCGGCTTCCTGACCTTTACGCTGGGGCCGTGGCTGCGGCGCATCGAGCAGGCCATCAGCAAGGACCTGCTGACGCCGGCCGAGCGCCTGCGCTACTACCCTAAGTTCACCGTGGAAGGCCTTCTGCGCGCGGACAGCGCCGGACGCGCTGCGTTCTACGGGGTGATGGTGGACAAGGGCATTCTGACCCGTGATGAAGTGCGCGAGTTGGAAGACAGGGAGCCGATGGGCGGTAATGCCGCCGTGCTCACCGTGCAAACCGCGATGACCACGCTGGATTCCATCGGCGCTGGTTCAGATGCTGACCAGGCCCGGGCCGCTATCCGCGCGTTCCTGGGCTTCTCCGAAGACAAGAAGGACTGACCACATGACGATCAAGACGCTGCCGGGTGTACCGGAGGGCCGCCCCTGCGCCGCTGTCAGCAGCCAGATCCAGCCGCGCGCCCTTGACCGCTGGGAGGCTGGCGTCAGGGCGGCTTCCGACACCGATGCGGAGCGGTCCATCAGCATCTATGACGTGATCGGCTACGACTACTGGACGGGCGAAGGCGTGACCGCCAAGCGCATCGCGGCATCCCTGCGTGCGATGGGGAAAGGACCGGTCACGGTCAACATCAACAGCCCCGGCGGCGACATGTTCGAAGGCCTGGCGATCTACAACCTGCTGCGCGAGCACGACGGCGAGGTCACTGTGAAGGTGCTGGGCTTGGCTGCATCGGCTGCGTCCGTCATCGCCATGGCCGGTGACACGGTCCAGATCGCGCGCGCCGGCTTCTTGATGATCCACAACGCTTGGGTCGTTGCCGTAGGCAATCGGCACGACCTTGCTGACGTGGCTGCGACGCTCAAGCCCTTCGACGACGCGATGGCAAGCATCTACGCCGCGCGCACCGGAGCCGAGCAGAAGGCCATGTCCAAGCTGATGGATGCCGAGACTTGGATCGGCGGCGCCTCCGCAGTGGAGGACGGCTTTGCAGATGAACTTCTGGCCTCCGACCAGGTGGAGAAGGGCGCAAGCAAAGAGAACGCCTCAGCGGTGCGCCGTGTGGAGGCAGGCTTGCGTGCGACAGGCATGCCGAAGTCAGAAGCCATGCGCTTGATCAGCGAAATCAAGTCCAGCCGGGGTGATCCCGCTGGCAGCGGTGAGGGCGATCCCACCGAACAGCCCCGGCTATCGCCGGATGCTTTCAGTAGTGCGGCGGCATTGGCCGCAACACTCACCAACATCAACACCACCGAGTCCCACAAGGAGTAACTCAATGTCCATCGAAACCGATATCCAGAGCATCAACGCCAGCCTCAAGACGGTCGGCGACCAGCTCAAGGCACATGCCGAAGCTGCAGCAAAGTCCGGCGATCTGAACGCCGCCCTCCGCTCCGACGTCGACGCAATGCTGAGCAAGCAAGGTGAGCTGCAGGCCAACCTGCAGGCTGCCGAGCAGAAGCTGGCAAAGATCGAGGCCAACGGCGCCGGCGGCGACGTGCAGCACCAGTCGTTCGGCCAGCAGTTCGTCAACAGCGACGAGTTCCAGGCATTTGCCAGCAAGACCACCCCGCGTGGTCGCGTCGACATGACGTTCAGTGCTGCGATCACCTCGGTCACGACCGACACCGACGGCGCGGCCGGCGACCTGGTCACCCCCACCCGTCTGCCGGGTGTCATCGCGCCGCCGGACCGCCGCCTGACTGTCCGCGACCTGATCACGCCGGGCCGAATGGACGGCAATACGCTGGAGTACGTGAAGGAAACTGGCTTCACCAACAATGCCGCACCGGTGGCTGAGGGTGCGAAGAAGCCCGAGTCCAGCCTGAAGTTCGACCTGGTGAGCACCACTGCAAAGGTGGTCGCGCACTACATGAAGGCATCGCGCCAGATCCTCAGCGATGCCTCGCAGCTCGCCAGCTACATCGATGGCCGCCTGCGCTACGGTCTGGCGTTCAAGGAAGAGCAGCAGCTTCTCAATGGTGACGGCACCGGCCAGAACCTGCTGGGCATCATCCCGCAGGCGACGGCTTACGCTGCACCGTTCGAGCCGGCCGATGCCACGGTAATCGACAAGATCCGCCTGGCCATGCTGCAGGCGCAGCTGGCTGAGTTCCCGGCCAGCGGCATCGTGCTCAACCCGATCGACTGGGCACGTGTCGAGCTCCTGAAGGACACCACCGGCCGCTACATCATCGGCAATCCGCAGGGTGTCATCGGCGCCACGCTGTGGAACCTGCCGGTCGTTGCAACCCAGGCGATCGCCGAGGACAAGTTCCTCACTGGCGCATTCAAGCTGGGGGCGCAGCTGTTCGATCGCTGGCAGGCACGTGTCGAGGTGGCCACCGAGAACGAAGACGACTTCGTCAAGAACCTGGTGACCATCCTGGCCGAAGAGCGCCTGGCGCTGGCGGTCTACCGGCCGCAGGCCTTCATCTACGGCGACCTGGGCAACGTCGCCTAATCCACCGTTCCAGGCTATCCCGGCCTGCCACAGTGCAGGCCGGGTTCGGAGAGGATCATGCTGATCAAGTTCAAAGAGCCGGATCCGCGCGCCGGCACCACCGTTCGAATGGACAGCAGCCGCGGGCAGTACTTCATCGACACCGGAGCCGCCGACGCCGTGAGCGAACAGCCCCCGGCAGAGCTGCCGGAGCCGGTGACGGAAGAAACCACTGTCACTGAAGCCGCTGCGGAGGCCGCCGACGCCGTGAGCGAACAGCCCCCGGCAGAGCTGCCGGAGCCGGTGACGGAAGAAACCACTGTCACTGAAGCCGCTGCGGAGGCCGCCGACGCCGTGAGCGAACAGCCCCCGGCAGAGCTGCCGGAGCCGGTGACGGAAGAAACCACTGTCACTGAAGCCGCTGCGGAGGCCGCCGACGCCGTGAGCGAACAGCCCCCGGCAGAGCTGCCGGAGCCGGTGACGGAAGAAACCACTGTCACTGAAGCCGCTGCGGAGGCCGCCGACGCCGTGAGCGAACAGCCCCCGGCAGAGCTGCCGGAGCCGGTGACGGAAGAAACCACTGTCACTGAAGCCGCTGCGGAGGCCGCCGACGCCGTGAGCGAACAGCCAGCTGGCAAGAAGGCACGGCAAGGCAAGGCCAGGGCCTGACCATGGAGCTGATCACCCTGGAACAGGCCCGAGCACATTGTCGTGTCGATACGGACGATGACGCGCTGTTGGAGCTTTACGGGACCGCGTCAGAAGGGGCTGCTCAGCAGTTTCTCAATCGCCGTGTGTTCAAAGACACTGAATCCATGGCCGCCGCAGTCCTGGATGGTACGGCGGGCGTCGATCCTATGCTGGCCAACGACTCAATCAGGGCGGCAATCCTCCTGATGTTGGCGCACCTGTACCGCACGCGTGAGGACGTGCAGGGCAGCGACGGGGCGACGGTCCAAGTCCCGATGGGCGCCCATAGCCTGCTATGGCCTTATCGAATCGGCCTCGGGGTCTGACATGAGCCTGCCGGCAGGTAAGCTCCGCCACCGCGTGCTGATCCAGCGGCAGGTGACGACCAAGGACGAGGACGGCGTGCAGACCACGACGTGGGTCGACGTGGCCACGGTATGGGCTTCGGTTGAGCCGCTCTCGGCCCGCGAGTTCATCCAATCCGGTCAGACCCAATCGGCGGTCACCGCACGCATCACCATGCGCCACCGCGATGGACTGCTGCCGTCGATGCGCCTGATACACCGCGGCGAGATCTTCAACGTTGCAGGTCTGCTGCCTGACAAGACGTCTGGGCTGGAGTACATCACGATTCCGGTTTCGGCCGGCGTCAACGACGGGCGGTAGCCGGTATGAAGGTCGAACTTCAGATCCACGGGATCGACGGCGTTCTTTCTACGCTGGAGGCGTTGCCAGCGGAGGTTGTGAGCAAGCGGGGCGGCCCAGTGAAGCTGGCCCTGGCGAAGGGTGCACGCCTGCTCCGGGATCAAGCCAAGGACAATTTCCGGCGCTCTGTGGCACAGGGTGGAGCGGACAGCACAGAGACCACGGTCGAGAGCATCGTCGCCAGCCGCGGCAAGGCCCCTGTTGGAACAAAGGGTGAGCGTCAGCTGGTGCGGGTCACGGCGCAGCTACATCAACGCCAAGGGCGCCAAGACAACAACGCTGCGGGCGGCGCAGTTGATGGAGTACGGATCCGCAACGCAGCCCGCCCGGCCTTGGCTGCGCCCCGCCGTACAGCGTCGAGGGAGCCAGATTATTGATGTGGTCAGCGAAGATCTGCTGAAGAGGCTCGACCAGATCACCAAGCGCCTGGCCGCGCAGAACGGAGGGCGCCGCTGATGTTCCCGAAGGTGTATCGAACCATCCGCACGGCGGCGGTGTCGGCGATCGTCGATGACCGGATAGGGCGTCACGGTGAGGTGGCGCAGACCGAGACTCGCCCCTACGTCGTCTGGCAGATCGTGACAGGTTCGGCATTTGACAACCTGAGCGCGGCTCCAGGCGGCGATTTCACCACTGTGCAGATCGACTGCTACCACGCGACCGACGCAGGCGTAGAGCAGCTGGCAAAGGCTGTTCGCGCCGCGCTGGATGGCGTGCTGATCGTCAACCGCGTCGTCGTCAACAACCGCGACCCAGATACCAAGCTGTACCGCGTCGGCGTCGAAGCCGACTTCATCGACCAGCGCTGATTGCTGGTCATCCGTAATGCCGCCCTCGCGCGGCCCTTCAGAGGAAACTGCCATGACCGAGGGCGTCGTCAAGACCCAGGGCACCCATCTGTTCTTCGTTGACCCGAACGCGGCCGGCGGGCCGGCGATCGTCAAGTTCGCATGCCCGACCGGGGCGTCCGGCCTGGGCGGCGCTGCCGACCAGATCGAAGACACCTGCCTGGATGCAACAACGGACAAGACGTTCCAGCGCGGGCTGGGAAACCCTGGCCAGGTGTCCATCCCGTTCAACTACATCCCCAGCGACGCATCCCATGATGCGCTGTTCAAACTGAAGGACAGCGGCGAGAACGTCAGCTGGTACATCGGCCTGAGCGATGGCACTGCTGCGCCCACTCTCGACACCGAAGACGAGTTGGTTCCGCCGCTGGCCACCGCTCGCTCGGGGTTCCTGTTCACCGGCTACATCGCTGATGTGAACATCGACATCGCTACCAACGAGATCGTGCGCGGCACGGTCACAGTCCAGCGCAGCGGCGGCGTCACCCGCTACGGCAAGCCGCTGGCCTGATCCCATCCAAGCGCCCGGCGCCCTAGCGGCGCCGTGGCGAGCCATCTCTACGGAACTACCCCTCATGACCGAGACCAACAACACTGCAGCGCCGCTACTGGACCCCTCGCTTTTCATCTCCGACGACGTGCATGAGCGCGAGGTCAAGCTTGCCGACGGCAGCAAGCACACGTTCTACATCCGCGAGCAGGAGGCGGGCGTGCTGCGCGGGTTCTTCGCGGGGCAGGCCAGTGAAGACCCGGACAAGCAGGCTGAATCGATGGCTCGCCTCGTTGCCAAGGCGATCTGCACCCCCGATGGCAAGCCAGCTCTGACGTTGGCACAGGCCAAGAAACTGAAGTTCGCCGTTCAGATTGCCCTGACCAAGGCCATCAGCGAGGTGCACAGTTACCAGGGAAAGGAGAGCTCGCCCGCCGAGGAAGCGGAGAGTGGTTCCGATACCAGCTCGCCCTGAGCCTCGGGAAGACCCTCGGCGAGATCGACGCAATGCCCGGCGCTGAGCTGAATGGTTGGCGCGCCTTCTACGAACTTTATCCCTTCGACGATCTGCACCGGTTCCACCGGCCGGCTGCAGTGATCGGAACCGCTTTCGGCGGCAAGTACGAAAGCATCATCGGATTCCTCGCTCCGAGCCCAGACGACCCGGTGCTGAGCGACGCCGATCGCGATGTATCCAAGGCCCTAGGCTTCTAACCTGACTGGACCCCACCATGGCCACTGCCGGCTCAATCGTTGTCGACCTACTGATGCGCACGGGGTCGTTCGAGACCGACACCAACCGCGCGTCCAAGCAGATGAAGAAGCTGGGCAAGGATGCCGGGGACACTGCTGCCGACATTGGGCGTGCCTTCGGGCTAATCGGCGGAACCATCGCTGGTGGGTTGGCCACGGCCGGCACGGCCGTTCTGGGTTGGACCCGGCAGCTGGTCGATGCATCGGCGGAACTGGAGAAGTTCTCCCGTCTGTCCGGCACCAACGAGCAGGTGTTCCAGCGCATGGCTGCTGGCGCAGCCACCGTTGGCATCCAGCAGGACAAGCTCGCCGACATCTTCAAGGACACCCAGGACAAGCTGGGTGATTTCCTGCAGACCGGCGGCGGCGCGATGAAGGACTTCTTCGAGCAGATCGCACCGCGCATCGGGTTGACCGCGAAGGAGCTGCAACACCTGAGCGGGCCGGAGGTGCTGCAGCGGTACTACAGCGCGTTGGAGCAGGCCGGCGCGAGCCAGGCCGAGATGGTCTTCTACATGGAGGCGATCGCCAGCGACTCGTCCATGCTGGCCCCGCTACTGGCGCGCAACGGTGAGGGCTTCCGCAAGTGGGGCGACGAGGCGCAGCGCCTTGGAGCGGTGCTTGATGCCGATACGCTGGCTGCTATGAAGGAGGTCAAGGAACAGTCCAACCTGATCCATCTGGCCTTCCAGGGCCTGAAGAACGAGGTAGCTGCCGAACTTTTGCCCCAGTTCAAGGAGCTGACGGCGTTTCTCGGATCAGACCAGACCAAGAACGCCTTTGTCACCATTACAAAGTGGGTGGGCGATCTAGCGGCCGAGATGGCCAATGGTGCGGTACTGATCGTCAACTTCATCGACAAGGTGAACCAGATCCGAAAGCTCGATGCGGGCGGGGCTGTAGCTGACGCGGGCGAGGAAGCGCTGAACACCCGCATGGCTAGGCTCACGGACAGAATCAATTACATCAAGAAGAACGATCGGGGGCTGTTCGGGCTGCCACTGACGGACAACCAGGAAGAAGCGCGCCTGAAGCGAATCAATGATCTTCAGCAGGAACGCTTGGAGATTCAGCGAGAGCTGACGAAGCGCTATCGCTCAGAGGCGGCCGGCGAGAACTTCAAGGGCGTTACGGGATCCGTCGACAGTACAGCGCGGATCCCGGGCAGCGGGATGGTGGCGGCCGCAGGCGGTCCTGGAACATCGGACCGACGCGTGGGTGCGTTGACCAAAGAGAAGTCACTGCTGGAGCAGATCCAAGAGGACTACGACGCCCTCTACAGCGCTGGTAGCAGTCGCGCCGACGACCAGATCGCAAAGCTGGAACGCGAGATCGCCCTGCATGGTGACCTCAGCGAATCGGCAAAGCTGAACTACGATATCCAGGCAAACGCCTACGGAGCGCTGAGCGAGGCTCAGGCGGAAACACTTCGCAATCTTGCTGCGGTAAAGGATGCGCAGGACGATTTCGCCGCGCTCTATGGGGATGGGCTGCAGGACCTGGCCAGCAGAACCCAGGACGCGAACAGCCAGATGAGCACCTTTGCGGATCAGGCTGCGCGGAACATGCAGGACGCATTCGCTGACTTCCTGTTCTACCCGTTCTCCGAGGGCTTGGGCGGGATGGTTCAGAGCTTCGCCAAGACGCTGCAGAAGATGGCTGCACAGGCTGCCGCTTCGCAGATCTTCAAGATGATCGGAAACTGGGCGAGCAGCTACAACGGGGCCGGTGCGGGCTGGATCAATGCCATTGGCGGTGCGATCAGCGGCTCGTCTGGCGGTCGCGCCGGGGGTGGCCCGGTCGCGGCCGGCAGCATGTATCGCGTGGGCGAGGGTGGCCGGCCCGAATTGTTCGACCAGGGCGGCAAGACCTACCTGATCCCCGGTGACGCCGGTTCGGTTCGTCCGATCACTGCAGGCATGCCCACATCCTCCGTCGGCGGCGGTGGCGGGATCACCAACAACTTCAATACCACGATGAACATTTCGTCTGATGGCACCAGCAGCACCCAACAGGGCGACGGCAGCGAGGACGCTCGCCGCCTCAATCAGTTCTTCACCTCCAAGATGAACGAGTGGGCCACGCAACAGTCGCGGCCGGGTGGCCTCTTCCATCAGATGAGGGTGAGCAATGGCTGATGTCTTCAACTGGTGCGTGCGCACCGAGATCAACGGGACCGGCGATTTCCTGACCCGTGAGGCGCAGTTCGGCGATGGCTACCGCCAGACCGCTGCTGACGGCCTGAACAACGAAACGCAGTCCTGGCCGATTTCCATCGTCGGACGCGAGTCGAAGGTCGGGCCGGCGCTGGCCTTCCTGCGTGCGCGGAAAGGGGCCGTGTCCTTCCTCTGGACGCCGCCGCTTGGCGTCCAAGGCCTGTACCTGTGCAAGACGTACAACCTGATTCCACATGGCAATGGCGTGTTCACGCTGAACGCCACCTTCGAACAGACCTTCCAGCCGTAAGGGATCACCATGGCACGCCAAGTAATCGACACCACAACCGACCATGGGACCTACAAGGGCGATCCCGCCAAGATCGCATTTGACAAGGCGAACGCCAACTTTGCGGAGCTCTATGGGAGCGGGAAGAATCTTGTGATCAACGGCGGCCTTCAGTGGTGGCAGTGGGGGACAACGCGAGCGGCGTCCACTGCGGCCGGCTTTCTGGCCGACCGATTTGGATTTGCCGCAGCGGGAACAACCATCGCCGCTAGCAGGATCGGACGCGAAGGCCTGCCAAGCCCGGACTCACTTCCATCTGGAGTGGCTGCCGCACTGCGGATTCAAGTGGCATCCGTTGCCGGTGCTAACAACTATGCAGTTGTAAGAACCCGCCTGGAGGATGTGCGCCAGCTTTCAGGCAAGAAGGTAACCCTCAGCTTCTACGCCAATTGCGAATCGGGAACCTTCAAGGTTGGATTCGAGGCATCTCAACTGTTTGGCGCTGGCGGCAGTGCTGAGGTTATGGAAGCGGCAAAGCAGTCATTCACGCTTACCACTACCGCTCAGCGATTCACGTATACCTTCACACTTCCAAGCGTGGTTGGGAAAACGGTTGGGGATCGCAGTAGTACTTCGCTCAACTGGTGGCTTGACGCAGGTTCAAATTTTGCAAGTCGTGCGAGTGCCGCAGGACAAAAGAGCGGAGCAGTAAGGATCTGGGGGGTTCAGCTAGAAGAGGGAGACTACGCGAGCGATTTTGAGTGGCGCGCGCCAGCCATTGAACTGCTGCTTTGCCAGCGTTACTGCTACGAAATGCGGTTCCCTGCAGGGACCGCTTTTGCCCCGGTGTTTCGCCTCAGCGCGACATCCATCATTGGATGGCTGGATACTTCCGTCGACATGGCGATGGTTCCGGCGGTGCGGCTGGCATCAGGCCAGATCGGGTTCTCGGACGGCGTCGCAGTGACCTCGGTTTCTCTCACCCCAGCGAGCAATCGGCGCGTGGCCATTGTAGGCAATGTGGCAAGCGGGACGGCAGGCAGCTCCAGCTACATAACGGGCCTGGTGTCGGATCCAGCTCGCTTGCTTTTCGACGCGGAGATCTGACCATGTATCAGCTGACCAGCAAAGAGGATGTGGTTATTTGCGTTGAAACCGGAGTGTTCATTCCGGCCGAGCATAGGTTGTGGGAGGACTACAAGGATTGGTGCAGGGCGGGAAATACTGCACTTCCCGCAGCCCCTCCATATTCGGTAGGGAGCCCGCAGCACTATGAGGCGATTCGCTCCTCTGCATGGGACTGGATGACCGCATGGGTCAACGAACGGCGATATGACACCATCGAGACCTGTGTCGGCTACTACAACAGCGGAGTGGAGCGATACAGGCTTGAGGCGCGCGCAATGGTTGCTTGGCGCGACCAGGTCAACCAAGCGCTGGAGCAGTTGGTGCTGGCCCCTCCGGCAGGCGTAGTCACGTGGGATCAGGTACGCCCCTTGTTGCCGCAGCCAGAAACTTTCGGGTGGCCCGATGAGGTTGAGCTGCCGTTGAAGATTAACGAGACGGCGGTGCTGGAATGATCACTGCTGATGCCCAGCAGCTCGAACCAGGTGGGCGCATCACGCTGTTCGAGCTTGACGCCAGCAGCTTCGGCGCCGACCAGCTGTTCTTCCACGCTCACTTGCAGTCGGGCGTGATCTGGTGGCAGGGCCAGGAGTACGGGCCTTGGCCGATCGAGGCGACCGGCTTTTCCCGCACCAGCGATCAGCCACCGAACCCACGGCTGAAGGTCAGCAACATTGATGGGCGCATCACCGCGCTGTGCCTGATGTTCGATGATCTGGTTGGCGCGCGCGTCATCCGCCGGCAGACCCTGGTGAAGTATCTGGACGGGGCGAACTTTCCGCCCATTGTGAATCTGGTCAACTTCAGCAGCAATCCGAACGGTGCGGGTTGGACGAACAACGGTGCTGTCGCGGCACCGGTTCCGGGCGAAGTGGTGGATGGCATTACCTTCACGCCGACGCGAATCTCCAGCAACGGGGGCACCTCCAACAACCGTCGCGCGCCGTTGCGGCCTTTCGCCGTCTCGGCGGGTCAGGCTGCGGTTGCAACCGTCTATGTTCGGTTCGGCAGCTCACAGCGGGTGCGCATCGTACTGTCGAACACGGTAGGCGGTGCTTACCGTGAGTCTCTGTTCAATCTGAATGCTGACGGGAGCGTAGCGGCTGCAACATCGGCCGCCGGTCCGCTGGAGCTTCTGGGGTTTGAGCAACGCGCAGGTGGTGTAGTTAGGGTGACGGTGAGGATCGTCTACAACGGGGCCAATTCGGCGGCGCCGACGTTGCAGGTCGGGCCTACCAGCGCCGTGGTTGGACAGGACGTAATCCTGCTGGGCGCTCAGCTGGAGCTCGGCCAGAATGCAACGACTTTTCAAGTCACCACGAATGACCCCGTCAAGGATAGACACCCCACCGCTGATCCCAACGAGCACTTCTTGGATGAGATCTGGTTCATCGAACGCAAGGTCTCCGAGACGAAGGAAACGGTCGAGTTCGAGCTGACCACAGCGATAGACCTCAACGGCGAGCAGCTGCCGGGCCGTCAGGTCATCGCCGGTGTCTGCGGTTGGCTGATCCGGGGCGGCTACCGCGGCCCTTACTGCGGCTACAACGGTCCGGCCGTGGCCGATGCCAACGACGTCCCCACCACTGACCCCGCGCGTGACCAGTGCGGGGGCAGGGTCGGCAGCTGCAAGCTGCGCTTCGGTGCCGACAAGCCGCTGCCCTACGGTGGCTTCCCGGCCGCAGGCCTGCTGCGGACCTAGTACGATTCGCCCAGCACCAGCAGTTCCAGGTTGCTCTCTATTCGGATGGTGCAGCCAGAGGGCTGTATGACCATTCCGCCGCCAACATGGGCGATGCGGCCTTGGCGAATGGAGCGGGCCAGCTTTTCAAGTTCATCGGCAAAGCGGCTTGCAGAAATGCCATCCAGCTGGAACTGAAAGTTGGGGATTGGGCCCTCCCCGGCATTCTGACTTGACATAGCAGTACCCCTTGGGTTCGTGCCCCAATTATCTACTACAGCCCGCCATGTGCGGGCTTTCATGGGCGAGACCATGCAACAGACGACTCTGCAGGCCCTCCAGGCGCACGCCATTGCCGAGTACCCACGCGAGTGCTGCGGCCTGATCGTGGCCGGCCGCGGCGGGGAAACGTACATCCCGTGCCGGAACGTGGCGACCACACCCAGCGAACACTTCCGGCTGCCAGCGGAGGACTTCGCCGATGCTGAGGACGTGGGTGAGGTGCTGGCCCTGGTGCACAGCCATCCGAACGCCCCCGCTACAGCTTCGGACGCAGACCGCGTCATGTGCGAGGCAAGCGGCCTGACGTGGCACATCGTAAGCGTTGGCCAGGTCACCGGTGCCGATCCCGAGTGTGGCGACCTGCAGACCATCGAGCCGTGCGGCTACGAGGCGCCGCTGGTCGGCCGGCAGTTCGCCCACGGCACCCTGGACTGCTACACCCTGGTGCGCGACTTCTACGAGCGCGAGCTTGGCATCCAGCTCAGCCAGTACGAGCGGGAGGACGACTGGTGGGATAAGGGCCAGGACCTCTACAGCCTGGACCGGCTGCGCGCCGAGGGCTTTGAATTGATCGAGGGTGAGCCGCAGCGCGGTGACATGGTGCTGATGCAGATCCGTTCGCCCGTCCCGAACCACGCCGGTGTCTATCTCGGCGACGGCCAGCTGCTCCATCACATGCACGGCCGTCTGTCGGAGGTGATCACCTACGGCGGCATGTGGGCCGAGCGTACCCGTTACATCGTCCGCCACAAGGAGGCAGCCCGTGTCTGAGCGCCTGCGCACGATCCGTCTGTACGGTCAGTTGGGCAGCCGCTTCGGCCGCTCCTTCCGCCTGGCCGTGAACAGCCCTGCCGAGGCTGTGCGCGCGCTGTGTGCGGTCCTGCCGGGCTTCGAGCGCTATCTCCATGCCGCCCAGCGGAATGGCATGGCCTTCGCTGTTTTCATCGGCAAGCAGAACCTCTCCAAGGAGCAGCTGCAGGACCCACCAGGAAATGAAGACATCCGCATAGCGCCGGTGCTGCTTGGTAGCAAGCGAGGCGGTGTGCTGCAGACCATCCTCGGGGTTGTCCTGATCGTCGTCGGCATCTACGGGAACATTGCTGGTGGCTGGGGACAGCCGTTCATCAATGCCGGCGTGGGTATGGTCATTGGAGGCGTTGCCCAGATGCTGGGGCCTCAGCCTAAAGGGCTTGGCTCCCAAGACAGTGCCGAGAACCGACCGAGCTACAGCATGAACGGCACCGTCAATACCCAAGCGCAGGGCAATCCTGTGCCGGTCGCCTACGGCGGCCACGACCAGAAGGGCATGCTCACCGGCAGCGCGGTAATCAGCGGCGGCATTATGGCGGAGGACCAGCTTTGAACCTGCCAGTCGCAACTTCAATCGCACGCGGGCTGCAGCTGGCCGGCGCCGGCGGCAAGAGCGGCAGCAACGGCCGCACGCCGGTCGAGACCCCGGACAGCCTGCACTCGATGGCCGTGGCCAGGATCATCGACCTCGTCAGCGAGGGCGAGATCCGTGGCTTGGTGGCCGGCAACCAGTCGATCTACCTGAACCAGGTTCCCATCCAGAACCCGGACGGCGGGCTGAACTTTTCTGGCGTCACCGTCGACACCCGATCAGGTACGCAGGACCAGGAGTACATCCCCGGGTTCCCCTCGGTCGAGAACGAAATCTCGGTGAACGTGGAGCTGCGCAGCGACCAGCCGGTCGTGCGCACCGTAAGCGGGTCTGATCTCTCGGCTGTGCGCATCCGGCTGGCCGTCCCGGCCCTGCAGAAGGTGGATGAGGAGAACGGCGACCGGAACGGCTACTCGATCAGCTACGCCGTGGATCTTTCCGTCGACGGTGGCGCCTACACCACCGTGCTCAACGATGCGATCACCGGCAAGACCACAACGCAGTATGAGCGCAGCCGTCGAATTGACTTGCCGGCCGGCTCGCAGTGGCAGGTTCGCATTCGCCGGCTGACCCCGAACCAGAACAACTCGCTGATCTCGGACACGGTGAACGTGCTTTCGATGACCGAGATCATCGACGTGAAGCTTCGCTATCCCAACAGCGCGCTATGTGCGGTGCAGGTCGACGCGAGCCAGTTCCAGAACATCCCGTCGCGGTCCTACCGGGTATGGGGGCGGATCATCCGCGTGCCCAGCAACTACGACCCCATCGCCCGCACCTACAGTGGCGTGTGGGACGGCACCTTCAAGTCGGCATGGACGAACAACCCAGCCTGGGTGTTCTTCGACATCGTTACCAACGACCGGTTCGGCCTCGGCAACCGCATCCCGCTGGACTGGGTGGACAAGTGGCGGCTGTACCAGATCGCCCAGTATTGCGACCAGTTGGTGAGCGATGGCATGGGCGGCCAGGAGCCGCGGTTCACCTGCAGCCTGTACCTGCAGAGCAGGGCGGACGCCTACAAGGTGCTGCAGGACATGGCCGGCATGTTCCGAGGCATCAGCTTCTACGCGGCTGGCCAGGTCATGGCCTCGGCCGACATGCCCAAGGACCCGGGCCCGACATACAGCCAGGCCAACGTGATCGAGGGCCGTTTCCATTACGAAGGTAGCGGCCGGAAGGCACGCCACACCGTCGCGCTGGTGTCGTGGACCGATCCGGACGACTTCGGCCGGCAGAAGGTGGAGGTCGTTCAGCACCTCGACGCCATCGCGCGCTACGGCGTCAACCAGACCGAGGTGACGGCGATCGGCTGCCATTCGCGTGCGCAGGCGCAGCGGGTGGGCAACCACATCCTGTACACGGAGAGCCTGGAGACCGAGACCGTCAGCTTCGCGGTGGGCTTGGACGCACTCAACTGCATGCCGGGCGATGTCATCCAGGTGGCCGACCCCAACCGGGCGGGGCGCCGGAACGCCGGCCGCATTCGTGCTGCGGGCGCCAGCAGTCTCACCCTGGACCTGGTGCCCGAGACGATGGCGGTGGGCGACACCTTGCGAGCCACGCTGCCCAGTGGGCGCACGGAAGGCCGGACCATCAACGGGATCGATGCCGCCACGGGAGTGGTCACGGTCTCGGCGCCGTGGTCGGCGGTCCCGGTGCCGCAGTCTGTCTGGGCCACCGAATCCAGCGACCTGGTGCTGCAGCTGTTCCGCGTGATCGCCGTCACTGAAGGCGAGGAACTGACCTACAACATCACCGCGCTGAAGCACGTCCCGGGCAAGTATGCGGCGATCGACGACGGTACGCGCCTGGAACTGCCGCCCATCAGCATCATCCCGCCCAGCGTCCAGCCGCCGCCGACCAACGTGACCCTGTCCTCGCACGTGGTGATCGAGCAGGGCATCGCCACTCCGACGCTGACCATCCAGTGGGACCCCGCCGAGAAGGCCATCGCTTACGACGTAGAGTGGCGCCGCGACGACCTCAACTGGGTGCGCGCTGGGCGCGTGGCCACCAGCAGCATCGAGGTGCCCGGGATCTACGCCGGCCAGTACCTTGCACGCGTCAGGGCCGTGAACGCGCTCAACGCCGTGTCGCTTCCGGCTATGAGCCCGCTCACGACCATCGCAGGCAAGACCGAGCCGCCGCCGGCGGTGACCTCGCTGACTGCCGCGTCCATCGTGTTCGGCATCCGACTGGCCTGGGCTTTCCCGCCAGGCGCAACGGACACGCAGCGCACCGAAATCTGGCGCAGCCCCAGCCCGAACCGCGAGACGGCCACGAAGTTGGGCGACTATGCCTACCCGCAGAACCGTCTCGAACTGGACGGGCTGGCCGCCGGTGCGCGGTTCTTCTTCTGGGCACGCTTGGTGGATCG
This sequence comes from Stenotrophomonas maltophilia group sp. msm1, assembly GCF_032025805.1. Lineage (NCBI taxonomy): Bacteria > Pseudomonadati > Pseudomonadota > Gammaproteobacteria > Lysobacterales > Lysobacteraceae > Stenotrophomonas > Stenotrophomonas maltophilia group sp. msm1. The sequence continues at coordinate 151,912 of NZ_JAVSKH010000004.1, forward strand.
CAGCGGGAACATCGGCCCGTGGTATCCAGCTGGCACTGGCGTGATGGGCGAGGCCAGCACGAACCAGTCGGAATACGATGCCTACTTCTCCGGCCGCATCACCGAGAGTGCGCTGGGGCAGGATCTGCTTTCCAAGATCGACAGCATTGACCAGATCGTGCCGCTGATCTGGGAGGCGGGTGCCACCTATGACCCCGGCGATACGGTCGTGCACAACGGCAAGATCTGGCTGTGGAACGACAGTGCGCCAGGCAATGAGGAGCCGCCGGGCACGAAATGGAAGGACGTCGGCGACGCGGTCGCTCAGGCTGGGGCGGTCGTCGGCCAGGTGAACACGCTGGAGCTGCAGGTCAATGATCCGGAAACCGGCCTGCAGGCGATTGGCCAGAAGACCGACGGACTGTTCGCACAGCTGGATGTACAGGCGGCCGGCGACAGTGACTGGGGCGCTGGCGATGAGACTGTGTTCGCCGGCACCATCACCATCCAGACCGTCATCGCCCAAGGCGACTACGCGCTGTCGCAGCGGCAGGACACGGTGGAGGCAAAGGTTGGCGACACGCAGGCAATGGTGCAGCAGACCTCTCAGGCTGTCGTCGATATGGATGGCCGGATCAGCGCTTCGTGGACCCTGAAGCTGCAGGTGGCGGCCAATGGCCAGTACTACGCGGCCGGGATGGGCATCGGCATCGAGAACCAGCCCGACGGCAGCTACCAGAGCCAGATCCTGTTCCAGGCCGACCGGTTCGCGGTGATCAACTTGGTGAACGGGCAGGTCACCTCGCCCTTCGTGATTCAGGGCGGGCAGACCTTCATCAACCAGGCGCTGATCGGCACCGCGTGGATCACCAGCGCCAAGATCGCCGATGCGGCGATCACCAACGCGAAGATCAGCGGCACGATCCAGTCGGATGACTACGTCGCTGGCCAGACCGGCTGGAGGATCGACAAGGCTGCCGGCGGCGGGTTCCAGTTCAACGGAATGGTGGCCGGTGGGTATCGTCTCAACATCACCAACCAGGGCGTCTACATCTACTACCCGAACGGCAACCCGGCCGTCGAACTTGGAGTGCTGCTGTAATGGCCGATGTGGGTCTGCGAGTGAGGAGCGAGAGCGGGTATGTGGAGACTACAGTCACCACGCGTTTGACCAAGATCATCGGGTCCTACACGTTCCCGCTCTACAACCCGGTCAACTCCAACAACAAGTGGGTGGCCCCGCCCGAAGCGAATGGGGGACTCATCGTCAACGACTTTTCCGGCGGTGAGCCCTTCTACTACTTCACCTGCGAGGGGCAGCGGTCGGTCTACGGCATGCTGGTGCCTTCGGTGACCATCTCGGGGAACAGCATCAACTGGAGCTGGGACCCTGACGTGGTGAACTACCACGTCAGGATGGAGATGTTTCCGAGCCGGCCCACCACGGACACGGTGGGCGGTATCACCCTTCACTACGGGATCTACAGCTGATGGCCGTTGGACTACGCGTGCGGAACCAGGGCACTGGTCAAATCCAGATTGGCGCCGGCTATCGCAACCTGCAGCTGGCCAAGTCCGGGACGCTCAACACAGGTTCTTTCTCCGGCGGCTCGACTGGCGGCTCGCCCCCGTTCGCTTCATGGTCGCCGCGAGGCGCCCTGGCTTCAACGAACGGGACAACGAATCTCCATGTCTGCCGCTACATCAACGACGCCGTATCGACGAACACGGGGTTCTCGCTGGTTCAGAGCGGGGTGACGTGCGACGTGTATGCCTCCACCGCCGCCCCCAACAAATCGCTGGAGTACTACACCTTCAGCGCGGCCGAACGAGCGGCGAGCGGACCGGTCGGGCTACGGATGCGCGGCGAAGACGGCACGGTGTTCTACGATTCGCGCCGGAAGGGGCTGCGGGTCCTGCAAGTGGTGGCCCTGCCGACAGTAGCTGGCCCACCCGTGGAGGTTGGCCAGTTCTTTCCCGGGGTCAAGATCGGTATTGCCATTCCATCGCCGCGGTTCTACTACAACTCGCCGTCGCAGGACCGCTGCACGATGACGGCCGACTACTTCCACATGACCAGTGACAACCGGATCTTCATTTCCCGGCTGCAGACGGTCCAGCAGACCCTGATCACCAACACCTTTCCGGTTGGCGGCGTGACGATGGGGCCGCAGAACGCCACGATCTTCATCGTGGACCTGACGGAGGTGCCGCTCGGGTTTGGTTGAAGACTGGGCAGGGATGTTCCCGCGCGAGCCTTCTAAGCTCCCATGGCGGCTAGAGGGGCCGAAGGGTAACATTGCACAATGTATGGGGCCGCCGCCGCATTGGCCCGCTGTGAATCCAACTGAGATAGCTATGAGAAAGGACATCGCTGCTGACGGTCTGCGGGGAGTAGCATCGTTGGCGGTGTTCTTCGCCCATTTTCTATTGCCCTTTTACCCGGTAGCGTTCGAGCCTTGGTTTCCAGGTGTATCGGTATCAGGATCCCCTTCTAGCTCAGTTGAGGTGGTTCTTGCCGTTCCAGTTCTTTCCACACTATGGAACGGCAGCTTTGCCGTTAGCGTGTTCTTTGTATTAAGTGGCTTTGTCCTATGCAAGCGCTACGTTGATACTGGTGACGCAGGTGTTGTTCGCTCTATGGCGAGTCGGCGGTATCTTCGCCTTGGGCTTCCGGTAGCAGCTTCGGTCTTCTTTGCTTGGGCTCTTGGGAAGGCGACGCCAGACGTTATAGAGCAGGTTTCGACCGCTACTGGCTCAGCTTGGCTTCGCGGCAACTCTCTGGCTGGTTTGGGATTCTGGGACGCACTTAAGGACGCCGCATATGGTGTTCTTTTAGAGGGTTCCAACCGTTTCAATACTGTGTTCTGGACCATGCGGGTGGAACTCATTGGCTCCTTCCTCGTGTTCGCTTACACGCTACTATCGGGAAGCCGTAGGCAGACAGTTGTTGTTGCCCTAACAGTTCTTATGATTGTTGTTATTGGAGTGGTGCCTGGTTGGCCGCACTTTCTGGCATTCCTCTTGGGCGCCTTCTTGGCGCAGTCAGGTTTGAGGGCTAGCCCCTGGGCAGGTTGGCCACTCATCATCGCAGGGCTATATCTGGGGGGGTATAGCAGCAGCGTCATCTATTCGCCATTTGATCGGCTTGGTGTGCCGGCCGATTCGCTGAAATGGATTCTGTCCACAGCGGGCGCCGCATTGGTCTTCTTGGCAGTGAGGGGGGATACGGCGCGTTCCTTTCTGGCGTCGAAGTTTTCGCAGTTCCTGGGGAGGATCTCCTATTCCCTGTACTTAGTTCACGCCCCAATCATCATCGGAGTGGGGTGTCCTGTCTTCTGGTGGGCTGTGAGTGAGGTGGGCGTTGGTAGATCAGTTGCCGTCGGGTTCGCTTTGGTGGTTTCGCTGCCTGCCTCAGTGCTAGTGGCAGTGGCTTTTGAGAAGTTCATTGACCGAAAGGCAATACTGTGGGGAAGGCGGCTAGTAGTCGAAGGTGAGCGAGGCACCGTTGTGCGCAGCGGAAGTGCTCCCGCGCGCTGAGGTAGCGCGCCTCCTGGTCCCGCAATCAATCCATTTGCCCCAGCAGATCCTCGTGGTTGTTCCGCGGCGTGTTCACCGCGCGGCTGACGCGGTAGGCCTCCATTGCCGGCGTCTCGCTGGCCAGCAGCATCGCCATCGCGTCGTCCGGGCCGGCTGCCATCCACTCATCGATCTGGCTGGCTTGCAGCCAGACGGGCATGCGGTCGTGGATGTCGGCCGAGACGCCGCTACTGTCGCCGGTGATGATGGTGAAGGTGCCCAGGTTGCCGTCGGGCAGCAGGGGGCTGGTGTCCTCCCACAGGCCGGCGGCCAGCAGCGGCCCGGTGGCGTGGATGAACCAAGGGTCCTTCTTCCCGTCCTCGGGGCTGACCGACCACTCGTAGTAGCCGGCCATCGGGATGACGCAGCGGCGCTCCTTGAAGGCCGACCGGAACGCCGGCTTGGTGGCTACCGTCTCGATCCGGGCGTTGATGGTCGAGCCCTGCAGGCCTTTGGCCTTGGCCCAGAACGGCAGCAGGCCCCACGCCAGCCGGGTTACCTGCCGGCCTTCGCCGCGGTCCAGGATCACCGAGGCGCGCTGCGTAGGCGCGAGGTTGTAGCTGGGCTGGATCTCGGCCAGGCCGTGGGCAAGGTCAGCCAGCCCCGGCTGGCCGAAGTCGATCACGGGGAGCTGGACGAATCGGCCGCACATGGCCGGAGGGTAGCCCGGCCTGCCGTGCTCAAGGCGTGTATGGCCTCCAGCGCCGTCGTTACGACTCCGTCCTGCGCGCATAACACTGTTGGTATGGTTGAGTTACAAGACATTGAAAAATATAGAGAAATAATGGAATTTTCGTTGACTCGCGAGTTTGCTGGGTCTACGTTCTGCGCTCCCAAACACGGAGCATGCAGATGATCGAAAAGTTTGAAATCCACAGTCGCCAAATCGCTGACGAGTTCCTGGCAAGCCTGGTCGCGAACGAGGCCCGGTTGGCAGATGCCAGCTTCCACGCCGCTGACAAGATCCATGACCCTTCCGTCCGCGAATACTTCTTGGACCGGGCGCAACAGATGCTGCAAGCCTGAGCCGCGCAAGCCGTGACGGATTACGGAGGGGGCCGAGCAAGGCTCGGCCCTGCAGTTCGGGGAAATTGACGATTTCGTCAAACCGCCGATGCAGTGCTTAACAACTCCTTCCTCGAACGATTCAGCCAGGTCGCCGCCGCGTTCGCAGGATCTGCGACGCCCGGCCGTATCCTTCAGGCCATGCGCTCTTCCCACGGCTTCCGCACCGCCCCGATCCCCTCTGGCTGGGTCCAGACCGGCGAGCGCTGGGCGCTTTGGTACAACGGCCGGGAGACGGCCAGCGTCACGCCTGATGGCGGTCCCGGGGTCCGGCTATGGATGGAAGGCCAGAAGATGTGGCAGGTGAAGGAAGTGCGCGCGGCCAACGTCCGGCAGGCGAAGCGCTACGCCGAGCGCTGGTGCGCGGCCAGGCTGTATCCGGAGCTCCCGCTGCGTGAGGCCGTCACCCGGCTGACCGACAGCACCCCGATCCAACCGGAGCCGCCACTGCCCGGCCTGCCTCCGACCCGCGAGCAGCGGCAACAGGCCCGGCGCCTGGCCGAGGCCGGGGCGAGGGAAATCGAGCGGATCAAGGCGGCGCTTGAGCCGCGCAAGCTGCCGTCAGAGACGAAACCCCGAGCGAGGGACGTCCGCACCAAGGCGTGGGTGAGGGCAGGGCTGCAGCAGATGCGGCGGGGCGTGTAGGCCTCATCCTGCCCGCAGCTTCACCACGTTGCCGTCGCGCAGACCATCGAGGTAATCCGCCCAGACCTGCATCATCCGCACGCGCTCCTGCAGGTGCGATGTGCGGTTGTAGGCCCGTCCGTTGGGATCCTTCACCGCGTGAGCAAGCTGGTGCTCGATGATGTCCGGGCGGAAGTGCAGGACCTCGTCCAGAATGGTGCGAGCCGTCGCGCGGAAGCCGTGGCCGGTCATCATCGTTCGGTCGTAACCCATATTGCGCAGCGCCGCAGTAACGGCGTTCTCCGACATCGGGCGTTTGGCATCGCGGGCGCCAGAGAACACCCATTTGTGCCGGCCGGTGATCGGCTTGATGTCCTCCAGGATCTGCAGCGCCTGCCTGGACAGCGGCACCAGGTGCGCAGCACGCATCTTCATCTTGCTGGCAGGGATGGTCCACACGGCCGCGTCGAGGTCGAACTCCTCCCACTCCGCATGCCGCAGTTCTCCAGGACGCAGGAACACCAGCGGCGCCAGCCGCAGCGCCGAGCGGGTGATGGCAGAGCCGCTGTATTCCTCGATGGAGCGCAGCAGGCCACCCAGCTGCACGGGGTCGGTAATCGCTGCGTGGTGGGCTTCCTTCGGCGGCGCGAGCGCTCCCTTCAGGTCGGCAACCGGGTTTCGCTCGGCCCGGCCAGTGGCCACGGCGTACCGCATGATCTGGCCGCAGTTCTGCATGATTCGGTGCGCGGACTCGATCGCGCCGCGGTCCTCGATGCGCCGGGCCACCCGGAGGAAGTCAGGCGCGGTGAGGTCGGCGACAGAGCGTGACCCGATCCAGGGGTACACGTCGTTCTTCATCCAGGCTTCGACCTTCTCCGCATAGCTGGGCACCCAGGGGCGTGTGGCCAGCCACTCATTGGCGATGGTCTCGAAGCTGTCCGAGCCAAGGGCGGAGTGGGCGAGGGCAGCAGCCTTCTTCTGCGCGCCCGGGTCGACGCCTCGGGCCAGCAGCCGGCGGGCTTCGTCGCGGGCCTCGCGCGCGCGCGCCAAGGAGACATCCGGGTACAGGCCGATCGACAGCAGCTTCTCCTTGCCGGCGATGCGGTACTTCCAGCGCCAGCTGCGTGCGCCGGTCGGGGTGAGGTAGAGGTACAGGCCACCACCGTCGGTGATCTTCTGCGGCTTGTCGCTGGGCTTGGCGCGCCTGATGGCTGCGTCGGTCAGAGGCATTGGGGGTATCGCTTCAGTGGGTGCGGTCGGATACCCCTTGATATACCCCCACCGTCTCATGGATTGAAACGGATTGCCCCGGTCTGCTGCGAACAATAAAAAAGCCCGGAAGCCCTTGTGATGCGGGGGTTTCCGGGCTTCTCCGGTCCTTGACGAACCGTTCGTTGGTGGAGGTGGGCGGAATTGAACCGCCGTCCGAAGGCACTCCATCCCCAGCACTACATGCTTAGCTCACCGTTGGATCTCGCCCCCGAACAGCACGGTGCGCAAAGCGCATCCGGGAACCAGCCTGTTGTGTTCTAGTGCCGGGCTGACAGGCAGCCGCCCAGCGCGATTCCATGATAGTGACTCTACACCGCGAGCATGGACACAAGCGGTTTCGAGGCTTAGGCCTTAAGCGGCCAGAGCGTAGTTGTCGTCGTTGGCAACTAGAGTTTTGCAGCTGGATTTACGAGGAAAGCTACCCCCTCGGCATGCGCCAGGCGACTTCACAACCCCCGTCGAAACCAATGCACCCCCGGTTTCTACAGTGCTGCAATGTACAGGGCCAATGCCGTGTTGCCACGAGCGGGGCCTGCCCAACGCTGCCAATGCTACGCCAAAACAGCTGAACAGTCACCGTGGCAATCCACAACAAGTTGTAGAGCCTCCGTCATAGCGGATTGGTAACGTCATGGGCACGAATTTGCGACACACTGGCGACGACCATCCAAGCCAGGACAGACAGGGAGACTGTGGGTGACCGAGGCAAGCCAACAACGCAGCCTGCGACAGCTGGTTGGACCCGTCGGGGCCGACTACCAGCGGCGCGCGTTGCCGCCCGGCTGGGTCTGGGCGGTGCTGGCGGTGCTGCTGGCGGCCACCTGGCCGACCGAGCTGCCGGCGACGGCGGCAGCCGCGCTGGTCTCCAGTGCGGTGGTGGTGCACTGGCCGCAGCGTGGGCGCTTGCATTGGCTGGGCTGGCGGCTGCCGGCGCTGGCGGTGCTCGCCGCGCTGCTGTGGGGCCCGGATGTACTGTCACAGTGGTTCGAACATGGCCTGGCCCTGACCTTGATGTCGCTGGCCAGCCTCAGCATTGGCGTGCATGTGTGGCAGTCGCGGCAAGTTGCGCGACAGTTGCAGGCTTCCGCCGATGCGCTGGACGACGCCCAGTTGCTGGCCCTGCTGCCCGTCGACGCCGCGCGGCTGGCGCAGCAGTGGCGCGCCGGTGATGATCGCCACGCTCCGGAACTTTCGGTGGTGATGCACCTGGCGGTGATGCATGCGGCGCTGGCGCCGAGGATGCGCAGGCAGGGCGTTCTGGCCAGCTGAGCCGCATCGTGTTGTAGAGCCGAGCCTATGCTCGGCTGCTTCACGGCAGTCGAACACAGCTCGGCTCTACAGAAAGCCAAAGCAGCCGAGCGTGGCTCGGCTCTACAGAAAGCCAAAGCAGCCGAGCATGGCTCGGCTCTACAGGGTGCTGCGCAGCCGCCTTACGCGTCGCGGTTGCCGCGACGCATCACGCGTTGTTTCTCGATCGCCCAGTCGCGGTCCTTGGCGGCATCGCGCTTGTCGTGGTTCTGCTTGCCCTTGGCCAGTGCGATCTCAAGCTTGATCTTGTTCTTGCTCCAGTACATCGCGGTAGGCACGATCGTGTAGCCGTCGCGCTCGACCTTGCCGATCAGCTTGTCGATCTCGTTCCGGTGCAGCAGCAGCTTGCGCTCGCGCCGGTCATTGGCCACCACGTGGGTGGAGGCCTGGATCAACGGGGTGATCTGTGCGCCGATCAGGTAGATCTCGCCGCGCTTCACATAGGCGTAGGCGTCGATGATGTTGCCGCGGCCTGCGCGGATCGACTTGACCTCCCAGCCCTGCAGGGCGAGGCCGGCCTCGAAGCGCTCTTCGATGTGGTATTCGTGGCGGGCACGCTTGTTCAACGCGATGGTTTTGTTGGCCGTCGCGCTCTTTGCTTTATCCTTGCCGCTGTTCTTGCTCATTTCCGTATTGTCTCCGATTCGGGCCCGCCCGGTCGATTGCCGAAACGTCCTGTATTCATGCCTACTATCCGCCGCAGCGCCCTGGTCGAACATTCGGCTGCGCGCATGTTCGACCTGGTCAACGATGTCCAGGCCTATCCGCGCCGTTTCCGCTGGTGTTCGGCCGCCCAGATCCTGGAGCAGGGCGAGGACCGCCTGGTGGCACGCCTGGACCTGGGCCTGGGTTCGTTCAGCACCTGGTTCCAGACCGAAAACACGCTGCAGCGCCCACACAGCATCGATATGCAGCTGCGCGATGGACCGTTCAAGCAGCTGCACGGCCGCTGGGAATTCCATGCGCTGGCCGAGGACGCCTGCAAGGTCACCCTCACCCTGGAGTTCGAGCCCAGCTCGCGCCTGCTCGGTCCGGCGCTGGCGATCGGCTTCCAGGGCCTGGCCGATCGGATGGTCAACGATTTCGTCCGCGTCGCCGACGAGGACTGAGCGGTGATCGAGGTCGAAGTGGTACTGGCTTGGCCGCAGCAGGTGCTGTCGCGCCGACTGAAACTGGAGGAGGGTGCCACCGTGGCCGACGCCATTGCCGCTGCGGCGCTGGAAGGCAGTGCCGATTGTCCGGCCGCTGCCGTGCACGGCGTCCTGGCGCGTCCGCAGCAGGTGCTGCTGGATGGCGACCGCGTCGAGCTGTTGCGCCCGCTGCTGGCCGATCCCAAGGACAACCGCCGGCGTCGCGCGCTCGGCGGTTGATCCCGGCAACCCGTCCCTGCGGACGGGGCTGGGCGCTTAACGGCCCTTCTTCTTCTTGTCCTTGGGCAGGTTGCGGCCGAACTGGCGCACGGTCTGCTGGGCCAGGGCCTTGTCGTTGCCCGGGAAGTAATCGCCCTCCCAGCGGGTCACGGTGTCATTCTCGAAGAACACCACGAAGTTCTTCACTTCGGTACGGCCCAGGCGGTTCACGCGCTGGCTGGACGTGTAGTCCCAGCGCTGGGCGTGGAACGGGTCGGGAATGGACGGGGTGCCCAGCAGCGCGGTGACCTGCTGCTTGCTCTGCCCGACCTGCAGCTTGGCCACGGCATCTTCCCGGATCAGGTTGCCCTGATAGATGGGTTGCTTGTAGATGATGCCGCACCCGGTGGTGGACAGGGCGACGGCGGCGACCAACAGGAGATTGCGCATCGGGACTGGCGGTTGGGGAAATCAAACCGATGATACACTCCCGGCGTGCCACCGCGACCCAATCCGAGGCAGCTGGCGCTAAATCGCCAATGAACGGAGACCTATGGAAACCCACGACCTGCGTAAAGTCGGCCTGAAGGTGACCCATCCGCGGATGCGGATCCTGGCGCTGCTCGAGCAGCGCAATGCCCAGCACCACCAGCATCACATGACCGCCGAGGACATCTACCGCCAGCTGCTCGAGCATGGCGACGAGATCGGCCTGGCGACCGTCTACCGGGTGCTGACCCAGTTCGAGGCTGCCGGCCTCGTGCTCAAGCACAATTTCGAGGGCGGCCAGGCCGTTTACGAACTGGACCGTGGTGGCCACCACGACCACATGGTCGACGTGGACAGCGGCAAGATCATCGAGTTCGAGAGCCATGAGATCGAGGAGCTGCAGCGCAAGATCGCAGCCGACCATGGCTACGAGCTGGAAGAGCACTCGCTGGTGCTGTACGTGCGCAAGAAGCGGAAGTAGGCCGTTCAGGCCCGCTGGATGCGACGAAACCCCGGGCCTGCCCGGGGTTTTTCGTTGCTTACGGTAGATTCCCGCCACGCCTGGATGATCCCATCAGGAGGTCCAGGTCCACCGCCTCGGCCATCGCCCGGTTCCCTGCATCACCCGGATGCAGGTGATCGCCGGAGTCGTAGGCGGCGGCCATCCGTAACGGCTCGGCCGGGTCGCGCAGCGCCGCGTCCAGGTCGATCACCGCGTCGAACGGGCTGTCCGTACGCAGCCAGGCATTGAGTTGCCGCCGCAGGGCGTCCTTGTCCGGGTGGTAGTAGTCGTCCAGCGGCGTGCCGGGCAGGGCACCAGCGAACGGTGGCAGGGTGGCGCCGATTATCCGCACACCACGCCTGCGGGCCTGTTCTGCCAGGGTGCGATAGCCCGCCTGCAGTTCGGCCAGCGTTGGCCTGGCCTGGCCCCGGGCGAACGCCGTGCCGGGCCAGCTGATGTCGTTGATGCCGATCAGCACGATGACGCTCGCCACGCCGGGTTGATCCAGTGCATCGCGCTGGAAACGGGCCAGGGCGGACTCACCCATGCCGTCGCTCAGCAGCCGATTGCCGGAAATGCCCGCATTGACCACCGCCACCCCGCGCGGGGCGAGGCGCGCGGCCAGATGGTCGGTCCAGCGCTGGTCCTGGTCGAGGCTGGCCGTGGCGCCATCGGTGATCGAGTCGCCGATCACCACCACGCTGCGCGCGCTGGCGTTGGCCTCGACCTCGATACCGGCCAGGAGCAGGCGCGCGGTGGTGCTGCTGGCAGCGCGCAGCGCTTGGGCCCGGCTCTGGTCGCCAGCGGCGATCCAGTTGGTCTGGCGACCGTCCCAATGGAACGTCTGGACCGCCGCCGGCCCCGGCACGAAGACACTGACCTGCAGCGCCTGCCGGTCATCCGTGGCAAGCGCCAGCGGATCGCTCAGCCGTTCCTGGCCGGGGCCGATCACCACGCTGGGCTGGCCGTCGAAGCTGAGCGGGTGAGGCGCGCCGCCCATGCGTGCGGAGATGCTGGCCGCTCCGATCCGCAACGGCTGGGTACCGTAGGCATTGCTCAGCCGCACCCGCAGCCGCGCCCCGCCCAGGCTGATGCGCGCGGTCTGGCGGAAAGTCTTGTCATGCAGCGCGGCCGGAACCAGGGTTGGGAAGAGGAAATCCGCGCCCCAGACCGGTTGCGGGCTGGCCTGCCAGCTGGCGACCCAGTGCGGGGCCGTGGCCGCGCTGGCAGCGCCGGACAGGGCAATCAATGCGGCGGCGGTGAACTGGCTCAAGCGGTTCATCGGGCAATCCCGGGAAGGAGGAATCGCCATGGTGATTCTCCGGCCATCTGTGAACTAGACTGCGCATGGATAATCATCTGTGAACTGGATTCATCGTCATGGCGCGACCCGACATCAACCGATCCGGCGAGCTGGAAGTGTTCGTGCGGGTCATCGAGACCGGCGGCTTCTCCGCCGCCGCGCGCACGCTCGACATGACGCCGTCTGCGGTGAGCAAGCTCGTGGCACGATTGGAGCAGCGGCTGGGCACGCGACTGCTGCAGCGATCCACCCGCCAGCTGCAGCTGACCCCGGAAGGCTGCGCGTTCTACGAGCGGGGCCTGCGGGTGCTGGCCGATCTGGAAGAAGCAGAGCGCTGCGCCAGTGCCCATGCCGAACCGCGTGGACGCCTGCGGGTCAACTCCAACGTGCCGTTCGGCCAGCATTTCCTGTTGCCGCTGCTGCCGGCGTTCCTGGCGCGCAACCCGCAGGTGGGGGTGGACCTGACCCTCAATGATGAAGTGATCGACCTTCTGGAGCAGCGCACCGACGTTGCGGTAAGGGCTGGTCCGCTGAAGAGCTCCAGCCTGGTGGCGCGACGGCTGGGCGCGACGCGGATGATGATCGTGGCCGCGCCGGCGTACCTGCAGCGGCACGGGATGCCGCGCAACGCCGACGAACTGCAGTCGCACAACCGGCTGGACATCGGCCACGCGCGTGCGATGCAGGGCTGGCCGCTGCTGCAGGAGGGGCGAGAGCGGATGGTGCTGCCCAGCGGCAACGCCCGTGCGAGCAACGGCGATGCACTGCGCCAGCTGGTGCTGGGTGGTCTGGGCATGGCCCGCCTGGCCGCGTTCCAGGTGCAGGACGACGTCGCCGCCGGGCGCCTGCTGCCGGTGCTGGAAGAGGCCAATCCGGGTGACCTGGAAGAAGTGCACGCCGTGTTCCTGGGGCAGGGCGGTTACCTGCCGCTGCGGGTGCGCGCGTTCCTCGATTTCCTGGTGGAACAGGTCGATCTGACGCAGCCACGGGGGTAGGGCCGGCCGCTGGCCGGCAACCTCACGATCTTCGCCCACCCGTGTTGGGTTGCCGGCCAGCGGCCGGCACTACCGCGCGGAAGCCGGGCCTATGCCCGGCTCGGGCGGCGTTACACCTGCAGCAGCTTGCGTGCGGCGGCGCGCGCTTCCTTGCTCACTTCCACGCCACCCAGCATGCGCGCCAGCTCTTCTTCGCGCGCCTTGCTGTCCAGCTTTTCCACGGCGCTCTGGGTCATGCCTTCCACCGGCGCCTTGCTGACCCGGTAATGGGCATGGCCTTTGGAGGCGACCTGCGGCAGATGGGTCACGCACAGCACCTGGCGCTTCTCGCCCAGTGCGCGCAGCTTCTGGCCGACGATGTCGGCCACCGCGCCGCCGATGCCGGAGTCGACCTCGTCAAACACCATGGTGGGCACCGCATCCAGGTCCAGCGCGGCCACTTCAATGGCCAGCGAGATGCGTGACAGTTCACCGCCCGAGGCCACCTTGCGCAGGGCGCGCGGCGGCTGGCCGGCGTTGGCGGCGACCAGGAACTCCACGCGTTCGGCGCCCTGTGGGTCGGGCTTGCCGGCGTCCTGGGGTTCCAGCTCGATCAGGAACTGGCCGCCGCCCATGCCCAGCTCGGCGATGATGCCGGTGGTGGTGGCCGACAGTTCGGCGGCGGCGCTGCGGCGGCTGGCGGTCAGCACTTCAGCCTGCACGCGCCAGGCGGCGGCGGCCTTGTCGATCTCGCCGGCCAGGCGCTGCAGGCGCTCGTCGGCGCCGCGCAGTTGCTCCACTTCGGCATGCATGCGCTCGCGTTGCGCGCCCAGCTCGTCCATCGGCACGCGGTGCTTGCGGGCCAGGTCGTGCAGGCGGCCGAGGCGGCGCTCGTTCTCCTCGAACTGTTCCGGGTCGGCATCCAGATCGTCGTGCACGCGGTCAAGCAGCGACAGGGCTTCGTGCAGCTGGATCGAGGCATTCTCGATCAGGCCGTCCACCTCGCCCAGCCGTGGGTCGTGTTCGATCAGGCGCGACAGCTCGTGGCGCACCTGCTGCAACAGGTCCAGCGCGGAGCTGCCGTCGTCACCGTTGAGCTGGTTGCTGGCCGCCTGGCAGGCACTCAGCAGGGCGCTGGCGTGGGCCTGGCGACGGTGGCTGGCGCCGAGTGCCGCGATCGATTCCGGCTCAAGGTCTTCCCGGTCCAGTTCGCGCAGCTGGTGCTCGAGGAAGCCGATCCGGTCACTGACGTCGCCCTGTTGCGACAGCGCCAGCGATTCATCGACCAGTGCCTGCCAGGCCGCGGCGGCGCGCCGTACCTGGCGGCGTTCGTTCTCGTTGCCGGCATAGGCATCCAGCAGCGCCAGCTGCGACGGGCGCGTCAGCAGGGCCTGCTGTTCGTGCTGGCCGTGGATCTCCACCAGCAACGAGGCCAGGTCGCCCAGCTGGGCCAGGGTCACCGGGCGGCCGTTGATCCAGGCCCGGGAACCGCCGTCGGCGCGGATCACGCGGCGCAGCTGGCATTGGTCCTCGTCGTCCAGCTCGTTGTCGGCCAGCCACTGGCGGGCGGCCTGCAGCTGCTCCAGCGCGAATTCGGCGGAAAGCTCGGCGCGGGCGGCGCCATGGCGGACCACGCCGCTGTCGGCGCGCAGGCCGGACAGGAAGCCCAGCGCGTCGACCATCAGCGACTTGCCGGCGCCGGTCTCGCCTGAAACCACGGTCATGCCTGGCCCGAACTCCAGTTCGGTAGCGCGGACGACGGCGAAATCCTTGATCGAAAGATGTCTGAGCATGGGTAAGGGGGTATCAGCAGCCGCGCAACGCTAGCACGCGGGCGCGGGAGGTCCAATGACTTGCCAAGGTGATGCGCCGCCATTATCTAGTGTCCGTGTCTCACAGGTTGATTCCATGCACGGTTCTCCCGACCAGCTTGCCCCGCGTGCGCGCCATCTGCTGCGCACGCTGATCGCGCGTTATATCCAGGACGGTGAGCCGGTGGGCTCGCAGACGCTGGCACGCGTGGCCGGGCTGGAGGTCAGCCCGGCCACCATCCGCAACATCCTCGGCGACCTGGAGGACCTGGGCCTGCTGGCCTCGCCGCATACCTCGGCCGGGCGGGTACCGACCGCGCACGGCTACCGGGTATTCGTCGACAGCCTGCTGCAGATGCAGCCGCCGGGCGAGGGCGAGCTGGCCCGGCTGCGCCAGGAGCTGGCCGGCGGTGGCAGCACCCAGGCCCTGCTCGGCAGCGCTTCGGAACTGTTGTCGGCGATGAGCCACTTCGTCGGCGTGGTCAGCGCCCCGCGGCGGGAGCAGTTCGCCTTCCGCCAGATCGATTTCGTGGCGCTGGACGGACGGCGGGTGCTGGCGATCCTGGTGTTCGCCGACAACGAGGTACAGAACCGGGTCATTGAGACCCGCCAGGAGTTTGCGCCGGGGCAGCTGGAGCAGGTCGCCAACTACCTCAATGCGCATTTCGCCGGCCTGCCGCTGGCCGAGATCCGCACCCGCCTGCTGCTGGAACTGCGCGATGCCCGGTCCGAACTGGAACAGCTGCTGGCGCACAGCATCGAACTGGCCGAACAGGCCCTGCAGCCGCCGGCCGACGACATGCTGGTGGCCGGCCAGACCCGGCTGATGGGGGTGCAGGACCTGTCTGACCTGGAGCGCCTGCGCGAACTGTTCGAGCTGTTCTCCAGCAAGCGCGAGATCCTGCAGCTGCTGGAGCGGACCATCCAGGCGCCGGGCGTGCGCATCTTCATCGGCGAGGAGACCGGGATGATGCCGCTGCAGGGCGTCTCGCTGGTCACCGCCCCTTACACCGCCAACGGCCAGGTGCTGGGCGTGCTGGGCGTGATCGGTCCCAAGCGGATGGCCTACGACCGCGTGATCCCGCTGGTCCAGGCCACGGCCGATGTGCTCGGCGCGGCCTTTTCACCGGCCTCGCGCACGCCGGGAACATCCGACGCTTGAAACGCAGCATCCCGCCCACACTAGGGTGGTTGGAGGCGGAGTTTGACCGCCAGGGACCCAGACATGAACCACGAACAGCCAGATATCGAATCCCAGCAGAGTGCCGCCGATGCGGCCGCCACCGCCGGCGTCAACGACGAAGTCGAGCGCCTGCGCGCCGAAATCGAACAGGTCAAGGCCGATGCCCTGCGTGAGCGCGCCGACCTGGAGAACCAGCGCAAGCGCGTTGCCCGTGACATCGAACAGGCCCGCAAGTTCGCCAACGAGAAGCTGCTGGGCGATCTGCTCCCCGTGTTCGACAGCCTGGACGCCGGCCTGAAGGCCGCCGGCGACGACCCGCACCCGCTGCGCGAAGGCCTGGAGCTGACCTACAAGCAGCTGCTCAAGGTCGCTGCCGACAACGGCCTGGTCCTGCTGGACCCGATCGGCCAGCCGTTCAACCCGGAACACCACCAGGCGATCAGCCAGGCCCCGACCCCGGGCGCCGCCCCGGGCAGCGTGGTGACCGTGTTCCAGAAGGGCTACCTGCTCAACGAGCGCCTGCTGCGGCCGGCGCTGGTGGTGGTGGCCGCCGAGTGATCCCGCGGGGCCGGGCGGCGGACAGCCACCGCCACCCGACCCGACGCTGAACGCGCCGGATGACCGGAAACACAGCGTTCGGAGGATGGCTTGAATGTTCCACGAGCCTCCCCCACATCGTATTCATCCACCGGCCGAACGGCCGGACTGACCCCAACTAGCATCCTCAGGAGTCTCCCCCATGGGCAAGATCATTGGTATCGACCTCGGCACCACCAACTCGTGCGTGGCGATCATGGACGGCGGCAAGGCCCGCGTCATCGAGAATTCGGAAGGCGATCGCACCACTCCGTCGATCGTCGCCTACACCAAGGACGGCGAAGTCCTGGTCGGTGCCTCGGCCAAGCGCCAGGCCGTGACCAACCCGAAGAACACCTTCTACGCGGTGAAGCGCCTGATCGGCCGCAAGTTCACCGATGGCGAGGTGCAGAAGGACATCGCCCACGTCCCGTACAGCATCCTGGCCCATGACAATGGCGACGCCTGGGTGGCCACCAGCGACGGCAAGAAGATGGCGCCGCAGGAAATCTCGGCCAAGGTGCTGGAAAAGATGAAGAAGACCGCCGAGGACTTCCTCGGTGAGAAGGTCACCGAAGCGGTCATCACCGTGCCGGCCTACTTCAACGACAGCCAGCGCCAGGCGACCAAGGACGCCGGCCGCATCGCCGGCCTGGACGTCAAGCGCATCATCAACGAGCCGACCGCGGCCGCGCTGGCCTATGGCCTGGACAAGGGCGACAACAAGGATCGCAAGATCGTGGTGTACGACCTGGGCGGCGGCACCTTCGACGTCTCGGTGATCGAGATCGCCAACGTCGACGGTGAAAAGCAGTTCGAAGTGCTGGCCACCAACGGCGACACCTTCCTGGGCGGCGAAGACTTCGACAACCGCGTCATCGAGTACCTGGTTGAAGAGTTCAACAAGGACCAGGGCATCGACCTGCGCAAGGATCCGCTGGCCCTGCAGCGCCTGAAGGACGCTGCCGAGCGCGCTAAGATCGAGCTGTCCAGCGCCCAGCAGACCGAAGTGAACCTGCCGTACGTCACCGCTGACGCGTCGGGTCCGAAGCACCTGAACATCAAGCTGACCCGCGCCAAGCTGGAAGCGCTGGTGGACGACCTGATCAGGAAGTCGATCGAGCCGTGCCGCGTCGCCCTGAACGATGCCGGCCTGCGTTCGAGCGACATCAGCGAAGTGATCCTGGTCGGCGGCCAGACCCGCATGCCGAAGGTGCAGCAGGCGGTGACCGAGTTCTTCGGCAAGGAACCGCGCAAGGACGTCAACCCGGACGAGGCCGTGGCACTGGGTGCGGCGATCCAGGGCGGCGTGCTGGGCGGCGACGTCAAGGACGTGCTGCTGCTGGACGTGACCCCGCTGTCGCTGGGCATCGAGACCATGGGCGGCGTGTTCACCAAGATCATCGAGAAGAACACCACCATCCCGACCAAGGCTTCGCAGGTGTTCTCCACCGCCGAGGACAACCAGTCGGCCGTGACCGTGCACGTGCTGCAGGGTGAGCGCGAACAGGCCCGCTTCAACAAGTCGCTGGCCAAGTTCGACCTGTCCGGCATCGAGCCGGCCCCGCGCGGTCTGCCGCAGGTGGAAGTGTCCTTCGACATCGACGCCAACGGCATCCTGCATGTGTCGGCCAAGGACAAGAAGACCAACAAGGAACAGAAGGTCGAGATCAAGGCCGGTTCGGGCCTGTCCGAGGAGGAGATCGCGCGCATGGTCGCCGACGCGGAAGCCAACCGCGAAGAAGACAAGAAGTTCCAGGAACTGGTGCAGGCCCGCAACCAGGCCGACGCCCTGATCCACGGCACCCGCAGCGCGATCACCGAGCACGGCAGCAAGGTCGGCGGCGATGTCATCGGCAAGGTCGAGGCAGCGCTGGCTGACCTGGAAACCGCGATGAAGGGCGACGACAAGGCACAGATCGAAGCCAAGTCGAAGGCACTGGAAGAAGCTGGCCAGTCGCTGTTCGCCGCTGCTTCGGCCGACCAGGGCGGTGCCCCGGGTGCCGACGCCGGCAATGCCGGCAAGGCGCAGGACGACGTGGTCGACGCTGAGTTCACCGAAGTCAAGGACGACAAGAAGTCCTGATCCGGACCGACGCGGGACGCTGGCCACCAGCGTCCCGTTGTCGCATCAGGGTCCTGACCGCCCACCGGCGTGTCGGGGCGCCCGACGCAAGAGCGGACCTGGTTCCGCTCTTCCGCTTTGACGAATCCCGACGTTCCGGAACCCGATTCACGATATGAGCAAGCGCGATTACTACGAAGTGCTGGGCGTTGCCCGCACCGCCACCGACGACGAGCTGAAGAAGGCCTACCGTCGCTGCGCGATGAAGTTCCACCCGGACCGCAACCCGGGTGATGCGGCGGCCGAAGCCTCCTTCAAGGAGTGCAAGGAAGCCTACGAAGTACTGTCCGACGGCAACAAGCGCCGCATGTACGACAGCCACGGCCACGCCGCGTTCGAGCACGGCATGGGCGGCGGTGGTCCGGGCGGCCCGGACATGAACGATATCTTCGGCGATATCTTCGGCAACATCTTTGGTGGCGGCGGTGGTCCGCGCCAGGCCCGTCGCGGCGCCGACATCGGCTACGTGATGGAGCTGGACCTGGAAGAAGCCGTGCGCGGCGTCGAGCGCCGCATCGAGATTCCGACCCTGGCCGAGTGCAGCGACTGCGATGGCAGTGGCTCCGAGGACGGCAAGGTCGAGACCTGCAACGTGTGCCACGGCCGTGGCCAGGTGCGCATCCAGCGCGGCATCTTCGCCATGCAGCAGGCCTGCCACAACTGCGGCGGCCGTGGCCAGATCATCGCCAAGCCCTGCAAGACCTGCCACGGCAACGGCCGCGTCGAGGAAGACAAGGTGCTGTCGGTGAAGGTGCCGGCCGGCGTCGATACCGGCGACCGCATCCGCCTGCAGGGCGAGGGCGAAGCCGGTCCGGCCGGTACGCCGCCGGGTGACCTGTACGTGGAAGTGCGCGTGCGCGAGCATGCGATCTTCCAGCGCGATGGCGACGACCTGCACTGCGAAGTGCCGATCCGCATCTCGCAGGCGGCACTGGGTGACACCGTGCGCGTGGCCACGCTCGGCGGCGAGGCGGAGATCCGCATCCCGGCCGAGACCCAGACCGGCAAGCTGTTCCGCCTGCGTGGCAAGGGCGTACGTTCGGTGCGCAGCCGCAGCGAGGGTGACCTGTACTGCCGTGTGGTGGTGGAGACCCCGGTCAACCTCACCAACGAGCAGCGCAAGCTGCTGGAGCAGTTCGAAGCCACCTTCGTTGGTGAGGAAGCGCGCAAGCATTCGCCGAAGTCGGCCACCTTCATCGATGGCGTGAAGGGCTTCTGGGACCGCATGACGTCCTGAGTTCTCAACGCAAGCATTGAACGGTAGCGCCGGGCCATGCCCGGCGTTTTCGTATGCGGTCAGCGGAAAAACGCCGCAGGTGTCTGCCCCAGCTGCCGCTTGAACATGCTGGTGAACGCGCTTGGGCTGTCGTAACCCATCGCCAGCGCGACATCGATGACCTTGTCGCCGACGGCCAGCCGTTCCAGTGCGGCCAGCAGCCGCGCCTGTTGTCGCCACTGCCCGAAGGTCATGCCCAGTTCGCTGGCGAAATGGCGCTGGATGGTTTTCACGTCCACCTGCAGGGCCTGCGCCCAATCCTGCAGCGTGGCGTCGTCGCCGGGATGCTTCTGGATGTGCTGGCAGATCCGCTGCAGGCGCGGGTCGGTGGGCGAGGGCAGGTGCAGCGGCAGCACGTCCATGCGGTGCAGCTCGTCCAGCAGCAGGCGCACCACGCGGCCGTCGCGGCTGTCGTCCACATGCGCGGTCTCGATCAGGCTGGCGGCCAGCAGCAGCTCGCGCAGCAGCGGCGCCACCTGTACCGCGAACGGTTCGTCCGGCAGCTGCGGCGCGAAGTCCGGCTCCACGTACAGGCTGCGCATGTGTACTTCGGCGATGCAGTCCACCGCATGGGCCGTGCCGGCCGGGACCCAGATCGCGCGGGTTGAAGGCACTACCCAGCGGCCGCCGTCTGCACGCACCACCATCAGTCCGGACATGGCGAACACCAGCTGGTGACGCCGGTGCCGGTGGGGCGCGATGTGGGTCCCGGGCTTGTAATGGCGGGCGCGGCAGGTCACTGGGCGGTGCACCGGAACCTCGTTCCACGGCGCAGTCTCGCGGACCTGGCAGGGGATGTCCTTTTTGCGATATGCCATGACCCGAACGCGGCAGAAGGGAGGGGGAGGTCACCGTAGCATGCGTGGCTCGCCCCCAACCTGACTGTATCCATGTCGACCCTGGCTTCTCCCGCAACCACCTCACGCCCGGTGGCCCCCGGCGTGCTGGCCGCCATCTCCACCTCGCATGTCGTCAACGACATGATGCAGTCGCTGATCCTGGCCATCTATCCAGTGATCAAGGGCGGCTTCAACCTCAGCTTCACCCAGATCGGCCTGATCACGCTGACCTACCAGCTCACCGCCTCGATCTTCCAGCCGTTGATCGGCATGGCTACCGACCGCCGCCCGGCGCCGTACTCGCTGCCGATCGGCATGGCCTCGACCCTGTGCGGCATGCTGCTGCTGGGCTTCGCACCGAACTACGCGGTGGTGCTGATGGCGGCGGCGATGGTCGGCATTGGTTCGGCCATCTTCCATCCGGAAGCCTCGCGCATCGCGCGGCTGGCCTCGGGCGGTCGCCATGGTTTCGCGCAGTCGGTGTTCCAGGTCGGTGGCAACTTCGGTACCGCGCTGGGCCCGCTGATTGCAGCGGCGGTGATCGTGCCGTATGGCCAGCATGCCGCATCGTGGTTTGCCGGCGCCGCCCTGATCGGCATCGCGCTGCTGACCTATGTCGGCCGCTGGTACGCGCTGCACCTGGGCATCCCGCGCCCGGCCAGCACCGCCTCGACGGCGCCGCGCCATCCGCCGCGCACCGTGGCCAAGGTGCTGGCGATCCTGCTGGTGCTGATCTTCAGCAAGTACTTCTACATGGCCAGCATCGGCAGCTACTTCACCTTTTACCTGATCCACCATTTCGGCATTCCGGTGGCACAGGCGCAGCTGCACCTGTTCGCATTCCTGGTGGCGTCCGCGGCCGGCGGCTTCCTCGGCGGCCCGCTGGGTGACCGCATCGGCCGCAAGCCGATCATCTGGACCTCGATCCTGGGCGTTGCGCCGTTCGCACTGATGCTGCCGCATGCCGATCTGTTCTGGACCACGGTGCTGGCGGTGCTGATCGGTTTCGTGCTGTCCTCTGCGTTCTCGGCCATCGTGGTCTATGCGCAGGAAATGATGCCGCACCGGATCGGCATGGTGTCCGGCCTGTTCTTCGGTTTCGCGTTCGGTATGGGCGGGCTGGGTGCCGCCGTGCTGGGCCTGCTGGCGGACAAGACCAGCATCGAGTACGTCTATCAGCTGACTGCGTTCCTGCCGCTGCTGGGCATCGTGGCGGCGTGGCTGCCGCCGTCGCGGCCTGCTGCTCACTGAGGGGTTTTGGTTTGCAGGGCTTGCAGCCCTGCACCCGCAGAGGCAACGGCAACAGCCGAAGCGCGCTATCCGTGGGGGGGGGGGGTGGGTCCGGTGGCGGGGGCCGCTGCAAGTACGTCCATGTAAGCTCGGTCGCCGCATCCATGCGGCTCACGCCCCCGCCACCGGACCCACCCCGCCTTCGACGGTTTTCCGCGATCTGTTGGAACAGCGTCCGGCACTGGTAGGTGTCGACCTTGGTCGACACGGTAGATCCATGCCATGCGTGGATGAATTCATACGATATCTGACAGATGTGTCGACCAAGGTCGACACCCACCAACAGCCGCAGTTACCAACAGCCGCGTGAACCTGTCGAAGGCGGGGCGGTGTCGGAGTGCGGGGTGTCAGCCGCATGGATGCGGCTGCCAAGCCTACACGGACGTACTTGCGGCGTCCCCGCACTCCGACACCGCCCCGCCACCCCACGGATAGCTCGCTTTTGCCGTTGCCGTTGCCGTTGCCGTTGCCGTTGCTTGCAGCTTCGGCAGGTGCAGGGCTGCAAGCCCTGCCGAAAACCCCCTTGGGCGTAGAATGCGGCCATGAGCGAATCCCTTGATAACCACCTGGTCCACGGCCGCCGCCAGCGGCCCGACGGTCCGTCGCCGATCGATGTCATCTCGGTCCAGTCGCAACTCGTCTACGGTCATGCCGGCAACAGCGCGGCAATCCCGCCGATGCGCGCGCTGGGCGTGCGTGTGGCAAGCATTCCGACGGTGCTGCTCAGCAACGCGCCGTTCTACGACACCACGCGTGGCCGCGTGCTGCCGGCCGACTGGTTCGCCGACCTGCTGCTCGGCAGCCACGAGCGCGGCCTGCCGCAACGCGCGAAGATGCTGGTGTCCGGCTACTTCGGCAGCACCGCCAACGGTGCCGCCTTCGCCGACTGGCTGGACGCGATCCTGCCGGGCTGCCCGCAACTGCGTTATTGCCTGGACCCGGTGATCGGTGACACCCACACCGGCCCGTACGTGGAACCGGGCCTGGAAGCGATCTTCGCCGAGCGCCTGCTGCCCCATGCCTGGCTGGTGACCCCGAACGCCTTTGAACTCAATCGCCTGACCGGCATGCCAGCGCTGGCCGAGGCCGATGCCATCGCCGCCGCGCGCACGCTGCTGGATCGCGGCCCGCATTGGGTGATCGCGCACAGCGTGGGCGGCACCCCGGGTGAACTGGTAACCCTGGCCGTTGGCCGCGAGGAAACCTGGCGCTGGACCTCGCCGTTGCTGCCAGTGGACGTGGCAGGCACCGGTGATGTGCTGATGTCGCTGGTGGTGTCGTTCCTGCTGCGCGGCGAATCGATGCAGCAAGCGATCTCGCGCGCGATTGCCGGCACCCATGCGGCGCTGGAGGCGACCCTCGACAACGGCTTCGAAGAGTTCGACGTGATTGCTGCAGCGCCGGCGGCGCTGGCCGAAGGAACGCGCTTCCGCGCCGAACGCGTGGCATGAGCGGCCTGGACCCACGCACGCCGCGCACGGTCGGCATCATCGGCAGTGCCGGCGCCTACGGGCGCTGGCTGACCCGCTTCTTCCAGCAGCACATGCAGCTGCAGGTGATCGGCCACGATCCGGCCGATCGGGACTCGCATACGCCGGAACAGCTGCTGGCGCAGGCTGACGTGCTGGTGTTCTCGGCACCGATCCGGCATACGCCGGCTCTGATTGCCGCGTACGTGCAGCAGTCGGCCGGCCGCGAGCAGGACCGGCTGTGGCTGGACGTGACCTCGGTAAAAGAAGCGCCGGTGCAGGCGATGTTGGCCTCTCAAGCCGAAGTGGTCGGCCTGCACCCGATGACCGCGCCGCCCAAGGCGCCGACCCTGAAGGGCCGGGTGATGGTGGTCTGCGAAGCGCGGCTGCGGCACTGGCAACCGTGGGTTGATACGCTGTGCACGGCGTTGCAGGCTGAGTGCGTGCGCGCCACGCCGCAGCATCACGACCAGATGATGGCGCTGGTGCAGGCGATGGTGCATGCCACCCACCTGGCCCAGGCCGGCGTGCTGCGCCAGTACCAGCCGCAGCTGGGCGACCTGGCCGCGATGATGCCGTACCGGTCGGCATCGTTCGAACTGGATACGGCGATCATCTCGCGCATCCTGTCGCTGAACCCCGCGATCTACGAGGACATCCAGTTCGGCAACCCGTACGTGGCGCCGATGCTGGAGCGCTTGGTCGGCCAGCTGCAGGCCCTGCAGGCCCAGGTCGGGCAGGGCGACGACACTGCACGCAGTGCATTCCGTGAGCAGCTGTTGTTGGCCAATCGCAATGCCTTCGGCGAGCAGGAACTGGCTGACGGCAACTACACCTTCGAACGCGTGGGTTACCTGTTGGCGGACCTGACCGAGCGCAACGCGCTGTCGGTGCATTTGCCGGAGGACCGGCCGGGCTCGCTGCGTGAACTGTTGAACGTGTTCGAGCAGCACCGCATCAGCCTGGCCTCGATCCATTCCTCACGCACGCCCGGGGGCGAGGTGCATTTCCGTATCGGATTCGTGGCCGGCAGTGATCCGACGGCGATCCGTCGGGCAGCGGCCGAGGTGGACGCCAGCGGCATCGGACGGGTGCTGGGTTGAACACATTCATCCACAGGTGGTGTGGATGGATTCTGAGCAAACATGTGGATAACCGCGCGCAGCCTTTGGCAGCCAAGGCTGTCAAGATGGTTGGTCAAAAATTGACCATGCTTTTTTGTAGCATCGAGCCATGCTCGACCGCCTTTGGCAAAAAGCATGTCGACCAAGGTTGACACCCACCAGAGCGGGGCGGAATGAAATCCGGTAGCGCCGGGCCATGCCCGGCGAGCCTCAGATCGTCAACCTCAACTCGCCGCCACTGGTGGTGAATTCACGGCCATTGCGCACCAGCTGGCGCCCGTCATCCAGCTCATAGCGTGGCGTAGCTTCGGAGTGGTGCCCGCTGCCACTCGCTTCGGGCTTGAACTCGATGATGATGTGGCTTTCGCCGTTGCTGTCGACGGCGGGGAACTGACGGAACGACATCGTGCACCTCCTTCAGCGGATGCTGCTGTTGCGCGGCCAGCTTGGCCGCGCCGATGTTAGCCGGACGTCATCAATCGATGAACTGCAGGCGTGCCAGTTCAGCGTACAGTCCGTCTTCGGCCAGCAGCTGTGCATGCGTGCCCTCGGCGACGATGCGGCCCTGGTCCATCACCACGATGCGGTCGGCCTTGAGCACGGTGGCCAGGCGGTGGGCGATGACCAGCGTGGTGCGACCCGCCATCAACCGTTCCAATGCCTGCTGCACGCTGTGTTCGCTCTGTGCATCCAGCGCGCTGGTGGCTTCATCCAGCAGCAGGATCGGCGCATCCTTCAGCAGCGCGCGGGCAATCGCCACACGCTGCTGCTGGCCACCGGAAAGGCGGGCACCGCGCTCACCCAGCTCGCTGTCATAGCCCTGCGGCAACGCGCGCAGGAAAGCATCGGCCTCGGCGGCACGCGCGGCATCCTCGACTTCCGCGTCGCTGGCCTGCAGGCGGCCATAGCGGATGTTGTCGCGTGCACTGGCCGCGAACAGCGTCGGCTGCTGCGGCACCAGTGCCAGCTGCGCGCGCAGCTCGGCCGGGTCGACCTGGCGCACGTCGATGCCGTCCACGTCGATGCGGCCGCTGGCTGGGTCATGGAAGCGCAGCAGCATCGAAAGCACCGTGCTCTTGCCCGCCCCTGACGGACCCACCAGCGCTACGGTCTCGCCGGGGCGCACATGCAGGTTGAAGTGGTCCAGTGCGGCCTGGTCTGGTCGCTGCGGGTAGTGGAACACCACGTCGTCGAATCGTATCTCGCCACGCAGCGGTTGCGGCAACGCGTGCGGCTGGGCCGGCGCGCGGATCTCGATGTCTTCCTGCAGCAGCTCGCCGATGCGGCCCATGCCGCCGGCGGCGCGCTGCAGCTCATTCCATACTTCGGCCAGCGCGCCCACCGAACCGCCGCCGATCAATGCATACAGCACGAACTGACCCAGCGTGCCGGCGCTGAGGCGGCCGTCGATGACATCGTGCGCGCCCAGCCACAACACGCCGACGATGGCGCCGAACACCAGCAGGATGGCGCTGGCGGTGACCAGCGACTGCGCGCCGATGCGGCGCCGAGCGGCACCGATGGCATCACCGAGTGCCTTGTCAAAGCGTCCGCGTTCATAGGCTTCGCGCGCATGTGCCTGTACCGTGCGCACCGCTCCCAGTGTCTCACTGGCCAGGCTGTTGGCGTCGGCGATGCGGTCCTGGCTGTTGCGCGCGACCGTGCGCAGCTTGCGTGCGCCGATGATGATGGGCAGCACCGCCAGTGGGATGCCAAGCAGCGACCATGCGGCCAGCCGCGGGCTGGTGACGAACAGCATCGCCAGACTGCCGATGACCGTGACCGTGCTGCGCAGAGCCACCGACATGGTCGAGCCGACCACGCTGCGCAGAAGTTCGGTGTCTGCGGTCAGGCGCGAAACCAGCTCTCCGCTGCGGCTGCGGTCGTGGAAGCCGGCGCCCAGCTGGATCAGGTGGGCATACAGCTGGCTGCGCAGGTCGGCCACGACTTTCTCGCCAAGCAGCGACACGAAGTAGAAGCGCGCGGCCGTGCCCAACGCCATCACTACCGCCACCAGCATCAGCAGGGCGAACGCACGGTTGATCTGGCCGCCGCTGCTGAAACCATGATCGATCATCTGCTTCACCGCCGGAGGCAGGCTCAGCGTGGCGGCCGAAGACACCGCCAGGGCCAGCAGCCAGGCGGTGAACAGCCCGCTGTGGCGGCGTACGAATGGCCACAGCGTGCGCAGGCTGCCGAGGCGCCGCAGCGGCGGGGTCGAAGCGGGGGCGTCGTCCTTGTCAGTCATCCTGGTCGTCTTCTATGCGGATACGGTCACGGGTGGCGTCGCGCAGGCGGATTTTCAATGCGTCGACCTGATCGGCAGGCAGTTCGATCCGCAGGCACACACCGTTGGCATCGAACTGTTCATCGCGCTTTTCCGCGCTGAAGGCGGGCAGGGTGGCGTGCAGGGTGCCGAGGTCCTCAAAGCCAGCCAGCAGCTGCAACCGGGCCAGCGCCACCAGCGGCAGGCGCGGGGCGGTACGCAGGCACTCGGCGGCGGCGCCACCGTAGGCGCGTACCAGGCCACCGGCGCCGAGTTTGATGCCGCCGAACCAGCGCGTCACCACCACCATCACCCGGTCGAAGCCCTGCCCGTCGATCGCCGCAAGGATCGGACGTCCAGCCGTGCCGGCCGGCTCGCCATCGTCGCTGGAACGATAGTCCTGGCCGTGCCGGTAGGCCCAGCAGTTGTGGGTGGCATCGGTCACCGCGACCTGCTGCAGGAACGCCATGGCCGCTGCGGCGCCGTCGATGGGCGCGGCCTGGGTGATGAAACGGCTGTGTTTGACTTCCAGCGTGTGGCTGACCGGCTGGGCGAGGGTATCGAGCATTCCCGTCATTCTACGGGGTTGCCGGGTGTTCCCGTCCGCTTCAATCGTCCAGCAGCGGCCGCAGGTCGCGCGGCAGGCGCGCTTCCGGGTACTGCTGCATGTAGCGCTCCAGGCTGGCACGGGCCAGATCGCGCTGGCCGTCGTCGCGTCGTGTGCGGATTTTCTGCAGCCACTGCCGGCGCGGCAGTCGTGCGTCGGCGTCCACTTCGGCCTGCACGGCATCCGCGCTCAGGCGCGCATCGCTGCCGCGGCGCATGATGCCCGGTGCGGAACGGCTGGGAGCCTCACGCTTCATCGAGGTGATCTCCACCCGATCCAGCGCCTGCGCCCGCTCGACCTCGGCTGCATTGGCGGCCGGTGCGCTGGCCGCGCGTGCTTTCAGTGCCCCGGACGCTGCCGGCGCGAGGGCCGGTGCCGGTGTGGGTGCCGGGTAGGCGGCCGGCGCAGGTGGCGCAGGCGGCGCCGCTGCCGGTGCGGGCGGGAGGGCCGCAAAGGAGACATCGGCGGCCGCATCCGCAGCCATCGATCGTGCTGCCTGGGCCGACGCTTCATCGGGTTCGGCCGGAACGGGCTTGGACGCCCGCGCGATGGCCGGTGCCGGGGCGGCGGCAACGGGGGCCGCCTCGGGTGCTGCGGGCGCAGTAGCAGGATCCGCTGCCACCACCGCGCTGTCGGCTGCGCGGTTGCCAGCGGCCTGATCGGCAGCCGCGCTGTCTTCTGCCGCAGCCGGTGCCGCAGCCACGGCCGCCTCACCGGCCGGAATCGGCGGCGGCTCCGGACGCAGCTGCCAGGCGATGCCGATGGCGAACACCATCGAGGCGGCGATGCCGAACACGGCCGGCCAACGCGGGCGTGTGCGCTGCGTGCGCGGCGCCTCCGGAGAGGCCACTGCATCGGCAGGCGGAGCATCCACGGCGGCACGGGCCGCGGCCAGAATGGCGGTGTCCAGTGCAGCCGGCGGTGCCTGTTCGGCGCGACGGCCGAGCAGCCGGGACAGCTCGCGTTCTTCCGGCGTCAGTGGTTCGTCTCGGTTCATGCGTTCAATCCCGCACGCAGCTTGTCCATCGCATAGCGCAGCCGCGATTTCACGGTTTCCCGGCCTACGCCGGTGATCTGGCCGATCTCCTCCAGGCTCAGTTCCTGATCCAGCCGCAGCTGCAGCACTTCGCGCTGCTCCGGCGGCAGTTGTTCCATCGCCAGCTGGATGCGGCGACGTTGCTCGAATTCGGATAGCTCGCCTTCCGGGGTCTGCCCATCCTCGATCGCGGCCAGGCGCAGATCGGCGTCGGCCGGCGCGGCGGGGCGATGACGGGCGGCACGCCAATGGTCATTCAGGCGGTTGTGGGCGATGCGGAACAGCCAGGTGCTGAACGCGGCCTCGGGCTGCCAGCCGGCGCGGGCGCTGATCACCCGCTGCCAGACGTCCTGGAAGATCTCCTCGGCCAGCGCGTTGTCGCGCAGTTGCCGCAGCAGGAAGCCGAACAGGCGCTTGCGGTGGCGCGCATACAGGCTTTCGAAGGCGCGCAGGTCGCCACCGGCCCAGGCCAGCATCAAGGCTTCATCGGTTGGCAGTGCGCTGGCTTCCACGGCGTACAGGGTAAGGCCTGCGGGCGATGGCGCATAGCCGGTGGCGGGGGCGGGCAGGGCGAGGGTCATGGCTCGGATGGGGCTACGGACAGCAGGAAAAACGTACGGGTGCACGATTCGGGGTTTACGGGCTTCCATTGCCCCCCGGGTGGCGCGCTATGCTCGGCGGCTCAGGGGAGGCGACGCACAGACGGCGCCAAGAGATTGTCATTTGTCCACGCATGCTGAACCGGCGGAAGAGTCACCACACGAGGCCGTGCTGAGCACGGCGCTGGTGCGCGCGTTGCATGCGCTTTTGCCGGAAACGGCCGTGGTTCGCGTTGGCTGGGACGACCCGCAGCTCGGTCGTGGCCAGGGCGGCTGGCCGTCGCCAGCAGTTGCCGGCCCGGTGGCCGCGGAGCCGGGAATCGGCGAGGGTCAGCATGGCTGGGAATACGACGGTGCGCGGTTGCTGTTGTCGGTAGCCGGGGCGGCGCCTTCGCCTGCATGGTGGGGGGTTGCCCGGCAGGCGATGGAGCTGGCGCTGCAGCGCGGCCGCCAAGCCGGCCAGATCAAGGCACTGGAAGAGGCCGAGCGGCTGCAGCAGGCCCTGTTCCAGATTGCCGATCTGGCCGGTGCCGACCTGGAAATGCCCGAGATGCTGCGCCACGTGCATGGCGTGCTCGGCACGCTGATGTATGCCGAGAACTGCTACATCGTGGAATACGACGATGTGCGCGACCAGATCCGGTTCCTGTACTTTGCCGATCAGGTCGATGACTTCGTCGCCGATCCCACGCAGAGCCATGACGCCAGCGAGATGCCGCGCAGCCTGACCGTGGCGCTGCTGCGCCATGGCAAGCCGCTCAGTGGCCCTTCGCGCAAACTGCTGGCGCAGGTGATGGAACAGGAGCATGACCCGCAGCGCGGTCCCGAAAGCCTGGACTGGCTGGGCGTGCCGATGCTGCGCGACGGCCGCGTCTGCGGGGCCATCGTGGTTCAGAGCTATGAACAGGCCGCCCGCTACGGCGAGGCCGAGCGCGCACTGCTGGGCTTCGTCGCCCAGCACGTGCAGACCGCGATGGATCGGCGCCAGGCGCAGGTCCGGTTGGAACAGCAGGTGGCGCGGCGCACCCAGGAACTGCAGCGGGCCAACCACAGCCTGCAGGACGAGGTAGCCGAGCGTCGTCGTGCCGAACAGCTGCAGACCGCCCTGTACAACATCGCCGAAATGGCGATGTCGGCCGACAGCCTGGCTCAGTTCTACGGGCAGGTGCACGGCGTGGTCGGGCGCCTGCTCGACGCGCGCAATTTCTACATCGCCCTGGTCAACCCTGCCGGCAACGGCCTGGATTTCGTGTATTCGGTGGACGAGCACAATGCCAGCCGCGCGCCACGGCCCTTCAGCCGGGGCCTGACCGAATACGTGGTGCGCAACCGGCGCCCGCTGCTGGCCTCGCGCGCGCAGATCGATGCGCTGCTGGCCAGTGGCGAGGTGCGTGAATCCGGTGCACGTTCGCACTGCTGGCTGGGCGTGCCGCTGCTGCGCGACGACGAAGTGGTCGGCGCGATCGTGGTGCAGAGCTACAGCGAGAACAGCACGTTCAGCGTTCACGACCAGCGCCTGCTGACCTTCGTCGCGCAGAACATCGGTACCGGCCTGGCCCGTCAACGCGACCAGCAGCGGCTGCGTTCGGCGCATGCCGAACTGGAAAAGCGCGTGGAAGAACGTACCCGCGAGCTGGCCGAGGTCAACGAAAAGCTGCTCGGGCAGATCGGCGAGCGGCTGCGGGCCGAGCAGCGGCTCACCCATCAGGCCATGCACGATGCGCTGACCGGCCTGCCCAATCGCCTGCACCTGCTGGATCGACTGCAGGATGCGCTGGTGCTGGCCAGGCGTGAGGGTGGCCCGGTGTTCGCCGTACTGTTCCTCGATCTGGATCGCTTCAAGCTGGTCAACGACAGCATCGGGCATGCCGCCGGCGACCGCATGCTGGAGGAAGTGGCCAAGCGCATCGTATCGATGGCCGGCGCCGACGACGTGGTGGCACGGCTGGGCGGTGATGAATTCGCGGTGCTGCTGCAATGCCCGCAAGGTCTGGCCCAGGCACTGGATTTCGGCCAGCGGCTGCTGCTGGCGTTGCAGGAATCGATGTGGATCGCCGGGCGCGAACTGTTTCCGTCCGGCAGCCTGGGCATTGCCCTGTGGAATCCGCGCTACCGCACCGGAGAAGAGCTGCTGCGCGATGCGGATGCGGCCATGTACCGGGCCAAGGCGCAGGGCCATGACCGCTGTGCGATTTTCGACGAGGACATGCGCGAAGAAGCCATGCGCAGCCTGGACCTGGAAGCCGACCTGCGCCGTGCGATCAACAACCGCGATTTCGTACCGTTCTACCAGCCGATCGTGCGCTTGTCCGACGGTGAAGTGGTCGGCCACGAGGCGCTGCTGCGCTGGCAGCATGAGCGCCGTGGCCTGCTGCTGCCCGGCGCGTTCCTGGAGCTGGGCGAGGAAAGCGGCCTGATCGAGCAGGTCGACTGGCTGATCTACGAACAGGTGATCATTGGCCTCGCCGAAGGCGGGCACAGCTATGTATCGGTCAACGTATCACCGCGGCATTTCCGCTCTGCGGAGTTCAGCGGCCGCCTGTTCGGCCTGCTGGACGCATACGGGGCCGATCCGCAGCGGCTGCGGCTGGAAATAACCGAGGTGGCGCTGCTGGATGATGCCCCGCACACCCTGCGCATCCTGCAGGGGCTGCGCGAGCGCGGCATCCAGGTGCAGCTGGACGATTTCGGTACGGGCTTCTCCGCGCTGTCCTACCTGCACCGTTTCCCGATCAGCACGTTGAAGATCGACCAGAGTTTCATCGCAGGCCTGCATGGGCCGGAAGTGCAGAGCACGCGCGCGCTGGTCGAGGGCGTGCTGTCGCTGGCGCGCACGCTGGGCATCGAAACCATCGGCGAAGGAATCGAGACCGAGGCGCAGCGGCAGACCCTGCGCGAACTGGGTTGCGACTACGGCCAGGGCTACCTGTTGGGGCGGCCCGCCCCGTGGTCGCACGCGGCGGCCTGAGCCCACCGCGTGCGGCTGCATCAACGCAGGGCAGCGCGACGCTTCTCGTCGATCCACTTCGAGGCCTGGGCCGGCTGGTAGTTCTGCATCCACTCCAGCATCGCTTCGATGTCCGAGCCGTACCACAGGTCCTGGCGCTGGTCCGGGTGCAGGAAGCGCTCTTCCACCATGCGATCGATCATGCCGATCAGCGGGGCGTAGAAACCTTCCACATCGAGGAAGGCGCACGGCTTGTTGCCGATGCCCAGCTGGCGCCAGGTCAGCATTTCAAAGATCTCTTCCATGGTGCCGAAGCCGCCGGGCAGGGCGACGAAGCCGTCAGCAAGATCGAACATGCGCGACTTGCGCTCATGCATCGAACCGACGATCTCCAGTTCGGTCAGGCCGCGGTGGGCCACTTCCCAGTCGGCCAGCTGGCGCGGGATCACGCCGGTCACCTCGCCGCCAGCGGCGAGCACGGCATTGGCCACGGTTCCCATCAGGCCGACGTTGCCGCCGCCATACACCAGGCGCAGGCCGTCGCGGGCAATGCGGTCGCCCAGGGCAATGGCGCGTTCGGTGTAGGCCGGCTTGCTGCCAGCGTTGGAACCACAGTACACACAGATCGATTTCATGGATCTTCCTGTCTCTTGGCCGGAAACGAAAACGCCCCGTCGCCAACCGCAGGGCGGTCGGGGACGGGGTGTCCTTGGATTATGAGCCCTTCTGTAGAGCCGAGCCATGCTCGGCTGCTCTTCGTTCAGATCGCGGCAAAGGCCGAGTCGAGCATGGCTCGACTCTACAAACGCCAAGCAGGCTTACGCGGCAGCGGCCTGTTCGCGGTGCGGGCCTTCACGCAGGGCACGGCCGACCATCCCCACCAGCAGGTCCAGCTCCTCGCTGTCCATGCCGAAGTGCGGGGTGAAGCGCAGCGAGTTCTCGCCACCGTGGATCACGTTGATGCCGTGCTGGCGCAGCCATTCTTCGGTGGAATTGGCGCCGTAGCACTTGAACTGCGGCGCCAGCTCGCAGGAGAACAGCAGGCCGGTACCCTGCACCTTGGTGATCAGGCCGCCCAGCTCGTTCTTCAGCTGCTCCAGCTTGCGTACGGCTTCGGCGCCACGTTCGGCGATGTTGGCGCGCACCTGTGGGGTCAGCTGGGCCAGCGTGGCGCAGGCCACGTCCAGCGCACGCGGGTTGCTGGTCATGGTGTTGCCGTAGATGCCCTTGCGGTACAGCTGCGCGGCATGCTCGGTCACCGCCAGCACCGACAGCGGGTACTGCGCGGCGTTCAGCGCCTTCGAATAGGTTTCCATGTCCGGCGGGTCCAAGCCTTCGAAGCCCGGGTAATCGACCACCGAGAGCACGCCATGCGCGCGCAGGCCGGCCTGGATCGAGTCGAGCAGCAGCAGGCTGCCATGCGCACGGGTCAGTTCGCGGGCCACGGCGTAGAACGACGGCGGCACCGAGCGGCCCGGGTCGCCTTCGCCCATCACCGGCTCCAGGAACACCGCCTCGATGAACCACTGGTTGCGTGCGGCGTCCTCGAACACCTTGCGCAGGCCGGCCTCATCGTACGGCGCCACGGTGATCACCGAATCCTCGCCACGGTAGCTGGCCAGGTGCTGCATGTAGCTCTTGCGGCTGGAATCGGAATACAGGGCAGGGCGGTCGGTACGGCCATGGAAGCTGCCCTTGACCACCACGCGCTTGATCGCAGCGCCAGCGTGGCGCGCACCCGGGTCGGTCTGCAGCTTGGCGTTGACGTCGGCGATGCGCGCGGCCAGGCCGACCGCTTCGGAGCCGGAATTCAGGCACATGAAACGGGCGAATGGGCAGCCGCCACGGCGATGGCCGATCTCGGCGCGCAGGGCGGTGATGAAGCGCTGCTGCGACAGGCTGGGGGTCATGATGTTGGCCATCACCTGCGGGCGGGCCATTGCCTCCAACACGGCGTCCGGGGTGTGCCCGAAGCCGAGCATGCCGTAGCCGCCAGCGTCGTACAGCACGGCGCCCTTCAGGGTGACCACCCACGGGCCGCGCGCAGCCAGTGCCACGTACGGGGTCACCGCGTCATCGGCGTAGAAGTTGACGAAACCATCCTGCATCGCGTCGATCTGCGCCTGTTCGTCCTGCGCCAGCAGCGGCCCCAGGTCGGCCTGCACGCGCGCGAATTCCTCGGCGGCGGCGTCCACCGCGGCGATCAGCTGCGGGTGGTTGGCGGACAGGGCGGTCAGCGTGGCGTCGTCCAGGCCGGAGGTGAGGCGGGTGCCGGGCTGGGCGCGCAGGGGGGCGAGGCGTTCGATGAAGCTCATTGCAGATCTCCTGAAACGATGGGTCGCACGGGCCTTCAAATGCAAAACGCGCGTCATCACGCGCGCTTGGGGGCAGGCTCGTGCAGCGGACTTCCGGTTCGATGCTAGCACTTGTTTTTTTGCGCGATAACCCCGCAGAAACCTGCTGCATAGCAGCATTTTGCGCGACGTTCGCCGCGAAGCGCGCCGGCTCCCAGACGCTGGACGTACAATGCGCGCCATTGTCGACCTGTTGCCGCCCACTGCCTTGAAGAAGTCCGATTTCCACTACGACCTGCCGGCTGAACTGATCGCGCAGGCTCCCTTGGCCGAACGTTCCGCCAGCCGCCTGATGCTGGTGCCGGCCGCACCTGCGGCCTTCACCGATCTGCAGGTGCGCGACCTGCCGTCCCTGCTGCAGCCGGGCGACCTGCTGGTGTTCAACGACACCCGCGTGATCCCGGCGCGCCTGTTCGGGCAGAAGGCCAGCGGCGGCCGCGTGGAGATCCTGATCGAGCGCCTGCTCGGTGGCCAGCAGGCCCGTGCCCAGGTCGGCGCCAGCAAGTCGCCGAAGGCCGGCAGCCGCATTGCGCTGGATGCCGGTGGGGAGGCCGAGGTGCTGGGTCGCGATGGCGAGTTCTACGTGCTGCAGTTCCACGTGCCTGAGTCGCTGGAGCAGTGGCTGCTGCACGCCGGCCGCCTGCCGCTGCCGCCGTACATCCAGCGTGAGCCGGGCGTGGACGATCGCGAGCGCTACCAGACCGTGTTCGCGCGCGAAGTGGGCGCGGTGGCGGCACCGACCGCCGGCCTGCATTTCGACGAACCGCTGCTGGCCGCGCTGAAGGAGAAGGGCGTGGACTTCGGCCACGTCACCCTGCACGTGGGGGCGGGCACCTTCCAGCCGGTGCGCGCCGATGACCTGAAGGACCACGTGATGCACCGAGAGTGGCTGAACGTCGGCGCCGAACTGGTGCAGCAGGTGCGGCGCACGCGCGCCGCCGGCGGCCGGGTGATCGGCGTCGGCACCACCGTGGTGCGCGCGCTGGAAAGTGCGATGCGCGATGGCGAGCTGCTGCCGTTTGCCGGTGAAACGCAGATCTTCATCACCCCGGGCTACCGCATCCGCAGCGTCGACGCGATGGTGACCAACTTCCACCTGCCGGAAAGCACCCTGCTGATGATGATTTCCGCGTTTGCCGGCAAGGAGCGGGTGTTCGAGGCCTACCGGCACGCGATCGAGCAGCGCTACCGCTTCTTCAGCTACGGCGACGCGATGCTGCTGTTCCCGCAGGCGGGGGTAGGGCGCTGACCTCTGCCTGCTTGTGGTGGGTGGGCACCGTTGGTGCGCACTTGCAGGTGCCTGGAGACCAGGAAAGCCACGCAAGGCGTGGCTCTACTGCCCAGGTAGATCCACACCATGCGTGATGAATCCGGTAGCCCCGGCCATCCCGGGCAAACCGCTCCGCCGGGCATGGCCCGGCGCTACCGGAGCAGGGAGGGCGGTTTTGGGAGACAATGGGCAACTATTTGCCCGAATGACCGCTCCATGTCCCGATTGCAGTTCCAGCTCCAGACCCGCGACGGCCGTGCCCGCCGTGGCCGCCTGACCTTCCCGCGTGGCACGGTGGAAACGCCGGCCTTCATGCCGGTGGGGACCTATGGCTCGGTCAAGGGCATCCTGCCGGACCAGGTGCGGGCGCTGGGCGCCGAGATCATCCTCGGCAACACCTTCCACCTGTACCTGCGCCCGGGCCTGGACATCATCGCCGACCACGGCGGCCTGCATGGCTTCTGCCGCTGGGATGGCCCGATCCTGACCGATTCGGGTGGTTTCCAGGTGTTCTCGCTGGCCCACCGCCGCAAGATCACCGAGCAGGGCGTGACCTTCGCCTCGCCCACCGATGGTGCCCGCGTGTTCCTGGGCCCGGAAGAGAGCATGAAGATCCAGAAGGTGCTCGATTCGGACGTGGTGATGATCTTCGACGAGTGCACCCCTTATCCGGCCACCGAGGATGTGGCGCGCCGCTCGATGGAGCTGAGCCTGCGCTGGGCCCAGCGCAGCCGCAACGCGCATGACGAGCTCGGCAACGACGCGGCCCTGTTCGGCATCGTCCAAGGGGGCGTGCACACCGATCTGCGCAGCCGTTCGGCCGAGGCCCTGCAGGCGATCGGCTTCGACGGCTATGCCATCGGCGGCCTGGCCGTGGGCGAGCCGGAGCACGAGCGCAACGCCATGCTCGACCACCTGGACCCGGAGCTGCCAAGCGACCGTCCGCGCTATCTGATGGGTGTGGGCCGGCCGGAGGACCTGGTCGAGGGTGTCGCACGTGGCGTGGACATGTTCGACTGCGTGATGCCGACCCGCAATGCGCGCAACGGCCATTATTTCACCTCGTTCGGCACCGTCCGCATCCGTAATTCCCAGTACGCGCGCGACATGGAACCGATCGAGCCGGGCTGCGGCTGCGTGGCCTGCACCGGTGGCTATACCCGTTCCTACCTGCGCCACCTGGACCGTTGCAACGAGATGCTGGCGCCGATGCTGGGCACCCTGCACAACCTGTTCTATTACGAAAAGCTCATGGCCGACATCCGTGCGGCCATCGAGGCGGGAACCTTCCTGGCCTTCCGTGAGTCTTTCTACGCGGCACGCGGAGCGGTCGCGCCGGTCCTGTAACCCGGACGCCCCCTGCCAAACGGCCCAAGGACGAACGCCCGGGGCCGTGGCATACTTCAAGGCTGACCCAGATCCGCGGTCGACACCCCCGCCCCTGAAGGGACGGGAGCGCCGCCCAACCAAAGGACCAACGATGAACCTGCTTGCCTTCCTGATTCCCGCCGCCCACGCCCAGGCCGCCGGCGGCCAACCGCAGGGCATGGGCCTGACCACGCTGCTGTTCCCGATCATCCTGATCGCCATCATGTACTTCCTGATGATCCGCCCGCAGATGAAGCGGCAGAAGGAGCACAAGGCCATGCTGGAGAAGATCAAGCGCGGCGACGAAGTGCTGACCAACGGCGGCATCGCCGGCATCGTCACCGACATCGGCGACAACTTCATCACCATTGAAGTGGCTGACAACGTGCGCATCCGCGTGCAGAAGGGCGCTGTCGGCAACGTGCTGCCGGCCGGTACCCTGAAGTCGGCCCAGTAAGCCACTCCCTTTCCGAAGCACAACCGCGGCGCCGGGGATGGCGCCGCGCGGGACCCAAGCAATGCTCGAATTTCCACGCTGGAAGTACGTCGTCATCCTGATCGTACTGGCGCTCAGCGCGCTGTACGCGCTGCCCAACATCTACCAGAAGGACCCGGCCATCCAGATCACCGCCAACCGTGGCGGGCAGATCGACGATGCGCTGCGCGACCGTGTGCTGGCCGACCTGAAAAAGGCCGGCATCGCCACCATCGGTGCCGAAAAGGAAGGGGAAAGCCTGATCGTCCGCCTGTCGGACCTGAAGTCGCAGTCCGCTGCCAGCGACGTCCTGCGTGACACCGTCGGCGAGAAGTACACCGTGGCGCTGAACCTGGCTTCGACCGTGCCGGACTGGCTGGCCAACCTCGGCGGTCGCCCGATGGTGCTGGGCCTGGACCTGCAGGGCGGCGTGCATTTCGTGCTGCAGGTCGACCAGAAGGCTGCCCTCGACAAGCGCCTGGATGCCTACACCGAAGACGTGCGCAGCACGCTGCGCGACGCCCGCATTCCGTACCAGTCGGTGGAACGCCGTGCCGACAACAGCATCGTGGCCAACCTGAGCCCGTCCGCCGGCGACGACGCCGCGCAGCGTGCGCGCGCCGCCCTGGTGAAGGCGCAGCCGACGCTGGGCTATGACGTCAGTGGCAACCGCATCACAGTCACCGTGCCGGAGACCGAGATCACCCAGATCGCCAATGGCGCCATCGAGCAGAACATCAACACCCTGCGCAACCGTGTGAACCAGTTGGGCGTGGCCGAACCGATCATCCAGCGGCAGGGTGCAGACCGCGTGGTCGTGCAGCTGCCGGGTGTGCAGGACACCGCCGAAGCCAAGCGCATGATCGGCGCCACCGCCACCCTGGAGTACCGCGCGGTGGTCGAGGGCAATGCGCAGGACGCCATCAATTCCGGCCGCATCCCGCCGGAGGCGAAGGTGTACCAGCGTCGTGACGGCCTGGGCCCGGTGCTGCTGAACAAGCGCGTGATCGTCACCGGTGACCAGATGGTCGGCGCGCAGGCGGTGACCGATCCGAACAGTGGCTCTCCGGCCGTCAGCGTGACGCTGAACAATGTCGGCGGCCAGCGCATGTTCGACTTCACCAGCGCCAACGTGAACAAGCCGATGGCGGTGGTCTACACCGAGCGCGTGCCGACCGTGACCGTCGTCGACGGCCAGGAAGTGCGTGGCTTCAAGGTCAACGAGGAAGTGATCTCGGTGGCCAACATCAATGGTGTGTTCGGCAAGAACTTCCAGACCACCGGCCTGCAGAAGAAGGAAGCCGAGGACCTGGCCAAGCTGCTGAAGTCGGGTTCGCTGGCTGCGCCGATGGACTTCGTCGAAGAGCGCGTGGTCGGCCCGAGCCTGGGCGCCGAGAACGTCAAGAACGGCATGCGCGCGGTTGTGTTCGCATTCCTGTTCACCCTGGTGTTCTTCAGCATCTACTACCGCATGTTCGGTGTGATCACCTCGGCGGCGATGCTGTTCAACCTGCTGATCGTGGTGGCGGTGATGTCGCTGTTCGGCGCGACCATGACCCTGCCGGGCTTCGCCGGCCTGGCGTTGTCGGTCGGCCTGTCGGTGGACGCCAACGTGCTGATCAACGAGCGTATCCGAGAAGAGCTGCGTGCCGGCGTGCCGGGCAAGACCGCGATCGTGACCGGTTACGAGCGTGCTTCGGGCACCATCCTCGACGCCAACCTGACCGGCCTGATCGTCGGTGTGGCGCTGTTTGCATTCGGTACCGGTCCGCTGAAGGGCTTCGCGCTGACCATGATCATCGGTATTTTCGCCTCCATGTTCACCGCGATCACCGTGTCGCGTGCGCTGGCGACGCTGATCTACGGCCGCCGCAAGAAGCTCCAGAACGTGGCCATCTGACGGGACGACACGCACATGAAACTGTTTCCGCTGCACATCCTCCCGAACGACACCAAGATCGACTTCATGCGCTGGCGCCATGTCGCCATGGCAGTCACCATCGTGGTGTTCCTGGCCTCGGTCGCCATCATCGGCATCAAGGGCTTCAACTACGCACTGGACTTCACCGGCGGCACCCTGATCGAAGCCCGCTTCGACAAGGCGGTGGACGTCGAGCAGGTCCGCACCAAGCTCGAGCAGAACGGCTTCGAAGGCGCGCAGGTGCAGAGCGTCGGTGGCAACACCGATCTGCTCATCCGCCTGGCGCCGCACGGCGAGCATGCGCCGGGCACCGGTGATGCCGCTGCCGAGGACAAGGCCACTGCCGCTGCCGTGGTGAAGGCACTGTCCACGGCTGACAACCAGGCCACCGTGCTGCGCAACGAGTTCGTCGGCCCGCAGATCGGCAAGGACCTGGCGATGAATGGCCTGTACGCCACCATCTTCATGCTGGCCGGCTTCCTGATCTACATCGCGGTGCGCTTCGAATGGAAGTTCGCGGTCACCGCCAGCATCGTGGCGATGTTCGACCTGATCGTGACGGTGGCTTACGTGTCCCTGCTGGGCCGTGAGTTCGACCTGACCGTGCTGGCCGGCCTGCTCTCGGTGATGGGCTTTGCGATCAACGACATCATCGTGGTCTTCGACCGCGTCCGCGAGAACTTCCGCAGCCTGCGCGTGGACTCGATGGAAGTGCTGAACCGCTCGATCAACCAGACGCTGTCGCGTACGGTGATCACCGCGGTGATGTTCTTCCTGTCCGCGCTGGCCCTGTACCTGTACGGTGGCAGCTCGATGGAAGGCCTGGCCGAGACGCACATGATCGGTGCAGTGATCGTGGTGCTGTCCTCGATCCTGGTGGCGGTGCCGATGCTGACGATCGGCTTCCTGCGCGTCAGCAAGCAGGACCTCCTGCCGAAGGCGAAGGACGTCGAGGCCCTGGCCCGTCGCCCGTAAGCGTCCCGCTGCACGCAACACGCAGAGAACCCCGCGCAAGCGGGGTTTTTTGTTGGCAGGGCTTGCAGCCCTGCACCTGCAGAGGCAACAGCAACAGCAACAGCAACAGCGGGCATTCCGTGGATTGGTGGGGCGGTGTCGGAGTGCGGGGGCGCCGCAATTACGTCCCTGTAGGCTTGGCAGCCGCTTGCTCGTGCGCGCAGTCCTGCGCGCCCGGCAAGACCGGGGTTGGGCGTCCTGCCCAACCCGCCCGAGGCATGCCTCGGGCCCATGCGGCTGACACCCCGCACTCCGACACCGCCCCGCCTCTGACAGATCCCCACGGCTGTGGGTAGGTGTCGACCTTGGACGACACATTTGTCAGATATCGAAACAATTCTGGGGTCAGATCCGTTTTCCTTCGAAAAACGGATCTGACCCCAAGAGCTGTTCCGACAGATCGCGGAAGACTGTCAAAGGCGGGGTGGGTCGGGTTGCGGGGGTGTCCGCGGCATGGATGCCGCGGCCAAGCCCCCATGGACGGGTTAACGGCGTCCCCCGCAACCGGACCCACCCCGGCATCCCTCAGTAGCCCGGCTTTTGACGTTGCTGTTGAGGTTGCCGGCCAGCGGCCGGCACTACCGCAGGTGCAGGGTGCAACCCTGCAAAGAAACCCCACCCTACGCCAGCGTCGGTTGTGCATTCGGCCCCCGCACACTACGATCCTGCGGTTCGCGCGCACAGGCGCGCGCCCGTATTCCTGCTGAGCGCCCCGTGCGCCGCATCTGCCAACCCGAGGTATCCATGGTCATCAAACCGCGTGTCCGCGGCTTCATCTGCGTCACTACCCACCCGACTGGCTGCGAAGCCGCGGTCAAGCAGCAGATCGACTACATCCGCGCGCGCCCGCCGATCCAGAACGGCCCCAAGCGCGTGCTGGTGATCGGCGCCTCCACCGGCTACGGCCTGGCCGCACGCATTACCGCTGCGTTCGGCAGTGGCGCGGCAACGCTGGGCATCTTCTTCGAACGCCCGGGCAGTGAATCCAAGCCGGGTACCGCCGGCTGGTACAACTCGGCCGCGTTCCACAAGTACGCCGACGAAGCCGGCCTGTATGCCAAGAGCATCAACGGCGATGCCTTCTCCGATGAGGTGAAGGCGAAAACCATCGAGATGATCAAGGCCGATCTCGGCCAGGTCGACCAGGTCGTGTACAGCCTGGCTGCACCGCGCCGCAAGCACCCCAAGACCGGCGAGATCATCAGCTCCACGCTGAAGCCGATCGGCGAGCCGATCACCCTGCGTGGCCTGGATACCGACAAGGAAGTGATCACCGAGACCACTCTGCAGCCTGCCACGCCGGAAGAGATCGCCGGCACCGTTGCGGTGATGGGTGGCGAAGACTGGCAGATGTGGATCGACGCGCTGGCCGATGCCGGCGTGCTGGCCAACGGCTGCACCACCACGGCCTTCACCTACGTGGGCGAAGAGATCACCCAGGCGATTTACTGGAACGGCTCGATCGGCGCCGCCAAGAAGGACCTGGACACCAAGGTGCTGGGCCTGCGCGAGAAGCTGGCGAAAATCGGCGGCGACGCGCGCGTGTCGGTGCTGAAGGCCGTGGTGACCCAGGCCAGCTCGGCCATTCCGACCATGCCGCTGTACCTGTCGCTGCTGTTCAAGGTGATGAAGGAAAAGGGTACCCACGAAGGCTGCATCGAGCAGCTCGACGTGCTGTACGACATCCTTTACGGCGGCAGGGCCGATGGCACGGCGGTCGACCGCCTGCGCCACGATCTGGTCGATGGCGATGGCCACACCGTTGCGCTGGTCGACGAGGAAGGCCGCCTGCGTGCCGACTACAAGGAAATGGCGGCGGACGTGCAGGGCAAGGTGGTCGCGCTGTGGCCGCAGGTGACCAACGAGAACCTGTACGAAATCAGCGACCTGGCCGGTTACAAGGCCGACTTCCTGCGCCTGTTCGGTTTTGGCGTGGAGGGCGTCGACTACGAGGCCGACGTCAATCCGGACGTGAAGATCGACAACCTGGTCGACATGACCTGATCAACGAAAAGGCCGGCGAAAGCCGGCCTTCTCTTTGTGTAGAGCCGAGCCATGCTCGGCTGCTCTTCGCTTGAGTCCCGCAGCCGAGCATGGCTCGGCTCTACAGAGAGGCATCACCCAAACTCGAAACCCATCTCCGGCAACGCCGGGCCGACGAAATCGCCCTGCACGTAATCCACGCCGGCACTGAACAGCAGGGTCATCGAATTGGCGTCGCTGACGAACTCGGCGATGGTGCGGATACCGGCCTCCTGCGCGCGTGCGGTGATCTGGCTGATGCGATCGATGTTCTCGCGGGTGGCCGCCAGATCGCTGGTGAAACCGCGGTCCAGCTTGAGGAACTGCGGCTGGAAGTGGGCGAGCAGCTGGAACGAATCCAGTCCGGAACCGAACTGTTCCAGGCCGATGCGGCAGCCCAGGGGCGCCACTTCAGCAAGGAACTGC
Organism: Stenotrophomonas maltophilia group sp. msm1; assembly: GCF_032025805.1. NCBI lineage: Bacteria > Pseudomonadati > Pseudomonadota > Gammaproteobacteria > Lysobacterales > Lysobacteraceae > Stenotrophomonas > Stenotrophomonas maltophilia group sp. msm1. The sequence continues at coordinate 194,354 of NZ_JAVSKH010000004.1, forward strand.
TGCGCACTGCGCAGGTGGGTGAACACCTTGGCTTCCGGCGCATGCAGCCACAGCCGTTCGCCGGGTAAACCCTGCGCCTGCAGCTCGCGGCGCAGGGTGGCGATCATCTGCGGGTCATCGAACGATTCCGGCGTGACCTTCACCAGCACCTGGGTGGCATGACCCGCACGCGCGCGTTCACCCAGCACCGCGATCGCCTGCGAGACCACCCAGCGGTTGATGTCGGCCAGCAGCCCGTGTTCTTCGGCGATGCCCAGGAACGCGGTCGGGCTCAGCAGTTCGCCATTGTGTTCCAGGCGCAGGTAGGCCTCGTAAAGCTCCAGTGGCTCGCCCTGCAGGTTCAGCACCGGCTGGTAGTGCAGCTGGAAGCCGTCGCCAGCCAGCGCCTCGCGGATGCGGGCGACCCAGCGCAGCACGCGCTCTTCCTCGACCCGGTCGGCGGCGGCCGGGTCGAAGATGCGGCAGGTGTTGCCCAGTTCGGCGGCGGCCTGCGTGCATTCGCTCGCGCGTGCCAGCACCTGGCCGATGCTGGCGATCTTCTCGCCCACCTGCACGCCACCGATGCTGACCGTTACCGTGGCCGAACGCGCGCCGATGCTGAAGACGTGTGCGGCGTAGGCTTCGCGGATGCGCTCGGCCAGCGCCACGGTCTGCGCGTAGGGCCCGGCCTGCAACACGGCAAAATTGTGTTCGCCGAAGCGGGCCAGTTGCGCGTCCGCGCCAACTACTTCGGCCAGCAGGCCGGCGAGGGCGCCGATCAGCGTATCGGCCGAGGCCAGGCCGATGTCCGGCAGCAGGCGCGCATAGTGGTCCGGCTCGATCAGCAGTAGTCCGAACTGGCCCTCGCTGCGCCCGGCCTGGGCCACTGCGCTTTCCAACTGCAGCATGAAGGTCGGTCGGTTGAGCAGGCCGGTCACCTGGTCACGCTGGCGCAGGTCCTCGACCTCGCGTGCCAACTCGGGATCGAACTCCATGCGGCGGCGGAGCACCACCTGCAGGCAGGATTCGCCCTCGTAGGTGGCGGCGGTGAATTCCATCGTCGCCGGGAACGCACTGCCATCCTGGTGGCGCGCGTCGAGCTGGTACTGCGGCGGCGGCGCTTCGCCGCGGCTGAGGCCCTTCAGCAGCTGCTTGAAGCCTTCCACGTGCTGCGCGGCAACCATGTCCAGCAGCGAGATGCCTTCGATATCGTCGAAATGCTCGTAACCGAACATCTCCAGGTAAGCGTCGTTGGCACGGATGTGCATGCCTTCATGCACGTAGGCGATGGGATCGCGCGAGGAGGCAATCAGCGCATCGCAGCGGCGCTCGGTCTCACGCATCTGCGCCTCGATGCGGCGCAGGCCACGCCGTGCCTGCAGGTCCACCCACTGGTCACGGACCACGGCCAGCAGGTGCTCGGAACGCTGGCGCAGGGCGAGGGCGCGGATGCCATGGCTGCTGGCCTGTACCAGTTCGTCTTCGTCGATGCGCTCGGCCAGCAGTACCAGCGGAATATCCTTGCCGCTGGCGGCAATATGCTGGGCCACCAGCGGCAGCGGAATGCCCTGCGAAGGCGAGGCCAGCACCAGGTCGATGGCCTGGCTGGCCAGCACCTGGGCCAGCTCGGCAGCATCCTGCGGGCGCCACGGACGCACCGCGATGCCGCTGTTGCGCAGGGTGCTGACGATGGCTTCGGCATTCTCGCCGCTGTCATCGACGATCAGCAGGCGGATGGTGATGTCGTTCGCGTTCTGCATGCACTGCTCCCCAATCTGCGAATCTAGATACACGATGCGCGGCGAACCGTCCATGCGCGCACCCCTTGCGCGCAACGAACGGCGATGTGGTTCACACCACGCCGCCGGCCGCGTGGCCGCTGGCCCAGGCCCACTGGAAGTTGTAGCCGCCCAGCCAGCCGGTCACATCCAGCACCTCGCCGACGAAATGCAGGCCGGGCACGCGCTTGGATTCCATTGTCGAGGACGACACCTCGGCGGTATCCACGCCGCCCAGGGTGACTTCGGCGGTGCGATAGCCCTCGGTGCCGCTGGCCACCAGCGGGAACGCGCCCAGCAGCTGCGCGGCCTGGCGCAGCACCGGCTCGTCCAGCTGACGCACCGGGCGGTCCGGCAGCCAGTGCTCGCACAGGCGCTGCGCCAGCCGCTTGGGCATCACGTCGCCCAGCACGGTGCGCAGCTCGGCGGCGGGCCGCTCGCGCTTCATCTGGCGCAGCCACTCGCCCGCATCCTGGCCCGGCAACAGGTCCAGCTCCAGCGCATCGCCGGGCTGCCAGAACGACGAAATCTGCAGGATGGCCGGGCCGCTCACGCCGCGGTGGGTCAGCAGCATGAAGTTCTGGAAACTCTTTCCGTTGCAGCGCGCCTCGACCGGCAGTGCGACGCCGCTGAGGTCGGCCAGCCGCTCCTGGTGCTTGCCGCTCAGCGTCAGCGGGACCAGCCCGGCGCGGGTCGGCAGTACCTGGTGGCCGAACTGGCGGGCAATCTCGTAGCCGAAGCCGGTGGCGCCCATGCTCGGAATCGACAGGCCGCCGGTGGCCACCACCAGCGAGGCGCAGTGGAACAGGCCATGGGTGGTGTGCACGCGGAAACCATCGCTGCCGTGCTCGATGCGCTGCACGCTGCATTCGGTGCGGATCTGGGCACCGGCCGCCTGGCATTCGTCCACCAGCATCTTCACGATCTGCTTGGACGAAATGTCGCAGAACAGCTGGCCCAGTTCCTTTTCGTGATAGGCGATGCCGTGCTTGCTGACCAGCTCGATGAAGTGCCAGGGCGTGTAGCGCGCCAGCGCGGACTTGCAGAAGTGCGGGTTGGCCGACAGGAAGTTGGCCGGGGTGGTGCCGGTATTGGTGAAGTTGCAGCGGCCACCGCCGGACATCAGGATCTTCTTGCCGACCTTGTTGGCATGGTCGATCACCTGCACCTGGCGGCCGCGCTGGCCAGCCGTGATCGCGGTCATCAGCCCGGCCGCGCCGGCGCCGATGACCACCACGTCGCAGCGGATCGTGCTCATGCCTTGGCGCGCTTGCGCCAGTTCGGGATCACGTCGAGTTGCATCTGATCGTTGAGCAGCTGCACTTCACCGTCCTGGATCAGCACGCTCCAGCGCATCGCGCGCTGGATCCGCTGGCCCCACAGTTCGACGAAGGCACCATCGAGGTCAACCACCGACAGGTTGTCGAAGCGCGCCAGGCCCTTGCCCTGCTTGCCCCACCAGATTTCCGAGGCGTTGCCGCCGTAATTGACCACCTGCACCTGTCGGCTGCGGTTGCTGGCCTTGCGGATGCGGGTTTCGTCGGGATGGCCCAGGTCGATCCATTGCAGGATGTCGCCAGTGTAGTCGTGTTCCCACAGGTCCGGCTCATCGTCGGTACTCAGGCCGCGGCCGAATTCCAGGCGGTCGCCGGCGTTCAGCGCGAAGGCGAGCAGGCGCACCATCAATCGTTCGTCGGTCTCGGACGGGTGCTGGGCCAGGGTCAGGTTGTGGGTCGCGTAGTAGCCGCGATCCATGTCGCTGATCTGCAGTTCGGCCTTGCGGATGGTGGCGGTAAGAGCCATGGGGGATCCGTGGACTAAAGACGTCAATGATAGAGGTTTGCTCGAAGGGTGTCCGTTGCCGGGCTGTCTGCGCAGCGTCAACGGTGGCACTCTTGGCGCTCTTTCCCGTGGCCGGAATGGACGCCATGACCCTGCCCAGCCACCTGCAGCTGCCCCCCGGCCACTGGCCCAGCCTGCTCGATGGCCTGTGCGCGCGTTTCCCGCGCATCGGTCGCGCGCAATGGCAGGACCGCTTCGCCCGAGGCCGTGTGCAGGATGCGCAGGGCAGGGCACTGGCGCCGGACATGCCCTGGCAGGTGGGGCTGGAAATCCAGTACTTCCGCGAGGTTGCCGACGAGCCGGTGATTCCCTTCGCCGAGACCCTCCTGCATCTGGATGCGCACCTGCTGGTGGCCGACAAGCCGCACTTCCTGCCGGTAACGCCGGCCGGTGGGTATGTGCGCGAAACCCTGCTGTCGCGCCTGGTCGCCCGCACCGGCAACACGGATCTGGTACCACTGCACCGCCTGGACCGGCTCACGGCGGGGCTGGTGTTGTTTTCGACCCAGCCGGCGACACGCGATGCCTATCAGCGCTTGTTCCGCGAGCGCCGCGTTGAAAAGACCTACGAGGCGCTGGCACCGGCGCTGCCTGGGCTGGCGTTCCCGTTGCAGCGGGACAGCCGTCTGGTGCCGGGGGAGCCGTTCTTCCGCATGGCCGAAGTGCCGGGCGAGCCCAATGCGCGCAGCCTGATCGAGCCGATCGAGGCCGAAGGGCCGATCTGGCGCTACCGGCTGAAGCCGGAAACCGGTCGCAAGCACCAGCTGCGCGTGCACATGGCCGCGCTGGGCGCTCCGATCGAGGGCGACGACCTTTACCCGCAGCTGCAGTCGCGGCCGGAGGGCAGCGCCGAGCCTGCACTGCAGCTGCTGGCACAGGTGCTGGTCTTCGATGATCCGCTGACCGGGGAACCGCGGCGGTTCAGCAGCCAGCGCCGCCTGTGCCGAATGGAGCAGGGCGGCTAGCGCGGGTCAGCGGGCCGGGCGCCGCGCCAGCCAGCGGTCCAGCTCGGCCGCGAACAGCTGCCGGTCGCGCGGTCCCAGTGGCGGCGGGCCGCCGGTCTGGACCCCGGCGCCGCGCAGTTCTTCCATGAAATTGCGCATCGACAGCCGCTCGGCCATGTTGTTCGGCGTGTACAGCTGGCCGCGGGGGTTCAGCGCCACGGCCTTCTTCTCCAGCACCAGCGCGGCCAGCGGAATGTCCTGGGTGACGACCAGGTCTCCAGCGGCGACCCGTTCGACGATGGCGCTGTCGGCCACGTCCAGGCCCTGGGGCACCTGGATCGAGCGCAACCAGCGCGACGGCGGGGTGCGGATCCACTGGTTGGCAACCAGAGTCAGTTCGATCCCGACCCGTTCAGCGGCCCGGAACAGGATGTCGCGAATGACGGCGGGGCAGGCGTCCGCGTCCACCCAGATGCGGGGGAGGGCGGGTTCAGCTTGGGTTTCAGCTTCAGTCATTTACCCAGTGTAGGGTAGGAAAAACCTGAATGGGGACTCGGGGTTAGGCTTGACCGGTTGCCAAGCCTTGCCACGCCTAGCGGGCGGGTTTGCCCATGAACGTCCGGGCTATCGCTTTTTGCAGAAAACACGCGTATCGTTCGACCCACTGTGTTTGCTAGGGTCACCGTGAATCGTGGCCTGGTGCAGTTGATCTCACGATCCGCTCATCGATCCGCTTTACCAACGCCTGCAACTCAGTCTCGGCCCCGATACCCGGTGGCTGCGATTTTTTTCAACATGTGTTTCAGGAGTTAGTCAAATGTCTGATCGTCAGACCGGCACCGTCAAGTGGTTCAACGACGCCAAGGGCTTCGGCTTCATCACCCCGGAAAGCGGCCCGGACCTGTTCGTGCACTTCCGTGCCATCCAGGGCACCGGCTTCAAGACCCTGCAGGAAGGCCAGAAGGTTACCTTCATCGCCGTCCAGGGTCAGAAGGGTATGCAGGCTGACCAGGTGCAGGCGGTCTAATCCGTCTGCTGCCGTTTGGTAGCCAGAACGCCGGAAGCGAGAGCTTCCGGCGTTTTTATTGCCCGTTGTTTTTTTGTAGAGTCGAGCCACGCTCGACTCTACAAAGGGCATGCACTGCGCGCGGTACGATGTGGGCCTCCCCAAGGATCATCCCCATGCGCATTGTCCATCACTTGGAAAACTCCCGTTCCCTGCGCGTGCTGTGGATGCTGGAGGAGCTGGGGCTGGACTACGAACTGCGCCGTTATCCCCGTGATCCGAAGACGCTGCTGGCACCGCCCGAGCTGCGCAGGGTGCATCCGCTCGGCAAGTCCCCCGTGCTGCAGGACGGTGAGCTGGTACTGGCCGAGTCCGGCGCCATCCTCGACTACCTCGCGGATCGCTATGACACCCAACGCCAGCTGTCGCCGTCCCCGACACCGGCCGATGGCGCCGAGCGCATCGCCTACCGTTACTGGCTGCACTACGCCGAAGGCTCAGCGATGCCGCCGCTGCTGTTGACCCTGGTGATGGGCCGCATCCGCAACGCGCCGATGCCGTTCTTCGCCCGCCCGATCGCGCGCAGCGTTGCCGACAAGGCCGAGCGCGGCTTCATCGGTCCGCAGCGGCGCCTGCACCTGGACTGGATGGAGCGCCGCCTGGCCGAAAGCCCCTGGTTCGCGGGTGATCGGTTCAGCGCGGCCGACATCCAGATGAGCTTTCCGATCCAGGCTGCGGCCGCGCGCGGCGGTGGCCTCGACGACAAGCCGGCGCTTCGCGGCTTCCTCAAGCGCATTGGCGAGCGCCCGGCCTACCAGCGCGCCGAGGCCCACGGTGGACATCTGCAGGCGCTGAGCGGCAATTGAGGCCGTCGGCCGTCGCCCCCATCTTCAACACCATGGATAACGACAGCCCCCGTTTCGACAATCGCCTGCTGAATGCCCTGCCGGGTGACCCAGAGTCCGGCCCGCGCAGGCGTGAAGTGCTGGGCGCCGCCTGGTCGCCGGTGATGCCGACGCCCGTGGCGGCGCCCACGCTGTTGGCCTGGTCGCCGGAGGTGGCGGCGATGCTCGGCTTCGATGCCGATGAAGTGGAGAGCGATGGCTTCGCCGATGTGTTCGGTGGCAATGCGCTGTACCCCGGCATGCAGCCGTGGGCGGCCAATTATGGCGGCCATCAGTTTGGTCACTGGGCCGGCCAGCTCGGCGACGGTCGCGCGATCTCGCTGGGTGAACTGGTCGCGCCCGATGGCCGTCATTGGGAGCTGCAGCTGAAGGGGGCGGGGCCGACGCCGTACTCGCGCGGCGCCGATGGTCGCGCGGTACTGCGCTCGTCGATCCGCGAGTTCCTGTGCAGTGAAGCGATGCACCACCTTGGCGTGCCGACCACGCGTGCGCTGTCGCTGGTTGGTACCGGCGACGACGTGGTGCGCGACATGTTCTACGACGGTCATCCGCGTGCCGAGCCCGGCGCCATCGTATGCCGTGTATCGCCGTCGTTCCTGCGCTTCGGCTCATTCGAACTGCCGGCCTCGCGTGGTGAAACTGGCTTGTTGCGGCAGCTGGTCGACGCGTGCATCGCCCGCGACTTTCCGGAGCTCGAAGGGCAGGGCGAGGCGCTGTACGGTGACTGGTTCGCGCAGATCGCGGTGCGCACTGCCGAGATGATGGCGCACTGGATGCGCGTCGGCTTCGTGCATGGCGTGATGAACACCGACAACCTGTCCGTGATAGGCCAGACGCTGGATTACGGTCCCTATGGATGGGTCGAGGACTTCGATCCGGACTGGACGCCGAACACCACCGATGCCCAAGGCCGGCGCTATCGTTTCGGCACCCAACCGCAGGTGGCGTACTGGAACCTGAGCCGACTGGCGCAGGCGTTGTCGCCATTGTTTGCCGATGTCGAACCGTTGCAAGCGGGACTGGCGGCGTACCAGTCCACGTTCGTTGCCTGCACCCGTCGCGATGCAGCGGCCAAGCTCGGCCTGGCAGCGGCGGATGATGAGGACCTGCAGCTCTACCTGCGCTGGCAGCAGCTGATGCAGGACGGCAGCATGGACATGACGCTGGCCTGGCGCGCGCTGATGCGCGTTGATCCAACGTCGCCCGATGTGGGCGTGCTTGACGCGGTGTACTACGACGAGGCGCGCCAGCAGTCGGTGCAGGCACCGCTGCAGCAGTGGTTGCAGGACTACACGGCGCGGCTGCGCGTGGATCCGCTGTCGGCCAGCGAGCGCACGGTGAAAATGGCCGCGGCCAATCCGCTGTACGTGCTGCGCAACTGGCTGGCCCAGGAGGCCATCGATCGCGCCGAGCAGGGCGACCTCGGCGGTGTTCACGCATTGCAGGACGTATTGCGTGACCCGTATACCGAACGCGCCGGGCTGGAGCACTTTGCCGGCAAGCGCCCGGCGTGGGCCGACAACCGCGCCGGCTGCTCGATGCTGTCCTGCAGTTCCTGAGGGTGGGTTTCGGCAGGGCTGCGCCCTGCACCTGCAGAGGCCACCGCGCAAGCAACGGCCAAAGCCAAAGCGGCTCTGGATTGCTGATGGTCTGGCGGGACGGTGTGGGGCTGCAGGACACGCCGTAAACCCCCAAACCGGCCCAGCCGCTGGCGGCTGTGCGTTCGGGCGCTTGCGAAGCAGTGCTTCGCAAGCAAAGCGCCCTCACCCCTGGGGGCTCGATGGCGCCATCCATGGCGCCAACGGTCCTGCAGCCCCACACCGCCCCACCTCCGACAGATTCCCGCTGCTGTGGGTAGGTGTCGACCTTGGTCGACACGGTAGATCCACGCCATGCGTGGATGCTCTTCGTTCAATCTTCGAAATACTCGATTTCGATGAAGATTCATCCACGCATGGCGTGGATCTACAGAAAGCAATGCCCGACAGATCGCAGAAATCTGTCGAAGGCGGGGTGGGTCCGGTTGCGGGGGCGTGAGCGCCATGGATGGCGCGACCGAGCCTACACGGACGTATCTACGGCGCCCCCGCAGCCGGACCCACCCCGCCATCCCACGGAATGCACGCTGTTGCTGTTGCTGTTGAGGTTGCCGGCCAGCGGCCGGCACTACCGCAGGCGCCCGGCGCAGCCCGGCCGAACACCCCAACAGGCAGCCGGCGCCCGGAACAGGTACCCTATGCCGCCATCAGATAGCCAACGTGACATGACCGACGCCCTCGTCGCTCCGCAGTGGGCCTCCCGCCTGCGCGACATCGCCGACTTCCCCAAGCCCGGCATCCTCTTCAAGGACATCATGCCGCTGCTCGCCCATGGCGAGGACTTCCGCGGTGCCATCACCGCGATGGCCGACCGCTGGCGCGACCAGAAGCTGGATGCCGTGGTGGGCATCGAATCGCGCGGCTTCATCCTCGGCGCCGCGATGGCGCTGGAACTGGGGGTGGGCTTCGTGCCGGTGCGCAAGCCGGGCAAGCTGCCGGGCCAGGTGCTGCGCGAGGAATACACGCTCGAATACCGCAGCGACTGCATCGAAGTGCACGCCGATGCGCTGCCGGCCGGTGCCCGCGTGGCGATCATCGACGACGTGCTGGCCACGGGCGGCACGCTGGTCGCCGCGTTGTCGCTGGTGCGCCGCCGCCTGGTGTCGAGGTGGTGGGTGCCGGCGTGCTGGTCGAGCTGGACGGCCTCGGCGGCCGCGCGCTGGGAAGCGGACCTGCCGCTGCACACCGAACTGGTGTTCTGAGCCTGTCGCCGGGCATGGCCCGGCGCTACGCACGGCATGCGGGTAGCGCCGGGCCACGCCCGGCGACCACCCTGTTCCTTACATCATCCGCACGCGGAAACGACGGCCCTTGATCTTGCCGGCTTCCAGCCTGGCCACGGCCGTGTTGGCCTGCTCACGGGCGATCGCCACGTAGGAGCGGGTCGGGAAGATCGCGATCTTGCCGATGAACTTGGCTGACAGGCCGGCGTCGCCGGTCAGTGCGCCGAGGATGTCACCCGGGCGCAGCTTGTCGGTCTTGCCACCATCGATGCGCAGCGTACGCATCGCCGCCTGCGGCAGCTCGGCCGGGCGCGCCGTCGCCAGCGGCGTCTTCTGCCAATCCAGCGGTTGCCCCATCTGTGCTTCGATCGCTTCGGCGCGGGTCTTCTCGCGGCCGGCCACCAGGCTGATCGCCAGGCCACTGGCACCGGCACGGCCGGTACGGCCCACGCGGTGCTGGTAGCTCTCCACGTCGGTCGGCAGCTCGTAGTTGATCACCGCGGCCAGCTCTTCCACGTCCAGGCCACGTGCGGCCACGTCGCTGGCGACCAGCACGTTGCAGCTGCGGTTGGCCAGCAGCAGCAGCACTTCCTCGCGGTCGCGCTGCTCCATGTCGCCGTGCAGGGCCAGTGCCGAGAAGCCGAACTGCTGCAGCGAGTTCGCCACTTCGTCCACGTCCTTGCGGGTGTTGCAGAACACCACCGCCGATTCCGGCGTGTACTTCAGCAGCAGGCCGGCCAGCGCCTTCTGCCGGTGCGCCGGTTCCACTTCGCAGAACATATGGCGGATGGCCGGGGCCTGGTCAGCACCTTCCACGGTCACTTCCACCGCGTCGCGCAGCAGGTCGCGTGCCATGGCACGGATGCTGTCGGGGAAGGTGGCCGAGAACAGCAGGCTCTGTCGATCCTTGTGGGTACGGCCGGCGATCTCGCGGATCGGTTCCTCGAAGCCCATGTCGAGCATGCGGTCGGCTTCGTCCAGCACCAGCGTGCGCACCGCGCCAAGATTCAGCGCGCGCTTGCGCGCCAGCTCCTGCACGCGGCCGGGCGTGCCGACCACCACGTGCGGGTCGTGGCCTTCCAGCGACGCCAGCTGCGGGCCCAGCGGCACGCCGCCCACCAGCAGCAACAGCTTCAGGTTGGGGATGCCGGTAGCCAGCTTGCGGATCTGCTTGCCGACCTGGTCGGCCAGTTCGCGGGTCGGGCACAGCACCAGTGCCTGCACGCGGATCAGGCTGGGATCGATGGCCTGCAGCAGGCCCAGGCCGAAGGCGGCGGTCTTGCCGCTGCCGGTTGGCGCCTGTGCGATCACATCGCGGCCATCGAGGATGGCCGGCAGGCTCTGCGCCTGCACGGGGGTGAGGGTGGTGTAGCCGAGGGCATCCAGGCCGGGCTGCAGGGCCGGGCTCAGCGGCAGGGTCGAGAAGTCAGTCATGGCGCATTGTACCTGCCTGCGCGGCCGGTCCCGCCTGATGGGGTGGGGTCGGCCTCCTTTCCGCAGGAAAGGGCTCTGACCCCCAACTGGGCCCGCCATTCACGCATGGCGTGGATCTACGGGTGGGTGCCGACGGCTGGTCGGCACGCTCCTGCTCAGCCCAGCACCGCCAGCACGCCCTGATGAATCGCCAGGCCACCGAAGAGCAGCCAGGCGAACAGGATCAGCGCCAGCAGCAGCGGCCTCAGGCCCGCCTGGCGCAGCGCCGAGACGTGGGTGGTCAGGCCCAGCGCGGCCATCGCCATCGCCAGCAGCACGGTATCCAGCTGCACCAGCCCGGCCTGCAGGCCGGCCGGCAGCAGGTGCAGCGAGTTGAACCCGGCCACCGCCACGAAACCGAACGCAAACCACGGCACCACGATGCGTGCCTTGCTGCCGTCGGCGCTGGCCTTGCCGCCACGCGCCAGCCACAGCGACAGGGCGACCAGGAACGGTGCCAGCAGCATCACCCTCACCATCTTGGTGATCACGGCAGTATCAGCCGCAGCTTCGTTGACCGCACGGCCGGCTGCCACCACCTGTGCCACTTCATGCACCGTCGCACCGGTGAACAGGCCGTACTGCCGCGAGTCCATCACCAGCCAGCCGTGCGATTGCACCAGCGCATACAGCGCCGGGTACAGGAACATCGCCAGCGTGCCGAACACCACCACCGTAGAGACCGCCACCGTGACCTGCGCCGCACGGCCACGCACTACCGGTTCGGCGGCCATCACTGCCGCTGCACCGCAGATTGCGCTGCCGGCGCCGATCAACATCGCCGCCTCGCGTTCCATCTTGAACACGCGCACGCCCAGCCAGCAGGCCAGGCCGAAGGTGCTGGCGACCACCAGTACGTCCATCAGCACGCCGCTGACGCCGACGTGGCCGATGTCCTGGAAGGTCAGGCGCAGGCCGTACAGCACGATGCCGGCGCGCAGCAGCCAGTGCTTGGAGAAGCCGACACCGGCCGCGCTGCTCGGCGCCAGCCGCGGGTAGAAGGTGTTGCCGACCACGATGCCGGCGACGATGGCGACGGTCAGTGCACTCAGACCATGCGCCTGCAACCAGGGAAGCTCGGCCAGGTACAGCGACGCCGCTGCGATCAGGCCGACCAGCAGCAGGCCGGGCAGGCGCGGTTGCCAGCGCTGGCGCAGGGCAGGCAGGGACCAGGAGGAGAGAGCGCGGGCGTTCATGGCAGGGGCAGGGCTGGAGTGATGGGGCAAGCGTGCGCCTGCACAACTGACCTGTAAAACGAATAATATGGGTGAAAACTACCTATAAAACGCATAATTGCCATGCGCCTGACCCTGCGCCAGCTTCAGGTCTTCGTCGCCATCGCCGATCACGGCAGCACCACCGCCGCTGGCCAAGCCATCGCGCTATCGCAGTCGGCCAGCAGTGCTGCGCTGCAGGAACTGGAGGCACACTTCGGTACCCCGTTGTTCGACCGCATCGGCCGCCGCTTGGCCCTGAACGGCCACGGCCGCGCGCTGCTGGAGCCGGCCCGCACGCTGCTGGTCAACGCCGCCGACCTGGAGCGGCAGTTGGCCGCCGGCGGCGATCCGGGGCAGGGCGCGCCGCTGCGGCTGGTGCTGGCCGCCAGTACCACCATCGGCAACTACCTGTTGCCGCCGCGCATCGCCGAGCTGCTGCGACAGGCGCCGCAGGCCGAGGTTGATCTGCGCATCGACAACAGTGCTGGCGTGGTCGCCGCCGTGCAGCGCCTGGACGTCGACGCCGGCTTGATCGAAGGCCCGTGCCACGAGCGTGGCCTCCAGGTCACGGCCTGGCAGCAGGACCCGCTGGTGATCGTCGCCGCCGCCGACGCCCCCGCACGCTGGTCGCTGGACGAACTGCGCCGTGCACGCTGGCTGTTGCGCGAGCCCGGCTCGGGTACCCGCGAAGCGGTGGAGCAGGCGTTGTTGCCGCACCTGCGCGGCTTCGCCCAGACCCTGCAGCTGGGCAATACCGAGGCGATCAAGCAGGCCGCCATCGCCGGCCTCGGCCTGGCCTGCCTATCGCGCCACGCGCTGGAAGAGCCGCTGGCCCTGGGCCGCCTGCGCGTGCTCGAGACTCCGCTGCCGGCCCTGCAGCGCACCCTGTGGCTGGTACGCCATCCGGGCAAGCAGTGGCTGCCGGGATTGCAGGCGTTGTTGGGGGACGTGGAGTAAGCCATCAGACCCCTAGTCGATTCCATCCATCGACAGTCCCTGCAGCGCTCATCCACGCATGGGGTGGATCTATCGTGTCGACCAAGGTCGACACCCACCAGAGCAGAATGCCGTTCCGACAGATCGCGGGAAACTGTCAGAGGCGGGGTGGTGTGGGTCTGCAGGACCGTTGGCGCCATGGATGGCGCCATCGAGCCCCCATGGATGGGTTTACGGCGTGTCCTGCAGACCCATACCGCCCCGCCATCCCACAGGAAACCAGCTTTGGCTGTTGCTTCGGCAGCAGCAGTGGCCGCTGCGGGTGCCGGGTGCAACCCGGCCGACGCCCCCAACCCGTACAATATCCGGATGCCTCTGATTACCCTACAGAACGTCGACTTCAGCGTCGGCGGCCCGTTGTTGCTGGAAAAAGCCGAACTGTCGATCGAGCCGGGCGAACGCATCGCCCTGATCGGCCGCAACGGCGCCGGCAAATCCACCCTGCTCAAGCTGCTGTCCGGCGACCACAAGCCCGATGACGGCGAAGTCCGCGTGCAGCAGGGCGTGCGCGTCACCCGCCTGGAGCAGGAAGTGCCGCACGGCGCCGCCGGCTCGGTGTTCGACGTCGTCGCCGATGGCCTCGGCGAGCTGGGCCAGTGGCTGGCCGAATTCCACCACCTCAGCCATGCCGAAGTCTTCGACGGCGAAGCCCTCGGCAACGTGCAGGCCAAGATCGACGCCGCCAACGGCTGGGGCCTGGACCAGCGCGTCAGCGAAACCCTGACCAAGCTCGACCTGGACGGCGAGGCCGAGTTCGGCCGCCTGTCCGGCGGCATGAAGCGCCGCGTGCTGCTCGCCCGCGCGCTGGTGTCCAGCCCCGATGTGCTGCTGCTGGACGAACCGACCAACCACCTGGACATCGAGGCCATCGACTGGCTCGAAGCGTTCCTGAAGGGCTGGAGCGGCAGCGTGGTGTTTGTCACCCATGACCGTCGATTCCTGCGTGCCCTGGCCACCCGCATCGTCGAGATCGACCGCGGCCAGGTCACCAGCTGGCCAGGCGACTGGGCCAACTACGAGCGCCGCCGCGAGGAACGCCTCAACGCGCAGGCGCAGGAAAACGCCCGCTTCGACAAGCTGCTGGCGCAGGAAGAAGTCTGGATCCGGCAGGGCATCAAGGCCCGTCGCACCCGCGACGAAGGCCGCGTGCGCCGCCTGAAGGCGATGCGCGTGGAGCGTTCGCAGCGCCGTGATCTCAGCGGCAACGTCAAGATGGAAGCCGCGCAGGGCATCAGCTCCGGCAAGAAGGTCATCGACGTCAAGGACATTTCGTTCGCCTTCGGCGAGCGCACCATGGTCCGCGATTTCACCACGACCATTCTGCGCGGCGACCGCATCGGCCTGATCGGCCCCAACGGCAGCGGCAAGACCACGCTGTTGAAGCTCCTGCTGGGCGAGCTGCAGCCGGCCAAGGGCGAAGTCAATGCCGGCACCAACCTGCAGATCGCGTATTTCGACCAGTACCGCGCGGTGCTCCGCGAAGACTGGAGCGCGATCGAGAACGTCGCCGAAGGCCGCGATTTCCTCGAGTTCAACGGCAAGCGCAAGCACGTGCATGCCTACCTGCAGGACTTCATGTTCACCCCGGAACGTGCGCGTGCGCCGATTACCCGCCTGTCCGGTGGCGAGCGCAACCGCCTGCTGCTGGCCAAGCTGTTCGCACAGCCGTCCAACCTGCTGGTGATGGACGAACCGACCAACGACCTGGACGTGGAAACCCTGGAGCTGCTGGAAGAGCTGCTGGCCGAATACACCGGCACCCTGCTGCTGGTCAGCCACGACCGTGACTTCATCGACAACGTGGTCACCTCCACGCTGGTGATGGAGGGCGATGGCGTGATCGGCGAGTACGTGGGCGGTTACAGCGACTGGCAGCGTTATGCGGCCAGCATCGCAGCGCCTGCCGCGGCCCCTGCGGCCAAGCCGGCGGCCGCTGCGCCGGCCATCCCGGCTACCGCAGCTCCGGCCGCACCCAAGCGCAAGCTGGCCTACAAGGAAGCGCGCGAACTGGAGCAGCTGCCGAAGACCATCGAGAAGCTGGAAGGCGATGTCGAAGGCCTGACCTCGGCGATGAACGACCCGTCGTTCTACACCCGCAGCAGTGCTGAAGTGACGGCGCACACCCAGCAGCTGGCCAAGGTGCAGGCCGAACTGGATGCCGCTTACGCGCGCTGGGAAGAGCTGGAAGGCTGAGCGTTGACCGGCGCCAGCGATCGCGCCGATTGATGTAGAGCCGAGCCCACGCTCGGCTCAGCAGATCCACGCCATGCGTGGATATCCGGAATCTGTGCGGACCAACGGTCCGCACCTACCAACCGACGGTCCGCACCGACCGGGGGGCCGGCCGTCATTTGACCCCGTGCAGATCCCGCAGCTGGCTCGGCCGGCTGCCGAAATACGCCGCCAGATCGGCGATGTCCTGATCGCTGAGGTCCTTCGCCTGCGGCGTCATCAGCGCATGCTGGCGGTCACCGGCGCGGTAGGCCTGCAGTGCATGCGCCAGGTAGTCACCGTACTGCCCACCCAGCTTCGGATAGGTCGGATCGATCGGCGCATTGCCATCGGCCCCGTGGCAGTCGATGCAGCTCTGGTTGGTGGCCTTGCCCTTCACCTTGGCGCGGGCTTCACCGGCAGCCTCGCGGCCAGCGGGCAGGCCGGCGGAGGACGAAGAACCGTGTTCGCCGCTGGCATGGCCCGGGTCGGCGGCGGATTTTTCGCTGTTTTCCACCTGCGACTGTGAACAGGCGGCCAGCAGCAGGGCAACGGACAGGGCGATGGCGTGACGCATCGGATGCGCGGCTTTCGACATGGGCGGGCCTTACTTGACGGTGGACAGGTAAACAGAGAGATCGGCGATCTCCTGTTCGCTGAAACTCATCGACTGTGCCTGCATCGTCGGATGCCGGCGCTTGCCCTGGCGGTACTCGGCCAGGGCCTGGGCCAGGTACTGCTGGGTCTGGCCGCCGATCTTCGGCACCCGGTAACTGGGGTAGGCGTTCTTGTAGCCGGTAATGCCGTGGCAGCCCTGGCAGGTGTAGGCCAGCACGCGGCCATTGTCGAAGTTGCCGGTGGGCGTGGCAGGCGCCGGCGCGGCGGCGGGAGCCGGGGCCGGGGCAGGTGTGGCGGGAGCAGAAGCAGGAGCGGGCTGTGCGGCGGCCCCAAGGGGCAGGAGGACGGCCAGAGCGAGACAAGCGGCGAGCGGCTGCGGGCGCATGGTGTCGTTTCCGGGGATTCGGGTCTGGTCGTTCCGGCGTGGGGTACGGAACGCCCCGAGTATAGCCTCAGGTTTCATCTAGCTGAAATGGGGGCGGGCCGACCAGCGGCGTGAAGACACCATGACCTTTGGGATATGGTGTTGCCGTGAAGTGGTGCATTACTTTGCTACCACACCTGTCCACGCATCCTCCAGGGACCTGACGATGTCGCACCCAACCTTCCTGTCCGGCCGTCGCAGCGGAATCTGCGCTGCCGCACTGCTGATCTTCACCTCCCTGCTGCTGGGCGGTTGCGCCGCAGGGCCCAATTCCGAAGCAAAGGCCGCCGACACCAAGGAGGAGAAGAAGGTCGATGCGGTCCCGGTCGAAGTGGCCGTGGCCAGCCATCGCGCGGTCGCGGCCAGCTACACGGGTACCGCCGCGCTGGAGCCGCGCGCCGAATCGCAGGTGGTGGCCAAGACCTCCGGCGTGGCGCTGGCGGTGCTTGTGGAGGAGGGTCAGCGGGTCACCGCCGGCCAGCCGCTGGTGCGCCTGGACCCTGACCGCGCGCGCCTGGCCGTTGCCCAGAGCGAAGCGCAGATGCGCAAGCTGGAGAACAACTACCAGCGCGCGCAGAAGCTGGTCGGCCAGCAGATGGTCAGTACGGCCGATGTCGACCAGCTGCGTTTCGACCTGGAGAACGTCCGCGCGCAGTACCGCCTGGCCACGCTGGAACTGTCCTATACCACGGTGGTGGCGCCGATCTCCGGCGTGATCGCCTCGCGCTCGATCAAGACCGGCAACTTCGTGCAGATCAACACGCCGATCTTCCGCATCGTCGACAACTCGCGCCTGGAAGCCACCCTCAACGTGCCCGAGCGCGAGCTGGCCACGTTGCGCGCCGGTCAGCCGGTAACCCTGGCCGCCGACGCGTTGCCGGGCCAGAGCTTCACCGGCACCGTCGACCGCATCGCGCCGGTGGTGGATTCGGGCAGCGGCACGTTTCGCGTGGTCAGTGCCTTCGATGGCGCCGCGCATGCGCTGCAGCCCGGCATGTTCGGCCGCATCCGCATCGATTACGACCAGCGTGCCGATGCGCTGGTGGTGCCGCGCCTGGCGCTGCTCGACGACGGTGAGCCGGCGGTGTTCCGGGTGCGCGAAGGCAAGGTCGCACGCGTTCCGGTCAAGCTGGGTTACGCCGAGGGCCCGTGGGTGGAGATCCGTGATGGCCTGGCGGCCGGTGATCAGGTGGTCACCGCCGGCAAGGTCGCGCTGCGCGACGGCACCGCAGTGCAGGTGATCGCTGATCCGAAGGCAAAGGCGAAGACGGTCGCAGCGGCCGCCAAGCCGGCAGACAAGGCCGGGAGCAAGCAATGACCGCCCCGGGCCACGACCACGGTGCCTCGCCGGCGAGCGACGGCGCCGCCGCTGGCATGCGCGGCGGCCTGGTGGAATTCGCCACCCGCCGCCGCGTGACCATCGCCATGTGCACGGTCACCCTGCTGCTGTTCGGGCTGATCGCGCTGGGCAACCTCAAGGTCAACCTGCTGCCCGACCTGAGCTACCCGACGCTGACCGTGCGCACCGAGTACACCGGTGCGGCGCCGACCGAAATCGAAACCCTGATCACCCAGCCGGTCGAAGAAGCGGTGGGCGTGGTCAAGAACCTGCGCAAGCTGAAGTCGGTCTCGCGCACCGGCCAGAGCGATGTGGTGCTGGAGTTCGCCTGGGGCACCAACATGGACCAGGCCAGCCTGGAGGTGCGCGACAAGATGGAAGCGCTGAACCTGCCGCTGGAGGCCAAGGCCCCGGTACTGCTGCGGTTCAATCCATCCACCGAGCCGATCATGCGTCTGGTGCTGTCGAGCAAGGACGCGCCAGCCACCGATGCCGATGCGATCCGCGAGCTGACCGGCCTGCGCCGCTATGCCGATGAAGACCTGAAGAAGAAGCTGGAGCCGGTCACCGGCGTGGCAGCGGTCAAGGTCGGTGGCGGCCTCGAGGACGAGATCCAGGTCGACATCGACCAGCAGAAGCTGGCCCAGCTGAACCTGCCGATCGACACCGTCATCAAGCGCCTGAAGGACGAGAACATCAACATCTCCGGTGGCCGCCTGGAGGAGGGCTCGCAGCGCTTCCTGGTGCGTACCGTCAACCAGTTCGCCGACCTGGAGGAAATCCGCAACCTGCTGGTCACCACCCAGGGCTCGAACGGCAGCGCGGCCGACTCGGCGTTGCAGCAGATGTTCAACATCGCCGCGTCGACCGGGTCGGCGGCCGCCATCGCGGCGGCGTCGGCGGCACAGAGCGCATCGTCCGGTAGTGGCTCCAGCGTGGTCGCCAACGGCGTGCCGGTGCGCCTGAAGGACGTGGCCACCGTGCGCCAGGGCTACAAGGAGCGTGAAGCGGTGATCCGCTTGGGCGGCAAGGAATCGGTGGAACTGGCGATCTACAAGGAAGGCGACGCCAATACCGTGTCCACCGCCGAAGCGCTGCGCAAGCGCCTGGAGCAGATCAAGGGCACGTTCCCGTCCGATGTCGAAATGACCACCATCGAGGACCAGTCGCGCTTCATCGAGCACGCCATCGCCGACGTCAAGAAGGATGCGGTGATCGGTGGCCTGCTGGCGATCCTGATCATCTTCCTGTTCCTGCGCGATGGCTGGAGCACCTTCGTGATCAGCCTGTCGTTGCCGGTCTCGATCATCGCCACGTTCTTCTTCATGGGCCAGCTCGGCCTCAGCTTGAACGTGATGTCGCTGGGCGGCCTGGCGCTGGCCACCGGCCTGGTGGTGGACGACTCGATCGTGGTGCTGGAGAGCATTGCCAAGGCGCGCGAACGCGGCCTGGGTATCCTGCAGGCGGCCATCGTAGGTACCCGCGAAGTGAGCATGGCGGTGGTCGCCTCGACCCTGACCACCATCGCGGTGTTCCTGCCGCTGGTGTTCGTCGATGGCATCGCCGGCCAGCTGTTCCGCGACCAGGCACTGACCGTGGCGATCGCCATTGCGATCTCGCTGCTGGTGTCGATGACCCTGATCCCGATGCTGAGCTCGCTGAAGGGACGGCCGCCGCTGGCGTTCCCGGAAGAGGCACCGAACGAACCGTGGCAGCCGCAGAACCGTTGGCAGAAGCCGGTGGCGCTGGGTCGCCGTGGTGCCGTGGCGACCGCGCGCTGGAGCTTCTATGCACTGGCCTGGCTGGTCGTGCGGGCGTGGCGTGGCGTGGTGGCCGTGGTTGGCCCGGTGATGCGCAAGGCCAGCGATCTGGCGATGAAGCCCTATGCCGGTGCCGAGCGCGGCTACCTGCGCCTGCTGCCGAGCGCGCTGGCCCATCCGGGCAAGGTGCTGGGCGTGGCCACGATCATCTTCGTGGCGACCATGGCACTGGTGCCGATGCTCGGTGCCGACCTGATCCCGCAGCTGGCGCAGGACCGTTTCGAAATGACGGTGAAGCTGCCGGCCGGCACGCCGCTGAAGCAGACCGATGCGCTGGTGCGCGAGCTGCAGCTGGCCCACGGCAACGGCGAGGGCGTGGCCTCGCTGTATGGCGTCAGCGGCAGCGGCACCCGCCTGGATGCCAGCCCAACCGAGAGCGGCGAGAACATCGGCAAGCTGACCGTGGTGATGGAAGGCGGCGGCAACGCGCGTACCGAGGCGGACATCACCGAGCGCCTGCGTGACACCATGGGCCAGCATCCTGGTGCACAGGTCGACTTCGCGCGCCCGGCGTTGTTCAGCTTCTCCACGCCGCTGGAAATCGAGCTGCGTGGGCAGGACATGGCGACGCTGGAAGTGGCCGGCCAGCGCCTGGCGGCAATGCTGCGCGGCAACGCGCACTACGCCGACGTGAAGTCCACGGTTGAAGAGGGCTTCCCGGAAATCCAGATCCGCTTCGACCAGGAACGTGCCGGTGCGCTGGGCCTGACCACCCGCCAGATCGCCGACGTGGTGGTGAAGAAGGTGCGCGGCGACGTGGCGACCCGCTACAGCTTCCGCGACCGCAAGATCGACGTGCTGGTGCGTGCCCAGGAAGGCGACCGTGCCAGCGTGGAGAGCATCCGCCGGCTGATCGTCAATCCGGGCAGTACCCGTCCGGTGACGCTGGACGCGGTGGCCGACGTGGTCGCCACCACTGGTCCCAGCGAGATCCATCGCGCTGACCAGACCCGGGTGGCCGTCGTGTCGGCCAACCTGCGCGATATCGATCTGGGCGCGGCCATGCGCGAAGTGCAGCAGATGGTGGCCGAGCAGCCGCTGGGCGCGGGTGTCGGCCTGCACATCGGTGGCCAGGGTGAGGAGCTGGCGCAGGCGGCGAAGTCGCTGATCTTCGCCTTCGGCCTGGCCATCTTCCTGGTCTACCTGGTGATGGCCTCGCAGTTCGAATCGCTCCTGCACCCGTTCGTGATCCTGTTCACCATTCCGCTGGCGCTGGTCGGTGCCATCCTGGCGCTGGCACTGACCGGCAAGCCCATCTCGGTGGTGGTGTTCATCGGCCTGATCCTGCTGGTCGGGCTGGTCACCAAGAACGCGATCATCCTGATCGACAAGGTCAACCAGCTGCGCGAGGCCGGCGTGGCCAAGCACGAGGCCCTGGTGGAAGGGGCACGCTCGCGCCTGCGGCCGATCATCATGACCACCTTGTGCACGCTGTTCGGCTTCCTGCCGCTGGCGGTGGCGATGGGCGAGGGTGCCGAAGTGCGCGCGCCGATGGCGATCACCGTGATCGGTGGCCTGCTGGTGTCAACCCTGCTCACCCTGCTGGTGATCCCGGTGGTATACGACCTGATGGACCGCCGTGGTGACGCCTACTACCGCGAGCGTGGCCGCAAGCACGCCGGCGAGATCGAGCCGGGTGCAGCAGGCAGCGCGGCGGGCGCGGAGGAACCGGCATGAGTGTTGCCGAGTTCTCCATCCGCCGTCCGGTCACCACCATCATGTGTTTCGTGTCACTGGTGGTGATCGGCCTGATAGCCTCGTTCCGGCTGCCGCTGGAAGCGCTGCCGGACATCTCCGCGCCGTTCCTGTTCGTGCAGATTCCGTACACCGGTTCAACCCCGGAGGAAGTGGAGCGGACCATCATCCGCCCGGTGGAGGAATCGCTGGCGACGATGACCGGCATCAAGCGGATGCGCTCGTCGGCGACCTCCGAGGCGGCGCTGATCTTCATCGAGTTCAGCGACTGGGACCGGGACATCGCCATCGCCGCGTCCGATGCACGCGAGCGCATCGATGCGATCCGCAGCGACCTGCCCGATGACCTGCAGCGCTACAACGTGTTCAAGTGGTCCAGCAGCGACCAGCCGGTGCTGAAGGTGCGCCTGGCCAGCACCACCGACCTGACCACCGCTTACGACATGCTCGACCGCGAGTTCAAGCGGCGCATCGAGCGCATCCCCGGCGTGGCCCGCGTCGACATCACCGGCGCGCCGCCGAACGAGGTGGAGATCGCCATCGATCCGAACCGGCTCAACGCGCATGGGTTGAGCATCAACGAGCTGAGCGAGCGCCTGCGCACGCTGAACTTCTCGATCTCGGCCGGGCAGATCGACGACAACGGCCAGCGCGTGCGCGTGCAGCCGGTGGGCGAGATCACCGACCTGCAGGAAATGCGCGACCTGGTGATCAACGCCAAGGGCCTGCGCCTGGGCGATATCGCCGACGTGCGCCTGAAGCCGGCGCGGATGAACTACGGGCGCCGCCTGGACGGCAACCCGGCCGTCGGCCTGGACATCTTCAAGGAGCGCAGCGCCAACCTGGTGGAGGTGTCGCGCGCGGCGCTGGCTGAAGTCGAGTCGATCCGTGCCGAAGCATCGATGCGCGACGTGCAGATCAAGGTGATCGACAACCAGGGCAGGGCGGTGACCTCCTCGCTGCTGGAACTGGCCGAGGCCGGTGCGGTCGGCCTGATCCTGTCGATCACGGTGCTGTTCTTCTTCCTGCGCCATTGGCCGTCCACGCTGATGGTGACCCTGGCCATTCCGATCTGCTTCACCATCACCCTGGGTTTCATGTACTTCGTCGGGGTGACGCTGAACATCCTGACCATGATGGGCCTGCTGTTGGCGGTGGGCATGCTGGTCGACAACGCCGTGGTGGTGGTGGAGAGCATCTACCAGGAGCGCGAGCGCATGCGGGGACAGCCGCGCCTGGCCTCGATCATCGGCACCCGCAACGTGGCCATCGCGCTCAGCGCTGGCACCTTGTGCCACTGCATCGTGTTCGTGCCGAACCTGTTCGGCGAGACCAACAACATCAGCATCTTCATGGCGCAGATCGCGATCACCATCTCGGTCTCGCTGCTGGCCTCGTGGCTGGTCGCGGTCAGCCTGATCCCGATGCTGTCCGCGCGCATGGCCACGCCCAAGCTGGTGCACTCGCAGACCGGCCTGATCGCGCGGCTGCAGCGCCGCTACGCCAGGCTGCTGGACTGGTCGCTGCACCATCGCGGCTGGAGCCTGCTCGGCATCGTGCTGGTGGTGCTGGTCAGCCTGGTGCCGATGAAGCTGACCAAGGTCGACATGTTCGGCGGTGATGGCGGCAAGGACATCTTCATCGGCTACATGTGGAAGGGCGCCTATACCTATCGGCAGATGTCCGAGGAGGTGGCGCGCGTGGAGAACTGGATCGACGCCAACCGCGAGCGCCTGCACGTCAAGCAGGTGTACTCCTGGTACAGCGAGCAGGAAGGCAGCTCGACCGTGGTCACCCTGGACGAGAAGTACGCCAAGGACATCAAGGCGCTGCAGGAAGAGCTGCGCAAGGGCCTGCCGAAGTCGGCGCGTACCGACTACTTCGTCGGCAACCAGGGTGGCGACGGCGGTGGTGGCGGCAACCAGGGCGTGCAGGTGCAGCTGGTCGGCGACTCCAGTTCGATGCTGCAGGAGATCGGCCAGGAAGTGGTGCCGCTGCTGGCCCAGCGTGCCGAGCTGCGCGATGTGCGCATCGACAATGGTGAGAAGGGCGGTGAGCTGAAGGTGCGCGTCGACCGCGAGCGTGCCGCCGCATTCGGCTTCAATGCCGAGCAGGTCGCCAGCTTCGTCGGCCTGGCCCTGCGCGGTGCGCCGATGCGCGAGTTCCGCCGCGGCGACAATGAAGTACCGGTATGGGTGCGCTTCGCTGGCGCCGAGCAGAGCAGCCCGGAAGACCTGGCCGGCTTCAGCGTGCGCACCGGCGACGGTCGCAGCGTGCCACTGCTGAGCCTGGTCACCGTTGACGTCGGTTCATCGGCGACCCAGATCGGTCGCACCAACCGCCAGACGACGCTGACCATCAAGGCCAACCTGGCCGAGAAGGTCACCGCACCGGATGGCCGCAAGGCGATGGAATCGGTGCTCAAGCCGATGAACTTCCCGGCCGGCTATGGCTTCACCTTCGATGGCGGCGACTACGGCAACGACGACGAAGCGATGCAGCAGATGGTGTTCAACCTGCTGATCGCGCTGGTGATGATCTACGTGGTGATGGCGGCGGTGTTCGAGTCGCTGCTTTTCCCGGCGGCGATCATGAGTGGCGTGCTGTTCTCGATCTTCGGTGTGTTCTGGCTGTTCTGGATCACCGGTACCTCGTTCGGGATCATGTCCTTCATCGGCATCCTGGTGCTGATGGGCGTGGTGGTGAACAACGGCATCGTGATGATCGAGCACATCAACAACCTGCGGCGCGGCGGCATGGGACGCACGCAGGCGCTGGTTGAGGGCTCACGCGAGCGATTGCGCCCGATCATGATGACGATGGGCACGGCGATCCTGGCGATGGTGCCGATCTCGCTGACCAATACGCAGATGTTCGGCAATGGTCCGGAGTACGCGCCGATGGCGCGCGCGATTGCCGGGGGCCTGGCGTTCTCGACCGTGGTCAGCCTGCTGTTCCTGCCGACGATCTACGCGGTGCTGGATGACCTGCGCAATGCCGTGACGCGGCTGATCCGCCGCGCGCGCGGCCTGGAGGTCGTGGCGGGTACCCCGGTGTAGTGGTCGAGCTTGCTCGACCGTAATGCGCGACAACGTGTTGTGGTGTGGGGGAGGCCGGTCGTAGTGGGGCGGCCTCCCCCTTTTTTCTGCTCGCCGCGTCTGTTTGTCTCTGTAGAGCCGAGCCCATGCTCGGCTGCTGTTCGCCGCGTTGCCGCGTCGCCGAGTCACCGCGTCGCCCGAGCGTGGGCTCGTGCGCTACAGATTCTGTGGCCGGTTGAGGGGTTTACCCCGCCACCTTGCCCCACACCTTGAACGTGGTCAGCCACAGGCCGAGCATGCTGCCGATGTTGGTCAGCATGAACGTCAGCACCACGCGGGTAACGCGATTGCGGTACCAGCCCTTCAGGCTCTGCGCATCGTCGCGCAGCTTCAGGAAGTCCTCGTAGGCTGGCTTGCGTACACGCGCTTCCACCAGTGCCGAGAATGCGCCGGTCGGGATGCTCAGGCGGAACGGCTTGAACGGGGCCACCGCGATCGCGGTGAGGATGCTCAGCGGGTGACCGCCTGCCAGCAGGCAGCCCAGGCCCGCCAAGCCGCCGGTAAACATCGCCCAGGTCGCCAGCAGTTCGGTACCCACGCCCAGCCCGCCGCGGTAGAAGCCCACGCCGATGCCGGTCGCCACGATGGCCAGGATGCCCAGCGTGAACCACGGAATGTTGCGCTTCTTCGGTACCGCCTCCAGCTCGGCGCGCAGCGGTGCCGGTGCCTCGGTGTCGGTTTCCAGGTAACGCGCCAGGCCTGCCAGATGACCCGCACCGACAACCGCCAGCACTTCACGCTGCTGCGGGTCGTGTTCCTCGCGCAGGCGCGTGGCCATGTAGCGGTCGCGCTCGCCGATGATGGTCTCGTACAGTGCCGGGCTCTCGCTGGCGAACTCGCCAAAGCTCGACTCGAGCATGTCGCCCTGCTTGAGCTTCTCGATCTCGTTCTCGCCCACTTCTTCCGACGAGAACAGGCCCGCGCCCAGCCCGGCAACCAGCTTCAGCTTGCCGAAGAAGCCCAGCCGTTGCGACGCACGACGGAAGGTCAGGCCGACCTCGCGGTCGATCAGGTGCACCGGCAGGTTGCGCTCGCGGGCCAGCTCCACCGCGCGCTTCAGCTCGGCACCGGGCTCGATGTCGAGCTGTTCGGCCAGACGGCGCTGGTAGGCGGACAGGGCCAGGTTGGCGGCGAACAGGGCGACGCGGCCCTTGCGGATCACCTCGACCAGGTCGAGCTTGGCCAGCGTATCCGGGTCGCTCAGCGCCTGCAGGCGCTGCGGGTCCAGTTCAACGGCAACGGCATCGAAGCGGCCGCTGTCGATGGCTTTCTCCACTGCTTCGACGCTGGCGCGTGAAACGTGGGCGGTGCCCAGCAGGGTGTAGCGCACGCCGTCGCGTTCGACGACGCGCACCGGCTGGCCGGCGAACAGATCGTCGCCGGTCTCGGGAAGGGTTTCGGTCATGGGTTCATTCATTGAAAGGTGCGGTTTCGGCGCCATCGCCGAGCGCGCGCTGCATCTGCACGGTGTCCAGCCAGCGGCCATGCTTGCGGCCGAGGCCACGGAACACGCCCACCAGCTCGAAGCCGAAGCGTTCGTGCAGCTTGATCGAGGCGGTGTTGGTCGGTTCGCCGATCACGGCCACCATCTGCCGGTAGCCACGCGCCACGCAGGCATCGATCAGGGCCTGCAGCAGGCTGGTGCCGACGCCCTTGCCCTGGAACGCGGCATCGACGTAGACCGAGTTCTCCACGGTCCACTGGTAGGCAATGCGGGTGCGGTAGGTGTTGGCGTAGGCGTAGCCGGCCACCTGGCCGTCGATTTCGGCGACCAGGTAGGGAAAGCCGCGATCGACAATGTCGCGCATGCGGCGCAGCATCTCGGTCGCGTCCGGAATGTCGTACTCGTAGGTGTTGACGAAGTCGGTCACTTCCACCGCATAGATCGCGGTGATCGCGTCGATGTCGGCCGGGCCGGCATCACGGATGAGGACGGCCATGCGCGGCTCCGGCTCAGTCGATGTAGCGCTTGAGCAGGTCACCGTACGCGTCGATGCGACGGTCGCGCAGGAACGGCCAGATGCGGCGCACGTGCTCGCTGCGCTGCAGGTCGACATCGCACAGCAGCACGGTGGCGTCCGTGCCGGCCTCGGCCAGGAACTCGCCCTGTGGGCCGAGCACGTGGCTGTTGCCCCAGAACTGGATGCCCGAGGCACCCAGCGGCGAGGCTTCGTGGCCGACGCGGTTGCAGCTCAGCACCGGCAGGCCGTTGGCCACGGCATGGCCGCGGTGGCTCAGCACCCAGGCGTCACGCTGGCGGGTCTTCTCGTCCTGCACGTCGTCCGGGTCCCAGCCGATCGCGGTCGGGTACAGCAGCAGCTCGGCACCGGCCAGCGCCATCAGGCGCGCCGCTTCCGGGTACCACTGGTCCCAGCACACCAGCACGCCAAGGCGACCCACCGAGGTATCGATCGGCTTGAAGCCGATGTCGCCCGGGGTGAAGTAGAACTTCTCGTAGAAGCCCGGGTCGTCCGGGATGTGCATCTTGCGGTACTTGCCGAGCAAGGTGCCGTCCTTTTCGAACACCACCGCAGTGTTGTGGTACAGGCCGGCGGCGCGGCGCTCGAACAGCGAGCCGACCAGCACCACGCCATGCTGCTTCGCCAGCGCGCCCAGACGCTCGGTGCTCGGTCCGGGAATCGGCTCGGCCAGGTCGAACTCGTCCACCGACTCGTGCTGGCAGAAGTACGGACCGTTGTGCAGTTCCTGCAGCAGCACCAGCTTGGCACCCTGCGCAGCCGCCTCGGCCACGCGTGCTTCGATCACCGCCAGGTTGGCGGCGGCGTCACCGTGGTTGCGCTCCTGGATCAGGGCGACGGTAATGGGGCTGCGCGAGTTCATGCGGGGCGTTCCTGCGGGAGAAAACCTGCATGTTAGCGCGGATGGGCGGCCGCAGCGTGTTGCGCGCTGAATGGCGTCCGCACACGGTAGCGCCGGGCCATGCCCGGCGGATTTTCAGGTCGTCGCTGCGCTCGCCGGGCTTGGCCCGGCGCTACCGGTCCGGCTTATGCCTTCAACAGCCCTTCCGGCAGCTGCATGGTGATGCAGTGCAGGCTGCCGTTCTGCCAGATCAGCGAGCGGCAGGGCACCTGCACGATCTCGCGGCCCGGATGGGCCTGGGCCAGCACGTCGCGGGCCAGGTCATCAGCCGGATCGCCGTAGGCCGGCATCAGCACCGCGCCGTTGATGATCAGGTAATTGGCGTACGACGCCGCCAGGCGGCGGCCTTCGTCGATCACCGGCTGTGCCCACGGCAGCGGGAACAGGCGGTACGGCTTCCCATCCTTGGTACGCAGCGCGGCCAGTTCGTTGCCCATCGCCTGCAGTTCGGCGTAGTGCGAGTCGCTCGCGTCGTCGCAGGCCTGGTAGACGATGCTGTCAGGCGAGGCGAAACGGGCCAGGGTGTCGATGTGGGCGTCGGTGTCGTCGCCTTCCAGGTAGCCGTGGTCCAGCCACAGCACGCGGTCCTGCTGCAGCCAGTTGGCCAGGTCGGCGCTCAGGCTTGCACGGTCGCGGTCCGGGTGGCGCTCGTGCAGGCACTTCCAGGTGGTCAACAGGGTGCCTTCGCCATCGGTCTCGATGCCGCCGCCTTCCAGCGCGAACGGGATGCTGCGCACCGGCGCGTCGTTGAACACGCCGGCCTGGTCCAGCACGCCCACCAGCTGGTCATCCAGGGTGGCGTCGAACTTGCCGCCCCAGCCGGTGAAGCGGAAATCCAGCAGCTGGAAACCGCCGTCGGCACGGCGCAGGGTGATCGGGCCGGAGTCACGCAGCCAGGTATCGTCGTAGGCCGCCGTGGTGAAGTGGACCTTGTCCATGTCGATGCGGTTGGAGCGCAGCCGCATCTCGGCGTAGGTCTCCACATCGTCGTCGGCCACGCAGATCAACACCGGCTGGAAGCGGGTGATGGCCGCGACCAGGGCGATGTAGGTCTCTTCCACCTGGCCCAGGCGGTCAGCCCAGTCGGTATCGGCGGTGGGCCAGGCAATCAGGACGCCGCTCTGGGCTTCCCACTCGGCAGGAAAACGAAGGGTCGGGTTCATGGTCTCGCTACACAGGCCCGCCCACGGCGGGTAAGGGGATCAGCGGATCGGCGGTTTCGGGCCGATTTCGTTCGGGTCCGCCTGGTTGGCCACCACGTCGATCACCTTCTGCTTCTCGAAGTAGACGGTGAACTGCGGGTACACCCAGCGGTTGATGGTCGGCCATTGCCGCTTCTGCCCGCCACGCGGCTGCAGCTGCTCGCTCGGCGCGCCGAACTGCGCCTGCACCTGCTGCATGCTCTGGCCGCGCACGGGCAGGGCACCGGCCGGCTTCTCGCGGGCGCGGTCGACAAGCAGGGTATCGGCCAGCGCCGGCGTGGCGGCGGCCAGGGTGGCCATCACGGCCAGGGCGGACAGGTAACGCTTCATCTCGATCTACTCCCCAGTGGTCAAGAAAGGCGATTACAGCAAAAACGGCAGGAAAAAGCCGCATAAACAAAAAACCGCCCGAAGGCGGTTTCTTGCATCGGGTCGGCCCCGCGTAGGGCCAGCCGCAGCCGGAAGGCTGTGAGGCTTAGCGCTGACGCGCCTTGAAACGCGGGTTCGACTTGCAGATGACGAAGATCTTGCCGCGACGACGGACGACCTTGCAGTCGCGGTGACGGGCCTTCGCCGACTTCAGGGAGGACAGGACTTTCATGGCATACCTCGGCGTAAACAGTAGTTGTTCGGGTGGAGCGTGGCCGCGATATGCGAAAGACAATCGGCAGTTGACGCTCGTTCAAGCCCGCCATTCTACCGGGCTTTTCCTCGTGGTTTCAAGTGGTTGCACAAAAGACCCCGCTGGGGGCGTCTGGCAGGGGCTAGAATGACCCCTTCACACGCTCTGGGACCCCCATGAATCCACTCGCTCCCGTCCTGACCATCGACGGCCCATCCGGGGCCGGCAAGGGTACCATCAGCCGCATCATCGCGCGCCGCATGGGCTGGCATTACCTGGATTCGGGTGCGCTGTACCGGGCGGTGGGCGTGGCCGCAAGCTGGGCCGACATCGACACCTCCGACGCCTCGGCGCTGGTGCGCTGCACCTTCGATACCCATGTTCAGTTTGTCGAGCAGGGCGATGCCATGCGGGTCATGGTCAACGGCACCGATGCCACCGACGAGCTGCGCCTGGAGACCACCGGCGCCCTGGCCTCTGCCATCGCCGCCATCCCCGAGGTCCGGGCCGCCCTGAAGGAGCGGCAGCGCGCATTCAGGGAGCTGCCGGGCCTGGTCGCCGACGGCCGCGACATGGGCACGGTGATCTTCCCGGATGCCCCCCACAAGGTCTTCCTGACCGCCAGCGCCGAGGAGCGCGCCGAGCGCCGGCATAAGCAGTTGAAAGACAAGGGGGTTTCTGTTAACTTTGATGACCTCCTGCGCGAGATCATGGCCCGCGACGCCCGTGATGCCCAGCGTACCGTGGCGCCCCTGAAGCCGGCAGACGATGCTGTCCTCATCGACACCACAGGCATCGGCATCGATGATGTCGTTGCCCGAGTGATGGATCTGCTTCCGGTTCCGGCTGCCTGATCCGTTCGCGCGGGAGCACTGCCAGCCGCATCGGCAGTGGTCGCGCAAAGCAGTGCTGTACCCGCTCCGTCGCGCACTGATGCGTGGCGGTTTTCCTACTACACACGACCTGCGTTTCCGGGGTCGACCAACAGGCGGGCGGTCGCCATTCCCCTGAAGGGGACGCCACCGACCCATGTGTCCAACAGAGTAAATCTAATGACCGAATCATTTGCCGAACTGTTTGAAGCCAGCCAGGCCAACCTGGCCAAGCTGAAGCCGGGCGCCATCGTCAGCGGTACCGTTGTTGAAGTCCGCGGCGACGTCGTGGTGATCAACGCTGGCCTGAAGTCCGAAGGCATCGTGCCGATCGAACAGTTCCGTAACGACGCTGGCGAAATCGACGTCGCCGAAGGCGACATCGTCAAGGTCGCCCTCGACTCGATCGAGAACGGCTTCGGCGAAACCGTCCTGTCGCGCGAGAAGGCCAAGCGCGCGATGGTGTGGGACGAGCTGGAAGAAGCGTTGGAAAAGAACGAAACCATCACCGGCCGCATCAGCGGCAAGGTCAAGGGTGGTTTCACCGTGGACATCAAGGATGTCCGCGCCTTCCTGCCGGGTTCCCTGGTCGATGTGCGCCCGGTGCGCGATCCGGCCTACCTGGAAGGCAAGGAGCTCGAGTTCAAGCTCATCAAGCTGGACCGCAAGCGTAACAACGTCGTGGTCTCGCGCCGCGCTGTCGTCGAAAGCGAGCACTCGGAAGAGCGCGAGCAGCTGATGGACAAGCTGCAGGAAGGCGCGATCCTGAAGGGTGTCGTCAAGAACCTGACCGATTACGGCGCGTTCGTGGACCTGGGCGGTATCGACGGCCTGCTGCACATCACCGACATGGCGTGGAAGCGCGTGCGTCACCCGTCGGAAGTCGTGAACGTCGGCGACGAGCTGGACGTTCGCGTGCTGAAGTTCGACCGCGAGCGCAACCGCGTTTCGCTGGGCCTGAAGCAGCTGGGCGAGGATCCGTGGGACAACATCGGCCGTCGTTACCCGGCCAACAGCCGCGTCTTCGGCAAGGTCTCCAACGTCACCGATTACGGTGCGTTCGTTGAGATCGAGCCGGGCGTCGAAGGCCTGGTGCACGTCTCGGAGATGGATTGGACCAACAAGAACGTCAACCCGTCCAAGGTTGTGCAGGTTGGTGATGAAGTCGAAGTGATGGTGCTGGACGTCGATGAAGAGCGTCGCCGCATCTCGCTGGGCATGAAGCAGGTTGCCGCCAACCCGTGGGAAACCTTCGCTGCCACCCACAAGAAGGGTGACAAGGTGTCGGGCCAGATCAAGTCGATCACCGACTTCGGCATCTTCATCGGCCTGGACGGCGGCATCGACGGCCTGGTCCACCTGTCCGACATCAGCTGGAACACCACCGGCGAAGACGTCGTTCGCAACTTCAAGAAGGGCGATACCCTGGACGCCGTCGTCCTGGCTGTCGATCCGGAGCGCGAGCGCATCTCCCTGGGCGTGAAGCAGCTGGAGCAGGATCCGTTCGGCCAGTACATGGCTGCCAATCCGAAGGGCTCCAAGGTCGAAGGCGTGGTGAAGGAAGTCGACGCCAAGGGCGCGATCATCGAGCTGGCTGACGGCATCGAAGGTTACGTCTCGGCCCGCGACATCGCCAACGAGCGCGTTGACGACGCCACCCAGCACCTGAAGGTCGGCGACAAGGTCGAAGCCAAGTTCGTGGGCATGGACCGCAAGGGCCGTACCCTGCAGCTGTCGATCAAGGCCAAGGACGACGCGGAAATGCGCGAAGTGCTGGAGGAATACCAGTCCTCTTCGGCTTCCAGCGGCACCACCCAGCTGGGCGCACTGCTGCGTGCACAGCTGAACGGCAACAAGTCCGAGTAATCGGCCTTAGGCTGTTCGTTGTTTCCTGGACGGCCCGGGCCTTGCCCGGGCCGTTTCAGGCTGAGATACCCCTGATGTGAGCCGGTAATGACCAAATCCGAACTGATCGAAATCCTTGCGCGCCGCCAGGCGCACCTGAAGGCCGATGATGTCGATCTGGCGGTGAAGTCGTTGCTGGAAATGATGGGCGGATCGCTGTCCGCCGGGGATCGCATCGAAATTCGTGGTTTTGGCAGCTTCTCGCTGCACTATCGGCCGCCGCGCCTGGGTCGCAACCCGAAGACCGGCGAGTCGGTTGCCCTGCCGGGCAAGCACGTCCCACATTTCAAGCCGGGCAAGGAACTGCGCGAGCGTGTCAGCAGTGTGCTGCCGCTGGACGCCGATCCGGCCTGAGCCTCCCGTCGCGCCACCGCGTGCGAATCCAGCCGCGAGTCGGATAAGCTACGGACTCCTGCCACTGGAGCTGTCGCATGAAGGTTTTTCGTCTGCTGGTCCTGCTGGCGGTACTCATTGTTGGGTTGATCATCGGTGCCATGAACATGGACGAGATGACCATCAACCTGCTGTTCACCCAGCTCAAGACCTCGGTCGGCGTGGCCATCATTGCCGCGTTGCTGATCGGCGTCATCGTTGGTGCTGGCCTGGTGCTGGTGAGCGTGGTCATTCCGCTCTACAGCCAGCTGCGCCGCGCCAACAAGTCCGCTGCCGCCACGCCGGCACCGGTTGCCTCCCCTCAATCTTTTGATGGACGCTGATCGAAGATGGATTTCGTCACCGAGTGGTTCTGGTTCTTCCTGTTCGTTCCGCTGGCCGCACTGGCCGGGTGGGTGATCGGACGGCGTGGTGGTCAACGCCACGGTGACAACCAGGTCAGCCGCCTGTCCAGCACCTACTTCCGTGGCCTGAACTACCTGCTCAACGAGCAGCCGGACAAGGCCATCGAGCTGTTCCTGCACATCGCCGAGCTGGACAAGGAAACCTTCGAGACCCAGGTCGCGCTGGGCCACCTGTTCCGCCGCCGCGGCGAAGTCGATCGCGCCATCCGCCTGCACCAGGGCCTGGTCAACAGGCACGACCTCAGCGATGCGCAACGCGTGCAGGCGCTGCTGGCGCTGGGCGAGGACTACATGAAGTCCGGCCTGCTGGACCGTGCCGAGACCGTGTTCACCGAACTGGCGCAGCTGGACCAGCGTGCCCCGCAGGCACTCAAGCACCTGATCGGCATCTACCAGGCCGAGCGTGACTGGGAAAAGGCGATCGACAACGCGACCCGTTTCGAGGACGTCACCGGCGAGCCGATGGGCAAGCTGATCGGGCAGTTCGAGTGCGAACTGGCCGAACGCTTCCGCGGTGCCGGCAAGCTGGAAGAGGCGAGGGCGGCGATCGCCCGGGCCTACCAGGCCGATGCGATGTCGGTGCGTGCCGGCATCATCGAAGGGCGCCTGGAAACTGACGCGGGCAATCCGGAAGCGGCCGTACGCGCGTTCGAGCGTGCTGCGCGCAATGATCCGGAGTACCTGCCGGAGCTGCTGCCGGCGCTGATGCAGAACTACCGCAAGGTGGGTGATCTGGCAGGCGCGCGCGCTTTCCTGTCGGAGATGACCGAGCATTACCGTGGCATTGCCCCGGTGCTGGCGCTGACCCGCCTGATGGAAGAGCAGGAGGGCGTGGCCCCGGCCCGTGCCTACCTGGGCCGCCAGCTCAAGGACCGCCCGTCGGTGCGTGGCGAGTCCGCGCTGATCGACCTGACCCTTGCTGAAGGCGCTGATTCCACGGCGACCCTGCACGACCTCAAGCACATCACCGACCAGTTGCTGGTACGCAACCCGGCCTATCGCTGCACCCGCTGTGGTTTCGGGGCGCGCACCCATCACTGGCAGTGCCCGAGCTGCAAGGAGTGGGGTACGGTCAAGCCGCTGTTGAATTACGCGGTGCTCTGATCCATGCCGTGGCTCGTGATGGGCGCGCTGCTGGGCCTGGCCCTGCTGAGTGCGGCACTGACCTGGGCAGCGCGGGGCTATGCGCTGCGCCGGCAACTGTTTGACCAGCCGGGCGAGCGCCGCAGTCACAGCGTAGCGACCCCTCGAGGTGGCGGCATCGCCATCGTCATCAGCCTGCTGGTGACCGCCGGTGTTGCCATGTGGGCCTGGCCCGCAGCGCTTCCGAGCCTGCTCGTGGCCGCCCTTGGCCTGGCGCTGGTGGCGGGTATCGGCTGGTGGGATGACCATCGGCCGCTTCCGGCCATGCGCCGCCTGATGGTGCATTTCATCGCCGCCGCGCTGCTGGCCGCGCTGGTCAGGGTGCATGGTGGCAGCTGGCTGCTGGCCGTGTTGGTCCTGCTGTTCACTGCCTCTCTGATCAACATCTGGAATTTCATGGATGGGATCAACGGCATCGCGGCCAGCCAGGCCGTTGTGGTGGCCCTGGGGCTGGCGCCGTTGCTGCCCTGGCCGTACTCGCTGGCGGCCATCGCGTTGGGCCTGGCGTGCCTGGGCTTCCTGCCGTTCAACTTCCCACGGGCCCGGATCTTCATGGGCGATGTCGGAAGTGGCGCGCTGGGTTATGCGGTTGCGGCGGTGCTGGCACTGGCCAGTGTCAAGACCGACATCAACTGGATACTGCTGCTTGTGTCGGCATCGCCGTTTCTTGTGGACGCGGGCTTCACACTGCTGGCGCGCATCATTTCAGGACAACGCTGGATGGAACCCCATACCCAGCATGTCTACCAGCGCGCGGTGCAGGCAGGAGCCAGTCACGCCCGGGTAACAGGGATGTACTTTGCTTTGGGCCTGTTCAGTATTACAGTGCTTAATGTCTGCTCCAACTTGCAGCCGAGGTGGGAGGCTGCCGTGGCGATCGCGTGGTTCATTGCGCTGAGCGTCCTCTGGCTCCTCCTGCGCAATGGATTGCGCCACCGAAAAGGAAATACCTGACTTATGGCTTCACCCTGGCGGGACAGAATCCTCGGCCTGATGCCGCGTTCGGCCATCGTCTGCCACGACCTGTTCATGGTCTGGGCATGCTGGCAGCTGCTGCATGCAGGGCGGTACTCGATCCTGGCCAACGCCCCCGAGCTCCCTCTCTGGAACGTCGACACCACGCTAGTGCTGCTGCTGCAGGGCCTGGTGTTCTGGCGCGTGGGCCTCTATCGGGGGCTGTGGCGCTTCGCCAGCGTCAGCGACCTGCTGAACATCTTCAAGGCCAGCTTCATCGGCATGGTGGCCATCGTGCTGGTGCTGATGTGGAAGCGCTTCGATGGCGTGCCGATGTCGGTGCTGGTGATCTATCCGTTCGCGCTGTCGGC
Source organism: Stenotrophomonas maltophilia group sp. msm1 (assembly GCF_032025805.1). NCBI lineage: Bacteria > Pseudomonadati > Pseudomonadota > Gammaproteobacteria > Lysobacterales > Lysobacteraceae > Stenotrophomonas > Stenotrophomonas maltophilia group sp. msm1. The sequence goes on from NZ_JAVSKH010000004.1 coordinate 229,266, forward strand.
GCTGCTGGGCGCGCCGCGCCTGCTGTACCGGGCCTGGAAGGACTACCAGGCGCTGCAGTCGGACTCATCCGCGCGTCGCGTGCTGATCCTGGGTGCCGGCCAGGCCGCCGAGACCCTGGTCCGTGACCTGCGCCGTTCAGGCAATTTCGAGCCGGTCGGCCTGCTGGACGATGCGCCGCACCTGCGCGGTGCCAAGCTGCAGGGCCTGCCGATCCTCGGCACCCTGGACGATGCGCCGACCGTGGTCCGTGAGACGGCGGCCAAGCTGCTGGTGATCGCCATCCCCTCGCTGGACGCCGCAGGCATGCAGCGGATCGTGGCCATCTGCGAAAGCACCGGCGTGCCGTTCCGCACCGTGCCCAAGCTCAGCGACATCCTGCAGGGCCAGTCGCTGCCGGGGCAGTTGAAGGAAGTGGCGATCGAGGATCTGCTCGGCCGCAAGCCGATCATGCCGGACTGGAACCTGATCCGTGGCTGGTTGGGCGGGCGTACGGTGATGGTCACCGGCGCTGGCGGCTCGATCGGCTCCGAGCTGTGCCGCCAGTGCGCGCGTCACGGTGCCGGTCGCATCATCCTGCTCGAGATCAGCGAGCTGCTGTTGCTGACCATCGAGGGTGAGCTGCGACGCAGCTTCCCGGACGTCGAGGTTGAAGCAGTGCTGGGCGATTGCGGCGACCCGGCGGTGATCCGCCATGCGCTGTCGCTGCATCCCGTCGACACCGCCTTCCATGCCGCCGCCTACAAGCATGTACCGGTGCTGGAGCGGCAGCTGCGCGAGGCGGTGCGCAACAACATCCTGGCCACAGAGAACGTGGCCCGCGCCTGCCTGGAAGCGCGCGTCGAGCACTTCGTGTTCATTTCCACCGACAAGGCCGTCGACCCGGTCAATGCGCTGGGCGCCAGCAAGCGCTATGCGGAAATGATCTGCCAGAGCCTGGACCAGAAGTCCACGCATACCCGTTTCGTCACGGTGCGCTTCGGCAACGTGCTGGCCTCGGCCGGCAGCGTGGTGCCACTGTTCCGCGAACAGATCCTGCGGGGTGGGCCGGTGACCGTCACCGACCCGGAAGTCAGCCGCTACTTCATGACCATCCCGGAGGCCTGCCAGCTGATCCTGCAGGCCGCCGCCTCGGCGTCGCACGGTGCGATCTATACCCTCGACATGGGCGAGCCGGTGCCGATCCGCGTACTGGCCGAGCAGATGATCCGCCTGGCCGGCAAGCAGCCGTACAAGGACATTCCGATCATCTACACCGGGCTGCGTCCGGGCGAGAAGCTGCACGAGACGCTGTTCTATTCGGACGAGGACTATCGTTCCACCGCGCACCCGAAGATTCTCGAGGCCGGTGTGCGCGCGTTCTCACGTGACCTGGTGCTGGGCAATGTTCCGCGCCTGCGCGATGCCGTGGCTGGTTACGACACCACCAGCATCCAGGAGATCCTGTTCGCGACAATGCCGGAGTTCTCGCCAATCGAACAGGATGCTTACATTTCATCCGCTAAAGTCGTGCCCTTTCCGGCACGTGAGGCCAACAGGCACCAATGAGCAAGCGAATTCGCAAGGCAGTTTTTCCAGTGGCAGGGCTCGGGACGCGCTTCTTGCCGGCAACCAAGACGGTTCCGAAGGAAATGTTGCCGATCATTGATCGTCCGCTGATCCAGTACGCGGTCGATGAGGCAATCGAAGCTGGTTGCGACACGCTGGTGTTCATCACCAACCGCTACAAGCATGCCGTGGCCGACTACTTCGACAAGGCTTACGAGCTGGAGCAGAAGCTCGAGCGCGCCGGCAAGCAGGAACAGCTGGAGATGATCCGCCACGTGCTTCCCAACGGCGTGCGTGCGATCTTTGTGACCCAGGCCGAGGCCCTGGGCCTGGGCCATGCGGTGCTGTGTGCAAAGGCCGTGATCGGTGACGAGCCGTTTGCAGTGCTGCTGCCGGACGACCTGATCTGGAACCGCGGCGACGGCGCGCTGAAGCAGATGGCCGATCTGAACGAAGCCAGTGGCGCCAGCGTCATCGCCGTTGAAGATGTGCCGCACGACAAGACCGCCAGCTATGGCATCGTCGCAACCGAGGCCTTCGATGGCCGCAAGGGGCGCATTTCGCAGATCGTGGAGAAGCCGAAGCCGGAGGACGCGCCGAGCGACCTGGCCGTGGTCGGCCGCTACGTGCTGAGCCCGAAGATCTTCGAGCTGCTGGAAAATACCGGCAGCGGCGCCGGCGGTGAGATCCAGCTGACCGACGCGATCGCGCAGCTGCTGAAGACCGAAGAGGTCGATGCCTATCGTTTCGAGGGCACGCGCTTCGACTGCGGCACGCACCTGGGGCTGGTCGAAGCGACGATCCGTTTCGCGCTGGACAACCCGAAGCTGGCCGGCCCGGCGCGGGAGAAGCTGACGGCGATGTTGGCGGAATAAGGTTTATCAAGCGCTCCGTCAGCGCCTTGATTGATACGTGATGGGCGGGACGGGTGGGCCTTTGCAGGACACGCCGTAAACCCGTCCATGGGGGCTCGGTCGCCGCATCCATGCGGCGAACGGTCCTGCAAAGGCCCGCCCGCCCCGCCTGTCAGGTTTCCTGCTGGCGCGGACGGGAAGGGCGGAATCAAGGGCAAGAGCAAAAGCAAAAAGGCAGCCGATGGCTGCCTTTTTTGTTTCCGCGAGCGTCGAGTCGGGGTCGGATCCCTTTGCGCAGCAAAGGGCTCTGACCCCAGACTTTGACCCTGCCTTTGCTCACCCCTCCGCCGCGCGGAATGTTGGGTGGCGCGGGTGGGTGAGGCTGACCGGGACTGTCAGCGGCATGGGCCAGGCGCATGCGCATGGCGGGTTGGGCAGGACGCCCAACCCCGGCCTTGCTGCGTGCGCAGGATTGCGCACGCTAGCAAGCCGCTGCCAAGCCCCCAGGGACGGGTTTACGGCGTGTCCCGGGCAGCCTCACCCACCCGGGCCCCACAGCCAACCAACAATCAGCCGGCAACGCTTTGAACCTTACAGCGCCTCGAAAATACCCGCCGCGCCCATGCCGGTGCCGATGCACATGGTCACCATGCCGTACTTCTGCTGGCGACGACGCAGGCCGTGCAGCAGGGTTGCGGTACGGATCGCGCCGGTTGCACCCAGCGGGTGGCCCAAGGCAATCGCGCCGCCCAGCGGGTTGACCTTGCTCGGGTCCAGGCCGCAATCGCGGATCACCGCCAGCGACTGCGCGGCGAACGCTTCATTCAGTTCAATCCAGTCCAGCTGGTCCTGGGTCAGGCCCGCCTGCTTCAGTGCCTTCGGGATCGCGGCGATCGGGCCGATGCCCATCACTTCCGGGCGCACCCCGGCCACCGAGAAGCTGACGAAACGGGCCAGCGGGGTCAGGCCGTAGTCCTTGATCGCCTGTTCCGAGGCCAGCAGCACGGCACCGGCGCCATCGCTCATCTGCGACGAGTTACCGGCGGTGACGGTGCCGCCGAACTGGCCGTTGCGGAACACCGGGCGCAGCTTGGCCAGGCCTTCGGCCGAGGAGTCCGGGCGGGGGCCTTCGTCGGTGTCGGCGATCTTGTTGCGGGTGATGATGCGCTGGCCGTCGGCCAGGTCCGGCAGGTGCGAGACGATCTCGTACGGGCTGATCTCGTCCTTGAACTCGCCGTTCTGGATCGCGGCCATGGCCTTCTGGTGCGAGGCGAGGGCGAAGGCGTCCTGGTCTTCACGCGAGACCTTCCACTCTTCGGCGACCTTCTCGGCAGTGATGCCCATGCCGTAGGCGATGGCCACGTGGTCGTTGTCGAACACGCTCGGCGCCATGGCGATCTTGTTGCCCATCATCGGCACCATCGACATCGACTCGGTGCCACCGGCCAGCATCAGGTCGGCGTTGCCCAGGCGGATCGCGTCGGCGGCCTGCGCCACGGCCTGCAGGCCGGAGGAGCAGAAGCGGTTCACGGTCTGCGCGGCGATGGTGTTTGGCAGGCCAGCCAGCAGCACGCCGATGCGCGCCACGTTCATGCCCTGCTCGGCTTCGGGCATGGCGCAGCCGATGATCGCGTCATCGATGCGGTTGACGTCCACGCCCGGGGCCTGGGCGACGACGCTGCGCAGCACGTGCGCAAGCATGTCGTCGGGGCGGGTGTTGCGGAACATGCCCTTGGGCGCCTTGCCCACCGGGGTACGGGTGGCGGCGACGATGTAGGCGTCCTGGATTTGCTTGGTCATTGCAGTGATCTCTTGAATTTTTTAGCCGGAGTGCCGACCAACGGTCGGCACCCACCGGAAGCAGGGATGGGCGATCAGTTACGCAGCGGCTTGCCGGTCTTCAGCATGTGCGCGATGCGGGCTTGGGTCTTTTCCTGCTGGGCCAGTTCGACGAAGTGCTTGCGCTCCAGGGTCAGCAGCCACTCTTCGTCGACCAGGGTGCCGCGGTCGACCTTGCCGCCGCACAGCACGGTGGCGATGCGCTCGGCGATCTCGTAGTCGTACGGGCTGATGAAGCGGCCTTCCAGCATGTTGACCAGCATCATCTTGAAGGTGGCGATACCCACGTCACCGGCGACCTGGATGCGGCGTGCCGGCAGCGGCGGGCGGTAGCCCGCTTCTGCCAGGGCGCGTGCTTCGGCCTTGGCGATATGCAGGGCCTCGTAGCTGTTGAACACCACCTTGTCGGTGCTGCGCAGCAGGCCCAGCTCCTTGGCGTTGACCGCCGAGTTGGACACCTTGGCCATCGCCACGGTCTCGAAGGTCTTCTTCAGTTCGGCGAACACGTCGCCGCCCGGGCCTGCGGCCTGCGAGGCACGCACGGCCAGTTCCTTCAGGCCACCACCGGCCGGCAGCAGGCCGACGCCGGCTTCAACCAGGCCGATGTAGCTTTCCAGGAAGGCAACGGTCTTGGCGCTGTGCATCTGGAACTCGCAGCCGCCGCCCAGGGCCAGGCCACGCACGGCGGCCACCACCGGCACCAGGGAGTACTTGATGCGCTGGCTGGTGCGCTGGAAGTTGGCGACCATTTCCTCGAACTGGTCGACCTTGCCGGCCTGCAGCAGGCCGAGCGCACCGGCCAGGTCGGCACCGGCGGAGAAGGGTTCCTTCTGCTGCCAGATCACCAGGCCCTGGAAGTTCTTCTCGGCGCGGCTGACGCATTCCTGCAGGCCGTCCAGCACCTGGTCGGAGACGGTGTTCATCTTGGTCTTGAAACTGACCACCGCGATGCCATCGCCGTCGTGCCACATGCGCAGGCCGTCGTTCTCGAACACGGTCTCGCCCGGCGCGAACTGCTCGCCCAGCAGCGGATCCGGGAAGCGCTGGCGCTGGTACACCGGCAGCGACGAGCGCGGCAGCTTGGCATTGCGCGACGGGCTGTAGCTGCCTTCGGCGGCGTGCACGCCGTCGCGGCCATCGAACACCCAGTCCGGCAGCGGGGCGTTGCTCATGCTCTTGCCGGCCACGATGTCATCGGCGATCCACTGTGCCACCTGCTTCCAGCCGGCAGCCTGCCAGGTCTCGAACGGGCCCAGCGACCAGCCGTAACCCCAGCGGATGGCCAGATCGACGTCGCGCGCGGTCTCGGCGATGTCGGCCAGGTGGTAGGCGCTGTAGTGGAACAGGTCGCGGAAGGTCGCCCACAGGAACTGCGCCTGCGGGTGCTGGCTCTCGCGCAGCTTGGCGAACTTCTCGGCCGGGTTCTTGATCTTCAGGATCTCGACCACTTCCGGTGCGGCGGTGCGGTCGGCCGGACGGTAGTCCTGCTTCTCCAGATCCAGTACCACGATGTCCTTGCCGACCTTGCGGAAGATGCCGGCGCCGGTCTTCTGGCCCAGCGCGCCCTTGGAAATCAGCGCGTCCAGCCACTTCGGCGACTTGAAGAATTCATGCCACGGGTCATTCGGCAGGGTGTCGCCCATGGTCTTGATGACGTGGGCCATGGTGTCCAGGCCGACCACGTCGGAGGTGCGGTAGGTGGCCGACTTCGGGCGGCCGACCAGCGGACCGGTCAGGCCGTCCACTTCATCGAAGCCCAGGCCGAACTGCTGGGTGTGGTGGATGGTGGACAGGATCGAGAACACGCCGATGCGGTTGCCGATGAAGTTCGGGGTGTCCTTGGCGTACACCACGCCCTTGCCCAGGGTGGTGACCAGGAACTCTTCCAGGCCTTCCAGCACGGCGGCGTCGGTGGTGGTGGCCGGGATCAGCTCGGCCAGGTGCATGTAGCGCGGCGGGTTGAAGAAGTGCACGCCGCAGAAGCGGTGGCGCAGCTGTTCGGGCAGCACGTCGGCCAGCTTGTTGATGCCCAGGCCCGAGGTGTTGGAGGCCAGCACCGCGTGGTCGGCCACGAACGGCGCAATCTTCTTGTACAGGTCCTGCTTCCAGTCCATGCGCTCGGCGATGGCCTCGATGATCAGGTCGCAGTCCTTCAGCTGCTCCAGGCCGGAGTCGTAATTGGCCGGGGTGATGGCTTCGGCCAGCGACTTGCTGGCCAGCGGCGCCGGGCTCAGCTTGCCCAGGTTGGCGATCGCCTTCAGCACGATGCCATCGGCCGGACCTTCCTTCGCAGGCAGGTCGAACAGCACGGTGTCGACGCCGGCGTTGGTGAGGTGGGCGGCGATCTGGGCACCCATGACGCCGGCACCCAGCACGGCGGCGCGGCGGACTAGCAGGGAATTGGACATGGTGTAGGGCCTTTGTTGGTCAGCAGTTACTGGGTGGAATCAACGGGAAGCGGGCAGGGCGCTGGCGCGTGCGGCGGCGCGGAACCCGGCTTCGGCGAAATGGATCAGTTCGTGGGCGGCATGGGCACGATGCGCCGCTTCGGTGACACCGGCGGGACGCTTGATCAGCCCGAAGTCGGCCATCGCATAGGTCAGCGAGCCAGCCAGGAAGTCGAGGCGCCAGTACAGCTCCTCCTTGCTCAGGTCCGGTACGCATTCGCCGATGGCCTTGCCGAACGCACGCAGCACGTGGCCGTAGTGGTCGGACAGGAACTTGCGCAGGTTGTCGTTCTTCTCGGCGTAGGCGCGGGCAATCACGCGCACGAAGGCGCCGCCGTTCTGGCGGTCCTGGGCCAGCGCCAGGGCCGGCTCGACGAAGGCGGCCAGCACCGGGCGCAGTTCGCCGGGGTGTTCGCTGCGGGCCCGCTCCAGCTGCGCCAGGCGCGCGCCGGTCATCTCGTCCATGCGGCGGCGGAAGACCTCATTGACCAGATTTTCCTTGGAACCGAAGTGGTAGTTGACCGCGGCGATGTTGACGTCGGCCTGGCTGGTCACCTGGCGCAGCGAGGTTCCGGCGAAGCCGTGCTGGGCGAACAGCTCCTCGGCCGCGCCGAGGATCCGGTCCTTGGTCGAGAAGTGGGCGGGTTTGGCCATCGGCGGGCAGACCTTAATCAAACGATTGTTTGATACTAGGACCAGACGGTACCGTATGGCATTTTGCAGTGCAGCAAAATCGGCGGGCTCGGTCAGATTTCACTCAGGTGGGTGAATGGGTGGACCTGAACCTGTAGAGCCGAGCCCGCGCTCGGCTGCTCTTCGGCCCAAACGCCAGCCGAGCATGGGCTCGGCGCTACAACAGGGCCACATGGCCCTCTACCACCCGGCCACGTTATCTTTTACAATTCGCCTACGTTTATCAGGCTAAGCCCGCGTCCCGACGCGGGTTTTTTTCATGTTACCCTTCGGGCCATCAGCGGCCCGATTCCATTGGAGACATCCCATGGCGCTGGAGCGCACCCTTTCGATCATCAAGCCGGACGCCGTTGCCAAGAACGTCATCGGCGAAATCTACGCCCGCTTCGAGAAGGCCGGCCTGAAGGTCGTGGCCGCCAAGTACAAGCAGCTGTCGCGCCGTGAAGCCGAAGGCTTCTATGCCGTGCACCGCGAGCGTCCGTTCTTCAACGCGCTGGTCGAGTTCATGATCTCCGGCCCGGTGATGATCCAGGCCCTGGAAGGCGAGAACGCCGTCCTGGCCCACCGCGACCTGCTGGGCGCCACCAACCCGAAGGAAGCCGCGCCAGGCACCATCCGCGCCGACTTCGCCGAATCCATCGATGCCAACGCCGCACACGGCTCGGACTCGGTCGAGAATGCTGCGATTGAGATCGCCTACTTCTTCGCCGCCACCGAAGTCGTCTCGCGCTGAGAGTTATGCCGTGAACGAGGTCGTACAGTCCCCCGCCATCCAGCCGCTGCCGAAGTCGGCACCCACGGCTGGCAAGCAGAACCTGCTCGACCTCGATCGCGCGGGCCTGGAGAAGTTTTTCGTCGAGGTTCTCGGCGAGAAGAAGTTCCGTGCCCATCAGGTGATGAAGTGGATCCACCATCGCTACGTCACCGATTTCGATGAAATGACCGACCTCGGCAAGGTCCTGCGCGCCAAGCTGCAGGCCCATGCCGAGGTGCTGGTTCCGAACATCGTGTTCGACAAGCCCTCCGCCGACGGCACACACAAGTGGCTGCTGGCGATGGGCGTGGATGGCAAGAACGCCATCGAGACCGTGTACATCCCGGACAAGACCCGCGGCACGTTGTGCGTGTCCTCGCAGGTCGGTTGCGGCCTGAACTGCACGTTCTGCTCCACCGCCACCCAGGGCTTCAACCGTAACCTGACCACCGCCGAGATCATCGGCCAGGTGTGGGTTGCCGCACGCCACCTGGGCAACGTGCCGCACCAGATGCGCCGCCTCACCAACGTGGTGATGATGGGCATGGGCGAGCCGCTGATGAATTTCGACAACGTCGTGCGCGCCATGAGCGTGATGCGCGACGACCTGGGCTACGGCCTGGCCAACAAGCGCGTGACCCTGTCGACCTCCGGCCTGGTGCCGCAGATCGACCGCCTGTCTGCCGAAAGCGACGTGTCGCTGGCGGTGTCGCTGCATGCGCCGAACGACGCACTGCGCGAGACGCTGGTGCCGCTCAACAAGAAGTACCCGATCGCCGAGCTGATGGCCTCGTGCGCACGCTACCTGCGCGCCAACAAGCGCCGCGAATCGGTCACCTTTGAATACACCCTGATGAAGGGCATCAACGACAAGCCCGAGCATGCCCGCGAGCTGGCCCGCCTGATGCGCCAGTTCGACAACGCGGTGCAGGCCAAGGATTCGGGCAAGGTCAACCTGATCCCGTTCAATCCGTTCCCGGGCACCCGCTACGAGCGTTCCGAGGAGGCCAACATCCGCGCCTTCCAGAAGATCCTGCTCGACAGCAACGTGCTGACGATGGTCCGCCGCACCCGTGGCGACGACATTGACGCCGCCTGTGGCCAGCTCAAGGGCCAGGTGATGGACCGCACCCGCCGCCAGGCGGAGTTCAACAAGACGCTGCAGGCGGGGAAGGGGAGCGATGCCGCGGCCTGACCGCCTCTGGCTGGCGCTTCTCGCAGGCGTGCTGGCCGTTGCGGTCGGCGGCTGCAAATCCCAACCCAAGGCCAGGCTGGGCCCCAGCGAAGCGCCGGTCTATTCGGTGCGCGATCCGGACAGCGTGCGGCGCCAGGTGCGCCTGCAGGATCTGTTGGCGCTGGCTGCCCGTGACATGCAGGTCGGCAACCTGGATGCGGCCGAACGCAAGGCGCGCGAGGCGCTGAAGCTGGCGCCCGACTCGCCGGATGCGCTGGTGCTGCTGGCCGGCATCGATGAGCGCCGTGGCCGGAGCCAGCAAGCGGGCGAGAGCTTCCGCAGGGCGGCCGAACAGGCGCCACAGCGCGGTGACATCCTCAACAATTACGGGGCGTGGCTGTGCCAGCAGGGGCGGCCGGCCGAGTCGCTGGCGTGGTTCGATCGAGCGCTGCAGGCGCCGGGCTACGCCACACCGGCCGAATCCCAGGCCAATGCGGGCAGCTGTGCACTGGACGCTGGCCAACTTGAACGTGCCGAAGGCGACCTGCGCGCGGCGCTGTCGGTGCTGCCGGGAAACCCGGTCGCGCTCGAGGCGATGGCCCAGCTCAGCTTCCGCCAGGGCCGCTTCATGGAGGCGCGGGCCTTCGCCGAACGTAGGATTGCGGCTGCACCCGCAACGCGTTCCGTGTTACAACTTGCGTCTCAAATCGAAGCGCGGCTGGGTGATCGGGCGGCATCTGATCGCTATCTTCAGCGGATTCGACAGGAATTTCCGCAGGAAGCGGGCTCCTAACTCCAGGGTTGATGCATTGTGATTGATGACCAGACTGTGAGCGCTCTCGAGACTGCGGCCGGCTGCGGCACCCGCCTGCGCCAGGCCCGCGAGGCGGCCGGACTGACCCTCGAAGATGTCGGCTCGCGCCTGCGAATGCCGGTCCAGGTGGTCAGGTCGCTGGAAGAAGAACAATGGCAGAAGCTTGGCGCGCCGGTGTTCGTGCGCGGCCAGCTGCGCAGCTACGCGCGGCTTCTGGACGTGGACGTGGGAGAGCTGCTGGAGCAGGCCCAGGTCGGCCCGGTGGTGCCGCCTACCCTGGTCAGCCATACCCATACCCCGCGTGCGCGCCGCATTGCCGAGAATCTCGGCCGTCGCGTGCTGTACGTCGGCATCACCGCGGTGCTGGCAGTGCCGGTGTGGTTCGCCACCCGTGGTCATTTCGATGGCAGTGCGACGCCGTCGCCGAACACCGCCTCGCTGGACGCGATTCCGGCCGCCGTGCCGGTGACCCCCTCTGCCGCCGGCGTCGAGCCGGCCGCGGTGGCGGACGTGGCGAGCGCTCCGGCCAGCAAGCCGGCCGCCACTCCGTACGTGGCCTCGCTGGCCCCGGTGCCGCGTCCAGCCCCGGCACCGGCCGCTGCCGCCAATACGCTGGACATGCAGTTCAGTGGCGACAGCTGGGTCGATATCGGCGGCCCGGACGGCAGCACAGTCGAGAAGGCGCTGATCAAATCCGGCGAGAGCCGCAGCTTCACGCCGGGCCAGGTGACCCGGGTGACCCTGGGCAACGCCTCGGCGGTCCAGGTTCAGCAGAACGGCGCTATCGTCGATCTGACCCCCTACCAGCGAGCCAACGTGGCACGCTTTCAGGTATCCTCTGAAGGCTCCGTAGTCCCGGTTTCGCACTGAGGCGCGGTTTCACCACCTTCGATTAATTCCAATGGTCCCTCCCGATGGGCGGGGCGAGAGTACGCATGGCGATCGACGATCTGCTCGACGAGCACGAACAAAGTGAACGCGTCCGCAGCTGGCTGCGGAAGAATGGCGCCAGCATCCTCGGTGGCGTGGTCATCGCCATCGGTGCCATTGCCGGCTGGCAGTGGTACCAGAAGGATCAGGGCGGCAAGCTGGCCTCGGCCAATGTCGAGTACCAGAAGGCGCTCGTTGGCCTGCAGCAGAACAAGCTCGACGACGCCGCCAAGGCGGTCAAGGCGCTCGAAGCCGGCCCGTCCAGCATTTACGGTGACCTGGCGGCGCTGCAGCTGGCCAAGGCCCAGGTCGACGCGGGCAAGAACGAAGAAGCCCTGGCTACCCTGCGCGGCGTGAAGGTTGAAGGTGACCTGCAGCGCGTGGTCGACCAGCGCGTGGCACGCCTGCTGGTGGCCACCGGCAAGAGCGACGAGGCGATCAAGCTGCTGGGCAGCGCCACCGACAGCAGCAGCCTGGAAATCCATGGCGATGCGCTGATGGCGCAGGGCAAGCGCGATGAGGCCCGCGCACAGTACGAGAAGGCGCTGAAGACGCTGGACGTGGCAGCGCCGCAGCGGCGCCTGCTGGAAACCAAGGTTATGGACGCCGGCGGCACCGTCGCCGCCCCTGCGGAGTCGGTTTGATGAGTCAGAAGGTCATGATCACCCGCGTCGCCACCGTGCTCCTGATGGGCATGGCCCTGACCGGCTGCAGCACCATGAAGGGCTGGTTCGCCGGCAAGGACGCGGCCGCGAAGAAGGCACAGGAACCGGCTGAGCTGGTCAAGTTCGAGCCGACCCTGAAGGTCAACAAGGCCTGGTCGGTCAACCTCGGCAAGGGTGAGCGCCGCATCGGCGTGCGCCAGGGCCCGGCCGTGGCCAACGGCCACGTGTTCGCTGCGGCGATCACCGGTGGCGTGCACGCCATCGACCTGCAGACCGGCAAGAAGGTCTGGACCTGGGAGCCGCAGAAGGAAAAGAAGAAGGCCAAGCTGCGCCTGTCCGGTGGCCCGGGTGTCGGTGAGAACCTGGTCGTGATCGGCACGCTCGATGGCCAGGTCATCGCGCTGGACATCAACGACGGCAGCGAAAAGTGGCGCGCCCGTGTTCCGGGTGAAGTCATCGCCGCGCCGGCCATCGCCCAGGGCGCGGTCTACGTGCGCAGCAACGACGGCCGTATCACTGCGTTCGATGCCGGCAACGGCACCCAGAAGTGGTTCAACCCGAGCGAGCTGCCGGCGCTGACCGTGCGTGGCAACGCACCGGTGGTGACCGGCCCGGGCGTGCTGTTCATCGGCAAGGACGAGGGCGCGGTTGCCGCCCTGGCCCAGCAGGATGGCCGCACCCTGTGGGAACAGAACGTGGGCAACGGTGAAGGCCGTACCGAGCTGGAGCGCATGGCCGATGTGGACGGCGCGCCGGTGCTGGATGGCAACACCCTGTTCGTGAGCAGCTTCAAGAACCAGACGATGGCCATTGAAGGCCCGACCGGTCGCCCGCTGTGGGCGCGCGACCACGGCGGTGCGGGTGGCGTGGCGGTGTCGTCGGGCAATGTGTTCGTGACCGACAACAAGGGCGGCGTGTTCGGCCTGGACAAGGCCAGCGGCGCAGCCATGTGGTCGCAGACGGCACTGGCCCGTCGCTCGCTGACCGGCCCGGCGCTGCATGGCGACTACGTCGTGGTCGGCGACTACAAGGGATACGTGCACTGGTTGCAGGCCTCCGATGGTGCGATGGCGGCACGGGCAAAGAGTGGCGGTGACGCCCTGCTGGCCCAGCCGGTCGTCGCAGACGGGGTGCTGCTGGTGCAGAACGTGGATGGCAAGCTGACCGCCTTCCGGTTGGCAAATTAATACGGAGTACTCGCGATGCTGCCTTTGGTCGCCCTGGTTGGACGGCCGAATGTCGGCAAGTCGACCATTTTCAATGCGTTGACCCGCACCCGTGACGCCCTGGTCCATGACCAGCCCGGCGTCACCCGTGATCGCAACTACGGCGTCTGCCGCCTCGACGAGGACAATCATTTCCTCGTCGTGGATACCGGCGGTATTGCCGGTGAGGACGAAGGCCTGGCCGGTGCCACCACCCGCCAGGCGCGTGCGGCGGCTGCCGAAGCGGACCTGATCCTGTTCGTCGTCGATGCCCGCGAGGGCACCTCGGCGCTGGACGACGAGATCCTGGCGTGGCTGCGCAAGCTGTCGCGCCCGACGTTGCTGCTGATCAACAAGATCGACGGTACCGACGAGGACAGCGTCCGCTCCGAGTTCGCCCGCTACGGTTTCGGCGAAATGCTGACCGTCTCGGCCGCGCATCGCCAGGGCCTGGACGACCTGCTGGACGAAGTGATCCAGCGCCTGCCGGAAGAAGGTAGCGGCGAAGAACTGGACAACGATCCGAACCGCATCCGCATTGCCTTCGTCGGCCGCCCGAACGTGGGCAAGTCGACCCTGGTCAACCGCATCCTCGGCGAGGAGCGCATGATCGCCTCCGACGTGCCGGGCACCACCCGCGACTCGATCGCGGTGGACCTGGAGCGCGACGGTCGCGAATACCGCCTGATCGATACCGCCGGCCTGCGCCGTCGCTCGCGCGTGGACGAGGTCGTCGAGAAGTTCTCGGTGGTCAAGACCATGCAGTCGATCGAGCAGTGCCAGGTGGCCGTGCTGATGCTCGACGCCACCGAAGGCGTGACCGACCAGGACGCCACCGTGCTCGGTGCCGTGCTCGACGCCGGCCGCGCGCTGGTGATCGCCATCAACAAGTGGGATGGCCTGACCGAGTACCAGCGCGAACAGGCTGAAACCATGCTGTCGCTCAAGCTGGGCTTCGTGCCCTGGGCCGAATCGGTGCGCATTTCGGCCAAGCACGGCTCGGGCCTGCGCGAGCTGTTCCGTGCGGTGCACCGCGCGCACGAATCGGCCAACAAGACCTTCACCACCAGCGAAGTGAACAAGGCGCTGGAAGTGGCGTACGAGACCAATCCGCCGCCGACCATCCGCGGCCATGTCTCCAAGCTGCGCTACGTGCACCCGGCCGGTTCCAACCCGCCGACCTTCATCGTGCACGGCACCCGCCTGAAGGAACTGCAGGAGTCGTACAAGCGCTACCTGGAGAACTTCTTCCGCAAGCGCTTCAAGCTGATCGGCACGCCAGTGAGCTTCATCTTCCGCGAGGGTACCAACCCGTACGAGGGCAAGAAGAACGTCCTCACCGAGCGGCAGATCAAGTCCAAGCGGCGCTTGATGAAGCACGTCAAGGGCAAGTGATTCACGGGAAGGCGGCCGCAGGGCCGCCTTTTTCGTTGTTGGGAAATGGGATCTGATCCCGGGCGCGGGGCTGGCGCTACCGTAGGCTTGCGGTGGACCTGTAGAGCCGAGCCTGCGCTCGGCTGCTTTTCGCGCATTGCCGCAGGCGCGCTACGCGCGCCAGCCGAGCATGGGCTCGCCTCTACAGATTCTGGTCAACGCGGCCTGCCGCCACGTGCGCGATAATGCGGCCATGAGCATCCAAGAGCTTTCCCCCGCGCAGGCACGCGAGCGCCTGGCCCATGGCGCGGTGCTGATCGATGTGCGCGAGGCGCACGAGCGGGCCGGCGGGATGGCCGAGGGCGCGCGCGGCGTGGCCAAGGGCGAGCTGCAGGCCGACCCGGCCGCGCATCTGCCGCGGCGCGACCAGGAGATCCTGCTGATCTGCCAGAGCGGCAAGCGCTCGGCCGATGCCGTGCAGTTCCTGCTGGAGGCCGGCTACACAAACGTCGCTTCCGTGACGGGTGGTACCGTGGCCTGGCGCGAGCAGTCGCTGCCCTTGGTGCAGCCGCTCGCCAGCGCCGCCGACCGCGATTTCTTTGATCGCTATTCGCGGCACCTGCTGCTGCCGCAGGTGGGCGAAGCCGGCCAGCGCCGGCTGCAGCAAGCGCGCGTGCTGGTACTGGGCGCGGGCGGGCTGGGCGCACCGGCTGGTTTCTACTTGGCAGCGGCTGGGGTAGGGCACCTGCGCCTCGCCGACCACGACCGCGTGGAGCGCAGCAACCTTCACCGGCAGATCGTGCACACCGAGGCCAGCGTCGGCCAGCTCAAGGTCGATTCCGCACGCGAGCGGCTGCTGGCGCTGAACCCGTCGATCGAGGTCGAGGCCGTGCCCGAGCGGGTCACCTCCGACAACGTGGATGCGCTGCTGGACGGCGTGGATGTGGTGCTGGATGGCTCGGATAACTTCCCGCTGCGCTACCTGCTCAACGACGCCTGCATCAAGCACGCCATGCCGCTGGTCTATGCCGCCATCGAGCGCTTCGACGGCCAGGTAAGCGTGTTTGACGCCGGCCGCCAGCGCGGCGTGGCGCCGTGCTACCGCTGCCTGTTCCCCGAGCCGCCGCCGCCGGAGTTCGCGCCGAACTGTTCCGAGGCCGGGGTGCTGGGCGTGCTGCCCGGGTTGGCTGGTGTGCTGCAGGCCACCGAAGTGCTGAAGCTGCTGCTGGGCATCGGTGAGCCGCTGGTGGGGCGGCTGCTGCGCTTCGATGCGCTGGGCATGCGCTTCCGCGAGACCGGCATCCGGCCGGACCCGCATTGCCCGGTGTGTGCGCCGGGCGTGCCGTTCCCGGGGTATATCGATTACGCCGCGTTCTGCCGGGGTGGGTGAGGCTGGCCGGGGATTCATCCACGCATGGCGTGGATCTACCGGGGCGCGGCGGCTGTGCGTCATCCACGCATGGCGTGGATCTACTGGGGCATTACGGCTGTGCGTCATCCACGCATGGCGTGGATCTACTGTAGAGCCGAGCCCATGCTCGGCTGCTTCAGGCCTCGGCACGAAGAGCAGCCGAGCGTGGGCTCGGCTCTACAGGTCATGGCACCCACTGAAGCATGTGCATGGTTTCGGGATGATGTCGGGGGGCACTCCCTGCATCGTTCCACCTCCAAGACAATCCGGCGCAACATGCGTGCTATTGCCGTCATCGGCATTGCTCTATTGTTGAACCCGATTCTGGATCTTGGGGAAAACACCGCATGGCGGTAGAAGCAGCGACCAGCGAACTGGTCAAGGTCGTCGCCCTGTTGGGCGCGGCGGTGGTGATGGTGCCTTTGTTCCGCCGGGCCGGCCTGGGCTCGGTGCTGGGCTACTTCGCCGCCGGCCTGGCGATCGGACCGTTCGGGCTGGGCTGGTTCTCCGACCCGCAGGCCATCCTGCATACCGCCGAACTCGGCGTGGTGATGTTCCTGTTCGTGATCGGCCTGGAAATGCGGCCCTCGCACCTGTGGAGCCTGCGCAAGGAGATCTTTGGGCTGGGCACGCTGCAGATCGTTACCTGTGCGGTGGTGCTGACCAGCATCGCCAAGCTGTTCGGCCTGCCGTGGCAGGTGGCCTTCATCGGCGCCACCGGCTTCGTGCTCACCTCCACCGCAGTGGTGATGCAGTTGCTGGCCGAGCGTGGTGACATCGCGCTGCCGTCGGGGCAGAAGATCGTCTCCATCCTGCTGTTCGAAGACCTGCTGATCGTGCCGTTGCTGGCGCTGGTGGCCTGGATGGGCCCGAGCGCGGGCAGCGCCGATGGCGAGGGTTCGCGTTGGCTGTCGGTGGCGATCGGCGTCGGCGCCATCGTTGGCCTGGTGCTGGTCGGCCGCTTCCTGCTCAACCCACTGTTCCGCGTGCTGGCCGAGTCGAAGGCGCGCGAGGTGATGACCGCCGCCGCGTTGCTGGTGGTGCTGGGTGCTGCGCTGCTGATGCAGCTGTCCGGCCTGTCGATGGCGATGGGCGCGTTCCTCGCGGGCGTGCTGCTGAGCGAGTCGAGCTTCCGGCACCAGATCGAAGCGGACATCGAACCGTTCCGCGGCATCCTGCTCGGCCTGTTCTTCCTCAGCGTCGGCATGGCGCTGGACCTGGGCGTGGTGGCCGGCAACTGGCAGCTGATCCTCGGCCTGGTGCTGGCGTTGATGGCGGCCAAGGCGCTGTGCATCTACGTGGTCGCGCGCATCATGGGCAGCGACCACGCGCAGGCGCTGGACCGTGGCGTGCTGATGGCGCAGGGCGGCGAGTTCGCCTTCGTGTTGTTCTCCGCCGCGGCATCGGCCGGCGTGATCAACCTGGAGATCAATGCCAATTTCACCGCGGTGGTGGTGTTGTCGATGGCGCTGACCCCGCTGGTGGTGCTGCTCTACAAGCGCATCGCGCCGAAGCCGACGGTAAACATGGACGGCGTGGACGAGGCCGAGGGCCTGTCCGGCAGCGTGCTGCTGATCGGCTTCGGCCGCTTCGGCCAGGTTGCCAGCCAGTCGCTGTTGGCGCGCGATGTGGACGTGACCATCATCGACAACGATGTGGAGATGATCCAGAGCGCGGCGCGGTTCGGTTTCAAGATCTACTACGGCGACGGCACGCGACTGGACGTGCTGCATGCCTCAGGCGCGGCCACCGCACGTGCGATTGCGGTGTGCGTGGACAAGGCCGAGGCCGCCGACCGCATTGTTGAACTGGTGGCGCACGAGTTCCCGCAGGCCAAGCTGATGGTGCGCTCGTTCGACCGCGAGCATTCGCTGCGGCTGATCCATGCCGGTGTCGATTTCCAGATCCGCGAGACGTTTGAATCGGCGGTGCTGTTCGGCCAGGCCGCGCTGGTGGAACTGGGTGCGGATGAAGACGATGCGGTGGAGATTGCCGAGCAGATCCGTCGCCGCGATGCCGAGCGTTTTGAGCTGGAGATTGCCGGTGGTGGCTTGAATGCCGGCGCCAAGATGGTGTTCGGCAACTCCGGCCAGGGCGTGCCGACGCCGACGCCGTTCACCGCGCCGAAGCGGGCAAGCAAGACGTTGAACCCGCAGGATGTGCCGGAAGAGGAAGAGTAGAGCCGAGCCCATGCTCGGCTTGCTCTTCGGCCGGGTTGCGATAAAGCCGCGCTGCGCGCGTGAGCCGAGCGTAGGCTCGGCTCTACAAGGGCGGGTCGGACGGCTGTAGAGCCGAGCCCATGCTCGGCTGCTCTTCGGTCAGGTTGCGATAAAGCCGCGCTGCGCGCGTGAGCCGAGCGCAGGCTCGGCTCTACAAGGGCGGGCGGATCGGAGCCGTGGCGGTGGGCGAGGGGGCCTGAATCAGGGACAATAGCGTCCCCGCCGCCCCACGCCTGCCTCCGATGACCGATTCCGCCCCCCAGCATCCTGCCCGCATCCTTGATGGCCGCCGTATCGCCGAGGACCTGCTCGACAGCCTGAAGGTGCGCGTCGACGCCCGCGTGGCCGCCGGTGGCAGCCGTCCGGGCCTGGCCGTGGTGCTGGTCGGTGGCGACCCGGCCTCGACCGTGTACGTGCGCAACAAGCGCCGTGCCGCCGAGAAGGTCGGCATCGAGGCGCATGACTACGACCTGCCGGCCGGTACCACCGAGGCCGAGCTGCTCGACCTGATCGACCAGCTCAACGCCGATCCGAAGATCAATGGCATCCTGATCCAGCTGCCGCTGCCGGGCATCCCCGACGCGCGCCGGCTGATCCAGCGCATCGACCCGCGCAAGGACGTGGACGGCTTCCACCCGGAAAACGTCGGCCACCTGGCCCTGCGCGAGTTCGGCCTGCGCCCCTGCACCCCGCGTGGCATCACCACGTTGCTGGGCCACACCGACCAGCCGGTGCGCGGCCGCAACGCCACCATCGTGGGCGTGAGCAACCACGTCGGCCGCCCGATGGGCCTGGAGCTGCTGATCGCCGGCTGCACCGTGACCAGCTGCCACAAGTTCACCCCCAAGGACGTGCTGGAACAGGCCGTGCGCAACGCCGACATCCTGGTGGTGGCGGTCGGTCGCCCGGGCATCGTGCCGGGAGAGTGGGTGAAGCCGGGCGCGGTGGTGATCGACGTGGGCATCAACCGGTTGGATGACGGCCGGTTGGTGGGCGACGTCGGGTTTGAAGCGGCTGCCCAGCGGGCCAGCTGGATCACCCCGGTGCCGGGCGGCGTGGGACCGATGACCGTGGCCACGTTGATGCAGAACACCCTGGAAGCGGCGGAAGCGCTGAGCTGACCTCACTTGGGGCTGTTCTCAGGTGCCTGAGGGATAGTGCGGACCAACGGTCCGCACCCACCAAAGGCGCTTCAGGGCTGGCTCGGGTGATCCTCTCAAGGTGGGTGCCGACCGTTGGTCGGCACAATGCCGGTGCACAGGTGTATGAAGGCAGTGCGGACCAACGGTCCGCACCTATCAAAGATGCCCCAGGGCTGGCCCAGGTGATCCTCTCAAGGTCAAGGTGGGTGCGGACCGTTGGTCGGCACAATGCCGGTGCACAGGTGTATCAAGGTAATGCGGACCAACGGTCCGCATCCACCAAGGGCAGGTTCCAGGCCCTGAGAGCCGGTTCCAAGCCCTCCTGAACCGATCGCCGCCCGCGCGACACTGCGTCGCATCTACCCCCTGCCACGCGACGCGAAAACAGGGTAAAATGTCGCGCTTCCCCACATCTCGGGTATGCCGATGCTGCGCATCCAGGCTGAAGCACTCACTTACGACGACGTCTCGCTCGTCCCCGCCCACTCGACCATCCTGCCCAAGGACGTCAACCTCGAAACGCGGTTGACCCGAGATCTGAAGCTGAAGCTTCCGATCCTGTCCGCCGCGATGGATACCGTCACCGAAGCCCGCCTGGCCATTGCCATGGCCCAGCTCGGCGGCATGGGCATCATCCACAAGAATCTCAGCCTGGAACAGCAGGCCGCGGAAGTGGCCAAGGTCAAGAAGTTCGAGGCCGGTGTCATCCGCGACCCGATCACCGTCGGCCCGGAAACCACCATCCGCGACGTGCTGGCCCTGACCCAGGCGCACAACATCTCCGGCGTGCCGGTGGTGGGCAGCGACGGCCAGCTGGCCGGCATCGTGACCCACCGCGACATGCGCTTCGAGACCGAGCTGGACGATCCGGTCCGCCACATCATGACCAAGAAGGATCGCCTGATCACGGTCAAGGAAGGCGCCGCGTCTGATGAAGTGCTGCAGCTGCTGCACCGCAACCGCATCGAAAAGGTGCTGGTGGTCAATGATTCGTTCGAACTGCGTGGCCTGATCACCGTCAAGGACATCCAGAAGAACACCGACTTCCCGAACGCTGCCAAGGATCTGTCGACCCGCCTGCTGGTCGGCGCTGCCGTCGGCGTGGGTGGCGATACCGATCGCCGCGTGGAAGCGCTGGTCGCCGCCGGCGTGGACGTGATCGTGGTCGATACCGCGCACGGCCACTCGCAGGGCGTGCTGGACCGCGTCAGCTGGGTCAAGAAGAACTTCCCGAACGTGCAGGTCATCGGTGGCAACATCTGCACCGGCGAAGCCGCACTGGCGCTGCTGGACAGCGGCGCGGACGCAGTGAAGGTCGGCATCGGCCCGGGCTCGATCTGCACCACCCGCGTCGTCGCCGGCGTCGGCGTGCCGCAGGTCACCGCGATCGACCTGGTGGCCGAAGCCCTGCAGGACCGCATCCCGCTGATCGCCGACGGTGGCATCCGCTACTCGGGCGACATCGGCAAGGCGCTGGCCGCCGGTGCCTCGACCATCATGGTCGGTGGCCTGCTGGCCGGTACCGAGGAATCGCCGGGCGAGACCGAGCTGTACCAGGGTCGTTCGTACAAGAGCTACCGCGGCATGGGTTCGCTGGCTGCCATGGAGAAGGGGTCGAAGGACCGCTACTTCCAGGACGCCGCCACCGCAGACAAGCTGGTGCCGGAAGGCATCGAAGGCCGCGTGCCGTACCGCGGCCCGGTGGGCGGCATCATCCACCAGCTGATGGGCGGCCTGCGCGCCACCATGGGCTACGTGGGCTGCGCCACCATCGAAGACATGCGCAGCAAGCCCAAGTTCGTGAAGATCAGCGGCGCCGGCCAGCGTGAGAGCCACGTCCACGACGTGACGATCACCAAAGAGCCGCCGAACTACCGCGCCTGACGCGGGCCGAGCAAAGAGGAACGGGGAAGCACTTCCCGTTCCTCTTTCTCCATCTGCCGCCGTAAATCTGATTTCGTTTTCCCTACTGCATTGCCGGGGCGCCATGACCAACATCCATAACGACAAGATCCTCATCCTCGATTTCGGCGCGCAGTACACGCAGCTGATCGCCCGCCGCATCCGCGAGCTGGGCGTCTACTGCGAAATCTGGGCGTGGGACCACAACCCGGCCGAGATCGCGGCGTTTGGCGCCAAGGGCATCATCCTGTCCGGTGGCCCGGAATCGACCACGCTGCCGGGTGCGCCGGCCGCGCCGCAGGAAGTGTTCGACAGCGGCCTGCCGATCTTCGGCATCTGCTACGGCATGCAGACCCTGGCCGCGCAGCTGGGCGGCGCAACCGAAGCCGCTGACCAGCGCGAGTTCGGCCACGCCGAAGTGAACGTGATCAACCCCGATGCACTGTTCAAGGGCCTGAGTGACCACGGCGGCGAGCCGAAGCTGAATGTCTGGATGAGCCACGGCGACCACGTCTCCGTTGCGCCGCCGGGCTTCACCATCACCGCCACCACCGACCGCATTCCGGTGGCCGCCATGGCCAACGAAGAAAAGCGCTGGTACGGCGTGCAGTTCCACCCGGAAGTGACCCACACCCTGCAGGGCCAGGCGCTGCTGCGCCGCTTCGTGGTGGATGTGTGCGGCTGCCAGACCCTGTGGACGGCCGCCAACATCATCGACGACCAGATCGCCCGCGTGCGCGAACAGGTGGGCGATGACGAAGTGATCCTGGGCCTGTCCGGCGGCGTCGATTCGTCCGTGGTGGCCGCACTGCTGCACAAGGCCATCGGCGAGAAGCTGACCTGCGTGTTCGTGGATACCGGCCTGCTGCGCTGGCAGGAAGGCGACCAGGTGATGGCGATGTTCGCCGAGCACATGGGCGTGAAGGTGGTGCGCGTGAACGCCGCCGACCGATACTTCGCCGCGCTGGAAGGCGTGAGCGACCCGGAAGCCAAGCGCAAGATCATCGGCAACCTGTTCGTTGAGATCTTCGACGAAGAGTCGAGCAAGCTGAGCAACGCCAAGTGGCTGGCGCAGGGCACGATCTACCCGGATGTGATCGAGTCGGCCGGCAGCAAGACCGGCAAGGCGCATGTGATCAAGAGCCACCACAACGTGGGCGGCCTGCCGGAGCACATGAAGCTGGGCCTGGTGGAGCCGCTGCGCGAGCTGTTCAAGGACGAAGTGCGCCGCCTGGGCGTGGAGCTGGGTCTGCCGCGCACCATGGTCTATCGCCATCCGTTCCCGGGCCCGGGCCTGGGCGTGCGTATCCTGGGTGAAGTGAAGCGCGAATACGCCGAACTGCTGGCCAAGGCCGATGCCATCTTCATTGATGAGCTGCGCAAGGCCGACCTGTACGACAAGACCAGCCAGGCGTTTGCTGTGTTCCTGCCGGTGAAGTCGGTGGGCGTGGTGGGCGACGCGCGCGCTTATGAGTGGGTGATTGCGCTGCGTGCGGTGGAGACGATCGACTTCATGACCGCGCATTGGGCGCATCTGCCGTATGAGTTCCTGGGTACGGTGAGCAACCGGATCATCAATGAGTTGCGGGGGGTGTCGCGGGTGGTTTATGACATTTCGGGGAAGCCACCGGCGACTATTGAGTGGGAGTGAGTTGATTTATAGGCTGTTGAGCTATGGTGGAGTTTCATTCACACTAGTGATCTTCGGTGAATTATGAATATTATTCTTAAGTCAATATTTATAAGTAGGTTATAAAGAGGATCCCGATACCATGAGGGCAATCTAGTGGACTCGTGGTATCGGGCATCTCTCACGGATTTGCTGAATCTTTGAAGATGATGCCCTTGACCAATTCTGCGCCGAGGAAGTCAATTAGCATGTTTGAATGTGAAAGATCTTCTCTTGTCAATGCTGCGATCGCTTGACCAACGACGATTTCCCAGGGCTTCTTGCAACTGGCGATGTCGCAGATAAGGTTACGGACTGTCTTTATCTTCTTGTGCCGTAGGCGGTCGCTCGATTCGGCGATCTCCTTAATGAGAGCGGTGTCACGATGATTTGGATTGTCCTCAACCCATTTCCTTGATTTGGCGACGAGGTCCTGCCAGTTAGTGCCCATTACTGTAAGACATGAGTCAGTCAGTAGAGCATTCTCGATCGCATAGCACTGGAGACGGTAGCGCTTGAGAGGCGGGCGGTGCTCAAGCGGCTGGTCCGCCACGCCATCGCCGTCGCGAATCGAGAATGCGACTGGATTGTCGTAGAGTGTGTCTAGCAATTGGATGCAGAAGGTTTCAAGGGCGCCCTGCTGATCCACGCTGGTAGAAAGCACGGGAAAGACCTTGATCCTGCCTTGCGAAGTTCGTGCGGCTTGCTGCCAGACGCGCTCGTCGTCTTCTCCTTCGAGGATCAGGGCTACATCATCGCTAAGTGAAAGGGAAAGAGGGTGTCCGAAGAACGGAGCGATCTTGCGAAGCTCGACGCTGGCTGGTTTCAGTTCAACCATATCGACCGCGAAGATCTTTGTACCGATCGAAACATACTTCGAAGCCGCAAGAGAGCAGACTAGTGGGGAGCTATGGGTGGAGATGCATACGGCGATGCTATCTGCGTGATCTTTGAATTCATCAAGCATGGAGATGATTAAATGTCCGAGCCGTGCCTGAAGATCTGGGTGAAGGTGTACGTCCGGCTCATCGAGAAGTAGTACGTTAAACTTCGCGGGATCAATCGTATCGAAAAAGTACAGAATTTCGGCTGCCAAAGCTACGGCTTCTGATTCGCCACTGCTGATGTTTTGCGGAGGTATAGTTTCGCCATTGAGGAGTGAGCGAAATTCGAAATCTGTGTTTCCCACCTCCAGTGAAATGTTAGTAAGTAGGTTATTTATCTTTCTCAGCCGGTCTGTTTCGAAGCTTCGTGTTGGATCTAGGCGAATTTCAGGTGTGCGAGCGAGTCGGCGCAGATAGAGCGTTTCAGCCTCGCGAAAGAGCATCGCCGACGCAGCTTTGAAGTCGCTCGCCTGATTGACTGCTCGCGTCTGTCTCAGCCACTCAGGGTTGTCGCTCATGTTGGTGAGGACACTTCCACTGCGCTTGAATGAGCCTGCTCGCTCTGGGCTGACATACCGGACATAAAATTGATTCTTGCTCTGGTTAATTGATGCCTCAATGTCACGAAGGAAGCGACTCTTTCCCGCGCCATTGCGGCCGACAATTATATTTATGTTGTTCAAGCCGGTGAGGCGTGCGACGTGACCACATAGTTCACTTAACTTCACTATTTCAACTCCATATCAGGATAATGAGATGTACTGCTTTGCCTATATCCGGTCGATGTGTTTGATGCTATATGAGCGCGAGGCAATCCATCTCCTCAATTATCTTGAAGCCGCCGCCTCTCGCCGGTCACGTTGATGATCTTGTACGGAATCAGTAGTTTGCGCGCATGCAATACATCTATTTGATGTAGCTCTAGCATCCTATTAGCGGTTGAAATGGGGGTGCTGAAATAACGAACCTTCCGATAGGCGAAATTGTCCTTCTCAAGAGAATTTCAATCTTCTGTCCAGGGGAACTTTGACGTATAAAGTTAAGGTGTTGCGAGGGGGATATATCCTTGATCTGGCTCTAGAGTTTGGTGCGAAGGCATTGGTGGGATGCTCGTGTGGTTCTTTAAGGGATAACTCGCCGCTTCCCCGGGAGTCTCCACACTAGACGAGCTGGCCTTCGCAATGTAGCACCTGCGAAACTTAGTAGAAAATACGCTGCAGTCGGCACTCCAAGAATTATTGGAACTCTTATGCCTGTGTCCAAGCGCTCCCATCTAGTGCTACTAAGTCGTTTCCCATTAAGAATTATATAGTCGGCGCGGCCTTCAATAAGTATGGCGGGGCCATCGGTGCGGGCGAACATTCTACCGCTCAACTGGAGCGTACTCGTCGTACCCGTGGAAATGACCTGTCCATCGACGACTAGGTCTCTCACGGCCCCAACTAGTGACAGCTGCGAGACGATGCCCGCAGTAATCGCCTCATGGAACCGGTCCTTGCGGTAACCTGTGCTACTTATCCAGCCATTTGCGCCTGAAACGGTGACATGAGTGGGCTTGCCAACTTCCTCCAGGCTGAGATGCCTTGGAGCCTCCAAGGACACTACAAGGCTGACGTACGGAACTTTCGAGGTAGCCGACATTTGCTGGTCATTTGCCACTACCTGTAAGCCTTCGCAGGCCATTGCACGCCCCGCCTCAATCATCTCTGAGGCCATTCTGAAATTGATCACTCGCTCGCGATCACCATTGATCGAGTACCTCGCGCTTCTTGCCTTGAATACGGCTCCTCCCTCAGTTCCAGTCAGGGGGATGATGCCAAGTACGAATACAGTTCTGGCGAACTTGTCAGCAACCTGGATGGTTCCATTCCCAAGAAATCTGCTCACGTCAATCTTTTCAGGATCATCGCGCGATGGATTAACCCAGAACTGAGCGAAGTTGTCGTCGGAGACTGTGATTTGGTTGAGTTTTGGATCGATGACTCGAAATTCAGTTAATCCGTCATCTGCCGAAATAACTAGGTTGCGAATTTCGCCTGTATATAGAGGGGGCGACTTGATTGCATCTTCAAAGTTTGAATCTTTTCCTGTGCAGCCCTGCGTCGCCCATAAAGAGCCATTTATTGGGCCTTTGATGGTCTTGGTCCATTTAATTTCAAGGCCAGATCCGCCGCCTAGGAATTCAGTCCTGGTACCCTCTGCTTCGCTAAATTTCCCTAGAAATGAGAACTTTTCGCTGTTCTTTTCGTCTGTCGACCCGCATTTCTTCAACTCGCCTTGGTTGCCAGTCAGACATTCCTCCTCTTTCGCTGTGACGTAGTAGCCGCTCAGAGAGGGCTCGAGTCGAAAGCTGGTTGGAGTCGTAGGTACTTTGGTTAAGAATCCAAGGGCGATGAAGAGCATCGTCGTGAGGGCGAAATAGCCCGTCGCCGGAGCGAGCAGCCAAGCGATTCGCTCTACCTTGGCGTTGCCGTTAGCGATGTGCCTAAATATTTTCTCGTCCAGCACTAGAACTAGCGTCAAAAGTGCGAGGAATGCACCTGCTGCAAAGTTGCAAAGAATCGATATTACTAGTCCGTCCAAGGCGCCCGATGACAGGTCTATGACGGTTAGAGAGACCCCAATCGCAGCCGTTCCAGAAGCAAATACCGTTCGCTTTGTCGATGCAAGACGCATTGCAATTGCCGAGAATAATCCGGCTGCGAGATACGGAATCCACAAAGTCGACGTCAGGTAGGTTTGGACATCTACTAATTGGCCGACGTTCTCGCTGTCGTACAGTGACGACGTTTCTCCCGACAGGAGCGCCACAACAATTGCTTGAACAAGTGGTCCCAAGGCAAAGAGAGAAGCTAACGCTATCCCAGACATTAAAGTCGACAGCCCGTAGTTCCAAAAGTTCGCACCTCGCGATTTTCGGAGTGAAATCCGCCATTTTGACATCCGCGACTGCATCCATCCCCCCGCCTATTCAATGTCGCACCAATGCTAGCAGGAGCGTTCGTTCAAAGGCAGCATCTGTTCCAGCATCGACAGATGGTGGCAATCCGGTTGCTGGAGTTGCATTTACTGTTCGATTTCTAGCGAGGATCCAAGGGGGGGAGCCTCCCGATTGCTCATTGACCTGGAGTGCCTGCTTCTAGGCGAAAGCGGACTCTGATCTTGCGGGAGCGTCGCTACTTCTGTGGGCGGATTGGGAATTGGATATCACTCCGGCCTAACCTCCTGACAAGCCCACTCAACCAACCCCCGGCAAGCCAGAAACAACCCATCCACAACCCCCTCATCCAAATGTCGCTCCGGCTCCGCTGCCACCCGGCAGCGGTCTGCCGCGTGTAGCAACTCTAGTACGGTCAACGCCCCCACCATCGCGCGCTCACTTCTAGCCAGGCTCACGCGACGGCCAGGTGACACATCGGTTTCTGGCCAAGGATGCCCGTCAGCACCCTCACAGCCACGCATGCGCTTGAGGATGCCGAGCAGGGAGTTCAGATCGGGCAGGGGAGTGTCGTCGTTGATGGGCTCAACAACGGTGTACGAAGAAAAGGTGTCGGATTCGTTCATGGCGTCGGCTTCCGTGGCTGTGCTTAACAGCGCCACCGCGAAGAGGTGGCGGACGGTGCGGGTTCCAAACCGGGACAGACAGTTGTCAATAACCGGCGGGTCCGAAGACCCCCACGCACCGCCCGCCATAAAGGCCGACGAATTGCCCGCCGGCACCGGTTAAGGACGGTGCCGACGGGCAAGCGTAAACAACTATCTGTCTCGGGTTTGGACGCCCGCTGCAACCCGTTGTCGGTGGCGCGCCATGGTGTTTACGCAGCCGCCTCGAATGCCAATAGAAATTCGCGAAGGAAACGCTGAATCCGAGAGCAGAGGACTATTGTTGCACGCACCATTCGTGCAGCACGCGACGCCAGCAGACGCATTCGCGCAGCTGCGCTGCTAATAGCGAATCAACGTGGCGCAATCGCCCATGCCCCAAGCGAATAGCGCGACGGCCTTCTTTGCAACAGTTCTTAGTCCGCCTCGCCAAGCAACGGCGCGCGATCAGCTGCACACCCCGAAAAGCGGTTCAAACCCGACACCTCCAGCAAACCTTGCAGCTTCAACCAACGCCATCCTCAGCCGCATTCCCCACCAACAACTCAATCATCGCCCGCGCCGCAGCCGATTGCCGCCGGTGCGG
Organism: Stenotrophomonas maltophilia group sp. msm1; assembly: GCF_032025805.1. Classification (NCBI taxonomy): domain Bacteria; kingdom Pseudomonadati; phylum Pseudomonadota; class Gammaproteobacteria; order Lysobacterales; family Lysobacteraceae; genus Stenotrophomonas; species Stenotrophomonas maltophilia group sp. msm1. The sequence continues at coordinate 256,977 of NZ_JAVSKH010000004.1, forward strand.
CGCATAGATCACCGAGAAAGGCCGCGACCGCCCGCGCAGCTGCGGCAGCACCTCCACCAGCTGCCCGCGCTGCAACCGCTCGCGCACGATGAACGCATAGCTCTGGCAGATGCCGATGCCCTGTTCGGCCAGCGACACCACGCCCAGCACATCGTCGGAAGTCTCGATGGACGAACGCGGCAGCCAGTCCACATCGCGCCCGTCGTCGCGGAAGATCCACGGCGCCAGCCGGCCGGTGCGCGGCATCACGAAGGGTAGGCACAGGTGCTGCTGCAGATCGTCCAGCGTCTGCGGCGTGCCGCGGCGTTGCAGGTAGTCCGGCGCGGCCACCAGCAACAGCGGCGCGTCTTCCAGCTTTCGCCCCACCAGCCCGCTGTCCGGCAGCTGGCCCAGGCGGATGGCCAGGTCGAAGCCTTCGGCCACAAGGTCCACGTTGCGGTTGGTGATGTTCAGTTCCACCTGCACCTGCGGGTACTGCTGCGCAAAGCGCGCCAGCACGGGTGGCAGCCGGTAGTGGCCATAGGTGGTGGGCACGCTCAGGCGCACGCGGCCGGCCAACGCACCGTCCTGGGCCAGAACGTCGCGCTCGGCGTCGTCCAGCAGGCCGAAGGCGGTGCGCACCTGTTCCCGATAGAGCCGCCCGGCGTCGGTCAGGCCCACGCGGCGGGTGGTCCGCTGCAGCAGCTGCCGGCCCAGCCGCGCTTCCAGGCGGGTGACCGCGCGGCTCAGCACCGAGGGCGTGGTGGACAGCGCCACCGCTCCGGCGGTGAACGAGCCGTGCTCGACCACCGCCAGGAACACTTCCACATCGCCCAGGTAGTCGAACTTGCGGCTCATTTGGCTCTCCGGGGAACAGATGTTTTGCGATGGGGCCAATTTATCGCCGCTGGGGCGATGAATAAAGTGGCGGCCATTCCCCGAAAGGAGCTCCCCATGAACCTGATGACCCGGTTGGCCGCAGCGCTGGCCCTGACCCTGGCCGCAACCGGCGCGCAGGCCGCCAATGTGCTGGTGGTGCTGTCCGACGAAAACCACCTGGACCTGAAGGACGGCAAGGTGCTGTCCACCGGCTTCTATCTCAACGAGCTGATGCAGCCGGTCAAGCTGCTGTTGGACGCGGGCCACGAGGTGACCTTCGCCACGCCGCAGGGGCGGGCGCCGACGGTGGATGCGTCCTCGGTGACGCCGGCGTACTTCGGCAACGATGCGGCGCAGCTGACGCTGCACAAGGACCTGCTGGAGAAACTGGCGCTGACCTCGCCGACGGCCTCGCCGGTGGTCAGCCTGGCGCGCATCGAGCAGCAGGGCTACGTGCGTTTCGATGCGGTCTACATTCCCGGTGGCCACGCGCCGATGCAGGACCTGCTGAAGAGCCCGGCGCTGGGCCGGCTGCTGGCCGACTTCCACCAGCGCAACAAGACCACCGCGCTGGTCTGCCACGGGCCGATCGCGCTGCTGTCCACGCTGCCGGATGCGGGTGGTTTCGTGGCACAGCTGGAGGCGGGTGCGACGCCGGCCACGCCGAAGTGGATCTACAGCGGCTACCAGATGACGGTGATCAGCAACCAGGAAGAAGAGCAGGCCAAGCCGCTGCTGGGCGGCGGTGAGATGAAGTTCTACCCGCAGACCGCGTTGCAGCGGGCGGGTGCGAAGTTCAGCAGCAACACCACGCCGTGGATGGGGCATGTGGTGGTGGACCGCGAGCTGATTACCGGGCAGAACCCGGCTTCGGCGCTGGAGGTGGGGCAGCGGTTGGTGGAGCGGTTGAAGTAGGGGGGGCTGCACAGCAGGCTGCCAGCCTTGCGGGCCGAGGGGCCAGCGCCTCGGCCTGACTATGGACGTCTCAACGTGGTCGGCAGAGAGGGCATCAGCCCTTCGCGAGCGCTGCTCCTGACAGATCTTCAATCCGGGAAAGCGCGTGACGCGTCGCGGTCCAATCGCCGGCGTGCCTGATCGCCACACCTCCGGCCGCTGTCCAGGCATCACAGTTCGCTTCGAAATCGTCGATCAGAACATCGCCCGGCTGGTGCATGAAAAGAGGCTTGTGCCTGCCGCCGAGCACAGGCAACACCAGGCAGGTCGCTGACAGGTGTTCGCGCACCCACTGCCGCTTCTGGATGGCAGCGAGTGGATAGTTCGATTTCGGGCAGGCAGTGAGAATCACCGGGTTCAAGTGGTGGATGCTGTGGAAGAATTCCACTGCACCGTGCATCGGCGGTAGGTCGCGGAAGAACGACGGGTGGTTGTTGATGTGCCCCCACATTTCATCGTCGGCAAGCACGCGGTGGTCCAGGCCAAACAGGGCGGGAAATGCCGCGTCGAAGTCGGCCATTACGCCATCAAGATCTACGTAGATGGTGCGTCTGGATGCACTCGATCCACCGGTGTGCTGGTTCGCGAGCGGGTCCATCACCGGCATTGTCTTCACATCATCAGCGTTCATTTGCGCGTTCTCCTCTCAAGAGTGGGCTTTCTGCTTCATCGGTTCCCCAGTAGCGAGGCAAGGTGTTTGGCAATTGCGACAGACGTGGCGGCAATCGCGATGCCGACTACGCCGGCACGGCTGAAGGGGGCGGCGACCCACGGATGCCGTAATCGGCATGCTGGAAATGCGGTTTATGTTGCGGCGCTTCTTCAAAGGCCTGCCGGGTGGCTGACCTGGCCCTTGGCCAGGACGCACGGCCCGCAGCCGCTGGCTCATTTCGCTAACCAAGGAGCAATCTGGCGCGCTGGTGAGTGGATCATCGCCGGGCGCTACAGGCAGGCCGGGTGGTGATATACCTGTGGCGCTCGATCCAGACTCAAAAGGACGTCACCGAAATGGATGCTCAGGCAGATTCAATGTACCACGCCGACCAGCGCGACCACCATGCCGAAGCCGTGCTTGAGGCCTTCTTCGCCAAGCACCGAACCCCGGCCCTGGTGCTGCAGCGTTTCTACCCGCCGGCGGCATTCCCCAGGGTCCGCAGCCGTCTAGGCGGTCTGCCGCAATTGCCCGATGGGATGGATTGGCCGGTTGGCGAGAGTTACGGCGAAGCGGCGCCGATGCACTTCCTGGCGCAGATCGATTGCGCCGAGCTGCCACGCGTGGATCCCGATATGCCCTCGCAAGGCATGCTGTTCTTCTTCGCCATGAACGACGAAGAGCAGATATGGGACACGGACGAACCACAGCAACGCGTGCGAGTGCTGTACGCGCCCGAGGTCGCGGTCGATCAGCACGTGCGTGCGCTGCCGGACGGCGTGCGCCCGATTCTGGATGAAGGTCCTTCGGACAATGCGCACCGCAATCCTGCATGGCTGCTGCCTGACGAAGATGGCCCATGCGTGCATGTTCAATGGCCCTTGGTGGCGCGGCACATGGATACCTGGCCGGATGAGCTGGAGCTGCCGCCGGGTGAGGAGGATCGGCCGTACTACGAGATCTACCCCTCGCGACTGCACGAAATGCGGCTGGGCGCGGTGGTGGCAGCGACAGGCCTGTTTCCGCGCGCGGACGCCGCCACGGAATGGGAGCGCCCGCAGTCACCTGCGTGGACCTTTCCGGTGCAATGGTTGCGTTACCAGACCGATTTTCCCCAGGTAGGCATCATCATTGACCGCCTTTCACGGGTGATCGGCAATGAACGGCGTGCAGGCAAGCGCGGGAAAATCGATTACGCCGACGTACGCGCGTGGGTGAAGCGCGCCGCCGCCATTGGTCTGGATGAAGCCCCGGATGATGCAACGCGGGAGGCATTCCGTGAATGGATTATCGGACAGATCAGCGACGACTTCGAGCGTATGACGCTGACCGACCTGGGCATGGGCCGGGCGTTCACCAAGGGACTGCTGGCGGCGGTTGCCTACGCGGCAGGGTCACCCGTTGCGGCCGCACGCATTCCTGCACTGATGTACCGCCACTTGCAGGACGAACATCTACCGTTTGATGAAAGCCTGGGCATGTTGCCTGATGGCCGCAAGCGCTGCGCCGAGGCGCGCGTGCACCAGATGCTGGGGCACGTGCCGCGCTTGCACGGCATCGTGCCCGACGTGGAAGGCGAGGGCGACGCGGTCTGCCTGCTGCAGATGGCGTGTGACCCGGCGATTGATCTGGTCTTTGGTGACTGTGGCCAGGCCACGTTCTGGTTGAGTCGTGAGGATCTGCGCAACGGCAGGTTTGACCGCGTCGTGGGTGTGGTGGAGTCGCATTGATTGGGCATTGCAAGGCCGACATGGCACCATGACGGGCTTGCCTCGTCCCTTCGGGAGGGGCCGTTTTCCCAGGGAAGCCCTCGAACACGACATGCGAACGTCTTTTTTCATTCTCTCCGCCCTGTGCCTTGGCTTGCTGTCCGGTTGTGCCAGTGCCCCTGAGGAGCACGCCTCAAGCCGCGAGATCACCAGTGCGTTCGTGGCCGACGACGGCCAGCTGTACCTGCTGCCGCGCTATGACGAGCCGATGCGCTTCAATGCCGCGCCGTTCCGCGAGTACCGGGCGCTGATGGACAGCCCGCTGCGCGAGGCGGTGGCCTGCGCGCAGATGTACTTCCATGAAGACTGGCGCGACCCGGCCAACAAGGCCAAGGTGCATGGCAGCTATGCGTTGCTGCTGCGGCCGGAGCAGGTGACGGCGGAGCAGGCCGCGCAGTTCAAGCTGGAGCGGATTGAGGTCCCCTCGCGTGAGGCCAAGGCCGTGGAGGAGCGTGCGCGCTACTACCTGCCGATGGACCGGACCCGTTACGCGCTGGCGTTTGACCGGGCCTGCAATCTTTCAAGGAAGGGCGGCAGCTACTACAGCGCGCTGTTCGAGGGCGACGGCGAGCGGGTGAAGTTGCCGGATGCTGCGGCGCTGGCGGAGAAGGGGAAGCTGGCACAACCGATCAGTGCGCGAGCGCAGCGGATCCTGCCGGAGAGGGAGGATAAGCCGGGTGTGGGTTCGGCAGCTGGCAAGGTGCTGGGCGCGGCGTTGATCCCTGTGGCGGTTCCGGTGTTTGTGTTGAGCCTGCCGTTTTTGGGGCCGGATCATTGGAAGTGATGGGGCGCTGAGGGAGAGCATCCACGCATGGCGTGGATCTACTTGGGCATCGCCTGAAAATTCATCCTGGAGATCTGTGTGCCCAGCACGCTGGCAACTGCTTTGAAGACCGTAGGTTTCATTGTCCTTGCGGCGCTTCCGTTGGTGATCCTCTGGTTTACCCTTCGGCGAATGTCGGCAACTGCTCGCTCGTCCGTGAAATCGGGGCTGCGTTTGGATCCTCCTCGCCGGATCTCCGGAACATCCATGACCTTGGTGATGGTGGATGGCAAAGAGAATCGCGAGCACTATTTCTTTGATGCGGAGTCCTTTTACCTGCGGCGCGGGCCGGTGCCCACGGTGGTTCCGCTTTCGCAGATCACCTCAGTCACACGAACGTCCGACAAGATCTACGGGCGCTATGTCTGGCGGGTGTGCTTCAGCAAAGCATCGGGCAGAAAGTGCGTGACGTTCACCAACAACCTGACGCTGTTCAACCGCGATTTCCTGCTGTTCCTGGAGGCGGTGCGGAAGGTCAATCCGCTCGCGACCGTTGAGCGGGCAAGCGTCATCTTCTAGAGCGTGTTTGAAGTTCGGTATGAACAGTGTCACTGCAATGGCATCACAGCGCGCAGCCCCTGTTCGACCGATGTGATCGATGAGAAATGGGCGTTTGTTGCGCAATCGACGTGCGGGGGTGGCCCGCGCGCAGGCTATGACGACAATAAACGCAAGAATGGAAGCAAGTTTCACATTGCCGTGGACACGCTCGGCCATATATTGCCCGTGCTGGCGAATGAGCAGGAGCGCGCGCAGGTTGGCACTCTGGCTCGGAAGGTCCAGCATGTGGCCGGTCAGGCTGTGAAGCCGGCCTGTGTCAGCGAGGGGTATATCTGCTTCAAAGTTCGTAGCGCGCTCTAGACGAATATCCCCGCTTGCTTGCGACCCATCTCCAACCAAGAATCGCAGCCACCTCTAGCACACGTTGACCTCCGTACCCGCATGCATCCATGATGGCGTCATTCAGGATGAACTGCGTATGCGCTGCCTCGACTCAACGAATCCGCCAGCACTGGGTTGGTGAGCGCTATCACGTCGACGCTGACTACCTCTGTTGGGCAGCGTCAAGATGGAGCTATAACATTGAAGAAGCGCATTGGGATGTTGATCTTGTCGCTAACGATGCTTGTTCATTCAGCGGTCGCAGCAGAGCCTGAGCAAGTCGTAGCCCGCTTGCTCGATCACCTGGAGGCTGGGCGCATCGCTGAAGCCGAAGCAATGTTCACTCCACAAATGGCCGAAGCGGTACCGGCGGAATCTCTCAGCACCCTGTGGAACTCATTGGGGACTTTGAAGAGTCGTGGCCTGGCAGCGATCAGCACTCATGAAGGCATGCAGCTGGTGTTGGTGCCATTGCAGTTCAGCAACGGTCGATTTGTTGCACAAGTGGTGGTCGACAAACAGGAGAAAGTCGCCGGGTTAATGTTGCGGCCCGCCGCGCCCGAACAAGCGGCGCCGGCCCCGGCCAATGCCAGCTACCATGAGATCGATTTCGTCGTTCCACAGGCACGCGGTGCGCTTCCAGGCACGCTATCGCTTCCCAAAGGAGAAGGCCCATTTCCCGCCGTTGTGCTGGTGCATGGCTCAGGACCGCAGGATCGTGACGAAACCGTTGGACCCAATCGGCCCTTCCTGGACGTCGCGCGCGGTCTCGCCGCGCAGGGTATCGCAGTACTTCGATACGACAAGCGAAGCCGTGCGCGCCCCCAGGATCTTAATGGCGACTTCAGCATTGATGATGAAACAACCGACGATGCGGTTGCCGCGCTCACGGCGTTGGGCGCTGATCGAAGCATAGATGGCAAGCGTCTATTTGTGCTGGGCCATAGCCAAGGCGCGATGCTGGCGCCGCGCATCGCCCAGCGATCACCTGAAGTGAGAGGGGTAGTCCTATGGGCCGCACCCGCGCGAAGCCTGTTGCAGATTATTCCAGAGCAGACCCGCCGCCTCCTTTCGGTAGACGGGCAGCTTGGGCCAAAAGCGGAAGAGCAGCTGGCCATGCTGGATACACAAATCGCGGCTGCTTTGGGTGATCAGGAAGTTGAGGCCAGCAAGCTCCCGCTGGGTGCACCCCAATCTTTCTGGAAGAGCATCGAAGCAGTTGACGCGCGCGGCGACGCCAGGTCACTCCGGAAACCATTGCTTCTATTGCATGGTGGCCGCGATTTTCAGGTAACAGCGATTGACTGGCGCATGTGGAACGAATCGCTGGAGGGGCAGCAGGAAGTGCAACTGAGAGAGTATTCCGCACTCAACCACCTCGGCATTGCAGGTGATGGCCCGGCTTCCCCCCATGAATACATGCAGCCCGGAAACGTGGACCCGGTAATGATCAGCGATCTCGCACGTTGGCTTAAAGCCCAGAAGTAATGAGGCTGTCGGGCCATGAGCGCCCGTAGGCGTTCTCACGTCAAATATGCAATCGAAGATCTGCGGGGTTTCAATCGTCCGAAATATCCCTTATGGTGGATCTGCTGTTTGGACCCGCCGTAGTGTCCACAGGCGGCCCGGATTGGCCCTTGCCAGTAACATGGAGAAGCAAAAATGGATTTATGCGCTACCCAGGTGCTATCGCCCAGGACGCTGACGTTTATCACAACCTATCGCTGCACTGCGGCATGCGTTCAGTGCTGTTTCGAGTCGAGCCCGACGGTCAAAGGAAGGCTCAGTCGCGATGAGATGATCACAGCGCTTCATGATGCCAAAGGCTCCTTCCCCTCGCTGTCTGTCATCGTCTTCACCGGCGGCGAGGCGACACTTCTCAAAGACGATTTGATCAGTGTGATAGCCGAAGCGACATCGCTAGGGCTCGGCACGCGGATGGTATCGAATGGCTCCTGGGCGAAGACCCGATCCACCGCGAAGCGTTGGGCTGAAAAGCTTTCAACCGCAGGATTGAAAGAGCTCAATATCAGCTCCGGCAAAGATCATCAGGAGTGGGTACCTCATTCTTCCGTGGTCAATGCTGCCGAGGCCGGCCTCACTGCGGGGCTGCACGTTCTCGTGACGGTGGAGGCAGACACGGAAGACGGTCGAACAATGGCGACCTTCGCCGAGGATTCGACAATACGGATGCTTCTGAAGAAGGGCTTGCAACTGCAGTCAAACAGCTGGATGGAGTTCAAAAGCGATCAGGTCAAGCGCGAGAATACGGTTCCACAGCACCTGCGAATAGCCCCGTGCCACCAGATTCATGACAACATCGTTGTCACGCCCTACAAGGAAGTCGCTGCCTGTTGCGGACTGACACTTGAGCACATCCCAGAGATGAAAGTTGGGCGTCTCGAGGATGGCGTCAGCAACGCCTATCTCTCTCAAACGGACGATTTCCTCAAGTTCTGGATCAGAGTGGACGGCCCTGCGGAGATCATCAGGCGCGTGATGGGCGAAGAGAAAGCCGATGAACTACTGAATGGATCGGTGCACATGTGCCACGACTGCGCAGTGCTTCACAAGAACAGTGAAGTGCGCGCAAGACTTGAATCGGATTACCAGAAGTTCATTCCAGAGGTAATGAGTCGCCACGCACTCGGTAAGGCAGTAGACACCCTTTCCCGGCAACAAGGAGCGTTCAAATGAAGCGGCGGAAGTTCATCCAGTCCACACTCGCGGCCAGTGCTGCTGCATCAATTTCCGGGGCGGCGGCTGCCGCGGGCGACAAGAGGGTGTTCGGCACACCTGCGAGCCTTACCGGCGGCACGGATGTCAACGCAACACGAATGCTTCTTCCACTCTCACGTAGCGGCATGCCTGCAGCCGGCTGGGATCACTGGTCAAAGTTGAGTGCCGCTGCTGTCGATATGTTTTCTGACGAGAAGAAGCGTTCGCTCTTCAACACCAATCCTGGTCGATATCTTTCCACGCTTGGGTTCGACACCAGCAAAGAGACACTGAACGCACCATCTCTGGCTCTGCTGGTTGCTCTGTCGGATAGGGATGTACAAGACGCGGCCAAACGTCGTGACTATACGCAAATGTTGAACTATCTCCAGGCATCTGGTGCGTTAGCGCGTCCAAAGGAAGACGTGCTCACCATGAAGATGCAGCACGCACTCCAGAGCAATATAGACATGATCCGCGGCGTGATGGAGCTTTCTGGGGACGAGTCTCCCGATGCCGAATCGGTACTCGCTTTCATCAAAGCTACTGACAAGCCTCCTACAACGGCAGACCTCGCGGCCCTCGCCAGTGTGGCGGAGCTTCTGCGGACAGCCCCTGGTCAAGCGGTTGTTGGCGCGGCTGTGATTGTGGTTGCGGCTGTTGACGCCATTGTTGGTGTGACCGTAGCCGTGGCTGCATTCACCATGGTTGCCGTTGTGAACCAGGTAGTGGTTGCCGGAAACGAGACCCAGATACCGTCATACAATCATGTGTTCAACGGCCAGCTGAGTCGGCTGGACGGTGACATCTGCGACAGTTGCGACGTTGCACATCGTGCAGCTTCCATCCTGGGAGCCCCCGGCCTTTACGACGAACACGCAAAACTCGTAATAAAGAACGAGGTTCGCTCGTTCCTGCGCGCGATGCGAAACGTCGGCCTTGTCACCTATGAAGAAGATGCATTTGAGACGATTGTCGAAGCGACTTACGTTTACGGCATGCGGTCAATCTCTGCGGAGTAGTTCATGATGATGTGCCGATCCACGCTGGACGTCTCCCTGATTCATGCCTATGCGCTTCCTCTCGGCATATGCGTGGCAGCAGCCGTGGTTCTGATCGCAGTATGGCTGGCACCCCGCTCTGGCAGGGTGCCAGCCAGGAATATTGCGCTCGGCTCGGCGCTGGCCGTTGTTGCCGTAGTTGCCTTTGGCCTCGTATATCAAGCGCGGACAGCGTACATCGCCGTTACAGATGGCCAGCTGATTGGGTCAGCAGTGTTTGTCCGACTGCAGCTCCCGCTTTCCAGTGTCTCGTGGCAGGACGCTTCCGATGCTTCAAGGATCACGCTGCCTCACCGGCAACTTGAACGAGCACCGGTGGCGTTGAGCTTGGCAAGTTCCGCATGCACAGCGGTCGCAACGTCTTCGTGCTGCGCACGGAGCGTAGCTCTGTTCTCGTTAAAGCCAGAGGGGATACTGACTTGATTCTGGACCGACGTCTTCACGAACAGCTCAAAGCATGCATGGATCAGGTACGTAAGACCGGCGGCCATCGAGGAAGATTGCAATGATCAGCAGGAAGTACTGGTTTACCAGGAAAATGTACGGATGGGGTTGGGGGATGCCGTGCGCGTGGCAGGGCTGGCTTGTGTACGCAGTCGCATTCGGCCTGCTGCTGGCAGGTCCGTTTCTGTTCTCTCCATTTCGCGAGCCCATCGCGTTTCAGCTCTACACGTGGGCCGTAGTGTTGGTCCTTGTCCTTATCTGCTGGATGAAAGGCGCTCCGCCCGGTTGGAGGTGGGGGGAGTAGAACGGCCGCAGAAGCTATTTTCGGACGTGTTCGATCCGCTGGGCAAAGCATGGATGCATTGCCCTTGTGGGAGTCGGACAGTATCGCCAGCAGGCCACGGCTGCGCCCCCTCTGAGGTGTACCGTCCGTTTTGAATGAACGCTGGACACTTCCCTCGGCGGATGCCCAACGCGTTCTAACCGTTGATTGACCAAGGTAGCGTCGCTTAAAGGGGGCACCGGTGAAGCTACACTGACCACCTACGCCCGATGGAAGCTCGCCCATGTTCTCTGGAAAGGTTGCGGTGGTCACCGGTTCCACCAGCGGTATCGGTCTTGGCATCGCCACCGCGCTGGCGCGGCAAGGTGCCGACATCGTGCTGAATGGCTTCGGCGACGCGGGGGAAATCGAGCGCATCCGTACCCAACTCGAAACTGAGTTCGGTGTACGGGTGGCGCATGATGGCGCCGACCTGTCCCGTGGCGAGGCAGTGCGCGGACTGATCGACCACGCCGTGGCGACGATGGGGCGCATCGACATTCTGGTGAACAATGCGGGCATCCAGCACACCGCGTCGATCGAGGAATTCCCCGTCGAGAAGTGGGACGCGATCCTGGCGCTGAACCTGTCGGCGGTGTTCCATGCAACGGCGGCGGCCTTGCCGCACATGAAGCAGCAGGGCGCTGGCCGCATCATCAACATTGCGTCGGCGCACGGGCTGGTCGGCTCGGTGAACAAATCGGCCTATGTGGCGGCCAAGCATGGCGTGGTGGGGTTCACCAAGGTGACCGCGCTTGAGAGTGCAGGCACCGGCATCACCGCAAACGCGATCTGCCCAGGCTGGGTGCGAACGGCGCTGGTCGAGCAGCAGATCACCGCGTTGGCCGAGCGCGAGGGCACGGATCAGGAGTCCGCCGCGCGCGCGCTGCTGGCCGAGAAGCAGCCGTCGTTGCAGTTCGTGACGCCCGAGCAGCTGGGCGAGATGGTGTTGTTCCTGGCCTCGGACGCCGCAGCGCAGATCACCGGCACGGCACTGCCCATGGATGGGGGCTGGACGGCGCGCTAGCTGGCCGACACGGGAAGACGTGCCAGCAGGGCATCCCAGTCGGACACGAAGCAGCCGTTGTGGCCGCGGTTGCATTCGGTGATCCACGCGTCCAGTGATTCGCTTTGTGCGCGGCAAGCGCTGACATCGCCCAGCACGGCGAAACGCAGGCGGTAGTTCACCAGCATCTGCAGCCATTGCCCGGCCATGCCGGAGCGCAGCTCGAAGAAGTCTGCCGAAAGGCGCTGCACCGGCACGGCAATCCACTCGGCCTGGTACCCGAGGGCATCGCCGACCAGATCGCGCAGGCCGTTGGCATCGAGTGCGGGGCCCTGCGGCGCGATGCGCAGGAGGCGGGTGGTGCCGAAGTGTTCAATGGAATCATTCATGCTGGAGGTTCTGCAGTTGACGCAGCCGGGCGAGGATGTCTTCGCGCAGGCCGGGGATGTAGTGATAGGCGTCTGCGAGCAGGGTGACGTCCGCCGTCGGGACGAGCCGTTTCATGCGTTCGGCGGCGGCAGGGGCGTCGATGAGGGCATCACGCGCGCCCATGACAAGGGCTGCCGGCGGATGCAACGTAGCCAGGCGCTCGTCGCTGATGCGGGGAATGCGTAGCGGACGTGGCCGAACCTCGGCACGGATCAATGCCAGCAGGTCGAGCAGCGGCTGCGCACGTGCAGGTGCATGCAGTGGCGCGGGACCCATGACCGCGCGGCGCAGGCGCTCGCGTCCCCATCGGCCAAGCAGCAACAGTGGCAGCGCCTTGAGCAGGAATGCACGCTGGCGCCCGATACCCGAGGGGCTGACCAGGACCAGTGCGTTGACCCGGGCAGGCCTTCGCAGCGCGTAGTCCAGTGCCAGGAAGCCGCCGAACGACAGGCCCACGAATGCTGCGCTTTCCACGCCAAGTGCGTCGAGGACATCATCCAGCCATTGCGCATGCGCGTCGCTGTCCAGCGCAGGTTGCGTGCCTTCGCTGAGGCCCGGTTCGCCAATGATGTCGACGGCATGCACGCGGTAGTACTCGCTCCAACGTTCGGCATCGAACATCCAGCTGGCGGCATTGCTGAGGGTGCCATGCAGCAGCACCAGGGCAGGGCCGTGTTCCGGGCCGCAGCTGACCACAAATGTCGAACCGGCGCGGGTGGCGAGATGGTGCGATTCGTGTGGTACCGGCCAGACCGAAAGCACCTGGCGATAGGCGGCAAGTACGTGCTGCGTGGGAATGCCGGGGCGCTGCCGCTTCATGCGCTGCGGTCCTGCAGCAGACGCTGCAGGCTGACCAGCAGCGCCGTGGAACCTGCCAGGCCACCGATCACGATCAGCTTGAGCACATCGTGCTCAGGCGAATAGATCGTCTCCATGCGCAGCGGCTCATCGTCGGCCTCGCGGCCGGTGACGCGCGCATGCAGGGCACGGACCAGGTCGGCGGCACGTGCCGCACCGCATCCGGGAATGTCCACCACTGTGGTCAGCTGTGGGCGCGCAGCGGAGGGCTCACGCACGGTGCCGGTGAACACGTCGAGGTCTTCGGCGGTGATGCGATAGGACTTGCCGATGCGGGTCGCGCGCAGTTGGCCGCTACGGATATGCCGCAGGACGGTTTTGGGGTGCAGGCTGAGCTGCTGGGCAGCCTGATCGACGGTTAGCAACGCGGGGGACATAACGGAACTCGAGAACCATGTGCTCCCTATTGTTCCATGAAATGCAATGTGCGGGAGCGATTGGGAATTGCGCGGCGGCGGCGACAGGGGGCCATCTGCCCGGTGCCGCTCGCGCGGCCCAACCCTCCCGACGGCTACGCTGGCTTGGCAAACACATCCAGCCCCTTGCCCGTCTCCAGCAGCGACTTCAGGCTCGACAGCACGATCGGCCAGCCCTGGCGGATGCCGGTATCCATGCCGCTGCCCGGTTCCAGCTCCTCATGGGTAACCGTCAGCCGCACCATGTCCTGGTAGGGCACGATGTCGAAGGTCACCCGGCTGTAGGCGTCCGGGTTGTCGGCCTGCGAGGTGGCGGCCCAGGTGATGACCAGCCGCGAGGGCGGGGTACTTTCCACCACCTCGCCGACCAGCTCGACCGAGCGCGTTTCGTTGGCGCGCACATGCTGCCAGCGCGAGCCGGGCTTCCAGTCCGAGATGTTCTCGTGGCCCCAGTAACGGCGGGCGATCTCGGGGCGGGTGATGGCCTCGAACACCTTCTGTGGCGTGGAGGCGATGTAGATCGCGTGGATGAAGCGGGTGGACTCTGCGGACATCGTCATTCTCCTTCCAGTTCTCGTTTCAGGTCATGCAGCAGGCTCAGGCGCTGCTGCTCGAACTTGCGTACCCAGCGCTCGTAGACTTCATGCAGCGGCACCGGGTTGATGAAGTGCAGCTTCTCGCGGCCCCGACGCACCGTGCTGATGAGGTTGGCGTCTTCCAGCAGGCCCAGGTGCTGGGTGACCGATTGCCGGGCCATGTCCAGGTGCTCGCACAGCTGGCCCAGGGTCTGGCCGTTGTCTTCGCAGAGCAGATCCAGCAGCGTGCGGCGCGTGGGATCGGCCAAGGCCTTGAACACCTTGTCTGCATTCATGCGGAGCGTCTTCAGTTCCAGTTGTCGATCCTGACGTCGCGGGGGTGGGGCTGGCCCTTGCCGGTTTCCAGCAGGGCTTTCAGGCTCATCAGGAACACCGCCCACTTGGTGCTGCAGTGGGAGGTGAACTCGACGCGTTCCTTCCAGCCTTCGTGGGTGAACAGCACGATGCAGTAGTCGCCTTCCTGTTTCAGTGCGAAGCGCGCGTGGGTGCCGATCCATTCGGCGGGGCCGGCGAGGAATCGCCACAGCACGAGCTCGCTGGGGATGAGCTGTTCCAGCTTCATTTCCATGGCGCCGATCTCCTGGCCGTTGTTCGTGAAACGCGCCTTGACCGTGCCGCCGACCTCGCGGTCGCCATGGGTGTCTTCGGCCCACCAGGCGGCCACGCCTTCCGGGGTGGCAAGCGCCTGATACAACTGGCTTGCGGGGGCCTTGATGCCGACCCTGTGTGCGATATCCACCATTGCAGGTTCCTCGCATGGGCAGGCAGGTGCCGCCTTTGGGATGGACTATATGCAGGTAAATGCCTGCATGGCAAATCCCGCCACGAATGCCCGGGTTTGGTAGTGCCGGCCGCTGGCCGGCATCCCGGTGGAGTCAGGGGCGTGCAGTTGCCGGCCCGCGGCCGGCACTACCAGGTGCTGCTCACCCGGCAGCGGGTAGTTGACAGTGTGTCAACCTACTAGTAGGTTTGTGACATGAAAGAGTCGCTCTCGCCCAAGGCCCAGGAGATCCTGGCCCATGCCCGCTCGCTGCTGGAGGCCGGTGGCTACAACGGCTTCAGCTACGCCGACGTGTCCGCGCGGGTGAACATCAGCAAGGCCAGCATCCATCACCACTTCCCCAGCAAGGCGGACCTGGTGCGCACGGTGGTTGAACTGTACCGGGCCGAGGCGCGCGAAGGCCTGGCGCTGCTGGACCGGCAGCTGGACGACCCGCTGCGGGAGCTCAACGCCTATGTGGACTACTGGTCGAGCTGTATTGCCGGTGGCACGTCTTCGTTCTGCATCTGCGCGATGCTGGCGGCAGAGGCGCCGATGATCCCTGCGGAGATTGCCGAAGAAGTACGCGGGCATTTCGATGATTTGAGTGGCTGGTTGGCGCTCACGTTGGAAAAGGGCGCGGCGCTGGGTCAACTGCGCCTGCAGGGTTCGGTGGCCGATGAGGCCAGGGCGTTCATGTCATCGGTGCATGGCGCGATGCTGGCCGCGCGCGGTTTCGGCGATGCGGCGACGTTTGCTGCGCTGGCACGGCTGGCCATCGCGCGGGTGAGCGCGGCTGCCTGATTGATGTGTGCTGGGCCTGCGGCAACGTAGGCCTTTTCTTTGATTCAGAAGTCTACCTACTAGTAGGTTCAATCAACCCTTGGAGATGTTCCATGTCGCACTCTCTGTCCACGCTGGGCGTGATCCACACGGCCGTCAGCCTTGTACCGGTGTTCGCCGGCCTGTATGCCTTCATTCGCCATCGCGCGATCGACCCCGCGACACGCTTCGGCAAGCTGTACCTGCTTGGGCTGGTGCTGTCGGTGGCAACGTCGTTCACCGTCTCCAGTACGGGCGGGATCAACCCGGGCCACGCATTCGGGTTGATCGTGCTGCTGGTCGCCTTCGGCGGCGTGCTGGCCGCCCGGCTGCGCTGGCTGGGGCGCGCAGCGCGTTACCTGTCGACCTTCGCGCTGTCGTTCAGTTTCCTGTTGTCGCTGGTGCCCGGCGTCAACGAAACGCTGACCCGCGTGCCGGCAGCGCATCCGATTGCTGCCGCGCCGATGGCCCCGGTGGTGCTGCACACGCTGCTGGGATTGGCTGCGGTGTTTGTGCTGGGCTTTGCCGCGCAGTGCTGGCACATGCGGTCTCAACCGGTTCGCAGGCGCCCTTGAGCAGAGGCACCTCAGTCCCGCATGGCCATTTCAGCCAGCAACGACTGCGGTTCGATCAGCGCAGCCGAACGTGTGGCATCCACCCGAACATGCCGGCTGCAGAAGTTGAACACCCGACCCTCGGCAGGCGCGGATACGTCTGGCGTTGCGTCCGGCGTCTCGATCTCCAGCACTTCATCCACCGCCAGCGCCAGGGTTGCGCTACCGGCGTTGATCAAGAGCACGGCAGGGCTGCCGCCACCGAATGCCGGTTGACCGCTGAGCCTGCGCAGGTCGGCTACCGGCAATGGCTGCCCCCGTACCTCCAGGGTCCGCCGGCCCTGATGATCTGCGGGGCCGAAGGTCTCGGGGCCGCGTATTTCCACGGCAGCCTGGACGTCGATCGCGAACAGGGCCGTGCCTGCACGAAGGACGACGACCTCGAACAACTCGGCGGGCGAGGCACGTGTTTGCGTTGAACGTTGAGCGGGTACAGGCATGCTGTGGATCTGGCAGGAACGATGGGTAACGCGGCTTGAATGATGACGTCTGCAGGGAGCACGCGGCCGCGTGGGACTACGCGCGCAAGGCGGCGGTTCAGCTGGATCCGACGGGCGCATGGTGCGCACTGAGCGGGCCGATGCGCGGAAAGTGCGGACGCAGCAGGCCGACGAGCTGATCCATGCCCGGAACGGAATGGCCGAATTCGTCCCATCGTGCATTGACCAGGCCGGACACCACGACCTGCCCGGTCTCGATGCGGGTCATGGCCCAATAGGGAACAGCACGCGCGCTGATGGCCATGTCCAGTACCGGAACGACGGCAGCATGCGAGCGACTGTCATGGATGCGGCGCTTGACCGCCTCCAGGCCGTCGGGAGGACCTTCGACGTACTGGAAAAACCGCTGACCGTCGACGAGCAGCGCTCCGGTGACGTCCACGCGACGGTTGAACGTGGCAGAGCAGGAGACGATCTGCCGGAGGATTTCATCGGAAAGCCCAGCCGACATGTGGCTGGCGTAAGCAAATGCGTGGAGCATGGAAGGGGCTTCTTGTGACGCCCGTCACTATACGTGGGGCGCCGTAGCCTGCCGTGAGCCTTTCCTCACGCATCACCTGGGAGTGATGCGTTGGATCAGCAGCCCACCAGCCGATCCGCGCCAATTCCGCCGCGATGCTGGCTGCGGTATTCGGTAGGACTGGCGTCCACCTGGCCGCGGAAGTGCCGGCGGAACGACTCCTGCGAACCAAAGCCGGCCTGCTCGGCAATCCACTGCAGCGGCCGGTCAGTGGTTTCCAGCAGCTCGCGGGCGAATGCCACGCGCTCGCGGATCAGCCAGTCGATGGGTGACAGGCCGGTGGCTTCCAGGAACTGCCGCTGCAGGGTGCGCTGGCTGAGCGCGGCCTGCTCGGCAAGACTGCCCAGCGAGTGCGGCTCGCGCAGGTTGCGGCGCATCCATTCCATCAGTTTTGCCAGACGCGAGGGCTCGCCATGGGGAATGGCGCGGCTGACGCGCTGGCTGCGCCCGGCATCACGCCATGGCGCCAGTACCAGCCGCTCGGCCACCAGGTTGGCCACGCGCGCGCCGTAGTCCTTGCGCACCATGTGCAGCATCATGTCCATGCCGGTGGCCGAGCCGGCCGAGGTGATGATGCTGCCGGTATCGACGTACAGCACGTCCTCGCGCACATCGATGCGTGGGAAGTCGCGCGCCAGCGCTTCGGTGAGGCGCCAGTGGGTTGTGGCCTGGCGGCCATCGAGCAGCCCGGCCCACGCCAGCACGAAGGCACCGGAGCAGATCGAAGCGATGCGCGCGCCACGGCCGTGGGCACGGATGAGTGCATCAAGCAGCGCCTGTGGCGGGCGCTCGCTGGGCTCGCGCCAACCGGGAATGACGATGATGTCGGCATCATCAACTGTGCTGAGGTCGTAGGGAAGCTGCACCTGCGTTCCGCCAAGCATGCGCAGCGCACCGGGTTCACCCGCGCACAGCTGGGTGCGATACCAGGCCACGCCGAGCTCGGGTCTTATCGGCGCGAACAGGCCCACCGCACAGCCGAATTCGAACAGCCCCTGGCCGTGGCAGGCGACGATGGCAACGAGCGGCGCAGCGGGGTCGGCGGGTGGGCTGGGCATGGCTTGATGCTACGGGTGCAGATGCATGGCGCGGAGTGGTGCGCGGGCATGAGGTGATGCCGGCCAGGCATATGGAGCGGTCGCTCCCCTCTTGTAGAGCCGAGCCCACGCTCGGCTCAATACCGGCAGGGGGATGCATCTGACGCCGTCGCGTAGAGCAGCCGAGCGTGGGCTCGGCTCTACAGACAGCAGTGCACCGGCAATGCCGCCTAACGTCATTACCAGCGGTCATGTGGGTGGCCGGATGTTACGGCTGGGTGACGCGATCGCGCCTGTCGCGGTGGGTGAACAGGCCCTTGAATGGAAGCGTGTTTCCGGCCCACCCCCACGAGCCCCCATGCCTGTCGCCCACGCCCCTGTCCTGAGCACTCTCGCTGTCCTGATCACAGCCATCCTCGCCGCTTCGCCCAGCCTTGCGGCTGAAGCCGATGCGGATCCTGCTGCCGCCGCCGCGACGGCCAACGTGGCCGCGTCCACGCTGGATGCCGTGGTGGTGACCGGCTCGCGCACCAGTACGCGTACGGTGAAGAACAGTTCCACGCCGATCGACGTGATCTCCGCCGAAGACCTCACCGCCACCGGCCAGGCCAACCTGCTGGAAGCACTGCAGCGCGCACTGCCGTCGCTCAGCCAGATCGGTGGCTACCAGAGCGACCAGGAGAGCCTGATCCGTGGCTACCAGCTGCGCAACCTGTCGCCCGGCTACACGCTGGTGCTGGTGAACGGAAAGCGCCGCAATGCCAGTGCCTATGTGAGCGGTGCCAACGGCGGCGGCTTCCCAGGCCACGCCTGGGCCGACCTGGCGCTGATTCCGGTGTCGGCCATCGACCATGTGGAAGTGCTGCGCGATGGTGCGTCGGCCATCTATGGCTCGGACGCGATCACCGGCGTGGTCAACGTGATCCTGAAATCGCAGGCACACGGTGGCGAGCTCGCCGTGGAAAGCGGGCAGAGCGTTGATGGCGATGGCTCGCGCACAAGCGTGCGTGCCAACGTGGGCCTGCCGTGGGGCGCCGATGGCTTCGTCAACCTGTCTGGCGAGACCACGCGGCAGCACCACGCAATCCGTACCCGCCGTTACATCGATGGCTACCTGAGCTATCCGGCGGTGGATGCCAACGGCAACCTGGTCGCACTGCGTCCGAACAACCGGCTGCCGGCCGGTGCATCGCCGAACCCGGCCGAGGCCGACCGCGATGCCGAGGCCAACACCATCCTCAGTTCGCCATCGTATGCGCTGAAGGCCTTCGCAGTGAATGCGGGCCATGGCCTGGGCGAAAGCGCGCAGTTCTACGCTAACGCTACGGCCAGTGACCGCACCGCGCAGGCGATCCAGAACTTCCGTCTGCCGGCGACCATCTTCACCACCTACAAGGCACCCGGCGTGCTGAGTGTGTTCCCGGATGGCTTCCTGCCGGTACTGGAAACCAAGGAGAAACAGTACACCGGCACCGCAGGCGTGAAAGGCCAGATCGCAGGCTGGGACTACGACGCCAGCCTTACCGGCAACCGCAGCACGGTGCGCACCTATACGCGCAACTCGGTGAACTACTCGCTGCCATACCCCGGTTCGCCTACCGACTTCTACGACGGCAAGCTGGACTACCAGCAGGGTATCGCCAACCTCGACCTGCGCCGTGGCTTCGAGGTGGCTGCGTTCGCCTCGCCGCTGGAAGTGAGCGCAGGTGCCGAGTACCAGCACGAACAGTACGAACGCGGGGCCGGGCAGTGGGAGTCGTATACCGGCTTTGGTGCTGCGGCCTTCGTCGGCTATTCCACTGCGGACGCGGTGAAGGCTACCCGCAACAGCAAGGCGGTCTATGTGGGCGCGGCCACCAACATCACCTCGCGCTGGTATCTGGATGCGGCCGCGCGCTGGGAAGATCACTCCGACTTCGGCAGTGTCTCCACCGGCCGCCTGACCACGCGCTTCGACTTCACCGACGCGCTGGGCGTGCGTGCCACGGTCAGCAACGGTTTCCACGCGCCCAGCCTGGGCGCGCAGTACTACCAGGCCACCGGCAGCTGCCCGTGCGGCACCACGCTGGTGGCGCAGGTGTCTTCGCCGGCGGCGGTTGCGCTGGGTGCGACGCCGCTGAAGCCCGAGAAAGCCACCAACTACAGCCTGGGCGTGACCTGGGACCCGAGCCCGGCGTTCCACCTGGCCGTGGATGCCTACCAGATCGACATCCGTGGCCAGCTCGGCCAGTCCAGCCAGATCGGCTACAACGCGCAGGATCCAGCGCGCATCACCGACAACAGCGGCACGGTGCTGACTGCGGCGCAGAAGAACACCATCGATGCGCTGCTGGGTTCGGCCGGCATCAGCATCCTGCCGGGTGATGCGTTCTATGCCAGCTACTTCACCAACGTGGGCAATACCCGCACACGCGGTGTCGAGCTGACCCTGGAGGCCAACCAGGAAACCGCGTGGGGCAAGCTGCGCTGGAGCTATGCGGCCAACGTGGGGCGCACCACCATCCAGAAGGTCAGCGACATTCCGGCGGCGCTGCAGGGGCTGCCGAACATCAACCTGTTGACCAAGAGCAGCGAGTACGCGCTGCGCTTCCGTACGCCCAACTACACGCAGGTGGCGGGGTTGGGCTGGCAGAACGGGCGCTGGCGCTCGAACGTCGACTTCACCTACTACGGCCCGATCAAGCGCCTGAACAACGGCGTGGAGTACAAACAGCCGCCGGTGCTGGTGACCAATCTCTCCGGTGGCGTGGAACTGGGTGCGGGCTGGAGTGCGGCGCTGGGCATCAACAACGTGTTCGACAAGCGCACCCGCAAGGTGCCGGAGTACGCGCGCAGTGCCACCGATGTGGCGAGCATCGACACGACCTGGGATTCGGGCGACGTGCTGAGCCGCATCGGGGCGTTCTGGTACGGGCGGATCAATTACCGGTTCTGATCTGGAGCAGTCGAGCATGGCTCGACTCCACAAAGGCGAAAGCAGCCGAGCATGGCTCGGCTCTACACAAGGCGAAAGGCGGCCGGACGTAGTTCGGCATCATCGAGGAGCAGTTCATGTCTTCTGCATTGAAGGTGGTGGCAGTGGTGGGGTCACCGACCAGCTCGGCGACGTCGCGCACGTTGCTGCTGGTGCGGCACTTGTTGGCGTCGTTGCAGCAGCGGGTGCATGCCAGCGCGGAGCTGGTGGAGCTGGCGCCGATCGCGCGTTCGCTGGGGCAGTCGCTGTCGCGCGATGAAGCGGAGCCAGCCGTAGAGCAGGCACTGCAGGCAATCGAGGCGGCCGGGCTGCTGGTGGTGGCGGCGCCGGTGTATCGCGGTTCCTATCCCGGGTTGTTCAAGCACCTGGTCGATTTCATCGGGCTGGAAGCGCTGGTGGATACGCCGGTGTTGCTGGCGGCGACCGGCGGCAGCGAGCGCCACGCGTTGGTGATCGACCACCAGTTGCGGCCGTTGTTCAGTTTCCTGCAGGCGCACACGCTGCCGATCGGGGTGTATGCCACGCCTGCCGACTTCGATGGCGAGCAGATCAACAGTGCAGCCTTGCAGGCGCGCATCGCACTAGCGGCCGAGCGCGCGGCAGGGCATCTGGCTTCGCAGGCGCTGGCGGTACCGGCGCCGCTGCGAAGGATCGCCTGACGGCATAACCGGCGGCGCTTTGCTTATGGCCAAGGCGCATCTGCATGGCCGGATCTGACCGCCGATTGTCGCCTGGCATCGCCGTGCCGACCGCCGTCATCTCTAGCATCGATATCGAAGCGGCATCGCATTGCCGCCCCCCGATGAGGACGACCCCGTGAGTCTGGACGCAACCGACAAGCCCATCCTGTTCCTGCTCGACCGTGAGTTCGAGGACGGACAGATTCCCGGCCAGCGCTTCTTCTGCCGGCACAGCCTGTTGCTGGAAGGTGCGCTGTCGAGCATCGACGGCCTGGACGCGCAGCTGGACGTGCGCCGCATCGGTTTCGCACGGCCGCGCCGGGAGGTGATCGCCGAGATCGGCGAGCAGGACCAGTCGCTGCCGAAGCTGGTGCTGCCGCAGGGCGTGCGCAGTGACCTCGCGAGTGGCGTGCACCAGGACCGCCAGTACATCTCCGGTGCCGAGCCGATCCTGGCCGCGCTGAACGGGTTGCTCGGCATCCCCGTGGCCCATCCCTGAGCGAGGACGCGACCATGAGCTATCAGATCAGCGTGTTGGACAAGAGCCCGGTGGCCGAAGGCGCCTCGCCGGAGCAGGCGCTGCGCAACAGCCTGCAGCTGGCGCAGCGCGCCGAACAGCTGGGCTATCACCGTTACTGGTTTGCCGAGCACCACGCCGCGCCGACCTTGGCCAGCCCCGCACCGGAGGTGCTGGCGGCGTGGGTGCTGGCGCAGACCCGGCGCATCCGTATCGGCAGCGGCGGGGTGATGCTGCGCCACTACGCGCCGTACAAGGTGGCGGAGAACTTCAACCTGCTGGCAGCGTTGGCGCCAGGGCGCGTGGATCTGGGGGTGGGCAAGGCGCCCGGTGGCCTGCCAGCATCGACCGCCGCGCTGGCGGCCGGGCGCCCGGCATTCGCCGATTTCGACCAGCAGCTACGCGACCTGGAGGGCTATCTGTCCGGTGCCGCGACCGAGGCGCTGGCGCGCCCGATTCCACAGCAGGCGCCGGAGCGCTTCCTGCTCGGTGCCAGCCCGCAGAGTGCACGGCAGGCGGCCGAGCTCGGCTGGCGCTTCGTGTACGCCGCGCACTTCGATGGCGACCCGAAACATATCGAGGCTGCGTTCGACGCTTACCGCAGCGTCGCCTCGCAGCCGCCGTTGCTGGCCACGGTGGCCTTCGCCGCACCGACTGCCGAAGCAGCCGCACGCCATATCGGCGCGCTGCGCGTCTACAAGCTGCATCTTGGCCCGGGGCAGACGGTGAACCTGCCCAGCCCCGAGGCGGCTGCCGAGTATGCACGCCAGGTAGGTGTGGCGGACTTCCGCATCGAGGAAACACGGCCAAGCGTGCTGTCCGGCGATGCGCAACAGGTACGCGGCGAACTGGATGCGCTGCACCGACGCTTCGGCGTGGGTGAATTCATCCTCGACGCGCCGGTGGCCGACTTCGACGCACGCCTGACATCCCTCGAACTGCTGTCGCCCGCGCCGCGCGCGGCGGTGGCCTGACCTGCAGGAGCGATTCCCATGAGCACCACCCCGCGCCACATTCCGTTCGGCATCATGCTGCAGGGCCCCGGCAGCCACATGCATGCCTGGAAGCATCCGTCCAATCCGGCCGATGCCAGCGTCAACCTGCAGTTCTACATCGACATCGCGCGCACCGCCGAGGACAACGGCATTGCCTTCGGTTTCGTGGCCGACGGCCTGTACATCAACGAGAAGTCGATCCCGCACTTCCTCAACCGCTTCGAGCCGATCTCGCTGCTGTCGGCGCTGGCCACGGCAACGAACAAGATCGGCCTGGCGGGCACGCTGTCGACGTCCTACAGCGATCCGTTCACGGTGGCACGGCAGTTCGCTTCACTGGATCTGCTCAGTGGCGGCCGCGCCGGCTGGAACGTGGTGACCTCGCCACTGGAGGGTTCGGGCCGCAACTACGGCCGGCCGCACCCGGAGCACGCGCTGCGCTACCAGATCGCCGATGAGTACCTGGATGTCGTGCAGGGGCTGTGGGATTCGTGGGATGACGACGCCTTCGTGCGCGAGCGCGACAGCGGCACGTTCTTTGCGCCGGAGAAGTTCCGCCGGCTCGACCACAAAGGCCGCTTCTTCCAGGTGGAAGGCCCGCTCAACATCCAGCGTTCGCCGCAGGGACAGCCGGTAATCTTCCAGGCCGGTTCGTCTGACGATGGCATCGCGCTGGCCGGCAAGTACGCCGATGCGGTGTTCACCCATTCGCCTTCGCTGGAAGAAACCCGTGCATTCACCCAGAAGGTGAAGAACTCGGCGATCGCGCACGGCCGCAGCGGCAACGATGTGAAGATCTTCCCGGGCATCGGCCCCATCGTCGGCCGCACCGCCGAGGAGGCCGAAGCCAAGTACCAGGCGATCGCCGCACTGGCCACGCTGGAGGATGCACTGGCGTACCTGGGGCGCTTCTTCGATCACCACGATTTCAGCCAGTACGACCCGGATGCACCGTTCCCGGAGCTGGGTGACATCGGCAGCAATTCGTTCCGTTCCACCACCGACCGCATCAAGCAGGATGCGCGTGAGAAGGGCCTGAGCCTGCGCCAAGTGGCGTTGGAAGCGGTGAGCCCGCGACCAAACTTCATCGGCACGCCGGAGCACGTGGCCGATGAGCTGATCCGCTGGTTCGACGCCGGTGCCAGCGACGGTTTCATTCTTGGATTCGCCGCGCAGCGCGAGGGCCTGGACGATTTCGTGACCCAGGTGCTGCCGATCCTGCAGGCGCGCGGCTACCACCAGCGCGAGCTGGAAGGACAGACCCTGCGCGGGCATCTGGGTCTGCCGTACAAGGCCAGCCGCTATTCGACCGACGCCGAACCGGCGCGGAAGGTGGGGTAGGGCGATGAGCGGAGAAACTGCGGCAGCACCGGGCCATGCCCGGCGGGATTCCGCGTCCATCGGCGTGCTGCCGGAAATTGCAGCACGCGCCGAGGCCGCCATCGCGATCCGCCATGACCTGCACCAGCACCCGGAGCTCGCCTTCGAGGAGCACCGCACCAGCGCCCGTGTGGCCGAGCTGCTGCAGCAGTGGGGTTATGAGGTGACCACCGGGCTCGGCGGCACCGGTGTGGTCGGCACGCTGCAGCGCGGGCAGGGCAGCCGTCGTCTCGGCCTGCGCGCCGACATCGACGCACTGCCGATGCATGAGGACTCCGGCCTGGCCTACGCCAGCCAGACCGACGGCCTGATGCATGCCTGCGGTCATGATGGTCACACCGCCATCCTGCTGTCTGCGGCGCATTACCTGGCCCATCACGGCAATATCGACGGGACCTTGCAGCTGGTGTTCCAGCCAGCCGAGGAAACCGGTTCGGGCGCGTCGAAGATGATTGCCGATGGCCTGTTCGAGCGCTTCCCGGTGGATGCGATCTATGGGCTGCACAACTGGCCCGGCGTACCGGTGGGCCACTTCGGTTTCGTCGATGGCCCGGCGATGGCGTCGGTGGATTGGGCACGGCTGAAGGTGATCGGCAAGGGTGGCCATGGCGCCGAGCCACAGGGCAGCGTCGATCCGATCCTGGTGGCGGCGCACATCATCACCGCGCTGCAGAGCGTGGTGTCGCGCAATGTCGATCCGCGGCAGATGGGCGTGGTCACCGTCGGTTCGATCCACGGCGGGCAGGCCGCCAACGTGATTCCGGACGTGGTCGAGCTGAAGCTGACCGTGCGCGCCTACCTGCCGGAAGTGCGCGACACCCTGCGGCGCCGAGTCACCGAGATTGCCGAACAGACCGCCGCCGCGTTCGGTGCGCGCGCCGAGATCGAATTCCCGCGCGGCTTCCCCAGTGTCATCAACCATCCGCAGCAGACCGCCTACATCCGCGAGGTGGCGGTGCAGGGCTTCGGCGCCGCACAGGTAGTGCCCGAATTCGCGCCGCGCACGGCCAGCGAGGATTTCGCTTTCCTGCTGCAGGCACGACCGGGCAGCTTCGTGTTCGTCGGGAACGGCGAGAGCGCACCGCTGCACAGCCCGCGCTATGTGTTCAACGACGCGGCCATTGCCCCCGCCGCCAGCCTGTGGGCGCGGCTGGCCGAAGATTACCTGGTGAAGGACGCAGCATGAGCAGCAACGAACGCTTTCTCTATACCTCGGTGGATCACCCACTGGCGCGGCCGCTGTTCGATGGCCTGGAGCAGGAATACGACAGTCGCTACGCTGATGTGCGTCGACGCATCGGCGGCAGCGCTCGCGAGGAGCTGCAGCGCTACCCGGCGCAGGCCTTTGCGGCCCCGGTGGGCGCCTTCGTGCTGCTGCTGCGCGACGGGGTGGCGATTTCCGGCGGTGCGTTCATGCCGCACCGCGATCCGGATACCGCCGAATTCAAGCGCATCTGGACGCTGCCCGGTCTGCGTCGCCAGGGCATTGCGCGGCGCGTGCTGCAGGAGCTGGAAGAGCAGGCGGCGCGGCAAGGGTACCGGAGGGTGTTCCTGACGACCGGCTTCCGCCAGCCTGAAGCTGTTGGCCTGTACCTGAGCCACGGCTACACCGCGCTGTTCGATCTGGAGGCCGACCCGGAAACCGTTGCGCATCTGCCGTTCGAAAAGCACCTGCGGGCGACGACGCCTGTCGTTACCGCTGCACAGGCACTGCTGCACGGAGCCCACGCATGAGCACACCGTCGACCGCGCTGGAGGGCATCGCCGCTCGTCCGGCGCCCGGACCGGCACTGAAGATCGTGCCGGCCCGGCATCCGCTGCAGGTCTTCGGCACGGTACTGGCACTGGCGCTGATCCTGATCGGGCTGCAGTCCGTGCTGGGCAATCCGCGCTGGGGCTGGGGCACCTTCGCCGAATGGTTCTTCGCACGCCCGGTACTGGAAGGCCTGGGTCGCACGCTGCTGCTGACCGCGCTCGGTACCGGCCTCGGCTTCGCACTGGGCACCTTGCTTGCTTTGGCCCGCGTCTCCGGTTCGCCGCTGCTGTCAGCGGTGTCGTGGGGCTATGTGTGGCTGTTCCGTTCGATCCCGTTGCTGGTGCTGTTGTTGCTGCTGAACAACCTGGGCTACCTGTACAGCACCATCGAACTGGGCGTGCCGTTCACCGGCATCAGCCTGTTCTCGTACCCGACCACGCAGCTGATCGGTGTGTTCACCGCCGCGGTGCTGGGCCTGACCCTGAACCAGGCAGCGTTCTCGGCCGAGGTGATCCGCGGTGGCATCCTCTCGGTTGACCACGGCCAGTACGAGGCGGCGGCCGCGCTCGGCCTGCCGCGTGGCCGCCAGGTGCGCCGCATCATCCTGCCGCAGGCGATGCGTTCGATCCTGCCGGCGGCGTTCAACGATGTGATCGGCCTCGCCAAGAGCACCTCGGTGGTCTACGTGCTGGCGCTGCCGGAGCTGTTCTACACCGTGCAGGTGATCTATCGGCGCAACCTGGAAGTGGTGCCGCTGCTGATGGTGGCCACGGTCTGGTACCTGGTGATCCTGACCGTGTTGTCGCTGCTGCAGCGGCGCGTGGAACAGCGCTTCGCGCGCGGCCAGCTGCAGCGCGAGCGCTCGGTGTCGCGGGTGTCGTCACCGGTGCGGACATCCAGTGATGCTGCGCCGCGCGTGGCCAACCGCCCGCGCATCGCCACCCAGGTGGAGGCGGACGAGGGTGCGGCGGTATCGCTGCATGGCGTGGGCAAGGTGTTCGGCGATCAGCCGGTGCTGGAAGACGTGAACCTGGAGCTGCGCGCCGGCAGCGTGACGGTGCTGGTCGGCCCGTCCGGTGCCGGGAAATCCACGCTGCTGCGGTTGATCAACCACCTGGAACGCGCGGACAGTGGTTACGTGACTGTTGGCGGCCAGCTGATCGGTTACCGCCGCGAGGGTGACACGTTGTACGAACTTCCCGAGCGCGAGATCCGCCGTCGGCGTGCCGAGGTGGGCATGGTGTTCCAGGGCTTCAATCTGTTCCCGCACCTGACCGCATTGGAGAACATCATCGAGGCGCCAATCGCGGTGCGCGGCGTGCCGCGTGCGCAGGCCGAGCGGCAGGCGCGCACGCTGCTGGAGCGGGTCGGCCTGGCCGACAAGGCCGATGCGTTCCCGCGCCAGCTGTCCGGTGGCCAGCAGCAGCGCATCGCGATTGCCCGCGCGCTGGCGCTGCAGCCGAAGGTGCTGCTGTTTGACGAACCCACGTCGGCGCTGGACCCGGAACTGGTGGCGGAGGTGCTGAGCGTGATCGAGGAGCTGGCCCGTTCCGGCACCACGCTGGTGATCGTCACCCATGAGCTGAGCTTCGCCCGCCGCGTGGCCGACCACGTGGTGATGATGGACCAGGGCCGGGTGATCGAGCAGGGCACGCCCGAGGCCCTGTTCGAGCGCCCGCGCCAGCAACGCACCGCCGATTTCCTGGCCAAGACCCTGTAACCCCGGAAGGAACATCATGAGCCCTGCAGCACCGCGTCGTCCCTCGCGCAGCACCCTGCTGATCGTGGGCGTGCTGATCATCGGCATCGCCGGCATCGTCTACTCGCGCGTGCGCCAGGCCCCGGAGGCTGCCGCTGTGGCCGCGGCCAGCCTGGCCGGCACCAACACCGCCGTGCTGAAGGGCACGCTCGACCCGAAGGCGCAGGCCTTGATTCCTGCGGGCTACCGCTTCGTCACGCCGGGCGCATTCACCGTGGCGACCCACCCGGGGCAGCTACCGCTGGCCGACTACGGCGCCGACAGCAAGGACGTGGTCGGCATCGAACCGGACATCGCGCGGCTGATCGCGGATGCTTTGGGCCTGAAGCTGGTGATCGTGCCGGTGGCCTGGGCCGACTGGCCGCTGGGGCTGGAGTCAGGCAAGTACGATGCGGTGCTGTCGAACGTGACGGTCACTGAAGAACGCAAGAAGAAGTTCGATTTCTCCAGCTACCGTTACGACCTGCTGGGCATCTACACGCGTACTGATGGGCCGATCCAGAAGATCGAAAAGCCGGCCGACGTTGCCGGGCTGAAGGTGGTGGTCGGTGCCAGTACCAACCAGGATCAGATCCTGCGGCAGTGGGACCAGCAGAACATCGCGGCGGGATTGAAGCCCGTGGAATACCAGTACTTCGATGACGCGGTGGTCGGCCGATTGGCGGTGATCACCGGCCGCGCCGATGTATCGTTCGAGCCCAATGCTACCGGCGCCTATTCGGCGCGCGACGGCAAGGTGCGGCGCGTGGGCCTGTTCCCTGGCGGCTGGCCGAATGCCGCAGCGATCTCGGTGACCACGCGCAAGGGCAGCGGCCTGGCCGACGCGGTGACGCAGGCGCTGAACACCCAGATCGGCAGCGGCACCTATGCGCAGGCGCTGAAGCGATGGAATGTGGCCGAGGAAGCCGTGCCGCAGTCGCAGACCAATCCGCCGGGGTTGCCGACGCTGCAATGACGCCGGGCGTGGCCCGGCGCTACCTCCGTCTTTGTAGAGCCGAGCGATGCTCGGCTGCTCTACCAACGCGCCTCCAGTGCCCGGAACGGTTTCACCAGCCGCACACCCTCGGCATCGAAGTCGGAAACGCTACGTCCATCCACACGCACCGTCTTCGGCATGGTGCGCGCCGGCCACCAGACCTTCACCGCCGTCCCGCTGCGCAGCCCCTCACCAAGCGCCACCGTCAGCACCCCGTCGCGTTGCCGCGCCTGCATCTGCAACGTGCCATACGCTGTCGGCAACCGCTCCACCGCCAATCCATCGCCTGCCACCCACGAGGGCGGCGTACCCGGCAGCAGTGAGAGGGCATCATCGTCTTCGCGCATCAGCATGCCGAACAGCGTGCGGCCGTACTCGGCACCAATCCAGGTATGCGGCATGTCGCCCAGGTAGCGCGGGAAGCGCAGGCGTGAGTGCACGACCTCGGCCAGCACCTGCCACTCAAGCGGGCGCCGATCATGCAGCAGTCCCTGCAGCAGCTCATCGGCCACCTGCGGCTGGCCCAGGTGCACATAGCTCAGCACATTGCGGATCTCGTACGGGGTGTACGCGTACAGCGCACCGGGCTGGCTGCGCTTGCGGACGTCCTCCAGGTAGCGCGCGAAGGTGGTCCGCAGCGCCTCGGCGGGCAGCACGCTCTGTGCGCCGGTCGGGTCCAGTGCGATCGATACGCCGGTGGGATCGCCATCGCCCAGGTCGGCCGAGGAGGGAATGAAGTCGATGCCCTTCCACGCCATCGTCGCCCGGATCGAGGCATGCAGCGCGTCGTAAAGCAGTTTGTACTGTTCGCGTGCCCACGCTGCGGTCTCGTGGTCGCCCAGCGATTCGGCCAGCCACGCGCCGTCGTGCCAGCCCTTCAGGCCCCAATAGTCGTCCCAGTAGCTGTGGGTGGGAGACGGATAACCCTCATGGCTGATCGACGGCGCAAGAATGCCCGCGAAGCGTTCCGGCGCTGGCTGGTCGGCCTTGTAGCCGGGCACCAGCGTGCGTTCGCGTAGTTCCTGCAGGAAGCGCAGCGCTGCCTTCACTTTCGGCAGATAGGCACGTACCGATTCGGGTCCGCCATCGAGGCGCGCGACATCGGCCACCAGCGCTACGTACTGGCCCTGGCTGTCGTACTCGATATCCGAACCGAAGCCGGTATTGACGCTGCCATCGTCGTTGAGGATCGGCGAGACCAGGCCGTTGGCATGCACCCCGTGTTCGCTGTACCAGGCTAGGTAGTCGCGCGCGACGCGTGCTTCGCCCATGCGCAGCAGCACCGCCGAGGTGGCCATGCCGTCGCGGATGAAAGAGCGGTTGTAGTTGCGGGGCCCGGGCTGCATGGCCGGGCCGGTCTGGTTGATCAGCATGTAGGCGGCCTGCGCGCGCAGCATGTCGACCAGCGAAGGATCGGGCAGGCGCAGCCCGACCTGGCCCAGCCGTGCCTGCCAGTCCGCGGAGGCCTGCGTGGCCAGGGAATCGAACGCCATATTGGCATCGCGGGGCAGCGTGGCCAGATCGAGCGCAGGCGCCTCGGGCAGTGCGCCCTTGCTATCGGCGGCGGCAGTACCCAGCGGGAACGCGACCACGATGGCATCGCTGGCGCCCGCTGCCAGTGATACGCGGTAGTTCAACGCAGCCGAGGCAAGACCCTCGTCGTCGCGCGCCTGTTGCGTGGAGGGCAGCTGGCCGGCAGCGAGGGTCGCGGTGATTTCCGTTGCGCCATCCTTGCCGAACGGCGCCGCGCCCGACGCAGCCACTGGCGAGAGCGACTGCAGCAGCGTGCGTCCATTGATGCGCACCGCCTGCCCATCGATGGTCACATCGCGGATCGGTGACAGCCCGCCGTTCTGCCACGGCGGATTCATCTGCATCGGGCGCACGACCAGGCTGAGCGTGCCTTCGATCCTGGCGCTGCCCGTGTTGTGCAGGCGATGCCGCAAGAACGTTACCGGCTGGCCGTCGCGCTCGATGGCGAATACCTCGCTGCGCAGCTCCAGGCCGGGCTGCGGTGACCACGTAGCGGAGGGCATCGGTTTCCAGCCATCCCGCAACGCGTGCTGTATCGGCTGTCCTGCCGCGCCAGCGGCACGCCCGTCAGCGCCACGCCAGATCGGCTGCACCAGCGGCGCGCCCTTGAAGGCTTCCAGATTGCCGTATTCGTCGAAGATCGATTTCTGTCGTCCTGCGTGCACACCGACGGCGGTCCAGTAGGTCTGCTGCATCTGCAGCGATGCCGGGAACAACGCGCGCTGAGCGCCGCTGGCGGTGATCTGGTATCGCTTCATCGGCGTCATTACCGCCTTTGGCCCGAGCAGGCGCAGTCGCGCGACCTGCGGTGCGGGGCCGTCCACGCTCAGCCGGAACGCACGCAGGGGTTGTGCCGTGTCAGCAGCCAGCCAGCTTTGCCGATGATTGGCCGCCTGTGCATCGTGTGCGAGGTCCTGCCAACGGCCCTGTTCATCCTGCGCCTGCAGTCGCGCAGCGCCGCGCGCGCCATCGGCCCAGTCGACCACCAGGCCAGCCGTGGATTGAGCCTGCGGCAGCGTGATCTCGAGCGCATGGGATCCACCTTTTCCGGTCGGAACCGCAACGGTGCCGCCGCCTTGCCAGAGCGCGGCTGCCTGTGTTGCATCGACATCGGCGATGCGTGCGCTGAGCGTGCTGTCCAGCGGCTCCATCTCGAAGATCGACACACCCCAGTCGGAGGTGCGCTGCGGACTGGCCAGTCGTAGATAGCGCGCCTGCCGCGGCGCGAAGTACAGCGTTTCCACATCGCCCAGTGAATCGGCCATCGTGTACGCGGTCTGCCACTGCGTACCATCCAGTGAGGTCTGCAATGAATAGCCTTCCGGGTTGGAGACATCCCAGGTGAGTCGTGCACCAGCCAGCAGGGTTGGCGTGCCCAGATCGATCTGGAACCAGTGGCCGGGGCTGAAGGCGCCGCCGGTGACGGTCTTCGGGTCGCCGTCGATCAGGTGGCTGATCGCCATCGCCGGCACCTGCTGCGAGGAACTGCTGGCCTGCCATTGGCTGCGCGGGGGAAGGGGCTGTGCCTGTGCGGCAGCGGCGAGGGCGGCCAACAGCAGGGTGGCGGCAGCTCGCCACGGAATGGCTGAGCGGGAGACCTTGGAGCGTTCGGCGCGCAATGTCATTACGTACAGCCTCGCAGGTTCGGCCGGTGTCGGCCGAGCGCTACGCTAGCAAGGGATGTAATCGGTTACATGACGCACTGCAGCGTCGCAGGCCGCTTCTGTGGTTGACGCAGCCGAGCATGGCTCGGCTCTACATGGTTTCCGGCAGGTCAAGCGCACCGCACGCTACAGCTCCACCGTCTCCCACCAGCGCGTACCCGCCTGCGGCGCCTGCATGTCCAGCGCTTCGCCCATCATCGGCGTGGCCACCGGCACGTTCTTCGCGGCCGCCAATGCGGTGATGCGCTCGAACGGCTGCTGCCATGCGTGCAGGGCCAGGTCGAAGGTGCCGTTGTGGATCGGCAGCAGCCACTTGCCGCGCAGGTCCAGGTGCGCCTGCAGCGTCTGTTCCGGCTGCATGTGCACGAACGCCCAGCGCGGATCGTAGGCGCCGGTCTCGATCATGGTCAGGTCGAACGGGCCGTACTTCTCGCCGATGGCCTTGAAGCCGTCGAAGTAGCCGGTGTCGCCGCTGAAGAAGATGCGGAAGTCGTCGTCCTGGATCACCCACGACGCCCACAGGCTGCGGTCGCTGTCGCCCAGGCCGCGGCCGGAGAAGTGCTGGCCCGGCGTGGCGGTCAGGCGCAGGCCGCTGGCCTCGGTCGATTGCCACCAGTCCAGCTGTTCGACCTTGCTGGCGTCCACACCCCAGGCAATCAGCTGGTCGCCGACGCCGAGCGGTGCAATGAAGCGCGCGGTCTTGCCAGCCAGCTGCATTACCGCGGCATGGTCGAGATGGTCATAGTGGTTGTGCGAGAGGATCACGCCGGCGATGGGCGGCAGTTTGTCAATGCTGATCGGCGGTGCGTGGAAGCGCGCCGGGCCCATCCACTGCACCGGCGAGGCGCGCTCGGAGAACACCGGATCGGTCAGCCAGTACTGGCCACGCAGCTTCAGCAGGATCGTGGAGTGCCCCAGCCGGAACAGGCTGCGGTCCGGCGCGGCGTCCAGCGTGGCGCGGTCCAGCGGCTGCACCGGAATGGGGTGGGCCGGGACGGTGCCCTTGGGCTTGTTGAACAGGAACGTCCACCAGATCTCCGCACCGTCGCGCAGGCCCATCGCCGGACGGGGCAGGGCATTGCGGAACTTGCCATCACGGTACTGCGGCGAATCGGGGAAGTCGGGGAGGGACCAGGACTTGCAGAAGGTGTAGGCGGTCACAGCGAGGATTCCAAGCAGGAGGACAAGGAGCAGGCGCTTCATGGGTGACGTCCGCTGGGTACACTGCACAGTGTAGTTTCGTCTTTTTCAAAAGTACACTGATGGGTGTAAAATGGTGGCGTCCGTTCAGTTATTCGGTTCCCGCCATGCCCCGTGCCCCGCAACGCCTGACCGACCGTAAACGCGATGCCATCGTGCGCGCGGCGGTGGAGGAGTTCCGTGCATCGGGCTACGAGGCGACCAGCATGGACCGCATTGCAGAGGCGGCGGGGGTCTCCAAGCGCACCGTCTACAACCATTTCCCGAGCAAGGAAGCGCTGTTCTCGATGATCCTGGAGGAGCTGTGGGAACGCAGCGTGGCCAGCGACGCACTGCCGTATCGCGCGGACCAGCCGTTGCAGGCGCAGCTGCTGCAGTTGCTGGGCCAGAAGCTGGAACTGCTCAGCGATGCCAACTTCATCGACCTGGCACGGGTGGCGATGGCCGAGGTCATCCACTCACCGGAGCGCGCGCAGGCCATCGTCTGCCGCATGGGCGAAAAGGAAAGCGGCGAGAGTGCCTGGATCCGCGCGGCCATCGCCGATGGCCGACTGCGCGAGGTGGATCCGGACTTTGCCGGCCACCAGTTGCACGGCCTGGTGAAGAGCTTTGCGTTCTGGCCGCAGGTCACGATGGGGCAGCCACCGCTGACCGCGCAGGAACGTGCGCGCGTGGCCGAATCGGCGGTTGCGATGTTCCTGGGCTTCTACGCGGTCTAGCTGGCGGCGAAGCGACGGAACTCGTCGGCCGGCAGCGCCGCCGAGTACAGATAGCCCTGGCCGACATCCACGCCCAGGGCTCGCAGCTTCTGCTCCTGCGCCAGGGTTTCGGTACCTTCGGCCACCACGATCGCGCCGCAGCGGTGCGCGACCTCGACGATGAAGCGCACGATCGACTGTGACTTGGCGTCGGACAGCGTGGCGATCAGTGCCTGCTCGATCTTGACCTCGGCGATGGCCAGCTGCGAAAGCAGGATCAGGGTTGAATAGCCGGCGCCGAAATCATCCAGCGACAGGGTGACCCCGGCTGCCAGCAGCTGTGTGATGTTGGCATCGACCACGTCGCGCTCGACGATTTCGGTCCATTCGACGATCTCCAGGCGCAGCATCGCACCGGGGATGTCATGCAGTTGTAGCAGCTCCTGCAGGCGCAGGCCGAAGTCGGGCAGGCGCAGGGATTCGGCTGACACATTGACTGCGATGGTCAGCGCCGCGCCGTCCTGCCGGCAGTGCTGCAGGAAGTGCACCGCCGACTGCAGCGTGGCCCATTCCAGGTCTGCCAGCCGGCCCTGCCGGCGCAGCAGCGAGATCACCCGCATCGGTGCAATCGGCCGGCCTTCGCCATCGCGCATGCGCAGCAGCGCTTCGGCGCCGACCAACTGGCGGTCCTGCAGGCGATGCTTGGGCTGGTAGCACAGCGGTGCATCGCCCTGCTGCAGCCAGCGTTCGAGAGCGACTTCGATCAGGGCGTCGATCTCGCTGTCGCGCTGGATCGGGTCGTCGAAGAACACGACGCCCGATTCGATCGCACTCATCGTCAGGGTGATCGCCCGGAACGGCAGGTGACCGTCGTCTGTATCGGTGGGGGGCTTCAGTTCGACTACCGCGCAGCGGAACAGCGGCCGGAAGCCGGGCCAATCGCGGCCGACCTGATCGGCCAGGTTGCTGGCCAGCTCGGTGATCTGCGGTTGCGTGCGCAGTTCGGACAAGGTCAGGTCGCGCACCAGGATCGCCAGCGCGGCATCGCCGAACTGGTAGATCTCCAGTTGCCCGGCCGGCAGCGAGGGCAGCAGCCGATGCACCTCTTCGGTGCTGTCGCGCTGCCACAGGCCGTTGTCCTGCAGCGGACCGTAGCGCAGGCGCAGGTCGCGCAGGTTGCCCATCTCGGCCACGATCAGGCAGGCCTTGCCGATGCCGTCGTTGTCGCGCCAGTAATGCTGCAGGCGTTCGCCGAGCGCACGCATGTTGGGCAGGCCACTGATTGGATCGATGCGCAGCCAGGCCTGTTCGCGCTGGCGTTGGGCATCGATCTGCGCATCGTTGTAGACCAGTGCGAACACCGCGCCGAGCATCAGCAGCGATAGTGGTAGCGCCAGCAGCCGCTGGATTGCCAGCTCCTCCACGGGTAGCTGGTTGGCACCAATGATTGCTACGCCCAGTGCCAAGCCCAACGCAGTGACGACGACACGAACGCCCCAGGCCTGCAGGATCATGCGCAGCGAGAGTTCATTGAGCATGTGCGGGTGCAGGCGCCTGCGCAGCCAGACGCCGGCCAGCATCTGCAGCGTGGCCTCGAGGCTGGCAGGCAGGAAGTACTGGGTGCCGGCGAACTGGTAGCGGGCCAGCAGGCTGGCGCCCAGGCACACCAGGCCACCGCGCCAGCCGCCGAGCAGGCCGCTGACCAGCAGAATGTCGAAGCCGAGGTGCAGCTTGACCACGCCCTGGGTGTAACGGGCCACGAACCAGGAATTGAACAGGTAGATCAGGCCCAGTGCCACGCCCACATACAGGCGGCGGCCTTCAATGGCATGGCCGGCACGGCGGGTGGCGATCAGCAGCACCCCGATCATGCCGATCACTGCGGTGGCCTGCAGCAGGTACAGCGGCAGGCTGGGCAGGGAACCGTCCAGGACCTGGGCCGAGACCCGTGACAGCGCATCCATAGCATTCCCGCCTGTGACCGACGGCCGGTGAGGAGCAGGGTAAACCACGACCGCGCGCGCGGCCACTGATGGTGCCCTGCGGCGGCCGGCAAGGTCAGTAGCGTGGGTCGGCGATGGCTGGCAGTACCAGTTCACGTACGAAGCCGGACGGCGACAGCTGCAGCAGCGCACGCACCATGGTCACCACATCGTGTACCGGGACAAGTTCGCCATCCCCGCGTGCTGCGGCCTCTGCCACCGGCACCGACAGTGCATCGTCGGTGTTGAGGCAGCCCAGCTGCAGGCTGGTCACCGCCAGGCGGCGATCGCGGAAACCCTCGCGCAGTGCATCGGCGATGCCGTTGAGCGCGAACTTGGATGCGCCGAACGCCACTTCCGGGCGGCCGCTGCGTGGCAGCGCCGAGGTCGAGCCGGTCAGCACCAGCTGCGGGCGTGGTGCGCCCAGTACCCGCGGCAGCAGGCGCTGCAGCAGCACCAGGGTCGCGGTGATGTTGACGTCGACCAGTTGGGTGAGCGCGGCATCGCTCTCGTCGAGGAAGGCGTACTCGTCGCTGAAGGCGGTCTCTTCCCAGATGCCCAGGTTGTGGATCAGCACATCCAGATCGGCCGGTGCCTGCGCTGCGATGTGATTGGCAGCCAGGGTGGGTTGGGACAGATCGGCCTCGATCCACTGCAGGGTGACACCTTCGGGGCATTCAAGGTCGCGCGGACGGCTGCGCGAAACGCCGATGACGGTGTCGCCCGCACTGCACAGGCCTTCCACGAATGCCCGACCGAGGCCCCTGCTGGCGCCGATGACCATCAATTTCATGTTGCTTCCTTCCATTGCGCGCTCTGCTGGGCGGTGTGCTTCGGGATCGGCGAGAATCCGTAGCGTCCCCAGCAACAGGAGCATCCCGACATGGGAGCACCCGATCCCTTCACTGATGGCCTGCCGCTGCCGCGGGCGTGGCAGGAAGCGTTGGGCGATGCGCGCATCGAGCGGCAGTCGATCGGCGTGTCGCGTGCGGATGTTGCTCGTGTGCAGCAGCCAGGCCAGCCCGATGCCTTCCTGAAGTCGGAAGTGATCGACGCCTTCAGTGAGCTGGGCGATGAGATCGCGCGCCTGCGCTGGCTGCAGGAACAGGGACAACCGGCGCCAACGGTAATTGCCACCGCCGAAGAAGCGGGCCGGCGCTGGTTGCTGATGAGCGCGCTGCCCGGCCGCGACCTGGCTTCGTCGCCGGAACTCGCGCCGCAGCAGTTGGTGGAACTGCTGGCCGACGCGCTGCGCGGGCTGCATGCGTTGCCGGTGGCAGCCTGCCCGTTCGACCAGCGACTGGCCTCGCGCCTGGAGGCCGCGCAGGCCCGCGTCGAAGCGAGCCTGGTGGATGCCGATGATTTCGATGATGAGCGCCTGGGCCAGAGTCCACAGCAGGTCTTCGCCGAACTGTGCAGCACCCGGCCCGACCATGAAGATCTGGTGGTCAGCCATGGCGATGCGTGCCTGCCGAACCTGATGGCGGTCGAGGGGCGTTTCAGTGGTTTCATCGACTGTGGGCGGCTGGGCGTGGCCGACCGCTACCAGGACCTGGCGCTGGCCGCGCGCAGCCTGGTTCACAACTTCGGCGACACGCGTTGGGTGGCGCCGTTGTTCCAGCGCTACGGCGCGTTGGTCGACGAGCGTCGGCTGGCGTTCTACCGGTTGCTCGACGAGTTCTTCTGAGCCCGCGCATGGCTGGCGATGGCCGCGCAGATCAGGCCGCCGACCACGCTCAGGTGTTCCAGCGCGAAGAACATCGCCAGCTGCTGTTCCGCGCCGTGCTTGGTCCAGAAGGTATGCACGATGACGATGGTCAGCAGCATGAACACCGCCAGCGCGCCGCTGCCCAGCCATAGCAGGCGGTCGAGCAGCAGGCACAGTGAGCCACCCAGCAGCACCACGGCGCTGGCGAGGTTGAACAGCACAGGCGGTTGCAGCCCGGCGGCCTGCATTTCGGCCACGCTGTTGTCCCACGCCAGCAGCTTGGCCAGGCCCGAGGACAGGAACACCACGGCCAGCAGCAGCCGGGCGAGGAACCACAGCACGCGGCTGTCGAGCAGGGTGGTGATCATCAGTGGCATGCAGGAACTCCGGGTTGGGCATGGAACAGGTCGCGCAGCATCGGGCCTCAACCGCAGTTGAGGTCAAGGCTGGCTGAACGGAGCCCGATGGTGGCCAGGTCGACATCTACAAAATAAACGAACGTTCGTTCATGCTCGTGGCATGAGCCGAATCGACCGCAATGAGCAGCGCGTGACCCTGATCCTGCAGGCGGCCCTGCGGTGCTTCCTCGCCAAGGGATTCCACCAGACCAGCATGCGTGACATCGCGCAGGCGGCTGGCGTCAGCCTGGGCAACCTCTACAACCACTTCCCGGGCAAGGAAGCGATCATCCTTGCAGTGGCAGTGGCCGAGAGCGAAGAACTGGCACCGTTGCTGCGTCGACTGGCCGCGTCCGAAGGCGAGCGCGCACAGGTACTGGATTTCCTTCAGGACTTCCACGCACTGTGCCGCCAGCCGGAATGGGCGACGCTTGCCGTCGAAGTGCTGGCCGAGAGCGCACGCAATCCGGCCGTGGCCGAGGCATTTGCGGCCAATCGCAGGCAATTGCAGGCGACCCTGGCCGAAGCCCTGCAGCAGGTGGCACGGCGCGAACGTCGGCGTCCCGTGCTGGCCCCGGCATTGCAGGCGCAGGTGCTGCTGGATGCCATTGAAAGCGATGCGCTGCGTCGGGGGCTGGGCGAAGCCGATGGCATCGATGAGGCCTCGCTGGATCTTGGCCTGCTCGCGCTGCTGCTCGGGGCACGCGCATGAGTGCCGTTGACCGGCGATTGCACGGCCTTGATCTGGCGCGCTACCTGGCCTTGGCCGGCATGGTGCTGGTCAACTTCCGCCTGGCGATGGCCGTGCCGGCAGAGGGTGAGGGTTGGTTGGCAGGGTTCTTCCATCTGCTGGAAGGCAAAGCCTCGGCGACGTTCGTCACTCTGGCCGGTCTTGGCCTGGTGCTGGCCACGCAGCGGCAGGGGTGGTGGCCGGCCAGCGTGCAGACCTGGAGGCGCGCGCTGTTCCTGATGGTGCTGGGCCTGCTCAACCTGACTCTGTTCCCGGCCGATATCCTGCACTACTACGCGGTGTATTTCGCGTTGGCGGTGGTGTGGCTGCGTGCGTCGCCGCGGGTGTTGCTGGCCAGCATCGTGGGCCTGGCGGCGTGTTCGTTCTGGGCGTTGCTGCACTGGGACTACAGCCAGGGATGGAACTGGCAGACGCTGGAATACGCAGACCTGTGGCAATGGCCGGGCGCGGCCCGCAACCTGTTGTTCAACGGCTTCCATCCGCTGCTGCCGTGGCTGTGCTTCTTCCTGCTGGGGATGCTGCTGGCACGCCTTCAGTTGTCGCAACCGCGGGTGCAGCGAGCATTGCTGGTGCTGGGGCTGCTGCTGATCGCGGCCGGCCATGGCGTTCAGCAGCTTGCGCAGGGAACGCCCTGGCAGGTGTGGCTGGGAACGCAACCGATGCCGCCGGGACCGGCCTACGTACTCACGGGTGCGGGCGCAGCGTTCAGTGTCATTGCCGCCTGCCTGTGGCTGACGCGTGTGCAACCCGGGGACTGGCTGGAGCCGTTCACCGCGGCCGGGCGCATGACCCTGACCCTGTACGTGGGCCACATCCTGCTGGGCATGGGCACGCTGGAAAGCCTGGGCCTGCTCGATGGCAGCGCGTCGCTCGCATCGGTGCTGCTGTGGGCGATGCTGTTCCTGATGCTGGCGACGGGCGCGGCCTGGCTGTGGTCGTGGCAGTTCGCACGCGGCCCGCTGGAGATGGTGATGCGACGCATCGCAGGCTAGTTCTCTGGTCGCGGCGAGCTGATGTTGTGACGGACATGTCTGTGTCGCGGCGAATGCATCTGCGATAGTGGCAGCAGGCAATACTTTCCGCTTGCATCCATGTCATTCGCTTCGGCGCAGCATCTCGGCGAAGTCCTGCAACAATCCTATGGCATCACTGCCACCGCCGTGGTGCCACGCCCGGTGGGTGCCGACGCCAATGCCAGCGTGTATCGCGTCGATGCGCGGCACGGGCAGTGGTGGTTGAAATGCCGCACCTACCAGGTCGCCCCAGCGGTGTGGGACAGCCTGCATTGGCTGCGCGGCACGCTGGGCATCGATGAGATCGTTGCGCCGTGGCCAGCATTGACCGGCGGCGCATCGGTACAGCGGTGGGGGCTGCAGTTCACCCTGTTCCCTTATGTGGAAGGACAGTCCGGATTCGAGGCGGCGTTGAGCCGCACGCAGTGGAAGCGGTTGGGCGAGGTACTGCGGCGCCTGCACGGCGCGCAACTGCCAGCGCAACTGCAGCAGGCGCTGCCGATCGTACGG
The DNA here is from genome assembly GCF_032025805.1 of Stenotrophomonas maltophilia group sp. msm1. Classification (NCBI taxonomy): domain Bacteria; kingdom Pseudomonadati; phylum Pseudomonadota; class Gammaproteobacteria; order Lysobacterales; family Lysobacteraceae; genus Stenotrophomonas; species Stenotrophomonas maltophilia group sp. msm1. Next base: position 297,512 of record NZ_JAVSKH010000004.1, read on the forward strand.
CTGGAAACCGCGGCGCTGGAGACGGTCGGTCAATGGCTGGCCGGCGAAGGCCTGGCGGCCGCGAAGGACGGGCTGGGCCGCGCATTTGTTTCGGTATGGGACCAGCAGCATGCGCGCATCGCGGCGCTGCATGCGCAGGCACGGGAGCTGCTCGTGGCATTGCAGGACGTACCGGTAGATCTGCATCTGTGTCACACCGACCTGCATGCCGGCAACCTGCTGATGGGCAATGACGGGGGCCTGCACCTGATCGATTGGGACGGCCTTTCGCTGGCCCCGCGCGAGCGCGACCTGATGTTCATTGGTGCGGCGGTTGGTGGGCGCTGGGGGCGCGAGAATCCGCTGGGCTTCGAGGAGGGCTACGGCAGCGACCGCGGCGATCCGCGCTGGATCGCCTGGTACCGGCACTGGCGCATCCTGCAGGACCTGATCGAGTTCCAGCAGGTGCTGTTGGGCAGCGATGGCGAGGAGCGTTCGCCGCAGTTGCGCCGGCAGTCGTTGCACTATCTGGGCGAGCAGTTCGCGCCGGGCAATGTGTTCGATGCGGCGGAGCGGGTGTATCGCGCGCTGTAGATCCACGCCATGCGTGGATGAACCCTGCGCGCTCTGTCAACGGTGAGGCGCGAAGAGCAGCCGAGCGTAGGCTCGGCTCTACAGAGGAGTGCAGCGTCATCCACGTGTGGCGTGGATCTACTCGGCGGGCTTGGCCGCTGCCGAGGCTGCTGCACTTGCGGCTCGCCGCGACAGTACGGCTTCGCGGTGGGCGATGTAGGCGTTGGCGGCGAGGATGATGCCGGCACCGATGATCGTCCAGCGGTCCACCGTTTCGTTGAACAGCAGCCAGCCGAACAGCGTTACCAGTGGCAGCTGCAGGAAGCTGATCGGGGTCAGGGCGGAGACTTCGCCCAGCCGTAGCGCGCGGGTCCACAACAGCTGGCCGACGGTGCCGAGCACGCCGGTGGCCAGCAGCCACAGCCACGCCATGCCGGAGGGCCAGACCCAGACGAACAGTGCCGGGACCAGCGACAGCGGCACCCAGAACACGTAGGTGTAGAGCACCACGGTGTCAGCGCTGTCGACACGGGTCAGCTGCTTGATCTGGATCGCCACCAATGAGCTGAGCACGGCGGCTGCCACCGCTACCAGGCTGCCCGCGGTGAAGCCGGCGGTACCGGGGCGCACGATCACCAGCACACCGATGAATCCAACCACCACCGCAGCCCAGCGGCGTACACGCACGGTCTCGCCCAGCCACAGCACGGCGGCGATGGTGACGAACAACGGCGTGGAGTACGAGAGGGAAACCGCCTGCGCCAGTGGCAGATGGCCCAGTGCCCAGAATGCGCACAGCATCGAACCCAGGCCAATCGCACTGCGCACGAAATAACGCGGCAGCTGCTGCGTTTTCAGTGGTGCATGGCCGGGGCGCAGCAGCATCGGCAGCAACGCGAGCAGGCCAAAGGCATTGCGAAAGAACGCCACTTCCTGGGTTGGTACGTACCGGGTGGCGTAGCGGATGGCGACGGCCATCAGGCCGAATGCCATCGTGCTGCCGATCATCAGCAGCGCCGCCCGCATCGGGGTGGCGCTGGGGGAGAGGGCGGGGGTGTTCACCACTGTGCGCCGAGCAGGCGGGGCTCCGGTTCGATCGGCACGCCGTACTTTTCCAGCACCGAGGCCGAGATGCGTCGCGCCAGCGCCAGCAGCTCAGCACCGGTGGCGTTGCCGTAATTGACCAGCACCAGCGCGTGGCTCGGCGCGACGCCGGCATCGCCTTCGCGGAAGCCCTTCCAGCCGCAGGACTCGATCATCCAGGCCGCAGAGACCTTGCGCTTGTCGTCCTGTTCGGCCGGGAACACCGGCAGCTCGGGGAAGTGCTGCAGCAGTACGTCCACCTGTTCCAGTGGCAGTACCGGGTTCTTGAAGAAGCTGCCGGCGTTGCCCAGCACATCCGGATCGGGCAGCTTGCGGCGGCGGATCGCGATCACCGCATTGGCCACGTCCACGGCACTGGGCAGCTCCACGCCCTGTGCCTGCAGTTCCTCACGGATGCCGGCGTAGTCCATGCGCAGGTCGTGCAGCAGCGGCAGCCTGAGCTCGATGGCGGTGATCAGGTAGCGATCGGGTTGCTGCTTGAACACGCTGTCGCGGTAGGCGAAGCCACACTGTTCGTTGTCCAGCCGCACCCAGGCCTGCTCCTGGCAGTCCCAGGCTTCAACGGCCTGGATGAACTCGCCGACCTGCGCGCCATAGGCACCGATGTTCTGGATCGGCGCGGCACCGGCCGTGCCGGGAATCAACGCCAGGTTCTCCAGGCCGGACAGGCCTTCCTGCAGCGACCACATCACCAGGCCATGCCAGGACACGCCAGCGCCGGCGCGGATCACCGCATGGTCGGCGCGGTGCTCCAGGAAGCTGATGTCCCGGTTGCCGAACACCAGCACGGTGCCAGGCAGGTCTTCGGCGATCAGTACGTTGCTGCCGCTGCCCAGCACCAGCAGCGGGCCGCTGGCCACCTCGGGCAGCGCCAGCACGTCCGGCAGCAGTGCGGCATCGTGCAGTTCCAGCAGCTGCGCGGCGCTGGCCTGCACGTGGAAGGTGTTCAGCGCCTGCAGCGGCGCATTGCGGGTGAGCGTCCAGCGCAGCGGGGCGTTGCCGTCGACGGTATCCATGGGCGCGCTCACAGTGGGGCCACCGCGCCGCGGCTCGGCGCTTCGCGGCGGCGACGGATCGCCTCCACGCATTCAGAGACCAACGCCGGGCCACGGAAGATCAAGCCGCTGTAGCACTGCACCAGCGCCGCGCCTGCGGCCATCTTGGCCACCGCATCGGCACCGGACAGGATGCCGCCGACGCCGACCAGCGGGACCGATTCGGGCAGGCGCGAACGCAGGCGGCGCAGTACCAGCGTGGACTGCTCCAGCACCGGCGCACCGGACAGGCCGCCGGCCTCGTTGGCCAGTGGATCGCCTGCCACCTTGCTGTGGTCGATGGTGGTGTTGGTGGCGATCACGCCGTCCACCTGCAGTTCGCCCAGTACGCGGGCGGCGGCATCGATGTCGCGCTCGCTCAGGTCCGGTGCCACCTTCACCAGCATCGGGACGCGGCGGCCATGCTGCGCGGCCAGTGCTTCCTGGCGGTCGCGCAACTGGCTGACCAGCTGGCGCAGCGCGGTTTCCTCCTGCAGTTCACGCAGGCCGGCAGTGTTGGGCGAGGAGATGTTGACGGTGATGTAGTCGGCCAGCGGATAGACCTTGTCCAGGCAGGCGATGTAATCGTCCACGGCCTGTTCGTTGGGCGTGTCCTTGTTCTTGCCGATGTTGATGCCGAGCAGGCCGCGGCGGTTGCGCGCGCGCTCGACATTGCGCACCAGCGCGTCCACGCCCGCATTGTTGAAGCCCATGTGGTTGATGATCGCGTTGTGTTCCGGCAGGCGGAACAGGCGCGGCTGCGGGTTGCCGGCCTGCGGGCGCGGGGTGATGGTGCCGATCTCGACGAAGCCGAAACCCAGCGCGAACAATGCATCGATGTGCTCGCCATTCTTGTCCAGGCCGGCGGCCAGGCCGACCGGATTGGGGAAGGTCAGCCCGAACACGGTGCTCGGCATCGGCGCGATGCGTGCGGCCAGCAGCGGCGTGGTGCCGGTGCGATAGGCCAGGTCCAGTGCGGACAGGCCGAGGCCGTGGGCGCGCTCGGCGTCGAGCGAGAACAGGAAGGGGCGGGCAAGCGAATACATGCGTCGGTTCAGTCCAGCGTGCCGAGGAAGGCTCGGGTTCGATATTCAAAAGCAACCTGGCCGTCGACCGCGTGGGCGGCGAACAGGTCCTGCAGGGCGGCGATCATCGGCGCATGGCGCGGATGACCGGCTTGGGGTGCGTAGGAGGAGGACAGCAGGCGCCCGCGCAGGGCGTCGAAATCCAGATGTTGCACGTTCGGCAGCTCCACCATGCCGCGCAGGCCGGGGCCGAACCACGCCTGCATGGTGGCGTCGTCCTGGTAGCGCTCGGCAACGGCGGTGTAGTCGGTGCCGTAGTCCAGCAGCAGCTGCTCGTAGCCGATCAGGAACGGGCTGGCATCGAGCAGGCGCGAGTTCCAGTAGATCAGTGCCAGGCCACCCGGGCGCAGGATGCGCTGCCACTCGGCGCGCACCGCCACGGTGTCGAACCAGTGGAAGGCCTGCGCGACGCTGACCAGATCGATGCTGGCATCGTCCAGTGTGGTGGCCTCGGCGCGGCCGTCCACCGCACGGAACTGCGGGTACTGCGGTGCCAGCCATTCCTCGGCCGCGCCCCGCATGGCGGCGTTGGGTTCAACCGCGACTACTGGATGGCCGCTGGCCAGGAACAGGCGACTGGAAATACCGGTGCCGGCGCCGATGTCGGCGACCACGGCCTCGTGGCTGATGCCCATCGGGCCATGCAGCCACTCCAACAGGGCGGGCGGGTAATCGGGCCGGTAGCGGACGTAGTCGGCGACGCGGCTACTGAAGCGTTCAGTGCTGTCGGAGGCAGTCATGGCGTCACTTCGACACTGCCGCCAGCCACGCCAGGCCGCCGAAGAACAGGATGAAGACCAGGATGGCGGCGATCACGGCGCCGACCATCACCCAGCCCAGCACCAGGCCGGTGACGGCGAGGCCATCGCCTTCCAGTTCATGCGGGCGGCGGCGGATCTCGGCGCGGGCCATGTGGCCGGTGATGATGGCCACGATGCTGGCCACGAAGGGCAGGACGGTCCAACTGGCGATGCCCATGACCAGGCTGACCACGGCCAGGGCGCTTGTCTGTCGGGGTGCCACGCTCATCGGGGTCCTCCTTGGCAGTGTGCACATGATAGTGCGTCTGCCCGGGCAATCCCATGGGCAGTGCCCTGTAGAGCCGAGCCCATGCTCGGCTGCCCCTTGGGCTGATGCGGGATCGACCGCGTCTTGCGTGCAAGCCGAGCATGGGCTCGTCTCTACAGATTCAGCCCATCAACACTTGGCCGCCATCCACGTTGAGCACATGGCCGGTGACCCAGCGCGCCAGCGGCGAGCACAGGAACAGGGCGGCGTCGGCGATCTCACGCGGGTGGCCGAAGCGGCCGAACGGGATCTTCGCCAAGGTGCCGTGGTACAGGGCGGGGTCTTCGGTGCGGCGGCGGTCCCACAGGCCGTCATCGAACTCGATCGAGCCCGGTGCGATGGCATTGACCCGGATCCGGTCCTTGGCCAGCGCCAGCGCCTGTGACGTGGTGTAGTGCGAAAGCGCGGCTTTGGCCGCGGCGTACGGCGCGCCACCGGGACGCGGCTGCTGGGCGGCGATCGAGGACAGGTTGAGGATGCAGGCATCGCTGGATGCGCGCAGCCACGGCAGTGCCAGGCGCGAGGCCCGTACCGCCGCCATCAGGTCGATCTGCAGACTGGCGGCCCAGCCGTCCTCGTCATCGGCCATGCCATAGCCGGTGGCGTTGTTGACCAGCACGTCGATGCCGCCGAGTGTATCGGCGGCAGCCTGCAGCCAGGCCAGGATCTGGCCGGGATCGGCCAGATCGGTAGAGAACGCGTGCAGTTCGAAGCCCTGCGCCCGTGCATCGGCACGCAGGGCATCCAGGCCGGCCTGGCCGCGGGCGCAGGCCGAGACCTGCGCACCGGCACCGGCAAAGGCCAGTGCCATTTCACGGCCAATACCCTTGCTGCCGCCGGCGATCAGCACGCGGCGGCCGGTGAAATCAATCACCGGCTTGCCACCCTGTAGAGCCGAGCCATGCTCGGCTGCATTTCCTGCGGTGTTCATGGCGCATCCTGCCGGGCATGGCCCGGCACTACAGATTGCGTTACAGGTCGAACTTGATGCCCTGGGCCAGCGGCAGCGAGTCCGAATAGTTGATGGTGTTGGTCTGGCGGCGCATGTAGACCTTCCACGCATCCGAACCGGACTCGCGGCCACCGCCGGTGTCCTTTTCGCCACCGAAGGCGCCACCGATCTCCGCACCGGACGTGCCGATGTTGATGTTGGCGATGCCGCAGTCGCTGCCGGCCGCCGACAGGAACTTCTCGGCGGTCTTCAGGTTCTGGGTGAAGATCGAGGACGACAGGCCCTGCGGCACGCCGTTCTGCATCTCGATGGCTTCGTCGAGGGTGTCGTACGGCATCACGTAGAGGATCGGCGCGAAGGTCTCGTGCTGGACCACGGCGTCGCTGTTCTTCAGACCGGAGACGATGGCGGGCAGTACGAAGTTACCCGGTCGATCGATGCGGGTGCCACCGGTTTCGATGGTGCCGCCGGCGGCCTTGGCCTGGGCGATGGCATCGAGGAACTGCTGTACGGCGCCTTCGCTGTTCAGCGGGCCCATCAGGTTGGCGGCATCGGTCGGGTCGCCGATCTTGCCTTCCACCTGCTTGTAGGCCTTGACCAGGGTGGCCAGTACGTCGGCGTAGATCGAGCGGTGCACGATCAGGCGGCGGGTGGTGGTGCAGCGCTGGCCGGCGGTGCCGACCGCACCGAACACGATGCCCGGCACGGCCAGCTTCAGGTCGGCGGTTTCGTCCAGGATGATGGCGTTGTTGCCGCCCAGCTCCAGCAGGCAGCGGCCCAGGCGGCGCGCGACCTTCTCGTTGACGGTGCGGCCGACCTGGGTCGAGCCGGTGAAGCTGATCAGCGGCACGCGGCGGTCATCGACCATCTTTTCCGACAGCGCGGTGCCGGCATCATTGATCAGGAAGAAGATGTCCGGGAAGCCGGCCTCGCGCAGGGCCTCGTTGCAGATCTTCAGCGAGGCGATGGCGGTCAGCGGGGTCTTGTTGGACGGCTTCCAGATGCACACGTCGCCACAGATGGCGGCCAGGAACGAGTTCCAGCTCCACACCGCGACCGGGAAGTTGAAGGCCGAGATGATGCCGACCAGGCCCAGCGGGTGGTACTGCTCGTACATGCGGTGGCCGGGGCGCTCGGAATGCATGGTGTAGCCGTACAGCATGCGGCTCTGGCCCACGGCGAAATCGGCGATGTCGATCATCTCCTGCACTTCGCCGTCGCCTTCCGGCTTGCTCTTGCCCATTTCCAGGGCGACCAGCGAACCCAGCGCATCCTTGTGCCTGCGCAGCGCTTCGCCGCACAGGCGCACGGCCTCACCGCGGCGCGGGGCAGGCGTGGTGCGCCAGACCTTGAAGGCTTCCTGCGCGCGGGCGACGACGGTCTCGTACTCGGCCTCGGTGGTCGCGCGGACCTGTGCGATCGGCTCGCCGGTGGTCGGGTTGACCGGGGTGATCAGCTCCCCGCTGGTCGCGCTCGACCACTCCCCGTTGCCCAGGTACGTGCCAGCGTTGATCGCGTCCAGGCCAAGGGACTTGAGCAGCTCGGAAGACATGCAGACTCCTGTGTTTCGTTACGTTGTTTTGGCGCCATCGCGGGCAGGTGGGGGACGCGATGAACAGAACCGCCGATGGTAGCAGAGGGAGGTTGCTGGGCTTTGGTGCGGTGCGGGGTGGGCGAGCTCAAGACTGTCAATTTGCCGGCTTGCGATCCGGGCGTGGATGGATGATGGCGACGCAAAGTGACGCATATTGATGCATTGCGACACATATTAAATTCGTAATAGTTCTAAAGACTTACGTGATCTCCTGGCGATAGCTTCAGTCAGTCCCCCACTGAAAATTCCTATCTTTTGCCGCAGACATCATTCACAATTCAGTCACGCCTGATTGACAAACCTCTGACAATCGCGTGCTGGCTGGGGAGTCCATGCACGTGAAGACGAACAATTCAGCGTTCGGTCGAGTCGTGAATGGAGAAGTGCTTTGCTACATGGATCAGTAGAAGACCTCCCCGCAGCGCGGGCCCGGGCGGGCCGCCGCCGCGTCGAAGCCCGGGCGGCCCTTGAGTTGGGGTTGCGCCTGGGCGATCTGTTGCTGCTGCCGGGCATGGCGGTGCTCTCCCACATCGTGTTGTATGGCGCGGCTGCGCCGGATTCCTCCCAGCGCATCGTGTTTGGCGCGGTGATTCTCAGTGCCATCGTCTGTTTCTCCGTCGCGCCGCTGTATCGGAACTGGCGGATGCGCGGGTTGCTTGCCGATCTCTGGCTGCTGCTGTTGGCGTGGTCTGCCACCTTCGCGTTGTTCTCGCTCTACGTCGTCCTGGTCGGACTTGCCGATGCGGTCCCCTCTACCTGGCTGGTTGGCTGGTATGCCTTTGGCCTGGGTTCCATGGCTGCATTACGCGTATTGCTGAGGGTGCAGTTGCATCGCTTGCGTTCACGTGGGATGGACCATGAACGGATCCTGCTGGTCGGGCTGCGGGCGCCTGCCTTGAGGCTGCACCGCCTGCTGCGTGGGAAACCAGAGCTTGGCAAAGACGTCATCGGCTACTTCGCCAGTGCGGGTGATATCGCTACCCGTCGCGGTGGGGATGCGCCGTGCAGGCTGGGGCGACTGGAAGACGTTCCGCAGTACATGGATCAGCACCGCGGAGAATTCGACCAGGTCTGGGTGTCGATGCCGATGGGGCACGCGGCCGCGATCAAGGACATGCTCAAGCAGATCGAGCGATTTCCGGTGCCGGTGCGCCTGATTCCCGATACCACGGGTTTGGGGGCGCTTAATCCGGGCGTGCACCAGGTGGGTGATGTGCCGATGATCGGCGTACGTCAAGGCTTGGTGGATCATCGGTTCCGCGTGTTCAAGCGGGTCGAGGACATTGTCGTCGCGGGTGCGGCGGTGATCCTGCTGGCGCCGTTGTTTGCCGTGCTGGCCATCGGCGTGAAGCTGAGTTCGCCGGGGCCGGTGTTGTTCCGCCAGAAGCGTCATGGCCTTGGCGGTAAAGAGTTTTGGATGCTCAAGTTCCGCTCCATGCGTGTGCACGCGGAGGGGGAGGGGCAGATCACCCAGGCGACGCGCGATGATCCACGCGTCACCCGGTTTGGCGCCTTCCTGCGTCGCAGCAGCCTGGATGAACTGCCGCAGTTCTTCAATGTGTTGGGTGGGAACATGTCGGTGGTGGGGCCGCGGCCGCACGCGATCCAGCACAACAATCACTACGAGCGGGTGATCGAACGCTACATGCACCGCCACTACGTCAAGCCGGGGATTACTGGCTGGGCGCAGGTGCACGGGTTGCGCGGTGAGACGCCGGAGCTGCGCTCGATGAAGAAGCGCGTCCAGTACGACATCGACTACATCCGACGCTGGAGCCCGACGCTGGACGTGCGGATCATCGTGCTGACGGCGTTGAAGGTGCTGGGGCAGAAGTCGGCGTACTAGGATGGTCGATTTCTGAAACTGCGACGTAATCCCATGAATCTGTTGGTGATTTCATCGCCTGTAATGCGTTTGTAAGGTATGCTGTGCGGCTGCCGCCGACTCCGGATGTTCTGGTCGCGTGCGCCGCAAGGAATGCCACAGGATCCAGATCAGTGTTCAAGAACGTTCTATTTGTATGTGTCGGCAACATCTGTCGCAGTCCCTCCGCAGAAGTGATGCTGCGCCAAGCGATCGAGGGCAAGGGGATCCAGGTGTCCTCCGCGGGTCTCGGTGCGCTGGTTGGGCATGGCATTGATGCCACGGCGCAGGAGTTGCTGGTCGAGCGGGGCATGGATGGCCTGGCCCATCGCGCGCGCCAGATTGATGACGCCATCCTGGGAGCCGCTGATCTGGTGCTGACCATGGAGCGCAAGCACGTGCGCCGCATCGCCGAGATCGCGCCGCAGGCGTCCGGGAAAACCTTCCTGCTGGGCAAATGGCAGCAGGATCGGGAGATTCCCGATCCATACCGCCAGCAACGCCCGGCGTTCGAGCATGTCTACAAGTTGATGGCCGAGGGTGTGGAGAGCTGGGCGCGTCATCTTTGATTGCTGCCTGCTGCGATCACCCGGCCCGTAAAAGCCTGAATTCAAGAGCTCTGAATAATGACCACTGAAACCCGTTCCACCGCGCAGGACGATACTGGCGAGATTGATCTGCGGCAGTTCCTGGGCACGCTGATTGACCACAAATGGTGGATTGGCGGCTTAACAGGCCTGTTTCTCATTGTTTCGGTCGGTTACGCATTCCTGGCAACCCCGGTGTATCGAGCCGATGCGATCGTACAAGTTGAGTCTAAGGTTCCGAGTCTTCCTGGCTTGACGGATATCAGTCAGTCACTGGGCATGGGGATGGGATCAGCGGAGGCGACCACCGAAATCGCGTTGATCGGCTCGCGAGCAGTCGTCGGCAGTGCTGTTGACGCGCTGAAGCTGGATGTTGAGGTCGAGCCCAATCGATTTCCTCTAATTGGCGGTTACCTGGCTCGGCGGGCAGAACGTTCCGAGCCGGATGCGCTCGCAGACGTCTGGCTCGGAATGAGCCGGTATGGTTGGGGCGGAGAGAAGCTGGACATCTTCCAGCTTGATGTGCCGCGTGCTCTTCTTGCTCGCCCCTTGACGCTGGTCGCAAAAGAGGGTGGCTCCTATGAGCTCTTTGACGAAGATGATAATCTGCTTCTCAAGGGGAGTGTTGGCAAGATCGCGGCTGCCAGGGGAGTTACAGCGCAGATCGCAGAGTTGCGGGCGCATCCGGGAATGCGTTTCGAGATTACCCGCCAGCGGCACTTGACGATCGTGAATGACCTGCAGACGAAGATCATGGTCAGTGAGTCGGGTAAGGATTCGGGAATCCTGACGCTGGCCTACGAGAATTCAGATCCCGATATCGCCCGCGGGTTCCTGCAGCAGGTGGCGCAGGCGTATGTCCGCCAGAACGTCGAGCGAAACTCGGCGGAGGCATCTGCCCAGCTTGCGTTCCTGAAAGAGCAGCTGCCCAATGTCCGTAACCAGGTCGACGTGGCGCAGAAGTCCCTCAGTGCGTACCAGACCAAGGCTAACTCGGTCGATCTCACGCTTCAGACCAAGGGGTTGCTCGATCAGGCTGTAGCAGTCGAGACCAGCATCCAGCAGTTGCGGCTGCAGCAGGCTGAAATGGATCGCAAGTTCACCCGGGATCACCCGGCCTACCAGGCACTTATGCGCCAGATCGGTGAGCTGGAGGGACGCAAGAACGGATTCCAGGGCCAGGTGAAGCAGTTGCCGGAGGCACAGCAGGAACTGCTACGGCTGACCCGCGATCTGCAGGTCAGCAACGAGATCTACACCGGCATGCTGAACCAGGCGCAGCAACTTGACGTTGCCCGCGCTGGCACAGTCGGCAATGTTCGAATTGTTGACGAGGCGGAAGTCGACGCGACTACGCCGGTGAAGCCCCGCAAGGCCATCGTTGTGCTTGTTGGAACGCTTCTGGGGCTCGCCCTGTCCGTTGGCTTGGTGCTGCTGAGGCAGCTTCTGAACCGAGGCGTCGAAGATCCGTCGCAGATTGAAGAGCTCGGCCTGCCTGTCTATGCGTCGATTCCGGTCAGTGCGCAGCAGCAGAGTGATTCGGTCCGGGGTAGGTTCCGCGCGGACGGCAATCTTCATCTGCTTGCAGTAAAGGATCCTGCGGACTTGGCAGTGGAGGCGGTCCGCAGTCTGCGCACCAGTCTTCATTTCGCGCGCCTGGAAGCGAAGAACAATATTGTCCTGATTTCTGGTGCTAGCCCGAACGCGGGCAAGACCTTCGTATCGTCAAACCTTGCCGCTGTAATTGCGCAGGCAGGCCAGAAGGTGCTGATCATCGATGCGGACATGCGCAAAGGCACCTTGCACAAGGCATTGGGCGTACCCCAAACGCCGGGGCTTTCTGACCTTCTTGTCGGAAAGGCGCAGATGTCCGAAGTCCTCCGTGCGCTGCCGGGTGTCGAGAATCTCAGCTTCATCGCGCGCGGAGATGTGCCTCCGAACCCGTCTGAGCTGTTGATGCATTCGAACTTCACGCGCATGCTGGAGTCGGTGGCGGGTCGATACGATCTGGTGATCGTCGATACGCCGCCCATTCTGGCGGTGACCGATGCGGCGATCATTGCCCACCATGCAGGCACCTGTCTGATGGTTGCGCGATTCGGTCTGAATCAGGCCAAGGAGCTGGCGTTGGCAAAGCGCCGGTTCGAGCAGAACAACGTTCGAATCAAGGGCGCCATCTTCAATGCTGTCCAGCGGCGTGCGACGGGCTACTACAGCTACGGCTACTACGAGTACAAGTCCGCGGACTGAGGCCAAGGCTATGGCAAGTGCAGCTGTTCCGTGCAAGGTGAAGCGCTGCAGGAAGTACGATGCTTGCCCCGCGCGCGCGGTGGTGACTGACGCCTGCTGCGAACTGTGGAATCGACACCCGCTGCGCCCGGCCCCGCAGCGCATGGCTTTGCTATGCGCCAGCAATCGCAGCCAGTCTTCCGGTCGCTCTCTCTGCGGGCGTGCCGGATGAACGCGTTTGGTAATGCGCGCTGGGTCGCGCTGTCCCAGCTATCCAAGATCGTTGCGCAAGTGGTCGTTGCATTCGTTCTTGCCAAGCTTCTGCCCCCTGCCGAGTACGGCGTCATCGCCATGGCGGGGATCGTTACCGCGTTTGCCATGCTTTTCCGGGACATGGGTGTGACTGCGGTCATCATCCAGAGGGCTGAACTGACCTCAGACCTCATGAACGCGGCGTTCAGGCTTTCCTTGGTGAGCTCGCTGGCGGTCGGCACCATCATCGCCGCAAGCTCGCCCTTGGTTAGCGCCTATTTTCGCGAGTCGGCGCTTATGCCTGTTCTTATTCTGCTGGGTCTCTCATTTCCGCTATCGGGCCTGGTTGCGGTAAATCAGGCTCTCCTCGAGCGCGAATCAGCGTTCAAAAAGCTTGCACGCATCGAAGTGATGGCCAATCTGACAGGCGCGATCGCATCTGTTGTGGCAGCCCTTGCCGGTGCCGGTGTATTCAGCCTCGTTGTACTGGTTCTCGTTACCGGAATCCTGAGCTTGGTGCAGATGATGTTCGCATCCCCCTGGAGGCCGGGCCCAATGACACGGGCAGAGCCCGGTAGATATCGAGAGGTACTCTCGTTCAGTGCGAGCGTTGTTGGTTTCAACATCGTGAACTATTTCTCGCGAAATGCCGATGGGCTCATCATCGGGCGACTGTTTTCAGCATCCGTCCTAGGCGCCTATTCGTTGGCGTATCGCATCATGTTGTTCCCACTGCAGAGCCTTACATTTGTTGCAACTAGGTCGCTCTTTCCTGTACTCGCTGATCGGCTGAGAAGAGGCGAGTCCCTGCAGGCACCATACCTTGCCGTAGTGGAGACGATTTCTCTGGTCGTCGCACCGATGATGGCGGGCCTCTACCTGGTCAGGGAGCAGGTGATAGACATGGTCTTTGGTGAGGAGTGGGCACTGACATCGGAGCTGTTGAAATGGTTCGCCCCAACCGGGTTTCTGCAGTCGGTGATGAGCATCTCCGGAGTCGTGTTCATGGCCACGAACAGGCCAGGACTGCTGCTCCGTCTTGGATGCATTGGTGCGCTTCTTCAGGTAGGAGCCTTCGTTCTGGCAGCTCCCTATGGGGTTGAGCGGATGGCGGAATTCTACCTGTATGCAAACGTGATCAACTTTGTCCTTGTGATGGCTGTCTGCACACGCACCGTCGGCGCAGGTTTCTCCAGGACGCTATTCGTGATGGGGCGATCAGCGGTCTGTGCACTTCTCATGGTGCTTGCGCTGGTCTTTGTATTTGACGCGGGCCTGTCTAGCTCGGGGTCCAGCTTGCTTTGGCTTGCTTCAGTGATTCTCTCTGGTTCGATTGTCTACTGTGTGCTGTGCCTGGCCCTTGTACCTTCGGCTCGGGCGCTGCTGGTTGGTCGTGCGCGAAAGCTGCTAGTTGCCAAGACAGGAGCCTGATGTGTACGCGATTGTAATTTTCCTGTCCATAGTGGCTGCACTGACCGTATTCACGCGGAACATGCGTGGTGTCGCAGCTTATGGTCTCCTCGCGTTCTACATGATCATCGACTATTCCAACTATCTGTTCAGGTTGGGCGACACGGCTACAGGGACATTGGCGAAGTCGTTCAAGGAAATGCTGTTGGTAACGCTCGTGCTTGCAATTGGTGCATCTGCTGCATCGCGTCGCTCAGTCGACGGAAGGGTCGTCGTCATGATCGGTGCCACTTTGCTGCTTCTGCTCTATGGAAGCATCATGAATGGGTTCCTGCTGGCCTCACTCGATTGGAGAGGCTCCATCCTTCCAATTATTCTGGCGATTCTATTGGTGAACGCCGGACTTCTTGACGAGAGGCGCGTCGGTAGACTGATGTCCTTCCTCGCCATCGTCATCGCTGCCAACTCCGCCTTCGCAGTGCTTCAGTACTACACGTTCTCCGGCGATTACGAATCCACGTGGCGTTATGATTTCCTGCTGCAGGAGGCGCTTCGTGCTGATAGCGATTTCGAATCGAGGTTGATGGAGTACCAGATCGTCCGAGATGGAAACCTACGGTCTTCCGGCGTTTTTGCCAGTGCCTTACAGTTTTCCTATTCGGCTGCTCTGGCCTGTTTCTACTTCTATTGCCGATCGTCGGACCTGATTCGCCGGGGGCGACTGCTCTCCTCGGTCGGTTGGGGCGCTTTGATGATTCTCTGTGCCTGGGGTGTGCATGTCAGCCAAGTCCGGGCGTCCCTGATCATAGTCCTTGTATCGATCGCTCTGCATGCAACCTGCTTCTCTGCCCGCGATGGTGGTCGGTTCAAGGCGGGCATTGCAATCGCAGTTGGTGTTGGCGCCGTAGTTGTATTTGCCTGGGCGCTGATGTTCCACGCTTCCGCGTTCGATGCTTCTGTGCAGGGCAGAATCCCGCAGTATGCGTTCCTGGTCCAGAATTTCATTACAGCGGGGCATGGTGTAGGGTCGTTCAGAAGCAAGTTCGACTCTTACTATATCTATGGATTCCTCACCTTCGGCATAGTTTTTGCCGGGTGGCTTGTCTACGCGCTTCGTGTGTACTGGCGCTCTTTCGGCGGCAGGTTGGCGGAATGGAAGTCGCCAGGGGACACGATGTTGCGTGGGTTCATGTTTTCATCGGTGATTCCGATGCTGGTTATCTGTAGCTTCCAGCACGTTTCAGGTTCTCTTTACTATCAGGTGATATGGATGTTGCTGTTTGCGGGGTCAAGGATGTCGATGCGGATCGGCAGAGCGTCAATGCCAGAATCGGATTGCCTGCCTCACGCGATGACTGATGTTGCCTCGGCTCGGAGTGGTGCTTGAATGAAGTTGCTCGCGGTGCATCAGAGTTCGGAGATGTATGGATCTGATCGGAGTTTCCTTTCGGCAATAGAAGCCATCATCGAAAATGCAGGAAGTCCGCTCCAGGTTTGCGTGGTACTGCCTGATGAAGGGCCGCTGGCTGAACATCTGCGGTCGATCGGAGCAAGCGTTGACCTGGTTCCAGATGGATACCTGCGACGTTCAGAGCTCCGCTCGCCCCTGAGGTTCCTGGCTGCGCTCTGGCGCGGTGTCACCGCTCTCAAGCGTAAGCTCGGCGACGGCGATGTGATCTACGTAAATACTCTGGTCTGCGTGTCGGCAATCCTTTGCGGCGGTATGTTCAGCAAGCGTCTGATCGTGCACGTCAGGGAGATCCCACGCCCGCTTGAGGCAATTTTCTTCCGTGTGCTGCTCAGGATCTGTCGGGCCGATCTGGTTTTCAACTCAAAAGCAACCAAGAAGGCACTTGGGCTGGATGGGCGAGTGGTCTACAACGGAGTGGATTCGCCGCAGGACTACGCCTCCGATGCAGGGTGCGAGCGACGGAGTGCGGGCGAGCTGCGGATCCTTGTCATCGGCAGGATAAATGCCTGGAAAGGGCAAGGGCTTCTGCTGACCGCGGCGGCGGTAATGGAGGGCGCGGTATCCATTCGCATAGTGGGTTCATCGATTCCGTCTCAGTCGCACATCGTCGACGAGCTAAGGGCGCAGGCGCGTGATCTGCCGGACAATGTAAATGTCGAATTTTTCGAATTCTGTGACGATCCGGGCGTGCACTATCGATGGGCTGATTACGTAGTGGTTCCGTCGACGCGGCCCGAGCCATTCGGGCGGGTGGCGATTGAGGGAATGTCATTCGGAAAGCCTGTAGTAGCTGCTGCCCACGGAGGTCTGTTGGAGATCATCTCGGATGGTGCGAGTGGCTGCCTCTTCGATCCAGGAAGCGTGCAAAGCCTGGTCGCCGCACTTCGCAATCTTCCAGAGCATGGGAGCGAAGGGTATGGCGCGATGAGTTCTGCTGCGCGTGAAGCTTTCATCTCGCACTTCTCGATGGAATCCTATGCGCGTGAAGTTCGTGAACTGTTCAAGGAACTTGGGGCAACTGCATGACTGGACCAGTGCTGAAGATTCTCGGAATCAGAGGTATTCCTGCCGCCCATGGTGGATTTGAAACCTTTGCCGAGCAGTTGGCCATCCATCTGGCAGATCGTGGCTGGCGCGTTGTCGTGTACTGCCAGGAAGAGGGGGCGGGCCCTGTTTTTGAGGATGAGTGGCATGGGATCCGCCGAGTTCGGATCCCGGTCTCGGTTTCCGGTCCAGCGGGAACGATACTGTTTGATCTCAAGTCGACGCTGCATGCGGTCCGGACAAAGGGGCTGTGCCTGACACTTGGTTACAACACAGCAGTGTTCTCCGTCTTCCTGCGATTGCGTGGGATCGTCAATGTCATCAACATGGATGGCATCGAGTGGGCACGTGCGAAGTGGGGGGCGGTGGCAAAGGCGTGGTTCTGGATTAATGAGCGCTTCGGCTGCTGGCTCGGAAACCACCTCATTGCTGATCATCCCCGGATCAAGGACCACCTTTCCACGCGTGTAAGGCGCAGCAAGATCACCACGATTGCCTATGGCGGGGAAAAGATTGAATCAGCTGATCCGTCGGTTGTGGCTTCGCTTGGGCTCGTTCCGGGCAGCTACTACACCGTTATTGCGCGTCCCGAGCCTGAGAATTCGCTCCTAGAGATCGTTGAGGGGTTTTCGCGTGCTCCTCGTGAACGGAAGCTCGTGATCCTGGGTAAGTACGACCGGGAAAACGAATACCACCGAAAGGTCCTCGAGGCGGCTGGAGAGGGTGTGGTATTTCTCGGGGCAATTTACGACAAAAATGTCGTTCAAGCGCTTCGGTTCTTCAGCGGTGCGTACATCCACGGCCACCAGGTGGGCGGCACAAATCCGTCTTTGGTCGAGGCGCTTGGCGCGTCGAATCCGGTCATTGCACACGACAATCCCTTCAATCGCTGGGTTGCGGGGGGGGGGGCGCGCTACTTTGATGGCGCACCTGGATTCGCTGCGTTGCTGGACGAAATTGAAGCAGACACGACGCAGCTGGGCGCCATGTCGGTGGCTTCGGAATCCCGTCATCAGGAGGCATTCACCTGGTCGCGGATTCTGGCTAGGTACGAAGAGTTGCTTTCGGCGTTCTCGCATGGGTCTCAGCGTGGCGCTGATGCGGCTCGCGCGATGGATCAAGATCTGTGTTGAGATCATCTACCAACCTTGTCATCCTCGTCGTGCTCTATCGGATGGCGCCAGAGGATTCACCGACATTGCAGTCTCTTGGTGACGTGCTGCGTCGGCCGGGGGGGTTCAGTGGGCGTGTCGTGGTCTGGGATAACAGCCCCGATTCGTTTGGCGCCGATTCAATCTCAGGCCTGGATCTTTCCGGATTCGATCGCAGCTACATTGCATGCCCGGAGAATTTCGGCCTAGCAAAGGTCTACAACACGGTCAGCGGACAGGTACCGGGTGACTTGCTTCTGATTCTTGATCAGGACTCGATGCTGCCGGATGGCTTCCTTGAGATTCTCGATCGGGAAGTTTCAAGCAACCCAGACTGCAGCCTGTTCCTGCCTGTTGTGGAGTCCAATGGCAGATGCGTCAGTCCGGGGCGTCTCCGTGTTTTCAAGGGAAAGCATGTAAGCGTCCCACAGCAAGGTGTCCGGTCGCCAAAGGATGTTCTTGCGATCTCCAGCGGAATGGTGATTCGCTATGGCTACCTGCAGCAGCCGCGATTTGACGAGCGCTTGACCCTGTATGGGATAGACACGCGCTTCATGATTGACTTTGCGGACAATGAGTGGCAGCTCGTAGTCATGCCCTCGGTAATTCGCCATGACACCGCGCTCTGGTCGGACATGGACGCAGACGGAATGCTCTGGCGGATCCGGTCCTTGATAAGGTCTTGGCCCGTCGTGTTCGAGCGGAGGCCACTGGCGCGGATGCTCTCGTGGATGTATGCGCGCTATGTGCTCGCCAAGCTTGCGATCAAGTATCGTGACATCAGATTCCTTTACGTCCATTGATGGCTGTAACGGGCTGTTGCCCGTTCTACAGCGTAGGGGCAGCCTAGGGCGTAGCGTGGACAGAATCGAGGAACGGCGGCTCGATCAATATGATGTCAGCCACCCTTTTTCGACCATATACCCGCGGACAGCCGAGGCGCCGGACGGCTCACGTGATGCCATCAATCTCCTATCGCGCGCAGGTTGTCGTAGAAGAAGCGCTCGTCGCGGTCACCTGTCATGCCGTACAGGCTGTACTTGCGCCCGAGCATAGCGCCGCCGTCTCGGATCAGCGGGTTCCAGTTGAAGGCAGCACGGCCGCGCGTGGAGCGTGGCAGGAAGCCGTCGAGCGGAATGCTGAAGTAGATGCCCTTGTCGAAGCTCCCTTCGCCGAAGTCGCGGGCCGAGACGTTGGTCTTGGTCGCGTAGGCGCCCATCGTCACGCCGTTGTCGAATACGCGGGCGATATCCAAGGTGGCGCCCTTGTCGCCGGCCAGGTATTGGCCGACCGAGAGTGAGCCTATGATGCGCTCGCGGGCGTCGAAAGCATAGTAAAGCGTGGCGTGGCCAGTGGTGATCAGGTAGTCGCGCAGGCCCCAGTGCTGATCATAGTCGCGTTGTTGCACGCGATTGAGGTTGGCGCCCAACGCCCAGCGTTCGCCGTTGGGCCTGTACAGCAGTTCGCCGCCGACACCGGCGTACATCCACTCCAGATAGCCCGCATAGGCGATGCCATACAGGTCTGGTGCCAGGCGTCCGGCAATGTTTGCCTGCAGGTTCGGCAACATCACGTCGGACGTGGTGAGGTACTGGCGGATATCCGTGCGGACGCGTGGCAACCGGCTCGGGGCGTTGTACTTGAACTTGTGGTAATTGTTGGTGATGTCGGCACTGACGGTGCCGGTAAGCCAGATGTTGTCAAGCAGGAACAGGCTGCCAGAATAGTTCGCGGCCACCTGGTACAGGATGAAGCCGTCGGGCCCGCCGAGATTCTGCCGATAGCCGATGTTGAAGCCTCCGCCAAACGGGGAGCGCTTGGGCGTGTACAGTATCTCGCGCGCACGCTTGTCCGGTGGCTGCAGTTCGGTGCTGCGGCGCAGGACGTCTTCGCTGACAGTCCCATCAAGGTAGCCCGCAAAAGCTTTGCGATTGATCGACAGGTCGGCGATGGGCATGCCTACGCGGGTGGTACGCAGGGTGTACCAGTCGTAGTTGTCGCCGGTTGCGTTGGAGAGGATGCGGGTGGCTCGGCCCAGGCCTTTGGAAGCATGCAGGTAACGGGTTTGATAGCCATCGATGAACAGCTCGTCGCCCCGGCGGGAGATTCGTTCAACGCGGAAGCCGGCGTTGCGCTGCAGTTCGCTGGTGATCGCAGCCCAGTCCGGTGCTTCCGCCGCCGGCGCGATGATCGTGCCTTGGGCGGGAGTGGTGGCCTCGGGCAGTAGGCGCTGAGGTGGGGGGTCGAACGGCTTGGGCGCCGCCGGGGCGTTTCCTGGGTTGCCGCGCAGCGTAAGCGAGAACATGGCGGCGTCGCCCCGCTCCCATGCTGCGGTCAACTCGACGTTGGGGCTGGGAAGGTAGACCACGCCAACGTTGATCGGCGCGCGTTGGCGAAGGTTGTTGCCGCGTGGCTCGCGACGATAGTCATTGCCGTCGTACTCGACCTTCAGCAGCAACTCGTCCATCGGCGTCTGGTAGGTGATGCCACCAAAGATGCCGACCGGCCCCTTGAACATGTTGCTCAGGCCAAACTTGCCGGCCTGGGTGATGTCGCTGTTTGCAATTGGCCGCCGGTCCTTGAAGCGATCGTCGATCGCTCCGAGCGGGTTGGAAAAGTCACCGCGATTACCGAGATAGCCCGTCGCAAAGCCGAGAGATGCGTCAATTGGTCCGAAATTCTTGTTGGCAACGACGTACTCGCTCGAGAAGAAGCCCGTGCCGCCGAGATCTCGCACACCAAAGGCGACTTCGGGCAGAAGGCGCGATTCCTTCCACAGCCGCAGCTTGAAGTCGATCGATTTATCTTTGTAGTGCTGATCACCTGCCACGCTCCTGCCATACAGGAGGTTGTTGACGTTGATGTACCTGAAAGACGTTTCCAGCCACGGCAGCGGCTGTAGTGTGAGGTTGTAGCGCGCGTAAGGTGCGTTGTAGGACGCAGTGAAATTCAGATCGCCATCGTGGGCCATCCGCGCGGTCGGTGTCTGCAGCAGGCCTACGGCGCCCCACTCATTGGCCGTGGCGGGCGGAGCTTCCTGGGCATGCAGGGCGAGGGGAAGAGACAGGGCGAGTGCGCTCAGTGTGAGCTTGGCGGGGTGCAGCAGGTGCGGGGGCAGGCGGGGCTGGGTCATCACGGGCTGACAGGCTGGGTGGCGATGAACGCGGCGAAATCTCTGTTGAACAGCGGATCGATGCGCTTGATGAGCTGGGCGCGCAGGGGCACGAACAGCGTGCCCCCGGCGGCGATGGCCTGCGGGTCGGCGCGGTTCCACAGTGCAATGCCGAGCTGCTGGACGCGGCCGTCTGGCTGGATCACATAGATATCGTTGCGGTCGGCAAGTCTGCTGGGACTACAGTCACGCAGGTAGTCACGTGCATCGCGCTGCGGGGCGTGTCGCAGCACGCAGGCTTGGCCAACTGCGCCCATGACAGTGATCGTGCGTGGCTGAAGCGGGAGTCGCAGCGTATCGCCGGCGGCGAGTACCGGGTTGTTGGCCGGTTGCACCTGGATCAGTCGCGCTACGCTGGCTATGGGTATCCGTCCGGTCGCAGGATGTGCGGCCAGCCAATCCAGCAGCGTCTGTGCCAGGGCTGAGGTCTCTGCGTCGCTGGAGTCTGCAAGCTGCCTTGCGCCGTACTGTAGGCCGGCACGAAGGCGCACCTGCGCTTCCATCGCCTGCGGGCGCTCGAAGCTGGTGCCCAACAGGTAGGCGTCAGGCCGAGGGCGCGCCTGCAGCAGGGCGTCGGCGAGACGGGCGTTGGCAGGCAAGTCCCGCATGCCGCTTGCCTCGCTGGCTCCCTCGAAGCGCACCGGCGTTGCCTGTGCGGAGCTCGTGGCAAGCAGTGCAGCGATGATCGCCGCGTTGGAAAGTCGAAATTTCATGGCTCAATCCTTGGCCGGGCGATAGGGTTTGAGCTGGATCAGCTCTGCAACGCGGCCCGGGTCCAGGTGCTGGCGGCTCTTCCAGATGAAGCCCGTGGTCGGATCGGCCCAGTAGATGTTGCGGCCGTGCATGCCGCCGCCCTGGAGTTGCTCCTCGAATCGTTGCAGGGTGCGCCGCGTTCCCAGGATCTCTACCTGCTCCAGTGCTCCCTTGCTCAGGGTGCCGGTCACGGCCACGTTGACCTGGTAAGCAGGCACCCAGTCATAGCGGCGCTGCAACGTCACGGGTGTGGTCACGGCAAGAAGGTTGTCGAAGGGGGAGGGGCCTTCGATGCGCGCATGCCAGTCCTGACCCAGGCCGCTACCGCCCAGCAGCAAGCCATTGCGGTCCATCTCGAACACCGCGTACGTGCCGGCATACCACTGCTGGCGGCCTCCATCGATGTAGCCCAGCACCGCGACAGCCTCGATGTCAGGTGTCTCCACCTGCATCTGCGGGAAGCGGTTGCTGGCCACGCTTTCGACGGTCGCCTGTGCCGGGCGATGAGTTATCAGGCGGAAGGTATCAACCGTGGAGCGGCTACCAGTGGTGCAGCCTGCCAACAGTAGGGCGCCGACAGTGGCCGACAGCAGCGCGCCGGGCGCACGCTGCGCCGAACGGTGGCTGGCCGCATCCTTGCGGGCCATATCAGTTGTCCCTGACTTCGGTTCCGGTACGTGCCGCGTTGTACAGGATATTGGTGAAGGGCAACAGCTGATTCACGAAGCGGTTCCAGCGGCTCACGCCGGCGGCACCGACGAACACAACGTCGCCTGGCTCCAGGTGGAACTGGCTGCCGGCAGCGAACGCGGTCGGCGAACGTGCTTCCAACTGGTAGACCATGGAGGGCTCCTGCTGCAGGTCAGAGCTGCCGCGGATGACGTAGACAGCGTTGCCGTTTGCGGTCTGCTGCAGGATGCCTCGTGCCCGGCCCAGCGCTTGGTTCAGCGACACGTCGCCTGTGCGGAAGCTGTACGCGCCCGGCTGATTTACCTCGCCGACCACGAAGATTTCCTTGCGATCAAGATAGGGCACGAAGATCGAGTCACCATCCTTCAGGAGCAGCTGGCGGCCGCCAAACGCGCGGGCCAGGGTTTCCAGGTTGATGGTGTAGGTCGTGCCTTCGCGACTGAGCTGTATGCCCGACAGGTCGGCCTGCAGGTTGTCCAGGCCGGCCTGGCTGATGGCGTCCGCCAGGGTCAGGGGCGAAGTGCTGAGCGCGATCGGCGAGGATCGCTGCGCAGCGCCCGTTACCCATACGCGCTGACTGCCGTAGGTGAGCACTGACACGTCTACCTGTGGCGATTCCACGTACTTGGCCAAGCGATTGCTGATCTCCTCGCGGAGCTCCATCGGTGTTTTGCCAGTCGCAACGACCTTGCCGATGTACGGGTAGAACATTGTGCCATCACTCTGCACAAGTCGTCCTGCCAGCGAGCCCTGCTGCTGAGGGCCCGCCGGAACGGTCAGTTCCGGATGGTCCCAGACTGTGACATACAGGATGTCGCCAGCACCAACCTTGTAGGGTCCGGGCTGGTAGTCGAACAGCGCAGCCGGCAGCGACTTCTGCGCACGGGCGGCATTTTCCTGAGCGATCAGCTTCGGAGTGATGGTGACGATATCGAGCTGGCCGTCGCCGCTGTGGCGATCAATGGCCACGTCGCTGCGGCGCAGATGCTGGCCCGGTGCAAGCGCGCAGCTGGACAGTGTCAGCGCGGCAAGTGCAGCGGCAAGAAGGTGAAGGTTTGTCTTTTTCATATAATGAGATTCTGGCGGGCATAAAAAACCCCCGCCGGGTCGCGCCCGGCGAGGGCTTGTGTGCTACACGGAGCTTCGATTAGCCGCCGGTGCCACCCGTACCGCCGGTGCCGCCCGTACCGCCCGTACCGCCGGTGCCGGGGCCGCCCGGGCCCGGGCCGCCGGGATCGGTGCCGCCGCCGCCATCATTGCTGCCGCTGGTGCTGTCGCCGCCGACGCTGTAGGCCACGGCCGCCGCTGCCACTGCAATCACGGTGGTGCCCACCACGGAAGCGGCCGATACGCCCGCCGCTTCAGCACCGGCAACTTCAGCCGCACCTGCTTCCGCGGAAGACTGCGCGCCAGCAACGGCCTGCGCTTCCTGCGCGAAACTCATCATCGGGGAGGCGGAAAAGGCCGCCAGGGCCACAACTGCGATCGTCTTCTTGAACATGGGAGGCCTGCTCCGTCAGGGAAAATTCCTGCACCATGTTCGGTTGCTGAACGTTGACTGTCAAGGCTTGTTACATTTCATGTCAGTAATGCTGACCGGTCGGCGATGCATGGTTGCGCAGGTCGTGACGATCCAATGCGCGCTCACGACCTGACAGAGCCTTTGCAGCGGCTTTCACAAGATCATGCGTGTGCAGGTCTGCCAGTAGAAACGGCAGGCCAATCGCGGCCACGATGGCCAGGACCACGGTGCGGATACGCACGGCCAAGGTCCGCCCCAGTGCCTGCGATCGGCGCAGAACCCAAATGGACGCGACGATGCCGAGGCCAAGTCCGCTGAGAATCTCGGACAGGGAATGAGCCTTCAGTGGGAGACGCGAGACGGCGATCGCCACTGCAAGCATCATGCCCGCCAGGGCCCAGTTCCAGGCCCGCTGGCTGCGGCCGGATGCCAGCAGCCACAGCGCGACCGGGTATACCGCGCTGGACATGGCGGCATGACCGGAAATGCCGGTGAAGTCCAGCGGCTCCACGCCCAGGCCCCAGCCCATGAATGCGATCTTGCTGGCCAGGGTCGCCCCGGCCACGGCAGCGATGGCCAATGTCCAACGCCTCAGCAGGGGGCGATGCATGGCTGGCAGGAACACCACCAGTACGGCAACCAAAGGTAGAAGGGCACGGCTGTCGCCGATTGCGGACAGGCCCTCCCAGACAATCATCATGTGGCGACAGTGCTGCTGGAGCGGGGGGAAGTCGCAAAGGATAACGGGACCGACTGCATTGGCGGCGCTGGGCGGGTTGGTCCATTCAGCCAGACGCGGTATCCTAGTCCACTGCCAATGGCCCCGTAGCTCAGCTGGATAGAGCGTCCCCCTCCTAAGGGGAAGGTCGCCCGTTCGAATCGGGCCGGGGTCACCATCCAGGCTGGGGGTCTGGGGTGAGTTTGTCCTCCAGAAGGTGGGATAGGATGGCAGTGCATTGGGCGCCAGTGCTTCCATGCGTTTGTCGTGGGGTCTGAATCTTCGAGGGCACTTGTTCTGGCCCGCGCTGCTGTTTTGTTTACTTCCAGGTGGCTTGGTGTCGATCGATCTTTATTCGCCTTTCGTGCCGGCTGGAATTGCCCTGCTCGCACTGCTGTGTGCTTTGCCATTGGGGAGGTTCGTACCGTTACCGGACTCCAAGGGGCGCGCTGCTTCGATCGATGGTCTCAGGGGGTTGCTCGCCCTAAGTGTGTTCGTCCACCACTCATCCATCTGGTATGTCTATGCGAGGAGTGGGGAGTGGAAGGCTCCCGCCTCCGCCTTGTACGCGCAACTTGGCGAGGCCGCAGTTGCTCTCTTTTTCATGATTTCCGCCTTTCTCTTCTATCGGCAAATTGCCGGTGGAGCCACTGATTGGACGAGGCTCTACGTCGGCAGGGTCCTGCGTATGTTGCCGCTCTACGCGATCTGCGTTGTGCTGCTGCTGCTTCTGGTCTTGATCGAGAGTGACTTCCACCTCGTCGACCCATTGTTCCGGTTTGGGATGGGGGTGATCCAGTGGTTCTCGTTCACTGTTCTCGGGGCGCCGGATATCAATGGTGTTATTGGGACCCGCTACATCATGGCCGGAGTCGTTTGGTCGCTTCCGTATGAGTGGGTTTGGTATTCAGTATTGCCACTGTTGGCGTATTTCATGCGTCAGCGTGTCCAGCGCGGATTGCTGCTGCTGTCGGCACTTGGTCTGGCGTATGCGGCTGTCCGCTTGAGCTGGGTGCTGATGTTGCCCTTTGTCGGTGGTGTCGCCGCTTACTACGCAACAACTCGAATGGCCGTTGTGAGCTTTCTTCGTGGGAAGTGGGGCTCGATTCTGGCGGTTTCGTGCATGATCCTGTCGGTTGCCTGCTTCGATTCAGCCCGGCATCCAGTGGCGGTCGTCTTGTGGTCGGTTTTCTTTGCGGCGATTGCGTGCGGTAACACCTTGTTCGGATTGCTTACACTTCGGGTTTCAGCCATTTTGGGCGAGCTGTCCTATGGCATCTATCTCCTGCACGGATTTGTACTCTTTCTTGCCTACAAGAGCTTAGGTGCAGCTGCCTTTGCAGATCTCTCGCCCGCCTCGCACTGGGCTTTGACTGCAGCTTTGTTGCTTCCACTGCTCATCGCTTGCGTTGTCAGTTATCGATGTATTGAACTTCCTGCGATGCTGTCGCGTAGAAGTGTCCTCGAAAAAATACAGGTAGTGAGCGAATTCCTTTGTGCCAGATGGCGCAATTTGCTTAGGCCTGAACGAGTGGACTGAACGAGTGGACTGAAGGTTATTCCGGGGCTGGCAGCGGCGATTTCGTCAGTGCTTGGGTCAGTTTGGGACGTCTGCCACCGGGGGGGGGATTTGACTAGCTGTTGGACAACAACCCCAACCCACCCAGCACCGCCGCCACCTCCTCGCGCTCACCACCCCGCAGCCCCTGCAACGGCAGCGGCAGGCAGTCCTCGCCGCACAACCCCAGCAGGGCCGCCGCGCAGGCCATGACGCGAATCCCGCCAAAGCGGTCATACAGCGCCCAAAGCGGCGCCAGTCGTGCGGACAGGGCAATCGCACCCTCCTCATCGCCGTTTCCCGCGGCCCGCACGATCTGCAGCGCAACATCCGGGAACAGCCCTGCTGTCACCGAGTACCAGCCATCACATCCCGCCAGCAGACCACGCACCGCAGAGGCGTCGCCACTGACGCCCAGCGTCACATGCGAAGGGACACTGGCGCGCAGTGCCGCGACACGTGTGGCAGCCTCAAGCGGATCATCAGCGAGGCGCGGAATCTTGATTGAAGCGATGTTGGGCAGCGCGGCGATCCGGCCATGCAAGGCATCGGAGAAGCGGAAGTGCGTGGTGCCCGGATTGTCGTAGACGCAGATGGGTGTACGCACCGCCGCACAGACGGTTTCAAACAGACCATACACCTCATGGTCCTTCAGGGGCTGGTAGGACAAGGGCGCGAGTAGCAGACCCGCTACACCGGCATCTTCGGCATCCAGGGCCAGCTCCAGCACATCCCGGGTGCGTAATGCACCGATACCGGCGATGACCGGTACGCGGCCAGCGTGTGCCAGGGCTTCGTGCAACACGCGCTTGCGTTCATGTGTCTGCAGATAGGCATAGCTGCCGGTGGAGCCAAGGACGCCCATCGAATCAACACCGGAATCGGCCAGGCGCTCGACCAGGCCGGTAAACGCACGATAGTCGATGCCGGCTTCAGAGAGCGGGGTAAGTGGAAACGCGCTGAGGCCTTTGAACATTGGACCTCCCGAGAGGGGAATGGGTTGGACGCCTGGCATTGTTTGTTGTCCTATGACAAAACTCAAGTGCCGTCGTGCAGCGTGTCTGCCCAGTGCAAATGGCGCACCATGAGCGTCATGGAACCGAACCTTTGGGCTGTCCAGCCTTCGCACTACGCCACCATCGTCGGCTGGCTTGATTCCGTCGCGGCCACCCAGCGCTGGGCGGGCCCAGGCGTGCCGTTTCCCTTGCCGCCGGAACGATTCGCGCAGGTGCTCGAACTCGGGTCGCGGCCGGGCTGGGCGCTGCTGGACGAGCAGGGCCAGTGCCTTGGCTTTGGCCAGTACTGGATGACCGACGCCGGCACCGCGCACCTGGGCCGTATCATTGTTTCGCCACTGGCACGCGGGCGCGGCCTTGGCCGGCTGCTCATGCAGTCCTTGAGTGCGCAAGTGCTGCGCGAAGACGGTATCCAACGCCTCACCCTGCGTGTCTATCGTGACAACACGGCCGCCGTGGCGCTGTACCGCGATCTCGGTTTCCAGCAGGTCGAAGCGTCGTCGACGCCAGAACTTCTGTTCATGCGGCGCACGTTGGCCTGAACTCTGCTCAGGCCGGCGAGGCGGCCTGCAGGGCACACCATTGCTCGCGGGTGATGCGGCTGATGTGCTCGGTGCGGTAGTCACCGAGGAAGCTGTTGAACTTGTTCACTTCGGTATGGTGATGCTGGAAACCGCATTTGCTCTGCGCGGCCAGTGACTGCAGGTTATCGGCGAAGTAGCCGCACCACAGTGCGTCCAGCTCCAGGTCCATGAACGCGTGCCGCATCACTTCGCGCACCGCTTCGGGCACCAGTCCGCGGCCCCAGTACGGAACGCCGATCCAGTAGGCGATCTCGCCTTCGCGGTCGCTGATCTCGAAGTTGCTGTCAGCGCCGATCAGGATGCCGACACAGCCGATGGCGCGGCCGTCTCCGCGGTTCTGCAGAGCGTAGACCTCCGGCTGGTTGAAGACGGTGCGGATGATTTCGGTACTTTCCTCGACGCTGGTGTGCACCGGCCAACCGGCGATCGGACCCACGCGCGGGTCGCGGGCGTACTCGTACAGATCGGCGGCGTCGGTGTCTCGCCAGGGGCGAAGGATCAAGCGTTCGGTGTGCAGCTGCATGTCGATTCCAAGGAGACAAAGAGAGTGCACAGGCTAAGTCGCCAAGCGCGACCGGCCCAGAGCGGGACCTTGATGGTTTCGGTACTTTTCACAACTGATGGTCGAGCCCGGGTATGCTGGGGTCCGGAATACCGCCGGATCGGCCCATGGACCGCGTACCCCAGCTTCTGGACCAGGACGAATCCATGCGGCTGGAGGTCAGTACGCTGGCCGAAGGACAGGGCGTCCCCTTGTCGTTCGGTCCCGCCTATCTGGTTGTACTGGTATGCGTCTCGGGGTGCGCGCGCTTTGCACTGAATTTCCGCGAAGTGGCGGTGCAGCGTCATGATGTGCTGGTGCTGGCAGAGGACACGCTGGCGCTGCTGCGGCATCGCTCGCGCGGCTTCCTGGCGATGGTCTGCCTGATGCCCAAAGCGCTGGCATCGGAGGTGGCCTATGTGTTGCCCAATGCGCTGTTCCAGTTCCTGCACGAACAGCCGCACTGCCGGCCGTCACCGTTGGATGTGCCGTTGCTGCAGGGATGGTTGCAGCTGATGATGGACGCGCAGCACAACGGTGGACGGCATCGCCACGTGATGCTGCGCAATCTACTGCAGAGTTTCTTCCTGAAGATGGCCACGTTGCTGCCGAAGCAGAAGCGGGCGCCCGCGCAGGTCAGCCAGCGCGAGCGCCTGGCCTGGAGCTTCTGGGAGCTGGTCGGGCAGCGCAGCACGCGCCAGCGTGACGTGCAGTCCTACGCCGAGGCGCTGTGCATCACCCCGTTCTATCTTTCGCAGCTGACCCGCGAGTGCTTCGACGAGACGCCGAAGGCATTGATCGACCGTCAGGTGGTGCTGGAGATCAAGGCACTGCTCACCTACAGCGAATTGCCGATCGGTCGCATCGCCGAGCGCCTGTGTTTCGAGGATGCGTCCTACCTGTGTCGCTACTTCCGGCGGCATACCGGTCAATCGCTGACCGGCTACCGCCGGTCGGGGCAGGGCGGCACTAATGTGATACGAACAGCGGCGCCGGTACTTCGGCGAGCAGATCCTCGGTGACTCCGCCGAGCACGCGCTCGACCACCCGGCTGCGGCTGTAAGGGCCCAGCACCAGCAGGTCTGCGTCGGCATCGAGTACGTGCTGGCGGATGGTTGCGGCAACGCCGCCCTGGCTCGAACTGATCGTCTGGATCTCCACTTCAACGCCATGCCGCGATAGATGCTGGGCCATCTTTGCGCCGGGTGTGGCCTCGGCCTAGGGCGTGTCCACCATCAGTAGGTGCACCGCGTGTGCACGTGCGAGCAGGGGCAGCGCATCGGCCACCGCGCGACGTGCCTGCTTGCTGGCATTCCAGGCCACCACAATGCGATGGCCGATCTGATCGCCTTGCCAGTGCGGCGGCACCAGCAGCATCGGCACGCCGGTCTGGCGCAGGGTGCCCAGCGGGTGCCAGCCAGAAGGGGCGCCGGGAGTACGCGGATAGCCGGCGATGATCAGGTCGCAGTACAGCGACTGCAGGGCCAGGTCGGCGCCGCCCAGATAGTCCGAGACGATGCGCAGTTCGGTGCTGATCTGCAGCGGCTCGGACACGGCTCGCAGGTTCTGCATCAGCTGTGCGGTGCAGGCGGCATCCGCGCGCGCCTCATGGTCGAGCGCGGCGGCGATGCCGGCGCCGCGCTCGAAGCGGTTGGCGATGTCGGTGGGATGCAGGGCCGTGGAGACTGCGACCAGATGCGCCTGCTGCGCCTGCGCCAGAAGGGCGGCGATGTTGAGAACGCGGTGCCCGGTGTCGCCGGCGTCGAACAGCACGGCGATATCACGTAGTGGATGCAGCATGGCGTTGGCTCCTTCGATGCCTGTGACGCGTTCCCTGCCGTGCACCGACCCGGGTGCACACATCACCGTTGTAGCGCATCCTTGATTCGGGTGAATCATATTTGACTCAGTTTATTAATTTATGATTCATGCTAACGTGAGGGCGAGCCCACGCCTCAGTGCTTTCATGCGACCTGCCGCAGCACGCACCCGCCGCGACCTGCACCACGCCTTGGCAGCCACTCTGGTCAGCCATCCGCGCTGCACCCTCAGCGAACTCGCGCGCGGGGCGGGCATCAGCCGCGCGACCCTGTACCGGTTTGCGCCGACCCGGGAGGCGATCGACGTGGCCCTGTTCGCAGCCGGTTTCGAGCGTCTGGAAGCGGCGGCGGTCTGGTTCGATGAGCGCGGTGATGCACGTCACGTTCTGGAGCAGGTCACCGCCACGCTGTTGGCGGACTGGGAACTGGTGACGCTGCTGTTCGCGCGGATGATGGAAGAGCAGCAGCGACAGGGGGACCTGCACCTGCTGCCCGAGCGCTGGGCGCCGATCGGCGAGCGTTTCGAGGCCTTTTTCCTGCGCGGCCAGAAGGCCGGCGTGTTCAACGTCGAGTTCAGTGCGGTGTGGCTGGCCGATTTCTACTGGACCTGCTTCTACGGCATTACCTGGTCACTGGCACGCGGTCGGCTGGCGCCGGCGGCGGCAGCCTCTACGCTGCTGGCGTCGTTCCAGCGGGGGGCGATGAAAGGTTGACCGTAGGGGCGCCCGGCCGGGGCGCCGTGGCTTACGCCTGCTTCAGCAGCTCCACCAGCTGGCGCAAACGATATGGCTTGGGCAGGAATTCCACCTGATCGGGCAGTGGCGGCAGCTGCGAGCGCGCATATCCGGATGAGAGGATCATCCGCGCCTGCGGCTGTTCGCGCGCCACATGCTCGCTCAGCTCGATACCGGACATGCCGTTGGGCATGCTGACATCGCTGAACACCACGTCGAAGCGTGCGTCGCCTTTCAGCAACGCGGCGGCTTCATGGCCGTCGGCGGTGGTGGATACCTCGATGCCGAAATCGCGCAGGGCCATGCCGATCATCTCGCGCAGATCGTTCTGGTCCTCCACCATCAGTACGCGGATCGGTTCATCGGTCATCGGTTGCATCCTCTGTTGCGGGGAGTAGCAGGCTGACCGTGGTGCCGACACCGGGGGTGGTGGACACATCGACGAAGCCGCCGCTCTGGGTAGTGAATCCGAACACCTGGCTCAGGCCCAGGCCGCTGCCCTTGCCGATGTCCTTGGTGGTGAAGAAGGGCTCGCTGGCCCGCTCGGCGATGTCGGCGGCCATGCCGTGGCCTTCGTCGCAGACGCTGAGGGTGACATAGCCGCGTTGCAGCGTGGTGTCCGCATCCGGGTCGAGGCGATGTTCCAGTGCGGTGCCGATCAGGATGCGGCCGCCATCGGCGGTGGCCTCCACGGCATTGGCCACCAGGTTTGCCAGGGCGGTCTGCAATTGCATCGCATCGGTGCTCACCTGCGGTAGGCCGGGGGTGAGATGGGCATCCAGCGTCACCGTGGGCGGGCAGGCGCGTTGCAGGTCCGGCAGCCACTGCCGCACCAGCGTATTGATGTCCACCGGTTCGCGGATCAGGGTCTGGCCGGTGCTGAAGGCCAGCAGCTGGCGGGTCAGCAGCGCGCCACGGTCAGTGGCCGCCTGCGCGGCATCCAGCAGCTCGGCGGCGCGTGCATCGTCACCGCTGACGCGCAGCGACAGCAGGTCCAGCGCGTTGCCGATGGTGGTCAGCAGGTTGTTGAACTCGTGCGACAGGCCGCGGCTGAGCCGGCCGACCGTTTCGAACTGCTGGGTATTGCGCAGCGCACGCTGGGCATCACGCAGCAGCCGTTGCGCCTGCCACTGCTCGGTGATGTCACGGGTGATCTTGACGAAGCCGAGCAGTTCGCCCGCTTCGACGACCGGCTCGATGACCACGCTGGCGCGGAACGACGAGCCATCACGGCGTACCCGCCAGCCCTCGCTGGCGACATGCCCTTGTTGCGCTGCGACGCGGAGCAGGCGCTGCGGTTCGCCGGCCTCGCGGTCGGCGGCCAGATAGAAGCGGCTGAAGTGGGTTCCCACCACTTCGTCGGCTGAATAGCCTTTGATGCGTTCGGCGCCGGGGTTCCAGCTGCAGACGATGCCTTCAGGATCAAGCAGGTACAGCGCATGATCGCGCACGCTGTCGATCAGCAGTCGCAGTTGTCGGGAAGGGTCCGTCAGCACGGACGTCGTAGAGGCAGCTGCGTCCACGTGTAAATAAGTGTTACCCCTGTGAGGGACGTGAAGCTAGGCATTCAAGTGTGAAGGATGCGTGCACACCTGACACGTGCCATTTGTCCTGTGCGGCTGAATGCGACACGGAGTACCATCTTCCACCCTTTGCCTTCTGGAACCGACCTGCATGCGTCCTGGTGCGACTACGCGTGACCGCTGGATCTGGATGACGTCCGCTGTGCTGCTGGCCGCGACCATCGCGTTGGAACTGGTCGTCCCGCTCGGCTATGCCGTATGGCTGGCCTACTTCCTGGCTGTTGGCGTCACGGTGTTCCAGCGCAGCGCG
Source organism: Stenotrophomonas maltophilia group sp. msm1 (assembly GCF_032025805.1). NCBI lineage: Bacteria > Pseudomonadati > Pseudomonadota > Gammaproteobacteria > Lysobacterales > Lysobacteraceae > Stenotrophomonas > Stenotrophomonas maltophilia group sp. msm1. The sequence continues at coordinate 329,850 of NZ_JAVSKH010000004.1, forward strand.
CGGGCGCCGTTCGTGGTGGCCCTGCTGTCCTGCCTCCTGCTGGTCATCGGCTTCAACGTCGCGCCCGCCAGTTCCAACTCGGCGTTCTCCTTCGTCAACCGGACCATTGGCGGCTGTGCCTTCCTGATGATCGCACTGATCGTCTCGCGCGCGATCCAGGCCCGGCGCCAGGCAATGCGCTCGCTCTGGCTGCAGGAAGCCGAGAACGCGGTGGCGATGAGCCTTCGCGGTGACCTGGGGCCGGAACAGATCGCCGAGGCTGCAGCGACAAGCCTGGCCGCGCAGCTCGGCGCGGAGGTAGGTGCGGTCTACCGACTGGAAGGCGGGCGGTTGCAGCTGACCGGTGGCATCGCCTTGCCTGCGGGAACGCCAGCGTCGCTGGCCCTTCACGAAGGGCTGGCCGGGCAGGTCGCCCGTGATGAACGCATCCGCCACCTGCACGGCGATGATGCCGCCGTGCTTGAACTGCAGACCAGCCTCGGCCGGTTGCCGGTGCGCGAGCGCATCCTGGCGCCGATCAGCAGCGATGGCGCGGTGGTCGGGGTCATCGAGCTGGGTCGCGCCAAGGTGGGCGAACTGCGTGATCTGGATCGCGAACTTCTGGAGCGCTGTGCGGAGACCGTCGGCATGGCGCTGCGCGCATCGCTGCTGCGTGCGCAGCTGGTGGTGCTGCTGGAAGAGTCGCAGCGCCAGGGTGAAGAGCTGCAGGCCCAGCAGGAAGAGCTGCGCGTGGCCAACGAAGAACTGGAAGAGCAGAGCCGCAGCCTGCTGCAGTCGCAGAGCCACCTGGAAGAACAGCAGGCCGAGCTGGAACAGAGCAACGTGCAGCTGGAAGAGCGCACCCACGAGCTGGAGGCGCAGAAGCAGGCGCTGCTGGTGGCGCAGAGCCAGCTGGTGCGCAACAGCAACGAGCTGGCCGCGACCTCGCGCTACAAGTCCGAGTTCCTGGCCAACATGTCGCATGAGCTGCGCACGCCGCTGAACAGCTCGCTGATCCTGGCCAAGCTGCTGGCCGACAACAAGGATGGCACGCTCACCGAGGAGCAGGTGAAGTACGCGCGTGCGATCCTCTCGTCCAACAACGACCTGCTGGCGCTGATCAACGACATCCTGGACCTGTCGCGCATCGAGGCCGGCCACGTCGAACTGTCCGATGAAGTGGTGGTGGTCGAGAGCGCGCTGCAGCGCCTGCGCGAGACCTTCGAACCGATGGCGCGGCAGAAGGGCCTGGCGTTGCAGATCGAAGCCGACGCGCTGGCACCGACCCAGCTGGTGGTCGACAGCCAGCGGCTGCAGCAGATCCTGAAGAACCTGCTGGCCAACGCAGTGAAGTTCACCGAGCATGGAAAGGTCAGCCTGCACGTGCGTGCCGGCGGCAACGGCCGCATCCGGTTCGAGGTCTGCGACACCGGCATCGGCATTGCCCGCGAGCAGCTGGACGTCATCTTTGAAGCCTTCCGCCAGGCCGACGGCAGCACCCGCCGTCGCTACGGCGGTACCGGGCTGGGCCTGTCGATCTCGCGCGATCTGGCCGAGCGCATGGGCGGTGGCATCCAGGTCGACAGTGAGCCCGGACGCGGCAGCTGCTTCATCCTGGAGCTGCCGTTGCAGGGTGCGCCCGCCGCGAGCGCGGCTGACGCTGCCGAGGGTCCCTTGGCAGCGCCGCCGGCGGCACCGGCCGTGCTGCCAGCCGCGCCCGTGCGCGTTGCGGGCGCGGCAGCGCCGGTCACTGCGACGGCCGGCGTGGCCGACGACCGTGGTCGCCGGCAGCGCGCCGGTCGCCTGATCCTGGCGGTGGAGGACGATGCCACGTTCGCCGAAGCGCTGGTGGCGCTGGCCCATGAACTGGACTTCGACTGTGTGGTGGCGGGCACGGCGGAAGAGGCGCTGGCCCTGGCCAGCGAACTGCGCCCGAATGGCATCCTGCTCGATATCGGCCTGCCGGACGTGTCGGGGCTGAGCGTGCTGGAGCGCCTGAAGCGCAACCCGGATACCCGCCATATCCCGGTGCATGTGGTCTCGGCCACGGATCGCAGCCAGGTGGCGCGCGAGCTGGGCGCGATCGGGTTTGCGATCAAGCCGACCACGCGCGAGCGGCTGGTGACGGCCATCGAGCAGCTGGAACAGACCAGCCAACGCGACATGCGGCGGCTGCTGATCGTCGAGGACGACAGCGAGCTGCGCCGCAACCTGGAACTGTTGCTGGGCCGCGACCAGCTGCAGATCGTCGCGGTGGGCACCTTGGCCGGCGCACTGGAACAGCTCAGCACGGTCACGTTCGACTGCATGGTCATGGACCTGTCGCTGCCCGACGGCAGTGGCTACGACCTGCTCGAGCACATGGCCGGCAACGACGATGTCGGTTTCCCGCCGGTGATCGTCTACACCGGTCGCGCGCTCAGCCGCGAGGAAGAGCAGCGCCTGCGTCGCTATTCCAAGAGCATCATCATCAAGGGCGCACGTTCGCCCGAGCGCCTGCTGGACGAGGTGACCCTGTTCCTGCACAGCGTGGAGGCCAGCCTGCCAACCGACCAGCAGCGCCTGCTGCGCGAGGCGCGCCGTCGCGATACTGTGCTCGACGGTCGGACGGTGCTGCTGGCCGAGGACGACGTGCGCAACATCTTCGCACTGTCCAGTGTGCTTGAACCGCTGGGCGTGACCCTGGAGATCGCGCGCAATGGCCAGGAAGCGGTGGATCGCCTGGCCGAGCGCGAGGTCGACCTGGTGCTGATGGACATCATGATGCCGGAGAAGGATGGGCTGGCCGCAATGCGCGAGATCCGCGCGCAACGCCACCTGCAGGACCTGCCGATCATCGCGCTGACCGCCAAGGCCATGCCGGACGATCGTGAGCGCTGCCTGCAGGCCGGTGCCAACGACTACATCGCCAAGCCCATCGACGTCGACAAGCTGGTATCGCTGTGCCGGGTCTGGTGCTCGCGGCAATGAACGAGCAGGCCCTGTTCGACCTGGAGCTGAAGGTGCTGCTGGAAGCGTTGTACCAGCGCTACCACTACGATTTCCGCAGTTACGCGGTGTCGTCGCTGCGCCGACGGATCCGCCAGGCCATGCAGCGTTATGAGTGCGGGCGGCTGGCCGATCTGCAGCACCGCCTGCTGCACGAGCCGGACCTGTTCGCGCAGGCGATGCAGTTCTTCACCGTGCAGGTCTCGGAGATGTTCCGTGACCCGGCCTATTTCCGTGAGCTGCGCGAGCAGGTAGTGCCGGTACTGCGCACCTATCCGTCGGTGAAGCTGTGGGTGGCCGGTTGCAGCACGGGCGAAGAAGTCTGGTCGCTGGCGATCCTGTTGCACGAGGAAGGCCTGCTCGAGCGCAGCATCGTCTACGCCACCGACATCAATCCAGCGGCGCTGGCCACCGCGGAAGCCGGGGCCTATGGCATCGACCGGATGGCGCAGTTCAGCCGCAACTATCTGGCGGCCGGTGGCGCCGCGTCGCTGTCCGATTACTACGCCACGGCTTACGATGGCGCGGTGTTCGACCGGCAGCTGCGCCGCAACGTGGTGTTTGCCGACCACAGCCTGGCCACCGACACGGTGTTCTCCGAAGTACACCTGGTGTCGTGCCGCAACGTGCTGATCTATTTCAACCGCGACCTGCAGGACCGCGCGGTGGGCCTGTTCCGTGAAGCGCTGGTGCACCGCGGCTTCCTGGGCCTGGGCAGCAAGGAGTCGCTGCAGTTCGGGTGCCACCACGATGCGTTCGAGGTCTGTTCGCGCGAGCATCGCCTGTACCGGAAGGTGGCCTGATGGCCACGCCGACACCCCCGGCCGTACTGGTGATCGGGGCTTCGGCCGGTGGCGTCGCGGCCCTGCAGGCGGTGCTCGGCGCGCTGCCCGCGACGCTGCCGGTGCCGGTGCTGGCGGTGCTGCACCTGCCACGCGATCGCAGCAGCCGCATCGCCGAAGTGCTGGCACCGTACTGCGCGCTGCCGGTGCGCGAGGCCGAAGACAAGCAGCCGTTGCTGCGTGGCACGGTGACCTTCGCGCCGCCGGATTACCACCTGCTGGTGGAAGACGCCGGCTCGCTGGCGCTGTCGGTGGACGCGCCGGTGCTGTTCTCGCGCCCGGCCATCGATCCGCTGTTCGAATCGGCAGCGGCCGTATTCGGCGACCAAGTGCTGGCCCTGCTGCTGACCGGCGCCAGCAGCGATGGCAGTGAAGGGGTGGCCGCAGTGCGCGGCGCCGGTGGTCGAGCCTGGCTGCAATGTCCCGAGGAGGCCGAGGCATCGATGATGCCGGCCTCCGCCCTGCAGCACGCTGGTGCCGATGCCGTGCTGCCCCTTGAACTGATGTGTCGTCGCCTGAAGGAGCTGTTTGCATGAACCTGTTGCCGCCGGACCCTGCGCAGTCGCAGTCCCCGGTCAACCTGCTGATCGTCGACGACGTGCCGCAGAATCTGGTGGCCATGCAGGCGCTGTTGCAGCGCGAGGGCGTGAACCTGCTGCTGGCCGGTTCGGGCGCGGAGGCGCTGGAGCTGCTGCTGGAGCACGAGGTGGCGCTGGCGTTGCTCGATGTGCACATGCCCGAGATCGATGGCTTCACCCTGGCCGAACTGATGCGCGGCTCGCATCGCAGCCGCACGGTGCCGATCATCTTCCTGACCGCCTCGCCGGACGATCCGCTGCGTGCGTTCAAGGGCTACGAAACCGGTGCGGTGGATTTCCTGCACAAGCCGGTGGCACCACAGGTGATCCTGAGCAAGGTCAACGTCTTCATCGAGCTGTACCAGCAGCGCCAGCTGCTGAAGGCCCGCAACGAGGCGCTCGAGCGGGCGCTGAAGCTCAACGAGACGATGGCCGCCGTGTTGACCCACGACCTGCGCACGCCGCTGTCGGCGATCCTGTTGTGTGCCGACAAGCTGGCGCTGGAGCTTCCGGCGAACAACAGCAGCGCGCAGCAGACACTGGCGCATCTGGAGGCCAGTACCCTGCGCATGGCGCGGATGGTCGAGCAGTTGCTGGACTTTTCGCGGATCCGCAGTGGTGGCCTGCGGCTGCAGGCTACCGCCTGCGACCTGCGTGAGGTCACCCGTGCGGTGATCGCCGAAGCGGGCAGTGCCCACGGTCAGGAGCGCATTCATTTCGACGCCGTCGGCGACACGCGCCTGCAGGGCGACATGGACCGCCTGGGCCAGATCGCAGCAAACCTGGTGGGCAATGCGTTGACGCATGGCAGCGAGGCACACGTGCAGCTGGATGGCAACGATGCCCGCGCGGTGGTGCTGCGGGTGAGCAATGCCGGCCATATCGATGACGCGCTGTTGCCGCGCTTGTTCGAGCCGTTCAAGGCCAGTTTCCACCAGAGCAAGGGACTGGGGCTGGGCCTGTACATCGTGGATCAGTTCGTGCGCGCGCACGGCGGCCGGATCGGGGCGCGCAACGAGGCAGGCCAGGTCGTGTTCGAGGCCGTGCTGCCGCGGCGGTGGGACGGGGCGGGCGCCATCGCAACCTGAATTCTTCAGGGAACGGGCGGGCGTATTGAGACGGACTCGTCCGCAACTGCTACCGTGCGTTCACACCCAGCCAAGGAAGCACCATGCCATTGCGCGCCATCGCCTACATCAGCCGGGCGCTGCCGGAGCTCTCCAGCCAACGCCTGCAGGCGCTGGTCGAAGACGCTGCGCGTTTCAACAAGATGGCGGGGGTGACCGGAGTGCTGCTGCACGATGGCAATCGTTTCCTGCAGTACATCGAGGGGCCGCCGGATGGCATCGACTCGGTGTATGAGCGCATTCTCCAGGCCGGCAGTCACATCGACATCATCGAGCTGGCGCGAGGCCGCCTCGGCCAGCGCCAGTTTCCCTACTGGTCGATGCGCGCGTTGCCGGTGGAGGCAGCGCTGCTGCGCCAGTTGTCATCCAGCGACTGGGCCGGTTTCAGCCGGGCGCTGGAGGGGGATCGCGCGGCGCCGACACCGGTCGACCTGCTGGACACGGTGGTGCAGCCGGCGCTGCATGCCGGCTGACATTCAACCTCACGCCCGGCCGCAGTAGGCAGCGTGCAGGGCCTGCAGCACACCCAGCGCAGGCCCTTCGACCACCCGATAGTGGATCGCCTGTGCCTCGCGCCGGGTTGCCACGATCTTCATCGCGCGCAGTACCGCCAGGTGCTGGGACAGCGCCGACGCGCTCAGCCCGGTAAGCGCCTGCAGCTCCGCTACTGCCGCCTCGCCTTCGACCAGGCGGCACAACACCCGCAGCCGGGCGGGGTGGGCCAGGCCTTTGAGCAGCGTGGCTGCCTCTGAAGCGTGTTCGGCCATGGCTGCGCCGTCGGGCAGGGACCGGACCATGTTGACTCCTTTGTTTAGGATGATCTAATTTAGAGTAGTCTAAATTAAGGAGCAATTCCATGTGCGGTGGCGAAGAGGGTGGGGCATGAACCTCCCCTGGGGTGCGGTCACCGGCGGCGCCTTGATCGGTGCCGCTGCGGTGCTGTTGCTGGCCAGCATCGGGCGCGTGGCGGGCATCAGCGGCATCGCCGCGGGCAGCCTGCGGGCAGCCGAAGGCGAGCGTGGCTGGCGCTGGGCATTCCTGGCCGGCCTGCTGGCATCGGCGGGGCTGGTGCTGTGGTGGCAGTCGGTGCCCGCGGCATCGCCACGCGCACTGCTGCGTGATGCATTGCCGGCCTGGCAGTTGGTCGGCGCCGGCCTGCTGGTCGGCTTCGGCACCCGCTTGGGCAGCGGCTGTACCAGTGGCCACGGCGTGTGTGGCCTGGCGCGCGGTTCGAAGCGATCGTCGCTGGCGGTGCTGTTATTCATGGCGTTCGCGATGCTGACGACCTTCCTGGCCCGGCACGGTGGAGCCATGGCATGAGTCGTCCGAGGGCTGCTGCCGCTGTAGCGGGTGCGCTGTTCGGCGCAGGCCTGGCTCTTTCCGGCATGACCGATGCGCGTCGCGTGCTCGGCTTCCTTGATGTCACCGGGGATTTCGATCCCACCCTGCTATGGGTGCTGGGGTCGGCGCTGCTGGTCAGTGCGGCCGGCCAGCGCTGGGCGCTGCGGCGCGCGCGGCCGTGGTTCGCGATGCGCTTCCAGTTGCCCACCGCGCGCGATGTCGATACGCGTCTACTGCTGGGTGCCGCACTGTTCGGTATCGGCTGGGGATGGGCCGGCTACTGCCCGGGCCCGGCCATCGCGGGGCTGGCGGCGGCATCGCGCGAGGCGCTGTGGTTCGTGCCTGCCATGGTCCTGGGCTTCTGGGCGCACGATCGGTTCGTGCGCTGAGGCTTCACTCCGGTGTCACCCTGGATCGGATCAGATCATGCATCACGGGGAAAGGAGCGTAGTGCATGGCACGGATGAACTGGAAAGGAAAGGTGATGCTGGCCGTGGCGTTGGCGTCCGCGACCACGCCGGCACTGGCCTGCACGCGTGCGGTGTACCTGGGTGACAACGGCGATGTGATCACCGCGCGCTCGATGGACTGGAAGGTCGATGTGGCGACCAACCTCTACATACTGCCGCGCGGCATTGCGCGCACCGGCCAGGCCGGCCCGAAGTCGCTGGCGTGGACCGCGCACTACGGCAGCGTGGTGGCCACCGGCTACGACGTGTCGACCACCGACGGCATGAACGAGAAGGGGCTCGTAGCCAACCTGCTGTGGCTGGTTGAATCGGAGTATCCGCAGCAGCGCGGCGGCAAGCCGGGCCTGGCGATTTCGCTGTGGGCGCAGTACGTGCTGGACAATTTCGCTACCGTCGAAGAGGCGGTCACGGCGTTGGAGCGCGAGCCGTACTCGATCGTCACCGACAAGGTGCCCGGCGAAGACCGCCAAGCGACGCTGCACCTGTCGCTGTCCGATGCCAGCGGCGACAGCGCGATCGTCGAATACATCGGCGGTCGCCAGGTGATCCATCATGACCGGCGCTACCAGGTGATGACCAACTCGCCGATCTTCGAGCACCAGCTGGCGCTGAACAGCTATTGGCAGCAGATCGGTGGCACGGTGATGCTGCCCGGCACCAACCGTTCCGCCGACCGCTTCGCCCGCGCCTCGTTCTACATCAATGCCATTCCCAAGGCCGAAGACCCGGTGATGGCGTTGGCCAGCGTGTTCAGCGTGATCCGCAATGCATCGGTGCCGTATGGCATCACCACGCCAGGCGAGCCGAACATTTCTTCCACGCGCTGGCGCACCGTAGCCGACCACAAGCGGCGGTTGTACTTCTTCGAGTCGGCGTTGACCCCGAACACCTTCTGGGTTGATCTGAACAAGGTCGACTTCGGCGGCCAGGTCCTCAAGCTGGACCTCGGCAAGGACCAGCGCAATACCTTTGCCGGCGATGCGCTGGGCCAGTTCGTACCCAGCGCACCGTTCACCTTCCTCGGCGTCGACGGTTAGTTCGACGCCTGGCTGGAAGCCGGATAGACCGCCTGGATCGTGCAGCCGCCGTGGGTGTACTGCGGCAGCGGCGCCAGTGCATCGTTGCGCAGGTCACCCTTCTCGAATCCGGCGGTAAGGATGCGATCGCCCGGATTGCCACAGATCAGGCCGTTCTGCATCCCGGAGTGGAAGCTCAGCTGTGGCGCACGGTCGAGCTGGCGGCAGTGGCTGCCAAGCTCCACGCGATAGTAGCGGTGACCACCATTGCGATGCGGATTGGTCTCCACCAGCATGCCCTGCGGGTCGGACGACCACGCGCGCACGTTGCGCGTGGCAAAGCAGTACGACGGCGAACCACCGAAACTGCGGCGGATGTCCCTGCGCTCACGGATGGTCAGGGCGGGCAGGGTGGCCATGCGCAGGCGGTCGCTGTCGCGGGCCACGTTGGCGTAGTCGCGATCCTGCACGGGGGTCACCGCGCTGATCGCGCAGGTGCGGCCATCGACCACCACACGCTCGCTGGGGCGACCGCAGGCCCAGCCAGCGGGCGCCTCAAGTTTCAGCGTGGTGGCACCGCGGACGCCGGGGCACTCCTCGCTGAAGTCGATCCGATAAGCCTGGCCCGAGGCGGCTCGCAGGGCGATTGAACGCGGTGACGCCTGCTCCACTTCCTGGACGCCGACCGCGTCCATGCAGTGCGGCGCCGGTGGGGTACGTTCCTGAGCGGAGGCCGGGGCGGTGAGCGCCAGGCCGAGGCTGGTGGCAAGCACCAGGGACAGCTGCTGATGGGTCATGACCTGCACTCCCTGCGTTGGATGACGGACCGACTATAGCAGCGGTTTGCACGGCCGTTGTTACACGCGCACACTGCCCGGATGGGCGCCATCTTCCATCTGCGGCACTACGGGCAGGCCACCGGCCTGGACCGCCATGACTACGCGCAGTGGGTTCTGCCGCTGCAGGGCGAGCTGCAGTTCGAGATGGAAGGGCGCGGCGGTCGGCTGGACCTGCTGCAGGGGGCATTTGTTGCTGCCGGCGAAGCGCATGACCAGATGGCGGACGGCCCCAATGGTTTCGTGATCGTTGATTGTCCTCCAGGCGTGCTTGATGACGGCACGCAGGAGCATCTGTGCCGGCAGCGCTGGCTGCATCTGCCGCTGGCGTTGCGCCGGTGCCTGGCCGACGTGCAGACAGGGCAGCCGATGCCGGCGCTGCTGCCGCAGCTGCTGCAGATGTTTGCACCGGCGGGCAGTGGCGCGCGCATGCAGGGCCTGTGTGCGGCGGTCCAGGCCGATCCCGGCCGGGCCTGGCCGGTTGCCCGGATGGCCGGATTTGTCGGTGTCAGCGAGAGCCGGTTGCACGCATTGTTCCAGCGCGAGTTCGGGCTGAGCCCGCAGGCCTGGCTCAGCGCGTGCCGGCTGCGCTGGGCCAAGCACCAGCTTCGCACCAGTACGGCGCCGATCAGCGATATCGCGCTGGCCGCAGGCTATTCCGAGCAGAGCGCACTGACTCGTGCGCTGCGCCGCGAGTGTGGCCAGACCCCGGCTGCGTGGCGCAGGAGCGCCGGCTGATCTATAGAGCCGAGCCCACGCTCGGCTGCCCTTATCTGCACAGCGGCCAATCGCAGCCGAGCAGTGGCTCGGCTCTACAGAGATGACAAGGCAATAGCCTGGGTCAAGAGCCCCTACCGGCCAGCGCTTACACTGCGCGGCCCGTTCTCTCCCCCGAAGAACCCGAATGCGCAACAACCCGATGGCCCTGGGCATCGCCAATGGCGTTGCCGCCGGCGCACTGTGGGGCGTGGTTTTCCTCGCGCCCGCCGTGCTGCAGTCGTTCAACGCCCTGCAACTGTCGGCCGGTCGCTATCTGGTCTACGGCCTGATCGCCGTAGCCCTGCTGCTGCCGCGATGGAAGCGGCTGGCGCCCCGGCTGGGCCGTGCCGAATGGATCGGCCTGCTGTGGCTGAGCCTGGCAGGCAACCTGGTCTATTTCCTGCTGCTGGCCGTGGCGGTGCAGTGGGCTGGTGGCGCTGCAGCCTCCTTGATTGTCGGCCTGATCCCGGTGGTGGTCACCCTCGTTGGCGTGCGCGAGCAGGGGGCGGTGCCGCTGAGGGAGCTGCTGCCGGCGCTGGGCCTGTGCGTGCTCGGCGTGGGACTGGTTGGCTGGGAAGCGCTGATGTCCGAGCACCTGGCCACCCCGTGGCGGCAGCGCCTGATCGGCCTGCTGTGCGGGTTCGGCGCGCTGTTCTCGTGGGCGTTGTACTCGATCGGCAACAGCCGCTGGCTGGCGCGCCGACCGGATCTGTCCAGCCACGACTGGTCGCTGCTGACCGGCGTGACGACTGGCGGCCTGGCCCTGCTGCTGGTGCCGATGGCCTTCATCGGTCACACCGGCAGCCATTCGGCGGCGCAGTGGAGTGGGTTCTGGGCGATCAGCGCCGGTGTGGCAGTGGTGGCCTCGATCCTCGGCAACGCATTCTGGAACCGCGCCAGCCGCCTGCTGCCGCTGACCCTGACTGGCCAGATGATCGTGTTCGAAACGCTGTTCGCACTGCTGTATGCCTTCGCCTGGCAACAGCGTTGGCCGTCGCTGCTGGAAGCGCTGGCCATCGTGTTGCTGATGGCCGGCGTGATGCTGTGCGCGCATGCCCATCGCACGCCGCGGGCGATCGCCGAACATGCCGGCTGAATCCGGTCGACAAGCGTGCTGATGCGCGCTTGGTCTCAGTTGCAACCAAATGTACGCACGTTAGCCGATGATCGCCGCAATGGTTTTTTGCATCGCAGCACTTGACAGCGGGCCGGCGCACAGTGTTTTCTGTGCGTCATGGTTCTTGATGCCGCCCACGCCAGCCTGATCGCCCCCGCCACTGCGGGCCGTTCGACTGCGCCGGTCGCCACCACCACCATTACCACCACCACCGTCACCACTGCCCTGGTGCGGCCCGTCGTCTTCGTGTAACTCCCGAAAACCACGGCCCCGCACCATACAGGTGGCGGGGAAACTCGACACCTGCATGCGACGGGGCCTCCTGCCGAGGTCTGCATGTCTTCCCACGCCCCCGCCCATCCCGTTGCCCCGGCCGATCTGGCTGCGCCGTCCACTGTCGTGCACAAGTTCGGCGGCACCTCGGTGGCCGATGCCGAACGCTATCGCCATGTTGCCGGCCTGCTGCTGGCCCGCCCCGAACCGCTGCAGGTCACTGTCGTCTCGGCGATGAAGGGCGTCACTGACGCGCTGATTGATCTGGCGCAGCTGGCGGCCAAGGGCGACGAAGGTTGGCGCGAGGCGTGGCATGCCCTGCGCGCGCGCCATCGCGGCGCCGCCGTGGCGCTGCTGGGCGAGCAGGTCGGCGAGACGGTCGAATGGATCGACGCCCGCTTCGATCAGCTGGCCGAAGTGCTGGCGGCGCTGGCGGTGATCGGCGAGCTGCCGCGCGAAGTGCTCGACCGTGTGCAGGGCCTGGGCGAAGTGTTTTCCGCACAGCTGCTCGGCAGCCACCTGCGTGCCCTGGGCGAAGACTGTGCGGTACTCGATGCACGCGACGTGCTGGTGGTCGGGCATGGCGAACTGGGTGTGGATGTCGACTGGGAGTCCAGCGCGGACCGCCTGGCCAAGTGGCGCCTGCGGCATCCGCAGATGCGCCTGGTCGCCACCGGTTTCGTTGCCCGTGACCGCCATGACCGCATCACCACGCTAGGCCGCAACGGCAGCGACTATTCCGGCGCGATCTTCGCCGCGTTGTTCAATGCCGATGAACTGCACATCTGGACCGACGTCGACGGCGTGCTGTCGGCCGACCCGCGGCTGGTGCCCGAGGCGGTGCAGCTGGAGTCACTGAGCTACGACGAGGCCTGCGAGCTGGCTTATTTCGGCGCCAAGGTGGTGCACCCGCAGACGATGTCGCCGGCCATCCGCCTCGGCCTGCCGATCTTCATCCGCAATACCTTTCAGCCGGCGCATCCGGGGACGCGCATCAGCGCCGAGCGCTCGCCGCGCGGGCCGGTGAAGGGCCTGACCCTGAGCCCCGGCTTGGCCCTGTTGAACCTGGAGGGCACCGGCCTGATCGGCGTGCCCGGTACCGCCGAGCGCGTGTTCGCGGCGCTGCGCCAGGCGCAGGTGTCGGTGGTGATGATCTCGCAGGGTTCGTCAGAGCATTCGATCTGCTGCGTGGTTCGCGCCGCCGAAGCGGCGCGTGGCCGTGAGGCACTGCTGCATGCGTTCGCGCATGAACTGTCGGTAGGGCAGGTGGAGCGCGTTCAGGTCAGCGAGGGCGTCAGCGTGCTGGCGGCAGTGGGCGACGGCATGGCAGGCCAGCCCGGTGTGGCGGCGCGCCTGTTCGAGGCGCTGGGACGCGCGCAGGTGAACATCCTGGCGATCGCGCAGGGCTCGTCGGAGCGCAATATTTCTGTGGCGGTGGACAGTGCCGATGCCACCCGCGCATTGCGGGCCGCACATGCGGGCTTCTGGCTGTCGCCGCAGACGTTCGCGGTCGGTGTGATCGGGCCGGGCAACGTCGGCGCGGCACTGCTGGACCAGCTGCTGGCGGCCCGCCCGCAGCTGCTGGCCAAGGCCAATGTGGATCTTCGCCTGCGCGCGCTGGCCTCGCGTTCGCGCATGCGGCTGGAAGTGGATGGCCTGCACGCCGATTGGCGGGAGGCATTGCAGGACGCGGGCGAGCCCAGCGACCTGGATCGCTTCACCGAACACCTGCTGGCCGCGCACCTGCCGCATGCGGTGGTGATCGACTGCAGTGGCAGCGCCGAGGTGGCCGAGCGCTACGAGGGCTGGCTGGCAGCCGGCATCCACGTGGTGACCCCGAACAAGCAAGCCGGTGCTGGCCCACTGCCGCGCTACCAGCGCATCCGCGCTGCCGCGGCGGCCAGTGGTGCGCGCTTCCGCTACGAAGCCACGGTGGGCGCGGGCCTGCCGGTGATCACCACGCTGCGTGATCTGGTCGATACGGGCGACGAGGTGCTGGCGATCGAAGGCATCTTCTCCGGCACGCTGGCCTGGCTGTTCAACCGCTTCGATGGCAGCCAGCCGTTCTCGCAGCTGGTCGCGCAGGCGCGGTCGATGGGCTACACCGAGCCGGACCCGCGTGACGATCTTTCGGGCGTGGACGTGGCGCGCAAGCTGGTGATCCTCGCCCGCGAGGCCGGCCACGCGCTCAGCCTGGAACAGGTACAGGTGGAAAGCCTGGTGCCGGCGCTGCTGCGCGAAGGCAGCGTGGATGACTTCATGGCGCGGCTGGGCGAGTCCGATGCCAGCCTGTTGCAGCGGTTGCAGGACGCGCGGGCGCGTGGCGCGGTGCTGCGCTACGTGGCACAGCTGGGCGCTGACGGTGCCTCGGTGGGCCTGCAGGAACTGCCCGCCGACCACGCCTTCGCCAACCTTCGGTTGACCGACAACGTGGTGCAGTTCCGTACCCGTCGCTACTGCGACAACCCGTTGGTGGTGCAGGGTCCGGGTGCGGGTCCGGAGGTGACGGCAGCGGGTGTGTTCGCGGACCTGCTGCGGGTCGCCGCCGGTGAAGGAGCGCGGCTGTGATCGCACGTGCGTTCGCGCCTGCCTCGGTGGCCAACGTGGCAGTGGGCTTCGACATTCTCGGCCATGCCATTGCCGGTATCGGCGATACCGTGAGCGTGCACCGCATCGACGAGCCGGCGGTGCGCATCGATGCGATCCGTGGCAGTGCTGTCGCGCTGCCACTGGACGCAGCCGGCAACACCGCCGGGGCTGCGCTGATGTCGCTGCGCGAAGGCCTGGGCCTGGATTTCGGTTTCGCAGTCGAGATCGACAAGGGCATCCCGTTCGGTTCCGGCATGGGCGGTTCGGCAGCGTCGAGTGTCGCGGCGCTGGTCGCCGCCAATGCGCTGCTGGATGCGCCGCTGACGCGCGAGGCGCTGTATCCATTTGCGCTGGATGGCGAGGCGGTGGCCAGTGGTGGCCGTCACGGTGACAACGTGGGGCCATTGCTGCTGGGCGGGCTTGCACTGTGCACGGCCGACCGCCTGCTGCCGATTCCGGTACCGGCTACCTGGCACAGCCTGCTGGTGCATCCGCACGCGGTCCTGGAAACACGCCGCGCACGCCAGGCGCTGCAGGGCAGCTATGCGCTGGGTGAATTCGTGGCACAGAGTGCGAACCTTGCGCTGGTACTCAGTGGCTGCCATCGCAGCGACGCCGCGCTGGTCCGCGCAGGCCTGCGTGATGTGCTGGTGGAGCCTCGCCGCGCCGGCCTGATTGCGGGCTTCGAGGCCGCACGCGATGCGGCGCTGTCTGCGCATGCGATGGGCGCGGGCATTTCGGGCGCTGGCCCCAGCGTGTTCGCCTGGTTCGAGGACGCCGACCAGGCCCGCGCCGCTGCCGCACCGGTGCAGGCCGCATTTGCCGCCGCCGGTTTCGACAGCGATGCCTGGGTGTCGCCGCTGGATGCACCGGGAGCCCGCTTGTGCTGAATCCTTCCCCTTTACTGGATACCGAACCCATGCAATTTGTTTCGACCCGGGGTCAGTCCCCGGCCGTTGGCCTCAGTGCGGCGATCGCTGCAGGATTGGCGCCCGATGGAGGGCTGTATGTTCCGCAGGTGCTGCCGGCGCCACGTGAGCTGCGGGCCGGCGCAACGCTGGCCGATACCGCCGCCGATCTGCTGGCGCCGTTCTTTTCTGGCGACACGCTGGAGTCTGCGTTGCCATCGATCTGCCGCGAGGCGTTCGACTTTCAGGTGCCGCTGCGTCCACTGGGCGGCGGTGACCATGTGCTGGAGCTGTTCCATGGGCCGACGGCGGCGTTCAAGGATATCGGTGCGCGCTTCCTGGCCGGTACGCTGTCGCGGCTGCAGGCCGGCAAGGACCGTGATCTGACCATCGTCGTCGCCACCTCCGGCGATACCGGCGCCGCCGTTGCCGCGGCCTTCCATCGCCAGCCCGGCGTACGCGTGGTGGTGCTGTATCCGGATGGCCGCGTGTCACCGCGGCAGGCGCATCAGCTCGGTTGTTTCGGCGACAACATCCAGGCGCTGCGCGTGGCCGGCGCCTTCGACGATTGCCAGGCGATGGTCAAGCAGGCACTGGCTGACCGCGAACTGCAGGCCCAGGTGCCGCTGAGTTCGGCCAACAGCATCAGCCTCGGCCGCCTGCTGCCGCAGATGAGTTATTACGCGCATGCGGCGTTGTCCCATTACGCGACGCATCGTCGCCGGCTCAACCTGGTGGTGCCGACCGGCAACCTTGGCAATGCGATGGCGGCCGTGCTGGCGCGCGCGCTGGGCGTGCCGATCGGGCAGATCGTGCTGGCCACCAATGCCAATGCGGTACTGCCGGCGTACTTCAACGGTGGCGACTACCAGCCGCAGGCCAGTGTGGCCACGGTTGCCAACGCAATGGATGTGGGGGCGCCAAGCAACTTCGAACGCCTGCGCTGGCTCTATCACGGTGATGATGCCGAGCTGCGCGCTGCCTTCCGCGCGTTCTCGGTGGATGACGTGACCATCCGCGCGACGATTGCGGCGGCGCACGCCAGCAACGGCGAACTGTTCTGCCCGCATACGGCCACAGCGGTGAAGGTGCTGCAGGACCTGCGTGCGCGCGGCGCCAAGGGCGACTGGGCGGTGGTGGCTACCGCACATCCGGCCAAGTTCGAGGCGGTGGTGGAGCCGTTGATCGGCGAAACGGTGGCGGTGCCGCCGTCATTGGATGTGTTGCTGCAGCGGCCGGCGGACGCCGAACTGTTGGCCGCCGATTACGCGGCGTTGCGTGAGGTGTTGGCTCCCATGTAGAGCCGAGCCATGCTCGGCTGCTGTTCGCGCACGGCGCGATGAGTCGAGCATGGCTCGAATCTACAATGCCCTTCGCGCAACACGGGTAGTGCCGGCCGCTGGCCGGCAACCCCACCAACCGTGATGCGGTCAGATCAACCCTTCACCGGCCAGCGTGCGCAGTCCATCCTCATCGAGGATCTCCACCACGTTCAAATGGGGCAGGGCAATCAATCCCTGCTGGCGCAGCTTGGTGAAGGTGCGGCTGACCGTTTCCATGGTCAGGCCCAGGTGGTCGGCGATATCGCCACGCCCCATCGGCAGCGATACGCGCAGGCCGTCACCACCGAGCCTGGCCTCGCGCGCGGCCAGGCGCAGCAGGAAATCAGCCAGCTTCTCTGCCGGCTGCAGGCGTGCCAGCGCCAGTGCAGCGTCCTGCGCGGCATCCAGTTCCTGGCAGGCACGCTGCAGCAGCTTGCGCTCCAGGTGCGGGAAGCGGCTGCGCAGCGCCTTCATCTGCGGCAACGCGACGCGGCATACGCGGCTGTCGGCGATGGCTTCGATGTCGTAGCGGTGATGGTCGCTGCCACTCAGTCCGAGGTAGTCGCCGGGAAGCACGAAACCGTTGATCTGGCGGCGGCCGTCGGCCAGGGTGCGTACCAGTCGCAGTGCGCCAGCGGTCAATGTATAGACATGGTCGCGCTCTTCGCCGGTGCGGGCCAGGGTACTGCCCATGCTGACCTGCTGGGAAACGGTGACCTGTTCCAGTGCCTGCACTTCATCGGGCGACAGCGCCGAGCACACCGCAAGGTGGCGAACCGAGCAGTGCAGGCAGTCCAGCGTGTTGCAGGACGGCGAGGCGGGATCGTTGGTGGCGGGCGGAGCGCCGGAAGGCCGTGACATGTTGCGGGGGCGTATCGCGGGCGGGGAGGGCCTTATGATACTTCAAGCGGCCGTTCGACCCTGCCCGAGGCGGGGGCGCTAGAATGTCGCCCCCTCCCACGTCCCGTTCCAGCAGGAGTTCCGCCCGTGATCAAGCCCCGTACCCCGCCCGGCACCCTTGAACTGCTGCCGCGCGAGCAGATTGCATTCCAGCGCATGCTGGACGTGATCCGCCGCAACTACGAGCGCTTCGGGTTCCTGCCGGTGGAGACGCCGGTGTTCGAACTGTCCGACGTGCTGCTGACCAAGTCCGGCGGCGAGACCGAGCGCCAGGTGTACTTCGTGCAGTCCACCGGTGCGCTGGCCAATGCGGCCGAATCGGGCGACCGTTCGCTGCCGGAGATGGCGCTGCGCTTCGACCTGACCGTGCCGCTGGCACGCTACGTGGCCGAGCACGAACACGAACTCACCTTCCCGTTCCGTCGCTACCAGATGCAGCGTGTGTACCGCGGCGAGCGTGCCCAGCGCGGCCGTTTCCGTGAGTTCTACCAGTGCGACATCGACGTGATCGGCAAGGACAGCCTGAGCGTTCGCTACGATGCCGAAGTGCTGGCGGTCATCCACGCCGTGTTCTCGGAACTGCGCATCGGTGACTTCAACATCCAGCTGAACAACCGCAAGCTGATGCGCGGCTTCTTCGAAAGCCTGGGCGTGGCCGAAGGCGAGCGCCAGCTGGCGGTGCTGCGTGAAGTGGACAAGCTTGACAAGCGCGGCGCCGATTACGTGCGCGAGACGCTGGTGGGCGAGGGCTTCAACATCCCGGGCGAGCAGGTCGAGAAGATCCTGGCATTCGTGGCCGTGCGTTCGCAGGGGCATGCCGATGCGCTCGCGCAGTTGGCTGCCCTTGAAGCCGACGCCGGTTCTTCGGAGATCCTGCGCACTGGCGTGGCCGAACTGCGCGAGGTGCTGCAGCTGGTGCAGGCGCTGGGCGTGCCGGAAACCGCATACTGCCTGAACTTCTCCATTGCGCGCGGCCTGGACTACTACACCGGCACCGTCTACGAGACCACGCTGACCGACCACCCGCAGATCGGCTCGATCTGCTCGGGCGGCCGCTACGAGGACCTGGCCAGCCACTACAGCAAGTCGAAGCTGCCGGGCGTGGGCATTTCCATCGGCCTGTCGCGCCTGTTCTGGCAGCTGCGCGAGGCTGGCCTGATCGATGGCATCGAGGCCAGCAGCGTGCAGGCGCTGGTGGCGCTGATGGACGAGCAGGGCATGCCGCAGTCGCTGGACATCGCGCGTCGCCTGCGCGCCGGTGGCATCAACACCGAAGTGCAGATGGAGCCGAAGAAGATCGGCAAGCAGTTCCAGTACGCGGCCAAGGCGGGCATCCGCTTCGTGGTGCTGGCCGGTGAAGACGAGCTGGCGCGCGGCGTGGTGGCGGTGAAGGACCTGGTGCGCGAGCAGCAGTTCGAAGTCTCCCGCGACGAGCTGGCCAGCACCCTGCAGGTCGAGCTGGAGCAGTCGAAGGTGATGTAACGGGCGGTTGGCCGCGCGCCACCACGCCACGAAAACGCCCGCCACCCGGTGGGCGTTTTTTTTTGCCATTGCCTGGGATCAGGGCCGTTTTCCTCCAGAAACGGATCCGCCCCCGCCAACCTTCAGCAACCTGGCATTTGACCTTGCTTCGCATGCAGCTGGCGCAGGGGCAGCGCCGCCCAGCCTCCCCCAGATTTGACGCGCTGCGCAAGAATGCGCTAATGTACTAACGCGCTATTACATTCATGCATGGAAACAGCCCCGTGAAAGCCCGCCCCGAGATTGCCGCCAAAGACCCCAAGGCCGACCTGGAAGCCCTGGCCCGGGCCTTTGCCGCCCTGCGCGAGCCGGAGCAGGTGGAAGCCTTCCTGCGCGACCTGTGCACTCCGGCCGAGCTGGAAGCCATGGCCGACCGCTGGAAGGTGGTGCCGCTGCTGCAGCAGGGCGTGCCGTACCGCGAGATCCACGAGCGCACCGGCGTCAGCGTGACCACCACCGGACGGGTGGCGCGCACGCTCGAGCATGGCCATCGAGGCTATGCCGCCGCCATCGACCGCCTTGCTTCGCGCTGATCCGCGCCCCGTTCCGAACTTCGAGACCTCCCCCATGAGTGCAACCCAGGCAGCGCCGGCGCGAGACCGGCTGCGTATCGCCATCCAGAAGAGTGGCCGGCTGGCCGAGCCCGCCCGCAACCTGCTCAGCGCCTGTGGCCTGAGCTGGCGGGAGAGCCGTGACAAGTTGTTCTGCTACGGCGAATCGCTGCCGGTGGACCTGCTGCTGGTGCGCGACGACGACATCCCCGGCCTGGTCGCCGACGGCGTCTGCGACCTCGGCATCGTCGGCCGCAACGAGCTGGACGAGCAAGCCGCAGCACGTCGCCAGATCGGCCTGCCCGACGCCTACCAGGCGCTGCGCGGGCTGGGCTTCGGCCAGTGCCGGCTGATGCTGGCGGTGCCCGAGGAATGGCAGTGGCAGGGCCCGGCGCAGCTGGCCGGCACCCGCATCGCCACCAGCTACCCGGCCATCCTCACGCAGTGGCTGGCCGAGCAGGGCGTGGACGCGCAGGTGGTCGAGCTGTCCGGGTCGGTGGAAATCGCCCCGCGCCTGGGTACCGCCGACCTGATCTGCGATCTGGTGTCCAGCGGCGCCACGCTGCGTGCCAACCAGTTGACCCCGGTACACAATCTCCTCGACAGCGAGGCGGTGCTGGCTGGTGCGGTGCGCGTGCCGGATGATGCACGTGCATCGCTGCGCGCGATGCTGCTGCGTCGCCTCGACGGCGTGGTGCAGCGCCAGGACCGCAAGCTGCTGATGTTCCGCGCCAGCGAGGATCGCGTCGACGCGCTGGCGCAGTTGCTGGCCGATGCCGAGCCGCTGGTGCGGTTGCCGGCCGATGGCGGTGCGCTGCGCCTGCAGACCATGTGCCCCGGCCCGCTGAGCTGGCAGCGCATGGAGGAACTCGAGCGCGCGGGCGCGCAGGGCCTGATGGTACTGAGCGTGGAGCGGTCGCTGGCATGAACCGTCTGACCTGGTCCCGACTTGATGAGGCCGCGCGCAGCGCGGCATTGACCCGCCCGGTGCAGACCGTGGCGCAGCAGACCCGCGACGCGGTGGCGACGCTGATTGCACAGGTGCGCGCGCAGGGCGACGACGCGCTGCGTGCGATCACCGCGCGTTTCGATGGTGTCGAACTGTCGTCCTTTGAAGTGAGCGAAGCCGAGTTCGCTGCGGCCGAAGCCGCCGTACCCGGCGAACTGCGCCAGGCCATGGTGGACGCGGCCGAGCGCATCGCCCGCTTCCACGCCGCCGGCATGGGCAAGGGATACGCAGTTGAAACCGCGCCGGGCGTAGTCTGCGAACGCATGCTGCGTCCGATCGGCCGGGTGGGCCTGTACGTGCCAGCCGGCAGCGCGCCGCTGCCGTCCACCGCGCTGATGCTGGGTGTTCCGGCACAGCTGGCCGGCTGCCCGCAGGTGGTGCTGTGCACGCCGCCGCGAGCCGATGGCAGCGCAGACCCGGCCGTACTGGTGGCGGCGCGGCTGACCGGCGTGCAGCGCGTGTTCAAGCTGGGCGGCGCGCAGGCGATCGCTGCGATGGCCTATGGCACCGCCAGCGTTCCGGCCTGTGACAAGCTGTTCGGGCCGGGCAACAGCTTCGTGACCGAAGCCAAGCAGCAGGTCGCGCAGGATGGCGCCGCCGCCATCGATATGCCGGCCGGTCCCTCCGAAGTGCTGGTGATTGCCGATGCTGGCGCCAATCCGGCGTTCGTCGCCGCCGACCTGCTGTCGCAGGCCGAGCATGGCCCGGATTCGCAGGTACTGCTGCTGACCGACGATGCCGCGATGCTGGCCGCGGTCGAAGCCGAGGTGGAGCGCCAGGTGGCCGTGTTGCCGCGCCAGCAGATCGCGCGCCAGGCCTTGTCGGCCTCGCGCCTGATCCAGGTCGTTTCGCTGGACGAGGCCTTCGCGATCAGCAACCGCTATGCACCCGAGCACCTGATCCTGGCCCTGCGTGATCCGCGCGCGTGGCTGGACAAGGTGCAGGCCGCCGGCTCGGTGTTCCTGGGGGATTACACCCCCGAAGCACTGGGCGACTACTGCAGCGGCACCAACCACGTGCTGCCGACCGCCGGTGCCGCGCGTGCCTATAGTGGCGTCAGCGTTGCCAGCTTCCAGAACCTGATCAGCGTGCAGAGCGCCAGTGCCGCCGGCCTGGCCGCGATCGGCGGCTGCGCGCGCATCATCGCCAGCGCCGAAGGCCTGGATGCCCACGAGCGTGCGGTGGCATTGCGCATGGAGGTGGCGGCATGAGCGCGGCTGTCGAGGAGGTGCTGGCGCTGGTGCGCCCGGATCTGCAGGCGTTCGCCGGCTACAGCTCGGCACGCAGCGCAGCGGTGCAGGGCGAGGTCTGGTTGAACGCCAACGAGTCCGCCTGGGCCAATACGGCCGACGCGGCTGGCAGCAGCCGGCGCTATCCGGAGCCGCAACCGTTGGCGTTGCGCGAAGGCTTGGCGGCGCTGTACGGCGTGACGCCACAGCAGCTGCTGGTCGGCCGCGGCAGCGACGAGGCCATTGATCTGCTGGTGCGCGCGCTGTGCGTGCCGGGCCGCGACGGCGTGCTGGTCACGCCGCCGGTGTTCGGCATGTACGCCGTCTGCGCACGCCTGCAGGGCGCCGCATTGATTGAAGTGCCGCTGGTGGACAGCGAAGATGGCCTGCGTGCCGATCTGGATGCGGTGATCGACGCGGCCAAGGCGCAAGGTGCCAAGCTGGTGTTCCTGTGCGCCCCGTCGAACCCGGCCGGCAGTGACATCGCCCTGGACGAAGTCGAGCGGGTGGTGGTGGCGCTGCGCGGGCAAGCACTGGTGGTGGTGGACGAGGCCTATGTCGAGTACGCGCAGCGTCCGTCGGCGACCACGCTGCTGGCCGCGCACGCCAACCTGGCGGTGCTGCGCACGCTGTCGAAGGCACACGCGCTCGCGGCCGCTCGTATTGGGACGCTGATCGGCGCCCCGGAACTGATTACCGTGCTGCGTCGTTGCCAGGCGCCGTACCCGGTGCCGACCCCGTGCGCCGAGCTGGCCGTGCAGGCCCTGCAGCCGGCCGCGCTGGCACGCACCGCCGAACGCGTGGCCACGGTCATCGCCGAACGCGAGCGCCTGCGAACGGCACTGGCCAGCCTGCCCGGTGTACGCCGGGTGTACGCCTCGTCCGGCAACTACCTGCTGGTCCGCTTCGCCGATGCCCAGGCCGCGTTCGATACGCTGCTGGCTGCGGGCGTGGTGGTGCGGGACCAGCGCGCCGCGCCGCAGTTGGGTGATGCGCTGCGCATCAGCATCGGCAGCCCAGAAGAGAATGACCGCGTGCTTGCGGCCCTGTCGGCGCGGAGGGCCGCAGCATGACCCCGATCCTGTTCATCGACCGCGACGGCACCCTCATCGAGGAGCCGTCCGACTTCCAGATCGACGCCTACGAGAAGCTGCGCTTCGTGCCGCAGGTGATCCCGGCGCTGCTGAAGCTGCGTGACGCCGGCTACCAGTTCGTGATCGTCACCAACCAGGATGGCCTCGGCAGCGACAGCTACCCGCGTGCCAGCTTCGATGGCCCCAACGACCTGATGCTGCAGATCTTCGAGAGTCAGGGCATCTCTTTCCGTGACGTGCTGATCGACTGCAGCTGGCCGCAGGACAATGCGCCGACCCGCAAGCCGGGCATCGGCCTGATGACCGCCTACCTGCAGGACCGCAGCATCGACTGGGCGCGCTCAGGCATGGTTGGCGACCGCATCACCGACCTGCAGTTCGCCGAGAACCTCAACATCCGTGGCTTCCAGCTGCGCACCGCGCAGTTCGGGGGCGAGTGGGACTGGCCGGGCATCGCCCACGCGCTGGCCGACGCACCGCGTACTGCCGTGGTCCAGCGCAATACGAAAGAAACGAAGATCCGCGTGGAACTGGACCTGGACCGTGCCGCTGATGCACGCATCGCCACCGGATTGCCGTTCTTCGACCACATGCTGGAACAGATCGGCAAGCATGGCGGCTTCGCGCTGGACATCCAGGCCGAGGGCGACCTGCACATCGACGAGCACCACACCATTGAAGACACCGGGCTCGCATTGGGCCAGGCCCTGCGCGAGGCGCTGGGCGACAAGCGCGGCATTGGCCGCTACGGCTTCACCCTGCCGATGGACGAGACGCTGGCCAGCGCCGCACTGGATTTCAGCGGCCGGCCCTACTTTGTGTTCGAGGGCGAGTTCAAGCGCGAGCGCGTGGGCGACATGCCGACCGAGCTGGTGCCGCATTTCTTCCGCTCGCTGTGCGATGCCAGCGGCCTGAACCTCAACCTGCAGGTACGCGGCGACAACGACCATCACAAGGTGGAGGCCTGCTTCAAGGCGCTGGCACGCGCGCTGCGGCCGGCGTTGGCCCGGCAGGGCACGGCGTTGCCAACCACCAAGGGGGCGCTGTGAGTGACGTTGCGCTGATCGATGCCGGCGGTGCCAACCTGGGCTCGGTGCGCTATGCACTGGAGCGTCTGGGTGCGACGGTGCGGCTGGTGCGCGATGCGGACGGCCTGATCGGCGCGCAGCGGGTGATCCTGCCCGGTGTCGGCGCCGCCGGTCCCGGCATGCAGCGCCTGCACGCGCAGGGCCTGGTGGAACCGCTGCAGCAACTGGAGGTGCCGTTGATGGGCATCTGCCTGGGCATGCAGCTGCTGTTCGAGCGCTCCGAGGAAGCGGCTGTGGAGACACTGGGCCTGATTCCCGGCGTGGTGCGCAAGCTGGTGCCGGCCTGCGGCATCCGGGTGCCGCACATGGGCTGGAACCGCCTGCTGCCACTGCGCGAATCGCTGCTGCTGCGCGGTGTGCCGGAGCGCGCCAGCGCCTACTTCGTGCACAGCTATGCGGCGCCGCTCAATACCCACACCGTCGCTGCCTGCGACCACGGCGGCCTGTTCACTGCCGTGGTGGAGCAGGGGCGTTACTACGGCGCACAGTTCCACCCCGAGCGCTCCGGCGAGACCGGCTCGCTGATGCTGCGCAACTTCCTCGAGGGCACGGCTGCATGAGTTTCATCGTCTACCCCGCGCTGGATATCCGCGACGGCCGCGTGGTGCGGCTGCGCCAGGGCGACTACGCGCAGGAAACCTCGTATGGCGATGATCCGTTGCCACGCGCGCAGGCCTTCGCCGCGCAGGGTGCGCAGTGGATGCATCTGGTCGATCTGGACGCTGCGCGTGCCGGTGGCTACACCCTTGCGCCGCTGCTCGCGTCGATCCGTGCGCAGACGCCGCTGCAGGTGCAGACCGGCGGTGGCGTGCGCGGTCGCGACGACGTGGCGCGCATCATCGATGCCGGCGCCGGTCGCGTAGTGGTCGGCTCGCTGGCCGTGCGCCGTCCCGATGAGGTGGTGGGCTGGCTGGAGGAATTCGGCGCCGAACGCATCACCATTGCGCTTGACGCCCGCCAGGATGCACAGGGCCAGTGGCAGCTGCCGGTGCACGGCTGGACCGAGAACGCCGGGGTGACCCTGGACGTTCTGGCTCAGCGCTACGCACGCGCCGGCATGCGCCACCTGCTGTGCACCGACATCGCCCGCGACGGCATGCTGGCCGGGCCCAACATCAGCCTCTACCAGCACCTGTCGGCGCTGCTGCCGGGCGTGGCGGTGCAGGCGTCCGGCGGCATCCGTGACGTGGCCGACGTTGCCGAAGCGCGACGTGCAGGCTGCGGTGGCGCGATCCTTGGCAAGGCCCTGCTGGAGCAGCGCATGGACCTGGCGGAGGCGCTGGCATGTTGAGCCGCCGCATCATTCCGTGCCTGGACGTGCGCGATGGCCGGGTGGTCAAGGGCGTGCGTTTCCGCGACCACGTCGACATGGGCGATATCGCCGAGCTGGCGCAGCGCTACCGTGACCAGGGCGCCGACGAGCTGGTGTTCTATGACATCGGCGCCAGCCCCGAGGCGCGGTCAGTGGACGTGGCCTGGATCGAGCGCATCGCACGCCTGATCGACATTCCGTTCTGCGTGGCCGGTGGCATCGACAGCGTAGAGACCGCGCGCCGCGTATTGTTCGCCGGTGCCGACAAGGTGTCGATCAATTCGCCGGCGCTGGGCCGGCCGGAGCTGATCACCGAGCTGGCGGACGAGTTCGGCGTGCAGTGCGTTGTGGTGGGGGTCGATTCGGTGCGCGAGGCCGACGGGCAATGGCGGGTGCGTCGTTTCAGCGGCGATCCGGACAAGACCCAGGCGGTGCCGCTGCGCACGCTCGACTGGATCGTCGAAGCGCAACGGCGTGGAGCCGGCGAGATCGTGTTGAACTGCATGGACAGCGATGGCGTGCGCCGCGGCTACGATGTCGCACAGTTGCAGCAGGCGCGGGCACTGTGCCAGGTGCCGCTGATCGCCTCTGGTGGCGCCGGTGCGATGGAACATTTCGCAGAAGCCTTCGACCAGGCCGACGTCGATGGTGCACTGGCGGCGAGCGTGTTCCACAGCGGCGCCATCGCCATTCCAGAATTGAAGCGCTACCTGCGCGGACAGCAGATCGAGGTGCGGGATGTCTATTGAAGTCAGGCCGTCGTCGGACGCATTGCAGGCGCTGGACTGGAGCAAGGGCGACGGCCTGCTGCCGGCCGTGGTTCAGGATGCCGACACCCTGCAGGTGCTGATGCTGGGCTATGTGAGTGCCGAATCGCTGGCGGCCACGCTGGCCATCGGCCACATGACCTTCTTCAGCCGCAGCAAGCAGCGGTTGTGGACCAAGGGCGAGCAGTCCGGCAACGTGCTGGTGGTGCAGTCGATCAGCGTCGACTGCGATGCCGATACTTTGCTGGTGATGGCACGGCCGGCGGGGCCAACCTGCCACACCGGTGCAGAGAGCTGCTTTGACCAGGCGCCGAAGGATTTCCTGGGCGGGCTGGGCCAGCTGGTGGCGATGCGTGAGGCGCAACGCCCGCCGGGCAGCTACACCACCAGCCTGTTCGAGGGCGGCATCCGCCGTATCGCGCAGAAGGTGGGCGAGGAGGGCGTGGAGACCGCATTGGCCGCCGTGGCGCAGGATGACGAGGCATTGCTGGGCGAGGCGTCGGACCTGCTGTACCACCTGCTGGTGCTGCTGCGCGCGCGCGGGCTGTCGCTGGATGATGCGCGCGCGGTACTGGAAAAACGCCATCGTTGAAGTGCGGTAGTGCCGGCCGCTGGCCGGCAACCTCATCATCTTCGGGCATCTAGGGCTTGCCGGCCCCCCCCCCCCCCCCCCCCCCCCCCCCCCCCCCCCCCCCTCCCCCCCCCCCCCCCCCCCCCCCCCCCCCCCCCCGCCCCCCCCCCCCGCCCCCCCCCCCCCCCCCCCCCCCCCCCCCCCCCCCCCGCCGCCCCCCCCCCCCCCCCCCCCCCCCCCCCCCCCCCACGACCCGCCGGCAATGCAGCCGAGCGTGGCTCGGCTCTACAATACCGCGTCTCTTTCTGCCGGATGCCTCCCATGAAACTGCCTGCCGCCTGGCTGTGCTGCCTGTTGCTGACCTCGCCGGCCTGGGCTGCGGACACCGTGGTCAGCGGCAAGGTGTATCTGGAGCGTGACGGCAAGCCTGGCCGCGGTGCGACCGATCCGGGCCTGGCCGGGGTGCAGGTTTCCAACGGCGAGACCATCGTCAAGACTGCCGCTGACGGCAGCTACAGCCTGCCGGTGCGCGACGGCCAGACCGTATTCGTGATCAAGCCTGATGCGTATTCCTTCCCGAAAGCGGCCGACGGCCTGCCTTCGTTCTGGCGGCACTATCACCCGAACGGTTCGCCGGCGTTGAAGTACGGCGGCATCGCCGCGACCAGCGACGTCACCCGCAACTGGGATTTCGCCCTGCAGTCGGATCGCCATGACAGTCGGCGCGGCTTCCAGATGCTGGTGTTCACCGACTCCCAGACCGCGAGCCTGAAGGACATCGGCTACTACCAGCAGTCGATCGTGGCGCCGCTGATCGGCCAGACCAAGGCGCGCATGGGCACCACCCTGGGTGACATCGTCAACGATGACTTGACGCTCTACCCGGCGATCAACAAGGTCACCACCGGACTTGGCGTGCCGTGGTTCCATGTGCCGGGCAACCACGACCTCGATTTCGATGCGGCCAGCGACGCACACTCGCTGGACAGCTGGCGCAACATCTACGGTCCGGACACCTACGCGGTGGAAGAGGGCGGCGCCAGTTTCGTGTTCCTGGACGACGTGGTGTACGACCCCAAGGCCAGGCCGAAGTACATCGGCGGCCTGCGCGAAGACCAGTTCGCCTTCCTCGCCAGCTACCTGAAGGGCCTGCACAAGGACCGCCTGCTGGTGCTGGGCATGCACATCCCGCTGTTCGACGCGGCGCCAGGGCGCGAGACCTTCCGCCATGCCGACCGCCAGCGCCTGTTCGACCTGCTCAAGGACTTCCGCAATGTGCTGGTGCTCAGTGGCCACAGCCACACCCAGCAGCACGTCTACCACAGCAAAACCGAAGGCTGGAACGGCGACAAACCGCTGCACGAATACAACGTGGGTGCCAACTGCGGTGCGTTCTGGTCGGGGGTGAAGGATGCCGCCGGCGTGCCGGACAGCACCATGAGTGATGGCACGCCAAAGGGCTACGCATTGCTCGACGTGGCCGGCAACGGCAGCTATCGCCTGCAGTACCGCGTGGCCGGCAAGCCGGCCAGCGAGCAGATCGGCCTGCATGCGCCGAAAGTGCTGCGCCAGGGGGCTTACCCGGCGTGGGGCATCTATGCCAACGTCTACATGGGTGAGGATGCCAGCGTGGTTGAGTACCGCGTTGATGGCGGCGCTTGGCAGCCGATGAAGCAGGTCAGCCAGCCCGACCCGCGCCTGATGGTGGAGAACGTGGCCGACGATCTGGCTGACAGCCTGCGTGGCTACGACCGCTCGCCGGAGGCCACCGCGTCGCCGCACCTGTGGCGTGGCGCGCTGCCGACCGACCTGGCCGTGGGCAGCCACAAGGTCGAGGTACGCTCCACCCAGCCCGATGGCGCGGTGTTCACCGCCACCACCCGCTACAGCCTGCAGACGGCCCAGCCCTGACACGCCGCAAGGCCTCTCCAGCGAAAGGACCCCGCATGGATATCCGCTTCATGGCCGGCACCACGCCGGTGACCCTGAGCCGCCACTGGTTCACCGGCGCGATGCTGCTGCAGAGCGCCACCGAGAAGGTCTGGGTGCAGCATCCGCTGCATCCGGGCACGCACTTCTCCTTCTCGCTGGTACAGTCGTGGCTGCGCCACATCGCCGGCCACGAAGTGCTGGTCGAGCGCACCCGGCCGCTGCTGTTTGCCGGCTTCCGCCCGCAGCGGCTGCGCGTGCTGGTGGATGGCGTGCAGGTGGCCGAACAGGAAGGCATGTAGGCCAACCTGAACCGCCGGCGCGCTAGGCAAAGCCGCCCCGATGCCTGAGAATCGAGGCGATTCAATCGATCCAAGCAGGCCAGGCCAGCGTGACCATCGCAGCAGCGTCCACGGTTTCCACCGACTCCGCCCGCGGCGGTCTTCCGCGCAGTCTCGTTGTCGCCGATGTCGGCGGCACTTTCGCCCGTTTGGCGCTGGCTGAAGCGCAACCCGGCCACGCACCACGGCTGGGCAGCCACCGCACCTATGCCTGCGCCGAGCACCCCAGCCTGGCGGCGATCCTTGCTGATTTCACCGCTGGCCTCGGCCAGCCGGTGCAGACCGCGGTGGTCGCCATCGCCGGCCTGCTCGATGGCGATGTACTGATCAATTCCAATCTGCCGTGGACGGTCTCGCTGTCGGCCACCCGCGCGCAGTCCGGGCTGCATGAGCTGCAGTTGATCAATGATTTCGAAGCGGTGGCGCTGGCCATCCCGTACCTGCAGCCTGCCACTCTGGTGCCACTGAACGGCGATGCTGACCCGGCGCAGGCGTTCCCGGCGCTGGTGCTGGGCGCCGGTACCGGCCTGGGCGCGGCACTGCGTTTCGCCGATGGCGAGCGCCCGGTGCTGGCCAGCGAGATCGGCCATGCCGCGCTCGGCGCCGGCAACGCGCTGGAACTGCAGGTGCTGGGCAAACTGCTGCAGCGCTGGGCGCACGTGGACAACGAGCGCGTGCTGTCCGGCAGTGGCCTGATGAACCTGTACCCGTGCCTGTGCGAGCTGCGCGGCGTCACCCCGGTGTGGACCAGTACCGAAGCACTGATCGGTGCCGCCCGCAGCGGTGAAGACGCGCTGGCGGTGGAGACGCTGCAGGTGTTCTGCGCCTGGCTGGGCAGCCTGGCCGGCGACGCAGCGATCGCCGTCGGTGCGCGCTCGGTGTACCTCGCCGGAGGTATTTCCGCGCATGTGCAGGATTTCCTGGCCGATGGCCGCTTCCGTGAGCGCTTCCTCAACAAGGGCGTGCTGACCGAGGTGCTGCGCCAGGTGCCGGTATGGCGCGTGGAGCACGGCCAGTTGGGCGTGCTCGGCGCAGCGGTCTGGCACGCCGCACGGCAGCCCACGCACGACTGATCGGCATGACCGGCATCGTGCCGGCCGTGCATTGCAGACTGGGAGGGGAAGATGGTGGATCGCAGGCAGTTACTGCAGGCCGGTGCACTGGCTGCAGGCATGGCGGCTTTGCCGGGCGTGCAGGCGCGCACGCAGGGTGGGGCCAGGGTGGTTTCGACCTGGGACTTCGGCGTACCGGCCAACCAGGCCGCGTGGAAGGTACTGGCGCAGGGCGGCAGCGCGCTGGATGCGGTGGAAGCAGGCGCACGCTGGGCCGAGAGCGAGCTGTGCAACCCCACCGTCGGCCATTGTGGCAACCCCGATCGCGACGGCGTGCTGAGCCTGGACGCGAGCATCATGGATGGCGATGGCCGTTGTGGCGCAGTGGCCGCGCTGGTCGACATCCTGCATCCGGTGTCGGTGGCCCGCAAAGTGATGGAGAACAGCCCGCACGTGCTGCTGGTGGGCGAGGGCGCGCAGCAGTTCGCGATGCAGCAGGGTTTCGAGCGCAAGCACCTGCTGACGCCGCAGGCCGAAGCGGCCTGGCGCGAGTGGCTGAAGACGGAGAAGTATCAGCCGCAGATCAACGCCGAGCGCCGTGGTATTCCCGGCAACAGCGACAACCACGACACCATCGGCATGCTGGCGCTGGATGCCAAGGGCCACCTTGCCGGTGCCTGCACCACCAGCGGCATGGCCTGGAAGCTGCACGGCCGGGTCGGCGACAGCCCGATCATCGGTGCCGGCCTGTATGTCGACAACGACGTGGGCGCGGCCACTGCTTCGGGCGTGGGTGAAGAGATGATCCGCAACGCCGCTTCGTTCCTGGTGGTCGAACTGATGCGCCAGGGGCGCTCGCCGGCACAGGCCTGCCGCGAAGCGATCGACCGTGTGGTGCGCAAGCGGCCGGAGGCGAGCAAGACCCTGCAGGTGTGCTTCCTGGCCATGAACAAGCAGGGCGAGGTCGGCGCCTACGCGCTGCATCGTGGCTTCGTCTATGCGGTGTGCGATGCGCAGCGCCAGGATGACCTGCGTGACTCGCCGTCGATCTACACGAGCTCCCAGGCGTGAGTACGCGGCGGACCCTGGAGATCGCCAGCAACTCGCTGGCTTCGGCACTGGCCGCGCAGACCGGCGGCGCCGACCGCATCGAGCTGTTCGACAACCTGGCCGAGGGCGGCACCACGCCGTCCTTCGCCAGCATCGCGATTGCCCGCGAACGCCTGTCGATTCCGCTGTTCGTGCTGGTGCGGCCACGCCCGGGCGACTTCCACTACGACGCGCTGGAAACCGAACTGATGCTGCGTGACATCGCGCAGTGCCGCGCGCTGGGCTGCGATGGCGTGGTGATCGGTGCGCTGGACGTGCAGGGCGGCATCGACCTGGCGCTGTGCCGGGAACTGGTGCAGGCCGCCGGGCCGTTGCAGGTGACCTTCCATCGCGCCTTCGATGCGGCCCGCGACCTGCCGGCAGCGCTGGAACAGGTGATCGGGCTGGGCTGCCAGCGCGTGCTGACCTCGGGCGGGCAGGTCAGCGCCGAGGCCGGTGCCGAAGTACTGGCGGGCCTGGTGACCCAGGCGAAGGGACGCATCAGTGTGATGGCCGGCGCGGGGCTGGGCCCGGCCAATATCGCCGCCGTTGCGCGACGGACCGGCTGCACCGAACTGCACGCCTCAGCCAAGGGCCTGCGCCGGTCGGTGATGCAGTTCCAGAACCCGGCGCTGCGCGGGCTGGACCCGGACTGGAGCCAGACCGCCACCGCCACTGTTGCCGCGCTGCGGCTGGCGCTGGACGGCGCAAGGTAGCCCGCTTCTTCTGTAGAGCCGAGCCCACGCTCGGCTGCTCTTTGGGCGCCGGGGTCGGATCCCTTCGCAGAATGGCTCCGACCCCGGGCCTGCCCATCGTTGCGGCCGAAGAAGTGACGCTTACAGCACGTTCGAACGGCTGGGGCGGCAGGCCAAGTCGTTGAAATGGATACGCTGGTGCGCCGTCGCATGGCGGCGCAGTCGGTGATTGCCGATAGTGGTTCATACCGTCGTTCGCCAACGAACTCCCGCATGTTTCGACTGTTCCTGCTGCTTGTCTGCGTGGTGCCAGCCATTGCAATCGGCGCACGTGAAGGACATGCACCGGAGTGGGTGCGGGAGGTGACTGCCGACAAGGACCTGCAGGTTGACCCCGAAATGGTTGGTGTGAGGCTTGAGCCAACCGCGCGGGGCGCGTTCCTCGACACGCGCGTACATCGGATCGGGGAGAAGCGCTTTCGCGCGCTGTATCAGGTGTTCGATTCAAACGCTTCCAACCCGATGGGACGTTGTGGCGCTGGGCGCGAGATCCATCTGTTCGTCTACGAATTGACCCTGCCGAAGCCCATTGAGCGCGGCAGGGTGTTGATCAGCAGCTGCCTTGAAACCCTGTCTCTGGTGAGCCAGAACTCAGGGCGATCCAAGAGTGAATCCGACTTTTCCTCGGTCATCTGGCAGGGGGACGGGTTCTCCATCGAGTGGTGGGGTATCGGACCCGGAGGCGATACGTCGAGCCACTACGCGCTCCGAAATGACCGCTTCGTCCCGACTCGATCGGGTGAGGGGAATCGCTGAGGGCGGACAAAACCGTTCCGCGCGCGGTTGTCGTGATCGTGTCACTACTTCGTGCGCCGTTCTCTCAGCGATGTGTCGCAACTATTTGATTGTTATGGATGTCGGTGGCCGCTAGCGGCATTCCGCCGGCTGTTGCTGCGCCGCCGCATGCCGGGCGTGGTTCAGCTGTGCTTTAGTTTGGATCGATCCACAGGGGAGGTGCCATATCGGTCGTGAACCGATCCAAGCGCCTGGATCCGTCGTAGTGCCGCGCCACCGTCCGCCCGTGCGTCCACATCTTCGAAGAGCAACCACCATGGCTCAGATCGTCCACAAGCGTCGCCACCTGCTGTCCCAGGCCCTGATCCTGGCCCTGCTTCCCCTGGCTGCCAATGCGCAGCAAGCCTCAAGCTCGTCTACCAAGGATCTCGACGCGGTCACCGTCACCGGCTCGCGCATCAAGCGCGCCAGTGTCGAAGGCCCGGCCCCGGTCAACGTGATCACCGCGCAGCAGATCCAGAAAGAGGGCTTCGTCAGCGTGCATGACGCGCTGAAGACGCTCACCGAAGCGACCGGCACCGTTGAAGCCGCCTCGCAATGGGGCTCGCACACGCCCAACGCCAGTGGCCTGAACCTGCGCGGGATGGGCCCGAACCGTTCTCTGCTGCTGGTCAACGGCCGCCGTGTGGCCGACTACCCGCTGCCCTACGGCGGCGAAACCAATTTCTCCAACTACGGCAACATTCCGGCCGCAGCAGTGGAGCGCATTGAAGTGCTGACCGGCGGCGCCTCGGCCATCTACGGTTCGGATGCGATCGCCGGCGTGGTCAACGTCATCCTCAAGACCAACTACGACGGCGACGAAGTGCGCGTGCGTGGCGGTACCTCCACAGAAGGTGGACGAGATACCTGGGACCTGTCCTGGGCCGGCGGCAAGACCGGCGACAACTGGAGCGTGACCTACGCGCTGCAGTACACCAAGCGCGATCCGCTGTTCGGACGCGACCGACCGCAGATGGACGACGCCGACGACGCACCGTATCCCTCCTGGAACATGGAGCAGCGCAAGGTCGGCTTCCGCCCCACCTCGGGCCTGGCATTGATCGACCCGACCAACGGCCAGCGCCTGGCACCGCCTGCAGGCACCTGCGAGAAGTTCGACGGCGAGTACTACACTGCCGATCGGCTGGTCTACAACTACGCTACCAACACCATCACCAACACCGGCCGCCTGTGCGGCATGAGCGCCGACTACGCCAACTGGCTGCTCACCGGCGGCGCCGAGAATGTTTCCGGCAACCTCTACGCCACCTTCGATTTCAGCAGCGACCTGCAGGCCTGGACCAACCTGGCGGTATACCACTCCGAAGCGATCTGGGGCACCAATCCGCCCAGCGTCTCGCTGATCGACGACAACAACGGCTATTACTGGGATGCCAACCGCAACCGCCCGATCCTGGGCGTGCGCCAGTTCACTCCGAACGAAGTCGGTGGCCTGGATACCCTGCGCAACACCAACCGCGAGCTGTCCTGGGACTGGAGCGCAGGCCTGCGTGGCCGCCTTGCCGATCGCTTCGACTGGAGCGCCTCGGTGGGCCGTTCCTACTACCGCGTCGAAGAACGGCAGAACGTGGTGGACGAGCAGAAGTCGTACGACTACTTCCTCGGCCCGCGCCTGGGCACCACCCCCGATGGCGAGGCGATCTACGCGTTGAACGAATCGCGCTGGTGGAATCCGCTCACGCCGGACCAATACTGGCAGATGGGCACGGTGGCCAGGAACCGCGCGTCATCGTGGGTCAACCAGGCCTCGGCGGATATCACCGGCGAGCTGTTCCAGGGCTGGGCAGGCCCGATCTCGTTCGCAGCGGTAGCTGAAGTCGCGCAGCAGGGCTACCACCTCAGCCCGGACCCACGCGCCGGCATCGATTTCGACCTGCAGAACGTCGACCGCGGTGGTGGCGAGCGCACCCGGTATTCGGCGGGCGTCGAGTTCAAGATCCCGCTGCTGGAGAGCGTGACGGCCACCGCGGCCGCGCGCTACGACCGCTATGGCAACTACAAGGCCGATGACAGCAGTGAAGCGTTGGATATCGGCAGCCAGAAGGAAACCACCTGGAACGTCGGCCTGGAATGGCGCCCGGTCGAATCGCTGCTGGTGCGTGGCTCGTATGCCACCAGCTTCCACGCGCCGGACATGCACTACCTGCTGGGCCAGCCGAGCAGTTCCGAAGTGCAGACCTATGATCGGCTGCGCTGCATCCAGAGCGGTGCCTACCTGGTCAACAACTGTGGCGTGGGCAACACCGATGTCTGGTACACCTTCGACGTGAACCGCCGTGGCACGCCGCTGCTGCGCTCGGAAACCGGTGATTCGTGGACGGTCGGCTTCGTCTGGGACGTGATGCCCAACCTGTCGGTCAGCGCCGACTACTGGGCGATCAAGCTGGAAGACATGATCGTCGACGTCGGCGCCGACGAGGTGCTGGCCAGCGAGGCCGGCTGCCTGACCGGCAAGAACATCGATGGCACGCCATGGGCCAATCCGGCCGGTGGCGACTACTGCGCCGGCATCCTGGCGCGCGTGAACCGTGACAGCAACGGGCGCCTGGTGTCGATCGAGCGCGGCCCGTTCAACCTGGCCAGCCGCGAAGTGCGTGGCGTCGACCTGACCGCGCGCTACCGTCTGGAGACCGCGCAATGGGGCAGCTTCCAGCTGGGTGTGAACTACACCAACCAGATCTCCACCAAGGAACAGCGCTACGCCAACGACCCGAACCCGGAACGCCGCGACCGCGACCTGCGCAGCAAGCTGCGCGCGAGCCTGGCCTGGCAGCGCGGCAACTGGAATGCCAATGTCTATGCCGACCGCGTGGGCTCGGTGCCGGGCGTG
Organism: Stenotrophomonas maltophilia group sp. msm1; assembly: GCF_032025805.1. Taxonomy (NCBI): domain Bacteria; kingdom Pseudomonadati; phylum Pseudomonadota; class Gammaproteobacteria; order Lysobacterales; family Lysobacteraceae; genus Stenotrophomonas; species Stenotrophomonas maltophilia group sp. msm1. Next base: position 364,831 of record NZ_JAVSKH010000004.1, read on the forward strand.
CGCTACCACTGGGGCACCGACCGCCTGGACAACCCCGGCGGCTGCCTGCCGTTCGCCGATGGCTACGTGCCCAGCGACAGCCCGTCGCTGAACTGCCTGGAGCCGGCAACGCGTCCGGATGGCTCGCCGAACCCGAACCCCAATGCCGGGCAGCAGACGGCGCGCTACTACGGTCGAGTGGGGCCGTTCATCACCTGGAACTTCAACGTGGGCTACCAGGTGACCGAACACGCGAAGGTAAACGTGTACGTCAACAACGCCTTCAACTCCGCCAGCTGGAATCACAAGGATCCGTACAAGCTGGACTATGACTTCGCCCCGACCCGGTTGCTGAGCGCGGTCGGCCGTGAGCTCGCATTGGAGTATGTGTTCACGTTCTGAAGAGACCGACCTCGCCGGTAGATCCACGCCATGCGTGGATGCGGAAACGGAACGCCGGGGGCGGCGCCCCCTTCAGGCATGCGGACAGGCTGGATTTGACCTTCCCACGATGGAAAGGTTTAGCCTGTCCGCATCCAGAAGGAACCCCGGGAATCCGATCATGAGCACGCCCCGCGCCGCTGCCGCCACCGCAAGTCCTGCCACCATCAGCCTGCCCATCGAGGGCATGACCTGCGCCAGCTGTGTCGGCCGGGTCGAGGCGGCGCTGTCCAGGGTCGAAGGTGTGGGCAGTGTTTCGGTCAATCTGGCCACCGAGCGCGCGGATATCCGCCCGTCCGGCCCGGTCGATCGGGCCGCGCTGATCCAGGCGGTGGAGCGGGTGGGCTACGACGTACCTGCCGCCACCGTTGAACTGGCCGTGGAAGGCATGACGTGCGCCTCCTGCGTGGGCCGCGTGGAGCGCGCGCTGCTGGCGGTGTCAGGCGTGAGCCAGGCCAGCGTCAACCTGGCCACCGAGCGCGCCACGGTGCGTGGCGTGGCGGATGCTGCGACGCTGGTCGCCGCCATCGACAAGGCCGGCTATGACGCACGCGTAATCGAGGCGGGTGTGCAGTCCGATGACGAGGCCGTAGAAAAGAAGGATGCCGAGCGTGCCGAACTGAAGCGCGACCTGATCGTGGCAACTGCGCTGGCATTGCCGGTGTTCGTGCTGGAGATGGGCTCGCACCTGATTCCCGGCATGCACGAATGGGTGATGGCCACGATTGGCATGCAGGCCAGCTGGTACCTGCAGTTCGCACTGACGCTCCTGGTGCTGGCCATCCCCGGTCGCCGTTTCTACCAGAAGGGCTTCCCGGCGCTGCTGCGCCTTGCACCGGACATGAATTCGCTTGTGGCGGTGGGCACCGCTGCGGCGTTCGGCTATTCGGTGGTCGCGACCTTTGCACCGCGGCTGCTGCCGCCGGGCACGGTGAACGTCTACTACGAAGCGGCGGCGGTAATCGTCGCACTGATCCTGCTGGGCCGCTTCCTCGAAGCGCGCGCCAAGGGCCGCACCTCGGAGGCGATCAAGCGTCTGGTCAACCTGCAGGCCAAGGTCGCCCACGTGATCCGTGACGGCCGCGCCGTCGATATCCCGGTCAATGAAGTGCAGAGCGGCGACGTGGTGGAAGTGCGGCCAGGCGAGCGTGTGCCGGTCGATGGCGAGGTGGTTGAAGGCCGCAGCTACATCGACGAATCGATGATCAGCGGCGAGCCGATTCCGGTTGAGAAGCAGCCGGGCAGCAGCGTGGTGGGCGGTACGGTCAACCAGAAGGGCGCACTGACGGTACGTGCGACGGCGGTGGGCGCGCAGACCCTGCTGGCGCAGATCATCCGCATGGTCGAACAGGCGCAGGGCTCGAAGCTGCCGATCCAGGCGTTGGTTGACAAGGTCACGCTGTGGTTCGTGCCGGCGGTGATGCTGGCCGCGCTGGCGACCTTCGCAGTCTGGCTGATCTTCGGCCCGTCGCCGGCGCTGAGCTTCGCGCTGGTCAATGCGGTGGCGGTGCTGATCATTGCCTGCCCATGCGCGATGGGCCTGGCCACGCCGACCTCGATCATGGTGGGGACCGGTCGTGGCGCCGAAATGGGCGTGCTGTTCCGCAAGGGCGAAGCGCTGCAGCTGCTGAAGGATGCGCAGGTGGTGGCGGTGGACAAGACCGGCACGCTGACCGAGGGTCGCCCGCGCCTGACCGACTTCGAGATCACGGACGGCTTCGATCGCAGCACCGTGCTGGCGGCAGTGGCTGCAGTGGAATCGCGCTCTGAACATCCGATCGCCCGCGCCATCGTCGATGCAGCCACTGAACAGGGCATTGCACTGCCGTCGATGGTCGATTTCGAATCGGTCACCGGCATGGGCGTGCGTGCCAGCGTTGATGGTGCGCGGGTGGAGGTCGGTGCCGATCGCTTCATGCGCGATCTGGGCGTGGACATCACTTTGTTTGCGGCGCTGGCGGCAGAGCTGGGCACCCAGGGCAAGTCGCCGCTGTATGCCGCCATTGACGGTCGCCTGGCCGCAATCATCGCGGTATCCGATCCGATCAAGCCGAGCACGCCGGCCGCGATCGCGGCACTGCATCAGCTTGGCCTGAAGGTGGCGATGATCACCGGTGACAACGCTGGTACCGCGCAGGCGATCGCGCGCCAGCTCGGCATCGACGAAGTGGTGGCCGAGGTGCTGCCGGAAGGCAAGGTCGAGGCGGTGCGCCGCTTGAAGACCACACATGGCCATGTCGCCTTCGTCGGCGACGGCATCAACGATGCGCCGGCACTGGCCGAGGCCGATGTCGGCCTGGCGATCGGAACCGGTACCGATATCGCGGTGGAATCGGCCGACGTGGTGCTGATGTCGGGTAACCTGCAAGGTGTGCCGAATGCCATTGCGTTGTCGAAGGCGACGCTGGGCAACATCCGGCAGAACCTGTTCTGGGCCTTCGCCTACAACACCGCGTTGATTCCGGTGGCCGCCGGCGTGCTGTATCCGGTCTGGGGCGTGCTGCTGTCACCGGTGTTCGCGGCCGGTGCGATGGCCCTGTCCAGCGTGTTCGTGCTGGGCAATGCGCTGCGCCTGCGCCGCTTCCAGCCACCGATGGCGGATGCCGCCGCCGTCACTCATTGAAGGGAATACCCATGAACATCGGTGAAGCCGCCAAAGCCTCCAGTGTGTCGGCGAAAATGATCCGCTACTACGAACAGATCGGCCTGATTCCCGCCGCTGATAGAACCGAGTCGGGCTACCGGGCGTATTCGCAGGCGGACATCCACCGCCTGCGTTTCATCCGCCGCGCACGCGATCTGGGCTTCCAGGTGGCCGAGATCACCGATCTGCTCGGCCTCTGGAACGATACCTCGCGGCACAGCGCCGACGTCAAGCACCTGGCCGAGCAGCACATCGCCGATCTGGAGCAACGCATCGAGCACATGCGGCAGATGGCCGACACGCTGAAGTCGCTGATCAGCTGCTGCGCGGGCGATGAGCGCCCGGAGTGCCCGATCCTGGAGCGGTTGGGTGAGGACGATGGGACGCTGGTACCGGTCGATACCGCGAAGACTGGTGCGGTGCGGCGGCGTACGCACAAGCATTGACTCGATATCGCATGCATGAAAAAGCCCGCCGGGTGCTGTAGTACCCGGCGGGCTTTTCAGTATGGGACAGGACAGGGGATCAGGCAGTACGCGGCGGGAAGCCGGCATCGGTCAGTGCCGCCACGATCTGCGCTTCGCTGGCCGAGGTCTGCACCTGCACTCGGCGGCTGGCCGGATCTGCCTGCACGCTGGCCTGCGGATCGACCAGTTCGATCGCCTTGGTCACGCTGCGCGCGCAACCGCCGCAGGTCATGCCTTCAACATGGAATTCCATCCGTAGCTCCTTGGGTGCTCTTGGGGTCGAGTCAGTGTGCACCTTCCAACGATGGCAGGGTCAAGTGCCGGGCTGAACGACAGGCAAGGCGGCAAAAAAAACGGCAGCCGCCTGTACCAGCGCGGCTGCCGTGGAGGAACGTCCCCGCCAGGGCGGGGCGTGGGTTGCACCGGGGCGCGCCCGGGCAACCCGGTGTTGCCTTAGAACTTCCAGGTAGCGCCGAAGTACAGCTGGCGGCCTGCATAGGTATTGGAGATCAGGCGTGCCTTGGTGTCGCTTCCCAGATGCACGCGCTGCTCGGACTTGGTGGCGTTGATCACCGAGGCGGTCAGGGTCCAGTCCGGGGTCAGGTTGTAGGCAACATTCAGATCCAGCTGGTCATACGGTTCGGTGTAGACGGTGAGGCCATTGTTGAGCCCGCCGACCACTTGGCCGCGACGGTTGAACGAAGCGCGCGCGAGGAACTTCTCGTTCTCGTAGAAGACCGTCACGTTGGCCTGGTTCTTGGCGCTGCCGACCAGCGGCGAGGAGCCGATTTCCTGCCCGTCCAGAACAATGGAAGCCAGGTTGGTGTCGTTGTAGGTGTAGTTGGCCTGCACGCCGAAGCCGAAATCGAAGGTGTACTGGCCATACAGCTCGACGCCTTGCGACACACCATCGCGGCCATTGGCCTGGGTCTCGTAGCGCTGCACGTTCACCGCTTCACCGTTGATGACCATGGGCGTGTCGCGCACCACCGGCAGGGTGAAGTTGTCCACGTTCTTGCGGAACAGGCTGACGCCGGCAACCGCGCCCGGCTGGAAGTACCACTCCAGGCCCAGGTCGAACTGGGTGGCCTTGAACGGCTCCAGCTGCTTGTTGCTGCCCTGGCCGACCCAGCCTGCGGTCGATGCGCCGCCGGCAACGCGGCGATCATTGACGTACTCCTCGCTGTAGTAGCTCAGTGCGCCCGGTGCTGCGATGTCGGTGTAGCCAGGGCGGGCGATCACCTTCGATGCGGCACCACGCAGCACCAGCGTGTCGGTGATGTCCCATGCGATGTTGAAACTCGGCAGCACGTCGGTGTAGGTCCGGTCCACGCCGATCAGGCTGTAGGTCTTGCTCTGCGCCAGGTCATGCGGCAGGCGCACGAAGCCGCTCTCGCAGCTGTAGGTCGGGTAGGCCGCAGCGGCGGGGTCGGTGCACGCCATCGGCGCGCCGGACGCGTTGTCCAGGAAGTAGTCGTTGAACTTCTCGATCGAGTCGGAAGACTGCGCGAACTGCTTGGTGCGCACCACGCGCACGCCGACATTGCCGCGCACGCGCTCGGTGCGGAAGTTGGCCTGGAAGTAGCCGGAGTAGATCTTCTCGTTGACGTTGTAGACGAAGTCTTCCTCGGTACGGTTGTGCGAACCACCGTAGGTCTTGTTCAGATAGTCGATGTACGCCGGGTAGTTGATGCCCGGGAACACGTTGGCATTGAAGCCACCGGCAATGTTGCTGATCGGATTGGACAGGAAGAAGCCGGGCTGCGCATCGCCGGCAGTCGGATCGCAGCCACTCTGGTAGCGGCTGTTGTCATAGTCGGCCGGGTCACGGCCGGGGCACACCCAATAGGTGTTGCCGGTGTTGCGGTGCACCTTGCCGTCGCGGTATTTGGCACCGAACTGGATTGAATCCAGCCAACCGGACTCGAACAGCTTGGTCACGTCGGCCTGGAAGTAGTTCTGCTTGACCTCGGTGCGCTTCCACGACGAATCGGTCGAGCCGGTGTCGACTTCGGCGATGCCGTTCATCAACTGCTGCTGCAGGTCGGGCGAGAAGGTGGCAGACGGCGTGCCGGTCAGGTCCCATGCGCTGTACTGGTTACCGGACAGGTAGTCGTTGCCGACCTTGCGGCGCGGCTTGGCCGACATGCGGAAGTTCATCGACGGACCACCTTCGGACCAGGTGCGGCCACCGGTGAACGAGGCCTTCCACAGCGGGCTGATGTCCCAGTCGATGGTCAGGTCGGCGGTCTGCGACAGCGCCTTTTCCTTGCTGTAGCCACCGGTCAGCTGCGGTGTCGGAATCGTGCAGTCGTCCGGGCCCCAGCCGCCGGGCTTGAGGCCGGCGGCCTTGGCCTGGTCTTCGCTGCAGTAGTAAGTCTTTCCAGCCAGCTTTTCGAATTGGGCACCGGTGACGGTGTTGCCGCTGGCATCGAAGTCCAGGCCATTGAGAAGGCGGCCTCCGGCCCAGTTGCCGTCCTGGTTGTAGCGCGCCATGCTCCATTCCGGAATCTTCAGCATGTTCTGGGTGTAGTCACCCTGCAGCTCGAAGCGGAAGTAGTTGGCGGTCATCGTGACGTTGTCGACCGGCTTGAACTGGAAGGTCAGCTGGCCGCCCTTGCGCTCGCGCTTTTCTTCCTTCACCGCGAAGTTGACCGAGGTCGGCATGAAGAAGTCGCTGTAGTTGCCGCCGGTCTGGTTGTTGAAGCCGGACTTGCCCCACCAGTAGTGGATGCCATCCTGCTGCTGCACGTTGCCATAGGCGTCGCGTGCCCTGCCGGCGCCGTACCACTGGTAGTCCTCGGTGCTGGCTTCCATGGTACGGGTCGTGCGCTTCTGCTGCGTCACGCCGACCAGCACGCCGAAACGCTCATCCTTGCTGTGCCACGAATAGAGGGCCGAGGCCTGCGGGTCGATATCGTGGTGGGTATCGGAGGAGGTGCCCTCGAGCGTGACGAAGCCCGAGTTGGACTCCATGTCCAGCGGACGGCGGGTGTGCAGGATGACCGTGCCGCCGATGCCGCCTTCGTCGATGCGTGCTTCCGGCGACTTGAACAACTCGGCGCTGGACAGCATGTTCGACGGCAGCAGGGTGTAGTTGAACGAACGGGTGGCTTCGTCGTTGGTTTCCGACGTGGCCACGTAGTTGCCATTCAACTGGGTCAGGGTCAGGTCCGGCGCAAGGCCGCGCACGCTGACACTCTTGCCTTCACCACCGCTGCGGGTGATGACCACGCCGGGCACGCGCTGCAGTGCGTCGGCCACGTTCTTGTCGGGGAACTTGCCGACGTCCTCGGCGGTGATCACTTCGACAACGGCGTTGGCGTCGCGCTTCTGCTCAAGGCTCTTTTCGATGGCGTAGCGGTAGCCGGTGACCTGGACGCTGTCCAGAGTGGTGGCATCCGGCGCGCCGGTAGACGTGGCCTGTTGCGCGGCGGCGCCAGCCGGAATGACGGCGGCGGCCAATGCCAGCGCGATGGCCAACGACAGTGCGTCCTGGCCATGCGTACGTATTGAATGCTTCATTCCCATCTCTCCCTCTCTCCTGGATTGATCCGGTGACGTGGCACGGACAACTTGAATCGATCTAATTTGAAGTGACTTTGCGGCTGTCGCCATGTGGGTGGCAGAGCACCGCGCGTGTGGCCTGGTACGTCCTGTTGCTGCTCCCCAACTCCCGGCCATCGCAATGTCGTTCTTGGATCGATCTAAGCGATGGGCGGGCGATTTTTAGCACGGGTCGCCCGTGGGCGCATGCTGCTGCGCAATATGGTACTGGCGTGGCGAAGGGATGACGGTTTGCTGAAATCAGTGAAATCGTTTTCGTGCGCAGGGGAAGGGTGAGTCGGCAGGGCTGCGCCCTGCACCTGCGGTAGTGCCGGCCGCTGGCCGGCAACAGCCAAAGCCAACGCCAAAGCCAAAGCCAAAGCCAAAGCGGCTCTGGGTTGTCTGTGGCTTGGCGG
>NZ_JAVSKH010000005.1:0-285266 GCF_032025805.1 Stenotrophomonas maltophilia group sp. msm1
CCGCTGCAACCCTCAGTCGAGCATGGCTCGACTCTACACGTAGCTGTCGAGCTTGCTCGACGCCATCAAAGCACACCGCCGTGTCCGCACCCCTGCTTGAACAATTGATCGACGCGCTGCGGGTGCTGCCTGGCGTGGGCCAGAAGACGGCGCAGCGCATGGCCTACCACCTGCTAGAGCGCGAGCGCGAAGGTGGCCAGCGCCTGGCCCAGACCCTGGCGCTGGCGGTGGAGCGCATCGGCCACTGTGCGCAGTGCCGCGATTTCAGCGAAACCGAGCTGTGCCCGACCTGTGCCAACGGCAGCCGCGAGCGCAGCCAGCTGTGCGTGGTCGAATCGCCGGCCGACCGCCTGGCCATCGAAAACGCCACCGGCTTCCGCGGTGTCTACTTCGTGCTGCAGGGGCGACTGTCGCCGCTCGATGGCGTCGGCCCGCGCGAACTGGGTCTGGAGCAGCTGGAGCGACGGCTGGCCGAAGGCGAGGTGCAGGAGCTGATCATCGCCACCAGCGCCACTGTCGAGGGCGAGGCCACCGCGCATTACCTGGCGCAGCTGGCGCGCGCACGCAAGGTGCAGCCCAGCCGCCTGGCGCAGGGCCTGCCGCTGGGCGGCGAGCTCGAATACGTTGATCGTGGCACGCTGTCGCACGCGTTCGGTACGCGCAGCGAATTCCGCGATTGAGCAACGGCCGGACGTGGCCGGGCGTGGGCGGCCTACAATGCGGGAGACATCTCCGCCGAGGCCGACCATGAGCAACGAAACCCTTTTCAGCAAGATCATCCGTCGTGAGATCCCGGCCACCATCGTCTACGAGGATGACGAGGTGCTGGGCTTCAAGGACATCGCACCGCAGGCGCCGGTGCATGTGCTGTTCATCCCGAAGAACGAGATCATTCCGACCCTGGACGACCTGCAGCCCTCGCAGGCGCACCTGATCGGCAAACTGGCCCTGGCCGCTGCCGAGTACGCGCGCCGCGAGGGCTTCGCGCAGGACGGCTACCGCATCGTGATGAACTGCCGTGAGCATGCCGGGCAGACCGTGTTCCATATCCATATGCACCTGCTGGCGGGGGCACCGCTGGGGCATTTCGGTGCGCCTGGGCGTTGAAGCCCCTGTCCACGCCATGCGTGGATGAAAAAGGCCGCCCGAGGGCGGCCTTTCCGTCATGCCTGTGCGGTGGCGATCACCACCAGCCCCAGCGGCCATAGCCGCCCCAGTAAGGGCCCCACGGACCCGGACCCCACGGGCCATAGGGGTAGGGCACCACATCGACCTGGCGCTGTTCCGGCCACAGGTAGATGACATCGGCCGCCAGCTTCGGCAGGCGATAGTCGTACTCGCCGATGCGGGTGTTCTGGTAGCCGTCGATCTTGCCGATGAAGGTGACGTCACGACCGGCCTCGAACACCGCCGGGTCGTAGAAGCCGGCACGGCAGGCGATGAAGCGGCCGTCGCTGGCATCGGACGAGGTGGTGTTCGGGCGGCCACTGCCATTGAGCGGGCGCGAGATGATCTGGAAGCAGGTCTCGCCCTGGCCAGGCTTGGTTTCGATGATGCGACCGCCCCAACGGACCGGCGTGCCGACCTGCTGGGTAGCGACCGAGTCGCGAGGAGAGACCAGGCTGAACTGTCCCTGCAGCGGCTTCGGGGCCGTGGCGCAGGCCGACAGGGCCAGCGTGGCCACAGCGGTGAGGAGGAACTTGGTGTTCATGGGGAGGCTCCGGAAGTCGGGCGATGCCTGCGCAGGTCCCGCAATAATGAGGCGAGGTCGTTGCAAGTTCCAGCGTAGCGCGCGTCGGCGAAACGCTGGCTGAGCGCGAGCAGGGTGGGGTCGGGTCGCTGCCGGTGAACCCGCTGTGCCCAGTGCTGTGCGGTTTCGTGCGGTTCTCGGGCCAGGCCGAGGCGGGCGTAGCGTCGCCCGAGGCGATGCCAGGCGCGCAGCAGCGGGTCGCGTTCGCGCTCGCCGCGGGCCAGCAGCCAGGCCATCCACGCCAGTGCCAGCAGGGCGGCCACGACGAAGCCGGCGACCAGCTGCCCGGGACCCAGATCGTCCAGCCCGAAAGGCTTGAGCAGTTGCTGCTGGCGGCGCGCATCGAAGGACAGCACCAGATCGTTCCAGCCGCGGCGCAGCCAATCCCCCATCTGGCCCAGCTGCAGCCACCGCTGTCGCAGTGGTGTGTCCGTGCCGGCCTGCAGGCGGTCGTCCAGCGTGTCCAGGATGCGTTCCGGTGCCACGGCCGCCGTCGGGTCTACCCGTACCCAGCCGCGCTGCGGCAGCCACACCTCGGCCCAGGCGTGGGCATCCATCCGCCGCACCACCCAGTAGTCGCCGATGCGGTTGCGGGTGCCGCCGGCGAAACCGGTCACCACCCGCGCGGGTACACCCGCGTTGCGCATCAGCACCACGAAAGCCGAGCTGAAGTGTTCACAGAAGCCGGCCTTGTAGCCGAACAGGAACTCGTCGATCGGGTCGCGCCCCGCCGCCGGGGTATCCAGCGTGTACGAGAAATCCGTGGTGATCCACTGCAGCGCGCGGCGCACGATGGCCTCGTCATCACCGCCGGCGTCCTGTCGCCATTGCTGGGCCAGGGTGGCGGTGCGCGGGTTGAAGCCGGCCGGCAGCTGCAGCGTCGCGCGGCGCAGAAGGGGCGACAGCGTGCTGTCGAACTGCCGTGGAGGGGCCGAATGCAATCGCCAGCGGCTGAGCGAGGCCAGCGGGCGTTCGCTGCGCAGGCTCATGTCCGCATCCAGCATGCTGCCCGCAGGCGCACCGCTGGGCAGGTCCAGCGCCACAAGCTGGCGGCGGTCAGTCGGCTCGTAGTCGATCTGGTAATCCCAGCCCTGTGTACCGGCTTCAACCACCGCAGCAGGTCGCCGCGCGCTCGCAGGCTCGCGTGTCCAGCGCCGTCCATCGAAGGCGGTCAGTACAGGGCCGCGCCAGTAGCGCTGCGCCGGCTCGGGTGGGGCACCGAAGAACTGCACGCGCAACGCCGGGGTGTCGTCGGCCATCAGGTCCAGCCACTGGCCGGGTTCCATGCTGTCGGACAGCCCCGGTGTACCCACGGCGCGCTCGGGAACGCCCCACAGTGGCGTGGCAAGGCGCGGGAACAGCCAGAAGCAGGCCAATGCCAGCGGCAGGCCGATCGCCAGCAGGCGGCCGACACCACGCAGCTGCCCGCGCAACGGCAGGCGGCCAGCATGGCCTTCATCCTGGGCCAGGCGTTGAAGGGCGAGCAGTGCGCTGACCCCGGCCAGCGCGGCCAGTGCTGTTGTCAGCGGCCCCTGGTCGAGCAGGAATGCTGCAAAGGGCGAGAACAGCGCAAAGCCGAGCAGACTGCGGGCATCACGCAGGCTGCGCAGCTCGCTGGACTTGATCGCCAGCATCGCGGCCAGCAGCGCGCAACCGGTGTCGCGTCCTGGGCGCACCATGCCCATCTGCCAGACGATGGCGCCGAGCATGACCAGCACCAGCAGCAGGCGCACCGGCATCGGCAGCACTGTCCGCCGCGACAGGGCGGCGGTGAAAATCGCCGCCAGCGCGATCACGCCAGCCAGCAGTGGCGGCAGCTGCAGCAGCAGCGGCAACAGAGCCAGCGCCGCGCTGGCCAGGGTCCAGTTGCGGGCGTTGCGGTCGAGCAGCTCCGGGGTCTCAGTCATGCGGCATCAGCGCCAGCGCGCGCAGGCACAGGTGGTGGTGGCTGGCGCCCTGTCCGGGCCCGAACGGCGGGTGTGCAGGCAGCAACAGGGTGTAGCGGCGGCCCTCGCGCTCGGCTACATCCACCCAGCGCGCCAATCGAGCAATGCGTGCTTCTTGGCCCAGCGGCGCCAATGCGCGCCAGTCGAGGACTACTTCGATGCCGACCGGTTTTTCGTACTCGCGCACCAGCAGGCTGTCGCGGCGTGCCGAGTGCTTCCAGGAAATGCTGCGCGGCGCATCGCCCGCCCGGTAGGGGCGCAGCTGATGCAGTTCCTCGCCGCTGGCGTGGCCACGGGTATGCAGCGGATCGCTGCCGCTCTCCGGCAGTGCAGGCGCCAGGGCTTCGGCCAGCGGGTAGACCAGCAGCGGCTGTTCCGGCCACACCCACGACCACGCCCGCACCAGGCCCAGGGGCTGGGTCGTGGACAGGCGGATACGTGGAAGCTCCAGCCAGCCCCGGCGTTCGCTGGGAACCTCCAGTTCCAGTTCACCACGGCCGTGTGCAGGCAGCGAGGTCCAGGCCTGGCTGTCGCCCAGCTGGAGATGAAGGCCGTGCCGCGCACGCGGATCCCGCAGAGAGAGGTCCACGCGCAGGCGCAAGGGTTGCCCGGCCGGTACCGGCTCGGCGGAGATCGCGTCGATCTGTACGCCGGACAACTGGAGATGCGCGGCAATGGCACTGGCGATTGCCGCTGCCGCCAGCAGCAGGGCCAGCAGCAGGGCGGGATTGTTGTTGTAGTTCAGCGCGCCCAGCAGCATGGCTGCCAGCAGGATTGCAACGAACAGGCCGAAGCGGGTGGGCAGCACATAGATGCGATGGCGATCCAGTCGCTTCGGCAAGGCTTCGGGCCTGCGCGGCCGAGCCAGCAGCTGCATGCGTGCCCAGCGTGTGGCCACGTTCAATCCACCGCGACGGTCTGCAGGATCGCGCGTGCCAATGCCGGCCCCGAACTGGATTCGGCTTCCGCCACCAACCGGTGGCCGGCCACGGCGACGAACAGCGTCTGCACGTCCTCCGGCACCACATGCGCGCGACCCAGCAGCAGTGCATGTGCTCTGGCTGCACGCAGCAGCGCCAGGCCGGCACGCGGCGACAGGCCGACGCGCACGCCTGCGTGCTGGCGGCTGCGGGTCAGCAGGGCCTGCACATAGTCGATCAGCGCGTCGCTGGCATGCACCTGGTTCACCGCGTCGCGCAACGTGCGCACCTGGGTGTCATCCAGCTTCGGCACGGCCCGCGCGATCAGGTCGCGGCGGTCGCTGCCACGCAGCAGCTCGCGCTCGGCCCGGGCGCTGGGATAGCCCATCGCCAGCCGCAGCAGGAAGCGATCCAGCTGTGAATCCGGCAGCGGGAAGGTGCCTGACAGGTCCACCGGGTTCTGTGTGGCGATGACGAAGAAAGGGTCCGGCAGCGGGTGCGTCTGCCCGTCCAGGGTGACCTGCTGCTCGGCCATCGCTTCCAGCAACGCGCTCTGCGTGCGCGGGGGGGCGCGATTGATCTCGTCGGCCAGCAGTACGTGGGTGAACACCGGGCCTGGGTGGAACTGGAACTGGCGGCCGCCGGCTTCATACACCGACACGCCCAGCACATCGGCGGGCAACAGGTCTGAGGTGAACTGCACGCGCTGGAAACTGAGGCCCAGGCTGCTGGCCAGCGCATGCGCCAGCGTGGTCTTGCCCAGGCCGGGCAGGTCTTCGATCAGCAGGTGGCCGCCGGACAGCAATGCGACGAAGGCCAGCCTGACTTCCGGCACCTTGCCCAGCACCAGTGCGTTGACCTGATCCTGTGCCTCCCGCAGGGCCTGACGCAATTGATCGGTTAGCATGCTGGGATTGGGGGACGAGGCTGGCATGATCGTCTCAGATCTGGAATCCACTCGATTATCCATAGAGCAATGCAAGGCGAACAGCGCGCACGGACGATATTTCTCTGGTTATGGACGCTGGTCACAGCGGCCAAGCTGATCGTTGCCGCGCGCCTGCCGCTGTTCGTCGACGAAGCGTTCTATTGGCAGGAAGGCCAGCATCTGGCCGCAGCCTATTCGGACCTGCCCGGGCTGACCGCGTGGCTGGCCCGGCTGGGCGTTGAGATCGGTGGCCATCACGTGCTCGCGTTGCGCCTGCCATTCCTGGCCATCGGTGCGCTGCTGCCGCTGCTGGTGGTGCGCACGGCCACGCGCTGGTTCGGCAACGTGGCCGGTTGGCAGGCGGGCAGCCTCACGCTGTTGATGCCGTTGTCGGCGACGCTGGGCCTGCTGGCGGTGCCGGACGTGCCGATGGCACTGGCGGCGGTGATCTGCCTGCATGCCGGCGCGCGCCTGCTGCACAACGTGGATGCCTCCTCGGCGATGAAGCTGGCGCTGGGCCTGTTGATCGGTGCGCTCAGCCATTACCGCTTCATCGGTGTCATCGGCGTGGGTTTCATTGCGCTGCTGGCATTGCCGCAGGGGAGGCGCATGCTGGCCGATCCGCGCGTATGGGTCGCGTTGGCGGTGGGCGTGCTGGCGTGGCTGCCACTGCTGGCGTGGAATGCGGACAACCACGATGCCGGGCTGAAATTCCAGGTGGTCGAGCGTCATCCCTGGGCCTTCGAATGGGGCGGGCTGTGGTTCCTGGTGATCCAGCCGATGCTGGTGACGCCGATCCTGTGCATGGCGATGTGGAAGGTGGCGCTGGCAGGAACCCGGAGCGGTGGCGGCGCGCGCGTGCAGTGGCGCTATTTCGGCCTGGTGGGCGGCGTATCCACGCTGGGCATTTTCGTGCTCGGCTTCTTTACTGACGTCGAGCGGATCAGTTTCCACTGGCCGCTGCCGGGTTACCTCGCACTGCTGGTGGCGGTGCCGGTGGTGCTCAACGGCTGGCCGCGCTGGCTGCGCCGCACCGGCTGGTGGTTGGCCGGTGCGGGCATGGTGCTGGCCTTCGGCTACTACCTGATGGCCTCCACGCCGGCACTGCGCGAGCAGATGGCCGGCAGCAAGTACTACCCGCGCAATTTCGCCGGCTGGCAACCCCTGGCGGTAGCGGTGCGCGAGGAGTTGCGGCAGATGCCGCAAGGGACACGCGTGCTGGCCGGCAACTTCAAGGTCGGCGCTGAACTGGGTTTCCAGCTGGGCAATGGCAACATCGAGGTGCTGCCGCATCCGCTCAATGACAAGCATGGCCGCACCGCACAGCTGGCACAGTGGGGCCTGCTGCATCAGGGCGAGCGCACGGCGCCGATGCTGCTGGTGCTGTCACCCAGCGACCAGCGCTATCGCGAACTGCTGGCGCGCTATCACGTCATCTGCGATCAGGTGGGGCCGCTGACTGCGCCACGCGTGGTCAGCAGTGATCACGGATTCCAGCGCTTCCTGTTGTTCCGCCTGCCGGTGCAGCGCGCGCAAGGGCCGTGCGTGACGCCGGCGATGGCGTGGCTGGATGTGCCGTCCAACGGCGAGAAGGTGTCCGGCACGCTCGCGATCAAGGGCTGGGCGTTCAAGGATGGCGTCGGCCTGGCGCGGGTTGAAGTGCTGGTCGATGGCCGCTCCATCGGTGATGCCCGCTACGGGCGTGTGTTCGACGTGCGCCACACCTGGCCGGACAGTACCGATCCGCAGCATCCGGCGGTGGGCTTCGACGCCTCGCTGGATACCGCCACGCTCGCGCCGGGCAGGCATTGGCTGGGCCTGCGCCTGCACGGGCGCGACGGCAGCGTGGAGCAATGGCAGGAGCAAGCGTTCGAGGTCCGTTGAGGTCCTCTGGTCCTGTAGAGCCGAGCCCATGCTCGGCTGCTTCTGCTTCAGATGCAGGCAGCCTCAAAAAAACAGCCGGGCATGGGCTCGGCTCTACCGTTCACGGCACCGCGAAACCTGCCCTGCGCAGCAATCCGCATAGCGTGATCAGCGGCAGGCCGATCAGCGCGGTCGGGTCGCGGTTGTCGATGGCGTCGAACAGG
The DNA here is from genome assembly GCF_032025805.1 of Stenotrophomonas maltophilia group sp. msm1. Classification (NCBI taxonomy): domain Bacteria; kingdom Pseudomonadati; phylum Pseudomonadota; class Gammaproteobacteria; order Lysobacterales; family Lysobacteraceae; genus Stenotrophomonas; species Stenotrophomonas maltophilia group sp. msm1. Next base: position 7,632 of record NZ_JAVSKH010000005.1, read on the forward strand.
CTGATGCCCAGGCCCTCGCATTTGAAGCTGCCGGCGCAGTCCAGCGGCTGTTCGGTGGCCACGTAGCGGGCGATCTCGTCCGGTTCCAGTGCGCGGAAGCGGACCTCGGTCAGATCGGTGGCCGTGAATGATGCTCCATCACGGCTGAGGCAGACGGCGGTATGGAAGTGCACGGTCTGCCCGGACATCGCCGCCAGCTGTGCGCAGGCGGCCTCGACCGTACCCGGTTTGCCCAGTGGCTGGCCGTTCAGGTCCGCGACCTGGTCCGAGCCGATCACCCACGCGCCGGGACGCCGGCACGCCACCTCGACCGCCTTGGTGGCGGCCAGGCGGGTGGCCAGGGCCAAGGGCGCTTCGTTGTTCAACGGGGTTTCATCCACCTCAGGGCGCGCGCAGTCGAAGGGCAGGCCCAGCCGCTGCAGCAGTTCACGGCGGTAGCGGGACGTGGAGGCCAGGACCAGTGACATGCGACAATACCGGGGCAGGGCGAAGCAGTCTGGCCCGTCTGCAGCGCCAGCGGCAAGTCCTGTATGGCGGGCATTTGACAGCCGCCGCCCCGATCCTTAGTATTCAGCGGCTTATGTCCGCGAACGTGCCCGAAACGCTGGATGCCTGGCGGATGGTTGTAGCGCGAAGGCGCTTCGACGGTCAGGTCTCCCTGGCTGAATTGACCCGCCTGCAGGGGTTGGTCGCAGATACCGACGGCGAGTGCGTCTACTCGCTTGAATTCGGTCGCGACGACGTCTTGCGGGTATCCTATGTGGAACTGACCATCGACACCGCGTTGCCGCTGACCTGTCAGCGCAGCATGCAGCGATTCCTGTTGCCGGTGAAGGTGACCCAGAGGCTTGGCCTGATCCGCGACGAGGACGAGGAATCGTCACTGCCGGAGGAATACGAGGCGTTGCTGGTGCCGGAAGATGGCCAGCTGAAGCCGCTGGATCTGGTCGAGGACGAGCTGGTGCTGGCGGTGCCGGTGGTACCGCTGTCGCCCGACGGTGAAGCAGTCGACAAGGACTGGGCGCCGAGCGAAGAAGAAACAAAGAAGGCCAACCCGTTTGCGGCGTTGGCGGCATTGAAGAAACAATAGCAGCCGGTTGTCGTCGGCGGCTGCGGCGAAAGCGAAAAGTGTGCTGGGCGCTGGCGTCCTGTGCGACGAAACGACGAAGCAAAACGAACCGAGTTTGGAGCAATCCCATGGCTGTCCAGAAATCCCGTGTTACCCCGTCCCGCCGCGGCCAGCGCCGTTCGCATGACGCCCTGAGCGCCAAGCAGCTGTCGACCGACCCGACCACCGGCGAAGTGCATCTGCGTCACCACATCACTGCCGATGGTTTCTACCGCGGCAAGAAGGTCATCCAGACCAAGACCTCGGCCGTCGAAGAAGATTGATGTGCCGGGAAGGCCGCTGCCTCCGGGCAGCGGCCTTTGCCTTCTTTCCCGGGCGTGCCGGTGATCGGCGGCCCGCGCAACAGGAAACATGATGAGCAAGCGGATCTACTCGAGGATCGCGGGCACCGGCAGCTATTTGCCGGAAAAAGTCCTGACCAACGCCGACCTGGAAAAAATGGTCGAAACCTCGGACGAGTGGATCCAGTCGCGCACCGGCATTCGTGAACGGCACATCGCGGCCGAAGGCGAAACCACCAGCGACCTTGGCTACAACGCCGCCCTGCGCGCGCTGGAAGCCGCAGGCATCGACGCTTCGCAGCTCGACATGATCGTGGTCGGTACGACCACGCCTGACCTTATTTTCCCGTCCACCGCGTGCCTGATCCAGGCCAAGCTCGGTGTGGCCGGGTGCCCCGCCTTCGACGTCAACGCAGCCTGCTCGGGCTTCGTGTTCGCGCTGGGCGTGGCCGATAAATTCATCCGTTCCGGTGACTGCAAGCACGTGCTGGTGATCGGCACCGAAACGCTGACCCGCATGGTCGACTGGAACGATCGCACCACCTGCGTACTGTTCGGCGATGGCGCTGGCGCCGTCGTGCTCAAGGCCGACGAAGAGACCGGCATCCTCAGCACCCACCTGCATGCCGACGGCAGCAAGAAGGAACTGCTGTGGAACCCGGTCGGCGTCTCGAGCGGTTTCAAGGACGGCGCCAACGGTGGCGGCACCATCAACATGAAGGGCAACGACGTGTTCAAGTACGCCGTCAAGGCGCTGGACTCGGTCGTGGACGAGACCCTGGCCGCCAACGGCCTGGACAAGTCCGACCTGGATTGGCTGATTCCGCACCAGGCCAACCTGCGCATCATCGAAGCCACCGCCAAGCGCCTGGAGATGTCGATGGACCAGGTGGTGGTGACTGTCGACAAGCATGGCAATACCTCGTCCGGCTCGGTGCCGCTGGCGCTCGACGCCGCCGTGCGTTCGGGCAAGGTCGAGCGCGGCCAGCTGCTGCTGCTGGAGGCCTTCGGTGGTGGCTTCACGTGGGGTTCGGCTCTGTTGCGCTATTGATAGTGCAAGTTACGACAATGTGAAGCTTTGTCGTTGCGGCCCTCCGGGGCCGTAACGCGTTTAAGGAGGACCTGTCATGGTTGAGCCCATCGTCATTGAAGGGCAACGTGCCTGGCTGAAGCAGTACGGCAAGGGAAGCCGGGCGCTGGCCCTTGGCCTGCTCAATTTTGTTGCCCGTCGTTTCCACCTCGATGCCCTTCGTCCTCCTCCGCACCGTGGCGGCGACGCCGCACGCGAAACCGAGGCCCGCCGCCTTGCAGAACTGCAGGCGCAAGGTGTGAACGTGCCTGACGTGCTGGGCACCGGCCATGCCGCGCTGGTAATCGGCGACAACGGCAGCTCGTTCAATACCTGCCTGCGCCAGGCCGACGAGGCCGGTCGTGATCGGCTGGTCATGGCGGCGATGCAGGCCATTGCCGAAGCGCATGCGCGCGGCGCCTATTTCGGCCAGCCGTTGCCGCGCAACCTCACCTGGGATGGCGACAAGGTCGGTTTCATCGACTTCGAGGAAGATCCACTGGAAGTGATGGACCTGTCCGAAGCCCAGGCCCGCGACTGGCTGATGTTCGGCTATGGCGTGGCCAAGTACTATGCCGACCGCCCCGAGCACCTGCAGGCGATGATGGCCGAGGCGATGGGCGGTGCCCAGGCACCGGTGCGCGAGCACGTGCATGCGGTCAGTGGCCGCCTGCGCAGCCTGGCCAGGGTCTGCATGAAGCTGGGCCGGTCAGCGCGCGCGCTGGCCCATTCGATCTTCATCACCCACGGTGCCAGCACTGCTGGCGTGCTGATGCTGGTGGGCCTGTGCGTGGATTTCCTCGCCGACGGCGATCTGGACGTCCTGCAGCTGTTCTGCTGATCGTCGGCCGGGGTCAGATCCCATTTCCGGTGGAAAAGGGATCTGACCCTGTCATTGCTCCATACGCCTGCATACGCGCACGTACAGACGACACAGCGGATTCCCCCTTATCATGGCCCGCTTCGATTGCAACAAGCGGATGACCGCGTGACCGTATCCACCCTCGCTTTTGTCTTCCCCGGCCAGGGCTCGCAGTCTGTGGGCATGCTGGCCGAGCTGGCCGAACTGCACCCGCAGGTGCGTGAAGCCTTCACCGAGGCATCCGATGGTGCCGGTGTCGACCTGTGGGCGTTGTCCCAGGGCGGCCCGGAGGAAATGCTCAACCGTACCGAATACACCCAGCCGGCCCTGCTGGCCGCCAGCATCGGCGTGTGGCGCGCCTGGAACGCCGTGGGCGGCCCGCGCCCGTCGGTGCTGTCCGGCCACAGCCTGGGCGAGTACACCGCCCTGGTCGCCGCCGGCGCGCTGAGCCTGCATGACGGTGCGCACCTGGTGCGCCTGCGTGGCCAGCTGATGCAGGAAGCGGCACCGGCCGGTGTCGGTGCCATGGCCGCCGTGCTCGGTGCCGAAGACCAGCTGGTGCTGGACGTCTGCGCCGAAGCCGCAGGCAGCCAGGTGGTGGTGCCGGCCAACTTCAATTCGCCGGGCCAGATCGTGATCGGTGGCGACGCCGATGCGGTCGACCGTGCACTGGCGCTGCTGGCCGAGAAGGGCGTGCGCAAGGCGGTCAAGCTGGCCGTCAGCGTGCCCTCGCACACCCCGCTCATGCGCGAAGCCGCCAACCGCCTGGCCGAAGTGATGGCCGGCCTGTCCTGGCAGGCGCCGCAGCTGCCGGTGGTGCAGAACGTCGATGCCCAGGTGCACGACGGCGTGGACGCCATCCGCACCGCGCTGGTCCAGCAGCTGTACCAGCCGGTGCAGTGGACCGGTTGCGTGCAGGCGCTGGCCGCCCGCGGCATCACCCAGATCGCCGAGTGCGGCCCAGGCAAGGTGCTGACCGGCCTGGTCAAGCGCATCGACAAGGCCATCGACGGCCGTCCTCTGGCCACGCCGGGCGACTTTGAAGCTGCCCGCGAGGCATGGTCGGCCTGACCTTCCCCGTTTCCTGCCGACCGTACCGGTGGCCGCTGCAAGCGGCACGGTGCGGCGGCCGCTCCCGTCTGAGGAAAACAACATGAGCAAGCCCCTGCAGGGTGAAATCGCACTGGTCACCGGTGCCAGCCGTGGCATTGGCGCCGCCATCGCCGATCTGCTGGCCGCCCAGGGCGCCACCGTCATCGGCACCGCCACCACCGAATCCGGCGCTGCCGCGATCGGCGAACGCCTGGCTGCCCACGGCGGTCACGGCCGCGCGCTGAACGTCACCGATGCCGCCGCGCTGGACAGCGTGCTCGATGGCATCGCCAAGGAATTCGGCCCGATCTCGATCCTGGTCAACAATGCCGGCATCACCCGCGACAACCTGCTGATGCGCATGAAGGACGAGGACTGGGCGTCGATCATCGACACCAACCTGACCAGCGTGTTCCGCACCAGCAAGGCGGTGATGCGCGGCATGATGAAGGCACGCAAGGGCCGCATCATCAACATCGCATCGGTGGTGGGCGTGACCGGCAACGCCGGCCAGGCCAACTACGCCGCGGCCAAGGCCGGCATCATCGGCTTCAGCAAGTCGCTGGCCAAGGAAATCGGTTCGCGCGGCGTCACCGTCAATGTTGTCGCACCTGGCTTCATCGACACCGACATGACCAAGGCGTTGCCGGAAGAAGCGCGCACCGCGCTGATCAACGACATCGCCCTCGAACGCCTGGGATCGCCGGAAGACATCGCCCATGCGGTGGCCTTCCTGGCCAGCCCGGCTGCCGGTTACATCACCGGCGAAACCCTCCATGTGAACGGCGGCATGTACATGCCGTAAGCAAGGGGCGCAGGGATTGCGCCGCAAGTGGTTGATCTGCGGGGGTTTTTGCTGCAATGCAAGGCCGCGCCGGTTTCCACTACACTATCCCACGGCCATCGCCCTTGATGGCGACCACTTTTGAACCACAACTCCATCTGGAGCGAGATCCCATGAGCACCATCGAAGAACGCGTCAAGAAAATCGTCGTCGAACAGCTTGGCGTCAAGGAAGAAGAAGTCACCAACAGCGCATCGTTCGTCGATGACCTGGGCGCTGACTCGCTGGACACCGTCGAGCTGGTGATGGCCCTGGAAGAAGAATTCGAGTGCGAGATCCCGGACGAAGAAGCCGAGAAGATCAGCACCGTGCAGGCCGCCATCGACTACGTCAAGGCCCACGTCAAGGCCTGATGTCAGACGGCAGTGCGCGCGCGGGCTCACGCTCGCCGCGCACCGCACCCCATGGGGCCGCAGTTGCGGCCCCGTGTGTTTGGGCATCACACCGAAGCAAACCGTGTTACCCGATTGAACCTTCGGGTCAGGAGAATCAGCAATGAAGCGTCGCGTCGTCGTAACCGGCCTGGGTATCGTCTCGCCGTTGGGCAATGATCTGGCCAGCAGCTGGGAAGGCATCACCCACGGTCGTTCGGGCATCGGTCCGCTGACCAACATTTCTGATGCCTACCTGGATCGGTTCACCACCAAGATTGCAGGTGAGGTCAAGGGCTTTGACATCACCGCCGACAACGAACTGTTCGGCAAATTCCGGGTCAGCGGCAAGGATGCCAAGAAGATGGACCCGTTCATCCATTACGGCCTTGGTGCCTCGTTCATGGCCCTGCACGACTCGGGCCTGGAGATCACCGACGCCAATGCCGAGCGCGTCGGCGCCATCGTCGGCGCCGGCATCGGCGGCCTGCTCGGCATCGAAGAGCAGACCATCGAGTTCCACGAGGGCAAGAAGATCTCGCCCTTCTACGTGCCCAAGACCATCATCAACATGCTGCCGGGCCAGCTGAGCATCATCACCGGCCTGAAGGGCCCGTCGTTCTCGGCGGTGTCGGCGTGCGCGACCTCGAACCATTCGATCGGTACCGCGATGCGCATGATCCAGTACGGCGACGCCGACGTGATGGTGGTCGGCGGTGCCGAACGTGGCTCCTCGCCGACCGCACTGGGTGGCTTCTGCGCGATGAAGGCCATGAGCACCCGCAATGACGCCCCGGAACAGGCTTCGCGCCCGTGGGACAAGGACCGTGACGGCTTCGTGCTGGGCGACGGCGCCGGCATCCTGATCCTGGAAGAGTACGAGCACGCCAAGGCGCGTGGCGCAAAGATCTACTGTGAACTGGCCGGCTTCGGCGCCAGCTCCGACGCGTACCACATGACCGCGCCGAGCGAGAACGGCGAAGGCGCCGCACGCTGCATGGTCATGGCCATGAAGGACGCGGGCGTGACCCCGGAACAGGTGGGTTACCTCAACGCGCACGGCACCTCCACGCCGCTGGGCGACCTGGGCGAGACCATGGCCATGAAGACCGCCTTCGGCGACCACGCCTACAAGATGATGGTCAGCTCCACCAAGTCGATGACCGGCCACCTGCTGGGCGCTGCTGGCGGCGTGGAAGCGATCTTCTCGGTGATGGCGCTGCAGGACAACGTCATTCCGCCGACCATCAACCTGCAGCAGCCGGGCGAAGGCTGCGACCTGGACTACGTGCCCAACGAAGCACGCCAGGCCAAGGTCGACGTGGTGATGTCCAATGGCTTCGGCTTCGGCGGCACCAACGGCACGCTGATCTTCAAGCGCGTCTGACCGAGTTGTAGCGTCGGGCCATGCTCGATGCCGCGTTCTACGGAGCCGCCGCAAGGCGGCTTCCGTGCATCTGAACCCCCGACCTGGCCGCCATGACCCACGCACTGCTGATCCACCCGCTGCCGCACCCGATCGATCTGCTGGCCCTGCAGCAGCATGACCCGGCGCGCTTCCCGCTGCTGATGGAATCCACTGCCTCGGGCACCGCCCAGGGCCGCTGGAGCCTGCTGCTGGCCACGCAGGGCGAGGGCCTGCGGCTGGACGCCGATGGCCAGGTGCGCGACCTGCAGGGTGCCGTGCAGCCCGGCACGTTCCTGCAGGCGCTGGATCGCGCCTGGCAGCACGAACGTCTGCCGCACGACGGCAGCCACAGCCTGCCGTTCCGTGGCGGCTGGGCGCTGATGCTGGACTACGAAGTGGCCAGCCAGATCGAACCGGTGCTGCCGGCGCGCGCGCGCGAGGACGGCCGCCCGACCGCGATGGCGCTGCGCTGCCGGGCCGCGGTGCTGCACGACCACCAGAACGACGCCAGCTTCGTCATCGCCGAAGCCGGTGAGCAGACCCTGCTGGAGGCGCTGATGACCTTGGCGTCGCAGGCATTGCCGGAGGCCGGGCAGGGCTGGCAGCCGCCGCAGTCGGTCGGCGAGGATGCGCCACAGCGCTTCACCGATGGCGTGCGCCGGGTGATCGACTACCTGCGTGCCGGCGATGTGTTCCAGGTGAACCTGTCGCGGCGCTGGAGCGCGCAGTTCGCCGCGCCGGTCAGCCCGCAGGCGTTGTATGCGCAGCTGCGCCGTGCCAACCCCGCACCGTTCGCCGGGTTGTTCAGCGCGCACGGCCGCCACGTGGTCAGTTCCTCGCCGGAACGGCTGGTGTCGGTGCATGCCAGCCACGCGCAGACGCGTCCTATTGCCGGCACGCGTCCGCGCTTCGAGGGCGACGATGATGCCGCGCGCATCCAGGAACTGGTCGGCCACCCCAAGGAGCGTGCCGAGCACGTGATGCTGATCGACCTGGAGCGCAACGACCTGGGCCGTATCTGCCTGCCCGGCACCGTGGTGGTCGATGAGCTGATGACCGTGGAGAGCTACGCGCATGTGCACCACATCGTCAGCAACGTCAGCGGCCACCTGCGCCCGGAGGTCACGCCCGGCGAGGTGATCGCCGCCACGTTCCCGGGCGGCACCATCACCGGCTGCCCCAAGGTGCGCTGCATGCAGATCATCAGCGAGCTGGAGCAGGTGCCGCGCGGTGCCTACACCGGCGCGTTCGGCTGGCTGAACCGCGATGGCGACCTGGACCTGAACATCCTGATCCGTACCGCCGAAGTGGATGGCCACGAGGTGAGCTTCCGCACCGGCGCCGGCATCGTGGTCGATTCGGACCCGGACAAGGAACTGGACGAGACCCGCGCCAAGGCCCGCGGCCTGCTGCGCGCGCTCGGCCAGCAGGGGTAGTGCCGGCCGCGGGCCGGCAACGCCATTCCCCCACGGTGGGTGCCGACCGTTGGTCGGCACGGAGTCCTCCATGGCCATTCATCCACGCATGGCGTGGATCTACTGATCGCCGCGCCAGGCATGGATTGTGGTGGGTGCCGACCGTTGGTCGGCACGCAGGCGCGACCCCGGTCATGACCCCAATCCATCGGCACGGTATCCTGCACGACGGAATCGAGTTCAGAGGTAGTCCATGGCGGGAGCCAAGCGCGGGTGTCTGTTCGTGGTAACGCTGGTGGTGGTGCTGGCCGCCGTCGTGGCCGGCGCGGGCGCGTGGTTCTTCTACCAGCAGACCCGGTTCGCCGATGCCCCGATCACCCCGACCGCCGAGAGCGTGGTCATCGCCAGCGGCGATGGCATGAACAGCGTGCTGCGCAAGCTGCGCGATGCCGGCGTGGACGAGGGCCAGGACACCCAGTGGCAACTGCTGGCGCGCCAGCTCGATGCGGCCGGCAAGCTGAAGGTGGGCGAGTACGCGCTCAGTGGCGAGCTGACCCCGCGCGAGCTGTTGCTGCGCATGCGCGCCGGCAAGGTGTTGCAGCACCGCGTCACCATTGTCGAGGGCTGGAACATCCGCCAGCTGCGTGCTGCACTCAAGCGCGCCGAGCCGCTGCTGCACACCACCGATACCCTGGATGACGCCGCGTTGATGCAGCGCCTCGGCTTCGGTGGCCAGCACCCGGAAGGCCGCTTCCTGCCGGAGACCTACGTCTACCAGCGCGGCGACAGTGATCTGGACGTGCTCAAGCGCGCCCACGCCGCAATGGAAAAGGCGCTGGACGAAGCCTGGGAAAGCCGCGCGCCGGACCTGCCGATCAACACGCCCTACGAACTGCTGACGCTGGCGTCGATCATCGAGAAGGAAACCGCGCTGGCCAGCGAGCGCCCGCAGATCGCCGGCGTGTTCATGCGCCGCCTGAAGATCGGCATGCGCCTGCAGACCGACCCGACCGTGATCTACGGCATCGGTGCCGCGTATGACGGCAACATCCGCCGCCGCGACCTGACCACCGATACGCCGTACAACACCTATACCCGTGCGGGCCTGACCCCGACCCCGATCGCCATGCCCAGTCGCGACGCGCTGATGGCCGCCGCGCAGCCGGCCGCCGGCGACGCGCTGTACTTCGTCGCCGTGGGCGACGGCAGCGGCGCTCACGTGTTCTCGCCCAGCCTGGAGCAGCACAACGCCGCCGTAGCCCGCTACCTGCAGCAGCTGCGCCAGCAACGTACCCAGGAGATCCCGGCGCAATGAGTCCCGCGCTGCTTCGTCACCCGCGTTTCGTCAGCCTGGAAGGCGGCGAGGGCGCGGGGAAGACCACCGCCATCAATGCCATCCGTGACTGCCTGCGCAGCCACGGCCACGAGGTGGTGCTGACCCGCGAGCCGGGCGGTACGCCACTGGCCGAGCGCATCCGCGGCCTGGTGCTGAAGCCTGATGCCGAGATCGCTGCCGAGCCGCTCAGCGCCGAAGCCGAGTTGCTGCTGGTGTTCGCCGCACGCGCCCAGCATGTGCGCCAGGTGATCCGGCCGGCGCTGCAGCGCGGTGCCTACGTGCTGAGCGATCGCTTCACCGATTCCAGCTACGCCTACCAGGGCGGCGGCCGTGGCCTGGATCCGCAGTGGATTGCCGACCTGGAGCGCCGCGCGGTCGGCCTGCTGCCGGGCCTGACCCTGCTGCTGGATGTGGATGTGGCGGTGGGCCGCGCCCGCGCGAATGGCCGTGACCTGTGGCCGGACCGCATCGAGAGCGAGCAGGACGATTTCTTCCAGCGCGTGCGCGCCGTGTTCCGCAGCCGCGCACAGCAGGACCCGCAGCGCTTCGCGCTGATCGACGCCGGCCAGGTGCAGGAACGCGTGGCCGCCGATGTGGTCGCACGTCTCGAGCGTTGGCTGCAGGACGGGGAGGGCGCATGAGCACGTTTTCGCCGTGGCAGCAGCGCGCGTTCGACCAGACCGTGGCCGCGCTCGACGCCGGTCGCCTCGGTCATGGCCTGCTGATCTGCGGCCCGGCCGGGCTGGGCAAGCGCGAGGTGGCGCTGGCGCTGGCCGACCACGTGCTGGCGCAGGGTGATGCAACGCACGCCACGCGCACGCGCCAGCTGATCGCCGCCGGCACCCATCCGGACCTGCAGCTGGTCAGCTTCATTCCGAACAAGAGCGGCGACAAGCTGCGTACCGAGATCGTCATCGAGCAGGTGCGCGAGATCACCGAAAAGCTGGCGCTGACCCCGCAGTACGGCGTGGCGCAGGTCGTGATCGTCGATCCGGCCGATGCGATCAACCGTTCGGCCGCCAACGCGCTGCTGAAGACGCTTGAGGAGCCGCAGCCCGGCCGCTATCTGTGGCTGATCAGCAGCGATCCGGCACGCCTGCCGCAGACCATCCGCAGCCGTTGCCAGCGACTGGAATTCAAGCTGCCGCCGCAGCACGAAGCACTGGCCTGGCTGCAGCAGCTGGGCCACAGTGAAGCATCGGTGCGCGAAGCGCTGGAGGCCGCCCGCGGCCATCCCGGCCAGGCCGACAACTGGCTGCGCGAAGACGGCCTGAGCCTGCGCCGCGAAGTCGGTCGAGATCTGGAACAGCTGGCCGCCGGCAAGACCGGCGCGGTGGAGCTGGCGCAGAAGTGGTGCGGTGATGACAACGCGTCGCTGCGCCTGCGCTTCGCTGCCGATCTGGCGCTGGCCCAGGCCAGTACCGATGCCTTGACCACGCCGGAGCGATTGCACAAGCTTGCAGCCTGGTTCGATGCGGCCAACCGCACCCGCGACCTGCTGCGCACCACGGTGCGTGCAGACCTTGCGGTGGTCGAGTTGCTGCTGGCCTGGAACAAGGTGAACGAGCGGCCTGCCGCAAGGGGAAATCGATGAGTGCCAGCAACGCCCGCCAGGGCATCCTGTCCCTGGCTGTGAAGGACAAGGCCGCGCTGTACAGCGCGTACATGCCGTTCGTGAAGAATGGCGGCATCTTCGTGCCCACACCCAAGCGCTATTTCCTGGGCGACGAAGTGTTCCTGCTGCTGACCCTGCCCGATTCCAGCGAGCGCCTGCCGGTGGCCGGCAAGGTGATCTGGGTGACCCCGGCTGGCGCGCAGGGCAACCGCACCGCCGGCATCGGCGTGCAGCTGGCCGACGGCGCCGAAGGCGAGGGCGTGCGCCACAAGATCGAGACCCTGCTGGCCGGGCTTACCAGCTCGGACAAGCCGACCCATACGATGTGATTCCGGTAGCGCCGGGCTGGGCTCGGCTGCATGCCCCGAAACGCCTGTGAACCCGCTGTTCTGTAGAGCCGAGCCATGCTCGGCTGCGCACCCCGAAAACACCCGTGAACACGAATGTGAAAAAGTGTTGACGGCCTCTGAAAAGCCCCTATAATGAGCGGCTCAGCAACACACCGGGCGGTTAGCTCAGCGGTAGAGCATTGCCTTCACACGGCAAGGGTCACAGGTTCGATCCCTGTACCGCCCACCATTTAAAATCAGTGTGTTGCAAGAAAACCGGCGCGAGCCGGTTTTTTGTTGTCCTGCAACGCTCCTGCAAAAAGCATCAGCCTCCCGTGCTCATGCGGTGGAGCATGCCCCCCGGGCGCGACTGCTGCACGGCCCACTGGTTGATCATCTGGGTGAAGAACTGCTGGATGCGGCGTGCGTCCTCGTTGCCGTCCCCCTGCTGGGTACTGCTGCTGCCATCGCTGGTCACGTTGAGCGTGGTGTTGAACTGGTTGGTGATGCCGCCGCCCGAGCCCATCGAGGATGCGGGCAGGCCGGCAGTGATCGGGCGTACCGAGCCAGCATCACCAGGAATCAAGTAGGTCTTCCCGCCTTGGTCGAACAGCTCAGGTCGGCCACCTTCGCCCACCCGGTACATGCTGCCCGCTGCCACGGGACCGCCACCTGCGCGGCCGCCGGCCATGCTGCCGATCGCGCTCCCAAGCTCGTTGATCCAGCTTGACCCGGCGCCGCTGTAGCCCGAGGCCCACTTGCCAATCGCCTTCAGCGCTTCCGAGGCGGCCAGCTCGGCGGCGATGCGTTGCATGGCCTTGGCGAACCCCTTCACCATGCCGCCAAGCCCATCCTCGAACGGGTCGAACAGGAAGTCAGCGAACGCCGTCTGCATGTTGCGGGCGGCCTGGTCGGCGACGGTCTTCATGGTCGAGGTCTTGTCCATCGTGGCGTCGGCCATCTTCTGCATGCCGTCGCCGTACAGGGCTGCATAGTCGTCCTGGGCGTCCTTCACCGCGGCCAGGTTGCGCAGCAGCTCGGCCTGAGCCTCGCTCAGCTGTCCGAAAGCGCCGGTCTGGATGTCGTAGCTGACCCTGGCCGCCTCGCTCACGTCGCCGTGCAGGGCAATCTCGCGTTCGAGCTGCGCAATGAAGCCGGCGGCCTTCTCGTTGCCCGTACCGTACAGGGCGTCATAGTCGGCCATCAGCTTGGTCACCGCATCCTGCTCTTCGCGGACGGTGCCAGTGCGGGTTTTGGTGCCCTTGCCGGCCTTTGGCGCGTCACCGAAAGCGAGCTTGCGCAGACGCTCTGCCTCGGCGCGTGCCTGCCTGAGCTGCTCCACGGCCTGCTTGTCCTGCGCCAGCAGGTCGGCGGGGTCGATGAAGTTGACCTTCGGCACGGCCGGCGTCGCTCCACGGCCGTCTCTGCCCACCCGGTCGCGGCCGTAGTAGGCGAGGTCAGCACCGTTGTTGGCGACATCCCAGCCGATCTTGATCCGGTCCCAGTCCAGGCCGATGACCCCCTTTCCGGCTTCCACCAGGCCGACCATGCCGATGGTCAGGCCTTGAATGAGGTCATCCAGAGCCTGAATCGGCTTCATCGCCACTTCCATGGCGCTGCCCATCACCCGGATCACGTCGCTGATGCCTTGTGCGGTGTCCTCGACGGCCTGGCCGCTGCGCGCACTGTCCACAAACTGGTTCGTCAGGCGCTCCAGGTCGGGCAGAAGGTCGGCCGCTACGGCATTGCCGACGCCGGTGACGAAGAGTTTCATGCGGGCCAGGTTGTCGTTGAACTGCTCAGCCATGGCGCCGGCGTCTGAAGAGACGACCTGCCCGAAGGCTAGGGCTTCCGCGCCAGCATCGCGCAGCCCCTGCGATCCATCCTTCAGCAGGTCGATCATGTTCTGGAAGCTCTTGCCGAAGATGGCCATGCCGGCGGCCACGACCTCCTGGGAGCCCTTCTGGCGCTGGAACGCATCAGCGAAGTCGTACAGCAGGTCGGTGGTCGGCCTCAGATTTCCGTTCGCGTCCTTGATGCTGATGCCCAGCGCGTCGAACACCTTGGCCTGCTGGCTGCCGGCATCGAGGGCTTCGACCTGGGCCTTGGTGAGGCGTCCGAACGCACTCTGCAGGTCTTGAATCGACAGGTCAGCGAAGCCGGCTGCGTAAGCGAGTTTGGAGAAGTCCTCGGTGTTCGTGCCGAGCACGTGGGCCGTCTTCGACAGCTCGTCCATGCTGTTGATCGAGCTGGCGACCAACGCGGTCAGCGCCGTCGCAGCGCCGGCAAAAGCGGTGCCGATGGCCGTGCCAGCAGTTACCGCTTCCTTGCTGAGCTGCTTCATCCGCTGCTCTGCGCGCTTGCTGTCGGTCTCAAAGGAGCCCGTCTTCATCAACAGGTCGATGACGATGCTGCCGGCGGTAGCCATGGCTCACTTCTCCAAAATTCGGTTTTTGCGCATAAATTCGGGTTTCTTGCACCAAATCGGCATTTCGGTCGAAATTCCTGGCGAAGAAAAAAACCCGCGAATGAGTGGGCGGCGGGTGTCCGGGGGGAGGGCTTTGAACTTTCCCCCTCCCCCCGGCCTGCGCTTGCCGCTTACGGGCCCGTCGGTGCCAGCGTGAACTTGCGGACGGCCTTCACGTCCAGCACTTCCAGGCCGGCGCGCAGCTCGCCCAGGATCTTCACCAGGTTGCGGATGAAGTAGTCGGCGTGCGTGTTGGTAGCGCTGATGCTCATCTGCTCGCGGTCCAGCACAGTGACGAAGCTGGTATCGATCACCAGGGCAGTGCCGGCCGCCAGGTTGGGATTGGTCACGATGCGACTGTTCCACAGTGACGGCGGCACCGGCATGGTCGGGGAGCCGAACACGTACTCATCATCCTGATCGTTCTTGCGGGTCAGCTGGATGCGGAACCAGTCCATCGGGTTCATAACCACCAGATTGGGCAGGTAGCCCTCGTTGGCCATGGTGACCAGGGCCTCGCCGATGCGGTCGGCTGGTGTCTCGCCGATGGCGGGTGCAAATGCCGTGGCCTGGTTCAGCAAGCCGTTGATGCGGCCATCACCGCCAGGGCCATTGATGATCTGGTTCTCCAGGCGGGAGAACACCTTGTGTGCAATCACCCGGTCGATCTGCTGGGACAGGGCCGGCTCGTCGGCAAGCACCTGCTTGGATGCGGTGGTGTGGCCCGCGATCGTGACGATGTTCGCCTTCTTCAGCGCGCCGCTGAACTCCAGTTCCGCCTTCTCGTCGCCTTCCTTGATCTGCTCTTCGGCATCACCGGTGGCGTTGAGCTGGACGAACTCCACGGAGCTGCTATCGGTCGGGCGGCTGGGCAGCACGCTCAGCAGGCTGAGCGGAGCCAGCACCGGACCCACGACGCCACGCCGGTCGGGGTTGGTCGGGATCGAGGTATCGCCGGTTTGGCCGACGCCCACATTGGTCAGAGCCGCACGAATGGAGCTGTCCACGTTGACGCGGGCCGAGAACTGGCTGGGCTTCATGCCACGCTCGGCAGTCTCTGCCGCGGCAGCGAAGGAGGCGTCCTCCCTCAGCTTAGAGGCAGCCACGCTTCCCACATCCGGGGCTGATGCACTGAAGCCGCCGCCGTTGGCATCGATCTTGGCCAGCACCTGCTGGGTGCTCTGCAGGTCAGCGCGCATGCCCTGCACATCGTCGCGCAGGGTCTGAACTTCCTGCGCTGTCTTCTCGCGGTACGCCTTCACGTCGCTGCCCACTTCCTTCACCGCAGCGTGGACCATGCTGTAGCCGTCGTTATCCATATCGCTCTCCTTTGAGCCGAATTTCTCATTCAGCAGGTACCGGGCGGATGCCTGCAGGCTTGGGCTCGAGGACAGTGCCGCGCTGGCGCGGGCGCGGTACGCGAGCAGACCATCGACGCATGCCAGCGGGATGCCATGCCGCGCCGCGAAACTCTTGATGTGCTTGTGCTCTTCGTCCACGTTGCAGCTCCTCTTGCCTGGCTGCAGTTCTACGCGTGCGCGTAGGCGGTCGAAATGCTTTCGATACGCGGAGCAAAGGGTTTAGCTACGCGACGCGGTGATCTTCGTCAGACCAGTCGATCAGGGCGACACCAAGACGGATCGCTTCGATCTCGGTCAACACGTCCAGCAGGATGCGGCGATTGCGAACTGCCTTTTGCTTACAGCGGTTGCTGCAATAGCGCCTTGGTCGACCGGTGGCTGCGATCGCCACCGGACAGCCGCACGTTGCGCAGGCCGGGCACTCTTCAGTGAGCAGCTTGGCGCCCATCAATCCAACAGCGTTCCGATAGCAGCGACAACGCGGCGCACGTCAGCCAGCAGTATCTCGTCGGCTGCGCTGCGGTTCTGCTGCTGCTCCAGCCATTTCCGAGCCTGCACGTACTGCCGGTAGATTGGGCGAACGTCGTCGCCGGCGTCGTGGTGCACCTGGCATTCGGCGATCGCAGTGCTGGCGCTCCAGTGGTCCGGCGGCTGCCAGGCTGTCTGCAGTTCGAAGCGCGTCACTGCAGCGTACCCCCGGTGGCGGGGATGGTCATGATGCGCTTCATCTGCTGGTAGTCATCGATGGTCGACCACCAGATGCAAGGCGCTGCCGGGTTGATCTCCAGGGCCAGCACCATGCGCTCGCCGCTTTCGAGGGCTGCAGCAACCTTGGCAGTGGCCTCGGGTGTATCTTCGGCAAGTTTGGCCAGGAGAGCGTCTGCAAGCTCGGAAGCTGCGGCATTGAATGCGCGTGCCGCGCGATCGATTCGGTCGTTGATGTTGCTCATCGTTGGGTTTTCCTGCTGGTGGCGGCCTTCCAGGCAATTTCGGATTGCACATGCTGTGGGAGCTTCGCCCATTGCAGGCGGTGGGGTAAGCGGGAGGCAGCAGCCTCAGCCTCCTTCTTCGGGGAGCCGGCACGCATCAGCTGCTTGGCCAGCGCGCGCTTCGTCAGCGCGACGAGCAGGGATCTGTTGGTCATTGGGTCACCGAAACGGTTTGGGTAACGGTTGGGAGAACGGTTCGAATGGCTTTGGCAAAGCCTTCCCGGATGCCTTCTGCTACCAGCATCGATTTCGCTGCTAGCAGCATTGCTACCAGCACGATCGCTCGACGAGGACTCGACGAATGGTCATCGATCGACCGAATGGGGCCGCCCGCAGTGCAGATGCCCTCAAAGCGGTGGATCAGTGGCAGCGAAGCAACAGCAGAAACGCTGCCGCCTGGTAGATATATATAAAGGGGCCCCCTGAGGGTGCCAAAGATTTTGGCTGAATGCGGCTTTATGGCCCCCTGAGGGTGCCTTATCAGGATGCTCATGCTGCTTTTAACCCCCTGAGGGGGCCAGTGAGTACCCCTGAGGGGGCCAAGGATTCTGTTTTTCGCCAGTCGTTCCTCGGTGGGCCTGGAGCGATCTCCAGGCCCTTCCCCTCGCATTCGTCGATCGAGTACCACGTGATGGCGTACAGGTTGCACTGCTTCTTGATGCCGTGCCGAGTCTTGACGATGAAGCCCGCAGCCTCGAGCTCCAACAGCAGCCCGTGGATCTTGCTGGGTGAACACACGCCGGTCCCGTCCACCATGTCCTTGGTCGCGCTGAGGTCGCCGTTGTTCTTTCCGTTGTACTGAGCGGCCAAGAACATGAGCACCTTCAACGCGGCGCCGCCGAGCGATTGGAACTGCGGCGACTTCAACATGTAGTGCGGCAGCTGGACGAACGAATGCCCCTTGCCGCGCCCCGTGTGCTTGGGGCGCTTGTGCTCGGGAATCCTGTGTCGATCGCCGGCCATGAAGCGATCAGGCCTCGACCACGGAGGCCAGCGCCTTGGCGTACGCGCGTTCGATCTGCTCGGCCACGCCCAGCATTTCGCGCAGCTCGGCGGTCTTGGCCTCGGCCATCGCGTGGATCCGCTCCAGGTTCGTCCGGCCCACAGGATGCGCGGCCAGCACCGCCAGGTCGGTGGCCTGGATCATTGCCAGCGTGTCGCGCATGGTCTTGATCGGCGGCGTGCCAGGCGGCGATCGGAACAGCTTCTTCTTCTTGGAACGCTTCACGGGGTCACCTCATGCAGTGCAGCGCGCAGGGCGTCGCGGTTGGGGGCGAAGTCGGGTCGCAGGACACAGGCCCACTCCAGGGCGCGCAGGGCGCCTCTTGCGGCTTCGCGGAGGGTTGAGTCGGGCGCGGAGTGCTCGCGTAGCAGGTCGGCCAGCTCGTCGCGTAGGAGGGCGTTCATGCGCGGCTCTCCTGTGCTCGCATTGCCTCTACCATGCGGGCAGCGAGCGCCCGCAGACGTTCCTCGGACATACCGGTGGTTGGCCGTTGCTGGTCCCGTCGGTCACTAGGCAGGCGGACGATGCGGCCGGCCGGGAACGCGATGATCTGAGCGTTCATGCGGCCTCCCGTGGCATCGCCGGTTCACCCGACAGGAGCACCTTGGCAACGGCATCCAGTGCAGCCCGCTGTGCAGCTCCTGCGCGCTCGTAGAGGCGTGCCAGGGTCATGGCGGGCATGGAGAGGGCTTCCCCAGTGGCAAGGACAACCTCGACGCGTGCAGGGGGCAGGGGAGGCATTGCGGCGTCCAACTGCAGCGCCAACGCCTTCAGTTCGGTGGAGGTCATGCGCGGTCCTCCAGCTGAGCGTCGCGGTATGCGCGCAGGTAGCGCCACGCGGTGGCCCTGCTCATGCCGAATCGGTCTTCGAGGTCGCGCGGGCGCAGCGGCCGCTGGCGATCACGCGCCCAGCGGACGAACACGAAGGCGAACTCGATTGCGGTGGTGGCGCCGGCGGGGCGCTGATACTTGGCCGCAGTGCTCATGCCGCCACCTGCTGGGGAACGCAGTCCTGCAGGTCTTGCAGCCGTTCGGCCTCGCGCACCAGGTTGCGCCCCATCTGCACCTGCTGCAGGAGCAGGCTGTAGAGGTACAGGTCGCCGTCGCGTGCGTCTTCCAGCATCAGCAGGAGAACCTGCTCGGTGCCGGCCAGCAGCCAGCGCAGGTCGCCGAGGGCAGCCCGGCAGGTCGTGGACGGGTGTATCAGGTAGTCGCCTTCGCCGCTCCAGAACTTGTGCAGGTCAGGGGTCTCTGAATACGCGTCGGGGGAATGCCCGATGGATCCGACGACGGATTGGTGTAGAGTATTTCGCATGGTCACGTTCCTCAGAGGGTTCGATGGCTTCCACGGCTCACTCCGGCTGCAACCGGGTGGGCCGTTGTCTTTTGTGGGCGCGCAGACACGCAACCCCCTTCACGCCGCAGCGTTGCTGGTGGCTTCACGTTCCTTGGCGGCGATGAAGTCCTGCAGTGCGGCGGCCGAGACCATGCGTCGGCGACCGACCTTGAAGGTCTTGATCTCGGCGGTGTTGATCGCCCGATAGAAGGCATTTCGATTGAGGCCGGTGGCTGCGAGGGCCTCCTCAACGTTGTAGCTGAGACGTTCCGGTGAAGGCTTCATGGTTTCTCCAGGTTGAATAGGTTTCGCACACTGCAAAACCTACCGAAACGCTACCACGGCATTTTTTCCGTTGCAACAGGTTTTTCAACCTGCGAAACTCCGGCCCATGGCAACGACCAAGAAACCCGCAAAGAAGGCGCCTGGCAGGCCGCGTAAAGCGCCTGAGGACAAGCTCGAACAGTTCAGCGTGCGACTTCCGCCAAAGCTGAAATTCGGGCTGGAATTGCTGGCGCGCGCTCAGCACCGATCACTCAGTCAAGCAGTGGAGTGGGCAGTCCAGGTCGGTCTGAACTCATTCGACGTCGACAATGAGAAGACGCCGCTCGGAACGCTGTTGAGCGAGGTATGGGGGGAGGACTCACCGGAGCAGAGACTGCTGGCGATCTACCAGCGCGCCCCTACGCTACTCACGTTCGAAGAGCGCTCGGTTTGCGAGCTTCTATGCAATAGCAATGACCTGCAGGAGCTCCACCGGGAAGCAAACAGCAAGTACCAAGCGAGTGATCGTTCGGGCCCATGTGCCTTCGAGACACAAGCCGAGGAATGGTACTGGCGGGTAGTGCTCCCGCATTGGGGGAGAATCCAAGAGGTCGCCACGAGCTGGGCAAACTCAGGAAAGGCCCTGCAGGGCGTTTCGATTGCGGCGATACTGGGGCTCTTTCAGCGGCCGGAGTACCGGGGTTTGCCGTTGCTGGAAATCTACGAGCGCGAGGCCGGTGTGGCTTGAGGGCTACGGTGCCTACAGGAACTGCACCTGGGCCAGCTTGTCGCGGGCTGCGCCTTGCACCAGGTGCCCGTAGTGCTTCTCGATCATCGCCAGAGACGTGCCGGCCAGCTTCGCCACCGTCAACAGGTCCATGCCGCCCACGATGGCGTCGGTGATCCAGCAGTGGCGCAGGGTGTAGAGCGTAACGCCGGCAGGTAGCCCAGCGCGCGCAGCGGCATCTCGAACCAGCTCGCTCCAGTCGGTTGGCGTCCACACCTTCTTCCCGTCTTGGGTGAACAGGTGTGCCTTGGGCAGCTTGCCCTTGGCTAGGCGGTCGAACAGCGCAGTGGCAGCAGGGGAGAGCGGGATCTTGCGGTCGTGGTCCTTGCTGCGGAACCTCACGCTGGCCGTGCGGCCGTCATAGTCCGAGCGCAGGCACAACGACGGATCGCCCGGCCTGCAGCCCGTCAGCGCCACACACTCGATCAGGTCGCGCACCGGCCCCTCAGCCGCCTCCAGCAGCGCGCGGCGCTGCTCCCGCTCCAGGTACAGGCCCCGGCGCTGCCCGGCGTCCTTGAGTGGCTTCACGGCGTTCCACTCGAACGCAAGATCAGGGGATACCTTGCGGCGGGCCACGGCGTGGTTCAGTGCGGCCACCAGCGTCGTGCGGATGCGGTTGATGCTGGAGCGCGCCAAGGGCTTCGCCACTGGCGGCCGTCCGCGCTTCACTGGCAGCGGTGGGAGGTCGCCCTTCTCCACGCGATCGCGCCAGGCCTCAATGTGATCCTGGTGGAGATCCTTGAGGCGCACCTTGCCCAGCTTGTCCCCATAGAGGCAGCGCTCAAATCGGCGCTTGGCGTCATCCGATGCGCTCTTGCGCCCATCCTTCTCCAGGGCGGTCACGTAGTCGCGGCAGGCGTCGGCCACGGTGAGTTCGCTCTTGGGCGTCACCACGGCCAGCGGGGCGCCGTGCTTGTCGATCTCGGCGGAGAGGCGGCGGGCAGCCTCGCGGGCCCCCTCCAGCGTCGTAGCCGGGTAGTTGGCGAAGGCCTTCTCCTGGCCGCGGCCCCACACCATCGCCCACGACTTGGCACCAGCGGCGGACACGCGCAGCACCAGGCCCGGAACTGTTGCATCGCGCAGACGATAGGTCTTGCCCGTCGCCTTCGCAGCATCCACGGTTTTCCTGGTAAGCGGCTCTCGCGTGACCTTCGGCATCACCTTGCTCCTGCAAATCTCCTGCAAAAAGCAGTGTGCGGCCAAATCCACCGGGACGCAACGAGACGGAGAATCAAGGGCTTTCGGGAGGATGCGTTGTGCCGCAAGGGCTTATGCCATCCTTCACACGGCAAGGGTCACAGGTTCGATCCCTGTACCGCCCACCATGTTGCAGAACGAAAAAAGCCTCCAGCAATGGGGGCTTTTTTGTTACCTGCGATCCAGCAGGATCAGCCGAATGCGCGCTCCGTCTCAGCCGTGTTCTTCCAGCGGCGCGCTTGATCTTCGCCGTGCGTCAATCAGGCCGTGCCCGCATCAACGTGCCTTCAGTCACCCGACGCATCGGGCCGATCAACGACGGGGCCGACGAAGTCAATGATTTCTTCGATCTCAATGCCTCGTTGATTAGGTTCATCGTCAGGCCCCAAGCCCCTCTCTGACAGTTCTTCCAGCAACGCATCAATCAGCGACTCGCGATCACGCTCAACGAGGTATCTGACGCCATTCTCGGGTAGGAGCAAATTGTGCTTCGCTGCGATTTCAACCAACAGCGAGCGCAGGCTGGGTGAGATATCCTTCTTCATCTTTACTTTACCTTCGGGTCTCTCAGTCCTTCGCTATTCTTCGGGAAGGCCGTTATGACCTTCCCTTCGCCGTTCAAAACTACTTTCGCATCCTTCCCTGTGTACGCCGTCTTGCCGCCGGCCTGCTCGGCAACCTTCGCGGGTTCTTTCACTGCCGATAGTATGGCCTTTGCAGAGACCCCCCTGCCTCCATCGCGGGAGATTGCCTGATTCAAGCCGTGCTTAGTGTAGCCGGTGATCTTTCCCGCTACTGCGCCAGAAGTGCCCGTGACACCGGCGGCTCCTGCGCCAATCTCTGCCGCAGTGGCTACCGCTCCTGGATTTGCCATTGCGGCCAGACCACCCTCTGCGAGTACTGGAGCCGCCAGAATTGCGGTTAACGCGACACCAATTGCCGGTCCGAGGCTATCGCTTGGATTTCTCGGCGGAGGAGTAATCGGTTGCCCATTCGTGGCGTCGTTGACTACCTTGAAGGCTGCACCACTCTCCCGCCCATCAGGATCCGTGAACTTGTAAGGGTTTCCGTTGGCATATCGATACCGGTTGAACTGTTCAACTGGCTTCTGATAGGCCGTTACCGGGTCTACCGATAGGAAAATCCCCAACTGTGGATCCATGTACCGCTGCTGCATGTAGCTCAGTCCGGTGACCGAGTCGCTCACATGTCCCGTGTATCCCGGTCCGTCTGTGCCTGGCCACCTACCAAGGCCCCATAGGGCTCATAGTCGTAGCGCTTGATCACTTTCCCATTGGCATCTGTTTCGGCGACGACGGAGCCAAGGGCGTCAGTGTGGATGTAAGTGACTGTTTCCTGGCCTGCGGCGATGGCAGATGGTAATAGGCCAAGGCCGAATGGCAGCGCAAAGCACAACCAGGTGCCTATGGCAGCCAACTGGCGGAATTGAGATTCAAATCTCCTGAAGCGCGAAATTGCACCACCTGCAGCATCCCTGCACCTACGCATTCTTCGCATCCCCGGAAACGCCTTCGAGTAAGGCTTGACCGGATATTACGATCATGAAGCTTGTTGGTCGATGCGGGCCACGCAGGGGAGGGGGCGGAAAGTCCTGCTCTACAGCGGTCCCAGCCATTCTCTGAGCTCACTGCTGGCCTTCATTTACTCAGGGGTTTTCTTCTGTGAATGGGAACAGGCCTTGTCTCAGGCGTGTTCGTCCAATAGCTCGCGCGCGATCATCGCCGTGGCATCCAGCAGGTCATGGCCGCTACCCGCCTGCACCACCACTGCAAGCAGACCACGGCCCACCTCGGCATTGCCGCTGGTCAGCTCCATCTCGCCCTCAAAGCACAGATCGGCCAACCATTCATGGGCCTGCTGCAGCCCGCGCTTGCGGACGCGGCGGAACTCCGCGAGCAGCTTCGCCTGGCCGGCTTCCTGCTCACCGTCGGCCAGCAGGCCGATGGCACCGCCGTGCGCCGCGCGCCAGAGGGCCGGTAGCGGGCGACCGTTCGCGTCCACCACGTCCGGCGAGAACTGCGCGCAGTACATTTCGTAGCGCTTGCCCGCTGTGCTGCGGGGCACGATGCCGGCCTCGGCCAGCAGGCGTTCGGCTTCATCCAGTGTGCTGAACTTCAAGCGCAGCAGTGCAGGGCGGCTCAGCTGTTGTGCCAGCGCGTGCTGGTTGGCAGCGAACCAGACGTTCCAGCCCACGGTTGCGCGGCCTTCCAGTGCGGCCTTGAAGTATTCCAGGTGTTCGGCGTCCATTGCGGTCTCCTGCGCTCCCTGCGCGATTGTAGCGGGAGCGTATCCGGGCCGCTCAGGCGTCGCCGCCGGAGAGGCAATGATGTGCCTCGCGCACCAGTTGTCGTGCGGCCACGATCAGTCCGTCGACATGGAAGGCACCCAACTGTTCGTCCGGGCCGCCTTCGTTGCGCGCATGGTCGGCGGCCTGCAGCAGATCGAGCAATGCGCCGAGCCCAGATAGCGAGCGGCGCAACGAAGCGTGTTTGCTGGCGCCGAGGGTGAGGCTGATGCACGGCTGTCCGTCATCGCCGTCAGCATGGTTGATCGCATTGAGACGGGCGAAGAAAGTGGGCAGCTGCGCGGGCAAATTCTGCGCGTTCAGGGCGCACTCGATCTCGCGTGCGAGGTCTTCGGGCACATCGGCGGCGACGTCGCCGATAAGGGTGTACAGGCGGGGATGGACGGCGGTGCGGTTGGTCATGGCGAAACCCTCACTGGCGTAGGGCCACCTTCCGGAGTGAAGGTGGCGGACGGTGCGGGTTGGCGTACCGGGGCAAACACAACGGAGTGAGAAATCACCCGGCGGATCGAGTGATCCCCACACACCGCCCGCCATTGAGGGCAGTTGGTGCATTCTTGCGGCTACGCACTGCTGCGCAACCTATCCGTTCGGTTTGCTTTTTCGAGACGCCAATCCCGTCCAAGGCGTCTTGCCTCGGCGCGGCGATCTTCAAGCCGGGCAATCACATCGGTCTGTAAGGAAAATTCTCAACTGTCCCTAGGCAGGCCAGACGTTTCCCGAGGTGTGCCGTTCGACACGCGCGAGTAGTGCGGCCCATCACTGATGGCGCACATCGCCGCCCCTGCCGACCGTGCACATGACGACTCCGGAGGGATGCCGCCACGGCAATCGCGTCACCCCGCGCGGCGGAGGCGGGACCATGCCACGCATGGAGCCAGAGGGTTCCATCCCTGCGCTGTCCCGCCGCCCCGGGCAGGCGTAGTCTCAGCCTGTCGTCGTACCCATCCACTCTGGAGTGCCACCATGCCGCTCGCCCGCATCGATCTTCGCAAAGGCAAATCCGCCGACTACCTGCAACGCGTCGGCGAAACCATCTACCAGGCCATGCGCGCGGTGAGGGTGCCGGAAAACGATCGCTTCCAGATCTTCCAGGAACACGCGCCCGGCACGCTGATCTACGATCCCGGCTACCTGGGCGTGGATCGCACCGACGACTTCATCTGCATCCAGATCACCTGGAACGAAGGGCGCACGCTCGAGCAGAAAAAGGCGTTGTACGCCGGCATCGCCGATGGACTGCATGCGGCGGTGGGCATCCGCCGCGAGGATGTGTTCATCAATCTGGTGGAAGTGAAGAAGGAGAACTGGTCGTTCGGGAACGGTCAGGCGCAGTACGTGAGTTGATGCGGGAACGGTGCCTGCGCCTGATGCGGCTGGGTCAGGCCATGCGCGGCGACGCCTGCTGTTGTGCCTGTTGCTCGTCCTGCGCCAGCCGGCTTGCGTCGCGGGATTGCTGCTGCACATTGGCCTGCTGATACAGCGTATCCGCGTCGCCCTGCTGCGTATCGAGCAGGGACAGGCGCTGGCGATTGGCGGCAGGGTCCGGCGAGGCGGTGTCGCCGCTGCGATGCAGGAATACGTAGCCGGGTGCCTCGGCGGTGCTGTTTGAACTGAATGCCACCTGCAGCGTGTCCTTTTCGCTGAAGCCGGCCTGCACCGCCGCGTGGGTCAGATGGCCGGCCAGTCGTTCGTGCTCCTGGCCGGGGGGCAGTCCCTGCTGTTCGCTGGCCTGGGCGAGTGCGGTACGCACTTTCTGGTCCAATGCATGAAGGCTGTGCCCCGGTGCGCGCGCGTCCGCAGCCAGACGCTCGCTCAAGGGGCCATCAATGCCATCGGTTTCGCTGAGCAGACGCTGCTTCAAGCTGCGCTCGGGCAAGGGATGAGTGGTGGTGCGGTTGAGTTCGCTGTTGGGGAAAGGGGGCTCAATGCTGTCCACGCCATGGATGTTGCGCAGCGGACGATAGCCGTCCTTGCCCTGTGACTGGACGCCCAGCGGAATGCGGACATCGGGCAGCAACTGGCCGACGGGGCCGCCGATGCTGTTCACGTCCAGGCTGTGCTTGCGCTGGATGCCGGCATGATTCAATGCGCCCCAGGTGAAGTCCACGCAGTTGTGGCGCACGTCGGCATAGTGCTTGCTGAAGCCGTGCGCCACTGGATCGTCGCCGAACGCCTTGAGCTTGTTGTACTGGGCTTCGGTGATTTCCAGAGAGCGCGTGTAATGCGGGTTCTTGTAGGTCTTTGCATCGCTGTCCACGATGTCGCCAGGTCCGTTCATGCTGCCGTGCTTGATCGGTGCAAAGCCGTAGCTCGCTGGATCTTTCCCCGGTGCTCGCAGGACGTAGAACATGTGACCGGGCCCGGATGTCTGCGGGGAACCATCCGGATTGCTCAGCGGCTGCTGCGTTACGGGGTCGAGAAGCGGTGTACCCGGTGCCGCAATGACGATATCGACGATGTAGCGTGGCTTGTCCATGTGCGTGGTGTTCCTCCTGGAAGGTGTACGAAGGCGCTGCGCTACTTGGCGAGCGGACGCGATTCGTGAATCAGCATCCTGGCGCTTGCGCCACGAAGTGGTGCGATGTCTTCAACCGTGCTGACCTGGACCCGATACCGGCCATGCGCCTGCAACGGCAGCAACGCGACATGCAATCGGTATGCGCCATCGCTGCCCCGTTGGATCTGGGCGTAGTTCAGACCCTTACCGCGGTGCCAGTCTGGCAGTGGCTGGCCAGATTGCGACTGTGCGATCTGATACGCGTCGGGGCTTGCCAGCGGCTGCCAAGTGCCGCCGGACCATTGCTGAAGTCCAACGCGTAAAGGAATGTGCAGGTCGCGCGGAGAAGCAGCATCTGGCGATGGGGAGACGTGCTGCAGATCCAGTTCCACCGCATAAGTGCGGTAGCTGGCAAAATTGCGCGCCGTGGTTTCGAACTCGAACTGCACCTGCTGGCCGGGCGCGTCCACGGCGATGGGCTGTGAGAGTTCCAGCGGCTCTGGCGGTGGGGGCGGCCCCTTGTCGGCGCAGGCAGCAAGCAGCGCGGTCAGGCCGAGCAGGCTGATGCGCTGCCGGTGTGTGATGCGGGTGGTCATGCAGATTCCTCTGGCTCCTTGCCGTGGCCAATTGAACCCTAACGTTGGCGAGGCAGAGCCCGCAAGCGCAGGGACCGCGGTGTGGTGCATTCACATGTCGCCGCGCGAGGCGAGCTCCTGCGTCACCGTGTCGCAGGGGGCAAACCCTGAACGGGGTCCAAGGTTGGCCATGGCCCCGTAGAATGGCGACGTGCGCCGTTCTGTTCTCCACCGCCGGTTCCAGGCCCTGGCATGGCTTGCCATGCTGCTGGTGCTGCTTGCCCCGCTGGTGAGCCGCTGGCTGGCGCATGGTCACGTGGCTGCCGCTGCGCCGGTGGCGGCCATGGACCACGCAATGCAGGCAGAACATGCGCAGCACGCGTTGGAAGGGCACCACGACCATCACGCGATGGCGATGCCGCACGGCGAGACCGCAAAGAAGCCGCCCGCCGATCCGCATGCCGATCATGAGATGGGCGTGGATTGTGATTACTGCCTGATTGCAGCGCGGTTGATCACCCTGTTGGTGGCGGCAGTGCTGCTGTTGATGCCGATGGCTCCGGTGTGCCGCGCGTTGCGCGGTGCGGTGCAGACGTTGCCGCAACGGATCAGCGGCACATTGGGAGCGCGTGGGCCGCCGGCCTTGATGGCCGTCTGAGCCGCACGCGCGTTGCATTGATCGTTTTTCCATGAGGTTGCCGGCCACGGCCGGTACCCGCACGCGCGTGTTTGTCCCTTTCTGATTGCTGCCCTGCCATCGCGGGGTGGCCTTGCATGCCGTGAAAAAATGAAAACGAACCTCAACTCCGCGCGCCTGCGCCGGGCGACGCTGCCTGTCCTGTGCGCGTTGCTCCTGCATGCCGCGCCCCTGCTTGCCGCCGACGCGGCACCCCCGACCACGCTGGAGACCGTGCGGGTGGTCGATACCCGCAGCGGCGAGCTGTCCTCCACCGCCAGCGCCGGCTCTGCATTGGGCCTGAGCGTGCTGCAGACGCCGGCCAGCCTGACGGTAATTTCGCGCGAACAGCTGGATCAGCGCGGGGACAGCAACCTCAACGATGCGATCAGCCGAGCGGGTGCGATCAGTGCCATGCCGCATCCGGGCAATGGCCTGAGTGCGCTGTCCAGCCGCGGCTTCACCGACGGTGCCTCGGTGATGCGGCTGTACGATGGGCTGCGCCAGTACGGCGGCGTGGGCATCACGTTCCCGTTCGATACCTGGTCGATCGAGCGCATCGAAGTGCTGCGCGGCCCGGCCTCGGTGATCCATGGCGACGGTGCGATCGGCGGTGTCATCAACATCGTGCCGAAGAAGCCCATGCGTGGGGCGATCGAGAACGAGATCAGCGTGACCGTGGGCAGCGAGGACACCGCGCGGCTGGGCTTCGGCAGTGGTGGCGCGCTGACGCCCGAGCTGGCCTACCGGCTGGATGTGAGCGGCAATACAGCGGTGGCTGGGTTGATCGTGGACGCAACAGCGACGCGACTTTCTCCGGTGCGTTGCTGTGGCAGCCACGTGCGGATCTGCAGCTGACGCTCACCCATGCGCAGGGCTACCAGCAACCGATGCGCTACTTCGGCACGCCGCTGGTCGAGGGCCGCCAGCTGGAGGCGCTGCGCCACCGCAACTACAACGTGGACGACAGCGAGATCCGCTTCCGCGACCGCTGGACCCAGCTCGATGCACTGTGGACGCCGAACGCGAACGTTGAATGGCGCACGCGGGTTTATCAGATCGACAGCCAGCGCGATTGGCGCAATGCCGAGGCCTATGTCTACAACCGCGCTACCGGCCTGATTGATCGCTCGGGCAATACCGAGATCACCCACAACCAGGACCAGACCGGACTGACCTCGACGCTGCGCGTGCTGGGCAATGTGGGCGGTTGGGCGAACAGCTTCGCGGTGGGCCTGGATGCCAACCGCGCGCACTTCAAGCACACCAACAACACCTATGCCGGCAGCTCGGGCCCGGTTGATCCGTTCGATCCTGTCCCGGGCCAGTTCGCCAGCGACGCGCCGAACCTGCCGCGCTACCGCAACCTTGCCGAGCAGTACGCGCTGTTCGTGGAAGACCGGCTGGCGCTGAGCGAGCGCTGGTCGGTGCTGGGTGGCCTGCGCCACGACCGCGCGCGCATCGATCGCACCGATCTGATCAGTGGCCAGAATGCGTTCTCGAAGACCTACAGCAGCACCGGCTGGCGCGCCGGCACGGTATTTGCGCTGCAGCCGACGCTGAGCCTGTATGCGCAGTACTCGCAGGCGGCGGACCCGGTCAGCGGACTGCTGATGATCAGCGCCGCCAATGGAGCGTTCGACCTGGCCAAGGGGCGGCAGATCGAGGTGGGCCTGAAGCAGGCGTTCGACGGTGGCGAGTGGACGCTGGCGGCGTACCGGATCCGCAAGACCGGGCTGCTCAGCCGCGATCCGCTGGTGCCGGATCGCCGGGTACAGGTGGGCGCGCAGACGTCGCGCGGCATCGAAGCGTCGTTGAACTGGGCGTTCGCGCCACGCTGGTCGCTCGATGCCAATGCCACGGTGCTGAAGGCCGAGTTCGAGGACTTCCTGGAAACCACAGGTTCACCCGCGATGGTGGTGGCGCGCGATGGCAACGTGCCGCCTAACGTGGCCGAGCGCCTGGCCAGTGCGTGGCTGAGCTGGCAGTTCGCACCGGAGTGGAGTGCGGCGGGGGGCGTGCGTTACGTCGGCAAGCGCTACGCCGACAACGCCAACACATTGGAGCTGCCCGGCTACAGCACCACCGACCTGGCGCTGACCTGGCAGGCGGCACCGCGCACGCGGGTGAGCGCGCGCCTGTTCAACGTGTTCGACAAGGCGTACTACGCGACGGCGTACTACACCAGCACACAGTGGTTGCTGGGTGCGGACCGCCGCGTCGAGTTCACGCTCGACCACCGCTTCTGAGGACGCCGGCGATGTCGCTGCGATCCACCGCCAAGCGCTGGACCCACCTGGTGCATCGTTGGCTGGGCATCGGCGGATGCCTGCTGATGCTGCTGTGGTTCGTCAGCGGCATGGTGATGCTGTTCATTGGTTACCCGAAGCTGACGCCCGGCGAGCGGCTGGCGGCGTTGCCGGTGCTGGGTGAGGCCCGCGACCTGCAGGGGCTGTCTGTACTGCCTGCCGCCGTGCAGGCCGAGCCGGAGGCTGTGGCATTGACCACGCTACGCGGCGAGCCGGCGTATGTGGTGCGAAGTGGCAGCCACGTGGGGGCCTGGTCTGCATACACCGGTCAGGCGCTGCTGCCGGTGTCGGCACAGCGCGCCGAAGCATCCGCCGCGCAGTTCGCGGGCGGCCAGGCCTTCGTGGGTGCAACGCGCGTGAATGAGGATCGTTGGACGCATTCGCGTGCACTGGACGCGCATCGGCCGCTGTATCGGGTGGAGGTGGGCGGCGCGCAGCCGGGCTACCTGTACGTGTCCTCGCGTACCGGCGAAGTGGTGCTGGACGCCCCTCATGTGCAGCAGCGCTGGAACTATGTGGGCGCCTGGCTGCACTGGCTGTACTTCCTGCGCATGCAGTCGGTCGACCCGGTGTGGACGTGGGTGGTGATCGTGCTGTCCGCACTGTGCACGCTGGCGGCGGTCAGCGGCGTCGTGGTGGGTGTGTGGCGCTGGCGTTTCCGTGGGCACTATCGTTCCGGTGCGAAGACACCGTACGTCGAGCCGTGGATGCGCTGGCACCACCTGCTTGGCCTGATGGCGTCCGCCTTCGTGTTCACCTGGATCTTCAGCGGGCTGATGTCGATGAACCCATTGGGTGTCTTCAGCAGTACGGGTGAAGCGATCGATGTTGAGCACTACCGTGGCGGCGCGGTGGCGGTGGATGGTGCGCTGGGTGATCCTGCGAAGCTTCTGGCGATGGCCGAAGCTGCGCGCTTCCAGCCGGTGGAGATCCAGTGGCGACGGATCGGTGGTGAGCTGTTCGCGGTGTTGCTGGACGGGCAGGGTGATACGCGCATCGTGTCCGGCGGCAATGGGCACCTGCATGTCGCACGGTGGCTGCCGACCGCGTGGTTGCAGCAGAGGGCACGTGCGCTGTCCGCTACACCCATGCAGGGTTTCGTGGTGCAGCATGCAGCGGATGCGTACTTCTACCCGCGTGCGCCCGAGGCCATGAATGGTGCAGCGGTACGTCGCTTCCCGGTGGCAGTTGTGGATTTCGGTGATGCCGAGGCGACACGCCTCTATCTCGATCTGGCGACCGGCGATCCGTTGCTGACGATGGGGCATCGTGAGCGGGTGGGGCGCTGGCTGTTCTACTTCCTGCATAGCTGGGACCTGCCGGCGATGCTGCGCCAGGAAGGTGCCCGGTTGGTGGTGTTGCTGCTGCTGAGCGCTGCCGGCACCGCGCTGTGTGCCACGGCGACGGTGATCGGCTATCGGCGCTTGCGGATGAAGCTGCGGCGCAGGCGGCGTTGATGCCTTGGGCTACACCCGCAGCCAACGCGTGGACATCGCCACCAGCAACAAGGCCGTGGCAATGCCGATGAATGCGGCGATCAGGCCGAAATGGTTGGCGGCGAAGCCGATCAGCGCCGGTCCGGCAAGGATGCCGGCGAAGCCCAGCGTGGAAACGGCGGTGATCGCCAGCGCACCCGGCATGCGGGTCTGGTGGCCGGCCAGCGAGAACAGCGCCGGCGCGATGTTGGCGCAGCCAAGGCCGACCAGCACATAGCCCGCCAGCGACGCCTGCCATGGCGTGACCAGGGTCAGCACCAGCACGCCAGCGGCAGCAAGCAGAGCGCCGAGAACGATCGCGCGCTGGCGGCCCACGCGCGCCACCAGTGCATCGCCGAACAGGCGGGCGATGGTCATGGTCAGGGTGAAGGTCACATAGCCGACGCCGGCGAGGCTGGCATCGACGCGACGCACATCGCTGAGGAACACCGCGCTCCAATCCAGCATCGCACCTTCGCCGAGGAACGCAACGAACGCCAGTACGCCGATGAACAGCACGATGCCGTGTGGCAGGGCCAGCATCGGTGTGTCGTGCGGCATCCGTTCGCTGTGCCAGTGCGCTGCCGACAACAGCATCACCAGCAGCATGGCGCCAACGCCGATCATTACCGATGCCAAGGGCGGCAGCTGTGCGGACAGCAGCACGGTCATGGTGGCCGCGCCGAGGAAGCCGCCGATGCTGAAGAAGGCATGGAAGCCGGACATCATCACGCGCCGTGCTTCGCGCTCGACGATGACGGCCTGTACGTTCATCGTGCAGTCCATCGCGCCCACGGCGGCACCGAACACGAACAGGACCAGCCCGAGTGTCCAGGCCGAACCGGCCAGCGCCAGGCCGGGCACGGTCAGGCAGATCAGCAGGCTGCTGGCCACCATCACCCGCCGGCAACCGAGGCGCGCGGCCAGCACGCCGGACAACGGCATTGCCAGCAGCGAACCGGCACCGAGGCAGAGCAGTACCAGCCCCAGCGTGGCGTCGTTGATCCCGGTGCGTGCCTTTGCGAACGGCACCAGGGTGGCCCAGAGCGCGGTGGCGAAGCCGGGAATGAAGAACGCAGCGCGGGTCGCGTGCTGTTCGGCACGCGCGCGGTTGGCAACGGACATGAGCGGTACGGTCAGGGGGGAGTGGGGTGTACCGCGATGCCGGCGGCGCGGAAGCGTGCCGCCAATGCGGGCGGTGCGGTGGTGGTCAGCACCAGGTCGTCGATCTCGTCGAGGCTGGCAATCTGCCAGTTGCCGCGTGCACCCAGCTTTTCAGTCGTGGCGGCGACGATGACACGGCTGCTGCAGGCCACCATCGCGCGCTTCAGTGTGGCTTCTTCCGCATCCATTGCCCACACGCCGGTGTCGCCGTCCACCGCGCAGGGGCCGGGCAGGTACACATCGGCGCGCAGGCGCTGCACCTGGGCCAATGCCTCGGCGCCGACCGCACCGCCACCGCTGGCCAGGCGCCCGCCGATCAGCTGCACCGAGGTGCCTTCAAGCAGGCTGGCGGCCGTGGCGATCTGTGGCGCGTTGGTGATCACCGTCAAGCTGAGGGCGGCCGGCAGCTGCTGGGCGATCGCCAGGTTGGTTGAACCGGCATCGAGCAGTACGACCTGGCCGGGGTGCAGCAACGCGCAGACGCGGGCGGCCAGCTCGGCCTTGTCGCCGCGGTCGCGGGTCAGGCGCTCGCGCAGCGGGCGTTCCTTGGGCGGTGGCAGCACGGCGCCACCGTAAACGCGCTGGCACATGCCCTGTGCGGCCAGTTCGCGCAGATCGCGGCGGATCGAATCTTCGGACACGGCATAGCGGCGCGCCAGCTCGGCGGCGACCACGCGGCCCTGCTGGCGCAGTTCCTCCAGGATCTGCCGGGTGCGCTGGGCGGGGAGGGGGCTGGGATTGGAGCTCATGCTGCAAGTCTGCACGTTCGTGCAGTAACGTGCAATAACGTGCATGCGGCATTGGGGGGACGCAGGGCGGCTGGACTGCCGGTGAATCCGCCCGCGCCCACGTCTATGGATCGCCCTCGCGGCCCGGCATGATGGCGGGGCACCTGGCATGGAATCCCTGATGTCCCCCACCGTTCACCGCAAGCTGCGCATCGGCGCGGACCAATACACCGGCCAGAAAGTGGTCGACCAGCAGTTCCATGAGTGCGATTTTTCCGGTGCCGACCTGACCGCCACCGAGTTCATCAACTGCAGCTTCTACGATGCCGACAGCCGCAGCGGCTGCCGCTTCAATGGCGCCACATTGAAGGAAGCCAGTTTCCGCAGCTGCGACATCAGCATGTGCCACTTCAACTTCATCAAGGCGCTGGGCCTGGAGATCAGCGAGTGCCGCGCGCAGGGTGCGGATTTCAGCAACGCCAGCTTCATGAACCAGATCACCACGCGCAGCTGGTTCTGCAGCGCCTTCATCAAGAAGTCGAACCTGCGCTATGCCAATTTCTCGCGGGTCACGCTGGAGAAATGCGAACTGTGGGAGAACCGCTGGGACGGTGCGAACGTGAGTGGCGCAAGCTTCGCGGGCTCGGACCTGTCCGGTGGCCAGTTCGAGGGAATCGACTGGAACAGCGCCAACTTCACCGACTGCGACCTGACCAATTCCGATCTGGGCGAGCTGGACCTGCGCAGCACCAACCTGCGTGGCGCCACGCTGGACGTGCAGCAGGTGGCGCTGTTGATGCAGCGGATCGGCATCACCGTGGTGCCGTAGACATCACCCGGCGTACGCCACCCAGCCCTTGAAGCTGAAGCCCGCATAGAACAGCTCCACGCCATCGAAGCCGGCCTCCTGCATCAGCGCGACCTCCTGTTCGGGGGCCAGCAGCGGCAACCGCTCGGCAATGGCGTCGATCGCGCGCTGTGCATCGGCGTGGGCAACCCCCGAGGCTTCGGCGAACGCGGCGTAGCGCTGCAACCAGCGCAGCTTGCCGGCCGGATCCTGCGGCACGCTGTGGTGCGCCACCACCAGCGGTGCGCCGGGCTGCAGGCGCCTGTGCAGCTCGCGCAGCGTGTGCAGGCGCTGCGCGGCGTCGAGGAAGTGCAGGGTCAGCAGGCAGCTGGCACCATCGAAGCGCAGATCGGGCGCATCGTCGATGTAACCTTCCAGCAGCTGCACGCGCGGCATCAGCGGACCCAGTGTCTGCTCGGCCAGGGCCAGCATCGGCGCGGCCGGATCCACACCCAGCAGCTGCCAGCCCGGCTGCGCTTCGGCAAAGGCCTTCAGCTCAAGCCCGCCCCCGGCGCCGAGTACCAGCACGCGGCCCTGTGCGGGAACGTGTTCGGCCAGCAGCAGGCGGGTCATCTGCTGCAACGCGAGGAAACCGGGCACCTGGCGCAGCGGCGCTTCGGCATAGCGGGCCACCGCCTGCGGATCGGAGAACGTGGACATGCGCGGATTCCTGCGGCGGAGGACATGCCACTGTAGCGCGGCGCGCAAGAGGCGTTGCGCGCCGCTGCCGCATCGTCGCGGCCAGTTGCGGGGCGTACGCATGGTGGTGGCTGCGCTGGTCGCGCATTCCCGGCTCAGCGCAGCGCCCGCGCCAGTACCTGCCAGATTCTGGGGTCCTGGCACTGCGAGACGTTGAAGCGCAGATAGTCGGCCGCGCGCTGCGACTGGCTGAACGCGTTGCCCGGCGCCAGCACGATGCCCTCGCGCAGGCAGTGCCGCGCCAGTGCGGCGGCGTCGCGGCCGTCGGGCAGCTGGCACCACAGGAACAGGCCGGCTTCCGGCTGCAGCCACGGCGTGATGCCCAGCGCCTGCAGTTTCCGCAGTGTGTGCCGGCGTGCATCGGCCAGGCGCGAACGTATCGACTGCATGTGGCGGCGGTAACCGCTATCGGTCAGCGCGATGTGCATCAACTGCGCGGCCAGATGGCCGCCGCCAAAGCTGGTGGCCAGCTTCAGGTCGGTCAGTGCTTCTATCCAGTCGTGGCGCGCAGCGATGTAGCCGCAGCGCGACGCTGCCGACAGCGTCTTGGAGAAACTGCCGACGTGGATCACCCGTGACAGTCCATCGAGCGCGGCCAGCCGCGGTGCCGGCTGCAGTTCGAAGTCGGCGAAGATGTCGTCCTCGACGATGATCAGCTCGCTGCGTTCGGCCAGGCCCAGCAGGCGGTGCGCAGTGTTGGCTGAAAGCACCGCGCCGGTCGGGTTGTGCAGGCCGGAATTGGTGAGGTACAGCCGCGGCGAATGCGCCTGCAGGGCTTGCGCAAACGCCTCCAGGTCCGGGCCGCTGTGCGTGTACGGCACGCCGATGGCCTGCACCTGGTGCGCCTTGAGCAGCGCGTGGTAATTGAAGTAGCTCGGGTCATCGACCAGCACGCAGTCACCGGGCTTGAGCAGGAAACGGCAGAGCAGATCGACCGCGTGCGTACCGGATTCGGTCAGCAGGATCTGCTCCATCGGTGCATCGA
Organism: Stenotrophomonas maltophilia group sp. msm1; assembly: GCF_032025805.1. Lineage (NCBI taxonomy): Bacteria > Pseudomonadati > Pseudomonadota > Gammaproteobacteria > Lysobacterales > Lysobacteraceae > Stenotrophomonas > Stenotrophomonas maltophilia group sp. msm1. Next base: position 43,071 of record NZ_JAVSKH010000005.1, read on the forward strand.
TGCCAAGCGAGGCGCTGCGCCTTTGCAGCAGCTGGCGCAACGCGGGCAGCCCGAGCGGGCCGGCGTAGTCCACCAGTTGCATGGCATCGGCACGCGCCAGCCCGCGCAGGCCGCGGCGCACGCCATCGTGATACAGCCAGTCACTGGGCATCCAGCCGCACCCTGGCTTGAGATCGCCCGCGGGCGTTTCCAGCGATTGTCGTGATACCCACAGCGGATCCACCGCGCGATCCAGCCGCGGCTCCATTTCGGCCAGCGCCAGCGGTGCGGCCGGGCCACTGACGTAGAAGCCCGAGCCTGCGCGTGCACTGATCAGGCCTTCGGCCGCCAGGCGCTCGTAGGCCTCGACCACGGTGGAGACTGAAACTCCCATGGTCGCTGCCTGCGCACGTACCGAAGGCAGGCGGGAGCCGGGGCCATCCACCCGTGCACTGATGCGGGTGCGGACGGTCTGGATGACCGATTCGATGCGGGTGAGCGGGCGCGGCATGGTGGAACCGTAGTGGAAGTGTGGGCAGTACAGTTACTTGCGGCTGTACTGGATTGTAGCTGGGGTCGTTCCGCGCTGGATGCTTCCATACAGGTGCAGCCGGGCATCGTCCGGCACCTTCAGGAGTCCAGGCGTGGAACGGTCGGCGAGTGGTTGGATCAATGGCTTCATCGGTGTGGTGATCTTCGCCGGCTCATTACCGGCCACCCGCCTGGCGGTGCTGCAGCTGGATGCCGGGTTCGTCACCGCCGCACGCGCCACCATCGCCGCGGTGCTCGGTCTGGGGCTGCTGCTTCTGCTGCGCCAGCCATGGCCGCGGCGCGGCGACCTGCCGGGGCTGGTGGTGGTCAGCCTCGGCGTTGTGGTCGGCTTCCCGCTGCTGACCGCGCTCGCGCTGCGTCACGCGTCGTCGGCGCACACCATCGTGTTCCTTGGCCTGCTGCCGTTGAGTACAGCGATGTTCGGCGTGCTGCGCGGTGGCGATCGGCCGCGCCCGGCGTTCTGGCTGTTCTCGTTGCTGGGCAGTGCCTGCGTGGTCGGCTATGCCGCGCGCAACGGCATCGAAGCCTCTTTGCAGGCCGACCTGCTGATGCTGGCGGCGATCGTGGTGTGCGGGCTGGGCTACGCGGAAGGTGGTCTGCTCGCCCGTCATCTGGGCGGCTGGCAGGTGATCAGCTGGGCATTGCTGCTGGCGTTGCCGGTGATGCTGCCGATGACGGTGCTGATGCGCCCGGCCTCGTTCACTGCGGTCGGTGCCTCGGCGTGGTGGGCGCTGGGCTACGTGGCGGTGTTCAGCATGCTGATCGGCTTCCTGTTCTGGTACCGCGGGCTGGCGCAGGGCGGCATCGCCGCTGTCGGCCAGTTGCAGTTGCTGCAGCCGTTCTTCGGCCTGGCCCTGGCCGCGCTGCTGCTGCACGAATCGGTCAGCCTCAGCATGGTGCTGGTGACTCTGGTCGCAGTGATCTGCGTCGCCGGCGCGCGCCGCTTCAGCCGCCAGGAAAAAGGGGACGAAAAAGGGGACGGAGGGGGTTAAGTCGTTTCAGGCACAGCAGGACCAATTACGACTTAATCCCCTCCGTCCCCTTTTCCGGGGTGCTGCGGAAAAGGTGCGCAACGGCGTAGTCGATGAACACCCGCAGGCGTGCACTGGGATGGCGCCCACCGGGCCACAGCAGCGAGAACTGCCCCTGGTGCGTGGGCAGTGTGGGCAGCACCTGTTGCAGGCGGCCATCGGCCAGCGCGTCGGCTGCGAGGAAGTCAGGCATCCAGGCCAGGCCCATGCATCCGATCGCAGCGGCCAGCACGGCCTCCATGTTGTTGCAGGTCATCGCCGTGGGAAGGCGCGCCCCGGCGTCGCCTTCGATGCCCGGCAGCTGCCACGGATGCAGCTTTCCGGTGGTGGGGTAACGGAAGCGCAGCGCGGTATGCATGCGCAGGTCGCCCACATCGCCGGGCGTTCCATGCATCTGCAGATAGCCCGGCGCCGCACAGAGGATGAAACGAAAACCACCCAGCCGCCGTGCGGTCAGGCTGGAATCGGCCAGTTCGCCACTGCGTATCACTGCATCCAGGCCTTCGCTGACCACATCGACGATGCGGTCGTTGAAGTCCAGTTCCAGCTGCACCTGCGGATAGCGTTGCTGGAAGCCGGGCAGCACCGGCAGCAGGAAGCGGTAGCCGATGGTGGGCAGGCCGATGCGCAGCAGTCCGCTGGGGGCGTGCTGTCGCTGCGCCAGGTCCGCCTGTGCTTCGGAAAGCTCGTCCAGCGCACGCCGGCAGCGCTGCAGCAGCAGTTCGCCTTCGTCGGTGAGATGCACGCGGCGGGTGGTGCGTTGGAACAGGCGCGTGCCGAGTTCCTGTTCAAGCCGGGCGATGCGCTTGCCGACGGCCGAGGCTGACAGGCCGAGTACGCGGGCGGCACCGACAATGCTGCCTGCCTCCGCGGTGCGGACGAAGGCGAGCAGGGCGGAGATGGAGTCCATGTGGGGATGATTGCGGAACATCTGGCCGCAATCAACGTCCACCGAGCCTGTTTTTCTGGAATAGCGGCCTGTCCATCATCAATGCCCCTGATGGATGGAGGCCCGCATGGCCCCGGATTCGATGCTCCCTGTACCTGTCCGCGCGCAGCAGCGCTGGGCGCTGCTTGCGGTCTGCCTGGCCGCGCTGGCGTTGCCGTTGTCCTTCTCTGCCGGTGCAGTCGCGGTGCCGGCGCTGGCCCGTTCCGCGGCGGCATCGCCCACCGCGCTGGCCTGGGTGACCAACGCCTTCATGCTCACCTTCGGCAGTCTGTTGCTCGCTGCGGGCGGCTTGGCCGATCGATATGGCCGTCGGCGGCTGTTCCTGCTGGGCACGGCGGGCTTCACCACCGCCACCGCCGCCGTCTGCCTTGCTCGCACGCTGCTATGGCTGGATCTGGCGCGCGGGTTGCAGGGCGTTGCCGCGGCGGCGGCGCTGGCATCCGGCACGGCGCTGCTGGCACAGGCCTGGCAGGGGCCGGCGCGTGCCCGTGTCTTCGCCCTGCTGGGCACCACGTTCGGCATGGGGCTGGCGCTGGGGCCCCTGCTCGCGGGCCTGCTGCTGCAGACATTGGGATGGCGCAGCGTGTTCGCCGCGGGCGGTGTGCTCACGTTGGTGGCCTTCGGCCTGGGGGCACGCGCGTTGCCTGAAAGTCATGGCGAGCGCCGACCACTGGATATCGGCGGCATGCTGAGTTTCAGCCTGACGCTGGCGGCGTTGACCCTGGCGCTGCTGTGGTCGGGCGAGTTCGGCCTGCATGCCGCGCGCGTGCAGCTGGCGCTGCTGGCGACGCTGCTGTTGGGCGGGGTGTTCGTCTTCATCGAACGGCGGCACCCCTCACCGTTGCTGGACCTCTCACTGTTCTCGCAACCGGCGTTCCTTGGTGTCCAGTTGCTGCCGGTGGCGACCTGCTTCGGCTACGTGGTGCTGCTGGTCGTGTTACCTCTGCAACTGCTGGGCGTGCATGGCCAGGGCGCGACGCTTGTGGGACTGCAGATGCTGGCGCTGTCCGCGCCGATGCTGGTGCTGCCGATGCTGGCCGCGCGCTGGGCGGAGCGCGTGGGAAGTGCGCGGCTGTGCACGCTGGGTCTGCTGGTGTGTGCCGCCGGCCTGTACCTGTTGTCGCGGCAGGCGTCGCACCCGTCGCCCTCGCAGTGGGTGCCGCTGCTGATGCTGGTCGGCGCAGGCACGGCTTTGCCGTGGGGGCTGATGGATGGACTGTCGGTGAGCGTGGTACCGGTGCAGCGTGCCGGCATGGCCGCAGGCATATTCGGAACCGTGCGGGTGGCCGGCGAAGGCATCGCGTTGGCCACAGTCACTGCCTTGCTTGCGCTGCTGATCGGCCATCAGCTGCAGGGCGCGTCGCCGGCATCGCTGGTGCGTGCCGGTGCCTATCTGGCCACGGGGGCGCGGGAACAGGCGCAGGCACTGCTACCGACGATGAGCCGCATGCAGCTGCAGCACGCCAGTAGTGAGGCGCTGGCAACACTGCTGCGTGTACTGGCGCTGCTGACCGCCGCCTGTGCCGCCGTGTTGCGCCTGTTGCTGCGGAAACGCACAGGTGCCTTGGTCGGGGACATGGTGTAGCAGGCTCATCGCCGCCTCCGCCGTCATCCCGTTGTCGTGTCCCGCTCACGTCGCCTATGCCCACCCGGGCCTAGTCTTGATCGTCCCCGTCCCCCCACGGAGACCTGCCATGTGGCTGCTCGACCATCTCTGGCCCGGCCGTCGACCCCTTCCTCCCCCGGTCGAGGACGCGCCACAGGCACCGTCACGCCGGCCCTGGCTGAAACGCCCGGCGCGGGCGGGGCGCAGCGGCATGGCGCCCTGGCAGAAGATCGCCACGCCGCCGCGGCGCACGCGCCACTAGCCGGTGCGGTCTGACGGGTGGTTGACCCCGTCGCTGACCGGAATAACCCCCAGCGCGAACGGATCAATGCCCTCCAGGCAGGCCACGTTGTAGCCGTACTGGTCGGGGTTGGAGCGGCGCCGGTGATGGGTGTAGATGCCGCACACCCCGCAGAAGTAGTGCTCGGCCACATGGGTGTTGAACTGGTACTTCTGCAGGTGATGCTGCCCGCGCACCACCTGCAGGCCCTGGCGGGGGACGCTGGCGGCGATGGCACCCCGGCGCCGGCACATCGAGCAGTCGCAGCGGCGGGGATCGACGATGCCGTCCGGCAGGTCCAGCAGCAGTTCGACCGTGCCACAGTGGCAGGTTGCGCGGTGCTGGGGTTGGACCGGAACGCCGGCCACGGAAGTGATGCCCATCGTTGCTCCTGTGAAGTGAACCTGGCCGCATGGACCGCCGCAGACGGTGCGCCGGCGTGCCTGAACGGACCGTAGATGCCACGGTGAACCCGCTTGTGGCTAACTATGCGGCTTCGGGACCGCGACAGGATGCCAGTGAAAGCCGCAGGACGTTGGATGACAGGAAGTGCCATGGCGCTGGCAGCGTTGTGGGTGACCGGGCTGCTGGCCTATCAGGTGCCGGGGCCGGGCTGGCTGGCCAATGGCATTGCGGCGCTGTGGCTGCTGGTTGCGCTGTGGGCGTCGTGGCAGGTCGCGCGTGGCCGTGGCCATCGTCGCCTGGGCATGGCGTTCGGGGCATCGCTGGCGCTGGCCGGCCTGTGGTGGCTGCTGCTGACCCCGCGCCAGGACCGCGTCTGGGCCGATGACGTGGCCCAGCGCCTGCATGTGGTCTCCTTCGATGGCCGCCACGTGGTGCTCGACAACGTACGTGACTTCAGATGGCGGACCGAAACCGACTACGACGCCCGTTGGCTGCGCCGCGCGTACGACCTGGACCAGCTGCGTTCGGCCGACCTGGTGCTGTCGTACTGGATGGGCCCAGCGATCGCCCACACCCTCATCTCGTTTGGCTTCGAGGATGGGCGCCACGTGGTGTTCTCGCTGGAGATCCGCAAGGAACGCGGCGAATCGTTCTCGGCGCTGGGCGGCTTCTTCCGCAAATTCGAGATGACCCTGGTGGCCGCGGAGGAGACCGACATCATCCGCACCCGCACCAATGCGCGTGGCGAGGATGTCTACCTGTACCGCCTGCACGGCATGGACCGTGCGCAGCTGAAGGAGCTGTTCGCCGCGTACATCGCGCAGGCGCGCGAACTGGATGCGAAGCCGGGCTTCTACAACACACTCACCAGCAACTGCACCACGATCGTCTTCGATCTGGCCCGCCAGATCGCGCCGCGCCTGCCGCTGGACTACCGCCTGTTGCTGTCCGGCTACCTGGCCGAGTACGCACAGGAGGTCGGTGCACTGACCCCGGGTGTGCCGTACGCCGAGCTGCACGACAAGGGCCGCATCACCCAGCGTGCGTTGGACCTGGGCAGCGGCGAACACTTCTCCACCGTGATCCGCCAGGGCGTACCTGGCACCGAGCAGGACCCGCAGTAATGACTCGACTCCTCCTGATCCGCTGGCAGCGTGCGCTGCCGGTGTTGTTCGCCGCCTTCCTGCTGCTGGGCAGCAGTGGCTGCGCGATGGTCACCGTCAAGCAGGTCAAGTCCAGCGATTCGCTGGTCAACAAGCGTGCCGACGTGCTCAATACCGGCAAGCTCAGCCCCGCTGCGCGCGAGACGCTCAGCGCGGCAGGCCTGGACGAATCGCAGTGCGAGAAGGACTTCCTGGTCTGCCGCAGCACGCTGCTGATGACCGACGATCTCAATGTCGAGCAGCGGCTGTCGGCGCTGTCCGAACTGTGGGTGAAGGCCGCGCTGGCGCTGACGCCGAAGAAGACCGCAGCCGGTGATCCGCCGATGAGCGACGCAGCGCTGGACGCCTGGCTGGAAGCCGCGCGCTACGCCTATGCCTACCTGTTCTACAGCGGCCGCTCACCATCGGATCGCGCCTTCGAAGACCGGCAGACGCAGGTGCGTGACTACTACAACTACGCGGCCGAGAAGGCGGCGGTGGTGCTGTTCGTCCGCGCGCGCGCCGCTGCGTTGGCTGGCGAGGACTACACGAAGCCGATCTCGGTCGGCAGCTGGTCGCTGGCTTCCAACTACCAGCAGCTGAACCTGAAGAGCATTCCCGCGCAGCTGGTGCCAGCCGGCACGGTCAGCTTCGTCGGGCTGCGCAGTACTTATCGCCGTGATGGCTTCGGTGCCGAGCTGGTGATGGTGATGGACCCGCCGAAGCTGGTCGCACCGGTGATCGCACCCGAGGGCGCCAAGGCTGAGGCGCCGCAGGAGGATGAGGACGACGCACGCCGTGGCCGCCGTCATCGCCACGACGATTCGGTGCCTGAGTTCAGCGAGATGTCCTCGATCAACGTCACCGCGTTGCTGCGCTTCGAAGGCAGCAACCTGGACGATGTGATGCGCACGCGCCGGGTCGAGCTGGACGCTTATTCGCCCGAAGCGACCGAGCGCATCTCCCTGCATGGCGAGCAGGTGCCGCTGGCCGGCAACTTCACCGCCGCCTATGGCTTGTGGTTGGCGCAGAGCGGTTTCGCCCGGCAATCACTGCGCACCCTGTTCGGCATGAGCGAGGGCATCGGCGAACCGCACATCTACCTGATGCAGCCGTGGGACCCGAACCGCCGCATCATCTTCATGCTGCACGGCCTGGCCAGCAGCCCGGAAGCCTGGGTGAACCTGGCCAACGAGATCATGGGCGACCCCGAGCTGCGCCAGCAGTTCCAGGTGTGGCAGGTCTACTACCCGACCAACGCGCCGATCGCGCTGAACCGCTACGAGATCGCCAACGCGTTCAATGACACCCTCAAGCACTTCGACCCCAACGGCAGCACGCGCGCATCGAAGGACATGGTCTATATCGGCCACAGCATGGGCGGCGTGCTGGCGCGGCTGCTGGTGAGCGACTCGGGTGATGTGCTGTGGGATGACCTGCTGGCCAACTATGACCTGAAGGGCGAGCGGCTGAAGCGGGTGCAGGCCAAGCTGGGGCCACTGCTGCATTTCAAGGCGCAGCCGAACGTGGAACGCGCGATCTTCATCGCCGCGCCGCACCAGGGCACGGATATCGCCGGCAACAGGGTCGGGCGGCTGATCGGTCGCCTGGTACGCCTGCCGCTGACCATTCTCGGCAAATTCGAGGACGTGTTCATGGCGCTGGCACAGGCCGAGCAGCAGGTCGACGGCACCGCCAAGCCGAAGATCCCCAACAGCATCGACAACCTCAAGGCCAGCGATCCATTCGTGAAGGCCGCAGCGCAGCTGCCGATCGAAGCGGGACTGAAGTACCACTCGATCATCGCCCAGCGCAAGCCGGAGCTGCCGGTGGAAAAGTCCGATGACGGACTGGTGCCGTACTGGAGTGCGCACCTGCCGGGTGCACAGTCGGAGAAGGTCATCATTTCCGGCCACAGCGTGCAGGAGACCCCGCAGGCAGTGCTGGAAGTGCGGCGCATCCTGCACCGGGACATCGATGACGTAGGCACGGGGACCCGGTAGTCCCGGCCGCTGGCCGGCACTCTCCGCGCACGCGGGAATCCCGTGATGGTGCCGGCCAGTGGACGGCACTACCGAAACCCGGCGGCGCTACACCCGCCGCGCGATCACCACGGCCAGCACCGCCAGGCCGAAGGTGATCGCCAGGCACAGCAGGTAGCCGGTGTGCGGCGCGCTTTCCACGAACAGCGCGAACAACGCACCGGAGACCGCCAGCGCGGTGGCAACCGACAGGGCCTCGCTCAGCTGCAGGGCAGAGGTGTTGGCACCCTGCTCATGCGCTGCTGACAGTGACAGCGTCAGCACCGAGAGGCTGGCGTAGATCATGCCCATGCCGAAACCGGTGACCGTCCAGCCCACCAGGGCCACCGGCAATGGCACTGCATTGAACAACACCGCAAGCGTTGCGGCGATACCGAGCGTCATCATCACCGTGCCGACGCGCAGCAGCTGCTGGCGTGACCAGCCGCGCTGCTGGTGACCCTGCAGCCAGGAGCCGGCGAACCAACCGAGTGCGCCGAGGCTGAGCACCGCGCCGGCCCAGCTGGGCGGGAGTCCGCGTTCGCGCTGCAGCAGCAGCGGCAGGTAGGCTTCGCAGGCGAAGAATGCGGCAGCGGCGATGCCGCGCAGTGCGATCACGCTGGGCAGGCCCCTGCGCAGGATCAGCGTTCCGGCCGGCAGCAGGCGATGCACGCATAGCAGCAGCGCCAGCATCGCCACGCCGATGCAGAGCAGGGCGGTCGGACCGTGCTGCTGGCCGCCGAAGTACAGCAGCAGCGCCGCCAGCGATGCACCACTTGCCCAGCGCACGATGTTGCCGCGGCCCTCGTCGTTGCTGCTGTCGGCGGAAGGCTGCGTGCGCGCCAGCGCAGGCCGCAGCAACAGGGCAGCAGGGACTGCCAGCAGCGGTACCGCCAGGAACACCCAGCGCCAGCCGAGATGCTGGACGATCAGGCCGCTCAGCGCCGGGCCGACCATCGAGGGCACCACCCAGCCCGCCGAGAATGCCGCGAACACCTTCGGCCGCAGGTGCTCGGGGTAGCTGCGGCCGACCATCACGTACAGCGAGACCGAAATCGCGCCCGCACCCAGGCCCTGCAGCAGGCGCCCGGCCACCAGCATGCCCATGCGCGTCGCAAAGCCGGCCAGCAGCAGGCCCAGCACGAAGCAGCCCAGGCCGTACCAGAGTGGCCGCGCGGGGCCGTGGCGATCGGCCCAGCACCCGGCCAGGGTCATGCCGATCACACTGGTGGCCAGGGTGCCGCCAAAGGCCAGCGCGTACAGGCGCAGTCCATCGAGTGCTTCGGCCACGGTGGGCATCGCGGCCGCGACGGCCAGTGCTTCGAAGGCGTGCAGCGCGACCAGTGCGACCATGCCGATGGTCGTGGCGCGGTAGCGCGCGGACAGGATCGAGCTGTCAGCCGGCAGGTGGGTGTCGGCGGGAGAGAGGGTCGGGTTCATACGGGTCAGGTGCAGGCCGCGCTTGTCAACGGGCGGCGAAGATAGCAGCATGCCACCTCAACTTTAGTTGAGGTCAAGCAATGGCATCCCAGGAACTCAGCGTTGGCGAGGTCTCCCAGCGCAGTGGCGTGGCCGTTTCCGCACTGCATTTCTACGAGCGCAAGGGGCTGATCAGCAGCCTGCGCACCTCGGGCAACCAACGGCGTTACAGCCGGGACGTGCTGCGCCGGTTGGCGGTGATCCGCGTGGCGCAGCGGGTGGGCATGCCGCTGGAAGCAGTCGGCCGTGCCTTCGAAAGCCTGCCTGACGGCCGCGCACCAACCAAAGCGGATTGGGCCAGGTTGTCCGCGCGCTGGCGCACCGAGCTGGAAGAGCGCATCCACATGCTGCAGCTGCTGCGCGACGAACTGACCGGCTGCATCGGTTGTGGCTGCCTGTCGCTGCAGCATTGCCGCCTGGCCAATCCCGGCGACGTCCTCGGCGAACGCGGCGACGGCCCGATGCGCTGGGAGTGAGCGACAAAAAGGGAACGCGCTCCCGGTAGCGCCGGGCCATGCCCGGCGGACGAAAACGACTTAATCCCCTCCGTCCCCTTTTTCTTACCAGACCGTGATCGTCTCGCCGCTCTGGATGCCTTCCACTGCACGCTGGAAGGCCAGTGCGGCGCGTTGGGCGCTTACCGCTTCAAAGCCCGGGAAGTAGGGGCCGTAGGCCGCCATCGATTCGATCAGTACGTTCGGGCTGACCACGTTGATGCGCAGGCCGCGCGGCAGCAGCTCCAGTGCGGCTGCGCGCACGAAGCCTTCCAGTGCGGCATTCACCGAGGTGGCGTTGACGCCGTCGCGGATCGGTTGTGCGCTGACGATGCCGCTGGTCAGGGTGATCGAGCCGCCGCTGTTGAGATGGTGCTGCGCGGCCAGTGCCAGCCTCACCTGGCCCAGCAGTTTGTCCTGCAGGCCGAGGTTGAACTGCGCCGGCGTCATCTGCTCCAGCGGACCGAAGTGCAGCTTGCCGGCGGTGGAAATCACCGCATCGACCGGGCCGGTACGTGCGAGCAGTTCGGCGACGCTGGCGTCATCGGTCAGGTCCACGCGCAGTTCGCCGCTGCTGCGGCCGGCGGCGAGAATCTGATGCTGTTGGCCGAGCTGGCGGGCGACTGCCTGGCCGAGGGTGCCGCTGGCACCGACGAGGAGGATCTTCATGGCGGTTCCTTGCGTGAGGGTGTGAGCGCAGTCTGCGCCGTCACATTGGGGTTAGGTAAGCGGCGTATGATTTGCAGATTCCTAACTTTGGATTAGCAATGGATACCCTTCGCTGCATGCAGGCCTTCGTGGCGGTAGCCGAGCGCGGCAGCTTTGCCGGGGCCGCCGAACAGCTGCAGGTGTCGGCGGTGATGGTGGGCAAGTACATCCAGCAGCTGGAGGCGCATCTGGGCACCGCGCTGCTGCAACGGAACACCCGCCGCCAGCGCCTGACCGAAGCCGGCAGCGCCTATCTGGCCGGATGCCGGCAGGTGCTGGAGCAGGTGCAGCAGGCCGAGGCCGATGTGGCCGGTCTGCAGGTACAGCCACGTGGCCTGTTGCGGGTCAGTGCGCCGACCACCTGGGGCAGCTGCGTGCTGGCGCCGCAGCTGGCCGGCCTGCTGCGCGCACAGCCGCAGTTGAATATCGAGCTGGACCTGAGCAACCGCCGCGTGGATCTGATCGAGGATGGTTTCGATGTGGCGATCCGGGTCGGGCCGCTGCCATCGCAGGAACTGGTGGCGCGGCCGCTGCCGCCGTATGCGATGAGCCTGTGTGCGTCACCGTCGTACCTGCGCCGGCGCGGCACGCCGCGTACGCCCGCCGATCTGGCAGGGCATGACTGCCTGAGCCATCTGGCCTGGCGCGGTGGCCACGGCTGGCAGCTGGCCAACGGTGAACAGGTGGACTGGGAAGCGCGCCTGACCTGCAACGATGGTTTCGCGTTGCGCGAAGCTGCCGTTGCAGGAGCGGGTCTGGTGCTGCAACCGACGGCGCTGCTGGCTGGCGAAATTGCTGCCGGGCGCCTGAAGCCGCTGCTGCGCGACTACCTGCCCGAGGCGCGGCCGATGCACCTGATCTACCTGCCCGACCGCAGGCCACGCCCGCGGTTGCAGTGCTTCGTGGATTTCGTCATGACCACGTTGGGGCAATGAGCATCCACGCCATGCGTGGATGATGGTAGGTGCCGACCGTTGGTCGGCACACATCGGGATCAATCATTCGCCGCAGACAATTCCTGCCCGCGCACCTGCGCGGCGCGCAGCGCCGTGCCCACCAGCGCCTCGAAGCCACCGGCCTGGAAGCTCTCGATCGCGGCCTGGGTGGTTCCGTTCGGCGAGGTCACGCGGCGGCGAAGCTCGGCCGGGCTCTCACCGGCTTCATCAAGCATGCGCGAGGCACCCAGCAGGGTCTGCACCACCAGCGTGCGCGCGGCGTCGGCTGGCAGGCCCTGGGCAATACCCGCCGCTTCCATCGCTTCGGCCAGCAGGAACACATAGGCCGGGCCACTGCCGGATACGGCAGTGACTGAATCCATCAGCGCCTCGCTGTCGATCCACACGGTGCGGCCTGCGCTGGCCAGCACCTTCTCGGCCTGTGCGTGCTGCTGCGTGTCCACCGACGGTGTGGCGAACAGGCCGGTCACACCTGCGCCGAGCAGGGCAGGGGTGTTCGGCATCGCGCGCACCACTGCCTGGTCGCCTCCCAGCCAACGCTGCAGCTGCGCACTGGTGATGCCGGCGGCAATCGACACCACCAACGGCTGGTTTGCCTGGGCCAGCGCCTGCAGCGACTGGCAGACCTCACGCAGCACCTGCGGCTTCACCGCCAGCAGCCAGGTGCTGCCCTGCGCAGCGGCATCAATCGCGTTGTCATGCACCTGCACACCGAAGTCGGCGGCCAGCGCCTGGCGCAGTGCGGCCACCGGTTCGGCGACGTGGATGTGCGCGGCGGGTGTGCCCTGGCGGATCAGGCCGGCGATCAGGCTGCGCGCCATGTTGCCGCCGCCGATGAAGGTGATGGAATCAGCTGCCATGGACGTCTCCTTTGAAAATCAGGCCGGGCGCGGGCGCGCGCCGAACAGGGCGGTGCCGATGCGCACCAGGGTGGCGCCCTCGGCGATGGCTTCGGCGTAGTCGCTGCTCATGCCCATCGACAGCGTGTCGACCTGCGCGTGCTGGGCGGCCAGCGACTGGAAAAGTGTGCGCATGCGCACGAGTGCATCCCGACGACGCTCGGCTTCGGGCCATGGCGCGGGAATCGCCATCAGCCCGCGCAGGCGCAGGGCAGGCTCGGCGGCAATTGCCGCAGCCAATGCATCCACGTCTTCCGGTGCACAGCCGTGCTTGCTGGATTCATCGTCGATGTTGACCTGGATCAGCACATTCAGCGGGCCGCGTGCGGCCGGGCGATGGCGCGCCAGCGCCGTTACCAGCTTGGGCCGGTCCACGCTCTGCACCCAGTCGAAGTGGGTGGCCACGGCATCGGCCTTGTTCGACTGCAGGTGGCCGATCAGGTGCCACTCCAGCGCCAGGTGCTGCAGCGCCTGCATCTTTGCCAGCGCTTCCTGCACATAGTTTTCGCCGAAGGCCTGCTGGCCCTGTGCGGCCAGCGCAGCCACGGCCTCGGCCGGTTGGGTCTTGGACACGGCCAGCAGGCGCGGCTCGGGCCGGCCGGCCGCCTCGGCGGCGGCATGCAGGTTGCTCAGGATCTGGGGCAGGGGAGTGGCCACGTAACGCGTTCCATTGAATCGGGAGGCTATACTGCCGCCCGGGGAAAGATCCTTCCAGTCGAAGCCGTTATTGGGGAGTAGCCGCTCATGGATATCGCCGAACTGTTGGCGTTTTCCGTCAAGAACAAAGCGTCCGACCTGCACCTGTCCGCAGGCCTGCCGCCGATGATCCGCGTGGACGGCGACGTTCGCCGGATCAACATCCCAGCCCTGGACCACAAGCAGGTCCATGCGCTGGTGTACGACATCATGTCCGACAAGCAGCGCCGCGATTACGAGGAATTCCTCGAAGTGGACTTCTCCTTCGAGATCCCGTCGCTGGCGCGCTTCCGTGTGAACGCGTTCAACCAGAACCGCGGCGCCGGTGCGGTGTTCCGTACCATTCCGTCCGAGGTGCTCACCCTCGAGGACCTGGCCTGCCCGCCGCTGTTCCGTGAAGTGATCCAGCAGCCGCAGGGCCTGATCCTGGTGACCGGCCCGACCGGCTCGGGCAAGTCGACCACGCTGGCGGCGATGATCGACTACATCAACAAGAACGAATACGGCCACATCCTCACCGTCGAGGATCCGATCGAATTCGTGCACACCTCGCAGAAGTGCCTGATCAACCAGCGCGAAGTGCACCGCGACACGCATGGCTTCAATGAAGCGTTGCGCTCGGCACTGCGCGAGGACCCGGACATCATTCTGGTCGGCGAACTCCGCGACCTGGAAACCATCCGCCTGGCACTGACCGCTGCGGAGACCGGCCACCTGGTGTTCGGCACCCTGCACACCAGCTCGGCGGCCAAGACCATCGACCGCATCATCGACGTGTTCCCGGCCGGCGAAAAGCCGATGGTGCGCTCGATGCTGTCCGAGTCGCTGCGTGCGGTGATCTCGCAGGCGCTGCTGAAGAAGGTCGGCGGTGGCCGTACCGCAGCGTGGGAAATCATGGTCGGCACGCCGGCCATCCGCAACCTGATCCGCGAGGACAAGGTGGCGCAGATGTACTCGGCCATCCAGACCGGCCAGCAGTACGGCATGATGACCCTGGACCAGCACCTGCAGGACCTGGTCAAGCGCAGCCTGATCACCCGCAACCAGGCCCGCGACTACGCCAAGGACAAGCGCCTGTTCGAGTAAGGCAGGGCAGCCACGGGCGGCGCGTGCAATGGCGCGGCCGCTCCGTGTTGTTTCCTCCACCGACCGTTACCTGGTAAACCGCTTTTCCGGGAGCCTGCCGTGAACACCACCGCGACCACCATCGATTTCACTTCGTTCCTCAAGCTGATGGCGCACCAGCGCGCCTCGGACCTGTTCATCACTGCGGGCATGCCGCCGGCGATGAAGGTCAACGGCAAGATCTCGCCGATCACGCAGACTCCGCTCACGCCGCAGCAGAGCCGCGACCTGGTGCTCAACGTGATGACCCCTGCGCAGCGCGAGGAGTTCGAGAAGACGCATGAATGCAACTTCGCCATCGGCCTGTCCGGTGTCGGCCGCTTCCGCGTCAGCTGCTTCTACCAGCGCAACCAGGTCGGCATGGTGCTGCGTCGCATCGAGACGCGCATTCCGACCGTGGAAGAGCTGAGCCTGCCGCCGATCATCAAGACGCTGGCGATGACCAAGCGCGGCATCATCCTGTTCGTTGGTGCCACCGGTACCGGCAAATCGACATCGCTGGCGGCGATGATCGGCTACCGCAACCAGAACTCGACCGGCCACATCATCACCATCGAAGATCCGATCGAGTTCGTGCACAAGCACGAGGGCTGCATCATCACCCAGCGCGAGGTCGGCATCGATACCGACAGCTGGGAAGCGGCCCTGAAGAACACCCTGCGCCAGGCGCCGGACGTGATCATGATCGGCGAGGTGCGTACCCGCGAAGGCATGGATCACGCCATCGCGTTCGCCGAAACCGGCCACCTGGTGCTAGCCACGCTGCATGCCAACAATGCCAACCAGGCGATGGATCGCATCATCAACTTCTTCCCGGAAGACCGCCGCAACCAGCTGCTGATGGACCTGTCGCTGAACCTCAAGGGCGTGGTCGCGCAGCAGCTGGTGCCGTCGCCCGACGGCCGCTCGCGCAAGGTGGCGATGGAGATCCTGCTGGGCACGCCGCTGGTGCAGGACTACATCCGCGACGGCGAGATCCACAAGCTGAAGGAAGTGATGAAGGACTCGGTCCAGCTGGGCATGAAGACCTTCGACCAGAGCCTGTTCGAGCTGTACCAGGCCGGCGAGATCAGCTACGAGGACGCACTGCGCTACGCCGACTCGCAGAACGAAGTGCGCCTGCGCATCAAGCTCAGCCAGGGCGGCGACGCGCGCACGCTGTCGCAGGGCCTGGATGGGGTGGAGATCTCCGAGATCCGGTGACCTGGCGATGTGTAGAGTCGACTGACAGTCGACTCTACCGGGCGCGCGGGCGATTGATGAATTCCAGTCATGACCGACTGCCGTCCAGTCGGTTCAATCCATCGCCGATGCAGGCGTATCGTCAGCGCTCCCCTCTCTGGAGCACGACGATGCAGACACGTGAACTCGGCCGCAGCGGCCTGAAGGTTTCCGCCCTGGGCCTGGGTTGCATGGGCCTGACCCATGCCTACGGCCAGCCGGTCGAACCGAGCCAGGGCATTGCCCTGCTGCACGCTGCCGTCGAGCGCGGCGTGACCTTCTTCGACACCGCCGAGGTGTACGGCCCGTACACCAACGAAGACCTGCTCGGCCAGGCCTTGGCGCCCTACCGCGACAGGCTGGTGATCGCCACGAAGTTTGGTTTCAGGGACGCGCGCACCGATGCCGGCCTGGACAGCCGCCCGGAGAACATCCGCGCCGTGGCCGAAGCCAGCCTCAAGCGCCTGCGTACCGACCATATCGATCTGTTCTACCAGCACCGCGTCGACCCGAACGTGCCGATCGAGGATGTGGCCGGCACCGTGCGCGACATGATCGCCGAGGGCAAGGTCGGCCACTTCGGCCTGTCCGAGGCCAGTGCTGCCACCGTGCGTCGCGCGCATGCGGTGCAGCCGGTCACCGCCGTGCAGAGCGAGTACTCGCTGTGGTGGCGCGAACCGGAGCGTGAACTGCTGCCGACGCTGCAGGAGCTGGGCATCGGCTTCGTGCCGTTCAGCCCGCTGGGCCGCGGCTTCCTGACCGGTGCGATCAACGCCGACACCACCTTCGACGCCAACGATTTCCGCAACAGCGTGCCGCGTTTCGAAGTGGAAGCGCGTCGCGCCAACCAGGCGCTGGTGGATCGCATCAGCACGATCGCGGCGGCGCGGGGTGCGACCCCGGCGCAGGTGGCGCTGGCCTGGCTGCTGGCACAGGCGCCGTGGATCGTGCCGATCCCAGGCACCACCAAGGTCCATCGTCTGGAGGAAAACCTGGGCGCGGCCGACCTGCAGCTGGCACCGGAGGAGCTGCAACGCATCGCACAGGCGCTGGACGAAGTGTCGATCGTCGGCGAGCGCTACAACGCGCAGCGCGCCGCCCAGGCCAAGGGCTGATCAACAGCTGGGTGCGGACCGTTGGTGGTGGGTGCGGAACGTTGGTGGTGGGTGCGGACCGTTGGTCCGCACTCCTTGATCCTCACCCCATCGGCCCACGCAGCGCATCAAGCACCGTCCGCATCGCCACGGTCACGTGGCGGCGCGAGGGGTAGTACGCGTAATAGCCATCGAAGTGCGGGCACCAGTCGTCCAGCACCGAAAGCAGGCGGCCATCGTCCAGCATCGGCTGTACCTGGTCCTCCGGCAGCCAGGCCAACCCGCTGCCTGCCAGCGCGGCGGCGCGGGTCATGCCCATGCTGTTGAAGATCCACTGGCCGCTCACACGCACGCTCAGTTCATTGCCGTCCTGGCCGAAATCCCACGGCATCAGCCCGCCATGCGTGGGCAGGCGCAGGGTGACGCAGTTGTGCCCGGCCAAGTCGTCCGGGTGCCGCGGCACCAGGTGCTGGCGGAAGTAGCTGGGCGCCCCGACCACGCGCATGCGCAGCGGCGGGCTGATCGGTACGGCGATCATGTCGCGCGCCAGCCGCTCGCCCAGGCGGATGCCGATGTCGTAGCGCTCGGCCACGATGTCGGCCAACCCGTAGTCGGCCGCCAGTTCCACCTTCAAATCCGGATACTGCTGCAGCAGCGGCGCCAGCCTGGGCCAGGCGATGTACTCGGCGGCGTGGCCGGTGGCATTGATGCGGATGGTGCCGGCCGGGCGTTCACGGTACTCGGCCAGCGCGGCCAGCCCATCCTCGATCTCGGCCAGGCGCGGGGCCAGCGTTTCCAGCAGGCGGGCGCCGGCTTCGGTGGTGGACACGCTGCGGGTGGTGCGGGTCAGCAGGCGCACGCCCAGGCGCTGCTCCAGTCCGCGCATGGCATGGCTGAGCGCGGACTGGGACACGCCCAGCTGGGCGGCAGCCTTGGTGAAGCTGCCCTCGCGGGCAACGTGGACGAAGGCCTGCAGGTCGTTGAGGTTTTCGCGGGGCATGAGGGGATGATACGGCCGGGCTGCGCCCGGCACCTGCCGAATCAACGGCAACGTCAAAAGCTGGCTTCCCGTGGGAGGCGGGGTGGCTCAGGTTGCGGGGGACGGCGCAAGTCCCCCTCCGGGGCCCTGCCCAGCCGCTGGCGGCTGTGCGTTCGGGCGCTTGCGAAGCAGTGCTTCGCAAGCAAAGCGCCCTCACCCATGTAGCCTCGGTCGCGCTTGCTCGTGTGCGCTGTCCTGCGCACACGGCAAGACCGGGGTTGGGCGTCCTGCCCAACCCGTCCGAGGCATGCCTCGGGCCCATGGCGCTCACGCCCCCGCAACCTGAGCCACCCCGCCTTCGACAATTTCCCGCGAGCTGTTGGAACGGCATTCTGCTTTGGTGGGTGCCGACCGTTGGTCGGCGCTGGGTCGGGCGTGTGGGTGTGTCGATTTCTGCGTCCGTGGTTCGTCGAATGAATGACTTCAACGGGAGCTGCACACGAGCACTGACACCAAGCCGCAAGCCCGGCCTCGTATTTCCCCTCCATCGAGAAGACCTATGGGCAGCCGGTCGCCCACTGGTTCGGGCTGCTGGCCGGGAAGAAGGGCCTGAAACACATGGAACTGGTCAGCTTCCTGGAAAGTGAGCATGGACTGGGCCACGGACATGCCAACGCACTGGTGGCGCACCATCTGGCCGGCAAGGGGTGACCGGCGGCTGGCGGAGGGCAGGCTGGGGCGCATTCAGCTGAACGATTTCATCTGCAACTGTCATGCAGATCGTGTCTAATACCGCTCCCCACCTGCTGTTCCCCCACCCGCATGTCCCTTCCTTCCCATGGCCCCGCGCCGTGCGACGACGCTGACGGCCACCTGGTCACCGCCGGTCCGCTGACCCCGCCGCCCGACAGCGCCGGCACCACCGCCGACGAAAAAGCGCTGCGCCACTCGATCGCCGAGGACGTGCAAGGCATGGTGCTGGCCACGATGGTGGCCTCGCTGGGCTTGGCCATCTTCGCCAAGGGCGGGCTGATGATCGGCGGCATGGCGGGCATGGCGTTCCTGCTGCACTACGCGATGGGCTGGAACTTCGGCCTGGTGTTCGTGCTGGTCAACCTGCCGTTCTACTGGGTGGCGCTGCGGCGCATGGGTTGGGAATTCACCCTGAAGACCTTCGCTGCGGTCACCGCCTGTGGCGTGTTGACCGACCTGCTGCCGCGCTGGATCGACTTCTCGCACATCAACCCGCTGTATTCGGCGATCGTCGGTGGCGCGTTGTCTGGCCTGGGCATCCTGTTCTTCATCCGTCACCGTGCCAGCCTCGGCGGCATCGGCATCCTGGCGGTGTACCTGCAGCGCACCCGTGGCTGGAGCGCGGGCAAGGTGCAGATGTCCTACGACGCCTGCCTGATGGTGGCCGCGTTCTTCGTGCTGTCGCCTTCCAAGGTGCTGTACTCGGCCATCGGCGCGGTGGTGCTCAGCCTGGTGCTGATGTTCAACCACCGCCCCGGCCGCTACATGGGCGTGTGATCGCGCTCTCCGCGTTCGCCGGGCATGGCCCGGCGCTACTACGTGGCGGTTCCGGTAGCGCCGGGCCATGCCCGGCGGCCGTCCTTCAACGTACGGCGGCCTGCAGCCACGGCGGTGACAGCATCAGCAGCCGCGCATGCACCGGGCAATCCTCGGCGTGCGCACCGGGCAGGTAGCCCAGGCTCATCAGGAATTCGCCGGTGATCTCGCCGCCGGTGAAGCGGAACGTCTTCTTGAACAGCTTCACCCAGTCGGCCTTGTTGCGTGGGTGGTGCGCATCCAGCCACGCCGCGAAGCTGCCATGGCTGGCCCGCAGCTGCTGGATCACCTGCGCGTTGTGGATCGCCGCCAGCACCTTCAGGCGGTTGCGGATGATGCCCGGGTCCGACAGCAGGCGCGCGATGTCCTGCTCGGCGTAGGCCGCCACGCGGTCCACATCGAAGCCGTCATAGGCTGCGCGGAAGCCCTCGCGCTTCTTCAGGATCGTTTCCCAGCTCAAACCGGCCTGGTTGATTTCCAGTACCAATCGCTCGAACAGTTCACGCTCGTCCCGCTGCGGGAAGCCGTACTCGTTGGCGTGGTAGTAGTCGTGCACCGGATGGCCGGGGGCAATCAGGCAGTAACCGCTCATGGGGAAGGCTCGTTGGATTCGGATTCGGATTCGGGTTCGGGTTCGGGATCGATGGCCACTGCAGGGTGCCCGCCGATGGACAGCATCGGCCAGCGCGGTGGCACGAGCGTGAGTTTGCCGTTACGCAGGGCCTGGTTGATCGCCTCGGCCGGCCCGCTGACGGTGCCGAACAGCGCACCGGCCCGGCGCCACTGGGAATCGCTGCCACGTGCGTACAGCACGCAGTCCGGTCCACGGTGAGTGTACAGCTCGCACAGCAGCACTTCGCCGGTACCATCACCGTCCAGGTCGCGATGCACGATCAGGCAGTCGCGCTCGCTCTGTGCGCAGGATTCGCCATTGATCGATCGGGTGGCCAGAGCTTTCCACCAGTCGTCCGGTGGCGAGCTGGATCCGGCGGCCAGCTTCAGCGCGCGCCGCAGGGCGGCGACGTCCTGCGGCCCCTTGTCGAGGCGGTGGCCGTCGTCCCAGCGGGAGGTACGCGCCAGCGCTGCCGCGACCACCTGTGGCGCGTTGGCATCGGCGGTGATGGCCGGATCGCGCTGCAGTTCGCGCAGCGCCTGCACGCCACGGCGCCCCAGATCGAAGCGCAGCACGTTGACGTCGCTGCTGGTGATCGCCGGCGGGTCCGCGCGCAGGCGCTCCAGCTGGCTGGACAGGGTCAGCCGCACCGGGTCCAGCAGGGGCGAGTTGCCCAGCAGGGCCAGTGCGAGCACCACCCAGCACATCCAGCGGTTGACCGGTTCCAGCGCCTGCAGCCAGCGGCCCTGGCGACGCAGTACCGCCAGCGCATAGCCCAGGGCATAGCCGGCCACGGCCAGCGCGATCAGCAGTGCCCAGAACCGGTCCACTGTCCACCCGTACTGCACCACGCGCAGGCCCAGCGCATACAGCGCCAGCGCGGCGTAGACCGGCAGCGCCAGCAGGCTGGCCTCGACCAGACGGCGCAGCACGAGAGGGTACGGCGGGGAGTCTTCCCCCTGCTGGTAGACCGCATTGGTGAACGTCACCAGCAGCAGTGACACCACCACCAGCAGGCTGGCGGCCGAACGGGTCTTCCACAGTGGTTCCAGCCCGGCAAGCGGCAGGCTCAGCACGAACAACACGGCGATGAACGAGAGCAGTGGCAGCAGCCCGCGGCAGATCGCGAACAGCACCTGGCGGGTGATCTGGATCGCCCGATGCTGGGTGCGCCCGATCAGCACGCCAAACCCGGCCAGGCTGCCGGTGGCCAGTGCGATGAAAGCATCCTGGCGGAACAGATCGCGGAAGAAGGTGACCTCCAGCAGCTGGAACAGCGCCGCCCACAGCCACAGCAGCAGCCAGGTCAGCCCGGTGAACAGCGCCGCCAGGGCCAGGGTCAAGCCGTTCTGCCAGGCGCGCTCGAACAGCTCGGGGTAGCTGGCGCGCCACTGACCGTGCTGCAGCTGGAACTGCCACCAGGGCAGGGCCACGAACACCGCCACGCCCATGCCCAGGGTCAACGGAAACTGCAGCGCGCCCGATTCCAGTGCGGCCTCGCCATTGAGGTTCCAGCCGATCCAGGCGGCCAGTGCCAGCACCACCACCGAGCCGAGCGCCGCCTGCAGCCACAGGCGGCGTTGGCCCAGCTCGACCAGGCTCAGCGCCACCGCGCTGGGAATGGCCAGCACCCAGGCGTACCAGCAGTAGCGCCAGCCGATATCGCGGAACGGCCACGCATCGGACAATTCCTGCGCGGCATACAGCATCAGACCCTGCAGCAGGGCGATCAGGACGATGGCGCTGCGTGCCGGCAGGGTCAGGGGCGATGAAGACTGCATCGATGACCTTCCATGGCAAAGCACCATCCTAGCCCATCGCGGTTCGGCGCCATCGCGCGACCATCCCGGCCCCAGCAGGTAGAATGGACCCATGCCTGTAATGCCGACCTCCCTTGCCGATCACCTGCTCGTCGCGCTGCCGTCGCTGCTCGACGCGACCTTTGCCCGCAGCGTCGCGCTGATCTGCCAGCACGACGAGAACGGGGCGATGGGCGTACTGGTCAACCAGCCTTCCGAATACACGCTGGGTGA
This sequence comes from Stenotrophomonas maltophilia group sp. msm1, assembly GCF_032025805.1. NCBI lineage: Bacteria > Pseudomonadati > Pseudomonadota > Gammaproteobacteria > Lysobacterales > Lysobacteraceae > Stenotrophomonas > Stenotrophomonas maltophilia group sp. msm1. The sequence continues at coordinate 64,902 of NZ_JAVSKH010000005.1, forward strand.
AGTGCTTGCGCAGATGGACATCACCACCGGTGATGGCGAGCTGCAGGCGCGCATGGTGCTCAATGGCGGTCCGGTGCATCCCGAACGCGGCTTCGTCATCCACGACGACGCGCGCGCGTGGGATTCCAGCCTGACCGTGGGCGACGGCCTGTACCTGACCACCTCGCGCGACATCCTCGAAGCGATGGCGCGTGGCGAAGGCCCGGCCAATGCGGTGGTCACCCTCGGCTGTGCCGGTTGGGGCGCAGGGCAGCTGGAAAGCGAGCTGTCCGAGAACAGCTGGCTGACCGTGCCGGCCGATGCCGAGCTGGTGTTCCAGCTGCCGCTGGAGCAGCGCTGGCAGGGGGCGGCTTCGCGCATCGGCGTGGATCTGTTCCGGCTGACCGACTACAGCGGCCATGTCTGAGCCGGCCGCGCCCGCACCGGTTCCTGCTGCCCCGGCGATCCGCCGTGACGGCACCGTTCTGGGTTTCGATGTTGGCTCGCGACGCATCGGCGTGGCCATCGGCAGTGCTTTCGCCGCCCATGCGCGCGCGGTGGCCGTGGTCGATGTGCACGGCAACGGCCCGGACTGGACCGCGATCGAGCGCCTGCTCAAGGAATGGAAGCCCGACGGCCTGGTGGTCGGCGATCCGCTTACGCTGGACGGCCAGGACCAGCCCAACCGCAAGCGCGCGCAGGGCTTCGCCCGCCAGCTGCGGGAACGTTTCAAGCTGCCCGTGGTGATGATCGACGAGCGTTCCAGCTCGGTCGAGGCCGCACGCCGCTTCGCCGTCGAGCGCGCCGAAGGACGCAAGCGCCGCCGCGATGCGGCCGCCCTCGATGCTGTGGCCGCGGCGGTGATCATCGACCGCTGGCTGTCGTCCCCCGACGACGCCACCCCCATTCCCTGACTGCACGACTCCCGCCATGACTGCCCAGCAAATCGATGCCTCCGGACGCCTGCGCCACCTGCTGACCCTGGAGGGCCTGCCGCGCGAAACACTGCTGCAGTTGCTGGACCGGGCAGGGCAGATCCGTGACGCCGCAGTCGGCCGTGTCGGCAACAAGCGCCACGTGCTGGCCGGTTCTGCGGTGTGCACGCTGTTCTTCGAACCGTCCACGCGCACCCGCAGCTCGTTCCAGCTGGCCGCGCAGCGCCTGGGCGCCGATGTGCTCAATTTCGATGCCTCGACCTCGTCCACGCGCAAGGGCGAAACCGCCTGCGACACGTTGCGCAACCTGGAAGCGATGGGCGTGCGCGGCTTCGTGGTGCGGCACCCCGATGATGGCGCCGTGGCCGCACTGGCCGAGGCGGCGGGCGAGGGCACTGCACTGATCAACGCCGGTGACGGCCGCAGTTCGCACCCGACCCAGGGCCTGCTGGACATGCTGACCCTGCGCCAGGCCAAGGGCCCGGATTTCTCGAAGCTGAAGGTGGTGATCGTCGGCGACGTGAAGCACTCGCGCGTGGCGCGCACCGACCTGCATGCGCTGCGCACGCTGGGGGTGGGCGAGATCCGCGTGTGCGGCCCGCAGTCACTGCTGCCGGACGACGAGACCCTGAAGGGCTGCGTGGTCGGCGATGATTTCGATGCGATGCTGGAAGGCGCCGACGCGCTGATGATGCTGCGCCTGCAGCGCGAGCGCATGGAAGAAGGCCTGGTGCCGTCGCTGGAGCAGTACCACGCCCAGTACGGCCTGACCAACGAACGCCTGGCCCGTGCCGGCAAGGACGCTGCGGTGCTGCATCCGGGCCCGATCAACCGTGGCGTGGAAGTCACCGATGACGTGGCCGACGGCCCGCAGTCGTGGGTGCTGCGCCAGGTCGCCAACGGCGTCGCCGTGCGCATGGCCGTGCTGGAAACCCTGCTGGGCTGACCACTTTGGTGGGTGCCGACCGTTGGTCGGCACGGCAGATCTGTCCTCATCCGACCCGGTGGGGGCCGACCGTTGGTCGGCACGGCAGATCTGTCCTCATCCGACCCGGTGGGTGCCGACCGTTGGTCGGCATCGAACCATCAGTGCGGTGAAGTGCGGGCCTGGCCATTGAATGGTTCCGGGCCTACCTGTACTGACGTGGTTGCCCGATAGAAGAGGGATACCGGCAGGCGCACGCTTGGGCCCATGAACCGCGCACGCCTACGCCTTGGCCGTCATTCCCGGATCGGGCAATCCTACATCCTGACCACCGTCACCCAGGAACGTCGACGCTACTTCGATGATGCCACTGCGGCACAGGAGGTGATGGATGTGTTCCGTCGCATTGATGATGATGGCCTGACGCACTCACTTGCCTATGTGGTCATGCCGGACCACATCCATTGGCTTGTTGAGATCCGTGCGTTCTCGCTGGACTACATCATGCAACGCTTCAAATCGAGCAGTGCATTGCGGATCAACCGCATGCTGGGTAAGACAGGACCATTTTGGCAATCGAGCTATCACGATCACGCCATGCGTTCTGAAGAATCACTGTTTCGCCATGCGATGTACATCGTCGCCAACCCGGTCAGGGCGAACTTGGCGAGCTGCGTGGGAGAGTATCCGTATGCCTGGTGCCGATGGGAGATCGATGGGAGGTACCAAGCAATGGATTACCCCGAAGCGGAGAGATAGTGCCGACCAACGGTTGGCATCCACCAATACCAAGCCGACCAACGGTTGGCATCCACCCACAGATGTTTCCCAGCAGAAGCTATGGCTCAGCGCTTCTGCGCGAACATCCATTCCCACATCGCCGGGTCGGCGTAGGTGGCGTCCCAGGCATTGTGGTTGCCTTCCGGGTATTCGGTGTAGCGCACGTCACGCGCGTTGGCGTTCTGGAATGCGGCGTGCAGCCGGCGGTCGTCATCCGGCGGCACCACGTCATCCAGCGCGCCATGGAAGATCCAGATCGGCGTCTGCCGCAGGCGCTGGGCAATGGCCGCATACGGGTCGGTTTCACCGGCCACCTGTTCGACGAACAGGGTCGGACGTACCGCGCGCGGGGCCAGCACCGCGCCGCACACCGGCACGATCGCAGCAAATCGGTGCGGGTTGTCCAAGGCGATATTCCAGCTGCCGTAGCCACCCATCGACATGCCGGTCAGGTATTGCCGCGCCGGATCGGCACCGAACTCGGCGATCGCTGCATCCAGCGCGGCCAGGGCCACACGGTTGTTGCGCCCGCTCCATTCCCCGCGTCCCGGCGCCTGCGGAAATACGGCCAACGCAGGGAAATCGGCGGCCTGCTCGCGCAGGTACGGTCCCAGCCCCGCGTGGGTCTGCTTCACGCCATCGGCGCCGCGCTCGCCCGAACCGTGCAGGAACAGCACGACCGGCAGTGAGCCCGGTGTACGCGCCGATGCGGCCGGAATGAATACCTGGTAGTAGGCCGTCTCACCATCCACCTTCACGGCGCGGGCTTCGAAGCGACCCCGCGCGCCATCCGGCAGCGACGTGCAGCCGCTCATCAACAGAAGGGCCAGCAGTGGCAGCCAGCGCGACAGCAAACGGACCATGGGGTTTCCCGAAGAGGCGAGATCGCCTGCATCGTAGTCCGCTGTCGCCAACGCGGCATCGTGCGCCGCGTCACTGCGGGCGCGGGAAGCTGGCAATGATGTCCAGTTGTTCCTGCGCTTCGGCATTGCCTGCCGCCGCCGCAGCCTGCACCTGCGCCATATCCGGGTGCAGGACCACCAGCAGCGGGTTCTCGCAGACCGGGCAGTCATACTCGGTGGCGTCCTCGTCCAGTTCCATCTCCATGGCGCGCGAGCTGCCCTTCCACTCGCAGGCCGGGCAGGTGTGCTGCTGGTCGCGCCAGCCGGGCTGGAAATAGTTTTCGATCGTTGTTGCCATGGGTGTTCCGGTTGGGTGGAGTCAACGACCCGCGTGGCGGGGGCCGATCCTCGATGCGGTCAGTGCAGCAGCACCAGCGTGGCCAGGCCGAGGAAAGTGAAGAAGCCCATCGAGTCGGTCACTGCGGTCAGGAAGATACCGCTGGCCAGCGCTGGATCGAAGCCGAAGCGTTTCAGTGTGAGCGGCACCAGCACGCCGGCCAGCGCTGCGAACAGCAGGTTGCAGGTCAGTGCGATGGCGATCACCGCAGACAGCCCGGGTGAATGGAACCAGGCCAATACGATCAGGCCCAGCACCGAGCCGAGCATCACGCCGTTCAGCAGCGCAACACGCACTTCCTTCCACAGCAGGGTGCGCGCGTTGGAGGCGCCCACCTGGCCCAGCGCCAGGCCGCGCACCATCAGCGCCAGCACCTGGGTGCCGGCGTTGCCACCGAGGCCGGCCACGATCGGCATCAGCACCGCCAGCGCCACCAGCTTGTCGATGGTGCCCTCGAAGTGACCGACCACGCTGGAGGCCAGGAAGGCCGTGCACAGGTTGATCGACAGCCACATCAGGCGGCGGCGCATGGCGCGCCAGACCGGGCTGAACAGATCCTCGTCCTCGTCCAGGCCGGCGGCGCCCAGCGCCTGGTGCTCGGCCTGGCCACGGATGATGTCGACCACGTCATCGATGGTGATGCGACCAACGAGGATGTTGTTCTCGTCCACCACCGGTGCGGAGATCCAGTCATGGTCGGAGAACTGCCGCGCGACTTCCTGGTCGCTCTCGCCGACGTCGATGGCCGGCTGCTCGTCGTCGATCAGGCGGTTGATCGGGGTGGTGTCCTCGTGGGTCACCAGTGCCGCCAGCGACACCCGGCCAAGGTACTGATGGCGCCGGCTGACCACGAACAGGTGGTCGGTGTGGTCCGGCAGTTCGCCGCGCAGGCGCAGGTAGCGCAGCACCACGTCCACGTTGACGTCGGCGCGCACGGTCACCACGTCCGGGTTCATCAGGCGGCCGGCACTGTCCTCGGGATAGGACAGCACCTGTTCCAGGCGCTCGCGGTTCTCGCGGTCCATCGACTTGAGGACTTCGTCGATGACCGTATCGGGCAGGTCTTCGACCAGGTCGGCCAGGTCGTCGATGTCCAGGTCTTCGACCGCGGCGATGATTTCGTCCGGGTCCATGTCCGCGAGCAGGCTCTCGCGCACGTCGTCGCCGACGTGGACCAGCACCTCGCCGTCATCTTCCGGATCGACCAGGCCCCACACCACCTCGCGCTTGCCCGGCGGCAGCGATTCAAGCAGGTTGCCGATCTCGGCCGGGGCCAGGGTGTTGACCAGGCGACGCACCGGGCCCAGCCGACCGCTGTCCAGTGCGTCGGACAGCATCCGCAGTTGGCGCGCAGTCTTGTCGTGGCGTACGGCTTCAGCCATCGCAGCTCCCGCGGGATAAGAAAAGCCGCGATCCCGGGAAGGATGCGGCAACAGGGGTGTTCAGCGCGTCATTATCGCAAGGGGATGTTTCAACGCATAGCCGAGGGGCGGTGGTTGCGCCGGCCGCTGGCCCGCAATCGTCCCCATCGAAGTCCACGAGATTGCCGGCCAGCGACCAGCACTACCCTCGGCAGTCAGGCCGTTTCGGCCACCAGCGCCAGCCAGCGCTCGATCGCGCGGCGGTCGCGTGCGGCCAGCAGCTTCGGCGCGCGCGCGCGCAATGCGGCCAGATCGGCATCGCGGATCGCACGGCGCACTTCCAGCAGCGTGCCGGGGTGCAGGCTGAACTCGGTCAGGCCCAGCGCCAGCAGCAGCGGGGTCATCCGTGCATCGCCGGCCATCTCGCCGCAGACCGCCACCGGGATGCGGTGACGCGCGCCCGTCTCGATCACCATCTGCAGCAGTCGCAGCACGGCCGGATGCAGTGGCGAATACAGTTCGCCCAGTGCCTCGTTGTTGCGGTCGGCGGCCAGCAGGTACTGCACCAGGTCATTGGTGCCAATCGACAGGAAATCGACCAGGTCGATGAAGCTCTCCAGCGCCAGTGCTGCCGCAGGAACTTCGATCATCGCGCCCAGCGGCACGTGGTCGGACACCATGTGGCCCTCGCCGCGCAGCTGTTCGGTCAGCTTGAGCATGCGCCGGCGCACCGCCAGCAGCTCCTCGCGGGTGCTGACCATCGGCACCAGCACGCGCAGCTTGCCGTAGGCGGAGGCGCGCAGGATCGCGCGCAGCTGGGTATCGGCCACCTTCGGTCGTGCCAGCGACAGGCGTACGCCGCGCAGACCCAGGGCGGGGTTCTCTTCATTGCTGAGGGTCAGGCCGGTGCGGTCGGCCTTGTCCGCGCCCAGATCGAGCGTGCGGATGGTGACCGGTCGCCCGCTCATGCCCAACGCGGCATCCCGGTAGGTCTGGAACTGTTCTTCTTCATCCGGCAGCTCGTTGCGCTGCAGGAACAGGAACTCGGTGCGGTACAGGCCCAGTCCCTGCGCGCCCAGCGCGTGCGCCTGGGTGACGTCTTCCAGCGATTCGGCATTGGCCAGCAGGGCGATGTCGACCTGGTCGCGGGTGCGGCTGGGCTTGCTGCGCAGGCGGCCGAGCTCGCGCTGCTCGCGCGCATGCTCCTTCAGGCGCGCGCGATAGTCACGCAGGTTGTCGGCCTGCGGGTTGGCGGTGATGCTGCCGTCGGCGCCATCGATGATCAGCACGTCGCCATCGGCGATGCGGCTGAGCAGCTGCGGAACGTTCACGATCAACGGCAGATGCAGGCTGCGCGCCAGGATCGCGCTGTGCGACAGCGCGCTGCCGGCGGCGGTGACGATGCCAACCACGCCCTGGGCCTGCAGCTGGGCCAGTTCGGACGGGGCGATGTTGTCGCAGACCAGGATCTCGCCGGCCAGGCCCTTCATCACCGGTGCGCGTTCAGGCTGCAGGAACGCGTGGATGCGGCCGATGACATGGTCCAGGTCGTCCATGCGGCTCTTCAGGTAGGCATCGTCCATGCCATCGAAGACCTTGGCCAGGCGGTCACGCTGCAGGCGCAATGCGTAGCCGGCACTGTAGGGACCGCTGCGGATCAGCTCGTCCAGCCCGAACAACAGCTCGGGATCGTCCAGCAGCAGCGCGTGCAGGTCCAGGAACTCGCCCACTTCCTGGTTCAATGCGCCATGCAGGCGCTGGCGCAGTTCGTGCATTTCCGTGCGCGCGGCATCCACCGCACGATGCAGGCGGGCCAGCTCGGCCTCGACCTGGTGGGCGCCGATGCGTTGCTCGGCCACCTCCAGCGCATGCGGCAGGCGTACCCGTGCGCGGCCCATCGCCGCGCCACGGGCAGCACCGTGCCCAGCCAGCAGCTGGACCGGCCGCTGGCCGGAAGGAACCTGGCCGGCGCGCGCGCGCGGCACGCTCAGCTGTCCTCGTCGAAGCGGCGCTCGAACAGACCGACCACCGCTTCCATCGCGGCGGCTTCGTCCTCGCCGTTGATGCGCACCGTGACCGGAGTGCCCTGGCCGGCGGCCAGCAGCATCACGCCCATGATGCTCTTGGCGTTGATCTCACGGCCCTTGGCGGCCATGGTCACGTTGCAGCGGAACGGCGCCAGGGTCTGCACCAGCTTGGCGGTGGCCCGGGCGTGCAGGCCCAGGCGGTTGCTCACGGTGAGTTCTCGTTCAAGCATCGTCGACTATCGCTCCATTACGGGTGCCCGCCGCGGCTGTGGCGGGCAGTAGATCCAGTCCCTGTTCCGGATAATTCATCACCCGCAGCAACATCGGCAGGCTCAGCGCCGATACCCGGCGAACCGGGGTCCCCAACCGGGCCAGCTGCCCGGCTAGGTTGGCGGGGCTGGCGCCGTACAGGTCGGTCAGGATCAGCACGCCATCCCCTGCATCGACCCGCCGCAGGGCGGCCGAGGCGAGCGGGAGCAGGGCGTCCAGGTCTGCGTCGAACGGTACTTCGAAAGCTTCGGTTTTCAGCGGCAATTGCCGCAGGAGCCGGGTCGCCACCTCAAGCAGGGCGGGCCCGACCCCCGGATGTGTTACGAGGAGAATGCCACAGGTCATTACTGCACGTTAACAGGTCAAGGTGAATTGGCGATAGCAGCAGATGAGGGGCACTGTGTCCCGTATTCAGCGTTGCTCGCAAGGGGAGCCTTTCCGTTGAGAAAGAGATCCGACCCCATCCGTTTTTCGATGCCTGACAGCGATTCATCCACGCACGCGTGGATCCATCGTGTCGACCAGGGTCGACACCCACCAGCAGCAGAAATCTGTCAGAGGTGGGGCAGTGTGGGTCTGCAGGACCGTTGGCGCCATGGATTGCGCCATCGAGCCCCCAGGGGTGAGGGCGCTTTGCTTGCGAAGCACTGCTTCGCAAGCGCCCGAACGCCCAGCCGCCAGCGGCTGGGCCGGACCGCGGAGCGGGGTTTACGGCGTGTGCTGCAGATCCACACCGCCCCGCCATCACACGGAATGCCGCTTCTGCTGTTGCTGTTGCTGTTGCCGGCCAGCGGCCGGCACTACCGGCGGGTGCCGGGCGCAGCCCGGCCGACTCTCTCAATCCTGTTCGCGGTGATACGTGGCCACATCTTCCCAGCCCATCTCGCGGGCATGCCGGGCCAGGCGCTCGGCCAGGAACACCGAGCGGTGCTTGCCGCCGGTGCAGCCGAACGCCACCGTCACGTAGCTGCGGGTGCCATCCCCCAGTTTCGGCAGCCAGGTATCGAGGAAATCCATCAGCTGGGCCAGGTAACGCTGCACGTCCGGCTGTGCTTCCAGATAGTCGCGCACGCCCGGTTCGCGGCCGCTCAGCGCACGCAGATCGGGGTCCCAGTGTGGATTGGGCAGCACCCGCGCATCGAATACGAAGTCCGCCTCGGCCGGCACGCCGCGCTTGTACGCGAACGATTCGAACAGCAGGGACAGTCCGGTGGCATGGTCCAGCGTGAACTCGGTGATGATCCGCCGCCGCAGCTGATGCACGTTGAGGTTGCTGGTATCGATCACCGCATCGGCCTCGCGGCGCAGCGGTGCCGTCAATTCACGTTCGCGTGCGATCGCTTCGGGCAGCGACAGGCCCAGCTGGCTCAGCGGATGACGGCGCCGGGTGTCGGCGTAGCGCTTGAGCACAGCCTCATCGCTGGCCTCGAAGAACAGTACCTTCACTTCCACGCCGGCGTCAGTGGCCAGCTGCCGCCAGTTGCCCAGCTGGCTCAGATCGGCCTGTCCGCGAACGTCGATGCCCACGGCCAGGCGGCGCGGCGCGCTGCCGTCATGGTTGGCCAGCAGGCTGCGCACGAAGTCGGGCAGCAGATTGATCGGCAGGTTGTCCGAGCAGTAGTAGTCCTGGTCCTCGAAGGTCTTCAGGGCGACGGATTTACCCGAGCCGGACAGGCCGCTGACGATGATCAGGGTCGGGGCGGAGGGGGTGACGGTGCTCATGGACAGGCTCTTCGAGGGGCAGGGAAATCAGGGTGTTCGCCGTTCCAGCAGGTTGCTGTGGCGGGCGATGAACATAGCCGCCGGGTCGATGCCCTTGGTGCGCAGGATGTGCAGGCGGGTCGCGGCTTCGGTCAGTACGGCCAGGTTGCGGCCGGGCATCACCGGCAGGGTGATCAGCGGAACGTCCAGGTCCAGCACATGGCGGGTGCCCGAATCGCCGGTCAGGCGTTCGTAGCCATGTGGGGTGGGTTCGGTCATCGGCTTGGTCAGGTGGACGATCAGCCGAAGGTACTTGTTCTTCTTTACAGCCGTGTCGCCGAACATCTCGCGCACGTTGAGCACGCCCAGGCCGCGCACTTCCAGCAGGTCCTGCAGCAGTTCGGGGCAGGTGCCGTCGAGTACGTCCGGGGCGATCTGGGTGAACTCGGGGGCATCGTCGGCGACCAGGCGATGGCCGCGGGTGAGCAGCTCCAGCGCCAGCTCGCTCTTGCCCGATCCGGCCTCGCCGGTGATCAGCACGCCGATGGAATAGATCTCCATGAACACGCCATGCAGGATCACCCGCGGCGCCAGCGTACGCGCCAGATGGTAGGACAGGTGGTTGAGCAGTTCGTGGCCGCGCTTGGGCGAGAGCCACAGCGGCGTGCCGGATTCGTCAGCAGCGGCGCGGAGGTCTTCCGGGCAGGGCTGGTTGCGCGTCAGCACCAGCGCCAGCGGGTGCGACTGCATGATCTTTTCGATGGTCTCCCAGCGCTGGCGTGGTTCCAGTGCATCCAGCCAGGACAGTTCCTCGGTGCCCAGGATCTGCACCTTGTTGGGATAGATCGCGTTGAGGTAGCCGGCCAGCGAGGGACGCCGCGAGACGGTATTGCCGGCCTCCAGCTCGCGCTTCTCACCGGACTTGCCGGCGGCCCAGCGCAATCCCAGCCGCTCGCGCTGCTGTTCGAACAGTTCACGGGCGGTGATGCTGGTATTCATGCGGCACTCGCAGGAGGGGTCATGTCCAGCGCCTCGCGCAGCGCCCGGGCATCGCCCGCTTCGCGCAGGGCCTGGCGGATGTCCGGCGCGGAAAACAGTTCGGCCAGCTCGGACAACAGCATCAGGTGCTGGTGGGTGTAGTGGGCGGGGACGGCCATGGCGAACACCAGGTCCACCGGTTCGTCGCCGCCGAAATCGACCGGGGCGGCCAATCGCAGCAGGGCGCCACGGGGGCGATCAAGGGTAGGCGCGCGGCCGTGGGGGATGGCGATGCCGTGGCCGATCGCGGTGCTGCCCAAGGCTTCGCGCTGGCACAGGTTCAGATAGATCTGTTCGGCATTGGCCTGGCGGCAGGCCAGCAACCCGGCGGCGGCCTGCAGGACGCTGTCACGGTCGGTGGCCGTGCAGAGCTGGGTCTGCACGGCCGCCAGGAGGTCAGTCAGGGGCATGTCTGCGGGGAACGGTGGCGATCAGCCACCATTGTCGCCCACCGGCAGCGGCGCGTGCTGCTGTTTTTTCTCCTTGTGCTTGATCACCAGGCGGTCAAGCTTGTCCGCAAGCAGGTCGATCGCGGCATACATGGTCTGGGCATTGGCCTCCGCGTGCAGGGTCTGGCCCGGGATGTTGAGGCTGGCGTCGACATGGTGTTCGGTCTTCTGCAGCTTGAGGGTCACCCGCGCTTCGCAGTGCTGGTCGAAGTGCTTTCCGATCCGGGCCAGCTTTTCCTCCACATAGGACTGCAGGGCCGGGGTGACTTCGACATCTTTGCCAAACGTTTCGATGCGCATCGGGTTTCTCCTGTGTTCGGATGTGCCAATGAACCTCTCCGCCGGGCGCGGCGGCGCGTCAAGCGATTCTGACCCTTTCGTGCGAGGCGGAAATGTTCATGGCTTCACGATACTTCGCCACGGTGCGCCGCGCTACTGGGATTCCCGACGATTTGAGCAGGTCAGCCAGCTTGGCGTCAGAAAGCGGCTTGCGCGGATTCTCATCGTCGATCAGGCGCCGGATCATCGCCTGGATGGCGGTGCTGGACGCCTCGCCGCCGCCTTCGGTATCGATGCCGGAGGCGAAGAAGGCCCGCAGTGGCAGGGTGCCGCGCGGGGTGCGCACGTGCTTGCGGGCGATCGCACGCGACACCGTGGATTCGTGCAGGCCCAGTTCGGTGGCAATCTCGCGCAGGGTCAGTGGGCGCAGCGCCTGCTCGCCGAATTCAAGGAAGCCGGCCTGCTGCAGGATCAGGCTGCGCACGACGCGCAACAGGGTTTCGCCGCGCTGCTGCAGGCCTTTCAGCAGCCAGCGTGCTTCCTGCAGCTGGGCACGCAGGTAGCCGGCATCGGCATCGCCGCAACGCCGGATAAGCTGTTCGTAGCCGCGGTGGATCACCACCTTCGGCCCGGCATGGGCGGCCAGTGCAGCGCGCCACACGCCGTTCTGCCGCCATACCACCACGTCCGGCACCACGTAAGTGTCCTGCGACAGCGGTGCGATCTGCGTGCCCGGGCGCGGGTCCAGCGAGCGCAGCAGCGCGACGGCAGTCTCGACCTCGTCCATCGGCTGCTTCAACTCATGAGCAAGCCCGGCGACGCCACTGCGTGGCAGCCGTTCCAGCGGGCCTGCGGCAATCTGTCGCGCCAGCGCCAGCCCGGGCGTTTCGCCGGGCAGCACATCCAGCTGCAGCAGCAGGCATTCGCCCAGCGTGCGTGCAGCCACACCCACCGGATCGAAGCGCTGGATGCGATGCAGCACGGCGAGGATCTCGTCCTCGCCGGCGTGGATCGCCGGCAACAGGGTGTCGGCGATGGTGCCCAGCGGTTCGCGCAGATAACCGTCATCGTCCAGTGCATCGATGAGCGCGGCACCGATGCTGCGATCACGTGGGGACAGATGCGACAGATGCAGCTGCCACAGCAGATGGTCGGCCAGCGTTTCGGTTTCGGCTACGCGCTCGGCGGCGCTGCCATTGTCGTCGTCATCGTCGAAGCTGCCGCCGCTGCCGGACGCGTTCCAGTCCAGTTCCGCCGGCGCCCAGTCGTCGCCGGCATCGGCGCGTTCTGCGGGCGCATCGTTGCCGTTGTCGTCGCCTTCGCCGGCAGGACTGCTGCTGTCACTGCTGTCGGCCCAGTCCAGCAGCGGATTGCTTTCCACCGCCTGCGCGATTTCCAGCTCCAGCTCGGTGGTGGACATCTGCAGCAGCTTGATCGCCTGCTGCAACTGGGGCGTAAGCACCAGTTGCTGTCCCAACGATGTCTGCAGCCGAGTCTTCATGCCTGTGCCGAAAGGAAGGAAAGGGCCCCGGCGACTGCTTCACAGCTTGAAGGAATCCCCGAGGTAGACGCGGCGTACATCGGCGTTGTCCAGGATCGCTTCCGGCGAACCCTGGGCCAGCACGCTGCCCTCGGCGAGGATATACGCGCGGTCGCAGATACCCAAGGTCTCGCGCACGTTGTGGTCGGTGATCAGCACGCCGATGCCACGCTGCTTGAGATGGGTGACGATGCGCTGGATCTCGCCGACCGAAATCGGATCGACACCGGCGAACGGCTCGTCAAGCAGGATCAGGCGCGGCTGCGCTGCCAGGGCGCGGGCGATCTCGCAGCGGCGGCGTTCGCCACCGGACAGGCTGGCGCCAAGCTGGTCGGCAACATGGCCCAGCTGCAGTTCGTCGAGCAGGCTGTTCAATTCGCGCTCGCGGCCGGCCGCATCCAGGTCTTCGCGCAGCTCCAGCACCAGGCGGATGTTGTCGGCCACGGTCAGCTTGCGGAATACCGACGGTTCCTGCGGCAGATAGCCCACGCCCTGCTTGGCGCGGGTATACATCGGGTCGCCGGTGATGTCCTTGCCGTCGAGCACGATGCTGCCAGCGTCAGCCGCAACCAGGCCGACGATCATGTAGAAGCAGGTGGTCTTGCCGGCACCGTTGGGGCCCAGCAGGCCGACCACTTCGCCGGCGTCGAGGGTCAGCCCGAAATCCTTGACGACTTCGCGCTGCTTGTACTTCTTGCGCAGGCCCTTGGCGACGAGCATTACTTCCTGCTCCCGGCCGGCTGCGCCGGCGTGGTGGCCTTGGGCTGTGCCGCAGGCGCGGCCGGGGTCTTGTTCTTCGGCGGGATGACGGTGCGCACACGGCTGCCGTCACCACCGGAGTTCATTTCGCCGGTGCGGGTGTTGTAGACCATGCGCTGGCCGGCATTGGTGCCGCGCGCGCTGGTGACCTTGTAGTTGCCGGTCAGGGTGATGATCTCGGTCTTGATGTCGTAGTCGATGCGGTCGGCAACGGCATCCATCCAGGTGCCGTCATCGAGCTGCTGCTTCATCTTGGCCTGCTTGCCAGTGAACACCGCGCGCACGGCTTCGCCATCCTTGAGGTAGATCTCGGCCTCGGACGAGCGCAGGTCCAGCGTGCCCTGGGTGATGATCACGCCCTGCGACAGCACGGTCTTGCCGTCGCCGGTGAGCGTGCCGGACTGGGCGCCGGAATCGATGTGCATGTCTTCGTTGCGGTCGGTGGACTTGGCGAAGGCGGCGCTGGGGACAAGAAGACCGAGCGCGAGTACGGCGGCAAAGGAAATCTTCATCGGGGTCCGTTCTACCGGTGGGGGCCTCCCGGGCGGGCCGGGGGCGGAGGGTGGGGCTGCCGGCCCTGCGCCTGTCCGGAGACGTCGCGGGCTGGCGGCGGAATCAGCGTTTGGGCGTGTAACGGCCCTTGGACTGGCTGAGGAAATGATACGTGTTGTTCTTCGAATCCACTTCGAAGCCGACGCCGGACTGTTCCATGCCCGGGCGGGTCATGGTCACCAGGGCGTCGGTGCGGGCGCGGTTCTCCTTCGGGAACACGTCCAGATGGTCGGTGCGGAAGGTGGTCGGCACCACGCCCGGATCGGCCGGGCTGTCGCCGGCCACATTGCCGCGCAGCTTCATCTGGTCGCCCTTGGCGCTGAGCCAGCCGGTCTCGGCACGCAGGGTCCAGTGCTTGCCATCCTTGTCCGGCATCTCGAACAGCGGCGTGGCGATGTTGATGGTCTGGTCGCCACGCTGGCGTTCCAGCCGCGGCGCACGCAGGGTGGTCGACTCCTTGCCGTGCTCATCCAGGGCCACGATCTGGAAGTCGTGCAGAACGTAGTCCACACCCGGCTCCTGGCTGTCGTTGGCCGGGCCCTTGTCGCGGTTGCGCAGGGCGGCCCAGCTGCTGAGCAGCGCCGCCAGCAGCAGGCCGACGCCCAGAAGGGTGCGCCAGTTCAGTGTCGGCAGGCTCATGCGCCGAACCTCGCCAGCACCGCATCCACGTGGCCCTGTGCGGCCAGCAGGATGTCGCACAGTTCGCGGGCGGCGCCACGTCCGCCGTCGGCGCGGGTCTGCCAGTGCACGCGCTCGGCGATCCACGGGTGGGCGTTGGCCGGGGCCACTGCCAGGCCGACCGCGCCCAGCGGCGCCAGGTCCGGCAGGTCGTCGCCCATGAAGGCCACCTGCTCCAGGCCGACGCCGTGCTGCGCGCACAGCGCCTGCACGCTGGCCAGCTTGTCGCCCACGGCGATCTGGGTGTCGATGCCGAGGTCGGCGCCGCGCTTGAGCGCGGACTGGCTGTTGCGCGCGGTGATCAGCACGGGGTGGATACCGTGCTGCTGCAGCAGTTTCAGGCCCAGGCCATCCTGCACGAAGTACGCCTTGCTCTCGTTCCCTTCCTTGTCGTAGTACAGCCGACCGTCAGTGAGGGTGCCGTCCACGTCGAAGCAGGCCAGGCGGACGCGGGCCGCAGCGGCATGCAGGTGGGCAGGGAAGGCGGGCAGGGGGGACCAGGGCATCAGGGCAGCAGGCTCGGTGGGGTCGGGTGGGGCATTACAGACTGAATGGGGTCTACGGACTGTCGGTTAAACCACCCGGGCCCGCAACAGGTCATGAATGTTCAGGGCGCCTACCGCACGGCCCTGGTCATCGACCACGATCAGGCCGTTGATTTTCTGGGTTTCCATCTGCCGCGCGGCCTCTACGGCCAGCTGGTCGGCCCCGATGGTGCGCGGGTTGCGGGTCATCACGTCGGCGATCTTCGCGGTGCGCACGTCAAGCGCGCTGTCCAGCGCGCGGCGCAGGTCGCCGTCGGTGAACAGGCCGATCAGCACGCCATCGGCGTCGACCACGGCGGTCATCCCGAGTCGCTTGCGGCTCATTTCCACCAGCGCCTCGCTGAGGCTGGCGTCGGCACCCACGCTGGGCAGGTCCTCGCCGCTATGCATGACGTCGGTGATGTGCAGCAGCAGGCGGCGGCCGAGGCTGCCGGCCGGGTGCGAGCGGGCGAAATCGTCGGCGGTGAAGCCGCGTGCGTCGAGCAGGGCCACGGCCAGCGCATCGCCCATCGCCAGCGAGGCGGTGGTGCTGGAGGTCGGCGCCAGCGCCAGCGGGCAGGCCTCGGCCGGCACGCTGACGTCCAGGTGGATATCGGCGGCGGTGGCCAGGCTGGACTGCGGGCGGCCGGTCATGGAGATCAGCAGGTTGCCCTGGCGCTTGAGCACCGGCAACAGCATGAGCAGCTCGTCCGACTCCCCCGAATAGGACAGCGCCAGCACCACATCGTCCTCGGTGATCATGCCCAGGTCACCGTGTCCGGCCTCGCCAGGGTGCACGTAGAACGCCGGGGTGCCGGTGGAGGCCAGGGTGGCGGCGATCTTGCGGGCGATGTGCCCGGATTTGCCCATGCCGGTGGCCACCACACGCCCGCGGCTGGCCAGGATCGCCTGGCAGGCCTGCTGGAAGGCCTCGCCGAGGCGGTCAGCCACGGCCTCCAGTGCCTGCCGCTCGATCTCGAACACGCGGCGGCCACTGGCGATCAGGCCGGCAGGGTCGGCAGAACGGGGGGGCAACAGGGATTCGGCCATGCGGACGCCACGCAGCGGAAGTAGAATGGATGCACATTTTATTAGGAAAGCCCGTTGGACGCCGACACCATCCGCAATCTGATCGAAACCGGCCTGCCTGGCGCCCGCGCCGATGTGCGTGGCGACGATGGCGTGCATTTCGAAGCGACCGTGGTCTGCGAGGCCTTTGCCGGCAAGATGCCGCTGGCCCGCCACCGGATGGTCTATGCCACCCTCGGCGACCTGATGGGCGGCGCGATCCACGCGCTGGCGCTGAAAACCGTGACCCCGGCCGAAGCCGGCTGAACCGCAGAAGATTCCCAATACATGGCCAAGATCGTTGTGACCGGCGGCGCTGCGCTGCACGGTGAAGTGAGCATCTCCGGCGCCAAGAACGCCGTCCTTCCCATCCTCTGCGCGACCCTGCTGGCCGATGCGCCGGTGGAGATCACCAACGTGCCGCACCTGCACGACGTGGTCACCACGGTGAAGCTGCTGGGCGAACTGGGTGCCAAGGTCACCATCGACCAGGGCACGCTGTCGCGCGGCAGCGCGATCGTGGTCGACCCGCGTTCGGTCAACCAGCACGTGGCACCTTACGAGCTGGTCAAGACCATGCGCGCCTCGATCTTGGTGCTGGGCCCGCTGCTGGCCCGCTTCGGCGCGGCCGAAGTGTCGCTGCCGGGCGGCTGCGCGATCGGTTCGCGTCCGGTCGACCAGCACATCAAGGGCCTGCAGGCACTGGGTGCCGAGATCGTGGTCGAGAACGGCTTCATCAAGGCCAGCGCCAAGCGCCTGAAGGGCGGCCACTTCACCTTCGACATGGTCAGTGTCACCGGCACCGAGAACGTGCTGATGGGCGCGGTGCTGGCCGAAGGCACCACCATCCTCGACAACTGTGCGATGGAGCCGGAAGTGACCGATCTGGCGCATTGCCTGATCGCGCTGGGCGCGAAGATCGAAGGACTGGGCACCGCCCGCCTGGTGATCGAAGGCGTCGAGCGCCTGTCCGGTGGCCGCCACGAAGTGCTGCCCGACCGCATCGAGACCGGCACCTTCCTGGTGGCCGCAGCGATGACTGGCGGCAAGGTCACGGTCAACCGTGCGCGCCCGAACACCATGGACGCGGTGCTGTCCAAGCTGGTCGAGGCCGGTGCGAAGATCGAGACCACCGACGACACCATCACCCTGGACATGCAGGGCAAGCGGCCGAAGGCGGTCAACCTGACCACCGCGCCGTACCCGGCATTCCCGACCGACATGCAGGCCCAGTTCATGGCGCTCAACTGCGTGGCTGACGGCGTGGGCGTGATCAACGAAACGATCTTCGAGAACCGTTTCATGCACGTCAACGAACTGCTGCGCCTGGGCGCGGACATCCAGGTTGAAGGCCACACCGCCATCGTGCGTGGCAGCGAGCACCTGAGCGGTGCGCCGGTGATGGCCACCGACCTGCGTGCGTCGGCCTCGCTGATCCTGGCCGGCCTGATGGCCAGCGGCGAGACCACCATCGACCGCATCTACCACCTTGATCGTGGCTACGAGAACATCGAAGAGAAGCTGTCTTCGCTCGGCGCCACCATCCGGCGCGTGCCATGATCCTGCGCGGCAAGTTCAGCCCGCGCCGCAAGGCGCTGCTGGTGCTGGTGCTGATCGTGCTGGCGTGGCTGGGCTATGCCTGGTACGCCAACATCGCCATCACCCAGGGCATCGAGCAGAAGGACATGGACTGGAATGGCGACGGCACGGTCTCGCGTGACGAGATCATCGAATCGTTCTACGCGGTCGCGGTGAACGACAGCCAGGACGGCAACCGCCATTGCCGCACCTTCGTCTGGCGCAGCACCGGCGAGCAGATCCGCGTGGACTGCCGCACCGAGTTCAAGCCCGCTGCGGCCGAGGAAAAGAAGTAAGAAAAACGCCCGCGAAAGCGGGCGTTTTTCCCGGGGCGTCCATCCACGCATGGCGTGGATCTACTCCAGGTTTCCAGTAGATCCACGCCATGCGTGGATGACGTGGATCTCCGGTCAGTTCAGCGCCTTGATGGTCAGGTCCAGCGCATCGCGTCCGCCCTCACGCTGCAGCATGCGCGCCGGCACCGGGAACTCCGGCACGATCCAGGCGATCAGCTCCTTGTTGCCGTCGGCGCGCGAGACCTTGGTGGCCTCGTAGCTCTTGCCGCCCACGCTGATCGATTCCTTGCCGACCACGCGGTAGGTCATGTTCTTGATGCGGCCTTCGTCGACCATGCGATAGGTCAGCGGCTTGCCGGCGGCCAGGTCACGGGTGATCGCCAGGTTGATCAGCAGCGCATCCATGTCACCGGCCTTCAGCGCGATGGGGCCGGCACGGTCCGGCTTGATGTCGCCGGTCCAGGTGGCCTGGTTGCTGGTCCAGTTGTAATTGGCCTGCACGTTGCGCTTCTTCACCAGCAGCGCCGAGCGGTCCTGGCTGCTCAGCGGGCGCAGTTGCCCACGCACTTCCTCGAACACGGTGCTCTGGCTCAGGTCGGCCAGCTGGTTCTTCACCTGCAGGCTGTAGCGCCACTTGTTGCTGCCTTCGTTGGACAGGGTCATCGTGCCGTTGGCCTGCATGCCCATGTAGCTGGCCAGGTAATCCGCCTTGAAAGGTTGCAGGGCCATGGCCGGCAGGCTGGCCACGGACAGGGCAGCGGCCGCGATCCAGGCGAGGGGGCGGGTCGGGATGCTCATGCTCAGACTCCTTGGTATTCGATCAGGCGCAGATCGACGCGGTCTTCGCCGTCTTCGCGTTGCAGGATGCGCACCGGGGTGGGGACCCCGTTGGCGATCCAGAGGATGGTTTCATTTTTGCCGCCGTTGGTCCGGTAGACCCGCAGCGCGTTGTAGGACAGGTCGCCGACCTCGACGTTCTCGGTCTGCGGCGCGGCCTGGTAGTCATGCTGGCGGACCTTGCCCATGTCCACGTAGCGGTAGTGCATCGCGGCGCCTGGGCGGGCGTCGCGCATGATTGCCAGATTGATCAGCAGCGCACTCTGGTCGCCCGGCTGCAGCGGAATCGGCTGTGCGCGCTTCTTCTCGACATCGCCACTCCACTGCGCGGTACCGGCCTGCCAGTTGTACGTGCCGACCGCCTTCTTGCCGAGAAACAGGCCCTTGCGCACCGTGCTCTGGCTCAGCGGTGCATAGGTGCCAGCGCGCTCCTCGAAGACCGTGCTCTGCTCGATGTTCAGTCCCAGCACGCTGGCGAACCCGCGGCGGCCGACTACCTGCATGTCCACCCGCCACTGGTTGCCGCCGGTGTGGGTGACCTGCATGCTGGCGTCGCCGGCCTCCTTGCCTTTGTAGAAGGCCTGGTAGGTCGCGGTGAACGGCTGCAGCGGCGGCGGCTCCCAGGCCAGCGCCGGCGGCATCGGCACGGCCGGTTCCGCAGGCGGTTGGACTGCAGGCGCCGGCTGCGCAGGGGCCGCAGGCGCTTGCACCTGGCCCCAACCCACGCCGGGAAGCACGACAAGCGACAGCAGCAATGAAGTGGACAGCAGGGTCGTGGTCTTCATGGAGGACAGGAGCTGCAGGAGGGAGGCAGGATGCCAGCCCCGCGGTCAGCGGGGCGTGTGCGTGGGCGTTACCGGTTCAGGTTCCCGGCGGAATCTAGGACCAGTGGGCTAAACAGGGGGTGACCATCCAGCAGTGGCTGGCCCTCCCGTTCAGCCAGGCGGCCGGCGCACAGCAGCTGCAGGGTGGCGATCAGCAGCGGATGCTCCACCGCCAGCACACGCGCTGCCAGGCTGTCGGCGTCATCGCCGGGCATCACCGGCACCCGCGCCTGGGCCAGCACGGCGCCGGCATCCAGCTCGGGCACCACCAGGTGCACGCTGGCCCCATGCTCCGCATCGCCGGCGTGCAGCGCCCGCGCATGCGTGTCCAGCCCCTTGTGCAGCGGTAGCAGGGAGGGGTGGATGTTGACCAGCCGGCCATTGAAGCGCTGCACGAAGTCGGCGCCGAGAATGCGCATGTAGCCGGCGCAGACGATCAGATCCGGCGCGACCGCGGCCAGTGCATCGCCCAAGGCCTGCTCGTAGGCGGCGCGGTCACCGAATTCTTTCGGTGCATGCGCCCAGCGCAGGCTGTCGCCGACCCGTTGCAGCGCGGCCGCGGCTGGGCGGTCGGAGAACACGCCGACAACCTCGGCGGGCAGGCGGCCGTCAGCAATTGCGTCAAGGATGGCCTGCAGGTTGCTGCCGCGGCCGGAGGCGAGCACGGCAATGCGGGTGGGCGTGCTCATTGCCGGGCACTCCGGCGGATCAACGGCCAGGTCAGCAGACTGCCCAAGGTCGCCAGCAGCATGTCGGCATGAGCGTCCCACATGTCGCCCTGCTGCCCGTTGTAGGCCTCGGCGGCGTCGGGCGACAGGGCAAGCGCGATGGCCCACTCGAACCACTCGTAGACCAGGCTGGCGCACATCACCGTCATCACCGCCAGGCTGAAGGCCTGGCCCAGGCGCAGCGCCGGCCAGGCATGCCGGGCCAGCTGCAGCAGCGCGGGGGTGAAGCAGACGCCGAACAACAAGTGGATGAGACGGTCGAAGTGGTTGCGCTGCCAGCCGAAGGCGGCATTCGGCGACCAGCCGGCCAGCGCCTGTGCCCAAGCGTCGTAGGGCACGTTGGAGTACAGCCAGCGCGCGCCCACGCAATGCAGTGCGATGAAGCCACAGATCGCGATGAAGGCGCCATTGCCCAGCCAGCCACGCCGGTCCACCCAGAGCAGGGCAGCCAGGCCGACGACGGTCAGCGAGCTGTGCAGGGCCTGTTCGACGGGCCACAGCGGATCGATCCAGCTGACCAGGAACACGGCCAGTACGGCGGCGAAGGCCAGCTTCTTGGGCAGTGAAACACGATAGCCGCGGGCAGTGGCGTTTGCGGCGGTGGCGGGCGCGGACATGTCGGATCGGTCAGGAGGAAGCGATGGGTTGCCTGCGGGCTCAGGCACTGAGGTGGTCGCCGCGGTCGAACAATGCGGCCATGTCAGGCTTGGACAGGAACACCCGGGCATAGGCCGTCAGCGCCATGCCCAACGGGCCGGCAAGCACTGCCAGCCATGCTGCGCGCTGGCACCAGGCCAGCCCGGTGCGGCGCGACAGCAGGCGCGCAGTGTGCAGCTGTACGAAGCCAAGCGCCGCCGCCAACAACGAAATGACCCCGTAGACCGTGGCCAGCGCCGCGCCTTCGTTCAACCCCCGGGAACTGGCGACCAGGCCGATGAAACCGAGGAAGGCCA
The DNA here is from genome assembly GCF_032025805.1 of Stenotrophomonas maltophilia group sp. msm1. Taxonomy (NCBI): domain Bacteria; kingdom Pseudomonadati; phylum Pseudomonadota; class Gammaproteobacteria; order Lysobacterales; family Lysobacteraceae; genus Stenotrophomonas; species Stenotrophomonas maltophilia group sp. msm1. The sequence goes on from NZ_JAVSKH010000005.1 coordinate 86,222, forward strand.
ACGCGGCCAGCCAGTGGAAACCTGCCAGCGCGTAGAACAGCACCTTCAGCGTCTGCAGGTGGCTGGCCAACTGCAGCTGCGCCAGGGTCTGCTGTGGCAATGGCGGAGGCGCGCCCGGCATCGTCATGCAGCCGCGCCAGCTGCATCGAAGGCGGCCTTCACCTGCGGGCGCAGCAGTGTGACCAGGGTGAACACCCCTAGAACGGTGCCCAGCGGCGCGAACAGGCAGAGCAGGCCGGCCACGATCAGGCACAGCAGGTAACGGCGCCGCCGGGCCACGCAGCGGCCGGCATGGATGACGAATGCGGCCATGCCCAGGCCGCCGACGACGAACACGGTCCCCAGGACCGTGAACACCCAGCCGAACAGGCGCTGTTCGGCCGGCGACGAGGGCTGGCCCCCGGAGTTCATCGGCAGATGGCCGCTCAGCGCACTGATGCCGAGCACGATGTACAGAATGAAAAACAGCGAGAGCAGCGCAATCAGGCCACCGAACACATAGTGGGCGATGGACAGCGCGCGCAGGTGGTCAGCGTCCTGCCTGCTGAAGACCGGCACCGCCGCCAACGGCGGTGGTACCGGGGTGGGTGCCAGGGGGGGCGTTGCGTCCATGCGGGCTCCTGGTTGCCGGGCTCAGCCGATGTGGACGCGCTCGGCGCCTTCGGCGGTGACCACCTGGCCGATGGTCCAGTGCTCCAGGCCCTGCGCCCTGACCGCCTCGGACACGGCAGCCTCCTGGTCCGGCGCGACGATCAGCACGAAGCCGATGCCGCAGTTGAAGGTGCGCCACATCTCGCTGTCGGCCACGGCGCCTTCCTTCTGCAGCCACTGGAATACCGGCGGCAGGGTCCAGGACGAGGCCTGGATGTCCAGGCCGAGGCCGTCGGGCACCACGCGGATGATGTTCTCGGTCAGCCCGCCACCGGTGATGTGGGCCATGCCGTGAATGGCCTCGCCGTGTGACTTCAGCAGCGCCAGGATCGGCTTGACGTACAGGCGGGTCGGCGCCATCAGCGCATCGACCAGCTTCACGCCGCCTTCCAGCTCCAGCTCGGCCGGGCGGCCGGCACGGTCGTAGATGCGGCGCACCAGCGAGTAGCCGTTGGAGTGCGGGCCGGACGAGGCGATGCCGATCAGCACGTCGCCGGCAGCCACGCTGGCGCCGTCCTTCAGCTCGCTCTTCTCGACCGCGGCCACCGTGAAGCCGGCCAGGTCGTATTCGCCCGGGGCATACATGTCGGGCATTTCAGCGGTTTCACCACCGATCAGCGCGCAGCCCGCCTCGGTGCAGCCGTTGGCGATGCCGCCCACGACCGCCGCGGCGGTGTCGATGTCCAGCTTGCCGGTCGCGAAGTAGTCCAGGAAGAACAGCGGCTCGGCACCCTGTACCAGCACGTCGTTCACGCACATGGCGACCAGGTCGATGCCGATCGTATCGTGGCGGTTCAGCTGGTGCGCCAGCTTCAGCTTGGTGCCCACGCCGTCGGTACCCGACACCAGCACCGGCTCGCGGTACTTGTTGGACAGGTCGAACAGGGCGCCGAAGCCGCCCAGGCCGCCCATCACTTCCGGCCGGAAGCTGCGCTTGACCAGGGGCTTGATCCGCTCGACCAGCTCGTTGCCGGCGTCGATGTCGACACCCGCGTCACGATAGGTAAGGGGGGAGGGGGCGGAAGACGGGGTGTTGGTCACGGGCGTCGGCGCTGGCAGGGGTTGAACGGGCGATTTTAACAGGCCGCATTGGCGCAAAGGCCGTATTCGGGCAACAATTCCCCCGGATACGTCGAGCCAATGGATGTCCTGATGCGCCGCAGCCTGATTCTGACCCTGCTCCTTGCGCTGAGCCTGCCGGTGGCCACGATGGCCCAGAGCGGCCTTCGCACCGAGGGTGATGTCGCCACCGCCAGTGGCGCGTACGAGGCCGAAGTGCCCGTCAACAGCCAAGCCGAAGCCGATCGCAACGGCGCCCTGGCCCGCGCCCTGAGCGTGGTACTGGGCAAGCTGTCCGGTGATCGCAACGTGATGTCGCGCCCCGGTGTGGTGCAGGCACTGCGCAATGCCAAGGACTACGTGGCCAGCTACGACTACAAGCAGGACCAGAGCGTAGGCGCCAGCGGCGCGCCGAGCTTCCGGACCCTGCTGGTGGCCCGTTTCCGCGAGGACGACGTCGATTCGCTGGTCTCGGCGCTGGGCCTGCCGCTGTGGCCGCAGCCGCGACCAAAGCCGGTGGTGTGGCTGGCCGTGGATGACGGCAGCGGACCGCGCCTGGTCAGCGTGCAGCAGGCCAATGCCGCCCGCCCACTGCTGAACCGCGCCATCGAGCGCGGCTACAAGCTCGGCCTGCCCAGCGGCGGTGCCGCCGAGCAGGCGCTGGCCGGTGCCATCTGGCGCCAGGACAGTGCCGCCGTGGCCCGCGCCTCCTCGCGCTACTCACCGCCGATGCAGCTGATCGGCAAGCTCTACCGCGCCAACGGCGGCTGGCAGGCGGACTGGGTGTTCGTCGACAACGGCCGTGAGCTGAACAAGTGGACCAGCAAGGACGCCAACGCCATGCGGGCGATGGCGGCCGGCGCCGATGGCGCCGCCGATGCGCTGGTCAGGCGCTATGCGAAGGCCGGCGCCGCCGTCGGCCAGGCCGGAACCTACCGCGTGGTGGTCACCGGCATCAACAGTGCCGACGACTACCTGCGCCTTGCCGCCGGCCTGCGCGAGGTGCCGGTGGTGCGCAACGTCACCCCGCTGCATGCTTCGGCCGGCCAGCTGGAGCTGAGCCTGGAGATGACCACCGGCCTGGCCGGCTTCAACCGCATGCTGGGCGACAACGGTGTACTGGTGCCGAGCGCGCCGCTGCCGGCCCTGCCGACGCCGATCGACGACACCACCGGTGCCCCGGTCGCAGCACCGGTCAGCAATGAGTACCGCCTGCGATGACCCTGACCCCGGAAGCGGAAATCGCGCAGTTCCTGCGCCGGCTGAAGTACATCCTGTTCGCCGGCCTGGTCGGCTGGGTGGTGTGGCTGCTGGCCCCGATCCTGACCCCGTTCGTGCTGGCGCTGGCACTGGCCTGGCTGGGCGACCCGCTGGTGGACCGCATCGAGGCCACCGGCCGCTCGCGCATGACCGGCGTGGTGCTGGTGTTCGCGGCGATGGTGCTGGTGATCGTGGCGCTGCTGCTGGTGCTGGTACCGATGATCGAGCGCCAGATCACCACCCTGATCGCGGTCGCGCCGCAGGCGCAGGCGTGGCTGATGGAAAAGGGAATTCCCTGGTTCGAGCAGAAGACCGGCCTGGAAGTGATGCAGTGGCTGGATCCGGACCGCCTGATCGAGTGGGTGCGCAGCCACTGGCAGCAGGCCGGCGGCGTCGCCACCACGTTCATGGGCTACGTCTCGCGTTCGGGTTTTGCGATGGTGACCTGGGTGGTCAACATCCTGCTGCTGCCGATCCTAGCGTTCTACTTCCTGCGCGACTGGGACAAGCTGGTCGAGCGGGTGGCCTCGGTGATTCCGCGCAACCACATCGGCACCATCACTGCGCTGGCGCGTGAGTCCAACGAGGTGTTGGGGGCGTTCATCCGCGGCCAGTTCCTGGTGATGCTGGCATTGGGCGTGATCTACGCCGGCGGCCTGTCGCTGGTAGGCCTCAAGCTGGGCCTGCTGATTGGCCTGATTGCCGGCCTGATCAGCTTCATCCCCTACCTGGGCGCGACCACCGGCGTGCTGATGGCGGTGATTGCCGCGCTGGTGCAGGCACAGGGCTTCGACTTGAAGCTGCTGATCCTGGTCGGCGTGGTGTTCACCGTGGGCCAGCTGCTGGAGAGCTACGTACTGACCCCGCGCATTGTCGGCGACAAGATCGGCCTGCATCCGGTGGCGGTGATCTTCGCGGTGATGGCCGGCGGCCAGCTGTTCGGCTTCCTCGGCATGCTGCTGGCGCTGCCGGTGGCGGCGGTGACCAACGTGCTGCTGCGCTATGCCCACCAGCGTTACCGCCAGAGCGAGCTGTACGTGGGCGAGAAGCCGGCGATCGTGCTTGATGGCGTGGTCGACGCCCCCCATATCATCGTCCCGACCGACAAGGGCCCCGACCTGAAGTGATGGGTGTGCCGCAACTGCCGCTGGCCCTGCATTACCCGCGGGACCAGCGCCTGGAGACCTTCATCGGCGCGCCGGATGGCGCGCTGGCGCAGCTGCGCGCGATCGCGGTCGGTGCCAGCCACGATTGGGTCTACCTGGAAGGCGCTGCGGGAACCGGCAAGACCCACCAGGCGCTGGCGACGTGCTCCAGCGCCGAGCAGGCCGGGCGCCTGCCGACGTACGTGCCACTGGCCAGCGCCGCCGGCCGCGTTCGTGCAGCGCTCGACGGGCTGGACGCACGCGAACTGGTGGCGCTGGACGGGCTGGACGAGGTTGCCGGCAACCGCGAGGACGAGATCGCGCTGTTTGATTTCCACAACCGCGCGCGTGCAGCAGGCGTGACCGTGCTGTACACGGCGCAGAAGGCGCCGGAAGAACTGGGCCTGGTACTGCCCGACCTGCGTTCGCGGCTGGGCCAGTGCGTGCGCGTGCTGCTGCAGCCGCTGGATGAGGAAGGTCGTGCTGCGGTGCTGCGCGAGCGCGCGCTGCGACGCGGCCTGGCCATCGACGAAGCGGCCATCGAGTGGCTGCTGTCGCACACCGGGCGCGAGCTGGGTGGGTTGATCACGCTGCTGGACTGGCTGGACCGCGAATCGCTGGCGGCGAAGCGGCGGATCACCGTGCCGTTCCTGCGCCAGGTGCTGGAAGAAGGCCGGCCTCGTTACTGAGGGTGGGGTTTGTTTGCAGGGCTGCGCCCTGCACCCGCGGTAGTGCCGGCCGCTGGCCGGCAGCTTCAACAGCAACGTCAAAAGCTGGCTTCCTGAGGGGAGGCGGGGTGGCTCAGGTTGCGGGGGACGGCGCAAGTACGTCCATGTAGCCTCGATCGCGCCATCCATGGCGCTCACGCCCCCGCAACCTGAGCCACCCCGCCTTCGACAGGTTCCCGCGATCTGCCGGGACTGCGTACTGCACTGCTGTTGGTGGGTGTCGACCATGGTCGACACGTGTCTTGCTTGTGGTGGGTGACGACCGTTGGTCGTCACCGGAGCAAGCGCAGCGAAGCGACCCGCTTTTGCTTTTCTTTCCTTTCTTCCGTGGCTGGACGCCCACGGAAACTGTCAGAGGCCGGTCGGCGTGGGCTGCGCAGGGGCGTGAGCCGCATGGATGCGGCGACCGAGCTTACAGGGGTGAGGGCGCTTTGCTTGCGAAGCACTGCTTCGCAAGCGCCTGAACGCACAGCCGCCAGCGGCTGGGCCGGGCCCCGGAGGGGGACTTGCAGCGTCCCCTGCGCAGCCCACGCCGACCGGCCAAGCACGGCTTCTGCTTTCAATGAGTCCAGCCACGAGGGGCTCAGCCGTTCGCCGCCAACTCAGCATCCAGCGCGCGCAGGCGATCCACGGTACCCACATCGGTCCAACGCCCGCGATGGTGCTGCCCCGTCATCAACCCCTGCGCCATGAAATGCTTCTGCAGCGGCACCACCGAGAACTTCGGCGGCAGCCGCTCGCTGCCCGGCGCATCGCCGATCACCGCGCGCCAGTCGGCCACGATCGAAGGACGGTACACGCCGATGCCGGCATAGGTCAGGCAGGGACCTTCGCGGTCATGGTGCAGCACCCCCTGCGTATCGAGGCGGTAGTCACCGTCGGGGTGTTGCGCCGGATTGTCGACCAGCACCAGGTGTGCCTGGCCCTGCGGCTCGCGCGGCAGCGTGGCGAAATCGAAATCGGTCCAGATATCGCCGTTCACCACCAGGAACGGGGCATCGCCCAGCACCGGCAATGCGTTGAGGATGCCGCCGCCGGTTTCCAGCGGGGTCGGCCCTTCGTGCAGGAAATGCAGGCGCACGCCCCATTGGCTGCCATCGCCCAGCGTTGCAGGGAACTGCTCGGCCAGCCACGCGGTGTTGACCACCGCCTCGCGCACGCCGAGTGCGGCCAGGCGTTCCAGGTGCCAGACGATCAGCGGCTTGCCAGCCACTTCCAGCAGCGGCTTGGGCGTGTGCAGGGTCAGCGGGCGCATGCGCTCGCCGAGGCCGGCGGCAAAGATCAGCGCCTTCATCGGGCCACGCGCATCGGTGCACCCAGCTCGGCCAGCGCCGGCTTGATGCGCTCGTCCAGCAGCTGCTGCAGCGGTGCCAGCTCGCGGTAGCGCGGCAGTACTTCATCCAGGTAGCCGATGAAGCGCGGCGCGTCGTCCAGGTAATGGCCCTTGTTGTCGCGGTAGCGCAGGCGGCAGAACAGGCCAAGGATCTTCACGTGGCGCTGGACACCCATCCAGTCGGCATCGCGCAGGAAGGTGGCGCGGTCGGGTACCGGCAGGCCGGCGTCGCGTGCGCGCTCGTGGTACTGCGCCAGCCACTCGTCCACGCGCTGCAGCGGCCAGCTCAGGAAGGCGTCCTTGAACAGGCTCACCGCATCGTAGGCGATCGGGCCACGCACCAGGTCCTGGAAATCCAGCACCGCGGGGCCGTCGTCGACCGGCATCAGGTTGCGCGGCATGTAGTCGCGGTGGGTCATCAGCTGGGCCTGGCCCAATGCGTTGTCCATCAACCGGCGGTGTACCAGCTGCAGCCCTTCGATCTCGCCGCAGTCCAGTTCCAGCTGCAGGTGGCGTTGCAGGAACCATTCGTCGAACAGGCCGGCATCGCGCTGCAGCAGCGCTTCGCCGAACTGGCCGAAGTCGGCCGGTACCGGAATCGCCTGCAGGCGCAGCAGCTGTTCGATCGAACGGCCGAACCATTCATCGGCGTTGCGCTCGTCGAGGATCCTGGCCAGGGTCGGGCCGCCGAGATCTTCCAGCAGCAGGAAGCCGGCTTCCAGGTCCTGCGCCAGCAATGCAGGCACGCGCAGGCCGTTGTCGTGCAGCAGGCCGCGCATGCGCAGCCACGGCCGCGGATCTTCCAGCCCCGGCGGAGCGTCCATCACGATGTGGCTGCCGCGCGTGCTGGTGGTACGCCAGTAGCTGCGCATGCCGGCATCCACCGAAGCGCGTTCGACTACCGCGTTGGCGTCATCGAGCTGGGTACGGGCCCACTGCAGGCGCTGCGCGCTGCGCTGGGGATCGGAGGCGGGTTCGGTCATGCGGGCATATCCGGGCGCGCCGGGCGCGCCAACGTCGGGAGCAGGGGGGAAGGAGGGACGGGGTCAGCGGCGGCCGCTGAACAGGCGCAGGACGGCCAGCACGGCCACCGCGCCCACTACCGCACCGAGGAAACCGGCCGGTTCGCCGGGAGCGTACCAGCCCATGTACTGGCCGAACCAACCGGCCACCAGCGCGCCAATGATGCCCAGCACGATGGTCAGCAGGCAGCCCATGCGGTTGTTGCCGGGCATGAAGAAGCGCCCGAGCAGGCCGACGACGAAGCCGACCAGCAGGATGTACAGCCAGCTGCTGCTGCCGAACAGACCATTCATGTGCATGTGTTCCGCTTTGGGTGGACGCAGCCTAGCAAGGCCAGGCTGCGTCCGTCACGGTGTGCCGTAATCAGCAGCAGCCGTGGTCGCCGTGGCGGGTGCCGCTGTCGGCAGCCACCGGCGAACCGCTGGTCTCGCCGCGCAGGCTGGCGGCATAGTGCTCGCTGATCACCTTGGACACGCAGGCGGTGACCTTCTTGCCCATCGGGATGTGCAGGAACTCGTTGGGGCCATGTGCATTGGAATGCGGGCCGAGCACGCCGGTGATCATGAACTGCGCGCCCGGGAACTTCTCGCCCAGCATGCCCATGAACGGGATCGAGCCGCCTTCGCCCATGTACATCGCCGGCTTGCCGAAGAAGGCCTGGCTGGCATCGTCGATGGCCTGGGTCAGCCACGGCGCCATGGCCGGGGCGTTCCAGCCGGTGGAGGCCTTTTCCAGGTCCAGGGTGACCTGCGCGCCGTTCGGCGGGTCGCGCAGCAGCGCTTCCTTCAGCAGCTCGCCGCAGGTCTTGCCATCGGCAGTCGGCGGCAGGCGCAGCGAGAGCTTCACCGAGGTCTGCGGACGCAGCACGTTGCCGGCCGATTCCAGCGGCGGCATGCCACCGACGCCGGTGACCGACAGCGCCGGGCGCCAGGTGCGGTTGAGCACCAGCTCGGTCAGGTCCTCGTTCATGGGGCGCAGGCCTTCGACCATCGGGAACTTCTCGAAGATCTCGGTATCCACCACTTCGGCCGCGCGCTTGGCCTGTTCCAGGCGTTCGGCCGGGATTTCCACGTTCATGCCGTCGATCAGGATGCGGCCGGTGTCCTGGTCCTCGATGCGCGACAGCAGCTGGCGCAGCAGGCGGAAGCTGGACGGCACCACGCCGGAGGCGTCGCCGGAATGCACGCCTTCGTTGAGCACCTTCACGGTGAAGTTGCCGCCGGTCAGGCCGCGCAGCGAGGTGGTGCACCACAGCTGGTCGTAGTTGGCGCAGCCCGAATCCAGGCAGACCACCAGCGACGGCTTGCCGATGCGGTCGGCCAGGTGGTCGACGTAGGCCGGCAGGTCGTAGCTGCCCGATTCTTCACAGGCTTCAATCAGCACCACGCAGCGGGCGTGCGGCAGGCCCTGGGCCTGCAGCGCCAGCACTGCGGCCAGCGAGCCGAAGATGGCGTAGCCGTCATCCGCACCGCCGCGGCCATACAGTTTGTCGCCGCGCAGGACCGGGGTCCACGGGCCGAGATCGTCGTCCCAGCCGGTCATTTCCGGCTGCTTGTCCAGATGGCCGTAGAGCAGGATGGTGTCGTCGCCGGTTTCCGGGCCGGAGGCCGGAATTTCCAGGAAGATCAGCGGGGTGCGGCCTTCCAGGCGCACCACTTCAACCTTCAGGCCGGGCAGCTGCTGGGCCCTGGCCCAGTTCTCCATCAGCGTGACCGCCTGTTCCATGTAGCCGTTCTGCACCCAATTGGCGTCGAACATCGGCGACTTGTTGGGAATGCGGATGTAGTCGACCAACTGCGGGACGATTTCACTGTCCCACTTGTCATTGACGAATTGGCCGAGCTTGGCGCTGTCCATCTGAAACTCCGGTTGCATGGGCTGATCCCGCCATTCTACGCCTGTGCCACGGGTAGGGTTTTTCCTACATCACGTCGGGTATTTGGCTGGCTTTTAGAAATCCAGGAAACCGATAGGCTGTGTGCATGTGGTGACGGACACTGTTCCTACCGACGGGATTGCCGGTCGGGACGTCCAGAATCACAAGGAGATACACGTCGTGCCTTGGAGTGTCGTGTTGAGGGCACTGGTGCTGGTCGTGTGGATCGCCGGGGCGCATGCCGCCGAACCGATCGACATCAACCGCGCCGATGCCCAGGCGCTGCAGCAGGGATTGACGATGGTCGGAGCCGCCAAGGCCGAGGCGATCGTCGAGCACCGGCGCAGACACGGCCCGTTTCATCGCGTCGAGGACTTGGCGCAGGTGAAGGGGATAGGGAAAGCCATCGTCGAACGGAATCGACAGCGGATCACCGTAGGCAACAGGTTGTTGCCGGCGGATCCGGTACCCGGATCGGTACCGGTGCGAACCGTACCGAGGCGCTGACAGCAGGAATCGTCGGAACCGGCAGGACGCTGGTTCACCGGTCACGGACAGGACGCCCGTGACCACCGACCGCCGCAGGACGCGGCACCACTCACCAGGATGGTGGCATCACAGACCTGTGGAAGGGGCTGAGATACAAACAGGACAGACGCGGCCGCGTGCAGGATGCAACGCTACCCCCACAGCGCAGGATGCGAGGGGGCGGCAGCAGGCCGACAAGGACGTAACGATTGCCCGGTACGACACATGGCTGTGTCGCCGGGCAATTTCATTTCCGGCGCCTGGTTTTGCCGCGGCCACCACGGGCCGATGGTGTACGGTGGCCGCTCCGCATGGAAAGGACCCCGCTGGATGCTTGTGCACCGCCCCACCACCCTGATGCTCGCCTTGGCACTGACCCTGCCACTGCAGGCCCACGCCGCTGCGCCGACGCCGACAGCCACGCCCGCGGCCGCAGCCAGCACCGCTGAAGTGCGCGGACCGACCGACCTGAAACCGGGCGAATACCTGTGGCATCCGGAAATCTCGCCGACCGGCCCGATCGTGCTGGTGGTCAGCCTCGATGAGCAGCGCGCCTATGTCTACCGCAACGGTATCGCCATCGGCCTGACCACGATCAGCTCGGGCAAGGCTGGGCACGAGACGCCGACCGGCGTGTTCACCATCCTGCAGAAGGACAAGGACCACAGGTCCAACCTCTACAACAGCGCGCCGATGCCGTACATGCAGCGGCTGACCTGGGACGGTATCGCTCTGCATGGCGGCAGCCTGCCCGGGCATCCCGCCTCGCACGGCTGCGTGCGCCTGCCGCAGGCCTTCGCGCAGAAGCTGTTCAGAGAAACCCAGCGTGGCGATACCGTGGTCGTGGCCGATGCCAAGAGCTCGCCGATGACCCTGGCCTATCCGTCGGTACTGGCACCCGTGAATGCGCGTGGGCAGGCCCTGCCGGAGGCAGAGGGCGGAGCGCCGGCGCAGGCGTGGTGGAACGACAGCGCGGCCCCGGCCGGGCAGGTCGGCATCCTGGTCAGCCTGCACGACCAGCGCCTGTACGTGCTGCGCGATGGCGTGATGATCGGCGAGTCGCCGTTGAAGGCGGACGCGCTGCCGGCCTTCCAGGGGACCACGCTGTTCGTGATGGGGCAGGGTTACAGCGACACCCCCAGCCCGCTGGACGTGAACCAGCGCCTGCACCAGTGGACGGCCTACCCGTTGCTGGGCCAGGATCGCGCCCAGGCCACGCCGGACCTGCTGGCCACGCCCTCGCTGCCGATGGCGCTGCCGGCCGATTTCGCCCGCCAGCTGTACCAGGTGCTGGTGCCGGGCACGACCCTGCTGGTGACCTCGCTGCCGGCGGTCCGCCCAAGCCCGGCTGAATCCGGAATGCAGCCGGTCTTGGAATCCGAGCCGCCAGGGTCCACCCTCAAGGGCAACTGAGTCCCCTCGTTGTGCCCATGACTGCATCCCGCCTGTGCCGGCTGGCCGCGTTCGGCCTGCTGGCGACCTCGGCCAGCGCCCCGGCGCTGGCACAGACGCCCGCCCTCGCCACCTCTGCCGATGATCTGGCTGCCCTGCTGTCGCGCAGTGCGCCCAAGGCCGACCGCCACGTGTTGCAGCTGGCGGCGCGCGCCATGCGCTGCGCGCTGCAGCGGCCGGAGCTGGGCATCAACGGTGATCGGCTCAGCGTGATCGATTACTCGCGCCCGTCCACCGAGCCGCGCCTGTGGGTGTTCGACCTGGCCCACCAGCGCCTGCTGTTCGAGGAATGGGTGGCGCATGGCCGCAACAGCGGCGAGAACCGCACCGAGCACTTCTCCAACCGCGATGGCAGTTTCATGTCCAGCCTCGGCGCGTTCACCGCGCAGGAAACCTACATGGGCGGCAACGGCTATTCGCTGCGCCTGGCCGGGCTGGAACCGGGCTTCAATGACCGCGCGCGTGACCGAGCGATCGTCATCCATGGTGCGCCGTACGTGAACCCGGCTACCGCGCAGCTGCAGGGGCGGCTGGGACGCAGCCTGGGTTGCCCGGCGGTGCGCCTGTCGGTGGCCAAGCCTCTCATCGACGCATTGCGCGGCGGCACGATGGTGTTTGCTTACTACCCCGACCAGGATTGGCTGAAGCACTCGCAGCTGCTGGCCGGCGGGTGCGGTGGCCAGGGCACGCTCGCCACGCGGTGATGCACGACGGCGCGCGGCATGATGCAATGCGCCGATGAACATCGACTCCCTGCTGCACACTCCGAGCCAGTTGATCTCCCGCCTGGACTACCGCCGCGAACGTTGGCGCAACGGCCTGGGCTGGACCCGCGAGATCCTGCGCCTGCCTGCGCAGGGGGATGACTGGGCGCTGCGCCTGTCGGCGGCCGAGATCGAGCAGGACGCCGCGTTCTCCGCCTTCCCCGGCGTGGAGCGCGAACTGGTACTGCTGCAGGGCAATGGCGTGCGCCTGCGCTTCGACGATGGCCGCGTTGCCGAGGTGCTGCCGCCGCATGGACGGGTGCGCTTTGCCGGCGAGGAAACCCTGCATGGTGAACTGGTCGATGGCACCACCCACGACTTCAACCTGATGTGGAAGCGCGAGCTGCTGCAGGCCGAACTGCTGCACCGGCCACTGGTGGGCGCGATGTTCTTCTTCTGCGAACCGGGCGTGGCCTGGGCGCTGCATCTGCTGTCCGGTCAGGCGGAGTTCGGTGCCGACAGCGGCCTGCCCGTGCTACGGGCCGGCGATACCGCGTGGTTGGCGGCCGGCGAACGTCAGCGGCACGCGTTGCAGGGCGGTGGCGAGTTGTTGGCGATACGGGTCAGTGCGGCGGCGGGATGATTCCTGGGCGCCGGTGGCTCAATCCACGCATGGCGTGGATCTACTGGGGTGTAGTTGCCATGCCTGGACACGCCGCGCAGTAGATCCACGCCATGCGTGGATACGGCCGCCAATGCTGCGTCATGGTGCGAACCAAGGTTCGCACCCACCAGAAGGCGGTTCGCAGGCGTCGGTGCGTTCAGTAGATCCACGCCATGCGTGGATGCGGCGACCTCAATACACATCGCGCCGGTAACGACCGGCCAGCAGCAGCGCTTCCTTGTCCGCAGTCCCCAGCACCTGTTCGATCACCGCATCCACCGCCGGGGCCATGCCCTGCAGGCTGCCGCAGACCAGGATTGTCGCGCCCTCATCCACCCACCGCCGCAGTGTTGCCGCTTCGGCCAGCAACCGGTCCTGCACGTAGCGATGCGCACCGCCATCGCGGCTGAACACTGCATCCAGCCGCGCCAGCGTGCCGTCGGCCAGCATTGCCTGCAGCTCTTCGCCGAAATGGAAGTCATGCGCGGCGGTGCGCTCACCGAACAGCAGCCAGGTACGGCGTGCGCCACGCTGGGCACGTTCGTGCAGATGTGCGCGCAGGCCGGCGATGCCGGTGCCGTTGCCGATCAGCAGCAGCGGTACATCGAAGGGGACGCCATGGAAATTGTCGTTGCGGCGCAGGCGCAGCTGCACCGGTTCACCGATGGCCGCGTGGTCGCACAGCCAGCCGCTGCCGATGCCAGGCGTGCCGTCCGCGCGCAGCTGTCGGCGCAGCAGCAGCTCGACCGCACCGTCGGCCATCACCGAGGCGATCGAGTACTCGCGATGGGGCAGCGGTTGCAGGGTCGCCAGCAATGCGGGCAGATCACCCGGGGGAACCAATGAGGGCAGGTGCGAGCGCGCGACGCGTGCCAGCAACGTCTGCCCGTCATCCAGCACGGTATCCGCATCGAAGCGTTGTGCGTCCAGCCAGGCACGCACGGTGTGCGGTGCGTGCTGCGGGCCGATCTCGGCGATGTCACCGGCCTGCCACTGTGCATCTGCATCGGCCGGGGGCTGCAGGCGCAACCAATACACGGGGCCGCCGGGGCTGCCCGGGTTCAGATGCTCACGTTGCAGCAGCGTCCACGGCTGGTACTCGGCCGGGCTCCAGTCGGGCAGTTCGCTGGCGCCGCCGCCGAGCTGGCCCAGCAACTGCTGCCAATGGCGCAGCGCGGCCGGATCGGCGTTGTCGACGTCGATCGCATCGAACAGCGGATGCGCACCGTGCTGGCGCAGCCACTGGTCGAGCTGGTGGCCGAATCCGCAGAAGTGGCCGTAACTGCGGTCGCCCAGTGCGAGCACGCCGTACTGCAGGTGCTGCAGCGCAGGCGGTGAGGTCATCACGCCGCGCAGGAACGGCAGCGCATGATCGGGTGGGTCGCCTTCGCCAGTGGTGCTGGCGATGAACAATGCACGCTGGCTGTCGGCCAGCAGCGTGGCGTCGACCTCATGCAGGCCGCGCACACGCACCGGCACGCCGGCACCGCGCAATGCCTCGGCACTGCGTTCGGCCAGTTCGCGGGCAAAACCGGTCTGGCTGGACCAGACCATCAGGATCGGTGCGACGTCGCCAGAGGCAGCATCGTCGCGCGGTCGCCCACGCCACCGCAGTGCGGCGCAGGCCAGCGCATACAGTGCGGTGGCGATGATCGCGATCTGCGTTTGCCGTGCCGGCGGCGCGCCCTGCCACCAGGCTTCGCCGAGATGCAGTCGCAGCAGCGCCCAGGCGATCAGCGCCAGCAGGAGCAGGACCAGTGCGTTGCCAAGCCACGCGCGCGATGGACGTGCGCTCATGCGTCCTGCTCGTCGAGCAGGCGCTGGAAGGCGCTACTGAGAAATTCCCGCGGGCCGTCTGCTGCACGCTGCAGGTAGCGTGCAGCCAAGCCTTCGCGTTCGGCCAGCGCCATGCCCTGTTCGTGGCCGAGCACGGTCAGTGCGGTCGCCCAGGCATCGGCGTGCATGGCATCGTCGGCGACCACGGTGACCGCTGCGGCGACCTGGCGCACTGGCATGCCGCTGCGCGGGTCCAGGCTGTGGCTGTAGGCCTGGCCATCGGCCTGGTACTGGTGCCAGCGGTCGCCCGAGGTGGCCACGGCCTTGCCATCCAGTGCCAGCACGCGCGGCGGCGTGTCGGTGTGCGCGTCTTCTTCCGGTGCCGATTCCACCAGCACGCGCCACGGTTGCCCATCGGGCTTGCGGCCGTAGCCGGCCAGTTCGCCGCCCACTTCGATCAGCGCAGCGGTGATGCCCTGATCGGGCAGCCAGGCGGCGACGTGGTCGACACCGAAGCCTTTCGCAATCGCAGAGAGATCCAGTTCCAGACCACCGGGTTGCAGCAGCGCATCATCGCGCCACTGCAACTGCTGCCAGCCGCAGCGGGCGCGGGTGGCCTGCAGGGTTGCGGCGTCGGGCACGCGGCGTGGGCCGGCCTGTGCACCGAAGCCCCACAGCGCGACCAGCGGACCCAGGGTGGGATCGAATGCACCATCGCTGGCGGCGGCGATGGCCTGTGCGCAGGCCAGCACCTGGCGGGTTTCAGCCGGCAGCACGTACCATTGGCCCGCGTCGGCGCGGTTGTAGCGACTCAGGTCCGAGCCGGGCTCCCAGGTGCTCATCTGCGCGACCACCGCATCCAGCCGCGCCTGGATGCCGGCATGCAGCAGGTGCAGGTCGCGCTGGTGCGGCGCGACCAGCGACACGCTCCAGGTGGTGCCCATGGTAGTGCCACCGAGGCGGGCGATGTCGAGCAGGGGATCGGTCATGGTGGTGTGCTGCAGATGCGATGCCGGGGCTGCCCGGCATCGCGGTCCACGTCATTACTGCGGCAGCACTTCCAGCGTGGCCACGTAGCTCAGGCGGCGCTTGGCGGCCTGCTTCACCGAGGTCTTGTTGTCCTCGGTGCCGGTTTCCAGCCAGTACATGCCAGCTTCCGGCCAGGTCACCTTGATCTCGCCCTTGGCATCGCTGGTGACCTTCAGTTCGTCCTGCGCGTTGCGGTAGCGGGTGGCGCCACGCACGATCTCGAACTCCAGGCCGGTGGCCGGCTTGCCGTCGACCAGCACGCGGAAGGTGGCTTCCTCGCCGGCGAACAGATCGTTGGGGTGGCCGACGGCGACCAGCTCGATGCCACGGTTGGTGGGCTTGAGCGCGGTGTCGTTCGGCGCACCGTTGGTGACGAAGGTCTCCACGCGGCCGACCGACTGGCTCACTTCCAGCTTCTTCGCATCCTTCGGCAGTTCACCGAAAGTGGCAACGCTGCCACGCCAGCGCTTGCGCTCGCCGTTCTGCTCGTAGGTGGCGAACAGGCCGTCATTGACCGACGCGATGCGGTAGGTGCCGGGCTGCTTCAGTTCGATGTCGAACACGCTGCGGTACTTGCCGGTCGCTGCGTTCTGCGGCTGCACGGTGCTGCCGTCCGGCGCGGTGATCACCAGCGATTCCAGGCGCAGCGGCACGTGGTTGAAATAGAACAGGTCGTTGGAGACCGCACCGTCGACAGTGATCCACGGCGCGTTGCCGGCGATCACGGTCTGCGAGGGCAGCAGCCAGGCCTTGTGGGCCAGGGCGGAGAAGGGAAGGGCAGCGGCCAGGGCAGCGGCGAGGACGAGCGTGCGCTTCATGCGGAGGACTCCAGTGGATGCGGGGTGATGCGGCAAGGAGAAGGGGATTACGACTTAATCCCCTCCGTCCCCTCTCAGGGTTTGACGGACAGGGTGACCTGGCCCAGTTCGGTGGCGCCCTGCGCCTTGCCGTTCTGCGCGGCGGTGGCCGGCCAGGTAAAGGGGATCTTCAGCAGTTCACGGCCGCCGACTTCGCGCACCGCCTCGACCACCAGGGTGTAGTTGCCGGGGGCCAGCTGCTTCAGTGCCGGCTGCTTGTCGTTGAACGACAGCGCGTGCTTGCCGGCCGGGCGGGTCGGGCCGGTCACGCCGTCCACCGGCACCTGCAGGGTGCGGCCGCTCTTGCGCCACCACTGGCGCAGGTCGGGCAGCCACTTGGTGCCATGGCCTTCGCTGTTGCTGGTCTGCTGGTACCAGACCGACAGGTTGGCCGCGACCTTCTGGTCGGCGCCTTCCAGCCACACTGCCACGTACGGGCGGTGGTACTCGGCCACGTTGAGCTTGGGCACTTCGACGTTGATGTCGAGGGTGGTGGCATAGGCCGGCGAGGTGGCCAGCAGGCCGCTGAGGGCGATGGTCAGGGTGACGCGCATGGGGCGGCTCCGGAAACGAAGGAAAGTCAGTGGATCAGCAGCAGGGCGATCAACAGCGGGATCATCAGGCCGAGGCCGACCAGCGGCCAGGTCATGCGCCGCTGCCGCGCATGCAGGTGCAGCAGGAACAGGCCGGTGATGCAGAACACCAGGCAGGCCACGGCGAACAGGTCCAGGAACCAGCCCCACGCCGGGCCCGCGTTACGGCCCTTGTGCAGGTCGTTGAGGTAGGACACCGCGCCGCGCGAGGTCGATTCGTATTCCACCGCGCCGGTCTCGCGGTCGATGCTCAGCCAGGCGTCGCCACCGGGGCGCGGCAGCGACAGGTAGATCTCTTCGGCCGACCATTCGGCCGGGCGGCCGCCAATGGCGATGCCCAGCTGCGTATCCAGCCATTGCCGCGCCGGGCGCGGGATCGGCGCGTTGCCGTCCTCGCGGGTGCCCAGTTGGCCCAGCAGTTCGGCCGGCAGCTCCAGATGCTGGTTCTGCACCTCGGGCTTGGCCTCGATCTTCGCTGCATGGTTGAGGGTCAGGCCGGTCACCGCGAACAGCAGCATGCCGATCAGGCACACCGCCGAGCTGATCCAGTGCCACTGGTGCAGCGTCCGCAGCCAGAAGCCACGGTTCTGTTGCTGCTGCACGGTGGAAGTGGCAGGACGGCTCACGGCACGGTTCGAGGCGGACGGGGACTGCCCATTACATCATTGATGAGAATAGCTCGCAATTGCGTGTCGTTCTGTATCCCGGAGGGGGCTTTAGCGGTTGCCGGCCAGCGGCCGGCACTACCGGGGTTCCGGGGAACAACGTCGGATTGCCGGCCAGCGGCCGGCACTACCGGTTCGTGGCGGTCAGAACTTCGCGTTCAACGAAATCCAGTAGCTGCGGCGCTGGTCCTTGGTCGCGTAGTCGTCCACGCAGTTGAATTCGCTCTGGCTGATCAACAGGCACGACTGCGAGACGAAATCCTTGTCGAGCAGGTTGTTGACCCGTGCGTTCACCGTCAGCCAGGGCGTGGCCTTCCAGCTGCCACCGAGATGGAAGATGGTGTAGTCCTCGTAGTAGCGGGTGTGGCTGGCGCCGTTGGCGTCCAGCAGCGTGTCGCGGTAGCGGTCGTAGCGGCCTTCGCCGATCAGCGACAGGCTGAGCGCTTCGTTGATCTGCCAGTTGAGGCTGGCGTTGGCCATGTGTTTTGCCGGCGTGGTGCCGCTGATCGGCAGCCCCTTCTGTGCGCCACTGGTCTGCTCGCTCCTGGTCCAGGTGTAGTTGCCGCGCAGCTGCAGGGTGTCGAGCAGGTCGACGTGGGCGGCCAGTTCGGCACCCCGCGTTTCAGCCTTGTCGATGTTCACGCTCTGGGTGAAGGTGCTGTAGCCCAGAGCGGCCCAACCCGGACCGATGTCCACGCAGTAACCGCTGCCGGCCGGCGCCACTTCGCAGTTCGGGAAGGTGCCACCACTGGCGATCTTGTCTTCGAACGTGTTGAAGAAGCCAGTGACGTTGAAGCCCCAGCGTTGGCCCTCGTAGTAGGCGGCCAGCTCGTAGTTGGTGCTGGTTTCAGGCTTGAGGTTCGGCGAACCGACCAGTGGCAGCACGCCCTGGCCACCGAAGCCGGTGATGCCCGGGAACAGCTGGTCCGGTCGCGGGGTCTTGTAGCCGGTGCTGACGCCGCCCTTGAAGGTCCACGCATCGCTGGCGTTCCACACAAGGTAGCCGCGCGGGCTGACATGGCTGCCGAACACGTTGTGGTCGTCGTAGCGCAGGCCGAAGGTGGCGGTGAGGCTATCGGTCAACGCCCAGTTGTCCTCGGCGAACAGCGCCCACATGCGGTGCTTCTGCTTGGTGTTGCTGCGATAACCGGCGCCATCCATGCCGAACACGCCATCGATCATGTCGGTGTCGTTGTACTGGCCGCCGACGGTCAGCGTGTGCGCGTCGAAGTCCAGGTCGAGCATCGTGTCAAGCACGTAGCCTTCCAGTTCCATGGTGCGCAGCGGACGCGGCAGGAACGCCCGCAGGCGCGCCATCTCGCTGGGATTGAGCGCAGTCAGCGCATTGCCACGGCCGGCCGCGCAGTTGTTGGCAGCACCGGTACGACGGCAGACGTCATTCCACAGCGTCTGCAGGTTGGCGCGCTCGTCCAGGGTCAGCGGCAGCGAGCGGCCGAGGTTGCTGCTCTTGCTGTGGGTCAGCGAGGTCTGCCAGGTGCCGAAGCTGTAACGGCCCTGGTGGGTCAACGACAGCTGGTCGCGCTCGTAGCGCTGGTAGGCGGTGTAGCCCACGCGCGGCTGCACCACGCGGCGGGTGACGGTGCCGCTGCCGCTCGGGTTGGGGATGACCGCATTGCCGACGCGCCACAGGCTGGCCAGGCTGTCCAGCGTGCCGGTCTGTCCTTCGCTGTTGTCGTACTTCTGCCGCGACACGTCGTAGTCCAGCCACAGTTCGTGATCGTCGTTGACGCGGAAATCCAGGCGTACGCCAGTGTTCCAGTTGGTGTTGGCCACCGACTTGCCACCGCCGCCGAAGCCGATGCTGCGCTCCCACAGGCTGCCGTCGGGCAGGGTCAGTGCATCCCACTCCGGGTTGGAGGCCTTGGCGTCGTAGTAGCTGCCGCGCACCGCCAGGCTGAGGCGGTCCTTCAGCAGCGGGCCGCTGAGGTACAGGCCGGTGGTGCGTGCATCACCGAACTGGTCATCCTGCTGCACGGTGAAGCCCTGGGTCACGGCGCCGTGCCAGCGGTCCTGGTTGCGTCGGGTGATGATGTTGATCACGCCGCCCATCGCGTCCGAGCCGTACAGCGTGGACATCGGGCCGCGCACGACTTCGATGCGTTCGATCGCGTCCAGCGGCGGCAGGTAGGCGAACTGGCCGCCACCGAAGTTGTTCGGGTACAGCTGACCGACATTGCTCTGGCGGCGGCCGTCGATCAGCACCAGGGTGTATTCGGACGGCAGGCCGCGCATGGAGATGGTGGCGCGGCCGTTCTTGTCGGTGGCCTCCAGGCCGACGTCGATGCCTTCGACGTCGCGCAGCGCGTCGACCAGATTGGTGTAGGGGCGCTTGCTGAGTTCTTCGCGACTGACCACGCTGATGCTGGCCGGCGCATCGACCACCTTCTGCTCGAAGCCGGAGGCGGTGACCACCACCTTGTCCAGCGTTTGCGGCGCGCCGGAAGCGTCACCGTGGGCGAGGGCAGGGGCGGTCATGGCCGCCAGCACGGCGCTGGTCAGCAGGGTACGGGACAGGGACGAACGGACACGATGGCGCTGGGCCATGGCAGTAACCTCGAAGGATGCAGGGTGGTGCGATGCCAGGCGCGAACGGTCGGCATGCACGGGGAGGCCCGGTCAGGGGCGGCAGGGATGAAGCAGGCAGCGGCGCGCGGGCACGCCGCGCAGGCGGTCACGCGGGGCCGTGAATCAGGCGAGCGGCGGCGCCTGGCCGCGTTGCTGGCGGCGCCCGGGCGCATCGGCCCAGGGCGTGTCCGGAGCGGCCAGCGGCCAGTCCGGGCGCACGCCGGGCATGGCCGGCGTGGCGGGTACGAGTTCAAGCTCGGTGCGCAGCCACTGGCTGGCCAGCACCAGCGGCGGGGGAGCCTTCTCGGCTGATTTCACCGGAGCTGCAGCACAGCGACGCAGCTTGGCCGGGGCCTCTTCCTGCAGGGGCGCTTCGCCACCGCGTTCTTCCAGCGGCATCTGCACGGCCATTCCGGCTTGCTCGTGTGGCAGCAGTGGCAGGGTGCCCAGCAGCAAGGCCAGCATCGCCACCCACGCCAGCAGGCTGGCCAGCGCAGGACGCTGGCCACGCATGGCGGTGCCCATCTTGCGATGGATGAGTGGACGAGGGCGAAGCGGGCGCAGCAAGCAGGGGTCCCCAAGGGTCTGCCGGCAGCGGCCGGCATCAACGGGGCGTGATTGTAATGAGAGCTGTTAGCTGTTGCAAATGAGAATGATTGCCAAATCGTCTCGGGCTGGCCATTGGGGCTCAGACCTCGCTCCAGCGCCGCAGCAGGTTGTGGTACACGCCGGTCAGCTGCAGCACCGCCTCGGCGTCGCCGCCGGTCTGCCGCAGGCGCTCGATCGAGCCGTCCATTTCCCACAGCAGGCGGCGCTGCACATCGTCGCGGACCATGCTCTGTACCCAGAAGAACGAGGCCACGCGCGCGCCGGCGGTGACGGGGCGCACCTGGTGCAGGCTGCTGGACGGGTACACGATCAGGTCGCCAGCGGGCAGCTTCACTTCATGCTCGCCGTAGGTATCGCTGATGATCAGTTCGCCGCCCTCGTACTCGTCCGGCGCGGACAGGAACAGGGTGCAGGAGATGTCCGAACGCAGCTGTTCGCCGTTGGCCAGGTTCATCACCGCGCCGTCGACGTGAAAACCATAGGTGCCGCCACCGCTGTAGCGGTTGAAGCGTGGCGGCAGGTATTTCAGCGGCAGCGCCGCGCTGAAGAACAGCGGGTGACGGGCCAGCGCGACGAGGATGATCTCGCCCAGCTGGCGGCGCAGCGGCGAGGCCTCGGGCAGCTGCTGGTTGTGCTTGGCCTGCGCGCCCAGATGGCCGACGGTCTCGCGGCCATCGGTCCAGTCGGCGGCATCCAGTCGGCGGCGAAAGTCGGCCACCTGGTCGGTGCTGAGAATGTCGGGGATGTGCAGCAGCATGCGGGACTCCTCAGAGGGACGGCGGTGCGGCCAGGGCGCGCACCTGCGGATGCGGCGACGCGGCCAGTTCCGGCACGATGTGCGCCATGAACGCCGGGCTGCCGTGCGCCAGCGCCAGCTGCAGCCAGTGCACGGCCTGGTCGATCTGTCCGGCCTGCAGCAGGATCGAGGCGTAGTTGGCCTGGCCACGGAAATCGCCGGTCTCGGCCGCGCGCCGGTACCAGCCCAGGGCGGCCTGCGGATCGCGCTCGATCTCCAGGCCGTCTTCGAGGTGGCGGGCCAACAGGTTCATCGATTTGGCATGGCCCAGGTGTGCGGCACGGGTATACAGGGCCAGTGCCTGCGCGCGGTCCTGGGTCACGCCGCGGCCGGTGGCCAGCAGGTTGGCCAGGTTGTACAGGCCCCAGTCCAGCCCGGTGTCGGCCGCGCGCCGGTACCAGACTGCGGCCAGTGCCGGATTGGCCGTGGTGCCTTGGCCCAGCTCATGGCAGCGGCCGAGCATGTTCATCGCCATCGGCGCGCCGTTGTTGGCGGCGGTTTCGTACCAGAGCAGCGCCGCCGAGGCGTCCTGCGCGGTGCCTTTGCCTTCCATGTGCATCTGAGCGAGCAGCAGTTGTGCCTCGACCTGGCCGGCCTGCGCGGCATCGCGGATGTGCGCGAACGCAGCTGCCGGATCGTGCTGCAGCAGCCCGGCCAGGGCATCGCTGTCGATGGGGGTATGGGTCGCCATGGGGTGAGTATCGCCGGAAACAAAAACGGCGGCAGGAGAGCCTGCCGCCGTGGTGGAGCGCAGTTACATCAGAACTTCACGTTCAGTGCCAGGGTGGCCGAGCGACCCGGGGCGATGCTCGCGTAGTGCGAGGCATAGGCCTTGGTGAAGTAGGTCTTGTCGGTCAGGTTCTGCACGTTGAGCTGCAGGCTGATGTTGTCCTGGATCGCGTAGCTGGCCATCGCGTCGAAGCGGGTGTAGCTGGCAATCCACTTGGTGTTGGCCACATCACCGTACTGCTTGTCCGAGTAGAACGCACCAGCGCCGATGGTCAGGCCGATCGGGAAGCGGTAGGTGGTCCACAGGTTGGCGCTGTGCTTGGCGGTGTTCGGGAACACGTTGCCGTTGTTCGGCGACGGCACGTAGACGTTGGACGGGCAGGTGCGGCCCACCGGTGCGCCACAGACAAAGCCATTGTCCTTCAGCTCGGAATCGAGGTAGGTGTAGCCGCCGTACAGGCTCCAGGCGTCGGTCAACTGGCCGTTGAAGCCCAGCTCGAAACCGTTGATCTCTTTCTTGCCGGCGTTCTGGCTGGTGCCGTTGTCGACGGTCACGCGCGCGTTGTTCATCACGGTGTGGAAGATCGCAGCAGTCAGGTTCAGGCGGTTGTCCAGCAGGTCCCACTTGGTGCCCAGTTCGAGGTTCTTCGTGTCCTGCGGCTTGAGGTCGGCAACGGCCGCGCTCAGGCCGTCCGAACCGTCACCACCGTCCATGCCCGGCGGGGTCGAGGAGGTGCCCCAGGACAGGTAGATGCTGCCGTTGGCGGCCGGCTTGAACACCACGCCGGCCTGGTAGTTCAGGAAGTCGTTGCTGTTGCGCACGCGGGTCGGTGCCTTGCCGGCCACCGGCGTGGTCAGGGTGGTACGGAAGTCGTCGTAGCGCAGGCCGAGGTTGATCATCCACTGCTCATTGAGCTCGATGGTGTCGAACACGTAGGCCGAGGTGGTCCTGGTGCGCTGCTCGACGTCCAGCGCCTTGTCGCTGCGATAGACGATCTGACCGGCCGCCCACGGATCGTTCGGGTTCGGCTTGTTGAAGTCGGTGCAGTTGTAGCCGGTGGCCGCGCCGGACACCTGGCAGCGAGTGCTGTTGGCGCTGTTTTCAAGGGGATTGGCGGTGCCCGGCGACATCAGGTAGCTGCCACGGGTCATCTTCTCGTCGCTGTACTCCAGGCCCGCGCTGTAGCTGTGCTTGAGCGCGCCGGTCTGGAACGCACCGGTCAGGCCCAGCTGGTCGGCGAAGCTCTTGACGTCGACCGCACGGGTGTTGGTGCGACGCCACAAGGTGCCGTACAGGTTGGGGTTGCCCTTGCTGTCGTCCGGCTGGGTCCACAGGTAGTCGTTGCTGGTGTTGCCCAGGCGCGCTATGTTGCGAAGCTTGTGGCCACCGAAGTCGTAGCTGGCGTCCAGAGTGCTGATGTCGGCGCGGGTGCGCTGGAAATCACGGTCGACCAGGCCGTAGTAGTTGTTGCGGTCCGGCACCATCGGCCGGCCATCGCCGTTCCTGGCCACGTTCGGGCCGCTGGAGAACGGATTGCTGTAGGGGAAGCCACCCGCGTCCGGCAGGTCATCGCTCTGCATGTGGTAGTGGCTGGCGATCAGCTGCGCCGGTCCGTTCAGGCCGAACGCGATCGACGGCGCGATGCCCCAGCGGCTGACGTTGGCGGCGTCGCGGCCGGCGATGTCCGATTCGTGCTTCATCAGGTTCAGGCGGGCGGCGATGCCATCCCCCAGCACGTAGTTGGCGTCCACGGTGCCGCGCGCGTAGCTGTCGGTGCCGATGCCCATGCTGGCGCTGGTCTCGTTCTTCAGCTTCGGCGTCTTGCTCACCAGGTTCAGGCTGCCACCACCGGAGTCACGGCCGCCGTAGGCCGAGCTCGGGCCCTTGACCACTTCCACCTGCTCCAGGTCGAAGATCTCGCGGGTCTGCGAGCCGACGTCGCGCAGTCCGTCGACGAACACGTTGCTCTGCGAATCGAAGCCACGGATGAAGGGGCGGTCACCGGTCGGGTTGCCGCCTTCGCCGGCACCGAAGGTGATGCCCGGCACCATGCGCAGCGCATCCTGCAGGTTGGTCGCACCGGTTTCGGCGATCAGCTTCTCCGACACGATCGACACCGACTTCGGGGTGTCCAGCAGCTCGGCGGTGAACTTCGGCGAGGACGGGTTGAACCAGCTGCCGCGCACCTGCACCTTGTCCAGCTCGGTGGCGTTGCGGGAACCGGCGTCGGCGCCGTCGGCAGCCTGCGCAGCCAGCGGAGCAAAGCCCGCGGCCAGGGTGGCGGTGGCGAGCAGGGAAACGCGCGGGGCGTGCTTGCGGGACGTGATGTAGGTCATGGCGAAGGGTCGTGGCGTGGATCGGGAAAGGGGGAGAGCCGTAGCGCAGGCAGCGCGTGGGCACGTGGAGGGCTTCGTCTGTAGAGCCGAGCCGATGCTCGGCTATGGGCGAATGACGTCAGACGCACGGCAACAGCCGCAGGGCGTCTCAGCTGGCGTGCGGTGCGGGCGGTGCGTGGCCGGGGTTCAACCGCAGTGCGGGATCGTGCAGCTGCCAGCGCAGGGAGTTGGAGCGCCACAGCGGAACATGCACGACCAGGGCGGCGCGCGGGGGAGCCAGTCCGGTACAGGGCGTGGTGCCCTCGCCATCCAGCGGCGGCTCCGGTGCTGGCGCGGCAGGGTGCGGGCACTCGTCCGCCGGCGGGGCCGGCATCGGCATGACCTGCTGCAGATCTTCAGCCTGTGCCTGCCAGCCGTTGGCAGCAGGGCCGTTGTCGCGTCCTTCGTGCAGTGCCGACCAGCCCAGCAGCAGCGTCAGCAGCACGGCCACAAGCAGCGGCCACCCTTGACGGGCAAGCTGGCACAGCGTGGCGGTGGGCGCGGGCGAAGCCATGGCGCGAGGGGCGGAGTCGTTACGAAGATGTTACGTAGAATAACATCAACGATAATGATTCGCATGTACGGGGCGTGGCGGCCCCCCGAGGCGGCCACGGGGCGCCCTGGAAGGGTCCTCATGGCCTGCCGGTAGATCCACCCCATGGGTTGATGCTCTCTGGCGGGGCGCCCCGTGAATGGTCTCTCCGGGCGGAGCGCCGCCTCAATCCCGGTCGTCGCGGGTCCAGATGGCGTCGTGCTCGCGCTTCACCGGAAACTTGGGCACAGGGCTGTAGGCCGGCGCGCACAAAGCGCGCCCGTCACGCACGTCGAAGCGCGCCCCGTGCAGCACGCACTCCACACTGCCTTCGGTGGTGTTGAACTCGCCCGAGGACAGCTCGAACTCTTCATGCGTGCACTGGTCTTCCAGGGCGTACAGCTCGCCGTCGAGGTTGAACACCACGATCGGCGTGCCGGTCACCTCGTCGAACACACTCTTCATTTCGCCCGGCAACAGCTCGGCGCCGGCACAGACAAAGGTCCAGGCCTCGCTCACGCGACTGCTCCGGTCAACGGCTTTTCAAGGATCTCGAAGCGCAGGTCGTCGCGCTTGGGGATGCCGAAACGCTCGTCGCCATACGGGAACGGCTTCTTGATGCCGGTGCGGCTGTAGCCGCGACGCTCGTAGAAGGCGATCAGTTCGTCGCGCACGTCGATCACCGTCATCTGCATCACCGGCACGTTCCATTCGCGTGCGGCGTGCGCTTCGGCGGCGTCCATCAGCTGCTTGCCAACGCCGCCACCCTGCTGGGCCGGGTCGACCGAGAACATGCCGAAGTAGCCCTTGCCGTCGACATCGGCGACATGGGCGCAGGCCACCAGCTGGTCCCCGCGCTCGGCCAGCAGGATGGTGGAGCGCGGGCGGTCCAGGTCGGCCTGGATGCCTTCGGCGTCGATGCGGGCGCCGTCCAGCAGGTCGGCTTCGGTGGTCCAGCCGACGCGGCTGGCATCGCCGCGGTAGGCCGAGGTGACGAGGGCAATGAGGGCGGGAATGTCGGCCGGCGTGGCGGCGCGGAAGGTCAGGGTGCTCATGGGGACATTCTAGATGGAGCGGGGAAGGGCACGGGAGGCTGCTGGCTGACGTGACTTTGCCGAGTGTGGCCAATACGTGGACTTGACGCCATCTTCATTATTCGTTCATATCTGTGACCAGCACCCGCCCACCGTGAAGCAACGCGTGGCTGTCTGCCGGCGTGGGTGCCGCCTGGTCGAAGGTCAACTGCCGTTCGGCGCGGGTGGGGCACACAGGGACGTCGACCCAGGGAGGATCTGCATGCAGTCTGGCCTCATTTCATATCCGCGCGCCGCAATGGCTGCCAAGGGTCTGCTTCTCGGTGTCGTTGCCCTGTGCGTGCTGGCACCGGTCGGCGTTTCCGCCCAGATCGTTCCCACCTGGCGGCAGGAGTACGACAAGCGACTGAAGTACGGGGACCTCGTCGAGCCGCTGAAGGGCGAGATCTTCGGTGAGCAGGTCAACCTCTATGACGGTTCGATCAGCTTCAAGGCCACGGATGTTTCGATTCCGGGCAATGGCAGCCTGACGATGACCTTGGGCCGCAGCTACCGCGATGGCGATGGCAGTAGTGAGAGCCCATTCTCGGATTGGGATCTGGATATTCCGTCCATGTCCGGCGTCTATGGTGATCTACCGGAGACCGCTGCTGTCGGCTACTGGGCGCCTGCTGCGCGCTGCAGTACGGTGGCGGCGCCCCCCGCGCTGGAGGTCTGGAACCGTCGCCAAACCCAGACCGTCAATTTCAGTCCCACTACATTCTGGGATGGCGTGCGCCTTTCCCTGCCAGGCGGTGGCGGTGAGCCGGTCCTGGGAGGCAGCGGTGATGCGCGCCAGCCGCAGCCACAGTTTGGCGAACCGGCGCCTTGGAATACCAAGGGCGGCTGGACGTTCAGTTGCCTGACCGCCCTGAAGAGCGGACAGCCGGGACAAGGCTTCCTTGGTCATGCGCCCGACGGTACCAAGTACTACTTCGACTGGATGGTCGCCAAGCCCCACAACGGTGCAACGCTGCAACCCTACGGGCCAGAAAGCAATGCACTGCTGAATCGAAAGCGTGTGTTCCTGTACCCATCGCAGGTTGTGGATCGCTTCGGCAACTGGGTGCGCTACGAGTGGAGTGGCGACCGGCTGTTGCGCATGGTTGCCAACGATGGCCGCGAGATCAGCCTGGCCTACAACGCGAAAGGACTGATCGCGTCCGCAACCGCTGCAGGGCGCACCTGGACTTACGGGTACACGGAGGCCGATATCCTGCGGACAGTGACGCTGCCGGACGGAACCCAATGGGTCTACAACCTGCCGCCGCTGTCAGTCACCCACAAGTATGCCGACTACATCGGGCAGAGCATCTGGGAGTACATGGACTACCCGGCCACATGCTCGCGCGTCAACAAGATCGTGCCCAGCGAGATCACCCTGAGCATCCAGCATCCGTCGGGTGCGCTGGGAACGTTCCTGTTCCGCCCGTTCCGCCACGGGCGCAAGAATGTAAAGCTGGATTGCCAGACCTCTGGCGACAATCACCTGTTTGCCGATGGCTGGAACTACACGCCGGTCTACCGTGACGCAATGTCGCTGGTGACCAAGACCATCAGCGGTCCGGGCATGCCCACTGCACAGTGGACTTATCAATACACCAATCTCAACGGTGCTTTCGCCCAGGACCTGGGCGGTCCAGTAATCCCGGTGGGCCAGGCAGAGCCGAAGATCACCACCGAAACGCTGCCCGATGGTGTCGTTCGCGTCTATGAGTTCGGCAAGGAAGTTGCCTACAACGATGGCCTGTTGTTGTCGACGACAACACGATCGGGCGGCGCGGTCGTGCGCATTGACCGCAACAACTACTATCCGGATGCCCAGCTGGATGCGGCGCCCTTCCCGAAGGAGGCCGGCAAGGACTTCAAGTACGGTGCCAACGATCTCAAGGCCCATTACAACCGCCCCGTCCAATCCACCGTTGTGGAACAGGATGGCGTGCAGTTCACCCGCACCGTGCAGGCCTTTGATGCATTTGCGCGCGAAGTCACCGTTGTCGAAGCGAATTCCGCCGGCCAGAGTCGCACCAGCAGCACCAGCTACTACGACAATCCCGCGCTATGGGTGAACGGCCAAGTGGCGCGCAGTGTGCTCAATGGCATCGAGCAGTCGCGCACCGAATTCGATACGGCCAAAGCACTGCCGTTACGCGCCTATGCATTCGGCCGCCTGGCGCAGCAGGTGACCTACGCAGCCGACGGCACGGTTGCCTCGGTGGCCGATGGCCGCGGCAATACCAGCCATCTGTCGGGATGGAAGCGTGGCGTTCCGCAGCAGCTGCGCATGCCGGCCACGCCCGAAGCGCCCAATGGCGCGGTGCGCACGGTTGCCGTCGACGACAACGGTTGGATCACCTCGCTGACCGACGAAACCGGCGCAACCACCAGCTTCAGCTACGACAGCATGGGCAGGCTGCGCAGCCAGCAGTACCCTGGCGGCGACAGCGTGAACTGGAATGGCGTAACCATGGACCTGCAGCGGCTGGGTGGCGCGCAGCTGGGGGTGCCCGCCGGTGCGTGGAAGCATTCCCGCACGCAGGGCGGGCGGCGCACGGATACCTACCTGGATGCGATGTTCCGCCCGGTGCTGGTGACCGAAAACGCCAACAACGTGCTGGACAGCGCCGTGGTGACCCGCTACGACACCAGCGGCAAGACCGTGTTTGCCTCGTATCCCACGCGGCAGTTCTCCGATATCAATGCCACCCTGACCGGCACCACGACGCAGTACGACGCGTTGGGCCGCCCCACGGCGGTCAGTCAATCGTCCGAGCTGGGGGCACTGGTTACCCGCACCGAGTACGTGGGCAATCTGTCGGTGAAAGTGACCAACCCGCGAGGCCAGGCGACGACGACACGCCATCTTGCCTACGACCAGCCCAGCTATGAGATGCCGCTGACGCTGCAGCACCCGGAAGGCGTGGTGACCGAGATCCAGCGAGATACGCTGGGCAAGCCGCTGGCGATCACCCGCCGCAATGCAGACGGCAGCCAGTCGCTCACCCGCCGCTACGTCTATGACGGCTACCAGCAGCTGTGCAAGACCATCGAACCGGAAACCGGCGCGACCGTGCAGGATTACGACGCGGCAGGCAACGTGCTGTGGTCGGCGGCTGGCACGGGTTTGACCAGCACCACCGACTGCAACCGCAGTGAAGCGCTGGCCAGTGGACGTGCGGTGAAGCGTAGTTACGATGCTGCCAACCGCCTGTCGACCCTGATCTTCCCGGATGGGCGCGGAAATCAGATCTGGTCCTACGCGCCTGATGGCCTGCCTGCCGAGATCAGCACGCAGAACGATCCGGCCCGGCCGATGGTCGTCAACCGCTACCAGTACAACCGCCGCCGCCTGCTCAGCGGCGAAACCCTGCAGCATCCGGATCTGGGAAGCCTGAGCCTGGCCTATGGCTACGATGCCAACGGCACACTGGCCAGCAATACCTACCCGGGGGGGCGTGTCGTCAGCTATGCGCCGGATGCACTGGGTCGGGCGACGACGGTCGGCGGCTATGCAAAGGAGGCCAGTTACTTTGCCAATGGCGCGTTGGCCCGCTTTGTCTATGGCAACGGGATCGTGCACACGTTGACCCAGAATGCCCGCGGACTGCCTGACCGCAGCCGCGATGCCACTGCAGTGGCCGCAGTGCTGGATGACAGCTACGACTACGATGCTGGCGGCAATGTGATGGCCATTTCCGATGGTCTGCCCGGGGCGCCAGGCAACCGGGACATGACCTATGACGGCCTGGACCGGTTGCGGACGGTCACTGCACCGGGCTTCGGCAATGCACTGTATGAGTATGACGCGCTGGACAACCTGCGCCGTGCCAAGGTCGGCAGCCGCGATCGTACGCACTATTTCGATCCGACCAATCGGCTGGTCAACGTGATCGAAACCGGAACCGGGGCAACCGTGACCGGTCTTGGCTATGACGTGCAGGGCAATCTATCGGTGCGCAATGGCCAGGCTTTCGCGTTTGATTACGGCAACCGGCTGCGTGCGGCGGGTACAGCAGAGAGCTACGAGTACGACGCCCACGGGCGCCGGGTGAAGGCCAGCGCCAGTGGCAAGGGGGCAATCTACTCGTTCTACGACAACGGCGGTGTGCTGCGATTCCAGCGCAACGAACGTACCGGCAAACAGACCGACTATCTCTACCTGTCAGGCAGCCTGGTGTCCCAGGTGCATGGCGAAGCCGCACCCAGCGTTCCCGCGCTGAGTGCGCCGGGCTACATCACCCAGGGCAGCGTGAACCTGACCTGGAGCCCGGCCGGTGGTGCCAACCGCTATGAGCTGCAGCGCGCCCTTGCGGGCACCTGGAGCACGGTCTTTGATGGCGCGGCGCAATCGTTCACCAGCACCGGCCTGGTCACGGGAACCTATCAGTTCCGGGTGCGCGGCTGCCGGGCGGTGTGCGGCGGATGGAGCAATGTCGCATCAGTGGCCGTGGCACTGGCGCCATCCACCGTACCGACCTTGAACCTGCCTGCCACGGCCTTCAATGGCAGCTACAGCGTGGGGTGGTCTGCGGCTTCCGGTGCCGAGCGCTATGAGCTGGAGGAAAGCGCCAATGGTGGCGCTTGGGCCCAGGTGCACAACGCCATTGGTCAGTCCAAGGCCTTCAGTGGCAAGGCAGCGGGAAGCTACAACTACCGGGTTCGCGCATGTAACCCGGTGGGGTGCACGGGATACAGCGCCACGGCTGCGGTGACGGTGGTGTATCCGCCTGCCACTGCGCCAGGTCTTTCTGCGCCGGCACGCGCTGCGCCGGGCAGTATCGGCATCGGCTGGAACGGGGTGGCTGGTGCCACGCGCTACACCCTGCAGGAAAGCAGCAATGGTGGTGGATGGGTCACGCTGTTCGACGGCAACGCGGGTTCCTATGCCACCGCTGCGCGCGGGGTCGGCAGCTATGGCTATCGGGTTGCCGCCTGCAATGGCGCAGGCTGCGGACCGTGGTCGGCCACGTCGACGGTAGCGGTGATCGGACCGCCGACGATCGAGCCGGTGATCAGCGCGCCGGGCCTGGTGAACGTGCCGCAGTACAGCCTGAGCTGGTCGGTGCCGGCCAACAGCGAGAGCTTCGTGCTGGAGGAGAGTGCCAACGGTGGTGGCTGGACGGTGGTGCATAACGGCGGCGGGAACAGCTTTGGTGCCAGCCGTGGCAATGGCAGCTACGCCTATCGCGTGAGGGCATGCAATTTCGCGGGGTGCAGTCCCTACTCGGGCATCGCCAGTGTCTCCGTCGTGCTTCCTCCTGCAGCCACTCAGATCTACGTGGCGGAGTGGCTCAGCACGCGCAAGGCGCCCTATCAGGTGCAATGCAGCGTCGGCTGGCGCGCGGTTCCGGGGGCAACGGAGTATCAGCTTGAGCCTTCCGGAGCTGGACGGCGCCTGTACACCGGCCCCAATACCTACGTGCAGTCGAGCGGCGGGACCTACTGCGCCAGTCTCTACATTGTCAGGGCCTGCAACGCCGGTGGTTGTTCGGCATGGTCCGCAGACTTCCCCGTCACCCGTGGCGTATTGAACTGGGACTAAGCCATGAATGGACTCTGTTCGCTGTTGATTCGGGCGGTACTCGCGGTGGTGGTGCTGGCGGCCTGTGTGGCTCCGGCGGTCGCACAGGAAGTCGTCGAGTACATCCACACTGATGCACTGGGTTCACCGGTGGCGATCACCGATGCCAGCGGAAACGTCATCGAGCGTACGGTGTATGAGCCGTATGGGGCGGTGGTGAATCGGCCGTTGAAGGATGGGCCGGGATATACGGGGCATGTGACGGACTCGGGGACCGGGCTGAGTTATATGCAGCAGCGGTATTACGATCCAGAGGCGAGCGCGTTTCATTCTGTCGATCCCGTTGCTGCTACAGAAGTTGCGTTCGGACGGTATCACTACGCGCAAAGTAATCCATACGCGTTTACTGATCCTGATGGACGGCAAGCATGCGGAAAGGACACGGGGTGCAGGTTGGACAAAGGGGGGGAGCGCGGTGGAAGTATTGGTGGGTCGAGGATTTCGGCAGGAAACAGAAATTCGGAGCCTTCAATTCCTCCTGCGGGGAGTATGGGGGAACTGATCGAAAATACCGGGGAGCGTGCAATCAGAAGGACGTCGTTCACAGCAAGTGGTTCTCTTGCCCTGGGTCTTGGCGCGGAGGCTACCGCGACCAAGACGACGCGCCCGTGGCAAAGTGACCGGCTAGGCGTTTACAAAGTGATGGGCTTGGGCGGATTCATCGGCGCCCAGGCGAATTTCAAGGTGTTCTCTTGGGGTGACCCCAAAGGGACAACTGATCTGGCGCTTAAGGGTAACCCTCTGGGATACTTTAAGGTGCGAATAGGCGATGGCCTCGCTATTGGTTTGAGTGCCCGTTTCAATGATCACGGCGGAGGGTCTCTATCGGTTTCTGCTGGCGGTGGCTTTGGTGGACAGGCAATAGTCAAGCCTCCCGCGATGGGGGGATGGGAGAAAGAGCTATGAGCTGGTTGTTCTTGCTTTCAATTCTGGGAATCATCATCTTCTATCCAGCATATTTCTACTTTCTTCACGAGTTCAAGGTGAGACTGGAGCGTGATCATCCGGAGTTGAGCAGGCGCAAACGTCCGGGAGTTTCTTTGGAATTTGAAGGCGCCTATCAACGGCTCCGCGCAGTGAACAGAGGGCGCCTGGATGGAGTGATCTTGAGTAAGAGTGTTTGTGATTCGCATCGGCTGGCGAGCCGATTCCTGTACTTGGGGATGACTTCCTTCATGGTGCTTCTCATGCTGGGGCTTTACGACTCTGTATGGGGTGGCGGCAAGCGTTGATGCATGGTCGACATGTTTAGCGATTGTCGTTGAGGCTGCTATCAGCGTATCCGCAGCTGACGCCGCCTTCGCAGATGTCATTCCTGATCGTCGTACGGCATGTCAGAGTAGGTAGTCGCTGAAAACAAGAACACCACGGTTTACCGTGGTGTTCTCGCATGTCCTTGACTACGGCGAATCCTCAGCCAAGCAACTTACGCACCTGGTCAATGCGGTCACGAGTTGCTCGGCCTCGGCGTGCCGAGTCGGGCAGGGTGGCTAGGTCGTGTGCAAGCGCGCCATCGTTCAGGAACGAGATTACGGTAGCCTTCTCCAGCGCTTCGCCGATGCGATGCTGAACAACGATACGGCGTCTCCGCATCGACTTAGCAATTTCAAGGGGTTCTTCAGGGGCGAAGGTCGGCTCGACGCAAAGCGCCTTGATAAGCAACTTTAGGGAAAGTGACTTGGTTCGGTTTTGATGAAGATCGAAATTTTTCTATCTGCAGCCTTATCGATGCCGCTTCTTGCCTCCTGTGTGCAGGACCGCGGTTGTCTTCTTCGGGGGGGGGCTAACCCGGACCACGACAGCTCCTCATCTCAGAAGATCCATGCTGATATGGATGAACTCATACATTCGCGCCCTGTGGATGGGGCGCGGGAAGTGAAGGCAGAGTTGGTGGTATCGCAGCTCGAACGCTCTCGGAAGGTCGGAGAAATGGAAGGATCTTCTATGTATTGACTGATGGCGGCGGGAGATCCTTGACTGCGGGAACTTGCGGCACTGACGAGCGGTCAATGCTAGAACGAACCCTGGCGCGTACATCGCGGCCGAAGACTACTTCTTTAAGGTGAAATGATGGATCCCGGACGTCGGTGGTTTGCAGTTGTTACGCTGGTTTTCATCCTTGGCGCTTGTTCTTCATCCAGTCAGGAGGGGCGCGCGGCGGGGGCTCCAAGCGCCTGTAAATTTCGAGGCAATGACTTAGGGTATGAAACGTGCATGACCACGATGTCTGCGCTGTTGTCTCAGCCAGAAAAATTTGACGGGCGATTGGTTTCTTTCTATGCATGGATAGATCAGGTCAACGGTGTGATCTTGCTCTTTCCTTCGCGTGATGAACTGGACGCAAGGAACTCATTCAGTTCATTGGTGGCCTATCCAGAATCAAGCCCGGATGCCTTTCGAGAGATTCCTTCGGTTGAGAGTGGGGAGGAGAAATTCCTGCGGGTGACCGGCACGTTTCGCTGGAATCGCGATGGTGCCCCCAGGCCCCCAAGTGCTCCAGTGGATGTAGATCGAATGGGGGTGATGGAAGGCGTTCATTTGGGTTTATAGCGAATGAGTCGAGTGGGTTGGTGACAGGCGCTTGGCGAGCGTTGTCGGCACAGCTTGTCGTTGCTCGTTTGGTGCATGATGGAAGTGCTCGCCTCGTGGGCGTTCTATGCAGAGTTGCATTGGTTGGCGCTTGCGTTCTTTCCTACGCAAGTCGACGTTTATGCCCGACATCCAGCGGGTCGATCTGGGCAATTGTTAGGAACGGAAAGGCCGCAGTCTCCCGCGGCATTCTCGTCTTGCTCGCTGCTACTCAAAACACACCCCAGCAACTTCCGCGCCGTCGCCAACGCCGTCATGAACGGTTCGATCTTGGCGTGCGCCATGTAGGACGCTAGGGAGGTACGGCAGGTGGCCCCGACGCTGAAGTGCTGCATCAGCGGGCGGGCGTGGTGCGGGCCCTATCGCACTTTCATTCTTTCAGATTGTGCAGGATCACCAGTTGTTCATGGACGTGCTCGCCGCTGAGCACGGGCGAGACCGCGGCGGCCTTCCCTGCACCTCCCCGATAATCCGCAGGCCGGCGAGGCGGTGCAGCTCTTCGGTGAAGCGCGCCAGTAGTTCCACCTCGCGTGCTTTCGCGTTTTCCTGGCCTGGCTGCTACAGGAGAGATGATCGGGCCGCCGACGATCGAGCCGGTGATCAGCGCGCCGGGCCTGGTGAACGTGCCGCAGTACAGCCTGAGCTGGTCGGTGCCGGCCAACAGCGAGAGCTTCGTGCTGGAGGAGAGTGCCAACGGTGGTGGCTGGACGGTGGTGCATAACGGCGGCGGGAACAGCTTTGGTGCCAGCCGTGGCAATGGCAGCTACGCCTATCGCGTGAGGGCATGCAATTTCGCGGGGTGCAGTCCCTACTCGGGCATCGCCAGTGTCTCCGTCGTGCTTCCTCCTGCAGCCACTCAGATCTACGTGGCGGAGTGGCTCAGCACGCGCAAGGCGCCCTATCAGGTGCAATGCAGCGTCGGCTGGCGCGCGGTTCCGGGGGCAACGGAGTATCAGCTTGAGCCTTCCGGAGCTGGACGGCGCCTGTACACCGGCCCCAATACCTACGTGCAGTCGAGCGGCGGGACCTACTGCGCCAGTCTCTACATTGTCAGGGCCTGCAACGCCGGTGGCTGTTCGGCATGGTCCGCAGACTTCCCCGTCACCCGCGGCGTATTGAATTGGGACTAAGCCATGAATGGACTCTGTTCGCTGTTGATTCGGGCGGTGCTCACGGTGGTGGTGCTGGCGGCCTGTGTGGCTCCGGCGGTCGCACAGGAAGTCGTCGAGTACATCCACACTGATGCACTGGGTTCACCGGTGGCGATCACCGATGCCAGCGGAAATGTCATTGAGCGTACGGTGTATGAGCCGTATGGGGCGGTGGTCAATCGGCCGTTGAAGGATGGGCCGGGATATACGGGGCATGTGACGGACTCCGGGACCGGGCTGAGTTACATGCAGCAGCGGTACTATGATGTGGAGACTGGGGCATTTCTATCCGCCGATCCAATAGCTTCATCAGTGGCTGCTTTTGGGCGCTACGCGTATGCGCTGGGGAACCCGTATCGGTTCCTTGATCCGGATGGAAGGCAGCCCAAGGATGCTCGGCAGGCTATTACTGGGAGCAAAATATAAAACAATGGCATTGCGGCCGGGGTAAGAGTGGCGGCAATCGGAGGGGCTCTCCCGTCTGGCTTTACAAAGGAAAATGCACAGGCTCGATATGATGCCATGAAGGGTGTTGTTGATGCTACGAAGGTAAAGATGGAGTCAATTCCGAACGCGAATTCAGACAACGCTGCCAAGATTTTTTCAAAGGTTTATCAGAAGTACTCTGTTAGATTCGGATGGGAAGTGAGTGCGGAAATCGTGATGAAGAATAGCGGTGCCTTTCACCTTTCCGATATTGGGATATCCAGTCAGGTTCGTGACGTGGACTGGCTGGGTGGGACTGCCGGTAGGCCTCTCGTAGGGGGATCAATATCCACACGCATCCAGCATTGGACGGATACAATCGTGCCTACTCGCCATTCTCATATTGGGATGTTGAAACGTACAAGAAAACAAATTCGATTAATTACGTTTCGGATCCGTCGGGGGTCTATAGGCTGAACAAGGATGGTGTGTCGGAGGTTGTGAAATGAGAATAAATTATCAGCTTTTCGTGACCTTCTTCTTGGCGATTTCCGTGGTCGGTTGCGGTGATCAGGAAGGACGGCAGACGCCGCCCGCAAAGGATTGTGGGATCGGTCAGAATCCAGCTTGCCGAGTCGGCTTCCGGGCGCTGGCTGCGACCCCCCGTCTATTCGATGGGAAATCGATACGCGTGGAAGGCTATCTCGGAGTTAGTCGAGGGCTCTTTGTATTGAACTCCAGCAAGGAGCTGTTCGAAGCTGGAGTGACTGATGAGACCCAAGTTCGCATCAGGGGCCCAATAGATCTCCAGCGTGACGTTTTTAATCGGTATGCCTATTCGTGGGTATCAGTGACTGGGGAGTTCAGGCTTAGGAGGACGGACGGGTCGACGGATGATCTTCTTCTCGGCGAAATGCATGCCCCACTTGACGTTCAGTCGTTGAGAGTCCCAGGTCCGATTCCAAGAGCGACTTTCGGAGACGTGTCCGTTGATCTCGAAGATCTGAAGTGAGTTTCAAGTATCAATCGCGGCTCCCATGAAGCGGTTCGTGATAACAGGGATTTTCTGATGGTATCCGAGGCGGGTGCCGACAGGTCACTGCATACTGGACGGCGCCTGTACACCGGCCCCAATACCTACGTGCAGTCGAGCGGCGGGACCTACTGCGCCAGTCTCTACATTGTCAGGGCCTGCAACGCCGGTGGCTGTTCGGCATGGTCCGCAGACTTCCCCGTCACCCGCGGCGTATTGAATTGGGACTAAGCCATGAATGGACTCTGTTCGCTGTTGATTCGGGCGGTGCTCACGGTGGTGGTGCTGGCGGCCTGTGTGGCTCCGGCGGTCGCACAGGAAGTCGTCGAGTACATCCACACTGATGCACTGGGTTCACCGGTGGCGATCACCGATGCCAGCGGAAATGTCATTGAGCGTACGGTGTATGAGCCGTATGGGGCGGTGGTCAATCGGCCGTTGAAGGATGGGCCGGGATATGCGGGGCATGTGACGGACTCCGGGACCGGGCTGAGTTACATGCAGCAGCGGTACTATGACTTCCAAACTGTCGCATTTCTGGGGGCTGATCCAGTTGCAGCTAGTTCGGAAGGGGCTTCATTCAATCGCTATCGCTACGCTTCTGCCAATCCGTATAAGTTCAAGGATCCGGACGGCAGGGCAGACATGAACGTGTTCAGTGAAGCTGATCCGAACGGGCTGAGAGCGGCAGGAGATGCGCTCAACATTCCGGGCAAGTTCACGGTCGCAGGGCACGCCAATAACATGGTCATTCAGGACCAGCGAGGGGGCGCATGGAAAACTACTCCTCAGTCAGCTCATGGGATATGGCTCGGACCCAGTTTGGGCTAAAACAGGGCCAGGAAATATTCATGGCAGGTTGCCACCTTGGGGCGGAAATCGGTCAGGCAAAGGCTTTTGCTCAGGGATGGGCGAACCTGAATAAGTCGTCCGTCTATGCTCCCAACGGATTCGTTCGCTATCCAAAAAACTACAAGCCTGGAGATGATATGACGCTCCGTGTCAGTATGGGTGAGAACGGAACCGGAGGTGCAGGTGTATGGCAAAGGTTCTCGCCTGGAGGGACGGGGCCGACGGGTCCCGCCATTCGTTCGATTACGATCAAAGCTGATGGTTCAATATCCTATCAGTTTGCTGAGCCTGAATTGGGGTCCAGAATTCGTAGAATAGAAACGGTGAAGGTGAAGCAATGAAAATTCTTTCGAATTCCGTTGTTTTGTCTTTGCTGCTTGTTGGCTGCGGTAACGGGGAGCCCCAGGAAGAGCGGCTTTCCCGAAATGAGAAACATGATGAAGCGCCAAGTTTGGCCCTTTCCGAGGAAGAATTGGAACGTCAGATTTCGATGGCTGAAAACGGGAATGCAGAGGCCCGTCTAAAGCTCGAATGGCACTACTCGACGCGTGGCGACATGGAGCGGTATCGCTACTGGCTTGAGGAGGGGGTCGCACGAATGGACGTTAGTTCAATGCAGCGATTGGCACTGTTCCTCTCCCTTGAGCA
Organism: Stenotrophomonas maltophilia group sp. msm1; assembly: GCF_032025805.1. Classification (NCBI taxonomy): domain Bacteria; kingdom Pseudomonadati; phylum Pseudomonadota; class Gammaproteobacteria; order Lysobacterales; family Lysobacteraceae; genus Stenotrophomonas; species Stenotrophomonas maltophilia group sp. msm1. The sequence goes on from NZ_JAVSKH010000005.1 coordinate 124,546, forward strand.
AGGCGGGGGGGACTGTAAGCGCGCAATGCAAATCCTCGAGGAAGGCTTGCGTCTTGATCCGCCGGAGACTACGCGCGAACTGATGGAGATGGATCTTCAGAGATTGCGGCATGAACGGGTCGGGGTTCCACCTTGCGGGGTGGGGCTCTCCAATTAGAGGCAGCAGTTGCGCAAATGCCGATAATAATTCGTTCGGATTCGATGATAGGAACGGGTGGTGCGGAGCGCATTCTGGTTTGAACACGAGGTTATTGGTTGGGCAGGTCTCGATGAAGATCATAGTTTCTCTATCTGCTGCCTTATCGATGCCGCTTCTCGCCTCCTGTGTGCAGGACCGCGGTTGTCTTCTTCGGGTGGCCAACCAGGACCACGACAGCTCCTCATCTCAGAAGATCCATGCTGATATGGATGAGCTCATGCATTCGCGTCCTGTGGACGGGGCGCGGAAAGTGAATGCAGAGTTGGTGGTATCGCAGCTCGAACTCTCTCGGGAGGGTCGGAGAAATAGAAGGATTTTCTATGTACTGACTGATGGCGGCGGGAAATTCTTGACTGCGGGGACTTGTGGTATTGACGAAGGCCAGTGTGCCTCGGTCATCGTGAAGCGAATGATCGGGGCCTGTGAAAGGATGTAGATTGCGCGTGCGCTAAGTTTTGGGAGGGGATTCAGTGAAAAATTCCCAAGTGCTTGATCGCTTTGGGCGGCTGGTCGATATTATTGTAGCGGCGCTTTGCTTGTTAGGGCTTGCAGCCTGTGGCGGGAGAGATGGAGGTTTGGGTGTGGTCATAAATCATGAGCCAAGAAACGCAGCGGCTAATCACTACGCACAGGCGCTCGAGTCAGTTTTCAGTTCCGAAAGTGTGCCAGAAGCGCAAATATGCAGGGTGCATTTAATTGATGTCAGGAAATCATTTGATCAGGCTGGAAGCGAAAGATTGAGGGTATATTTCGTCTTAGCCGATCATCAAGGTGTCGTCAGGTCGGCGGACACCTGTGGGCTTCCTGTAAATGAGTGCGTGACGATTGTTGCCGAGAGGTCGAGGGCGGGCTGGCGGCTGGAAAAAGGGCTGGCTCTCCACTGATTCGGGCGGTACTCGCGGTGTTGGTGCGTGTGGCCTGAATATAGTGCTGGCCGCTGCCCAGGAAGTGGTCGAGTACAGTTACACCGATGCGTTGGTTTCAACGGTGGCGATCACCGCTGTCAATGGAAATGTCATCGAGCGTACGATGTATGAGCCTTCTGGTGAGCTGGTTCAGATGGCCATGGCTGAAGGGGCGAGGGGCGAAAGGCTATCCCAAGTAGAATGGGAGCACGTTGTCGTCAAACAGTCGCTGACGCGCTATTGATAGAATCATTACTGCAAACGCGGGGGGGGGGGGGCAGGCGGCCCACGGTGTTCCTTCCTGGGTTTCTCGACAAGTGGCGGGAGTGCTGTGAAATCCACAAGTTCATCTCGATGCCGACGACGAGCGATGGTTCTTCAAGGGCTTGCGCTAACTTCAGCGCTATGTCTCGTATCTGTCGCTGGTTGTTCGCTACATGAAATAGGAAGCGGTCGACTGGATGACGACTGTCTTTTGGTGGTGGCTGACTATGTAAAGTCGTCGCGGGGGTGGGGTGGGGATATCTACAACATTGCTCCTGAGGGGACGGTGGCAGGGTTGCGCGGATATGCAGTAATGCATCGCTCGGACGACGGGAAACTACCGTCCGAGGAGTTGAAATCATTTCATGTCGATTTGGATTCCAAGTGCAAGGCTGTTGTTGATGAACTTGGCTATCAATGATTCTGCGAATTTTTCGGCTGGCAGAGGAGGGGCGGTTTGCGGGAGTGCAGCGAAAGTGAGCGGTATCCCATGGCGCTGGATGGCGACGCGGGGGGGTGGGCGTGAATGTTGATTTCCGGTTTTTCGTGGTTATTGTTTTTATTTTTTATGGGGCTGGTTGCAGGTATCAAGAAGGTGTGGGCGTACCGTTTGGAACGACCTGTGGCGTCGAGGGCAGCTCCGCCTGCCGGGTCAGCTTCCGGGAACTGGCTGCTACGCCCCGGCTATTCGATGGAAAGTTGGTGCGGATGGAGGGCTATCTCGGGGTGAGCCGGGAGCTCTTTGTACTGAATTCAAGCAAAGAGTTGTTTGAGGCCGGAGTGACTGAGGAGACCCAAGTTCGAATTAGAGGGCCAATAGATCTGCAGCAAAGCGTATTTGATGAATACGCGTATTCATGGGTCTCGATAATCGGGGTGTTCAGGACAAGGGAGAGTGACAATTCGACAGGTGATCTGCTGCTTGGCGAAATTCACGCCCCCCTTGAAGTTCGCTCCCTACGAATCCCTGGTCCCGTTCCACGTGCGGAATTTGGAGATGTGCTCGTCAATCTTGAAGATTTGAAGTGAGTGATAGGTTGTGGAAATGGCGTTATTTGCTTTCATTTCTGCCTTCTGTGGCAGGAAAGCGGGATGATCCACAGGCGCGCCTAACATGTGATCGCATGGTCTCCATGTTAGGATTGACACTTGCCAGACAGAGACTTCGGAACATTCTCGATGGCTGGCAGAGTCACAGATATCACAGTACGCCATTTCACTCCTGGGCTGTTCAATTCTACACGTTGCGCGATTGCGTCTGTGTCATTGCGAGCTGATCGATCACGTCGATAGGCTTTGGGGCAATTTCCGCTTGGTTGAAGAATAGGAGGTTTCGCATTGAGCGCTATCGATGTAAAGAATCTCGTTCTAGCCTGTCTGCGGAGGCTTTTGGAATCCGAGCCTGCTTCCGTGGAGCAGGTGTCTAGCTGGTACCAGAGGGCGGAATTTATCAAGAACGTGCTTCGGTCAAGTTCGTATGAAATCGGTGTTCCTCACGTGATATGGCACTATCTTGATGATGGCGATATCCGTATTCGCGATCCCCGCTATGCCGAAGCACAGGTGTTGGCCGTTAGGCGGAGTATTGATGAGTGGGCTTGAGTGCATTCAGAGAAGCTATGAAAAATACATGTTGCTGGCCAGATTTCATTGCGGCATCTCTCTCAAACTCTAACCCTCCGGATCTCCCTCTCCTCCGGGAAGACTGGGCTGGGATGGCGTTTGATCGCAACCTGTATGAGGATTTTGCTCCGAATGATGTTTGGGTGGCGTGGCTGAGCGCACTTTCGGAGCACTTTGCAGATATCGCGATGTGCGCGGTTCGATGTTCAGAGAGCTCCGACGGCGGAAACCCCGTGGAAATTGAGCGAGGTCTGGATGGCCTGCGCTCCTACTGGTTGGAAGATGGGAACTTCATGCGTGATCATTTCTTGTTTTCGCGTGATGGTCGCTGGGTTGTAAAGCTGGATCAGGACGTGACGTTATTTGCGGGAGATGTCACTTTCCTTGCGGATGTTGTCGCGCGACTTGGTGGTGTAGAGCATGTCGAGAAGATGATGCGACGGGACCTGATTGGTACAGCTGAGGACGTAGTTGGTCTCGGTGGGTACGTCAAGGGGCTTCTTGCGCCATTGAACGCATCGAATCCATAGCTGATTGCTACGTAGAAGATTGGGTGTGCGGGCGCTATGTGATGGAGTAGCTTCAAAGGGCCTGCAACGCCGGTGATTGTTCGGCATGCTCCGCAGGCTTTTCCGCCACCCGCGGCGTATTGAATTGGGACTAAGCCATGAATGGCTCTGTTTGCTGTTGATTCGGGTGGTACTCGCGGTGGGGCCGTGGCTTGTGTGGCTCCGGCAGTCGCACAGGAAGTCGTTTCAATGTTCGGAGGCTGCAAGAAATGGCGAACTGCAAGTTGGGTGCTGAGCACTCAACCGCGTGGAGTGGTCGAATCCAATCATGCCTGGCTGCTGTGGTTATTTCGCTGGGGTTGCAGGGTTGTGATTGGTTGTCGGATCCGGTGATTGTTGTAAAGAATGTTGGAAGGGGCGTGATTTATGGCGTCAGCTTGGAGGTTGGCGGTGGTGTGGTAGGCGTAGGATCAATTCCTGTCGGTGAAAGCAGGGTTGTGAAGCCTGAGGTCGCTACTGATTCCTCACTTCTTGTAACTTACTACGAGAGCAGTGTCCGCGTGGTTTGCCATGGGGATGTGTATTTTACGAATAATCTGTACGTCAGAGTTGAGGCGGATGTGGGTGGAGGGGTTTGCCGTATTGCAGAAATTGCGGATTGATTTGATCTTCGGCGCCTGTTTGACGAGTTTTTATAGCGCGTAGCCAGGGTGAAGAACGATGAAAAGCCTTGTTGAGAGCTTCCCCATTTGGGCTTCCATCATCCTAGGTGCCATGTGGATAAACGCATTTGCGGCTCACAGGATGTTGCTGAAAATCGAGCGTGAACGGCCGGAAGTACTCGCTGCAGTCGGAATCATCAAGGTTGATTGGTGGCTTAGGTGCTTGCGCGGTATTGCAGTGCTTGCCCTTACTTCCAAAGGGCAGGCGCTCCATCAGGGGGAACGGTGGGTGTTGAGGGGCGTCGTGATGATGTACGTCTTCTTGATTGTCTCCGGGGTATCCATGCTTGTTGGCATGTAGGAGACGGTGCCTCAAGGCCGTTGATGGTGGATGGATCGGCATTAGGGTGAGATTGCCCGTTCCTGGCATCACTCAGCATTTCCCCGTTACGCCTCTGCTTGCTTGCGTCCAGCGCGCAATAAAAAACGCCGCAGTTCCCTGCGGCGTTCTCGTACTTCCCTGATTCTGGCGAATCCTCAGCCCAGCAGCTTCCGCACCTTGGTCAGTGCGGTCATGAACCGCTCGATCTCGGCATGCGTGTTGTAGAACGCCAGCGAGGCACGGCAGGTAGCCGCGACGCCGAAGTACTGCAGCAGCGGGTGTGCGCAGTGCTGGCCCGAGCGCACGGCCACGCCTTCCAGGTCGAGCAGGGTCGCCAGGTCGTGCGCATGCGCACCGTCGATCAGGAACGAGACCACGGCGGCCTTCTCCGGCGCTTCGCCGATGATGCGCAGACCGTCGACGCGGCGCAGCTCTTCGGTGAAGTGCGCCAGCAGTTCGGCTTCGCGTGCTTCCACGTTCTCCTGCCCAAGCTGCTGCAGGTAGTCGGCAGCCACACCCAGGCCGATGAAACCGGCAATGTTCGGGGTGCCGGCTTCGAACTTGTGCGGGGCATCGTTGAACACGGTGCCGTCGAAGCTGACTTCCTTGATCATCTCGCCGCCACCGAGGAACGGCGGCATCGCGTCCAGGTGCTCGCGGCGCGCCCACAGTGCGCCGGTACCGGTCGGGCCGCACATCTTGTGGCCGGTGATGGCGTAGAAGTCGCAGCCTATCGCGGCGACATCGACCTTGCGGTGCGGCACGGCCTGCGAGCCATCGACCACGGTGATGATGCCGCGCTTGCGCGCTTCACGGCAGATCTCGCGTACCGGATTGACCGTGCCCAGCACGTTGGAGACATGGGTGACGGCCAGCAGCTTGACCTCCGGGGTCATCGCCGCGCGCAGCGCATCCAGATCGAGTGCGCCGTCAGGCGTGATCTCGGCCACGCGGATGGTGGCGCCGGTACGCTGCGCGACCAGCTGCCACGGCACGATGTTGGCGTGGTGCTCCATGCGCGTGATCAGGATCACGTCACCGGCCTTCAGCCGCGGCAGCGCCCACGAATAGGCCACCAGGTTGATGGCGAAGGTGGTGCCACTGCACAGCACCAGGTCGCTGGGCCGGACGTTGAGGAAGCGCGCCAGCGTGTTGCGTGCGCCTTCGTAGGCGTCGGTGGCTTCGCTGCCCAGTGCATGCACCGCGCGGCTGACGTTGGCGTTGTAGCGGCGGTAGAACTCGTCCACCGCGCCGATCACCTGCACCGGCTTCTGGCCGGTGTTGGCATTGTCGAAATAGACCAGCGGCTTGCCGTGCACTTCACGCATCAGCAGCGGGAAGTCGAGGCGGACGCGGTCCCAGTCGGGGGCGCCGGTGCGTTCTTCGATCGGGCGCGGCGTGGACAGGTTCATGCCACACCCGCCTCGGCCAGTGCCTTGTCCAGGCGACGTGCCAGCTGCGCACGCAGCGCGTCGGGCAGGATCTTCAGCGGCTCGTGGCAGAACGCGGCGCTCAGCAGTGCCTGCGCCTGTGCCTGCGGCAGGCCGCGCGAGCGCAGGTAGAACAACGCGTTGGCGTCGAGCTGGCCGACGGTCGCGCCGTGCGCGGCCTTCACTTCATCGGCGTCGATCACCAGCGTCGGCTGGGTGTCGATCTCGGCATCGGCCGACAGCAGCAGGTTCTTGTTGGACAGGTTCGCGTCGGTGCCATCGGCGCCTTCGCGGATCTGGATGCCACCATGGAACACCACGCGGCTGCGGTTGGCGGCGACGCCGCGCCACAGCAGTTCGCAGGCGGTATCGCGTGCGATGTGGTCGATACCCAGGCGGGTTTCGACGTGGCGGCGGCCATTGCCAAGCAGCACGCCGTTGGCGGTCAGCTGGGCATTGTCGCCTTCCAGGCGCACGTTCAGTTCATGGCGGCTGAGCGCGGCGCCCAGTTCCAGGTCCACGCGGTGGTACTGCGCGTCGCGGGCCAGCACCGCGTCGGTGCGCAGGAAGCTGGTCTGGCGCGCGCTGCCGGCCTGCACGCGGGCGTGCTTGAGCACGGCATCGCGGGCGACATGGGCATGCAGCACGGTATTGTCCAGGTGGGCGGAGTCGCCCACGCTGAAGCGATGCTCGACTACGCCCAAGCTGGCGCCGGCACGCAGTTCGATCAGGTGGCGGTGATGCCAGGCCAGGTCGGTGTCACCGGCGACGCTGGCGAACACCAGCTGCAGCGGCACGTCGACCTGCACGCCTTCATCCACGCGCAGCACCACGCCTTCATCGGCCAGCGCAGCATTCAGGCGGGCGAAGATCTCCTCGCTGCGCTCGTAGCGGCGGCCGAGGAAACGCACGGCGTCTTCGCCAGCGGCCAGTGCGGCCGACAGCGGCTGCAGCTGCACGCCGGCCGGCAGGGCCTGCACGTCGCTCAGTGCGGCATCCAACCGGCCGTTGACGAACACCAAGCGCGGCGCTGGGATGTCGTCCAGCAGGGCGGCGTCCAGCGCCGGGCCCTGCAGCGGTGCCGCAGCGAACGCACGGCGTTCCAGCTGCCGCAGCGAGGTGTACTTCCAGGCCTCGTTGCGGGCGGCCGGCAGGCCGTCACGCAGGGCCGCATCCAGCACTTCGCGGCGCGCATCGCTGCCGCAGAAGGCCTGGGCCATCGAATCAAGCAAGGCGCTCATCAGACCGCCGCCTCGGGCACGACCCGGTCCTTCAGGAAATCATAGCCGTGCGCTTCCAGTTCCAGGGCCAGTTCCGGGCCACCGGTCTTGACGATGCGGCCATCGGCCAGCACGTGCACCACGTCCGGCTTGATGTAGTCCAGCAGGCGCTGGTAGTGGGTGATGACCAGGAACGAGCGATCAGCAGCGCGCAGTGCGTTGACACCATCGGCCACGCTCTTCAGTGCATCGATGTCCAGGCCCGAGTCGGTTTCGTCCAGGATCGCCAGCTTCGGTTCCAGCACGGCCAGCTGGAAGATCTCGTTGCGCTTCTTCTCGCCACCGGAGAAGCCTTCGTTGACGCCACGGTGCAGCAGTTCGTCCTTCAGGTGCAGCACGGCCAGCTTCTGGCGCACCAGCTTGAGGAACTGCATGGAATCGAGTTCCTCCTCACCGCGTGCCTTGCGCTGGGCGTTCAGTGCCGCGCGCAGGAAGTAGGTGTTGTTCACGCCCGGGATCTCCACCGGGTACTGGAACGCCAGGAACAGGCCGGCAGCGGCGCGCGCTTCCGGGTCCTGCTCCAGCAGGTCGACGCCGTCGAACTGCACGCTGCCTTCGGTCACTTCGTAGCCTTCGCGGCCGGCCAGGACATTGCCCAGGGTGGACTTGCCGGCGCCGTTCGGGCCCATGATGGCGTGCACCTGGCCCGGCTGGACGTCCAGCGACAGGCCCTTGAGGATTTCCTTGTCGCCGATGCGGGCGTGGAGGTTTTCGATCTTCAGCATGGTGGGGATTTCCGTGGGGCGGGCCGCGGCCCGCCGGTAAAGAGAATGCGTTTGCGAGGGGTAGGGGCGGGCGGTCAGCCCACCGAACCTTCCAGCGAGACTTCCAGCAGCTTCTTGGCTTCCACCGCGAACTCCATCGGCAGTTCGCGGAACACCTGCTTGCAGAAGCCGTCGACGATCATCGACACCGCGTCTTCCTGGCTGATGCCACGGGCGCGGCAGTAGAACAGCTGGTCGTCGGAGATCTTGGAGGTGGTGGCCTCGTGCTCGACGGTGGCGCCCGGGTTCTTCACCTCGATGTAGGGGAAGGTGTGCGCGCCGCACTGCTTGCCGATCAGCAGCGAATCGCACTGGGTGTAGTTGCGCGCGCCATCGGCATTGCGGTCCACACGCACCAGGCCGCGGTAGGTGTTCTGGCCGCGGCCGGCGCTGATGCCCTTGCTGACGATCTTGCTCTTGGTGCGCTTGCCGACGTGGATCATCTTGGTGCCGGTGTCGGCCTGCTGGCGGTGATGGGTCAGCGCCACGGAGTGGAACTCACCCACCGAGTCGTCGCCCAGCAGCACGCAGGACGGGTACTTCCAGGTGATCGCCGAGCCGGTCTCGACCTGGGTCCAGGTGACCTTGCTGCGCGCGCCGCGGCACTCGGCACGCTTGGTGACGAAGTTGTAGATGCCGCCAACGCCGTTCTCGTCGCCCGGGTACCAGTTCTGCACGGTGGAGTATTTGATCTCCGCGTCTTCCAGCGCGACCAGCTCGACCACTGCGGCGTGCAGCTGGTTCTCGTCGCGCATCGGCGCGGTGCAGCCTTCCAGGTAGGACACGTAGGCCTTGTCCTCACACACGATCAGGGTGCGCTCGAACTGGCCGGTGTGGCCGGCATTGATGCGGAAGTAGGTGCTCAGCTCCATCGGGCAGCGCACGCCCTTGGGAATGAACACGAAGCTGCCATCGGAAAACACCGCCGAATTGAGCGCGGCGAAGTAGTTGTCGCCCACCGGCACCACGGTGCCCAGGTACTGGCGGACCAGTTCCGGATGTTCCTTGATGGCCTCGGACATCGAGCAGAAGATGATGCCCTTCTCGGCCAGTTCCTTGCGGAACGTGGTACCGACGGACACCGAGTCGAACACCGCGTCCACCGCCACGCCTGCCAGCTTGGCACGCTCGTGCAGCGGCACGCCCAGCTTGTCGTAGGTGTCGAGCAGTTCCTTTGGCACGTCATCCAGCGAGGCGTACTTCGGGCCCTTGGGCGCGGAGTAGTAGCTGAGCGCCTGCAGGTCGATCGGGGCGATCTCCAGCTTGGCCCAGTCCGGCATCGGCAGGGTCAGGAAGTGGCGGTAGGCGTCCAGGCGCCACTGCGTCATCCACTCCGGCTCGTCCTTCTTGGCCGACAGGGCACGGATGGTGTCCTCGTCCAGGCCCGGCGGCAGGGAGTCCGATTCGATCTCGGTGATGAAGCCGGCCGAATACTTGCGGCCGAGCTGCTCGTGGATCTCGCGGTTGGGGGTGTCGTCGTGGGCGACGTTTTCGATGGTTTCGGTGGCCATGGGGGGGCTGCCTGTGGATCAGGAGACGACGTCGACAGCGATGGTGCGGCGCTGTTCGTCATCGGCAAGGGGAAGAGGGGGCAGGATCTGGGCGAGGGTGACATCGCGCAGGGCCTCGGAGACCACGTCGTTGATCAGCCGCCAGCTGCTGCGCGCGCCGCACTTGGGCGCCATGCCGCACTGGTGGTGGTCGTGGCTGCATTCGGTCAGGGCCAGCGGCCCTTCCATCGCTTCGACCACTTCGAACAGCGAGATCTCGATGGCCGGGCGGGTCAGGCGGTAGCCGCCACGGACACCGCGCAGGCCTTCGACCAGGCCGGCCTGGGCCAGTGGCTTGAGCACCTTGCTGACGGTGGGCGGCTCCAGGCCGGTGAATTCGGCCAGCTCGGTGGCACTGAGCACCTCGCCCGGACGGGCGGCAAGCACGGTCAGTACCACGGTGGCGTAATCGGTGAGCTTGGTGACACGCAACATGGGGATGCGAGTGGTTCTTAAAGCGGACTGAAATTGTACGCTTTTATTCGCCGCCGTCCAACCCGGGCATTCAGCCGGCGCTGGGCCGGGCGGGAGGACGCGCCGGGCCGTTGCCGGGGCGCCATGCTGCGCTACCGGGGTGATTTTCGCAATCACCCGGAATGGGCGAGAATCCAGGTTCCATCCGCTGCAAACAGCCCGTGCCGATGCCGAAGAAGATCCAAGCCCGCAAGTCCGCCATCCATGGCAACGGCGTGTTCGCCGTGGCCCCGATCAAGCAGGGCGAGCGCGTGATCCAGTACAAGGGCCTGCTGCGCAGCCACGGCGATGTTGATGCCGATGACAGCGGCGACGTCGAAAGCGGCCACACCTTCCTGTTCACCCTCAACGACGACTGGGTGATCGATGCCAACTACAAAGGCAATGACGCGCGCTGGATCAACCACAGCTGCGAGCCGAATTGCGAGGCCGTGATCGAGGAAGACGAGGACGGCGACAGCCGCGGTGACAAGGTGTTCATCGAGGCGCTGCGTGACATCACGCCCGGCGAGGAACTGACCTACAACTACGGCATCACCCTGGCCGAGCGTCACACTGCCAAGCTGAAGAAGATCTGGGAGTGCCGCTGCGGCTCGCCCAAGTGCACCGGCACCATGCTGCAGCCCAAGCGCTGACCGGTACCGGGTAGGGCCGGCCGCTGGCCGGCATGGCGCGATGCAGGTGCCGGCCAGCGGCCGGCACCACCTGGAGCTCTCCACCTGCCGTGCACGGCAGGGTCACTGCCCTGCAAGGGCCGTTCTTCCATTCTGTCGGCACCCCCAACCGGAGTGCACCCATGGCAGAACGATTGAAGGGCAAGCAGATTGCCATCCTTGCCACCCACGGCTTTGAACAGTCCGAACTGACCGAACCCAAGCGGCTGCTGGAAGCCGAAGGCGCGCGCGTCAGCGTCGTGTCGCCTGCAAAGGAGGCGACGATCAAGGGCTGGAAAGAGAAGAACTGGGGCGACGCCGTTGCAGTGGATATTCCGCTGGATGAGGCCGATCCGGCCAGCTTCGATGCCCTGGTGCTGCCGGGAGGGGTCATCAATCCGGACACGCTGCGTACCGACGAGGCTGTACTCGGCTTTGTCCGCGCAGTAGACGAAGCAGGCAAGCCTGTGGCGGCGATCTGCCATGGCCCGTGGCTGCTGATCAACAGTGGCCTCGCCGATGGCCGCGAGCTGACGTCCTGGCCGTCCCTGCAGCAGGATCTGACCAATGCGGGGGCGAACTGGCGCGATGCCGAGGTGGTGGTCGACGGTAACGTGATCACCAGCCGCAAGCCGGATGACATTCCGGCCTTCAGCGAGGCGGTGGTAAAAGCACTTGCCGCGTGATGCCTTGCCGGTAGTGCCGGCCCCTGGCCGGCACTACCTTATTTGCCCAGCAGGCCCGCTGGCACCAGGTTGCCCAGGTTCTGGTTGAAGGTGACCACCAGCTTGCCGTTCTTCACCTGTGCCGACTGCACCTGCAGGGCGCCGAGCATGCCGGCCACGGCCGGGTCCAGCTTGTAGATCGGCTCCCGCTGGGCGTAGTCGCTCAGCCAGGCGTTGAGCAGGCCGCGGGTACGGGAGTCGAGACGACCGCCCTGGTTGGCCGGGGTGAAGTCATCCACGCTCGGCTGCTGCAGGTGGAACCCCTGGGTCTGCGCGTCGTAGCGCAGGCCGCTGCTCAGCTTCACCGTACCCAGTTTGGCCGGGCTACCACCGGCAGTGGCCAGTGCCACGTCCATGCCAAGGTTCAAGCGCTCGCCGGCCGGAAGGCTCAGCTGCGGGTGGCTCATCGTCAGGGCGATCAGGCCGCCGAGCGCGTCCTGCGTGCGCGGGAAGCTGCCATCAAGGTACTGCTGTACGTCGCTGGCACCGACCGACAGTTCCCGGCCGGAAATGGAAGGCGCAGCCTGGGCGCCGATTGCAGCGGCGATCAGCACGGTGGAGGCCGCGAGGCGGGTCATCAGGGAACGCAGGCGCATGGCAGAGACCGATGGATGCGGAATGGATGGTTCAAAGAGTAGCCTTGCCGGCTGAATCGCGCGTGCATGCCGCCGCAACGGTTCAGTCCAGCGATGGCCGCAGTTGTGCCGACTGGATCTGCCAGGCGCTGCCGTCGGCGCTGGGTTGCACCCGGTACCAGCCGCCGAAGCGGAAGGTGCCCTCAGGAGTCACCGCGCGGATCCGCACCGGAACCTCCAGCAGCTGCGGCGGCTGGTGGCCGTCGCGCGCGATCGGCAGCTCGCTGGTCAGGCGCAGGCTGCGTACGTCCGTCAGCTGGCGCAATGCGGCATCGTCAGCGCGCCGGGCATCGCTGGGCGGGAAAGTCCACGCGGCGTCGGCGGCCTTGCGATCGCGATTGAGCAGGGCCATGACATACGCGTTGAGCATGGCCGCGGGCAGCTCGGCGTCGGCCGCGACGGCAGCAAACAGGGGATCGACATCGATGGCCCGCGCAGCCGCTGCATCGCTTGCTGCGGCGGTCTGCGGCTTCGTGCTGGCAGTCGTGCTGGCCGCTACCGGCGGTGCGGCATCCGCTGCGTCGGATTGCGATGGCGGCCTGGAGCAGGCCAGCAGCACCAGTGGTGCGATCAGTATCAGGAACCTGCGCATGCCAGCCTCCTCCCCGAGGCGAACGGAAGGAGGCAGTGTATCGGCTGTGCGGCGATCAGCGGGAGGAGGGCAGCTGTTCCAGTGCATCCAGCGCCGGCAGCACCTGCGCGGCGATGGCGGCCAGGGCATGGCCTTCTGTTTCGGCGTGGCGCTGCACGATGTCGCGCAGCAGCTGGGTGGCGATCACCAGGGTCGCGCGCTCGTCGCCGCTGACGCCAGCGGTGCGCGGCGCCGCTTCCAGCAGGCGCATGAGGTCTCGGCTGGCGCGATGTTCCAGTTCGATGGTGCAGCGCCCGGTGCACTGCAACCCGTCCTTTTCGATGGGGGTCACCGAGATCCGGTAGCGGGTGGAGGGGCTGGCCATGGGGGTGCTCGCCGTAGCTGTGGAGGATGTGCTCACCATAGGCAAGGCCACGGCCGGCTGCGACGGCTGGCGCCGCACGCAGTGTTCCACCCGGTACGTTCCGGGGCCTGCACAGGGCGCGCCCTGCCAGTGACGGCGGGCCTGAGCGGTCGTTTCCCGATATGCGGCAACGCTGTGTTGCGGATGGCCCCGGGGCGGCGCATCCACGCATGGCGCGGGAAGCGCGCAAAAAAAACGGGACGGCCAGAGCCGTCCCGTTGCAATCCGCGTTGGGGCGCGCGCTTACAGCGCGGCGTCCTTCAGCTTCTTCAGCGGACGCACCTTCAGCTTGGTGGTGGCCGGCTTGGCAGCGAACCACTGCTCTTCCTTGGTGAACGGGTTGATGCCCTTGCGCTTCGGCTTGGCCGGCACATTGACGGTGGTGATCTTCAGCAGGCCCGGCAGGGTGAACGAGCCAGCGCCCTTCTTGTGCACCGAGGAGGCGACGGCGCTTTCCAGCGAGGCCAGCACAGCGCGGACGTCCTTGGCGACGACGCCGGAGGCTTCAGCGATGTGTGCAACCAGGCCGGACTTGGTCAGCACTTCCTTGATCGGCTTCGGAGCGGCCGGCTTGGCGGCTGCCTTCGTCGCGACTTTCTTCACTGCCTTCTTCGGGGCAGCCTTCTTAGCGGTCTTTGCCATGGTTTCCTGTTCCGTGAACGGTTGGTTGTTTGGTCGGCGCCGAACCCCGTCGGCAAGCGCAATGTAGGGCAACTCTTGGGCGCCGCCAATAGCCCGAAGCGCGGAAAGTGCATGTTTTTTCATATCCAGGCCGATTCAGTACATGGCCGGCGGTGGGGGCTGGGGGCGTGTCAGCGTGCTCGAAGCCCGCCGCCTGCCCATTGGTGCACTGCGCGAAACCACTGAAAACAAGAGGAAAATGCGTTGCGCGCTGGCGAGGAAGTGTCCATCTTCCGGGGTCGGGGGCGACGTGGGGCGTGCGGCGGAGCGACGCAGGGCTAACGCGTGGCATGCGAGGGTGGCCGTTCATCACCGCCACGCAGGAGCAGCACAATGGGAATCTCGCGACACGCCACCGCGCACTGGGAAGGCGATCTGAAGTCGGGCAAGGGGCAGCTGAGCACGCCGCAGAGTGGACTGCTGGACAAGACCCGCTACGGCTTCAACAGCCGCTTCGGCGACGAAAAGGGCACCAATCCAGAAGAGCTGATTGCCGCCGCACATGCCGGCTGTTTCACCATGGCGCTGTCGGCCAAGCTCGGCGAGGCTGGCTTTACCCCGACCTCGCTGGACACCGAAGCCAAGGTCGACCTGTCGATGGAAGGCGGCCCGCAGCTGTCGCAGATCCGGCTGAAGGTAAAGGCGGTGGTGCCTGGCATCGACGCGACGCAGTTCCGCGCCATTGCCGATGACGCCAAGCAGAACTGCCCGGTGTCCAAGGCGCTCAGTGCGGTGCCGATCAGCCTGGAAGCCGAACTGGCCTGAGCCGACGCATCTGTAGAGCCGAGCCCATGCTCGGCTTCTGCAGCTCCCGTGATCTGGCCGGAGAGCAGCCGAGCGCGGGCTCGGCTCTACAGTGTCCCTTTACCAATCGATGGTGCCGGTGATGACGGTCTGCACCTGGCCGCCTGACCATACCTCGCCATCCTCATCGACCAGCAGGGTCAGGCGCGCGTCATGGCCGACTTCGCGGCCCTGGCTGACTTCGAACGGCGTCCGCCCACGCGGCAGCGCGTCGCGCAGGTCCAGCCATGCGGCAAGCACCGCATTGGCCGCACCCGAGGCGGCGTCCTCGAAGCGGCGACCGTTGCCGACGAAGGCACGCACGGCCAGATCGAATCCCTCACCGCCATCGCTGAAGGCATAGGCGAACACGCCCATGCTGTCGGTGGACTCGGCCAGTGCGGCCACCGCATCCCAGTCGGGTTGCAGGGCGCGCAACGCGGCTTCATCGGCCACCTGCACCACCCACCAGCTGCGCCCGCCCTGCATGCGCGCCGGCGGCAACGAACCCAGCGGCCAGCCCCTCAGTGCAGCCTGCAGGCGTGGATCGCAGGCCTCGGCAGTTTCGGCCAGCTGCGCGCGCGGGGTGCGGATGGCGATGCGCTGTTGCGTACCCTCACCGCTGACGCGCAGCGGCAGGGCGCCGGCAATGCCGTCCTGCACCAGCACACCGTCAACCGCTCCGGCCAGGCCCACCTGCAGCACCGCATGCGCGGTGCCGACGCTGGGGTGGCCGGCGAACGGCACTTCCTTCTGCGGGCTGAAGATGCGCAGCCGGTAGCTGGCACCGGCTGCCTGGGGCGGGAACACGAAGGTGGTCTCGGGCAGACGCGTCCAGCGCGCGATCGCCTGCATGCTGGCGTCGTCCAGGCCGTCGGCATCGAGTACCACGGCCAGCGGGTTGCCAGCGCCGGCGCGCGGGGAGAACACATCCAGCTGCAGGAAACGGCGGGTGGTCATCGGGGCGAAACTCCAGGATCGGTTGGCGCGCAGCTTAACGCGCGGTTGTAGAGCCGAGCCCATGCTCGGCTGTGTCGGGGTGTGAGAAGAAGCAGCCGAGCGTGGGCTCGGCTCTACAGCCAACGGATCTGGCCGTCGATGACCGGCTGCACCTGGCCGCCGATCCACACCGTGCCTTGCGCATCGACCTGTACCTGCACGCGACCATCGCGACCGACTTCGCGGCCCTGGCTGGCCACGTAGCGGCCCTCGCGGCCGGGGAGGGCATTGCGCTGCCGCAGCCAGGCGCCGATCAGTGCATTTGCACTGCCGGTCACGGGATCCTCGGGCACGGCGGGCGCATCAGCGGGGCAGAAGGCACGCACCACGCGGGTGTGGCCGGTGCCGGCTTCATCGGCGAAGACGGCCAGGCCTGTAGCGTCGGTGGCGAGGCTCCAGTCGGCCAGCGCGGCCATGTCCGGCAGCAGGCTGCGCACGGCGTCGGCATCGCGCAGTGGCAGCAGCCACCAGCGTGCGCCGTTGTCCCAGAGTTCGGGCACCTGCCCGTCGGCAGCGAGCGCCAACAGCGCGGCGGGCGCTCCGCCTGCCTCCGTGTCCAGTTGCCGTGCCGGCGGGCTGGCCAGCTGGATCTCCAGTGCCTCGGCCGGGCCGCTCACCCATACCGGCAGCAACCCTGCCGCGCACTGCTGCAGCAGGGCGCCGGCGCGAGGCTGGGCCAGGCCGCAGGTCACCGCCGCCCAGGCGGCGCCGACGCTGGGGTGGCCGGCAAACGCCAGCTCGCGGGTTGGGGTGAAGATGCGGATGTGGTAATCGGCGCCGGGCGCGGTGGGGCGCAGGAAGAACACCGTCTCGGAGAGGTTCAGCCAGGTAGCCAGGGCCTGCATCTGGCTGCTGGAGAGCCCGTCGGCGTCCAAGATGGCGCCCAGCGGGTTGCCGGTGCCGGGGCGGGCGGCGAAGACATCGAGCTGCAGGTAACGGAGGACGGCCATCTACGGGGATATTGCGCTTAGAATCAAAGGTTCCGCCCCCGAGGGCGGCTTCCCCACATTCTACATAGCCAATCCATGTCAGCTTCCCCCCTTGTCGATCGTTGGATCGTACTGAAGTTCGGCGGCACTTCGGTGTCGCGTCGTCACCGCTGGGACACGATCGGGAAGCTGGCGAAAAAACGCGCGGAAGAGACCGGCTCGCGCGTGCTGGTGGTGGTATCGGCGCTGTCCGGGGTCACCAACGAACTGACCGCGATTGCCGACGGCGCGCCCGATAGCCGGGACCGCGTGGCAGCGCTGGTCGAACGCCATGAAGGCTTCCTGGCCGAACTCGGCCTGGGTCGCGAGGTGCTGGCCGAACGGCTGGCCGCGCTGCAGGGCCTGCTCGACGATGCGCGTGCAGCCACCCGTCCGCTCGACTGGCAGGCCGAAGTGCTGGGCCAGGGCGAGCTGCTGTCCTCCACCCTGGGCGCGGCCTACCTGCGCGCCTCGGGCCTGGACATGGGCTGGATGGATGCCCGCCAGTGGCTGGACGCGATGCCGCCGCAGCCGAACCAGAGCGACTGGTCGCAGCGGCTGTCGGTGAACTGCCAGTGGCGCGCAGACGCGGAGTGGGTGCAGCGCTTCCGCGCGCAGCCGACCCGCCTGCTGATCACCCAGGGCTTCATTTCGCGGCATGCCGATGGCGGTACCGCCATCCTCGGCCGTGGTGGCTCGGATACCTCGGCGGCGTACTTCGGTGCGCTGCTCGGCGCCAGCCGGGTGGAGATCTGGACCGATGTGCCGGGCATGTTCAGCGCCAATCCCAAGGACGTGCCGGACGCGCGCCTGCTGACCCGCCTGGACTATTACGAAGCGCAGGAAATCGCCACCACCGGCGCCAAGGTGCTGCACCCGCGCTCGATCAAGCCGTGCCGCGATGCCGGCGTGCCGATGGCCATCCTCGATACCGAGCGCCCGGAACTGCCGGGCACCAGCATCGATGGCAGCGCCGCACCGGTGCCGGGGGTGAAGGCGATCAGCCGCCGCAACGGCATCGTGCTGGTGTCGATGGAAGGCATCGGCATGTGGCAGCAGGTCGGCTTCCTGGCCGATGTGTTCAACCTGTTCAAGAAGCACGGCCTGTCGGTGGACCTGATCGGTTCGGCCGAGACCAACGTCACCGTGTCGCTGGACCCGTCCGAGAACCTGGTCAACACCGATGTGCTGGCCGCGCTGTCGGCCGACCTGTCGCAGATCTGCAAGGTGAAGGTGATCGTGCCGTGCGCGGCGATCACCCTGGTGGGCCGCGGCATGCGCTCGCTGCTGCACAAGCTGTCGGACGTGTGGGCCACCTTCGGCCGCGAGCGCGTGCACATGATCTCGCAGTCGTCCAACGACCTGAACCTGACCTTCGTCATCGACGAGGCCGATGCCGATGGCCTGCTGCCGATCCTGCACGCAGAGCTGATCGACAGCGGCGCGATGCCGGTGGAGGAGACCGAAGTGTTCGGCCCGCGCTGGCGCGAGATTGCCGGCACCGTGCGCCCGCGCGGCACGCCGTGGTGGCGCGGCCAGCGTGCGCACCTGCTGCAGCTGGCCGATGCCGGTACGCCGCGCTACGTCTATCACCTGCCGACGGTGCGCGCCCGCGCCCGTGCACTGGCCGCAATCAAGCCGATCGACCAGCGCTACTACGCGATCAAGGCCAACAGCCACCCGGCCATCCTGCAGCTGCTGGAAGCCGAAGGCTTCGGCCTGGAGTGCGTGTCGCACGGCGAGCTGAAGCATGTGTTCCAGCACCTGCCGGAACTGTCGCCCAGGCGCGTGCTGTTCACCCCCAGCTTCTGCCCGCGCAGCGAGTACGAGGCGGCGTTCGCGCTGGGCGTGACCGTGACCGTCGACAACGTGGAAGCGCTGCAGCGCTGGCCGGACCTGTTCCGCAACCGCGAGCTGTGGCTGCGCGTCGATCTGGGCCGGGGCGAGGGCCACCACGCCAAGGTCCGCACCGGTGGCAAGGAGTCCAAGTTCGGCCTGCCGATCGCCCGCGTCGACGAGTTCGTGCGCGCGGCCACCGAACTGGGCAGCCGCGTGGTGGGCCTGCATGCGCACCTGGGCAGCGGCGTGGAAACCGCGCAGCACTGGCGCCTGATGTGCGATGAGCTGGCCGGTTTCGCCCGCCGCATCGGCAGCGTGCAGACCATCGATATCGGTGGCGGCCTGCCAATTCCGTACAGCGACGAAGACGAACCCTTCGACCTGGACGCCTGGGCCGAGGGCCTGGCCGAGGTCAAGGCGCTGCACCCGGCATTCCGCCTGGCGATCGAGCCGGGCCGCTACCTGGTGGCCGAATCGGGCGTGCTGCTGACCCATGCCACCCAGGTGGTGGAAAAGGACGGCGTGCGCCGTGTCGGCCTGGACGCCGGCATGAACGCACTGATGCGCCCGGCGCTGTACGACGCCTGGCATGACATCGAGAACCTCAGCCGCCAGGGCGGTTATGCCGAAGCGGCGTTCGATGTGGTCGGCCCGATCTGCGAATCCAGCGATGTGTTCGGCAAGCGCCGCAAGCTGCCGGTGTCCACCGCGCCGGACGACGTGATGCTGATCGCAGATGCCGGTGCCTACGGCTATGTGATGGCCAACACCTACAACCAGCGGATGTTGCCGCGCGAAGACGTGATCGAATGATCACCATGAGCGCTCTGCACCCGCCCACCGACACGCCCCGCGCCCTCGCGCGGGCCCGTGCCTGACCGGATACACCATGACTGCTTTCGACAAACACCAGGTTTCCCGCTTCCGCTTTGTCCGCTGCGAGTTCGCCGCAGAGACCGGCGTGGCCAAGCTGGTTTATGCCTTTGATGACGGCCCGGAGATGGTGGAAACCATCACCGTGCCGGGCGCCCCGTTCGTGCTGGACGAGGCGCGTGCCGCCGCCGTGCAGCGTGCGCTGCAGCTGCTGCACCTGATCGCCGGCGTCAGCTACTACAAGGCCGGCGTACCGGATACGGTCAGCATCGACAGTTACAGCATCGATGCCGATACCGCCGCACTGGTGGAGACCATTTACCTCAATGGCCTGGGCGAATTCGCCTACCGCAACGGCCTGAACCTGCGCGGCCGCTTCCGGTTGCCGGTGCAGGGCGAGGCCGTGCAGGCGCCGGCGCTGGGCCTGCGGCCGCACGCGCTGGTGGCCATCGGCGGCGGCAAGGATTCGCTGGTCAGCATCGAAGCGCTGCGCGGTGCCGGCGTGGACGAGACCGTGACCTGGATCGGTGGCTCGCAGCTGATCCGTGCGTGCGCTGAGCGCACCGGCCTGCCGACATTGAACCTGGGCCGCACGCTGGCGCCGGAACTGTTCGAGTTGAACCGCCAAGGCGCCTGGAACGGCCATATCCCGGTGACGGTGGTGAACTCGGCAATCATGGTGCTGGCCGCGTTGCTGCACGGCGTGGACCAGGTCGTGTTCTCCAACGAGCGTTCGGCCAGCTACGGCAGCCAGATTCCGGGCACCGGCGAAGTGAACCACCAGTGGTCCAAGGGCTGGGCCTGCGAGCAGGCGTTCGGCAGCCATGTGCGCAAGTACGTGGCGGCGGATCTGCAGTACTACTCGCTGCTGCGCCCGATGTCCGAGCTGGCGGTGGCCCGCCAGTTCGCCAAGACTGATTTCTACGACGCGCACTTCTCCAGCTGCAACCGCAATTTCCACATCCTCGGCGAGCGCCCGGTGAACCGCTGGTGCGGTGTCTGCCCGAAGTGCCATTTCGTCTTCCTGGCGCTGGCCCCGTTCATGCCCAAGACGCGCCTGGTGCGCATCTTTGGCCGCAACCTGCTGGACGATGCCGAACAGGCCGGTGGCTTCGATGCGCTGCTGGAATTCCAGGACCATAAGCCGTTCGAGTGCGTGGGCGAAGGCCGCGAATCGCGTGCGGCGATGGCGACCTTGGCGCAGCGCCCGGAATGGAAGGAAGACCTGTTGGTGAAGCGCTTCTGCAATGAGATCCAGCCGCAGCTGGATGCCGCCGAACTGGAACTGGCACCGCTGCTGCAGCTGCAGGGCGAGCACCGCGTTCCGGCTGCGCTGTGGGAACGGGTGCGTGAAGATTTCGAAGCTTGAAGGAAAGCGCATCGCGCTGTGGGGCTGGGGCCGCGAGGGCCGCGCCGCGTTTGCGGTGCTGCGTGAGCGCCTGCCCACGATGCCGCTGAGCCTGTTCTGCCCGGCGGCCGAAGTCGAGACCGCGCGTGCGGAAACGCAGGGCGCGCTGCAGGTACTTGGCGAACCCTCGGCCGAAGCGCTGGCCGCGTTCGATGTGGTGATCAAGTCGCCCGGCATCAGCCCTTACCAGCCGATCGCGCTGGCGGCGGCAGAGCAGGGCACCACCTTCATCGGCGGCACCGCGCTGTGGTTTGCGGAGCACGCGGCTGACGATGGCATCGTGCACGACACCGTGTGCGTGACCGGCACCAAGGGCAAGAGCACCACCACCGCGCTGGTCGCGCACCTGCTGCGGGCCGCTGGGCATCGCACCGGACTGGTCGGCAACATCGGCCTGCCGCTGCTGGAAGTGCTGGATCCGCAACCCGCGCCGGAATACTGGGCGGTGGAACTGTCCAGCTACCAGACCGGTGAAGTAGCGCGCAGTGGCGCCCGCCCGCAGGTGGCGGTGGTACTGAACCTGTTCCCCGAACACCTGGACTGGCACGGCAGCGAACAACGTTACATCGAGGACAAGCTGCGGCTGGTGACTGAAGCCGCACCGCGTATCGCCGTGCTCAATGCCGCAGATCCGCACCTGGCGGCACTGTCGCTGCCCGAGAGTGAGGTGGTCTGGTTCAACCAGCCGCAGGGCTGGCACATGCGGGGCGACATCGTGCATCGCGGTGAGCAGGCCGTGTTCGATACCCGTAACACGCCGCTGCCGGGCCGTCACAACCGCGGCAACCTGTGCGCGGTGCTGGCCGCGCTGGAAGCGCTGGGCCTGGATGCGGTGGCGCTGGCACCGGCGGTGCAGGATTTCCGTCCGCTGCCGAACCGCCTGCAGCGCATCGGCGTGGCCGATGGCCTGACCTACGTCAACGATTCGATCAGCACCACGCCGCACGCCAGCCTGGCCGCGCTGGAGTGCTTCGCCGGGCAGCGCATCGCGCTGCTGGTGGGCGGGCACGACCGTGGCCTGGACTGGACCGATTTCATGCAGCACATGGCCCACGACGTGCCACCGGTGGAGATCGTGACCATGGGCAGCAACGGCCCGCGCATCCATGCCATGCTGCAGCCGCTGGCCGATGCCGGCCGCTTCGGCCTGCACGCGGCGGGCGATCTTGCCGAGGCGATGGCGCTGGCACGTACCGCGCTGGGCGAGCAGGGCGGGGTGGTGCTGCTGTCGCCGGGCGCGCCCAGTTTTGGTGCCTACCGCGATTACGTGGCGCGTGGTCGCCATTTCGCCGAACTGGCCGGATTCGACCCGGACAGCATCAGCGCGATTCCGGGGCTGGGCATCGGGTAAGGGGTTGGATCCCTTTCCGCAGGAAAGGGCTCTGACCCCAGCGAGTTACCATCGGCGCATCCCCGGACGGACCCGGATACCTGCATGTGCACCTTCATCACCCTGTTCCTGCCCACCTCGTTTGCGCACGTGAAAGCCGCCGCAATCATGGAGCGCAGCGGCCGGCGCCTGTTCTTACAGGATTCACCCAGCCTGCAGGTGGCGGTCGGACCCCACTGGCAGCCGTGGCTGAGTGCCACGCACTGCGATTGCGGCACGGCGCTGGCCTCGGCGCAGGCGGAGCCGGAATGGGAGGGCGATGCCGAGCGCTGGCGGAAGAAGGGCTGGAGCGAAGCCAAGATCGCCCGCGCGCTGGCCGAGCAGCGAGCGCGGCATGAACAGGATCAGCAGGTTCGTCGCGATGAAGCGCTGGGCGACGCCGGCCAGTGGCTGCAGCGCATCGATGCCCTGCTGGCCGCAAGCGCGGCGCGCGTCGGACTGCTGGCGCGCGACTACGACGGTTCGGTCGGTGCCCGGCAGCCGAAGCCGCCGGAACGCCACTGGCCGCGGGGCCAGCTGGCCGCAGCGGATCTGCTGGCGTTCGAGCCGGGCACGTTGCACTGGATCGAACGCGGGTAGTGCCGGCCGCTGGCCGGCAACCTGCGGGGAAATTCATCCACGCATGGCGTGGCTCTACTATAGCGCCGAGCCCACGCTCGGCGGCCTTCATTCGTCTTCGTCGATGAACGCGTAACCGCCGTCAATGAGCTGCTGCAGGTACGCATCGAAGCTCGGCGCGATGACCACGTAGCTGTCCGGGTCATGCAGATAGCGCACCACTTGGCCGACGCTGCCGCCCGGTGCCGGATCGAAATCCAGATACAGCATCGAGGTGCCGCCGTTGTTCATGCAGTGCGAGAAGCACAGGCGGCGGCTCATCGGCAGATCACCGTCGATGCCTTCACCCAGGATCTCCGGCTCCTCATCCAGCCACTCTTCGTAGATGGAACGGATGCTGTCGTCCCACCGCTGCTGGTCCTCGAAGATCTGCGCGACCGATCGCAGGTAGTACGGGTAGCCACCGTCCTCCACGTCCGAGCCCAGCATCAGTACGCAGACCTTGCCGCCGGGGTACTCCCGGTAGTGGGTGCCATCCACGCGCGATAGGAGTTCCACCAGGCTGTCCGGCACCTGCGGCCACTGCACACGCAGGCGCTGCAGGTCTTCAGCGCTGGCGCCCTGCACGTGGACCCACTGCGGGGCATCCTCGGCAGGCAAACGCGGGATCAGGCCAGACAGAAAGCGATCAACAAGAGTCATGCGAAAAAAGGGGACGGAGGGGATCAAGTCGTATCCAACCACACCTGCGTCACGCCGCCAATGCAGAATGCGACGCGGGAGGGGCGAATACGGCTTAATCCCCTCCGTCCCCTTTTTCTTGCGGAGCAGGCGCATGAACCGTTGGCGTTGCGGCGTGGCGATGGTACTGGGACTGGCGGCGATGCCAGCGTGGGCGGCGATGAAGACGCAGCCGGTGGAATGGAAACACCAGGGCACGACCTTCAGTGGCGTGCTGGTCTATGACGATGGCGACAACGACAAGCGCCCGGGCCTGGTGATGGTGCCGAACTGGAAGGGTGTGAACGAGTCGGCAGTCGAGAAGGCCAAGCAACTGGCCGGCGACGACTACGTGGTGCTGGTGGCCGATGTCTATGGCAAGGACGTGCGGCCGAAGACCGATGCGGAGGCGGGGCCGGTGGCCAGCAAGCTGCGCAACGACCGGCCGCTGCTGCGTGCGCGTGCACTGGAAGCGGTGAACGTGCTCAAGGCGCAGGCCGGCAAGGTACCGCTGGATGCCAGCCGGATCGGTGCGGTCGGTTTCTGTTTCGGCGGCACCACGGTGCTGGAGCTGGCCCGCGCCGGTGCGCCGCTGGCCGCTGTGGTCAGCCTGCACGGCGGGCTGGGTTCACCGCTGCCGGCGCAGGCCGGTGGCAGCCATCCGTCGGTGCTGGTGCTCAACGGCGCCGACGACAGGAGCGTGACCGCCGAGGACATCGCTGGCTTCCAGAAGGAAATGGACGCGGCCAAGGTCGATTGGGAGTTCACCAACTACAGCGGTGCGGTGCACTGCTTCGCCGAGCGCGACGCCAACAGCCCGCCGGGGTGCCAGTACAACGAGCGGGCGGCCAAGCGCGCGTGGAAGGCGCTGGATGAGTTCTTCGAGGAGCGCTTCGAGAAACGTTGATTCGTGCAGCGGTAGTTGGGGGGGGGGGGGGGCGCGCCCCCCGGGGGGGGGGGGGGGGGGGGGGGGGGGGGGCGCCCCCCCCCCCCCCCCCCCCCCCGCGCGGCCCCCCCCCCCCCCCGGGGCCCCCCCCCCCCGGGGCGGGGCGGGGGGCGCGCGCCGCGGCGCGGAGGCCGGCCCCCCCCCCCCCCCCCCCCCCCCCCCCCCGCCCCCCCCCCCCCCCCCCCCCCCCCCCCCCCCTGGCGGCGGGGGGGCCCCCCCCCGCGCCCCCCCCCCCACTACCGGTCAATGCGAGCGCTGCACCGCGTAGCGGGCCAGGCCACGCAGGGCGGCCACGGCATCGTTGTCGCCCAGGCCATCGAGCGCGCGCTCGGCGGCTTCGGCATATTCCTCGGCACGCGCGCGGCTGTACTCCAGGCCGCCGGTGGCACGGATCGCGGCCAGCACTTCCGGCATTGCCGAGGCGTCGCCGTCCTGCACGATGGTGCGCAGGCGTTCGCGGGTAGCGTCGTCGGAGTGGGCCATCGCGTGGATCAGCGGCAGCGTGGCCTTGCCCTCGGCGAGGTCGTCGCCCAGGTTCTTGCCCAGCTCCTCGGCGTTGGCCGAGTAGTCCAGCACGTCGTCGGCAATCTGGAACGCGTAGCCCAGGTGCATGCCGTAGTCGAACAGGGCCTGTTGCTTGGCTTCGTCTACGCCACTGGCCAGCGCGCCCAGGCGGGTGCCGGCGGCGAACAGCACCGCGGTCTTGCGCTCGATCACGCGGAGGTACGCGGCTTCGTCGGTATCGGGGTTGTGCACGTGCAGCAGCTGCAGCACTTCACCCTCGGCGATGCGGTTGGTGGCATCGGCCAGGATCTGCATCACCGACATGCGCTCCAGCTCGACCATCAGCTGGAAGCTGCGCGAGTACAGGAAGTCGCCGACCAGCACGCTCGGCGCGTTGCCCCACAGCGCGTTGGCGGTGCTGCGGCCGCGGCGCAGGCTGGATTCGTCCACCACGTCATCGTGCAGCAGGGTGGAGGTGTGGATGAACTCGATGATCGCCGCCAGCTGGTGGTGTTCCGGGCCGGCCTGGCCCACCGCGTGGCCGGCCAGCATCACCAGCATCGGGCGCAGGCGTTTGCCGCCGGCGGAAATGATGTGGTCGGCGATCTGGTTGATCAGCACGACGTCCGAAGACAGCCGGCGCCGGATCAGGGCGTCGACGGCGGCCATGTCGGCCGCGGCAAGCGACTGGATCTGGGGCAGGCCCAGGGCGGGACGGGTGTCTTCGGTGATGGTCATGCGATCAGGCTTTCAGGCTCACCACTGATTATAGGCGCTGGCCGTGAATTCGGGCGCAAACCGGTCCGCGCGGCAATTACAGCCCGGCCTGCGCGGCCCTCCGCGTGAATACGTATGCAGGTTGCGCCATGCCCGGGAGCCCGCCGCTAAGCTTGCCGGATCAGGATTTCGGCCCGCTGCCGGCGGGTCCCGCATGCCCGGAGGGGGGCTGTCGATGTCGCACTATCCATGGTGGCGCGGAGCCGTCATCTATCAGATCTACCCGCGCAGTTACCTCGATGCCAACGGCGATGGCGTGGGCGATCTGCCCGGCATCATCCAGCGCCTGGACCACATTGCCGCGCTGGGCGTGGATGCAATCTGGATCTCGCCGTTCTTCAAGTCGCCGATGGCCGACTTCGGCTACGACATCGCCGATTACCGCGACGTTGATCCGCTGTTCGGCAGCCTGGACGACTTCGACCGCCTGTTGGCCAAGGCCCACGGCTTGGGCCTGAAGGTGATGATCGACCAGGTGCTGAGCCACACGTCGATCGAGCATGCCTGGTTCCGCGAGAGCCGCCAGGACCGCAGCAACCCGAAGGCCGACTGGTACGTCTGGGCCGACCCGCGCGAGGACGGCACCCCGCCCAACAACTGGCTGTCGCTGTTCGGCGGCTGTGCCTGGCAGTGGGAGCCGCGCCGCGAGCAGTACTACCTGCACAACTTCCTGGTCGACCAGCCGGACCTGAACTTCCATCACCCGGACGTGCAGCAGGCCACCCTGGACAATGTCCGTTTCTGGCTCGATCGCGGCGTGGATGGCTTCCGCCTGGATGCGATCAACTTCTGCTTCCACGACGCACAGCTGCGTGACAACCCGCCCAAGCCCGCCAACAAGCGGGTGGGGCGCGGCTTCAGCCCGGACAACCCGTACGCCTACCAGTACCACTACTACAACAACACGCAGCCGGAGAACCTGCCGTTCCTGGAGCGCCTGCGCGCGCTGCTGGACGAATACCCGGGGGCGGTCAGCCTGGGCGAGATCTCTTCGGAAGACTCGCTGGCCACCACGGCCGAGTACACCCGCGATGGCCGCCTGCACATGGGCTACAGCTTCGAGCTGCTGGTGGACGACTACAGTGCGGCCTACATCCGCGATACGGTATCGCGGCTGGAAGCGGCGATGACCGAAGGCTGGCCGTGCTGGGCGGTGTCCAATCACGACGTGGAGCGTGCGGTCAGCCGCTGGGGCGGTCACCCGGCCGATCCGCGCCTGGCGCGGATGCTGGTGGCGATGCTGTGCTCGCTGCGCGGCTCGGTCTGCCTGTACCAGGGCGAGGAGCTGGGCCTGGCCGAGGCCGAGGTACCGTTCGAGGCCCTGCAGGACCCGTATGGCATCACCTTCTGGCCGAATTTCAAGGGCCGCGACGGCTGCCGTACCCCGCTGCCATGGACCGATGCGCCATTAGCCGGTTTCACCACCGGGCAGCCCTGGCTGCCGATCCCGGCCGAGCACCGCGCGGCGGCGGTGGCCGTGCAGGAGCGCGACCCGCATTCGGTGCTGGCGGCGTTCCGCGCGTTCCTGGCCTGGCGGCATACCCAGCCGGCCCTCCTGCACGGCAGCATCAGATTCCTTGAAAGCGCCGAGCCTGTGCTGCTGTTCGAGCGTATGCTTGCAGATGAAACCCTCCTGCTGGCCTTCAACCTGTCGGCCGAGGCGGTGACCCATCCGCTGCCGCCGGGGAACTGGCAGCAGGTGGCGGTACCGGGCCCGGATGCGGGCACGGTGCAGGGCAACGAACTCCAGCTGCCGCCGCGCGCGGTGTATTGCGCCCGACGCAGCTGACCGTTTTCTCCGGTGGCGGTACTTGCGGGGACGGGGCCGAAGCGCCCCGTCCCTTTTTTGTGAGCGGCATGGCCGGGCGCCGGTCGGTGGCATGCCGGTGACCGGGCGAAAGAAAACCCGCTGCCTGCGCAGCGGGTTTCCGGTCCTGCTCCTGGCTTCCGTCGCCGGGCATGGCCCGGCGCTACCGATGGGGTGGTTGCCGGCCAGCGGCCGGCACTACCCGGCTGTGGTCAGAACTTGTAGTTCACGCCCAGCATGTAGGTGCGGCCCCATTCGATGTACTCCAGCGGGCGGTCCTTGCTGCCGGCGTAGGTGCGGTACGGCTCGTTGGTCAGGTTGCTGCCCTGCAGAAGCAGGGTCAGGCCACGCAGGGCGCTGCTGTCGCTGAAGGTGTAGCTGACCTGCGCATCGGTCACGTTCTCGCCAACCACGTAGCGCAGGCTGCGGTTGCCGTTGAAGTTACCGATCTCGCCGATGAAGTCCGAACGCCGGCGCTGGCTGACGCGTGCTTCAAAGCCACTGCGCTCGTAGTAGGCGGTGAAGTTGTAGACACGCTTGGACAGGCCGGGCAGGCTGATCGGGTCACTGCCCACGCTGGAGGCGCTCTCCGGATCCAGGATGGTGATGTCGCTCTTGTTGAAGGTCGCGCTGGCCTGCACGCCGAAGCCACGCAGGCTGTCGGTCAGCATCTCCAGCGGGAACGATGCGGTCAGCTCCAGGCCCTTCAGCGTGCCGCCCTTGCCGTTCTGCGGCGCGGAGAAGGTGCCGGTGGTCAGCACCGGTGCGGTCATGCCCGGCGGCGGCACGTAGCTGCCCAGCAGCGCGGTGAAGTCGTAGTTATCGACCGACTGGGTGTAGACGTAGCTCTTCAGGTCCTTGTAGAAGATCGCGGCGGCCACGTAAGCCTTCTCGCCGAAGTACTTCTCATAGGACAGGTCCAGCGCGGTGGCACGCCATGGGTCCAGCAGCGGATTGCCGCCGCTGCCGCCGGGGCGGCCGGTGCCGGTGTCCACGCCGAACTCCAGGCCGGCGCGCATCTGGTCCACACGTGGGCGTGCGACCTGCTTGGCGACGGCGAAGCGCAGCGTCTGCTGGTGCGGGAACAGGAAGGCCAGGTTCAGGCTCGGCAGCCAATCGTTGTAGGTGCGGCCGTTCGAGTACGGCTGCACGTTGTTGCCGGCCGACTGCGAGCTGTCCCAGTAGCGCGAATCCGAGCTCTGGTCGGTGTGCTGCATCTGCACGCCGATGTTGCCGCGCACGCCGACGTCGCCGATGTCGGCGTTGATGTTCAGGCGCGCCCAGGCGGTGGTGATCTTCTCCTGCACCGTCCACGACTTGGGAATCAGGTAGTCCAGGTTGTCGACCGGGTTGAAGGTCATGTAGCGGCCGACCGCGGCCGGGACGTTCCAGGCCGGGATGGTGCCGAGGCCGGCGAAGCCGAGGTTGACCGGGCGATACTGCAGGTCCGAGGCGATGTTGGCATCGCCCTGCGCACCCAGCAGGATGTTGCCTTCGGACTGGGTCTTCACCTTGCGGCGGTCGGCGTAGTTCACGCCGATGTCGATGTCCGGCGCCCACGACGCGATGGCATCGGGCAGCGCGATGGTGGCGGCCAGCTTGCCACCCTTCAGGCGGTCTTCCACCTGCGGCACCTTGCCGTAGCCGGAGCCGTAGATGGTGTTGGTCAGGAACAGCGCATCGGGATTGGAGTAGTTCAGGCCCGGGCTGATCTGCGAGAAGCCGTTCTGGCGGATCGACACGCCGACCGTATCCAGCTGTGGCATCGGGGTCAGCTGCAGGTTGTTTTCCAGGTTCAGCTCATCGCGCGTGGCCTTGGAATAGTTCAGGTCGGCGACCAGCTTGACGCCGCCGAAGTTGAACTCGTTGTTCCAGCCGAACGCATCGATCTTGTCCTTGCGCTTGTTGTACATGCCGCGCACCAGCGGATACACGCCGCTGGCGGTGCCGCCGGTGAACGAACCATTGGCGTTGACCTGCGGGTTGCTGACCAGCAGGCCCGGGGTGTAGTTGCCGTTGTAGTTGCTGAGGTTCAGCTCGAACTGGTTGGCGGTGTCGATCTGCTCGGCTTCGGTGTGGAATGCATCGAAGGTGCTGGTCCAGCTGTTGTTCGGCCGGAACTGGATCGTCGCCATCACGCCGTCGCGCTTGTTGTTGCCGGTGCGGCGCAGCGCCTTGATGCCATCGGAGAAGTAGGTGCCGACGCCCACGCCCGGACGGTCGCCCTTGTCGGTGTGCTCGGTGGTCCACGGCTCGTACAGGCCGACCTGGTTCTCCTGGATCGGCATGTCGCTGTGCGCGTAGCCGATGGCGATGCCCAGGGTCTTGTCCAGGAACTGGTCGATGTAGCTGGCGCTGAAGCGGTTGCCGTATGGATCGACGTTGGCGGCGCGGCCCAGCGAACTCTTCTGGTAGCGGCCACTGACCGCGATCACGCGCTCGCCGAAGCTGAGCGGGCGCGCGGTCTGCATGTCGATGGTGCCCGACAGGCCCTGGCCGACCAGCGCCGCGTCCGGGGTCTTGTACACCGTCACGCCGTTGACCAGCTCGGACGGGTACTGGTCGAACTCGACGCCGCGGTTGTCGCCGGTGCTGACCACTTCGCGGCCGTTGAGCAGGGTGGTGGCGAAGTCCGGCGACAGGCCGCGCACGCTGATCACTTGCGCACGGCCCGCCACGCGCTGCGCGGCCAGGCCGGGCAGGCGCGAGATGGACTCGGCGATGCTGACGTCGGGCAGCTTGCCGATGTCTTCGGCGGAGATCGCTTCGACCACCGAGGTGGCGTCCTGCTTGACCGCGATCGCGCTCTCGATGCCGCGGCGGATGCCGGTGACCTGCACCGTATCCAGGTTGGTGGCGGCGGTGCCGGCCGGCGTGGTGGTGCTCTGCGTGGACTGTGCCGACGCCAGCGTCGGCGCCAGGACAACGGCCAGCGCGATGCTCAGCGCGCTGCGCTTGTGGTTCAACATTTTCCCCTCCCAGGCAATGTTGCAGATCGATTTGTGAGCGTTCCGGCGGGGCCGTGAACGTGCGACGCGGTGGCTGCTGTCGTCGCCGCTATGGTAGGCAGCGCGTTCTTCGCGGGAATCACCCTGCATACGTATTCAATGGCGTTTGCAGGGATGTAATCGCTTTCAAGTGTCTCGTTCTGTAGAGCCGAGCCCATGCTCGGCTGCATTTCGGTGCTACGCACCGCCGCCCGAGCGTGGGCTCGGGCGCTACGGGGGTGCAGGCAGGAAAACGTTCAGCGGATCGGCGTGAAGCGAATGGCCTGGCCACCGCCCGGTGCCAGTACCAGCGTCAGTGCATCGGCGCTGGTCACTTCGCGGGTTTCGCGTGCGAACGCGAATGGATTGCTGCGGAAATCCGCGCCCTCGCCATCGCGATAGATCTCGGCGCGATAGCGCACGCCCGGCTCAAGGAAGCCCAGCGATACCGGCAGCATGCGGCCGTGCTCATCGGTGATGCTGCCGAGGAACCAGTCGCGGCTGTTGCGGTCGCGGCGCACGATCGTCACGTAGTCGCCCACTTCACCATCGAGCACGCGGCTCTGCTCCCAGTCCACCGCCACGTCCTCGATGAAACGGAACGCCTCGCGATGCTGCAGGTAGTGTTCGGGCAGGTCGGCGGCCATCTGGATCGGGCTGTACAGCACCACGTACAGCGCCAGTTGGCGCGCCAACGTACTGGGGATGGCCTGGCCGTGGCGGCCCTTCAGGCTGAGGATGCCGGGGGTGTAATCCATCGGCCCGGCCAGCATGCGGGTGAACACCAGGTTGACCTCGTGCTCCGGCGGGTTCGGCGGCTGGCCCCAGGCGTTGTACTCCATGCCGCGTGCGCCTTCGCGCGAGATCCAGTTGGGATAGGTGCGGCGCAGGCCGGTGTCCTTGATCGGCTCATGCGGGTTCACCGACAGGTGCCGGCGCGCGGCTTCCTCCACGACCTTCAGATGGTGGCGGGCCATGAACTGCCCGTCATGCCACTCGCGCCACAGTGGGCCCCCCGTGGGATTGCGGCGGTCGACCTGGCCGTCGTCGCAGACGTAGCCGGTCTTGAACTGGTCCACGCCCAGCCGTGCATACAGGTCCAGCGCGGCGCCCAGCTGGTCCTCGTAGTGCTCGATGGCGCAGCCGGTTTCATGGTGGCCGATCAGGTGTACGCCCTTCTTCAGGCCATATGCCGACAGCGCTTCAATGTCGAAATCGGGCGTGGCCCGGGTGAAATCGAAGTCATAACCATTGCCCACCCACATGCCGTCCCAGCCCGGGTTCCAACCCTCCACCAGCACGCCACGGAAGCCGTGCGCAGCGGCAAAGTCGATCACCTTCTTCGTCTTTGCGGTGGTGGCCGCGTGCTTCGGCCCGGTCGCCCAGCTCTCGTTGTCCAGGTGCATCGACCACCACACGCCCAGGTACTTGGCTGGCTTCACCCAGCTCACATCGCCCAGCGCGTTGGGTTCGTTGAGGTTGAGGATCAGGTCCGATTCGATCAGGCCACCGGCACGGTCGGCGATCTGCAGCGTGCGCCACGGCGTGGCGAAGGGCAGGGCGCGGCGTACCTTCCAGCCTTCGGCCGAGGGCGAGAGCTGCGCGCGCAGGCGCTGGCCCTCGGTGCGCCGCAGCCACATGCCGGCGTAGTCCACCAGCGCCGCCTCGTGGATCGCCAGATACAGGCCATCGCGGCTGCGCAGGGTCATCGGCGTATGCGCCAGCGGCACCTCGCGCAGCGGCGTGCGCTGGTAGAGGTATTCGTAGTGGATCGGTTCACCCGCGGGGATCCACCAGGCGGTGGATTCAGGCGCGATGGCGAACTCGGTCAGTTCGTCATCGATGATCGCCTCGCGCAGGTTCGGTTGCTCAGGGAACACATAGCGGAAGCCCAGGCCATCGTCGTAGGCGCGGAACACCACATCCAGCCGACGCTTGCTGCCGGTGGTTTCGGCCAGCTGCACGGTCAGCTCGTTGAAGTGGTTGCGGGTGAGCCGGCGCTCGCCCCACGGCTGCTCCCAAGTGTCATCGACGCTGCGCCGCTGCTGGCCAAGCAGGGCGAAATCGCGGTCCAGGCGGCCATCGCGCAGGGCGAAGCCGAGCTTCGAATCCTCCACCACGGGCTCGCCGAAACGCTCGACGCGGTAGCGGGCGGTCCCGCCGTCCAGCACCAGGCTGACCTTCAGCACCTTGCCGGGTGATTCGACGCTGGCGACCTGTGGCGCGGCCTGTGCCAGCGTGGCCCAGGCCAACAGGACCAGGCCGAGCAGGTGCGCGATTGCCGCGCGTACAGCAGTGGGTGACATCGGCAGTTCCCCTCCCAAGGCGCCGTTGGCAGACCCGGACCATAAGCCAGCACAGCAGGCGCGCTACCGCGTGGCGCCATGAATACGTATGCAGTTGGACGCAGCCGACAGCCCCGCGTCTACCATGGGGCCAAGGCACCTTGAGGGAGGGGCCGTGCCCGCCCGCCGGCAGCGACGGTGCGGACCTACAACGCGTGCAGAGAGGGAGGGAGGCCGACGGGCGCAAGCCGGTCCGCCGCTTCGATGCTGAAGATCATTTGCCTGACCGCTGCCCTGGGGGCAGCGCTGGGGACGACCGCGCAGGCGGCCGACCTGCAATTCGACGGCCGCCATGCGCGCGCCGAAGCCGCTGCCAAGGGCAGCTTCGTGCTGCATGCGCCGAAGGGCGCAATGCAGATTGCAGCCGCACCGATGCGCAGCCAGACCGGCAGCGTGATGTTCGACGCGTTGTTCGCGCTGGCCCAGCAGGAGATGGACCAGGACCGCGTGGACGCGATTCGCGATCCCGCGTTCGACGAAGGGCGGCCGGTGCCGTGCGAGTGCTTCCAGACCGGCGCGCGCTGGCCCTATGTGTGGACCCGCGATGTCAGCTTCGCCGCCGATCTGGCGCTGGCGCGGCTGGACCCGCAACGCACCCGGCAGTCGCTGCAGTTCAAGCTGTCGGCGGCGCGCGACGGGCACACGCCCGGCCTGTTCGTGGCGCAGGACACCGGTTCCGGCGGCAGCTGGCCGATCAGCAGCGATCGCGTGGTGTGGTTCCTGGCCGCGCGCCACCTGCTGGATGATCCGGCGTTTGCCGACCAGGTCTGGCAGGCGCTGCAGGGCACGCTGGCGCAGGACCGCACGATGGTGTTCGACGCGCAGATGGGCCTGTACCGTGGCGAAACCTCGTTCCTGGACTGGCGCGAGCAGACCTATCCGGACTGGACCCGCGAGGACGTGCGCTTCATCGGCGATTCCTACGCACTGTCCACCAACGTGCTGCACTACCAGGCACTGCGCCTGGCCGAACGCCTGGCCGGCCAGCGCGGCGATGCCCGCGTGGCCGACTACAAGGCGTGGGCCGATGCGTTGGCACGGCAGATCGATGCGCGCTTCTGGCGCGAGGATATCGGCCAGTACATGAGCTACATCGGAGAAGCCGCGCACCCGGTGCCGTACGCCAAGGTCGATCTGCTCGGCCTGTCGCTGGGCATCCTCGCCGAGGTGCTGCCGCCCGAGCGCGCGCGGCGTGCGCTGGCGGCGTATCCGATGGGCCCGGCCGGCAGCCCGGTAGTGTGGCCGCAGGAGGCGCAGCAGCCGATCTACCACAACCGCGCGATCTGGCCGTTCGTCAGTGCCTATTCGCTGCGCGCGGCGCGCCAGCTGGACGATGCACAGCGCATCGCCGCCGAGATCCGCTCGCTGATGCAGGGCGCCGCGCTGGCCGGTTCCAACATGGAGAACTACGAGCTGGTCAGCCAGGCGGTGCATGTTGATGAGGGCGTGCTGAGCGGCCCGGTGGTCAACTCCGAACGCCAGCTGTGGTCGGTGGCCGGGTATCTGTCGATGGTGGTTGAAGGCGTGTTCGGCGTGCAGGACGATGGCCGCGTGCAGCCCAAGCTGCCGGCCGCGCTGGTGCCGGAACTGTTCGGCACGCAGCGCAGCATCAGCCTGGAAGTCACTGGCAAGCGCTATGTGCTGGAGCGTCCGCAGAGCGTGGGCGATGGCTTGCTGGTGGCGGGCAGGACCACCACGCGCGGCACGACCACCACGGTGCAGCTGGTGACTGCCCCGGCAGCAACAGGCTTCGCTGCCACGACTGCGGATGCCAACGCGCGTGCGCCCGCAACACCGGCGGCACCGCAGGCCCTGCGCAGGGGCACGGGTTGGAACGTTCCGGTGCAAGCCGGGCAGGTTCTGTGGAAGGACGGCAGGGCCGTCGTCGCCAGCAATGGCCAGGTGCAGATCAGCGACGATGGGCTGCAGCATTGCCTCAGCCTGACCCGACGCGAAGGCGCGTTGGAATCGCTGCACAGCCCAATGGTCTGCGTCGGTCCGCAGCAGGTGCTGAAGGGTGCCGAGCGCTGGCAGTTCACCTCGGCCAGGGCCGGGCAGGTGCGCCTGCGCCTGCAGTACAGCAACCCGAATGGGCCGATCAACACCGGCGTCACCGCTGCGGTGAAGCAGCTGGTGCTGCAGTGCCCGGGCCAGCCGTTGCAGCGGCACACGGTTACGCTGCCGCACAGCGTGGCGGTGCAGGACTCGACTTCGGCAACGTTCGTTGTGGCCAAGGGGCAGTGCACCGTCGCGCTCGAAGAAGGCTTCAACATGAGCGCGCTTGAACATTTCGCGCACTACACCGGGGGCAAGGGTGGCCGCGACGGCGTGCTCAACCAGGCGCAGGTGCAGGCGCTG
The DNA here is from genome assembly GCF_032025805.1 of Stenotrophomonas maltophilia group sp. msm1. Classification (NCBI taxonomy): domain Bacteria; kingdom Pseudomonadati; phylum Pseudomonadota; class Gammaproteobacteria; order Lysobacterales; family Lysobacteraceae; genus Stenotrophomonas; species Stenotrophomonas maltophilia group sp. msm1. The sequence goes on from NZ_JAVSKH010000005.1 coordinate 159,539, forward strand.
ACGGTGGCGCCGGTGGCGATGGAAGAGGGTGCACGATGAATCGCACGGCAAAACCGCAGCTGTCGTTCTGGCAGATCTGGAACATGTGTTTCGGCTTCCTCGGCATCCAGTTCGGATTCGCCCTGCAGAACGCCAATGCCAGCCGCATCTTCGAGACGCTGGGCGCGGATATCGACGCGGTGCCAGGGCTGTGGATTGCCGCGCCGCTGACCGGCCTGCTGGTGCAGCCGGTAATCGGCTACCTGTCCGACCGCACCTGGACGCGCTGGGGGCGCCGTCGTCCCTACTTCATGATCGGTGCGGTGTTGACCACGCTGGCGCTGCTGGTGATGCCGAACTCGCCGACGCTGTGGATCGCGGCCGGCACGCTGTGGGTACTGGATGCCTCGATCAACGTATCGATGGAGCCGTTCCGTGCCTTCGTCGGTGACCAGCTGGCGCCACGCCAGCGTCCGGCCGGCTATGCCATGCAGAGCTTCTTCATCGGCGTGGGTGCCATCGTCGCCAGCTTTCTGCCGTTCATCCTGGCCCACTTCGGCGTTGCCAACACCGCGTCCGCGGGGGAAGTGCCCGACACTGTGCGCTATGCGTTCTACTTCGGCGCGGTGGTGCTGCTGGCGGCGATCACCTGGACGGTGGTCAGCACCCGCGAATATTCACCGGCGGAGCTGGCCGGGTTCGATGATGCCGAGCCACCGGAACATCACGCGGCGGCCGCGATCAACGGCCCGGCTTCATGGACGCGGGTCACCCTGTGGCTTGGGCTGGGTGTGTTGTTGGCGCTGCTGATCGCCTGGCGGCAAGGCGACCGGATGCTGTACGTGCTGGCCGGCCTGTGCGCCGGCTACGGCCTGCTGCTGGCGGCCGCGCGCGCGCTGCCGGCCACGCATATGCTGGCCGCCATCGTCGGCGACCTGCGCGCGATGCCGGTCACCATGCGCCGCCTGGCGTGGGTGCAGTTCTTCTCGTGGTTCGCGCTGTTCGCCATGTGGATCTACACCACCGCTGCGGTGGCCGGTACCCACTTCGGTTCGACCGATCCACAGTCGGCCGCCTACAACGAAGGTGCCAACTGGGTGGGCGTGCTGTTTGGCGCCTACAACGGCTTCGCTGCGCTGGCGGCGGTGCTGATTCCGCCGATGGTGCGTGCGATCGGCCTGCGCTGGAGCCACCTGGTCAACCTGTGGCTGGGCGGCGCCGGCTTGGTCTCGCTGATGTTCATCCGCGACCCGCACTGGCTGCTGCTGTCGATGGTGGGTGTGGGCTTTGCCTGGGCCTCGATCCTGTCGTTGCCGTATGCACTGCTGTCCGACAGCGTGCCGGCGTCGAAGATGGGTGTGTACATGGGCATCTTCAATTTCTTCATCGTGATCCCGCAGCTGGTGGCGGCCAGTGCGCTCGGCTTTGCCCTGCGCGCATGGCTGGGTGGCCAGCCGATGCATGTGCTGGTGCTGGGCGGCTGCAGCCTGTTCCTGGCCGGCCTGTGCGTGCTGCGGGTTCCGTCCCGTCCGGAGGTGGTGTGATGCGTGGTGTCCTGGCTGTTGCTGTTTCCCTTGCCCTGTTCGCCGGCCAGGCCGTGGCCACGCCGCGCCCGGACTACGTCGGCACCACCGAGCCGTTCGCCAGTGATGCGGTGTATTTCGTGGTCACCGACCGCTTCGTCAACGGCGATCCGTCCAACGATCACCGCGACCAGGGCGGCACGCATCGCACCTTCGACATCCCAGTGCCGTGCCCGGACAAGGTGGACGGCAACATCGGCTACCTCGGCGGCGACTTCCGCGGCGTGCTCGACAACGCGCAGTACATGCGCAACCTCGGCTTCGGCGCGGTGTGGATCACGCCTATCGTCGACAACCCGGACGAGGCCTTTACCGGCAGCAAGCCGATCAGCTGTACCAGCACGCTGACTGATCGCGGCAAGACCGGCTACCACGGCTACTGGGGCATCAACTTCTACAAGCTCGATGAGCACCTGCCCAGCAAGAACCTGGATTTCGCCGGGCTGACCAAGGGCCTGCACGGTGCTGGCTTGAAGGTGGTGCTGGATATCGTGGGCAACCACGGCTCGCCGGCCTGGACCATGCCGACGCGACAGCCGCAGTTCGGCCAGATCTTCGACAAGGACGGAAAACTGATCGCCGACCACCAGAACCTGCCGCCGCAGAAACTGGATCCGAAGCACAACCCGCTGCACGCGTTCTACAACAACATTGGACCGGTCGACAGCAAGGATGGCTCGATCTTCGATGGCAACCTGGCTGAGCTGTCCGACTTCAACCAGGACAATCCGGCGGTGATGGACTACCTGGTCGGTGCCTACCTGCAATGGACCGCGCAGGGCGTGGACGCGTTGCGCATCGACACCATCGGCTGGCTGCCGCACCCGTGGTGGCATGCCTTCGTCAAGCGCATCCGTGCCGAGCACCCGGGCATGTTCATGTTTGGCGAAGCCTTCGACTACAACGCGGCGACCATTGCCGAGCACACCTGGCCATCCAATGCCAACGTGAGCGTGCTCGATTTCCCGTTGCGCGGCGCACTGGAGCAGACCTTCGGCACCGCCAACAAGGGCTTCGAGACCCTGGCTGAGCCACTGCACCTGAGCGGTGGCCCGTATGCCAATCCGTACGAGCTGATGAGCTTCTACGACAACCACGACATGCCGCGCCTTCAGGCCAGCGACACCGGCTTCATCGACGCGCACAACTGGCTGTTCACCGCGCGCGGCATTCCGGTGGTCTATTACGGTTCGGAGACCGGCTTCATGCGCGGCCGCGCCGAGCACGCCGGCAACCGTGCCTACTTCGGCCAGCCGCGCGTGGACGCTGCACCGCAGAGCCCGATCTTCGCGCCGCTGCAGCGCATTGCGAAGCTGCGCGAGGCCACCCCGGCCCTGCAGCGCGGCCTGCAGGTGAACGAACGCCTGCAGGGCAATGAGGCGGTGTTCTTCCGCGTGCTGCAGCACGGTGACGTGGCGCAGACTGCGCTGGTGCTGCTGAACAAGGGCGACCAGGCCAGGACGCTCACCGTGGCGCGTTACGTCCAGTCCGGCCGCTGGCGCGATGCACTGGACGGCGGTTCGTTGCAGGTGGATGCCTCCCTGGAGGCCGAAGTGCCCGCACACGGCGTGAAGGTGTATGTGCTGGATGCCGCCGTGCAGCAGCCAGCGCTGCAGGCCGAGCTGGACAAGGCGATGGCCGACCAGCGGGCGCGGGACGTGCGGCTGGGGCGGTAGTGCCGGCCGCCGGCCGGCTACCCATGAATCCATGGCACCTTCAGGTGCCGGCCAGCGGCCGGCACTACCGGGGTGACCATATCCGGCACAATAGCCCCCCCCCTCACGCCCTGCCGTACCGCCATGACCGACCTCGCCCCGCAGACCCCGATCGAAACCCTGCTGAAGGCGGCGATGGACGGGGCGGTGCCGATCCGCGCCTTCATGGAGGCCTTCGTCGCCTCCGAGGTGGTGCTGCTGACCGGCAGCCTGGTCACTCCCGATGGCAGCGGCTTCGACCCGCTGCTGTTCGACAAGCAGGGCACCCTGCACGTGGCCGTGTTCACCGATCCGTCGCGGGTGGGCATCTACAGCCAGCAGGCCGAACACCAGATCCGCTGGCGGATGCTGGACGTGCTGCGCCGCGTGCCAGGTGGCTACGGCGTGGTGATCAACCCGGGCACCCAGCTGGGTTTCGAGATCTCGCCCAGCGGCGTCGGCGAGATCCTGAAGGACTTCGCCCAAGGCTGAGTTGCCGTCGCGCCATTTGTAGCGTCGAGCCATGCTCGACTGCCTTTCGCGCATGGCCTGATGTGTCGAGCATGGCTCGACTTTACAGAAGGCTTCCCTTCGGGCGCCGTCCATGGTCCCCTTGGGTGACATCGGGATCGAGGCATTGCCATGGAATTCAGGGGACTACCCGCCGACGCACCGGAACGGCAGCAATTGGCCCAGTGGTACCACGCGGAATGGGGCCAGGACGCGGGCCTGTCGCTGGAACAGGAACTGCAGCGGCTCAATCCGCCACAGGACGCCGAAGGTTTCCCGCACCTGATCGCCGTATTCGATGACGGTCAGGTGGTTGGCGCAGTCCAGCTCAAGCGGCGGGAAATGCAGGCGTTCCCACAGTACGAACATTGGCTGGGCAGCGTGTTCGTGGCCGACAGCCATCGCGGGCGTGGGCTGGCTGGCGCGTTGGTGGAGCAAGCAGCGACGCAGGCGGTGCGGATGGGGGTTTCCGATCTCTACCTGCAGACTGAGGCCCTGGACGGTGGGCTGTATGCGCGGCTGGGCTGGGCGCCGCTGCAGGTAGCCGATAGCTGCAGCTATCGCGTGCTGGTGATGGTGCGTTCACTGTAAGAGACGTGCCCTGGAAGAGAAGTTTCCTGGTGCTCCGTCCAGTCAGTGAACCGGATGTGCACTTTGAAAGAGCGCGGGAGCGCAGGCTGGTGGCTGGCGACATCGGGCATCGGATGCTCAATCCGCAGCCAGGTTGCCTGCCACCAGGACAGCGTTGTGTCGTACATCGTCGCGCTCGACGTATCGCAGGAGGTCCTGGGCGAGAACGCGTTGGCTGATTGCTGCCAAACGCGCATTCTCAGCATCCGATTTACCCTGGGAATGGGCAGAGAGCAAAAGCATGTTGACGATGTGGGATGAAACTCTGGACTGCAGTTCAGCCTGGGATCGTTCTTGGCCATCCTCGTCGAACAGCAGGTGAGGATGGACAACGCGAGATCATCACTGTACTGGCGCTTCAGGCTGGGGAGACCAAGGGTGATGTGAAATGCCCCAAGAAGTGAGAAGGCGACGGCGACCAAGGAATGCGTTCCCAGTTGCAACCATATCTTCATGACATATCTCCTAGCGGGGGCGGATCCATTCGCAGCGATCCAGCCTTCCGCTTACCGATCCGCATCGATAATAGCCGCCATTGAAGTTGTAGCGGATCTCGCGAGGCCAATCACCCTTGTCGACATCAATATCAATCTGTCCCCCATTCTTGATGGTGTCTGATTCAGGTAATGCCTGGCCGAAAATATCCTTGGCCGTACCTTTGATCAGTCGAGCCGCCCCTCTTGCCATTGGATTGATCTGCCAGCAAGCGGTGTCGCCGTTGTCCATCAGCAGGCAGCCGCCAACGCCTCTCCCGAAGAAATGCTCGAGTGATCGGAAAAGTGAGCCAAGGAGGTTTCCATTGATCTGCCCGTGTTGCCAGGCCGGATTGCTTGCCGTGTGCGCGATTCGGATCGCATCATCTACTGCTGGAATGAATTGGTTTGCGACATGCAGGCTGGAGAAGTATCCGCTGTCATTTGCAGGCTTTATGAACACCCATTCTTTCGACATGCGGACAACCGCTTCAAGCTGAAGTCGCTCGCCTTCTGCCAAACCTTGTGAACTGCTGTCGAAGTCGCCTTGCCCATCCCGGGTCTGCACCGGTTGGCTCGGTAGGCGCCAGCCTGGAACGTTGATGTCAGCAGCGATTCCCAATTCGCCCAGGGAAGGAGCTGGGTGGAGCCTTCTGGGAACCTCGCCAGGAGGAATGTAATTGACGGTGACGTAAAGCGCTTGGGCGGTGTGGGGGTTGACCACGAGGTAGACCTCCCAGCCACGACGGAATCCATGTGCCATTTCGCCAGCGGATTCGTATTGCCAGGATTGAGTGCAATTGCCACAGGTGACTACCTGGACGGCGTGCGCCTTGAACGTGGAAAGCGCGGAGCCTGCCAGAATCAAGCTAGCTGCAGAGATCATTTTCACAACGTGACTCCTTGGACGAATGGGTGCACCTGCTGCGGGTACACCTTCCTGATCCACGGCGTTCCCACTGATTCACCTTGCGCTTCGTGGCGATTGCCGCGTATCGGTATCCGCCGTGCGGTTCGTCGGAGATCCGAGGATCTTGATGTAGGGCATCCAATCTGGCCCCGATGGGACCATCTGCTGCATCCAAGGACCGTCGGCGTTATCCTGCAAGCGGGCTCCATGCTTCTGGTGGTTGATGACGTGACCATGGCCGCACCCTCCCATTCCCGCTCGGCGCTGATCTTCCTGATCGCGGCGATCGTTGCCGCGCTGGTGTCCATTCCGGTGCTGCGCGCGGTGGGCATGGTGCAGTGGCCGGTGTTCGTCATCGCCTGGCTGATCAACCTGGGCGCGGCTTGGCATCTGGCCCAGTGGGCGCGCCAGCAGGGGCGCTCGCGCTGGGCGTTCGGGGTACCGGCAGCGCTAGGTACGGTCGCCTCGATCGTGGTGTATGTGCTGCTGGCGTTGCTGGGGCCCAGGGCTGCGCTGCGCTGAGCGTTCGCGGCTTTCGTCGGCAGCGTGCCGAGCATGGCCCGGCACTACAGTGGAGCGGGGTAGTAGAGCAGGGCAGAGCCGGCTTCCAGCGCTTCCTCGTAGAAGGGAGCAAAGCCGCGGTAGGTATCGGTGTTGAGTACATCGACCTGCAGGCGGCCGCAGCGTAGATCCCGGATTTCATCGAAGCAGAAACGGAAGCACTCGGCCAACGCGAGGTCGAATGCATGGTGTTCACCGTCCTGCAGCAGGAACAGCATTGCCTGGTGGTGTGCACCGACGCTGGGCGCGTTCCACTCGAATTCGGCTTTGCCAGTGTATCGGCCAGTGAAACCGTAGATCATGACTGGCACGGCAGCTCTCCACAGAATCCATGTGCCCGCAGCAGCTTCGCCAGCGATGATGCCGGCCACGCTACCGGCACCACCACATACCTCATATCGTCACCTTGCGCCGGTTGTCATCGCTCACCCGGTCGATCAGCTTGTTGTAGGGATCGAAGCCTGCTTCGTCCGGCTTTTCATCCACCGTCACCGTGATCTTCGGCGCGGCGCTGGTGATGTGGTGGCGCTGCAGGTACAGCACCTTCTGGTCGCGCTCCTTGCCCGACGGCCCATTGGCGAACACGCCGATCTCCACCCAGTCATCCATCTTGCCGGCGGTCTCCTTGCCCTTGCCATCGGCATACTGCTTGCTGGCATGCAGGTCCAGGGTCACGTCGTAGCGACCGTCAGCACGCTTGCGGGCGCTGGCGGCCATCACGCGGTTGTCGTAGAAGCTGATCTTCTCGAACAGGTCAGTGACCAGCTGCTGGCGGTCGGCCGGGGTCTCGGCACGGATGTAGCCCAGCAGTTCGCGTGAGGTGGTGTACGGCGGCTGCTGGTAGCCCTTGTCCTGCAGGAAGCGCTTCAACGCACGGTTCAGGGCCACTTCGCCGATCTCTTCACGCAGCCGGTAGAACACCAGCGAACCCTTCTGGTAGTGGATGTACTGCTGGTTTTCCACGCGCTCCAGCGGCTGCTCCTCGATGGCCTCGCCGCCGCGGCCGGACAGGTAACCGTCCAGTTCGCGCTTGAGGAACTGGCGCATGTGCTGGCGGCCGTACTCCTGCTCCATCACCATCAGTGCCGAATACTGCGACAACGATTCGGACAGCACCGTGGCGCCCTGCACGTTGGCACCGATCACCTGGTGCGCCCACCACTGGTGTGCGATTTCGTGCGCGGTCACGTAGAGCACGTAGTCCACCTTGTCCGGGTCACGCAGGTCGGCGATGAAACCGATGGCTTCGGAGTAGGGGATGGTGTTGGCGAACGACTGCGCGAAGCGGGCATAACCCGGGAACTCGATGATGCGCACCTGGCGATGCTGGTACGGGGTGAAGTTCGCCTCGTAGTAGGCCAGCGATTTCTGCACCGCTTCGATCATCCGCTCCACGTTGTAGCCGTGCGCCGGGTCGAAGTAGACCTCAATCGGTATGTCCTTGTACTTTGCCTTGCGCACCTCCCAGCGCGCCGACAGATAGGCGTAGAAGTTCAGCATCGGTCGATCCATGGCATAGTTGAAGCAGCGCCGGCCATTGACCGTGCTCTCATGCTGCAGATAGCCCGGGGCCAGCGCCACCTGGTCCGGTGCCGTGCAGATCGTGGTGCGGAAGTCGAGCCAGTCGGCATCGTTGGCTATGTACGTGTTGGCACGCGCGGCTTCGTCTTCCAGCTTGGGCATGCGCCGCGGCTCACCCAGGTCGCGCTTGCGCCGCTCGTTGCGGTCGGTGATCTCCGCGCCCTCGTTGTAGCCGAACGACGGCAACACGCGGCTGTTGAAGAACGTGCCGTTGTCCACGATGTTGCTCGGCGCCTGGCCGGCGGTGATGCCATTGGGCTTCTGCACCACCCGGAAATGGACACGGCGGCTTTCGCCCGGTTGCAGAGGCTTGTCCAGCCGATAGATGCGATACCCCAGGTCCTTGGCATGGAAGGCCATCGTCTGTCCGCCAAGATCGGCGGCTACCAGCTGTTTGTCATCGCCCATCGAGACATGCAGTTCCGGGATCGGCTGCGCGTGGAGATTGCGGATCGTCCAGTTCGCATCGATCACCATCGACTGCGATTCGGGGGACAGGTCCACGCGGTTGTCCACCGCCACGATGCGGGGCTGCGGCAGGTTGCGGTACTTCGACAGCTCGCGCTCGTAGCGGGCCTGCAGATCAAGCTGCTGGTCCGGAGAAAGGAACTCGTTGCGGATGTTGGTGCTCCAGTACAGCCAGCCCCCCACGCCGACGAACGCCAATGCGGCGACTCCGGCGAAGACCCCGGTCGGGCCGCGCAGGCGGCGGCCGGCCAGGGCCAGGCGCTGGCGCAGGCCCTGGCTGACACCCCGTACCCAGAAGGCCGACGCCAAGCACATCAGCGTCAGCAGGAACAACGCCCAGTAGCCCTGGAACGCCAGTTGCCCGGTCAGGAAGTGGCCGTAGCCGTTCATGTCCGAATAGGGCGCGTTGGGCCAGCTGCCGAAGTTGTACAGGTTCTGCGTGTAGTCGAGCAGGCCGAGCACGCCCTGGCCGATCATCACCACGATCAGCAATGCGTATCCGACGAACTTGTTGTTGGTGAGCACCTGCAGCACCAGCGCCAGGCCCCCCATCAGGATGTAGACCACCGAATCCAGCGCGAGGCTGCGCAGGTACAGCAGCGGCTCCAGATGCGTGTAGCCCTTGGCCAGCTGCACGCCCATCGCGGCCAGCGCGCCGGCGGCCTGGAAGCAGATGATCACGGCCAGCAGTGCGGTGAACTTGGCCAGCAGAGGCACCCAGTTCGGCACCGGCATGGCATCGGTCACTTCATTGATGCGCGCACTGCGTTCCTTCCAGACCAGCTCACCGGCGAAGAACAGCACGATGATCACCAGCAGCCAGCTGAAGGCCCCCTGCAGGCCCATGATCATCTGCGAGGTGACCGGCCAGATCGAGGTGCCGTACAGGGTTTGCCGGAACAGCGCGCTGGGCAGGAAGTTGGCCAGGCCCAGTACCAGCAGCACGATGAACGGCACGCTGCGCAGGACACCGCGTGTATCGAAGCGGACTTGGCGCAGGAACTGCTGCCACGCCGTGCTGGCAGTGAACGCCGGTGTCACGCGCGGCAGTGTCGCGCGGGTGGGACGGACCACGCTGGCTTCGGAAGCCGGTTGCGCCTGCCTGCGGCCCCAGCGCCGACGGCCACTGCCGCTGCGTTCGGTGCGGAACAGCGCGAAGGTGGCGGCAAACAGCGCGGCAGCCACGCCCAACCACAGGGCGCGATTGGCCAGCAGGTAGCCGGCCAGCTCGGGAACCCCGCTGTTGCGTTCGGCGGTGGACCAGTAGCGGATGGTACGGCCGAGTGCGCGCATGCCCAGCGGTTCGCTCAGCACCGCGATCCACGTATTGTCGATGTCGCGCAGCAGGGCCGCGCTGGCGCCGTACAAGACCAGGTAGGCCACCAGGCCGATGTAGACCCAGAGGATCGAGCGGGTCAGCGCTGCCAGCAGCGACAGCAGCGCGGTGGTGAACAACAGGTTCGGAATGACGACGACCGCGAACGTCCAGGCATAGCCCTGCCAGCTGATCGGGCCCATGCGCTCGGGATCGACCCACGGCATGAACGGCGCCAGCCACAGGCCGAATGCGATCAGGATGTAGACCAGCAGCCCGGCCGCCAGGGCGGCAGCGATGCGCCCGGCCAGGTAATCGCGGCGCTTCACCGGGCTGGCGAAGATCAGTTCGGCAGTGCCGAGTTCGAAGTCACGCAACAGCGCGTTGCTGACGAACAGGGCGGTGACCAGCATGCCGAGCAGGGTGAAGATGCCCAGCATCTGTGCGATCACGGTGGGCGCGTTGCTGTGCACGTTGCCGGTGCCGCCACCGATCTGCACGGCGTCGCTGGACGCGGCGGCAAAGGCAAGCAGGACGAACAGCCCGGCCAGCAGCCACAGCAGCGGCGATCGCAGCTGCTCGCGCAGCTCGAAGCGGAAGAAGTTGAGGATCATGGCGTGCTCCGCTCAGGCTGCGACGCGGCTACGGGCCTGAAGGCGCAGGCGCTGGAAGTACACGTCCTCGAGGTCGGGAGCCACGGCCGCGAAGCCGTCGCCAGGGTCGTTGGCGCTGTGCACGTGGATCACCGGGCGGCCACCGACCAGGCGGGTGGACAGCACCACGTAGCGTGCCTCGTGGTCGGCCAGTTCCGAAGGATCAACCTGCTTGCGCCAGACCTGCTGCTGCAGGGCGTCGATGGCATCGGCCGGGCGCCCGGTCAGCAGCACCTGGCCTTTGTTCATGATCGCCATCGTCGGGCACAGATCGGTCACGTCCTCGACGATGTGGGTGGAGAGGATCACCGCCACGTTCTCGCCGATCGCCGCCAACAGGTTGAGGAAGCGGTTGCGCTCTTCCGGGTCGAGGCCGGCGGTGGGTTCATCGACGATCACCAACCGCGGGTCACCCAGCAGCGCCTGGGCAATGCCGAAGCGCTGGCGCATGCCGCCGGAGTAGGTGCCCAGCTTGCGCTTGCGCGCGTCCCACAGGTTCACCTGCTGCAGCAGCCCATCGACCACCTCGCGGCGCTGCGCGCGCTGCGTCAGGCCCTTGAGCACCGCGAAATGCTCCAGCAGGTCCAGCGCGCTGACTTTCGGGTACACGCCGAAATCCTGCGGCAGGTAACCCAGCCGGCGGCGCACCGCATCCTTGTCGCGCAGCACGTCGATCGGCGCCTCGCCTGGAATGCTGAGCGTCGCCGTGCCGCTGTCGGCTTCCTGCAGGGTGGACAGCGTGCGCATCAGCGAGGACTTGCCGGCGCCGTTGGGGCCGAGCAGGCCGAACATGCCCCGCGGAATGTCCAGGTTGACGTTGTTGAGGGCATGCACGCCGTTGGCGTACGTCTTGGACAGCGAATCGATCTTCAGCATGCGACGTACACCTTTCCATGGGCGATGTCTGCGCGTTATCCGCGCATCAGCCTCCGTGCGCATCCGCCGTTGGTCATGGGGGTAGAATTCCGCCGTCGCACGTTGAGGCGTGGCGTAAGGCCTGGTGGCGCTTACCGGCGCAGCGACGATTCCCGCACCACCAGCTTCACCGGGATGCTCTGGCTCTGCACCGGCTGCCGGCCGATCAACGCCAGCAGGCGCTCCACCAGCAGCTGGCCGGCCTGCTTGGTGTCCTGCTGGACCGTGGTCAGCGCCGGGGACACCGAGGCCGCCAGCGGGATGTCGTCGAAGCCGGTCACCGCCACGTCCTGCGGCACCCGTAGCCCGGCCTCGCGCAGGGCGCGCATCGCACCGATGGCGATCAGGTCGCTGGCGGCGCAGATCGCATCGATCGGCTCGCCACGCGCCAGCAGCGCCTGGCAGGCCTCCTGGCCGGAAGCCTCGGTGGTGATCGCATCGTGCTGCAGCGCCGGTTCGGCGGCCAGGCCGTGGTCCTGCAGGGCCGCGACGTGGCCGCGGTAGCGTTCCTGGAATTCGGGGTAATGGCTGGAGGCATGGCCGAGGAAGGCGATGCGGCGGCAGCCCTGCTGCAGCAGGTGGGTAGTGATGTCATGCCCGCCCTGGAAGTTGTCGCTGCCGATCGACACGCCCGGCTGGCCGGGCAGGGCGGCGCCCCAGCGCACGAAGTGCGTGCCCTGTTCGACCAGCCGCTGCAGGCGGTCGCGCGATTCGTGGTAGTCGCCGTAGCCGAGCAGGATGATGCCGTCGGCCTTGTTGCTGTCCTCGTAATCGGCCTGCCAGTCGGTGGACAGCTGCTGGAACGAGACCAGCAGGTCCTGCCCGTGCAGCGCGCAGGCGCGGGTGATCGAGCCCAGCATCGAATGGAAGAACGGATTGATCAGCGAATCGTCGTTGGTCGGGTCTTCGAAGAACAGCAGGGCCAGCGTGCCGGCGTTGCGCAGGCGCAGGCTGGAGGCGTTCTTGTCGACCTTGTAGTTCAGCTCGCGGGCGATGCGCAGGATGCGCTCGCGGGTTTCGGCGTTGACCATCGGGCTGCCGCGCAGGGCCCGCGACACGGTTGGCTGGGAGACCCCGGCCAGATGGGCGATGTCCAGGGAGGTGGCTTTGCCTTTGATCGTCATGGGAACGCGGGAGGGGGCAGGGGGAAGGGTGCCCGGGCATGATGCCATGGGGTGGCTGCCGGCCGTCCTGGCCGTCACTGCTTGTGGCCACGGTCGCGGTCGTGCGACGGTCAACACCATAGCCTGATGGAGCCAAGCGGTGACCTTTCGCCTGTACCCGGGTGTCCCCGACGATTTCGAGGCGCGGATCCGCATCCTTGCGCCAGAGGAGGGTGGGCGTCGCAGCCCGGCCCGGAACCGTATCCGCTGGGACTTTGCCTACGCCGATGACGCCGGGGCGCCAGAGCTGTTCATGATCTGGCCCGACTTCCGTCACGCCGAGGGCGACAGCTGGGCGACCGAGCTGCCGCTGCCGGTGGGCGAGCCCCTGTTGGCCGGCCTGACCGTGGTCAATGAGGTGCTCAGGGCGGGGCTGCACCGGGAGCGTATCCGGCCCGGCGTGCGCTTCCACTGCCATGAAGGGCCCAGGGTGGTGGCGGTGGGGGAGGTCACACGGGTCACCGGCTTGCTGCTGGATCGCCCCCTGCTTCGTTGAGGTCGGTTCCGACCCGGATCGGCCGGATTCCCGACGGGCCGGGGGCGAAGGGAATGGTAAGATGCCTCGTTCCGATATCCCCCCATTCGCAACCGCGGGAGGTCCAGCGTATCGGCACCCCGTCGGGTGTGCTATCACTGGTCCAGCCCCGGACAACGGAAGAATCCATCTATGGCGCGCGGCATCAACAAAGTCATCCTGGTCGGCAATCTCGGCAACGACCCGGACGTGAAGTACACCCAGAGCGGCATGGCGATCACCCGCATCAGCCTGGCCACCACCAGCGTCCGCAAGGACAAGGATGGCAACCAGCAGGAGCGCACCGAATGGCACCGCGTGGTGTTCTTCGGCAAGCTCGGCGAGATCGCCGGCGAGTACCTGCGCAAGGGCAGCTCGGTCTACGTCGAAGGCAGCCTGCGCTACGACAAGTACACCGGCCAGGACGGCGTGGAGAAGTACTCCACGGACATCATCGCCGATGAAATGCAGATGCTGGGCGGCCGCGGTGAAGGTGGCGGTGGTGGCAACTACGGCGGCGATCGTCCGCAGCGCCAGCAGGCGCCGCGCCAGGAGTACGGCGGCGGCGGTGGCCAGCGTGGCGGCCAGGGCGGTGGCTATGGCAACCAGGGCGGCAACCAGGGCGGCGGTTACGGCAACCAGGGCGGCAACCAGCGCCCGCAGCCGCAGCAGGCGCCGCCGATGGACGACTTCGCTGACGACGATATTCCGTTCTGATCGGACGCTCGCCTGCAGCAGAAAAGAAAGCCCCGCTCATGCGGGGCTTTTCTTTGTCCGCGATTGCTACGGAGTTGTGCCCCGCAGCATTGAATTTTCGTGCACCGCAACTTGCAAGCATCCAATTTGCTCCCCTATGGTGCAATCGATTGCATTGCTGTGAATCGTTGCGTTTGATACCGGTTGGGAGGCCGGAAGGTGGATGTCCATCCATTCGATCAGACCGGCTCCTTCGAGGGGGCTCACGCGGCGCGATGCGCTGCGCATGGCGGTTGCTGGAGGCGTAGCTCTGGGTACTGCGGGAGCGTTGCCTGCATTCGCCACCACTGCACCGCTGAAGGGCAACCTGAAGCAGGCCGTGGCCCGCTGGACCTTCCCGCAGCTGTCAGTTGCCCAGCTCTGCGCGACGGTGAAGGACATCGGCTTTGCCGCGATCGACCTGGTCGGCCCCGAAGACTGGCCCACGCTGAAGGCCCATGGCGTGTACAGCTCGATGTGCAATGGCGCGGAGCTGGGCCTGACCAAGGGCTTTGCCGGCCGTGAGTTCCACGACCAGCTGGTAGAGCGCTACACGCGGCACATCGATCTGGTGGCCGATGCCGGTTACCGGAATCTCATCTGCTTCTCTGGCAACCGCAACGGTATGGACCCGCATGATGGCATGGCCAATGCCGAGGCTGGCCTCAAGCGCATCCTCGGGCATGCCGAGAAGCGCGGTGTGGTGCTGGTGATGGAGCTGCTCAACTCCGAGGTCGATCACCGCGACTACCTGTGCGACCACTCGGCCTGGGGCGTGGAGCTGTGCCAGCGGCTCGGCTCGGACAACTTCGGCCTGCTGTACGACATCTACCACATGCAGATCATGGAGGGCGACATCATCGCCACCATCGGCAAGCATCACGCCTGCTTCAAGCACTACCACACCGCAGGCGTGCCTGGCCGGCATGAGATCGGAGACCAGCAGGAGCTGAACTATGCAGCGATCTGCCGCGCGATCCGCGACACCGGTTTCAAGGGGTATCTGGCGCAGGAGTTCACGCCTGCCGCGCCCGATCCCGTTGCCTCATTGCGCGAGGCGATCCGCCTCTGCGACGTCTGAAACGATATCCACCCAGGTGAGAGACCCATGGCAGATAATCACTACGACGCCATTGTTGTTGGCTCGGGAATCAGTGGCGGCTGGGCAGCGAAGGAGCTGACCGAGAAGGGCCTGAAGGTCCTGATGCTGGAACGCGGGCGCAACATCGAGCACGTCAAGGACTACGTCAACGCGATGAAGGAGGCGTGGGATTTCCCGCACCGCAACCGGCCAACGCAGGCAATGAAGGCCGCGTTCCCGGTGCTGATGCGCGACTACGGGCTGGCTGAGAACCTGGAAGGAATGTGGGCCAACGAGCAGGACTCGCCCTACATCGAGACCAAGCGCTTCGACTGGTTCCGTGGCTATCACGTCGGTGGTCGTTCCTTGATGTGGGGGCGGCAGAGCTATCGCTTCTCCGATCTGGATTTCGAGGCCAACCTCAAGGACGGCATCGCCACCGATTGGCCAATCCGCTATGCCGACATCGCGCCGTGGTACGACCATGTAGAGAGGTTCGCCGGCATTGCCGGCACGCGCGAAGGACTGGACGTGTTGCCGGACGGTGAGTTCCTGCCGCCGATCCCGTTGAACATCGTCGAGAAGGACGTGGCCGCGCGGATCAAGAAGGCCTTTGGCGGCACGCGGCACATGATCCACTCGCGCACGGCCAACATCACCCAGCCGATGCCCGAGCAGGGCCGCGTGAACTGCCAGTATCGCAACAAGTGCATTCTGGGCTGTCCCTTCGGTGCCTATTTTTCGACCCAGGCGGCGACGCTGCCGGCGGCGATGAAGACCGGCAACCTGACCCTGCGGCCGTTCTCGATCGTCAAGGAAGTGCTCTACGACAAGGATCGCAAGCGCGCGCGTGGCGTGGAGGTGATCGACGCCGAGACCGGGCAGACCTACCAGTACACGGCCAAGGTCATCTTCCTCAACGCATCGTCCTTCAACTCGACCTGGCTGCTGATGAATTCGGCGACCGACGTCTGGGAGGGGGGGCTGGGTTCTTCGTCGGGCGAGCTGGGGCACAACGTGATGGACCATCATTTCGGTGCGGGCGCCTCGGGCCGGGTCGAGGGCTACGAAGACAAGTACTACTTCGGCCGCCGTCCCTGCGGCTTCTACATTCCGCGGTTCCGCAATGTCGCCGCCGACAAGCGTGGCTACCTGCGCGGATTCGGCTACCAGGGCGGTGCCAGCCGCACCGGCTGGTCGCGCGAGATCGCCGAGCTGAACATCGGTGCCGACCTGAAGGAAGCGCTGACCGTGCCGGGCGACTGGCGCATCGGCATGACCGGGTTCGGTGAGATGCTGCCGCACCACGACAATGCGATCCGCCTGGACCGCAACCGCAAGGACAAGTGGGGGCTGCCGGTGCTGGCGATGGACGTGTCCATGCGCGCCAACGAACTGGCGATGCGCAAGGACATGGCCGCCGATGCTGCCGAAATGCTGGAGGCCGCCGGCGTCAAGGACGTGAAGATGCACGACAATGACTATGCCCCGGGCAAGGGCATCCATGAGATGGGAACCGCGCGCATGGGACGTGACCGCAAGAGCTCCGTACTGAACGCACACAACCAGGTCTGGGATGCGCCCAACGTCTATGTGACCGACGGTGCCTGCATGACTTCCAGCGCCTGTGTGAATCCCTCGCTGACGTACATGGCGTTGACGGCGCGTGCCGCCGACCATGCGGTGCGCGAACTGAAAGCGGGGAACCTCTGATGGATCGCCGCGAACTGCTGAAGATGATCGTCGCCGCCACCGGTGCGGCCATGGTCGGCCTGCCTGCGCTGGTGCAGGGCAAAGCGCCAGCGGCCGGGGCGATGGCCGCGTTCTCCGATGCCGAAATCAGCACGCTGGACGAGATCGCCGAGACCATCCTGCCGCGGACCCGGACACCCGGGGCGAAGGACGCGGGCGCCGGTGCCTTTATGGCGACGTTCGTCAGCGACTGCTACACCGCTCGCCAGCAGGCGGTGTTCCGTGCCGGCCTGGCCGACATCGACAAGCGTGCCGGTGGCCGCTTCCTGTCGCTCACGCCGGAGGCACGCACCGCGTTGCTGCGTACCCTGGATGCCGAAGCCAAGGCGCGCAATGCCGATGTGACCGAGACCGGTACGCCAGAAGAAGGCGAGGCGATGCCGCATTACTTCACGATGATCAAGCAACTGGCCATCTTTGGCTTCTTCACCTCCAAGGTCGGTGCGACCGGGGTGCTGCAATACGTCGCCGTGCCGGGACGTTACGACGGCGACCTTGCCTACGTTCCCGGTACGCCTGCATGGGGGACCAGCTGATGGACGACACCTGGATGATCCGCGCTCTGCTGGGCGCCGCCGGCCTGCTTGCCGCTGCGACGGCATTCGCACAGGACGGTGCCGATGCTGCGCGTGACCCGAAGAAGACCGAGGTGTGGACGCCGGTGCCTGCGGTGGTGGCCACGCCACCGGGCAAGGCGCCGTCGGACGCCATCGTGCTGTTCGATGGCAAGGATGTCTCGGCCTGGGAGGCGGAGCAGGGAGGGCGTGTACCCTGGAAGGTTGCCGATGGCGCCATGACCGTCGTTCCGGGCAGCAAGGGCATCCGCACCAGGCAACGCTTCTGCGATATCCAGCTGCATGTCGAATGGCGTACCCCCACCGAGACGAAAGGCTTCGACGGCCAGAACCGGGGCAACAGCGGCATCTTCCTGCAGGAACTGTATGAGTTGCAGGTGCTCGACAGCTACAACAACCCGACGTATGCCAACGGCCAGGCGGGGTCGATCTACAAGCAGGCGATGCCGTTGGTGAACGCCTCGCGCGCACCGGGGCAGTGGCAGGCCTACGACATCATCTGGAAGGGACCGCGCTTCTCTCCGGGCGGTGGGCTGCTCTCGCCGGCGCGCATCACGGTGCTGCACAACGGTGTTCTGGTGCAGGACGATACGGCTGTGGCGGGCAGGACCGAGTACATCGGTCCTCCCTCCTACTCACCGCACGGATGTGCGCCGCTCTATCTGCAGGAGCATGACTCCAGGGTCAGCTACCGCAACATCTGGGTGCGCGAACTGTAGCGGCACGCGGCCGGCGTGGTCGCCGGCCGCCTACTTCGCCAGATAGCTGGCGAGGTCGTCGATCTCCTGCTGCGACAGCTGGGCAAAGGGCGGCATCAATCCTCCGCCCTTCCTGATCTTGTCCTTGACCTGGGCGGGCTGAAGCCGCTTGCCGACGTCGGTAAGCGCCGGGAAGGTCGGCGGTACGCCGGCGCGTTCAGCACCGTGGCAGGCAGTGCAGTGCTGGGCGTAGAGTTTCGCGCCAGCGGCGGGATCGTCCTTGGCCCAGGCTGCGGCTGCATGGCTCACGCCGCCCAGGGCTACGGCCACTGCCAGGATCATTTTCATGGGGAACTCCTTCATGCGTCAGTGCCGTGCACGGGCGGGCACGTTGGGCAGGTGTTCACGCAGGTAGTCCGCGCCGGCCTGGATGACCTTGGCCGGATCGCGTGGCTGGTCGTGTTCGACGATGTACCACTGCACGCCAGCGGTGGCGGCGGCCGGCAGGATCGCGTTCCAGTCCAGCACGCCCTGGCCGACCGCAGCGAAACCACCTTCGTCTTCGGCCTGGCCCTTGGGTGCATTGTCCTTGGCGTGTACCGCAAAAACGTGACCGCGGAACTTGCCAAGCATCACCGCCGGGTCCAGTCCCGCTCGCGCGACCCAGGCCAGGTCCAGTTCGGTCTTCAGATCGGGTCCGGCCGCTGCGAACAGCAGCTCCAGCCCGGTCTGACCGTCGAAGTCGGCCAGCTCGAAATCGTGGTTGTGATAGGCCAGCTGCATGCCCTTGCCGCGCACCTGTCTGGCGATCCGGCCCAGCTCCTGGCCCAATGCGGTCCAGCCGGCGGCATCGCGCGGACGGTCCTTCTGGTCCAGGTAGGGCACCACCAGTGTGGTGTTGCCTATCGAGCGGTTGAAGGCCACCACGCCATCGAGGTTGTCGCGCAGCTCGGCCAGCTGCACGTGCGACGAAACCGCCCTGATCGAGTACCGGTCCAGCAGTCGCTTCAGTTCCGGAGCGCTGACGTTCTGCGTTCCGACGGTCTCCACCGCGCGCACGCCCGCGTCGTGGACGATTTTCAGCTGCTGGTCGAGCGAGCCTGCATTGCGCAGGGTGTACATCTGCACCGCGATCGGCTTCTGCGTGGTGGCCGCTTCGTCTGCGAAGGCGGGCAGGGCAGCGAGCAGCAGGATGAGACCTGCACTTCTACGGAAAAGAGCTTTCATCAACAGTTCCTCCCGGGATTCAACCGATGGCGGTCCAGGCGCGTGACCTGGCCGATGCAATGACGCGATCGACGATCCGCGCCGAGCGCAGGCCGTCTTCGAAGGTGGGCAGGCCTTCGAAGCGCTCGCCGTCAACGGCACGATAGGTGTCGGCGACGAACGCTTCGAAGCAGTGGCCGTAGCCCTGGGCATGCCCCGCTGGCAGCGGCGACAACCGGCGCTGTTCGGCACTGCCGGCACCCGGGCCGCGCACGAAGATTTCCTCGCGCTGCTCGGGCCGGCCGATCCACAGCCGCTCGGCATCCTCCTGGTTGAACGCCACGCTCGCATTGGCGCCATCGATCTCGAACCAGAGCCGGTTGTGGCGTCCGGCCGAGACCTGGCTGACCGTCAATGACGCCAGCGTGCCGGCGCCGGTCCTGAACATCGCTGCGGCCACGTCCTCGCTCTCGACCGCCTGCCTTGCGCCGCCTGTCGCCGGCGTGCTGAAGCTCTGGCCAGTGGTGGCGCTGCGCTCGGCGATCACCGTGGCAAACGCCGCGCTCGCTTCGGTGAAGCGTTCGCCACTGACCCATTCCACCAGGTCACACCAGTGCGAGCCGATGTCGGCGAACACGCGCGACGCGCCGCCCAGCGCCGGGTCAACCCGCCAGTTGTTGCTGGCCGGGTCCAGCAGCCAGTCCTGCAGGTAGCTGCCATGGATCAGGTGCAACGGCCCAAGTTCACCCTGCGCGATGCGTGCACGCGCCTCGCGGACCACCGGGTGGTAGCGGTAGACGAAGGGGACGGTGGCAACCAATCCGGTCGAGGCAGCCAGCGCCGCGAGCGCCCGTGCATCGTCCAGCGTCGTCGCCAACGGTTTCTCGCAGATCACGTGCTTGCCGGCTTCCAGCGCGGCCTGCGCCATCACGCGGTGCAGGTGGTTGGGCGTGCAGATGTGCACGACCTGCACCTGGGGGTCAGCGACGACGTCATTGATATCGCGATAGGCGTGCGGGACATTCCACGCGTGTGCCACCTCGCTCGCGCGCTGCGGCGACGAGGCCAGTACGCCGCGTACCGCGGCGCCCGCCAGCAGTGCCGCGCGGCGATGCACCGCGCCGATCATGCCGGTACCAACGATGGCGATTCCAAGCGGGGGCATCGTCCGGTCTCCTCAGGGTGTGTACGGCGCTGCAGCAGCTGCCGGGCGGTCGCGGAACAGCAGCAGGAAGGCGATCAGCACCACCAGTGCAACACCGGCCGGGAACAACCAGATCTGTTGCCAGTCCGGGCCTGCTGCGGTGGTGAAGTGCTCCACAACGGCACCGGACAGGAAGGTGCCGATCAGCATGCCCACGCCGTAGGTGGCCAGGGTGATGAAGCCCTGTGCGCTGCTGCGCGCGGCGGGGCCGGCATGGGCGTCGGTGTAGATCTGGCCGGTGACGAAGAAGAAGTCGTAGCAGATGCCATGCAGTACGATGCCGATCACAAGCAGGGAGAAGCCACTGCCCGCATCGCCGAAGGCGAATAGCGCGTAGCGCACCACCCAGGCCGCCATGCCGACCGCCAGCATGGTCTTCACCCCCAGCCGCACGAACAGGAACGGCATGGCCAGCATCAGCAGCACTTCGGAGACCTGACCCAGCGACTGCAGTCCGGCAGCGCCCTGCACGCCCAAGTCGTTGAGATACGGATTGGTGAAGTTGTAGTAGAACGACAGCGGAATGCAGATGGCGATGGAGGCCAGGAAGAACACCAGGTAGGCACGCGATTTCAGCAGCCGCAACGAATCCAGCCCCAGGATCTGTCCCAGCCCGGCCTCGCGCTGCTGCGCCAGTGGTGGCGTGTGCGGCAGGGTGAACGCATACAGGCCCAGCACCAGCGATGCCGCCGCCGCCATCCGGAACGTCAGTTCAAGCCGATGCGCCTGTTCCCAGCCCAGCCAGCCGATCAGCACGCCTGCGACGATCCAGCCGACGCTGCCGGCCACGCGTACCAGCGGGAACTGCTTCTCCGGCGATTGCATGTGCCGCATCGCCACGCTGTTGGCCAGGGCCAGCGTCGGCATGAACAGCAGCATGTAGCCCATGACGCACGCGGAAAACACGCTGAAACTGGTGGCGGTGGAAGCCAGCCACATCAGCACCGCGCCGGCCAGGTGCAGTACTGCCAGGATGCGCTGCGCCGCGAAATAGCGGTCCGCGATCAGGCCGACCAGGAAGGGTGCCACGATGGCGCCGATGGACTGGCTGAGGAACGCGGTTGCCACCTGGCTCGCGCTGGCCTGCAAGGGGCCCTGCACAAGGTACGTCCCCAGGGTGACGAACCACGCCCCCCAGATGAAGAACTGCAGAAACATCATCGCGCCCAGGCGCGACATCGCGTGCGTCATGGCTTGCCCTCCCGGGGCGGAAATGGTTCAGATTCCCAGCATGCGGTGAAGTGATTCCAGATCCGTGCCGCTCCCGGCAAAATCGTCGAAGGCGCGTTCGGTTACATGGATGATGTGATCGCGGATGAAGGCGGCGCCCTCGCGTGCACCGTCTTCCGGGTGCTTCAGGCAGCACTCCCATTCCAGTACCGCCCAGCCCGGGAAGTCGTACTGCGCGAATCTGGAGAAGATCGCCTTGAAGTCGATCTGGCCATCACCGAGTGAACGGAACCGGCCCGGGCGATCGATCCAGTCCTGGTAGCCGCCATACACGCCGCTGCGCGGGCTGGGCCGGTACTCCGCGTCCTTCACGTGGAAGACGCCGATGCGCGCGTGGTAGCGATCGATGAAACCGAGGTAGTCCATCTGCTGCAGCAGCAGGTGGCTGGGGTCGTACAGGATCTTCGCGCGCGGGTGGTGATCGACCACGTCAAGGAAGCGCTCGAAGGTTGCGCCATCGTGCAGATCCTCGCCCGGGTGGAGCTCGAAGCACAGGTCCACGCCACAGGTGTCGAAGACATCCAGGATCGGTCGCCAGCGGCGGCCGAGTTCGGCGAAGGCTTCTTCCACCAGGCCCGGCGGGCGCTGCGGCCACGGATAGAAATAGGGCCAGGCCAGTGCGCCGGAGAAGGTGGCATGCGCGGCCAGCCCCAGGCGCTGGCTGGCCTGAGCCGCCAGCCGCAGCTGCTCCACCGCCCACGCCTGGCGCGCCGGCGGGTTGCCGCGCACGTTCGCCGGGGCGAATCCGTCGAACAGGCTGTCGTAGGCAGGATGGACGGCGACCAGCTGCCCCTGCAGATGGGTAGACAATTCGGTGATCTGAAGGCCGTAACCGGCCAGCATGCCGGCAATATCGTCGCAGTACGCCTGGCTGCGTGCCGCCTCGGCCAGATCGAACAGGCGGGGCGCGGAGGTGGGAACTTGTACGCCAGAATAGCCCAGACCCGCGGCCCATCCGGCCAGCGTGTCCAGCCGATCAAAAGGAGCTGTGTCGCCGATGAACTGCGCCAGGAACAGCGCTGGACCCTTGAGCGTCTTCAACGTGATTCGCCCTCGATGCAATCGATTGCATTATCCTAGCAGGGGCGCACGCAGGACCTGTTGTGCACTGCACAGCGGACGGGAGAACTAACGCCATGGCCACCATCTACGACATCGCAAAGCACGTCGGCGTCTCCGCCGGCACGGTGTCGCGGGCACTGTCCCGGCCGGACAAGGTCCTGCCGGCCACCCGTGCGCGCATCGAGCAGGCGGCCGCCGCGCTGGGCTATGTGCCCAACACGGTGGCGCGCACGCTCAAGACCCACCGCAGCGGCAAGATCCTGGTCACCGTCCCGGACATTGCCAATCCGTTCTTCGCCCAGATCCTGCAGGGCGCGGAGGACGCAGCGCAGGCGGTCGGCTACGCGGTCCTGCTGGGGGATACCCAGCATCAACCGGACCGCGAGGAGCGCTACGCGCAGATGCTCCGGCGCAACGAGGCCGACGGCATGATCGTGCTGGGGCATCGCCTGCCACCTACGGCGCGTGACATCGTTGAGCAACGCGGTTCCGCCGCACCGGTGGTCAACGGCTGTGAATTCGATCCCGCACTGGGGATTCCCAGCGTCCACATCGACAATGCCGCCGCCGCGCGCACGGTGATGGAACACCTGTATGGACTGGGACACGAACGGATCGCGGTGGTGGGAGGACCCCCCGACAATCCGCTGCATCAGCAACGGATGGAAGGGGTCCGGGCGGCGGGCAAGGCGCGTGGGCGCCTGCGCCAGCTGAACATCATGCCGGGTGACTTTTCGGTGGAGTCCGGCCATGCAGCTGCGATGTCGATGTTGGCCGTCGCGCCGGTGCCGACTGCGGTCTTCTGTTTCAGCGACCAGATGGCGCTGGGCACTCTCGCTGCCTGCCGGGAGCTGGGCATCCGCGTGCCGGAGGACCTGTCCATCGTCGGCTTTGACGACTTGGCCTCCTCGCGCTACCTCACGCCGCCGCTGACGACGATCAGGCAGCCGATGCGGCAGATTGGCGAGCGCGCGGTCAACCTGCTGCTCGCCATCATCGAACAGGTCGATGTGCCGCTGCAGCAGACGCTGGAGTTCAGCTTCATGCTGCGCGGTTCCACGGCGGCCCCCAGGGGCGGGTGAACACCGCGCCACGGGGCGCCGCCTTGATCCCGGATTGACGCGAACCTGTCAGACTCACCGGCAGCCAGCCCGGCAAGGGCCGTAGCAGCAGGTGCGATCGCGCAGGAGGGGGCAATGCCATTCTTCACCGATTCGGCGGAAGGCGCGGTCGAAGGCATTGGCGCGGCACGTCGCATCGGCTGGATGCGTTTTGTCGGCAATGGACTGGGGGCGATCCCCATCGCGTCGATCATCCTCGAACGGCAGAATGGCGGATGGGCGTGGGTCCTGCTGCTGCTCAACGCGCTGGCGTGGCCCGCGCTGGCGCTGCTGCTGACCCGGCGCTCCCGCCAGCCGGCGCGCGTCCAGTTCCGCTGCATGGTGGCCGATTCCCTGTTCGGCGGCGGCTGGATCGCATTCATGGCGCTCAGTGCCGTGCCCAGCGCGCTGTTTGCCGCGCTGCTGGTGGCCGACAAGATCGCAGCCGGTGGCGTGCGCCTGGCGACGCGCGCCACGTTGGCGCTGCTGCTGGGCTTCGCACTCACCTGGTGGGCGCTCGGCTTCCCATTCCAGCCGGTGACCTCGCAACGTACGATCATGCTGAGCATCCCGTTCCTGTTCGTGTATGGCATCGGGCTGAGCATTCTCAGCTGGCAGCTGGCCCGTCGGGTGAAATCGCAGAACCGCCAGTTGAAGCGGCTGAGCCGGATGGACCCGCTGGTTGAGCTGGCCAACCGCGGCTTTCTGATCGTCCGCGCGCAGCAGGCACTGGACAAGGCGCAGGGTCAGGGTGGTTTCGCCTGCCTGCTGATGCTTGATGTGGATGACTTCAAGCGCATCAATGACTCGCATGGTCATCGTGCCGGGGACGAAGTGCTGCGCCATATCGCGTCCACCTTGCGCGCCTTCGCCCGGCCCGGTGATACCCCTGCGCGGCTGGGAGGCGACGAGTTCGTGGTGCTGCTGCACGACTGTGCGCCCATCGATGCGATGCAGGTGGCCGAGCGGGTCCGCCTGCACCTGCTGGAAGCAGCACGGCAGGCAACACCGGGCATCGAGTTCAGCGTCAGCATCGGCATCGCGGCAACGCCGCGCGGTGGCAGCGTCGAGGACTGGCTGGCACTGGCCGACCGTGCGCTCTACCACGCCAAGCGCCAGGGCAAGAACAACGCCAGCTATGGCGAATAGTGGGCCGGGGGCGGTGGGCATACCGCAGAACGAGGGCGTAGCGCTCGTCCATGCTGTACCCGGAATCATCGCCACCAATCCTCTACCATGGGCCAACCCGCCCGGACGCACCGCCCATGCAAGACGCCCTCGTTGCACAGCCCAAGCCCCCCGTTGCGCGGATCGCGGCGTGGTTGATGATGTTGCTGGGCATGTGGCTGGCGTTGAAGCTGGGCCTGGTGGTGACCCTGCTGTCGGGGCTGCTGGTGTTCCAGCTGACCCACGTGCTGGCCTCCACCGTGGAAGGCAAGCTGCCGCCGGGACGAGCGCGGGCGATCGCGGTGATCGTATTGTCGGCCATCATCATCAGCGCGCTGGTGCTGGCCGGGATCGGCGTGGCCTCGTTCTTCCGCAATGAGACCGGCGGACCGGACGCGCTGCTGGCGCGCCTGATGGAGATCCTCAATACCTCGCGGCACCAGGTGCCGGCGCTGCTGCAACCCTACATTCCCGAAGACATGCCGGCGCTGCGCGCGGCGCTGAACGACTGGGCCGCCGAGCACCAGCGCCAGCTGGGCGTGGCCGGCACGTCGGTGGTGCAGGTGGGCGTGCGCGTACTGATCGGCATGGTGCTGGGGGCGATGATCGCGCTGTACGACGAACTTCCCGTGCCCAAGATGGGGCCGTTGGCGCAGGAGCTGATCGGGCGCACCAGCCGCCTGGCCACCGCATTCCGCCAGGTGGTGTTCGCACAGGTGAAGATCTCGCTGCTCAACACCGTGTTCACCGCGATCTTCCTGCTGGGCGTGCTGCCGCTGTTCGGTGTGCACCTGCCGCTGTCCAAGACCCTGGTGTTGATCACCTTCGTCGCCGGCCTGCTGCCGGTGGTGGGCAACATCATTTCCAACACGATCATCACCATCGTTGCGCTGTCTGTCTCGTTCTACGTGGCAGTGGCGGCGCTGCTGTACCTGATCGTGATCCACAAGCTGGAGTACTTCCTCAATGCGCGCATCGTCGGCGGTGAAATCCAGGCCCGCGCCTGGGAGCTGCTGCTGGCCATGCTGGTGATGGAGGCGGCGTTCGGCCTGCCCGGCCTGGTGGCGGCGCCGGTGTTCTATGCCTACGTGAAGCGCGAACTGGTCGACCAGCGCTGGATCTGACCCGGCGTAACCTGTCGCATCTGATCGGCTGGCGTCGGGGCGCCGGCATTGCCGGGCGCGTTCGCGCGCGCTGCGCTATATCCCCGTCGCGGATCGGGCGGCACTGGCTTGGCGCCGCCGGAGCCGGTCGCTACAGTGAGCCGCACTTCAGGGGAATTCTGCATGGCCGGCAAGGTATCGCCCATCAGGTTGCGGACCTGGGTCTGGATCCTGGCTGGGCTGTTTGTCGTGTGCACGTTGCCGTTGATGGCCATCGCCCTGGTCCAGGGAACACTGCGCTACACCGACGCCGAAGGCAACCTGGCCAGCCTGCGGCAGCTGCGGCAGACCTTCGATCTTGCCAACCTGGCTTCGGCCGAGCGAGGCCCGGCCAACAGCCTGCTGGGGGCTGACCCGGCCGATGCCGCCGAACAGGCACGGCTGGCTGCGCAGCTGGCCGTCGCACGCCAGCGGGTCGACACTGCCCTGCTGCAGCTGGAGACCGTGTTCAAGGATGACCCGGGCGTGTACGACGAGCATCGCCTGCTGGCCAGCGCGCAGCGTCGCCTGAAGTCGGCGCGGGCTGCGGTCGATCATGTCGCGGCGCAACCGCATGACGCACGCCGTGTGGAGGAGGTGGAGCGTGCGATCAGCGGCATGTTCGCGGTGGTTGATCGCCTGCATCTGCTGACCTCGGCGCAGATCAACGCGCTGGTCAGTGCCGACCGTGAGGCGGCGATTCCGGCAATGCAGGGCCAGCTGTTGTTCGATCTTCGCGAGCATGGTGGCCGCCTGGCCTCGAACGTGATGGCGCCGGTGGCGGTACCGGGGGCGTGGCGCGAGGAACAGGTGCGCGCTGCGCTGCAGACCGAGGGCCGCCTGCTGGAGCTGTGGCGGTTGGCGAGCAGCCACGAGTCGGTGTTCCGCAGCGACCCGGAATTGTCCTGGCACTGGGACATGGCGCGGCGGCAGCTCTTCGGTGAGTCACTGCCGATGATCGAGCAGCTGATCGAGGATGGCCGCCGTGGCGTGCCGCCGTCGTGGACCGCCGCCGCGTTCACCAATCGCTACGTGCCGACCCTGCAGTCGCTGGAGGCGCTGCGCGATGGCTACCTGAGCGTGTCCATCGCCCGCTTCGAACGCAGTCGCAACCGTGAGGCCATGCGCCTGGCCGTGCTGGTGGCGACCGCGCTGGGCACGCTGGTGGTGCTGGGCATGGCCCTGCGCATTGCCCACCTGCAGATCCTGCAGCCACTGCTGCAGGCGCAGCAGCAGGTGATCCAGCTTGCCTCGGATACCCCCGGTCCGGAGGAGAATGTCACCCACCCGCTGGCCGAGATGCAGCGCCTGTTCGATGCCATCGAAGTGCTGCGCGAGAAATCGCGCGAGCGTTCGACGTTGACCAGCGAGCTGCGCCAGCTGGCCGGTACCGACCAACTGACCGGGCTGTTGAATCGGCGCGCGCTGGATGAGGTGGTGCAGCGGAGACATGCGGGGGGCGAGGCAAGCGCCGTGGTGATCCTGCTGGACGTGGATCGCTTCAAGGCCATCAACGATGGCCATGGCCATGAAGCCGGCGACGAAGTGCTGGTGCAGGTGGCGCAGTTGCTGCGGCACCACCTGCGGCGCAGCGACAACATTGCCCGCTATGGTGGCGAGGAGTTCCTGGTGCTGCTGGCCGACGGTGATCTGGCCGGCGGGCGCCAGCTGGCTGAATCATTGCGATTGGCGCTTCAGCAGATGGACATCGCGCTGGCCGGGGGCATCGTGCTGCGCGTGACCGCCAGTTTCGGGGTGGCCAGGGGCGGCACCGATTCGCTGGGCTGGCGCAGCCTGCTGCGTGCCGCCGATGCGGCCATGTACCAGGCCAAGGCACAGGGGCGTGACCGGGTACGGGTGGCGGGGGACGGTCGCATCACGCGCTGATGGCACGCGTCAGCCAATGCGTGCATGCACCCGTCGCAGCGTCTGCAGGACCGCCCGACGCGCGATGGGGCGTGCAGCTGCTGCAAGCGCAGGTGGTGTGGTGAGCAGCGCGTCACGCACGCGCCACGCGCCCTATCTCGTTTTCTGTGAAGAAGTCGCCATGGACCTTCCACGCTTCGGTCACCGCTCTGCGCAGACGCTGGGATTCCACTTGATGAAGGACGACACCATGACCCAGCTCACCCTGCCCGAACTGGCCAGGAAGATGGCCGACATCGATTTCACCATGCTGCAGACCCGCGCCGGCGGCGAAATTGCCGGTCGTCCGATGAGCAACAACGGTGACGTGGACTACGACGGTGACAGCTGGTTCTTCACCACGGAAGACACCGACATGGTGCACGAGATTGAGGCTGACCCCGCCGTTGCGCTGGGTTTTTCCGGCAGCAAGTCGCTGCTGGGCAAGCCGCCGTTGTTCGTGCACGTGCAGGGAAGGGCGGCGCTGGTGCGCGATCGCGCTGTGATGCGCGAGCACTGGGTGAAGGATCTTGAGCGCTGGTTCGAGCAGGGCGTGGATACACCGGGGCTGGTGCTGATTCATGTGCGCGCCAGCCGCATCCACTATTGGGATGGCGAGGACCAGGGCGAAATGGCCGTCTGACCCGGCAGCGGGAGGCTGGCGGCCATCGCGGCCATTGCGCGGCGCGCCAGGCCTTTGCCATCCTCCCCGCTGTTTTCCGTAGCGTGGAATCCCGATGCGTCCTGCGTTCTTCTGGCTGGCTTTGGCCCTGCTGCCCACACTGGTGGTGGCGCAACCCGCGCGTGCGCCCAAGGCCAAGGCCCCGGCGCAGGATCCCTTCAGCGAGCTGTTCGATACCGCCTGCATGCAGCACATCGGGGCCCCGGCGCGGTTGCAGTCGCTGATGGAATCCAATGGGCTGTCGCCGCTGCAGCCGGCCGAAGCCGCCACGCTGTTGCAGGGGCAATCGGGCGTGGCGTGGATGGTGCCGCTGGCCAGTGGCCGCTATGCGGTGAGCTGGGCTGACGATGGAACGTGTACGGTCTACGCCGAGAAGGCCGACGCGGCGGTGGTGCAGAAGGGGTTTGCCCGGTTGGTGCAGGCGGCGCCGACGCCGTTGCAGGCGCGCTCGCTGCCAGGCCGTGGGCCGTTGTCGGCGGACCAGGTGGCGATCCAGTACGGCTGGGCCACGCCCGGGCAGGCCAAGCTGCAGGTGCGTTTCAGGCTGGTCACGCGGCAGGCCGCCGAGGCCGGCGTGCAGGCGATGGCCTCGGTGACGCCGGGCGAAGCAATGCTGGAGCAGGCTGCACCCAGTCGGTAACGCTGGCCCCGCGCCGCGCAGGCTGCCCATGCCCGCGATTCAGCCTTTCACGCTGGTTGTGATATATCGTTTATCGATAAATACACCCGGGGAGGCGAGGCCGCCCCAATGCCGGAGGCCGCTTGAACGCTCGTCCCGCCCGCGCCAGACCCGCGCGAGGCTTGTTCACCTTGGCCCAGGCCGCCGTACAGGCCGTCCGGGCGATGTGCTGGCTGGGCATCCTGGCCGCACTGCTGGCCGTGCCACTGGTCGCCCACGACCGCCGCTGGCTGCTCGACAGCGTGCACGATGCCGCTGCTGCGGCCGCGCATGGGAACGATCTGTTCCTGCATTTCTGCCTCGGCCTGGGCGCGATCGTCGCGCTGCTGGTGCTGTGCCTGCTGTTCCTGCGGCACCTGCTGCGGCTGTTGAAGTCGGCTGCGCGCGAGCGGCCGTTCACCCACGCCAACGCACAGCGCCTGCAGCGCATGGCCTGGCTGATGCTGGCGATGGAGCTGCTGTCGATCCTGATCGGCGTCTACGCGGCCTGGATGGGCCCGGATTTCACCTGGATGGAGGTCGGCGGTGGCATGTCGATCACTGGCTTGGTGGCCGTGCTGATGCTGTTCGTGCTGGCGCGCGTGTTCGCCGTGGGCGCAGCGATGCGCGATGACCTCGACGGTGTCATCTGATGGCAATCGTCATTACCCTGGACCGCATGCTGCAGGAAAGGGGCATGACCCTGTCCGAGCTGGCCGGGCGCATCGACATCACCCTGGCCAACCTGTCGATCCTGAAGACCGGCAAGGCGCGCGCCATCCGCTTTTCCACCCTTGATGCGATCTGCCGCGAGCTGCAGTGCACGCCCGGTGACCTGCTCGGGCACGACCCGGCGCAGGCACATGACGCTGACTGAGCGGTCGCTCTTTTCCCTTATCTACTGACGAAACGGACCTGAAATGGAATGGTTGGCTGACCCCTCGATCTGGATGGGCCTTGCAACCCTGGTCGTGCTGGAGATCGTTCTCGGCATCGACAACCTGGTGTTCATCGCGATCCTTGCCGACAAGCTGCCGCCGCACCAGCGTGACCGCGCGCGGGTGATCGGCCTGGCCCTGGCCTTGCTGATGCGGCTGGTGCTGTTGGCCGCACTGGCCTGGATCATGAAACTGACCGCGCCGCTGCTGACGCTGTTCGACCACAGCTTTTCCGGGCGTGACCTGATCCTGCTTGGCGGTGGCCTGTTCCTGCTGTTCAAGGGCACCATGGAACTGCACGAACGGCTGGAAGGCCGCGAACACCACGAGGACGGCAAGAAGGTCTACGCCAGCTTCGCAATGGTGGTGGCGCAGATCGTGGTGCTCGACGCGGTGTTCTCGCTGGACTCGGTGATCACCGCGGTCGGCATGGTCGACAACCTCGGCGTGATGTATGCGGCCGTGACGATCGCCATGGCGCTGATGCTGCTGGCCAGCAAGCCGCTGACCCGCTTCGTCAACAAGCATCCCACCGTGGTGGTGCTGTGCCTGGGCTTCCTGCTGATGATCGGCTTCAGCCTGGTGGCCGAAGGACTGGGCTACAAGATCCCCAAGGGCTACCTGTACGCGGCGATCGCCTTCTCGATCCTGGTCGAGGCGTTCAACCAGTGGGTGCGTTTCAACCGCGAGCGCAACGAGCGCCGCCTGCCGTTCCGCCAGCGCACCGCCGATGCCGTGCTGCGCATGCTGGGCGCGCGCCCGGCCAATGGTCACGACGATGAAGGGGGGGACGGGCAGGTGGACACTGCAGAGCGCTTGCAGCCGGCCGAACACGAGATGATCCGCAGCGTGCTGGGCCTGGCCGATCGCCCGGTGTCGAGCGTGATGACGGTGCGTGCCGACGTGCAGTGGATCGACCTGGCGCGTGGGCAGGAGGATGTGGTGGCACGCCTGGTGGCGTCGCCGCACACCCGCCTGCTGGTGGGTGAGGGTGACCTGGACAGCCTGCGTGGCGTGGTGCAGAGCCGCGACCTGCTGGCCGACCTGCTGCAGGGCAGGCCGCTGCAGTTGGAGGGCAACCTGCGCGAGCCGCAGTACGTGCTGTCCAGTGCCAGCGCGCTGCAGGCGCTGGAACTGATCCGCCAGCACCCGGTGCCGTTGGCGGTGGCGGTGGACGAGTACGGCAGCGTGGAAGGCCTGGTGACCGCCAACGACCTGCTGGCGGCCATTGCCGGTGACCTGGTCGATACCCAGGACGAGCGCTATGGCGTGGTCGCGCAGGGCGAGGACCAATGGGAGGCCGACGGTGCGCTGACTCTGGACGACCTGCAGCGGCTGGCCGGCGTATCGCTGCCGCGCAGTGCCGACTACATGACCATCTCCGGGCTGGTGCTGGAGCAGTTGGGTCGGCTGCCGGACATCGGCGATGTGGTGGAGGTGGCGGGTGTGCGCATCACCGTGCTGGCGATGGAGAAGCGCCGCATCGCCCGCCTGCGGGTGCAGCGCCTCGACGGAATGGCCTGACCCACCTGTTGATGTAGAGCCGAGCCCATGCTCGGCTGCATGTTGAGAAGCCGAGCATGGGCTCGGCTCTACACAACACGGCCCGCAGCCGTCACCATGGCGGCCCCCACTTTCCCTCCCGGATGGTTGCAGTGCTGAGTACGATCGGTTTGTTGATGGGCCTGTATGTGGCCTGGCGCCTGTTCTGGCCACTGCGCATGCCCCCCTGGCAGAAGGTCGTGCTGTCGCTGCTGCTGGTGGGCGTAGCCGTGCAGCTGCGTATCGTCGCCACGTTCTGGGGCACGATGGCCTCGCCCGAGATTCCGAAACTGGCCATCGCCACGCTGGCTACCGGCTCCACGGCGGTGTTGCTGTTGGCGTTGCTGATGCTGGCGATGGATGCGGGCCTGCTCGCGTCCCGCCTGCTGCGCTGGCCACGTGCGGTAGCCGCATTGCGCACGCGGCGCTTGCGGCCGGCGGCCGGCGTGCTGGCGCTGCTGGTCAGTGGTTATGGTGTCAGCCAGGGCATGGCGGTGCCTCATGCCCGGCAGATCGAGGTGAGCATTGCCGGGCTGCCAGCGGCGTTCGACGGCTATCGCGTGCTGCAGCTGACCGACATCCATGCCAGCCGTCTGCTGACCGGCGACTGGGTGCGTAGAGTGGTGGTCGAGAGCAACGCGCTGAAGCCGGACCTGATCGTGATCACCGGCGATCTGATCGATGGCAGCGTCGAGGCCCGTCGCGACGACGCGCGTCCGTTGGCCGATCTGCAGGCGCCGGACGGCGTCATTGCCATCACCGGCAACCACGAGTACTACGCGCAGTACCAGGCATGGATGCAGGCGTTCCGCGCGCTGCACATGCAGGTGCTGGAGAACAGCCACCTGCAGGTGCGGCGCGGCGACGCGGCGCTGACCATTGCCGGGGTCACCGATCCGGTGGCCGCACGCTACGGCCTGCCGCTGCCGGATCTCCAGGCTGCACTTGAGGGTGCCAATCCGTCCGCACCGGTGATCCTGCTCGATCATCGCCCACGCAATGCGCGTGAGGCCGCTGCGCGCGGTGTGAAGCTGCAGTTGTCCGGGCATACCCACGGCGGGCAGATCATCGGCATGGACCAGCTGGTGAAGCGGGCCAATGGCGGTTTCGTGTCCGGCCGCTACGAGGTGGACGGGATGACCCTGTACGTGAGCAATGGCGCTGGCCTGTGGGCCGGATTCCCGGCGCGCATCGGGGTGTCCTCGGAAATCACCCTGATCACGCTGCGCCGCGCCCCGTGACCTGAAGTGGGGCATATCCCTTTCCGCAGGGAATTCGCTGCCTATCGTGCTGGGATCCCTCTGTAGAGCCGAGCCCATGCTCGGCTGAGCCAGGGGCAGCCGAGCATGGGCTCGGCTCTACAGGTAACCGCCTCCTCAAGAACTCCGCAGCGGTGGCCGCGCATGCGCATTGCGCCGCAGCGACTGCGCCCGCTTGGCGATCGCACGCACCACGACAGCGGTGAAGAGCAACGCGGAGGGTACCGCGTACCAGAAGTTGCCGGGCACGCGCTTGAAGTACGAATAGGTGAACACTGCGGCGATGATCCACATGCCGGTCACGTGCAGGCGACGCCACACGGTGGGGCCCATGCGGCGGGCGATGCCACGATGCGAGGTGATGGCCAGGGCGAGGATGGCTACATAGCCGATCGTGCCCGGCAGGTTGGCCAGGGCCGAGCGTGCCGGCCAGAACGCGGGGTTGAGGATGCCGAAGGCGGTGATCGCCACCGCATGCAGCAGGTGCGAGAACGCGAATGACAGGCCGATGATGCGCCGCTCGCGCAACATGTGCTGGGTGAACGGGCCGGGCAGCAGGCTGGCGAACGACGATGCGGTGAACGCGGCCAGGAAAAGCAGGAACGACGTGCGTGCAGTGACCCGGATCGCCGCGCGGCTGCCCTCGACCACGTCGGGCTGCAGGGTGAACGCCGCCAGTGCGACGGCGATCAGGACCACAGCCATGGTCACGAAAAGGCGCCAGCCGTGCAGGAAGGAAGTGTTGGAAGCAGCCATGATCAAACCTCGAATCAGACAGGGGTAGTGCCGGCCGCTGGCCGGCAGTCGCAGAACCCGGCCAGCGTGACCAGCACGCCGGCCGCGCATAGTTCGCCCAGCAAGGGCGTGGCCACCACGCGCAGTTCGTCGGCGGCCACGCCATGCGCATCGGCCAGTGCGTTCAGCGCGTCATCCACGTGGGTACCGTCATCAGCGAAGGCCGACAGCAGCGCATACGCCAGTGGTGCCAGTTCCTCGACCTGCAGCTGGTAGTCCGCCAGGCGGCGCAGCAGCAGAAGCGTCGGCTCGCTGGCGGCGGCATCGTCCAGCGCGGCGTCCTCATGCACCGGCCACCGGTAGCCCAATACCCGCACCAGCGGCGACAGCGCCAGCACATCGCTGCCCGCCGGCATGGACTGCAATGAATGCCCGGCATCACGTGCCTCGATGTGCAGCGTCTGCTGCGTGCTTTCGTAGTGCGCCAGTTCCGCCGCCCAGCCGGGCAGCGCGAACGCATACTGCACAGCCAGCCACGCAGCGAACTCGCTGGCGATCTGCGGGAACAACGGGGTATGGCAGACGTGATGTGCGTAGTAGTGCTCGACCAGACCGCGCCAGCGCGCTTCGCCCAGCTGTTCCAGCAGTCGCGGCAGGCTGCCTGCCAAAAGGGTGTCCAGGCTGTCGATGCACAGGCGGCGGTAGACCGCCATCCGCCGTGCCTCGACGCCATCGGGCGCAGGCATTGACGGGTCCCGTACATGATCGGCCCAGCGCCGTTGCACGATGGCCAGCGACTCAGCCATGGGCCACCTCCTGCCAACGTGCCTCAACCTGCGCCTGGCGGATGTGCGCAACCTCGGCCAGCAACTCCGCCAGCGGCGGAAAGTTGAAGTCGCGTTCGAGCAGCGTGGGGCGCACGCCCAACCGCGCATAGGCCTCGCGCAGGAGCGCCCAGACCACGCCTTTCACCGGCGCCCCATGGGTATCGATCTTGAAGCCGTCGTCTTCATCGAAGTGGCCAGCTACGTGCAGCGAGGCGACACGGTGGGACGGCACGCGGGCCAGGAACTCGAAGGCGTCGTAACCGTTGTTGCAGGCATTGACGAAGACGTTGTTGACGTCCAGCAGGAGGTCGCAGTCGGCTTCGGCGAGCACGGCGTTGATGAAGTCGATCTCGCTCATGTCCGCGCCGGCAACGGCGTAGTAGGAAATGTTCTCCACGGCGATGCGTCGGCCCAGCATGTCCTGCACCTGGGCGATACGGCCGGCGACATGGTGAACGGCCTCGGCGGTGAACGGCAGTGGCAGCAGGTCGTAGACATGGCCACCGGCGGCGCAGTAGCTCAGGTGTTCGCTGTACAGCTGCACCTGGTGCAGGTCGAGGAAGGCACGGGTCTGTGCCAGCAGGGTGCGGTCCAGCGGATCAGGACCGCCCAGCGACAGCGACAGGCCGTGGCAGGTCAAGGGGTGGCGCTCGCTGAGTTGGCGCAGCACGGCGCCGTGTGCACCGCCGACGCCGATCCAGTTGTCGGGGGAAACTTCGAGGAAGTCGATGGCACTGGCCGGCATTGCCAGCAGTTCATCGATCAGTCCACGACGCAGGCCAAGACCGGCGGCATTGGAGGGCAGGGGCAGGGACATGGCGGATGCTCCAGAAGGAGGGCGCCGCCCTGGAGGCGGCGCCGGGTGAACGTCGATCAATCGGCAACGCGGGAGAACAGGCCCTTCGGCATCGGCTTGCCGTTGGCGGTGTAGACGCTGCGCAGGTAGTCGTGCGCTTCCTGCTCGCTGATGTAACCGTCGTGGTCGGTGTCGATGCGGTCGAACTCGGCGGCACGCTTGGCGGCCACAGCGTTGAATTCGGCACGCGAGACCTTGCCGTCGTGGTCGCGATCAGTGCGGGCAAACGAGGCGTCGCCGCACTTGCCTTCGCCACACTGGCCCTCGGCCACCTTGGCCTTGCCGGCGGGCTTGCCGGTGGTGGCCTTGTTGGCCCCGCACTTGCCTTCACCGCACTTGCCTTCGGCGGCGCTCATGGCCACCGCGCTGATCGCCAGCGGCTGGATCGCCGCGGCCTGGCCGGCCAGCAGCAGGCCACTGGCCAGGGCGATGCCGATGGCACCGATGCGCGGCAGGCGAGAGGAAGAGGTGTTCTTGGTCGAGATGGACATGGTGGTGACTCCTTGGGAAAGCACGCGGGGCGTGCGGGATGGACGCCGCCGAAGAGGCGACGGAAAGCGAAACGCGCGGGAACAGGGGAGTCGGCTCAGGCGGCGCGGCGACAGCGCAGCAGATGGCCCAGCAGCAGCACACCGCCGAGCAGGGCACCGCCGAAGCCGATGCCGGGCAACAGCGCGGCAACCGGCAGCAGCAGGGCGATCAGGCTGACGCCCCAACCCAGGCCGTCATTGCCTGTCGTGGCACGGCCGGGGCCGGCCAGCAGCCGGTCCACGCTGAGTGCGCCACCGCCGTTGAGGATCAGTGGCAGCAGCATGGCCAGGAACATCAACGGCAGCTTGAAGTTGCCGTAGCCCTGGTCGGTGATCGCATAGCCCTGCCAGAGTTCACCCAGGCCGTTCCATTGGTCGGGCCAGTGCACGGCGGCGATGGCAACGATGGTGAGTACCCAGAACACGTAGGCCACCGAGCGCGTGGCCAGGCCGAGCAGCAGCATCACTGCACCCACCAGTTCCAGCCACGTGGCCAGCTGCCAGTTCAGCGACGCGGGCAGTGTGGAGAACGGGAACGGGAAGCGGCCTTCCAAGTCGGCGAACCAGTTCTGGCCGCCCAGCTTCTCGCGGCCGGATTCAAAGAACTCCCAGGCCAGCAGGGTGCGCAGCGCCAACGGCGAGAGCCAGCGGCCGACGGCGTCCAGGCGGGGCG
This sequence comes from Stenotrophomonas maltophilia group sp. msm1, assembly GCF_032025805.1. NCBI lineage: Bacteria > Pseudomonadati > Pseudomonadota > Gammaproteobacteria > Lysobacterales > Lysobacteraceae > Stenotrophomonas > Stenotrophomonas maltophilia group sp. msm1. Next base: position 196,045 of record NZ_JAVSKH010000005.1, read on the forward strand.
TATACACGGAAGAAGCGGTGCTGATCATGGTGGTGTCCTGCGGGCCAGTGGTCGATGGAAGCCATTCCAGGCGGCGCAGGTATCGGCAACGTGTGCCGTTGCCCGGGGTTTTGTCAGCGACTGTGGCCGCGGCCGGGGTTTCGTACAGTCAGATACAAAGACGATGCGCTGATGCGCATCGGGGCGTTGCGCGCCCGCGTGCGGGCAGCGATATCCACCCGAAAGCGCCCGGCCAGGACCGGCGCGCGAATGTATCCCACTGTAGAAACCCGCCTGCGCCCTACAGTCCGGTACAACTCCGCGCTGCGGAGAAACAGCGCCGATACACCGGCAGGCGGAAATGGCCACTCCCAACTCCGGAGTGCCCCCCATGATCCGTACCTGCTTGCTGGCCGCCGCTCTCGCCCTCGCCGCCGCCCCTGCCTTCGCTGCCCAGGCCGATACCGTTGCACCGCCCACCGTCATCCTGGTGCACGGCGCGTTCGCTGATGGCTCCAGCTGGAGCAAGGTCATCAGCACCCTGCATGACTGGAAGCTGCCGGCGGTGGCCGTGCAGAATCCGCTCACCTCGTTGGCCGACGACGTCGCCGCCACCCGTCGTGCGATTGCCGCTGCGCCTGGCAAGGTGGTGCTGGTCGGCCACAGCTGGGGTGGCACGGTCATCACCGAAGCGGGCAATGACCCGAAGGTGCAGGCGCTGGTGTACGTGGCCGGGTTCGCACCGGATGCAGGACAGTCTTCGGCGCAACAGGGCGAGGGTTTCCCGGTTGGCCCGGGCCTGGCCCGACTGCAGGAAAGGGATGGCTACCTGACGTTGCCGGCTGATGCCGTCGCCCAGGACTTCGCGCCGGACGTGATGAAGAAGTCGGCCGCACTGCTGTACAGCACGCAGGTCCCGTTGAAGGCCAGCGCGCTGGGCGAAGTAGTGAACGTTGCGGCGTGGCGCAGCAAGCCGAGCTGGTACGTGCTCAGCCGCGATGACCGCATGCTGTCGCCGCAGCTGCAGGCCGCCACCGCCAAGCGCATCGGTGCACAGCTGCAATCGATCGGCAGCAGCCATGTGTCGCTGCTTTCGCATCCGGCGCAGGTGGCCGACAGCATCCTGGAAGCGGCGGGAGTGAAGCCGGCCGAATTGCCGCTGGCCGAGCAGGGGGGCTGAACGATGGCCGCCCTGCGTGTGTATGCGCTGCCGTTGCTGCTGAGCCTGCTGGGTGGGGCTGCGCTACTGATGGCCTGGCCCAGCCCGGAGGCCGACGCGCAGCCGGCACAGGCCGTTCCCGCTGCCGGGTTTGACGGTGGCGGGCCCTGGCACAACAGCCCACCGCTCACACTGAAGCAGTTGCGGGGGCAGGTGGTGCTGGTCGAGTTCTGGACCTACACCTGCAGCAACTGCCTCAACGTGGCGCCGTATGTTCACCGGTGGCATGCACGCTACGCGCCGCAGGGTCTGAGGGTGATCGGCGTGCATACGCCGGAGTTTGCCCATGAAGGGCTGCCCGGCAACGTGCGCAAGGCCATCGCACGGTTGGACATCACCTGGCCGGTGGTGCAGGACAACCAATACCGGATCTGGAACGCCTGGCGCAACCGCTTCTGGCCCGCACTGTACCTGCTCGACCGGCAGGGGCGGGTGGTCTACCGCCATTACGGCGAGGGCGACTACGCACGTACCGAAAGCGAGATCCAGCGCCTGCTGGCCAGCCCCTGAGCCGCGCTACCATGGCCGCGCAGCGCGGCCCTGACCTCCGTCTTCATCGAGAACGCAATGAACCATGTATCGCACGTCCTGGTCGTCGACGATGACAGCGAGATCCGCCAGATGCTGGCCGACTACCTCCAGCGCAACGGCCTGCGCGTGAGCCAGGCCGACGGTGGCCGGGCCATGCGGGCACTGATGGATACCCATGCCGTGGATCTGGTGGTGCTGGACGTGATGATGCCGGGCGAGGACGGACTGAGCCTGTGCCGCAACCTGCGCGCCGGCAAGCATCGGGCGGTACCGGTGGTGCTGCTGACCGCGCGCGACGACGAGACCGACCGCATCATCGGCCTTGAAATGGGCGCCGACGACTACGTGACCAAGCCCTTTTCTTCGCGCGAGCTACTGGCACGCATCAATGCGGTGATCCGTCGCACGCAGATGCTGCCGCCGAACCTGCAGGTGAGCGAAGCCGGCCGCCAGTTGGCCTTCGGCGAGTGGCGCCTGGATACCACCGCCCGCCACCTGCTGGATGCACAGGGCACCGCGTATCCGCTCAGCGGCGCCGAGTTCCGCCTGTTGCGCGTGTTCCTCGATCACGCCAATCGGGTGCTCAGCCGCGACCAGCTGCTCAGCCTCACCCAGGGCCGTGATGCCGAACTGTTTGATCGCTCGATCGACCTGCTGGTCAGCCGCGTGCGCCAGCGCCTGGGTGATGACGCGCGCGAGCCAACCTACATCAAGACCGTGCGCAGCGAAGGGTATGTGTTCAGCCTGCCGGTGCAATTGCTGGGGCCGGACGAATGAACACCGCCGCACGTCGTCCACGCTGGCCACGCACGCTGTCGGCGCGTCTGCTGCTGGTGCTGCTGGGCGGACTGTCCCTGGCCCACGCACTGTCCTTCGGCCTGCTGTTCTTCGAACGCTACCAGTCCACCCGCAGCATGATGCTGCGCAACCTCGACGAGGATGTGGCAGTGAGCGTCGCGCTGCTGGAACATTTGCCTGCGGAGCAGCGTGAGGCCTGGGTGCCGCGGCTGGAGCGGCGCACCTACCGCTATCTGCTGCGCCCGGCCGCGGCCGGACCAGGGCTGCAGACCGATCGTGCGCGCCAGGTCACGGCGATCATCGACGACAGCCTGCGGCACCGCTATCCGTTGCAGGCGCGCCAGGTGGCTCGCCTGCCGGAGCGGTTCGAGGTGGAACTGCGCCTGCACGACGGCACACCCTTGACCATTGAAGTCACCCCGTCGGGCCTGCCGCTGGCACGTTGGCTGCCCGCCGTGCTGCTGCTGCAGCTGGCGCTGCTGCTGGTGTGCGCGTGGCTGGCAGTGCGTCTGGCCATGCGCCCGCTGCAGCAGTTGTCGCATGCGGTGGAGCATCTGCAGCCGGGCAAGGACGGGCCTGCACTGCCTGAAGATGGCCCTGCGGAAGTAGGCGGCGCAGCAGCCGCACTCAATGCCCTGCAGGCACGCATTCGTGGCCATGTCAGTGAACGCCTGCAGATCCTGGCCGCGATCTCGCATGACCTGCAGACCCCCATCACGCGCATGAAGCTTCGGGTGGAGACCCTGCCTGAAGACAGCACCCAGCAGCGCCTGCTGGCCGACCTCGATCACCTTGGGCAGCTGGTGCGTGAGGGCGTGGCCTATGCGCGCAGCAGCCACGTTGCCGCTGGCGCGCCGGTGTCGATGGACCTGGGCGCGTTCCTCGCCAGTGTGGTCGGCGACTACGAGGACATGGGCAAGCCGGTCACTGGCGGTGCGCCCGCTGGACTGGTCGTGCAGACCTGGCCGCAGCCGCTGCGCCGCGTGGTCGGCAATCTGGTCGACAACGCATTGCGCTACGCCGGCGCCGCCGAGATCGAGGCGGGCCGCGATACGGCCGGAAGGGTGTGGATCAGCATTTCCGACCGTGGCCCCGGCATTCCCGAGGACCAGCTGCAGGCAGTGCTGGCACCGTTCCACCGGCTGGAGAGCTCGCGCAACCGCGATACCGGAGGGACCGGTCTGGGACTGGCCATCGCGGTGCAGCTGGCGCAGTCGCTGGGTGGTTCGCTGAGGTTGCACAACCGCGAGGGTGGCGGGCTGCGGGCGGAACTGCAGCTGCCGGGCTGAGTTGCCCGGCCTTGTGTTCCAGCAAGGATGCTTCTGCTTCGGCCCTGGCGGTGAGCGCTTCACCGGTCATGAAACCCAGTGCATGCACGCAGTCGACAGCCGATGACCGGCATTTCACCCCGTCCATGCCACGCTGCGCGGAACCTGCCCAACCGGGACCGAGGCTGTTGAAGGCGAACACGCAATGACTGCGGCGCGGCAGCGCTCGATGTGGGTGGCGGGCCTGTCCACGGTGGTGGAGTGGTACGACTTCACCCTGTACCTGTACTTCGCCACGGTGCTGTCGCGGGTGTTCTTCGGCGGTGGCGAGCAGGCGTTGCTGGTGACCTTGGCTGGCTTCGCGGTGTCCTACCTGATGCGTCCGCTGGGCGCGCTGTGCTTCGGCCACCTGGGCGACCGCCTGGGCCGGCGCTGGATGCTGCTGGCTTCGATGGCGTTGATGGCAGCGGCGATGCTGGCCACTGCACTGCTGCCGACAGAGGCCACGGCCGGTACGACGGCCGGCGTGCTGCTGCTGATCCTGCGCTGCGTGATGGCGTTTTCGGTGGGCGGTGAGTACACCGGGGTGGTGGCGTACCTGTTGGAAAGCGCACCGGCGCGACGACGTGGCCTGGTGACCTCGCTGGCCTCGGCCGCCAGCGAAGTGGGCGCCCTGCTGGCGGTAGCGATCTCTGCACTTACCGTCGCGCTGCTGCCCACACCGCAGCTGGACAGCTGGGGCTGGCGGATTCCGTTCTTCGTTGGGGCTGCGCTCGCGCTGGTGATCCTGGTTGCGCGTTCGGGCATGCACGAGTCGCCGGAGTTCGAGCGCCAGCGGCGCGAGGGCAGCATCCCGGCCACGCCACTTCGGCACGTGCTGCGCCACCACCCGCTGGCGGTGGCGCGCACCTTTGCGATCTCCGCCTTGGGCTCGATCACCTACTACGTGGGCATCACTTATGTACCGGCGTTCCTGCACGCACGGGGGCATGATGAAGGCGATGCGCTGTGGTTGTCGACGATCGCGGCGGTGGCGGTCATTGCGATCACGCCGCTGTGCGGCGCGTTGTCCGACCGCTTCGGACGGCGGCCGATGCTGCTGGGTTTGACCGTGCTGGCAGCGCTGCTGCCGCTGTCCCTGTTCGCGTGGATGGCGCAGGCGACCGCACTGGGCATCGCGCTGGCGGCGGTAGTGCTGGCCTGCGTGGCCGGTGGCATCAGCGCGGTGGCGGCGCCGGCCACGGCCGAGCAGTTCCCCGGCGAAGGCAGGGTCAGCGGGCTGGCACTGGGGGTAACCATGGCCACTGCATTCTTCGGTGGCGCAACGCCGTGGCTGGCGCAATGGTGGGTGGAGCGCAGCGGCTGGGCAGCGGCGCCGGGCGCGATGATCGCGTTGGTGGCGGTGCTGGTGCTGCCGGTGCTGTGGACCCTGCCCGAGACGGTCCCGGGCAGGGCCAGGCGCTAGCGGGTCAGACCTTCAGGGTCTGCTCGATGTCAGCCAGCACCGCGGCCGCATCCACGCCGATGGCAATCGACTGCACCACGTGGCCGTCCCACACGCTCGGGCCGAAGGCCAGGCCTTCCGGCTTGGGAATGGTCATGCCGCGGGCAACGCCGTCGGTGGCCACGCGCACGCTGGCGCGCTCGAACTGGAACAGCTCCGGGCGGGTCAGCGCGATGCACGCGCAGCAGTCGTGCACGACCATGCCCTTGTGGCCGGCCTGCAGGTAGAAGTCGACGTAGTCCTGTGACAGTGCACGGACCAGCTCGGCGTCGGCACCGCCGATGGCGGCCAGCGTGTCCAGGCCGTCATGGTCCATTTCCACGCGGGTGGTGACGTCCAGGCCGATGGCGGTCACCGGCCAGCTGGCGGTGAACACCACGTCGGCCGCTTCGGCATCGCCCCAGATATTGGCCTCCGCAGCCGGGGTGATGTTGCCGTTGACGTGGAAGGCGCCACCCATGATCACCACGCCGCGTACCAGGCCGGCGATATCCGGCGCCTGCTGCAGGGCCAGCGCGAGGTTGGTCATGCGGCCGACCGCGACCAGGGTCACTTCGCCCGGATGGGCGCGGATCAGGTCGATGATCAGCTGGTGGGCGGGGCGGGTGTCGGCGGCCACGTCCAGTTCGGCCGGCACCGGGTAGTTGCCCAGTCCGTTGTGGCCATGGATGTGGACCGGCCAGGCTTCCGGGGTGGCTTCCGGCTGCAGCGGGCCACCGGCGCCGCGCGCGACCGGGGCGGCAAAGCCCCAGGCCTGCTTCAGGTACAGCGCGTTGTGCGTGGTTGAGTCCACCGAGGCATTGCCGAAGGTGGTGGTGACGCCGATCAGGTCGATCTGGGCGTGCTTGTGCAGGTACAGCAGGGCCAGGGCGTCGTCGACGCCCGGGTCGGTATCAAAAATGACTTTCAGCATGTTGTTGTTCTTCTTCTTCCGTGTGGTGCGGGGGGCGCCGGCGGCCTGGAAGCAGGCCGGCGCACACATTGTCCCATCTTCATGACAGGCAGGGCCATTGCCGGGGCAGCAGGCCATAATGCCCCCAATCCGAGCACGGAGTCGCCGAATGCTGATCGCCGCCCTTCTGCTGGTCCTGCTGGTGCTGGGCCTGAACGCCGTGGCTACCGTGGTGATCGCCAAGCGTGATGGCCTGTCGACGGGCGGCCGGACGGTGCAGCTGCTGATGGTCTGGCTGCTTCCCCTGGTCGGGGCCATCGTGTGCCTGGCGGTGGCCACGGCCGACGGCTCCGGGATCCGGGGCGACAACAGTCTCGGCAGTGGCTACGATCATCCGGGCGGCCATTCCGGCGACAGCTACAGCCATCACAGCCACAGCAGCTTCGACTGCAGCAGTGACGGTGGCAGCGGTGACGGCGGCAGCTGCGGCGATTGAGGTCCCTGCAGCGTCGAGCCATGCTCGACTGCCCTTCGCTCCAAAGCCGCGACGCCTGATCGAAAAGCAGTCGAGCATGGCTCGACGCTACAAGGTGCCGGGCACAGCCGGCCACCCTTGCCTGCCTCAGAACTTCCAGCGCAGGCTGGCCGACACGAAGCGCGGCTCGCCGTAGTTGTTGTAGTCCAGGTTGGCCCAGTAGGTCTTGTCCAGTGCGTTGCGCACGCTCAGCGTTGCGGTCCAGCTGTCGCTGATGCGGTAGTTGGCATTGAACTGCACCAGCATGTAGGCCGGCTGGTTCACCGTGGCCGTGCCGCCCAGCGGGTAAGCGATGTTGTAGCCCTGCACCTTGCTCTGCCACTGCAGGCCGCCGCCAACGCTCAGGCGTTCCAGCGCGCCGCGCAGCTGCAGTTGGGTGTTGAGCTGCAACAGATCCTTCGGCGGATTGGCGTACAGCAGGTCGGTAGCCGCTCGGGTGACCTTGACGTGGGTGTAGCCGGCATTGACCGTCCAGCCCGGCAGGATCTCGCCGTTGACGTCCATCTCCCAGCCGCGCGCCTTGGTGCCGTTGACGCCGATGTAGGCCGAGGTGCCATCGCTGAGCGAACCCTCCGGCACGCCCATGTCGCGCACCGCGTAGTTGTCCTGCTTGGCCTCGAACACCGCCGCATTGGCGGTCAGGCGGCCATCGAACCACTGCGTCTTGATGCCCGCTTCCAGGTTGGAGCCCTGTACCGGCGCCAGCAGGTTCTCGTTGCGGTCCTTGTAGTTCTGTGGATTGAAGATCTCGGTGTAGCTGGCATAGGCCGACACGTTCGGGGTGATCTCGTAGACCAGGCCCACGTACGGAGTGACTTCATCGCTCACCTTGTACGCACCGCTGGTGCCGGTATAGGCGCCGGCAGCGTTGTACGAGCGGCTGAGCGTTTCCCACCGGCTCAGGCGTGCACCGGCGATCAGCGACAGCGGATCGGCCAGGTGCACGCGGGTAGCCAGATAGACGCCGCTCTGCGTGGTCTTCGCTACACGGCGTGCGCCGGTGCGACGGTAGGTCACTTCGGAGATGTCGCCGTTCCAGCTGTACACATTGGGGATGTAGTAGCAGCGTTCGCTGCCACAGCGCGCCCAGTCGGTCGGGTAGTTCAGCGCGAGGGTATTCGTCGTGCCTTCCAGGTCCGACCACTGTGCGCCAACGGTGAGGTCGTGCTCGCGGCCGAACAGGTCGAAGCTGCCGGTCAGGTAGGCATCGACGTTGCGCCGGGTGTCCTTCGAATCACCGGCGGCCGCGCGCAGGTAGATGCCCGCGCCGGTCACCGGGTCCGGGTTGCCGGTGCCGTACAGGCGCACGTTCTGCACGTTTCCGCGGGTGTAGGCGGTGTTGACCTTCAACAGCCAGTTGTCGCCGAAACGCTGTTCCAGGTTGGCGAAGGCGGTGTTGCTCTCGCGCTTCCAGTAGCTCCATTTCGGCGACAGGTTGGTCGAGCGCGGCAGGTGCGCGAAATTGCCCTGGCTGTCGAAGAACGGCACGGTGCCCCAGGTCGAGCCGGTCGGGTTGTTGTCCTGGGTCTGGTAGCCGAGGGTGAGCGTGGTGCTGTCGGTGACGTCGCCTTCCAGTACCGCCATGCCGGCCATCTTGTTCTCGTCGTAGCGGTCGTAGTACAGGCCACGATCGGTATAGGCGGCGACCACGCGGCTGCGGAAGCGGCCGTCATCGGTCAGCGGCGCGGTCACGTCCGCTTCCATGCGGCGATAGTCCCAACTGCCCGTGCTGACCGCGAGCGAGGCATCGAATTCCCTGCCCGGACGCTTGCGCAGCAGATTGACCGTGGCCGACGGCACACCCGCACCACTGAGCAGGCCGTTGGCGCCGCGGATCACTTCGATGCGGTCGTAGAAGGCGGTGTCGTATTCCTGGTTGGTGGACCCGCTGTAAGTGGGGATGCCGTCGACCTGGAAGTCGGTGATGGCGAAGCCGCGCGCGTAGTACAGCGGGCGCTGCGTGTCATAGAAGGACACGCTGACGCCGGTCACGTTGCGCATCACGTCATTGATGCTGAACAGCGATTCGTCCTGCAGGCGCTGCAGGCTGATCGCAGTGGCCGACTGCGGGGTTTCCTGCAGGGTGATCGGCAGGCGCGTGGTGCTGGCCGGCGGAGCGGACTGCTCGGCTCGCACGCTGACCCGGTCCAGGGTCTTGGCATCGGCTGAGCCGTCGGCGGCAGCAAACGCGCTGGGCGCCGCCAGCAGGGTCAACGACGAAAGCAGGGCAGCCGGCAGCAGCGCGCGGCGGGGCAGGCGGTTACGCAGGGTCAAGGACATGGTGGGCTCGAGGCTTGGAAGCGGGGAAGGGTGGCGACAGTCGTCCAGTACCCGGGGCGGCGGCTTCGGGCACATCAGGTCCATCTGGGAGGGCGCGGTCACTGCGCAGGGCGCAAATGTAAATAATTCTTAACAACATTACAATTCGTATCAGTGCGCATGGGCGTCCAGGCGCCGGGCACGGCCGTCTGTAGAGCCGAGCCCATGCTCGGCTGCTTTTGGCTGGAGCCGAGCATGCGCTCGGCTCTACACCAGGGAGCCGCCCAAAAGCGAACGGCCACCCGAAGGTGGCCGTCCGTCTGCATCGAAAGGAACGTGCGGGCTTACAGCGCCTGCAGTTCCTCATTGGCGTTGCGCTTTTCCTTGGCCTGCGCAGGCACCGTGGCCGCAGCGGGCGATGCCGCGTTCGCATCCACCGGCACCTCCAGATACGGCAGGTGCAGGGTCTGGCTGGTCAGCGTACGGATCTCGTTGACCAGCGCCGGGCTGTCGTTGAGCTTGCGCCCATACGACGGCACGATCTCGCGCAGGCGGGTTTCCCAGCCGGCCTTCATCTGCTCCGGGAAGGCCTTGGCCATCAGGTCCAGCATGATCGGCGGCGAGGTCGATGCACCCGGCGAGGCGCCGAGCAGGGCCGCAATGGTGTGGTCCTTGTCGGTCACGATTTCGGTACCGAACTGCAGCACCGCGCCCTTCAGCGGATCGCGCTTGATGATCTGCACGCGCTGGCCGGCGGTGATCAGCTTCCAGTCACCCGGCTTGGCACTGGGGAAGTACTTGACCAGCTCGGCCTGGCGGTCGGCATCGTTCAGGCGTGCCTGGCCCATCAGGTACTGCACCAGGTCCAGGTTGTCCTTGCCCACTTCCAGCATCGGGCCGACGTTGTTGTGGGTGACCGATGAATACAGGTCCCACCACGAGCCGTGCTTGAGGAACTTGGTGCTGTACAGCGCGAACGGCCCGAACAGGACCACCGGCTTGCCGTCCAGCTTGCGTGCATCCAGGTGCGGCACCGACATCGGCGGCGAACCGGTCTCGGCCATGCCGTAGGCCTTCACCCCATGGCGCGAGGTCACGTCCTGGCCCTGGAAGGCGAGGAACTGGCCACCGACCGGGAAGCCGGCATAGTCCTTCGATTCCGGAATGCCGGACATCTGCAGCAGCTTGAGCGCGGCGCCACCGGCGCCGATGAACACGAACCGGGCGTGGGTGGTGGTCTCGGTGCCGGCCTTGAGATCCTTCACCGTCACGTTCCAGCTCTTGTCGGCGTTCTGCCGCAGCGCGGTCACTTCATGGTTCAGGTGCAGGCTGAAGTTCGGGCTGCGCTGCAGGCCGGCGGTCAGCTGGCGGGTGATCACGCCGAAATTGACGTCGGTGCCCAGCGGCATCCAGGTCGCGGCAACCTTCTGCTTCGGGTCACGGCCTTCCATCAGCAGCGGGGCCCACTGTTTGATCTGCGCCGGATCCTCGGAGTACTGCATGCCGTAGAACAGCGGATTCTTGACCAGGGCCTGCTGGCGCTTGTGCAGGTAGGCGATGTTGTCATCGCCCCAGACGAAGCTCATGTGCGGCGTCGGGTTGATGAAGTCGCTGGGCTGGCTCAGCCGGCCTTCCTTCACCTGGTGCGACCAGAACTGGCGCGAGACTTCGAACGACTCGGCGATGCCGACCGCGCGCTTGGTCTCGATGCTGCCATCGGGCAGCTCCGGGGTGTAGTTCAGTTCGGCGAAGGCCGAATGGCCGGTGCCGGCGTTGTTCCAGCCATCGGAGCTTTCACCGGCGACGCCATCGAGGCGTTCGTAGACCTGGATGTTCCAGTCCGGCTGCAGTTCCTGCAGGTAGGTGGCCAGGGTGATGCTCATGATGCCGGCGCCGACCAGCACAACATCGACGGGCTTGTCGTTGCTGGCGGCGGGCACCGAGCGCTGGGTCAGCGGCCAGTACAGGAACAGCGCGGCGGCCAGCAACAGCAGCACGAGCAGGGCGAGAAGAGCCTTGCCAAATTTCTTCATGGGGGCGGGATCGTTGGCGGAGGGGAAGGGGTCAGGATGCGCGTGGGGCAGGGAAAGGGCGTGAAGAAACAACGCCTTGCAGCATCCATCCGCGATTCTAACCGGATCCGGTCCTTTTTTGATGCAACGCAGCATCCGACGTTTCGCGGCGCTGTCACATGGACGGCAGGCGACGCCCGGCAACGGTGGGATCAGACCAGCTCAAGGATCTCGTCGCCGGCCTCATCGACCCTGCCGGTCGGGCGCCAGCCCAGGCGGCGGTAGAAGCCATGCGAGCGCGAACGCGGGTCGGCGGAGCAGGCCAGGAACAGCCGCTGGTGGCCGGCATCGCGGGTCAGGCTGACCACGTCCTGCAGCAGCTGGCGGCCAATGCCGCGGCCCTCGTAGTCCGGCAGCAGGGCCAGCACCAGCACCTCGCCGCTGTCACGGTCGGCGAAGCAGTAGCCGGCCATGCGCTCGCCGTCCCAGGCGATGCGGCCGATCGAATCGCCCTGGGCGATGCCGGCCGCCCAGCTGTCCACCGTGATGCCCCGTTCCGCAAGCTGGGCCGCGCTGAAGGCGTTCTCGCGGGTGCGCCCGCGCAGGTCGATGCAGGCGGCGGCATCTTCGGGGCGGGCGTCGCGGACGAATACAGGCATGCAGGGCATCCTTGCGGTGATCGGCCGCTCAGTATCTGCATGGCGCATGGAATCGATGTGTAGGGTTGATGGAGATTGGATGGAGGCCCCGCAGCAGCAGGGGATAGGGGGGATCGGTGCCGCTGATGCCGATGTCGCCCGGCGGCGTGGCAGTGAAAGGCTTTCAGCAGGTGCTTGCACCCCGGTCAGTCACTGCCGACGGTGAAGTACTCCACGGCGAAGTAGCCGATCTGGTAAGCCAGCGTTGCCAGCACCAGGCGCAGCTGTGTGCGTTGGCTGCGCAGCCGCCAGCCGAGCACCGCCACCGCCAGCATCAGCGCGGCATGCAACGGGTATGCGGTTCCCAGCAGTTTCCAGCGGCTGCTGCCCTTGATGGCGGTATCGACCAGGTCGAGCAGGGTCAGTGCGGCAATTACGCTGAAGATCCAGCGCCGGCGCTGCATGAGATAGTTCGCGTAGTTGCCGTATTCACGCAGGTCGTCGGGAAACAGCAACGCGCACAGCAGGAACCAGGTCGCGCAGTACACGATCACGAACAGGTAGGTTTCAAACGTCCAGCGGTGCACCTCGATAAGGCGGAACTCCCACCACCAGAAGGTCACCAGCGATATCAGCGTCCACGCCACCCAGCCCAGGTGCAGGGCCGAGCAGCCGCGGCGCTGCGGATGCTCGATGATCTGCGCCAGGCCCTTGAGCACGGTGGTGATCGACAGGCCGAGGATGATGCCCATCACCACCCGGATGTGCAGGAACAGCGGATCGGTCTGCATCGCGGCGCTCCGTGTCGGGTGCTGCGATGCTGGCACAACCGGGCGCCCCGGAACGGACCCCGGTCACGCACAGAAGAGCGGAGAAAAAAGGGACGGAGGGGATTAAGTCGCTCTCGCCCTGATTCGTCCATGGCTGAGGACTGGCCACGTCCTGGCGACCAGGCGCGGTATTCTCAGCGCTTGGCCGGCTTGGTGGTATCAGGGCGAAGTAAGGCCCTGCTGTCGCAGCAGGGCAAGATACTTCCCGCCTTCATCGTCAGCGTTGAATATGTCCTCGCCGTCCAGTGCATACGCCCTGAGCAGGTATTCAAGGGCCCGATCCCGCTGCCCCAGAAGTTCGTTGCATTGGCCAGCGCGATACAGAATGAAGGGATTGGCACGCCCGTCCGGACCATTCAATGCATCCATGAAGTACTTCAGGGCGGCCACTACGTCACCGGAAAGAAAGCTCGCGTCTCCAAGTGAAGCACAGAGCCAAGTGTAGGCCTCCCAATCCTTGGCAGGAGCTGGCAACGCTTCTAAAGCCTGCAGCCAGCACCGAGTCGCGCCAGCATGGTCATCGGCATCCATGAGGACGTTTCCCTGCTCTGAGAGGTCAGTGACCTGCTCATAGATTTCGTCAGGAAGTTCCATTCGGTTTGACTCACAGATGACAAGCCTTCCAGCCTACGTAAAAAAAGTGCACCTGTCGGCTGGCAAGTGCGCTATCTGGTGTCGCGATCGTCTCGCATTTTGGCCCCGTGAGCCGAAAGCGCCTGTCAACCAAGATCTACACCCCCTGAGAAGCCAACTCAGCGCTTGCGCCGGATCAGCGCGGAGGAGGCATCCAGCACCGCGCGGGTCAGCAGGGCCATGGTCTGCACGTCGCCCTTCCAGTGCTGCCAGTACAGCGGCACGTCTTCCCACGCGCGCTGGCGCACGTAGACCAGGCGGCCGGCGTCCAGGTGCCGCTTGACCAGTGGCAGCGGGTTCATGGTCCAGCCCAGTCCGCCGAGGTTGGCCTGCACGAAGGCGCGCGTGGACGGAATCCACCAGGTCGGTGCAGTGCTGGGCAGGTCGTCGCCGGCCATGCGCCGGGCGAAGCGCGACTGCATGTCGTCCTTGCGGTTGAATACCAGCACCGGTGCCTGTGCCAGCGCCTGCGCGGTCACGCCCTTGGCGAAGTGGCGTTCGCGAAATTCGGGGGTGCACGTCGCTGCGTAGCGGATGCTGCCCAGCGCATGGATCTGGCAGCCCTGCACCGGCTCGTCCAGCGTGGTCACTGCGCCCAGCACCGTGCCCTGGCGCAGCAGCTCCACGGTGTGGTCCTGGTCTTCCACACGCAGGTCCAGGGTGGTGCCGGTGGTCTGCGCGAACTGGTAGGCGGCCTGCGGAAACCAGGTTTCCAGGCTGTCGTGGTTCACCGCCACCGGGATGCTGGCCTGGGGCAGATCCTCATCGGCCAGGCCCATCCGGTGCAGCGCATCGTGTTCGAGCAGGGCGGTCTGCTCGGCCAGCTGAACGAGCAGCTGCCCCTCGGCGGTGGCGGTGGCAGGCGTGCCGCGCTTGACCAGCAGGCGGCCGATCCGGTCCTCCAGTGCCTTGACCCGCTGCGAGATGGCCGAGGGCGTGACATTCAGCGACTGTGCGGCGCGGTCGAAGCTGCCTTCGCGGATCACCGCGGCCAGGGCGCGCAGCTGGGCATGATCGATACGCATCGAATTAAGCTCCGCTAATGTTGGTTTAGGAAGTTTAGCTCGTCTTTTTCATGTTGCGGCGCGACAATGGCGCCCGTTCCGGTGCTGTCCGCCTTCGCGAGGCACCGTCCCCCCAAGCAAGTTAAGGCAGTGAATCCCATGTTCTCGGTCATCTCCGCCAGCACCGGCCTCGGTGCCTGGTTCTCTGGTGCAGCTACCGGCATCGGCCTGTTCGCCGTGGTCGGCGCCCAGAGCGCCTTCATTCTGCGCCAGGGCATCCTGCGCAAGCACATCGTGCCGGTGGTTGCCACCTGTGCGGCCATCGATGCGATCTTCATTTTCGCCAGCGTTGCCGGCCTGCGCACGCTCACCTCGGCGCTGCCGTGGCTGACCAGCGCCGTGCTGTGGACCGGCGTGGCATTCCTGGCCTGGTACGCGATGAAGTCGGCACGCCGTGCGATCGCCGGTGGCGGCGGCATGGGCGAGGCTGACAGCGATGACGGCAGCCGCCGCGCGGTGCTGATGGCCGCAGTCGGCTTTTCGCTGATCAACCCGCACTTCTGGCTGGACATGATGGTGATCGGCTCGATCGCCGAGAACTTCGGCAACGCCCGCATGGCCTTCGCCGCCGGCGTGGTGACCGCCAGCTGCCTTTGGCTGACCGCGCAGGGACTGGGCGCACGCCTGCTGGCGTCGCTGTTCACCAAGCCCAGCACCTGGCGTGTGCTTGACGGCACCATCGCCGTGATCCTCAGCATCCTGGCCCTAACGTTGGCGGTGCGCGGGGTCCACTGACCCGGCGCATGCCCCCCGAACCCACGTCCTGACTCTCTCTCCAAGGTAGTGGTAACGACGGCACCGGCAACGGTGCCGTCGTTTTTTCTGCCGATGTGGCGCGGCAAACGGTCACGTGCCTAGAATCGTGCATCCGGACAGGGTGTCCGGTTTTCCATGGGGGAAGGATGCGCAGGATTGTGCTTGCTGTACTGCTGGGAGCGGTTGTGGGCGGAGCATCGGCGGCGACGCTGGACCTGGATCGCTATCTGCGGCAGGAGTCGTTTACCGACATCAAGATTTCACCGGGGGGCGAGTACATCGCCGCGACGGTTCCGCTGGAGGCCGGGACCGCATTGGCGATCTACCGCATTGCCGACATGAAGATGGTGGGCAGCTTCCGCCCGCCCCGCAACGATCACGCCCACACCTTCGACTGGGTCAGCAACGAGCGGCTTCTGGTCGGCATGGCACAGAAGTTCGGGGTGCTGGAGCGGCCGACGCCGACTGGCGAATTGTTCGGCATCAATGCCAATGGCAAGGGCGGCGAGCTGCTGGTGGGTTACCGGGTTGCCGACCAGAGCCTGGGTACCAACATCAAGGTCAAGCCGGCGGGCCTGGTGGCCGCGTACCTCAGTGATGAACTCAAGGACGACGACCGCAACGCACTGGTGACGGTAATCCCGCTGGTCGGCAGTTCGCATGCACAGGTCGAGCGCATGGACGTGATCACCGGTCGCCGCAATGCGGTGGCACGGGCTCCCATTCCCGATGCGGACTTCACGACCGATGAGCAGGGCGAGGTGCGGTTCGCGCGCGCTGTCGTTACCGACGGCACGCAGAAGCTCTATTACCGCACGGGCAGCAACAGCGACTGGATCCTGCTCAACGATGAATCCCTGAGCAAGCGCATCGAGCTGCCGCTCGGCTTTTCGGCCGATGGTCGCCTGGCGTACCTGCAGGTCGAGCAGGCAGACGGGCCTGACGCCATTGTGAGCTGGGATCCGCACAGCAATGAGCGACGCACCGTGCTGCGCGATGGGACGGCCGACCCTGCGCGCATCATCCGGCGCCCCGGCAGCCGCGTACCGGTCGGGGCGCTGTTCCTTGGCAGTGCACCGCGAACGGCATTCTTCGATGATGCCTCGGACGAAGCCCGCCTTTACCGCAGCCTCGAAGCGGGCTTGGGCGGAGCGGTCTACATTACCTCCAGCACGCGCGATGGCAGGACGGTGCTGGTGGAAACCTGGTCAGGCAGCAACCCAGGCGATTTCTATCTCTATGACACGGTGGCCAAGAGTGCTCGGCACCTGATCAGCCGCAGCGACTGGATCGACCCTGCGCTGGCCGCGCAGGTGCGTCCGATCAGCCTGAAGGCGCGTGACGGGCGTACGCTGCATGGTTTCCTTACCGTCCCGCATGGCCACGAGGCCGGTGCGCTGCCGATGGTAGTGGTGCCACACGGAGGCCCGATCGGCGTTGCCGACGATGGCACCTACGACACCGAGGCACAGATGCTGGCGGCGGCAGGCTATGCGGTGTTGCAGGTGAATTTCCGCGGATCTTCCGGCTATGGCCGGGCCCACATGCAGGCTGCGCGCAAGCAATGGGGGCTGTCGATGCAGGATGACGTCACCGATGCCACGCGGTGGGCGATCGACCAGGGCGTGGCCGACAAGAACCGCATCTGCATCTACGGGGCCAGTTACGGTGCCTATGCGGCAATGATGGGGGCAGTGCGCGAACCAGGCCTCTACCAGTGCGCGGCCGGCTACGTCGGCATCTACGATCTGCCGTTGATGTACGCCCGCGGAGATATCCAGAGTGATGAGTCAGGCCTGGCCTACCTGCGCAACTGGCTGGGATCGCCCAAGGATCTGGCAGAGCGTTCCCCGGTGAATCTGGCTGCGCAGGTACGGGTGCCGGTATTCCTGGCCGCAGGTGGCCAGGACCAGCGTGCGCCGATCGTGCACAGCGAACGCATGGAAGCGGCCTTGAAGAAGGCGGGTTCGCCGGTGGAAACCCTGTACGTCAGGAACGAAGGGCATGGCTTCTATTCGCCTGCCAACCAACGCACGTACTACAGCAGGTTGCTGGCCTTCCTCTCGCGCAGCCTGGGGGGACAGGTGGCCGCGCAGGCCGCGCCTGCGGAAAAGAGCAGCGCGCCCTGAGCACGCCGGGAGCGGCGGATGATCGATCCGCCGCCCCGGATTTCGCCTGCACCGGGCTTACTTGACCCCGTGCATCATCTTCTTCAGCAGCGGCGCGGCAATGAAGGCGGCCAGCGCACAGCCCAAGCCGATCCACATCAGCAGCCAGAACAGGTGCGCATAGGCGCCGGCGGCGGCCACCATGTCCAGCGATTCGCCTTCCGGCACCTCGATCGCGGCCAGCTTGCCGAACAGCGCGGCCAGCGTCTCCGAGAAGGCGGTGGCGAGGAACCAGGTGCCCATCATCAGGCTCATCACCCGCGGCACGGCCAACTGGGTGACCGCCGACAGGCCGACCGGCGACAGGCACATCTCGCCACTGGCCAGCAGGAAGTAGGCCAGCACCAGCCACCACACACTGGCCATCTCGCCGGTGGCGCCGACCTGCTGTGCGGCCAGTGCCAGCGGCACGAACGACAGCGCGCCGATCACCAGACCCCAGGCCGATTTGACCGGCTTGCCCGGTTCCCAGCCGCGGCGGTCCATCCACGTCCACAGTGCGGCGAAGGCCGGTGCCAGCAGCACCAGGAACAGGCCACCCAGGTAGGTCAGCGAGCCTGCGGTCTGCGGGATCACCAGGCAGTCGCGCACCAGCAGCACCAGCATCAGCACGACGATGGCCGCGAAGAACGTGCGCGGCGCAGCCGAGCCCGGGCGCCGTTCCGACAGGCGCGCGCTGACCACGAAGCCGAGCGGTGCCAGCAGCAGCGAGAGAATCGACCACGGCAGCGGCGTGCCGCCGGTGATCACCAGCGAGGGCACGATGTCCTTGGTCAGCAGGCGGTCGGTGAAGGTCACCCACGAGCCGTAGGACTGCTCGTACATCGTGAAGAACACCAGCGCCATGAAGATCAGCACCATCAGCGCGATCATCTGCTGACGCTGCACCGGCGTGCATTTCGTGCCGGTGAACCAGGCGAACCAGACCAGCACGCCGCCCAGCACCACCAGCATCAGCATCAGCGCCAGGCTGATTTCACCGCCCAGCGCGAACGCGCCATTGCCGGCGGCCCACATCAGCCAGGCGACCGGCAGCACACCGAGCACCGCGCACAGGTAGATCAGCCATTCGCGCGGCAGGCCCAGCACCTTCTGTTTCAGCGCTGCCGGCTGCGGCGGTTCGGCGTGGCCCTGCAGGTATTTCTGGCCCCACAGGAACATTGCCAGGCCGGCCAGCATGCCGACGCCGGCCGCACCGAATCCATACTTCCAGCCGTAGGCCTCACCAAGGAAGCCGCACACCAGCGATGAGAACAGCGCACCAAGGTTGATGCCGGCGTAGAACAGCGAGAAGCCCGAATCGCGGCGCGGATCGTCCTTGGCGTACAGCTTGCCGACGATGGTGGAGATGTTCGGCTTGAGGAAGCCGACGCCCATGATGATCAGCGCCAGCGACAGGTAGGTCACCGCCAGTGCCGAGGTGTCGCGCACCACTTCGCCGTTCACCCGATAGGCTGCATGGCCCTCGAAGGCCATGCCGAGGTGGCCGAGCACCAGCAGGATGCCGCCGAACAGCACCGCCCGGCGCATGCCCAGCCAGCGGTCGGCCAGCATGCCGCCGAACACCGGGATGCAGTACACCAGGCCGCCGTAGGCGCCGAGCAGGTCCAGGCCGGCCTTGTCGCCGAACAGGTGGTATTTGGTCAGGTACAGCAGCAGCAGCGCCTTCATGCCGTAGAAGGAGAAGCGCTCCCACATTTCAGTGAAGAAGCAGACGTAGACGCCCTTGGGGTGGCCCAGGAAATCGTCGGAAGCGATAGCGGTGGAATTCATCGCGGAATTATAGGCCTGTGGCCCGATCCGCTTTCAGTGGATCCACGCCATGCGTGGATTGCCGGACTGGTCAGGGCGATCACAGGTATCGCAACCACGGCAGATCGCGCCTTCGCGCTTTGAACCGCGCGAAGGCCCGCGTCGGCGGGTACAGCACCACCGCCAGCGCACAGGCCACCAGCAGCAGGCCGGTCACCGAATCCAGTGCGTACAGGTCACCGTGCGTCGGTCCCCAGATCGCCAGCGCGGCCAGGTACAGCCCCTTCAGCACATACAGGTGCAGCAGGTAGAAGAACATCGGCGCGGCGCCGATATCGGCCAGCGGGCGCAGCGCAAGCGCCAGGGGCGGCCATTCGTACAGGCGCAGCAACAGCAGGCCCACGCCCAGGGTCAGCAGCAGGAACTGCAATGACGGCGGGTACTTGGTGATGTTGAGGATGCTCAGCCAGGTGCGCAGCGTGGTGGTCTGGTACTGCCACGGTGCATCCCCGTACTGGTTGGCGAACCGCAGCAGTGCGAACAGGGCCAGCGCGCCGATGCCTGCCCACAGCAGCCAGCGCTGGCGCTGCTCTGGCGCGCGCTCGCGACCGAACCACAGCCCCATCAGGTAGCCCAGTGCCATCACCCCGATCCACGGCAGCAGCGGATAGGACGTGCGCAGGCGCAGCGCACCGGCCTCGATCCAGTCGCGCTGGTGCAGCACTTTCCACAGCACCGCCAGCAGGCCATTGCCTTGCACCCGTAAGCCGTCGAACAGGTTGTGCCCGGCCACCACCGCGATTGCCAGCACCAGCAGTGCCGGGCGTGGCAGCCAAAGCAGCCCGGCCAGCGCGATCATGCTCAGCCCGATGGCCCAGATCACCTGCAGGTACAGCGTGTCCGGCGGCAGCTGGAAGGTCCAGGCGAAGTTCACCAGGGTAAGTTCCAGCACGACCAGGAACAGCCCGCGCTTGAGCAGGAAGGCTGCGGTGGCCCGCCGCGGATCCGCCTGGCGCTGGCCGTACAGCCAGGCCGACAGGCCGGTCAACAGGACGAACACGGGCGCACACAGGTGCGCCAGCAGACGGCAGGTGAACAGCGCAGGGGAGACCGTCGCCGCGTCCATCGGGTCGCTTACCTGGTGCTGCAGGAAGAAGGTCTCGCGCACGTGGTCGAGCAACATCAGCAGCATCACGGTGCCGCGCAGCTGGTCGATGGAGGCCAGGCGAGGGGAGGGGGAAGGGGGCATGCGATGCAGTAACAACAAGGTAGCATTAAGATATAACATATCATTTGCTGTGTGCCCAACCGGACTTTGCCGGGTCGGTCGATTGCCGGTCCACTTACTGGCCCATTGCGCTGCAGCACACGCCCCCATCCTTTGGCACGCTGGACTTGATCTGTCCTGAACGCTAGCGTGGCAGGGATTTTTTGCCAGCAGGGGCTTCCATGAACCACGACGCTGCGCCCAAGCAGCTCACCTTCCGCGCAGTGGCCCTGGCCATCGTGCTGGCGGTGGTGCTGTCGGCCGCAAACGCCTACCTCGGCCTGTTCGCAGGCCTGACCATCGCCACCGCCATTCCCGCCGCGGTGATTTCCATGGGCGTGCTGCGCCTGCTGGGCGGTGGCTCCATCCTTGAAAACAACATCGTGCAGACCGGCGCTTCGGCCGGTTCGTCGATCGCCGCCGGCGTGATCTTCACCATCCCCGCGCTGGTGATCATGGGCTACTGGCCGGACTTCAAGTACTGGTGGGTGCTGGGCATCGCCGGCCTCGGCGGCCTGCTGGGCGTGCTGTTCTCGGTGCCGCTGCGCCGTTCGATGATCGTCGAAGATCCGCTGCCGTTCCCGGAAGGCAAGGCGGCGGCCGAAGTGCTCAAGGCCGGCGAGAACCCGGGCCCGGGCCTGAAGATCCTCGGCCTGTCGGCGGTGATCGGCGCCTTCGTCAAGCTGGCCGCGGAAAGCGGCATGCGCCTGATTCCAGATGCCTGGGCCACCTCGGCCTATGTCGGCAGCTCCAAGGTCACCGCCTTCATCGGTACCAACCTGTCACCGGCGTTGCTGGGCGTGGGGTACATCGTCGGCCTCAACGTCGGCATCGTGGTGGTGTCCGGTTCGATCCTGACCTGGCACATCGCCATCCCGATCTATCAGGCGTTCTTCATGAACACCGATCCGGCGCTGGCCGCGTCGGTTGCCGCGGCTTCGTCCACCGAGGCGGCGTTCGCCATCTGGGGCGCGAAGATGCGCTACCTGGGTGTCGGCGCGATGCTGATCGGTGGCATCTGGACCCTGATCTCGCTGCGCAAGTCGCTGCTCAACGGCGTCAAGAGCGGCTTTGCCGCCGCCCGCAAGAGCGGTGGCCCGGTGCTGGCGCATACCGAGCGCGACCTGCCGATGAAGTGGATGCTGGTTGCCCTGGTGGCGTTCGTGCTGCCGCTGCTGGCCCTGTACCAGGCCATCGTCGGCCAGTGGCACGTGTCGATCCCGATGACCCTCATCATGATCGTCGCCGGCTTCCTGTTCGTCTCGGTCTCCGCCTACCTGGCCGGCCTGATCGGTTCGTCCAACAACCCGGTCTCGGGCATCACCATCTCCACCATCCTGTTCGCCTCGGCCGTGCTGGTCGTGCTGCTGGGCGCTGACGGCCTCAAGCCGGTCGGTGCCGGCGGGGCGCCGCTGGGCGCGGTGGCCGCGATCATGATCGGTGCGGTGGTGTGCTGTGCCGCTGCGGTCGGTGGTGACAACCTGCAGGACCTCAAGGCCGGTTACATCGTCGGTGCCACCCCGTGGAAGCAGCAGCTGATGCTGGGCATCGGTGCGTTCTCGTGCGCGCTGATCATGGCCCCGGTACTGAACCTGCTGGCCACTGCCTACGGCATCGGCGTGAAGTCCGAGCTGCACCCGAACGCGCTGGCTGCGCCGCAGGCCAACCTGATGGCCTCGGTGGCCAAGGGCCTGTTTGGTGGTGAACTGCCGTGGACCTTCATCGGCATCGGTGCCGTGGTCGGTGCCGCCATCATCGCCTTCGACAGCTGGCTGAAGTCCCGCAACGCGCGCTTCCGCGTGCCGGTGCTGGCCGCCGCCATCGGCATCTACCTGCCGCTGGAACTGATGGTGCCGATCTTCCTCGGCGGCCTGATCGCCCATCTGGTCGAGCGCTTCCACAAGGTGCGCGCCGATGACGAAGAAGGCCGCGACCGCGTGCACAAGCCGGGCGTGCTGTTTGCCGCCGGCCTGATCACCGGTGAGGCACTGATGGGCATCGCCATCGCGATTCCGATCGTGGTCAGCAGCCGCGCCGATGTGCTGGCAGTGCCGTTCCACCTGCCGGGCGCACAGTGGATCGGCCTGGCCGTGCTGTTCCTGGTCGGCTGGCTGATCTACCGCACCGGCAAGTACGCCAAGGCGTAAGGGACGGCTAGTGCCGACCGCTGGCCGGCAATCCCGGAATCCCGTGATACCCCTGGTTGCCGGCCAGCGGCCGGCAGTACCGCAAACCCCGCTTCGGCGGGGTTTGCTGTTTATGGCGATTGCCCGCCTGCAGCCATGACCGATGGCCTTGGCAGCCCCGGCCATGCGGGCCTACCATCGGTTTTTTGCCGTCCTGCGGAGACCCCGATGAAACTGCGTCATGCCCTGCTGCCATTGAGCCTGCTGGCCGCCCTGCCCAGTGTTGCCGCTGCCCGTGGCCTGGAAGTCCGCGACATGGTGGCGATGGACCGCGTTTCCGCGCCGGTGCTGACCGCAGACGGTGGCACCGTGGTGTTCGCCAAGCGCAGCGTGGACGCCAACCTGAAGGCCTCCACCGCGCTGTTCGCGCGCAACCTGCGCACCCGCGACGCAGCGCCGCCGAAGCAGATCACCCCGGCCGGCTGGAACGTCAATTCCGCCTCGCTGTCGGCCGATGGCCAGACGGTGTATTTCCTGAGCGCCAAAAACGGCAGCCAGCAGCTGTACGCGCAGCCGATCAACGGCGGTACTCCGCGCCAGCTGACCGACTTCCCGGTCGACGTGGACAGCTACCACGTGTCGCCGCAGGACGACCGCGTGTTGTTCAGCGCCGGCGTGTTCCAGGCCTGCGCCTCGGACCTGGCCTGCACCGAGAAGAAGCTGAAGGAAAAGAAGGACGCCAAGGCCAGCGGCCAGGTATGGGATTCGCTGTTCGTGCGCCACTGGGACACCTGGAACGACGGCCGCCGCAACACCCTGTTCGTCGCTCCGCTGCCCGCGGCCAAGGCCGGTGCAGTCAAGGGCGCCTCGGCACTGAGCGCGACCATCGATGGTGATGCGCCGTCCAAGCCGTTCGGCGGCAATGATGACTTCGCGTGGTCGCCGGATGGCGCCAGCGTAGTGGCCAGCATCCGTGTGGCCGGCAAGCAGGAACCGTGGTCGACCAACTTCGATCTGTACCGCTTCGACGCCGCGGGCAAGCAGGCGCCGGTCAACCTGACCGCCTCCAACCCGGCCTGGGATGCCGGCCCGGTGTTCAGCGCCGACGGCAAGACGCTGTTCTATCGTGCGATGAAGCGCCCGGGCTTCGAGGCCGACCGCTTCGGCCTGATGGCGATGGACCTGGCCAGC
This sequence comes from Stenotrophomonas maltophilia group sp. msm1, assembly GCF_032025805.1. Classification (NCBI taxonomy): domain Bacteria; kingdom Pseudomonadati; phylum Pseudomonadota; class Gammaproteobacteria; order Lysobacterales; family Lysobacteraceae; genus Stenotrophomonas; species Stenotrophomonas maltophilia group sp. msm1. The sequence goes on from NZ_JAVSKH010000005.1 coordinate 219,467, forward strand.
GGCAAGACCCGCGAGATCGCGCCGCAGTGGGACCGTTCGGCGGGCGGCATCACCCTGTCCGCCGACGGCGCCAGCATCTACACCACCGCCGACGACCTCGGCGAGCATCCGCTGTTCCAGATCGACGTGGCCAGCGGCAAGGCCACCAAGCTGGTTGGCGACGGCAGCGTGACCTCGGTCGATGTGGCCGGCAACAGCGTGGCGATCACCCGCAACAGCCTGAAGAGCAACGACCAGGTGCTGGTCGGACTGCTGCCGGCCGCAGGCCAGCCGATCGGCGAACTGCGCGCGCTGACCCCGGCTGCTGGCGACGTACTCAAGGACGTGTCCTTCGGCGACTACGAACAGTTCGAGTTCAAGGGCTGGAACAACGACACCGTGCATGGCTACGTGGTCAAGCCGCACAACTATCAGGAAGGCAAGTCCTACCCGGTGGCGTTCCTGATCCATGGCGGCCCGCAGGGCAGCTTCGGCAATGGCTGGAGCTACCGCTGGAATCCGCAGACCTATGCGGGCCAGGGCTACGCGGTGGTGATGATCGACTTCCACGGCTCCACCGGCTACGGCCAGGCGTTCACCGATGCGATCAGCCAGCACTGGGGCGACCGCCCGCTGGAAGACCTGCAGAAGGGCTGGGATGCGGCGCTGAAGAAGTATTCCTTCCTCAACGGTGACAAGGCCTGTGCGCTGGGCGCCAGCTACGGCGGCTTCATGGTCAACTGGATCGCCGGCAACTGGAACAGCCCGTTCAAGTGCCTGGTCAACCACGACGGCGTGTTCGACCAGCGCATGATGGGCTACGCCACCGAAGAACTGTGGTTCACCGAGTGGGAGCAGGGCGGCACGCCGTACCAGAAGGCCGCGAACTACGAGAAGTTCAACCCGGTCAACCACGTGGCGGACTGGAAGAAGCCGATCCTGGTCATCCACGGCCAGCAGGACTTCCGCATCCCGGTCGAGCAGGGCCTGGCCGCGTTCACCGCCGCCCAGCGCCAGGGCATCGAATCGAAGTTCCTGTACTTCCCGGATGAAAACCACTGGGTGCTCAAGCCGAACAACAGCATCCTGTGGCATGACACCGTCAATGCCTGGCTGAAGCAGCACATCGGCAACTGATGGTTGCGGGGGGGGGGGCCCCCCGGGGGGGGGGGGGGGGGGGGGGGGGGGGGGGGGGGGGGGGGGGGGGGCGGGGGGGGGGGGGGCCGCCGGGGCGCGGGCCCCCCCCCCCCCCCCCCCCCCCCCCCCCCCCCCCCCCCCCCCCCCCCCCCCCCCCCCCCCCCCCCCCCCCCCCCCCCCCCCCCCCCCCCCCCCCCCCCCCCCCCCCCCCCCCCCCCCCCCCCCCCCCCCCCCCCCCCCCCCCCCCCCCCCCGCCCCCGCCCGCGCCCCCCCCCCCCCCCCCCCCCCGCCAGGTCACGCAAACGGAATTACTTGAATCGGTAGCCGATGGTCACACTGTAACCACGACCGAAGATGGTGGCGTAGTCACTGGAGTCACCCAGGAAGCTGTTCGGATCGTAGAACGGCAGGCGGTTGAACAGGTTCTTGACAGTGAAGCTCAGGTTCCACGCATCGTCCGGGCGCCAGGTGACGCTCATGTTGGCGGTCCACCACGACGGTGCACCATCGCACTTGCTCTTCTGCAGGGCCAGGTAGCCGCCGGTGCAGGTTTCCTTGTTGTTGCTCTCTTCGTCGATCTGGTCGGTGGCCCACTTGGTGCCGCCCACGTAGTTGACGAACATGCTGGTGGTCACTTGCTTGTAGGTCCAGTCTGCATTGAGCGTGGCACGCAGGCGCGGGTTGTTGTAGTAGCCCACCACGTCGCCGTAGTACCAGCCGTTCTCCGCGTCCATGTAGAAGCGGTTGCGGTTGGCGATGGTGGCGGCCAGGCCGATGTTCAGGTTGCCCCAGTCGCCCAGCGAAAAGCGGCTGCGCGCGTCGATGTCGAAGCCGTCGATCAGCGTCTTGCCGCGGTTCTTGTACTGGCCGACCACGCTGGCCACGTTGCCGGCGGAGTAGCCCGGCAGGGTGGCCGGGCAGCTCACGCCGCTGGCCGGGTCGGCGCACATCGCCGCCAACTGGGCAAGATTGGCACGGTCGCTGTCGGTGATCGGCGAGCGCGACATCGAGATGATGTCTTCCATGCGGCGGTAGTCCGGCGCGACGATTTCATTGTCACGGTAGATGAACCAGTAGTCGGCCGACACCGACAGCCAGGTTGCTGGCTCGTATACGAGGCCGAGGGTGGCGATCTTGGCCTTTTCCGGCTTCAGGTCCTTGTTCGGCTGGGTCATGCGCGCCACGGTGTGGCTGCAGTCGACGTTCAGCAGGTTCTTGCCGAGGTCGACGTCACCCGGCCGCTGCGACTTCAGCAGCAGGTTGGCGATGGCGTTGGTCTCGTTGCAGCGCAGCTCGTCACGGAAGCCACCGAGCTGTGCGAACACGCCGCCGTTGCCGGACTCGGCCAGGCTCGGTGCGCGGAAGCCGGTGGAATAGGTGCCGCGCAGCATCAGCTGGTCGAAGGCCTGGTACTTGAAGCCGATCTTCGGCGCCACGTTGGCACTGAAGTTCGGGTACTTGTCCACGCGCACCGCCGCATCCAGTTCCAGCTTGTCGGTGATCGGCGCCACGGTCTCGGCGAACAGCGCGTAGGTGTTGCGCTTGCCGTCGAACCACGAGCCGCCCTGCTGGGTGATCAGACCGTTGGCCGCATCGGCATTGCCCGGGGTGTAGAAGGTCTCACGGCTGGCGTTGAAGCCGAACGCGGCGCGCATCTCGCCCGCCGGCAGCTGGAACAGCGGTCCTTCGATCTTGCCGTCCAGGGTATGCAGGCGGGTCCACGACTGGATGTCGAAGGTCGGGAACGCTTCACGGATCAACGCGGCGTTGGCTTCGCTGATCTCGCCGAACTTGTACGCCGGGTGGTCGGAGATGATCACCCGACCGGTACCAGGATCGATCGTGTACGGCCCGAACGCCTTCTCGAAGCCCTTGGTGTTGACGTTGATCGTCTGGTAGGTGGTGGAGTGGGTACCGGCGCTGGCGAAGGCGGTCTCCCAGTTCCAGTCACCGCGGTTGCCACGCGCACCGGCCAGCACGCGGTAGCTCTTGTCGGTATTGCGCTGGCCGAAATAGTTCGGGCCGGCATCCTGCAGCAGGTAGTTCAGGCCGACCACCCCGCCCATCATCGCCTTCAACTGCGGACTGGCATGGTTGTATTCGTTGTTGGGGCCCAGGAATGGGTACAGGAACTGGTTGACGGTGTTGCCGGTATTGCGCGAGAACCAGCTGGTCGGGTTGCCGGTGGTGGTGCCGTAGGTGCGCGGCGTGCCACCGTTGGCGCGCAGGTCGATGTCGGTGTAGGTCGCCTCGGCGAAGATCTCGGTGTTGTCACCGACCAGGAAGGTGCCGTTGAGGTAGGCGGTGTTGCGCTCGGACTTGGCGCCGGCATCGATCTCGTTGTTCATCCAGGTTTCCCAGACGCAACGCGGACCGGCCGCTTCACTGGTCAGCACGTTCCTGCAGCCCGGCGCGGCTTCCTGCACGCGGCGGCCAGTGACCGGATCGAAGGCGAAGTAGGTGCCCGGGTTGAACTCGCCCGGCTTGCTGCCCACGCCCAGGCGCAGGTTGTTGAGGTAGTTCGGATTGTTGACGTAGTACTGGTCGGGCCGCTTGTCGTAGAAATCGCTCAGCGGAATCGCGTCGCGACGGTACATGTTGACCGCGCCATAGATGTTGAAGCGGTTCTCGGCCAGGTCACCGAAGCCGGCGGTGATGCTGGCCTGCCGCTCACCGTAGGAATCGATGCGCGAGGAGGTGTCGTTGGTGAAGCTGATCTCGGCACCCTGGAAGTTGCGCTTGGTGATCACGTTGATCACGCCGGCCACCGCGTCGGTACCGTATACGGCCGACGCGCCGTCGGTCAGCACTTCCATGCGCTCGATGGCCGCGGCCGGAATCGCATCGATGTTGACGAACTGGGTCTGGAAGCCGGCCGGGGCACCGTAGTACGACAGGCGGCGACCATTCAGCAGCACCAGGGTGCCCTGCGCGCCCAAGCCACGCAGGTTGGCCTGCGAAGCACCGTCGGAACCGGTGAACAGCGAACGCGCGTCCTGCTGCGCCGGGCGGGCGGCCGGCAGGTTGTCGAGCACCTGCAGCAGCGTGCGCGCACCCATGTTCTGGATGTCCTGCTTGCTGATCACCTGCACCGGCGAGGCGGTTTCCACGTCGGTGCGGCGGATGTTGGAACCGGTGACCTCGATGCGGGCCAGGTCGGTGGCCTTGTCCTTTATCTCCTGGGCTAAGGCAGGAACGGCGACCGACAGCAGCACGCCGGCGATGGCCAGCGACAGCGGAGCGATCGAACGACAGGGGGGGCGGTGGTGGCGGGCGGGCAACATCGGGGTTCTCTCCTGGCAGGGGTGCAGCGCAATAAGTGAGCGCGTGGGCGTTCGGCGGGCAAAACGCTCCCGGGCCACGGCCACGAGGGCCGTAGTCGGAATGGGCGGGGGGAGGAGCGGTGTTACGAGGGGGTCATGGGGCGACGATGCTGGCGGAGTCGCCCTCCTGGCCGATCAGTACGGCATTGGCCCAGTTGGCGCAGACCTGGGCGGGTTGACTGCCCTGCGCACCCAGCGTGCGCAGGCTCAGGGTGGAAAGGCCTCGGATGTCCAGCTCCGGCTTGACCACGCCGGGTGCCTTCACCAGGCCGCTGTCATACAACAGGCGGTTGTCACCCCAGACCTGGAACTGCAGGCCACCGGCGCTGCGGCAGGCGTCGTCGATGCCGAGGTCGGCGCGCAGCAGGTGCCAGCCGCCCTGCAGGCGCAGGTCGATGCGGCTGTTGGCGCCGACGCCCAGGCCCCGGCGGAACTGCAGGCCGTTCATGCGCATGCCGGCGTCGCCACGGAAGGACTGGTCGGTGCGCACCTGGCTGGCCAGCGCGGCCGGCACCGGCAGCTCGGAGAGATAGCGCTGCCGGGCCGGTCGCTCCGGTTCCTGGTGTTCGAGGATGTGGAAGGTGGACAGTGCGATCGGGCCGACGTCGCGCGGCTGCAGCGCATCGAAGGCGCGGGCACTGCCCTGTGCGGCGGTAACCATCGGATCGGTGCTGCTGGCGCCATCGCCTTCCGGGTTCTGCACGCTCAGCACGCGGAAGCGCAGCAGGCGGCCGGCATGGGCCGGGAACGCGATGCGCTGCACGCCTTCCTTCAGCTGCAGGCGGCCACGTGCGATCGGCTCACCCCATTCGCCATTGCTGTCGCCCAGGTACACCTCGTAGTCGCGTACCTGGCCGTGCTTCCAGTTCTTGTCGTTGCGCGGCGCGATGTCGATGCCATCGATCATCCTGCGCTCGCCGAACCCGATCACCCACTCATGCGCACCGGTGCGCACGGCCTGGTTGCGCACACTGCGGAACCAGGTGGCCGGGTCATCATCGAAGGCATTTTCCAGCGCATGGCCGGGCTCTTCGGCCGGGCGATTGACCACCAGCAGGCTGTCGGCCGGCAGTTCGCGGCCGAGTACCGGCGCAGCCGGATAGGCATCGTCGGCGGCCGCAGCGGCCACCTCGAAGTCCAGCTGCAGCTGAAGCGGCTGGCGGATGTCCTGGGTAGCGGTACGCACGTGCAGCGTGCCACGGCGCTCCTTGGCATCGAAGTACCAGCCTTCAGCCGCACCGTTGAACGCCGCCGCATCGGCCAGCGCCGGCAACGCGCGGCCAGCGGCCTGCACCGCGCGCGGCGCCTGGCGGCTGAGCACGCGCAGGCCATAACGACGCTGCGCCAGCTGGCCGTTGTACTGGCCCTGCACCGCATCGATCTGCACCTGCACCGGGCCACTGCCCTGTGCCGGCGCCTGCACGCGGATTACCTGCGTGCTCGACTCACCCTGCTGGTAGCGGCGCGTGTTGCCATCGTCTTCGTACAGCGTGTACTGCGACTCGCCCTGCGGATACAGATCGAAGATCACTTCATCGAGCGGCTTTTCGCCATCGAACAGCATCGACGGGTACATCGGCAGGATCGCACCGGCACGCACGAACACCGGCAGCGTGGCCAGGTCCACCTGGCGGTCGAGCTGGCGGCCGTCGGCGCCGGCCTGCACGCGGCGGCCATCCCAGTAGTCGATCCAGCCGCCGGCCGGCAGGTGGATGTCGCGGCGCCAGCCACGGCTGGCGGCCTGGCTGCGGTACACCGGCGCCACCAGCAGATCGCGGCCAAGCAGGAACTGGTACTTGTAGGTTTCATCCTGCGCGTGCGGGTCGCGCGGGTTGTCCCACATCAGGCCACGCACCGGTGGTGCGCCGGTCTGCGCGGCCTCGTGCACCAGGCCGTACATGTACGGGGTCAGGCGCATCTTCAACTTCAGGTAATCGCGGTTGATGCTGCGGTAGGGCTCGTCGTACCACCACGGATGCTTGCGTGCGTTCGACGACCAGCCGCTCATGCCCATCAGTACCGGCGTGAACGCCTTCCACTGCAGGTCGCGGGTGAAGGTCTCGGCGCTGCCGCCGAAGATCGCATCGACGTCGCCGCTGGCATAGGCCATGCCGGACAGGCCGGAACCGACCAGGGTCGGCACGTGCCAGCGGATGTAGTCCCAGCTGCTGCTCTGGTCGCCGGTCCAGGCCACGGCATAGCGCTGGATGCCGGCCCAGCCCATCACCGTCCACAGGAACGGGCGCGAATCGGAATTGTCGAGGATGCCGTTGAACGCCTGGCGGTTGGCGTCCATCGCGAACTGGTAGCCCTTGCCGGTCCAGGCCACGTCCAGCTTCTGCACGCGGCTGCCGGCCTTGCCCACTTCCCAGGCGATCTTGTCGACGCCGTTCTCGGTCCACAGTCCGGTGCGGAAACCGTAGCCGGCCAGCCCCTTCACGGTTTCCGGCAACTGCTTGTAACCGCAGCCGTAGCCGTCGTTGGGCAGGATCCAGCCACCGGGCATGTCGTGGGCGCGGTACTGCTTGGCCACGCTGTCGATCACATCGGGGGTGGTGCCGGTCGGGCCGTCGCTCCAGCCTTCGGGCACGGTGCCGGGCTTCCTGCTGTTGTCGCCATCGTTGTAGCAATCGGCGTCGCCGTAGGACAGCGCCCAGCGCGCGACCATGTTCGGGCGGCCAGTCAGCTGGGTGTAGCGCTCGATCAGTTTCGGCAGGTCGGCGCCGACGAAGTAATAGGCATCGAAGCGGTCTTCGCGATGCAGCAGCGTGGACTGGTCGGCCTCGCGCAGATCGTAGCTGCCATCGCTCCAGGTGTTGCGCAGCATGCCCCAGCCACGGCTGCTCAGCAGCATCGGTGCAGGGCTGGGGCGGTCGCCCTCTTCCCAGCCGCCGGAATAGGACACCTCCAGCTCGCGGCCCTTGAACTGGTAGCGGCCGTTCTGCTGGCCGCCACCGAAGTAGCCCTCATCGGCCTGCGAGGACAGCACCTGCACGCTCTGCGTGGCATCCAGGTCCAGCGGCTGCAGTTCCTGCCACAGCGCGGTGGGCTGGCCGTTGTCCAGCCGTTCCAGGCGCATGCGCAGCGGCTGCCGCTGTACATGCAGCACCAGGGACTCGGTCCGCACGCGGATTTCCTGCGCGTCTTCTTCCAGCTTCGCCTGCACGTTGGCCTTGGGCTGCGGCAGTACGATCGGCGCGGCCTTGTCGCCGGCGCCGGTCAGCGTGCCGTTGCGGCCGGCCTGCACGCGGATGATGTCGGTGGCCGGCAGTTCGATGCGGATGCGCGCGCCCTTGTCGGTCTGCAGGTCCCAGCCCTGCACGCCGTCGCGGCTGGCGCTGGCGGCAACCGAACGCAGGTTGCCGACCGGCTCGGCCCGGGCCGGCATGGACGCCAGCATCAATGCCGGCAACAGGGCCAGCATCAGCGGCGAGCGACGAACGCAGTTTTCCACGCGGACTCCCAACCCGTTCACCGGGCGTTTCGAAAGCGGTTGGGCCGACTCTAGGGCAGCGATTCGAAAGATGTCAACAAATTGAAAGGAAAAAGGAAGATACATTCCATTGAAACGAAAGTTGTTGTGTCGCAACACTTTGTGTAATCGATTGCAGCTGCCTGTTAAGCATTGTGCGATACGGCATTCAGCCCGTTCTTTCGTTTTCCCGAGTGCTCGGCAGCGGGAAAAGTCATCGCGTCATTTTCTTTCTTTTTACTTTCGATGTTTGACATTTCGAAAGAAAACGCAGATGGTGCGCTGGCCCAACTGGAACCTCCGAATGGACGTCACCCTGCTTTCCGATGTGTCCGCCTGGCAGCGCCTTGGCGGAGCCGATACCGCTACCGAAATCGCCCAGCAGCCCGCGCTGTGGGAAGCCCTCGCCCAGGATCTGTCGCGTGCCCGCGACCGCCTGCAGGCCTTCCTCGGCGGCAGCCTCAACGATCCCAACCAGCGCGTGCTGTTCACCGGCGCCGGCAGTTCGGGCTTCATCGCCGAAATGGTGGCCGACGCGATCAATGCGCAGTGGCCGGCCGAGGTGCGCGTGGTGCACACCACCAGCCTGCTGACCCATCCGGCGCTGTACCTGCAGCGCGACCGCCCGACCCTGCTGGTGTCGTTCGGCCGCAGCGGTTCCAGCCCGGAAAGCGTGGCCGCGGTGGAGCGCGTGCGCAGCGACGTGGATGACGCGCGCTTCCTCGACATCACCTGCAACGCCGATGGCGAACTCGCCCGTCGTGGTGCCGGCCGTGCCGATACCTGCACGCTGCTGATGCCGTCGGCCAGCTGCGATCGCGCCTTCGCCATGACCAGCAGCCTGACCTGCATGCTGCTGGCTGCGCTGACCGTGTTCGATCGTTCGCCGTGGGATGCGCGCGTGGCGCGCCTGAAGCAGATCGCCGCGCTGGCCCGCGAAGGCCAGGCGCAGTGGGATGCACCGGTGGCGGCGCTGGCGCAGCGCCCGTTCAACCGCATCATCTACCTCGGCAGCGGCCCGCTGGAAGCGCTGGCGCGCGAGTGCGCGCTGAAGGTGCTGGAGCTGACCGCCGGCCGCGTGCTGGCGTTGGCCAACACGCCATTGGGGTTCCGCCATGGCCCGAAGTCGACGCTGGACGGCAACACCCTGGTGGTGGTGCTGCGCAGCGTGCAGCCGCTGGCGCGCCGCTACGAACAGGACCTGCTGGAAGAGCTGCGCCGCGACGGCGTGGCCGGCCAGGTGCTGGCGATCGGCCCGCATTCGGACATCGGCGCCGATGACGAATACACCCTCACCGTGCCGGCACTGGATGATCCGTGGCTGGCGCCAGTGTGGCTGGGCTTCGCGCAGTTGTTCGCGCTGCAGCGCTCGGCGGCGCTGGGCCTGACCCCGGACAACCCGTTCCCGGACGGCACCGTCAACCGCGTCGTCAAGGGCGTCACCATCCACCATGGCTGAGCTGATCGCCCACGCCTGCTATGGCATCGACATCGGCGGCACCAAGATCGAGCTGGTGGCGTGCGATGCGGCGATGCGGGTCACCTGGCGCCGCCGCGTGGCCACCCCACAGGGTGACTACGACGGCTTCCTGCAGGCGGTGGTGGCGCTGGTCGCCGAGGCGGACGCTGCCCTCGGCCGCAGCGATGCGGCCATCGGCATCGCCCTGCCCGGCGTGCGCGACCGCCGCAGCGGCCGCCAGCTCAGCGCGAACGTGCCTGCACTGACCGGCCAATGCGTGGCGCAGGATCTGCAGGCACGCCTGCAGCGCCCGCTGCACTTCGGCAACGATCTGCAGTGCTTTGCCCTGTCTGAAGCGCACGGCGGCGCGGCTGACGGCTACCCCAGCATGTTCGGCGCCATTCTCGGCACTGGTGCCGGTGGTGGCTTCTGCCTGCAGGGCCGCCTGCTGACCGGTTTCAACGGGCTGGCCGGCGAATGGGGCCACTGGAGCGTGCCCGGTCATCTGCTGCAGCGCCACGGCCTGCCGCTGATCGACTGCGCCTGCGGCCTGCAGGGCTGCGTGGAGCGTTATGTGTCCGGCAGTGGCGTGGCGATGATCGAGCGCCACCTTGGTGGCAGCGCCGCCGACGCCAGCGCCGTGATCGCCCTGGCCGAAGCCGGTGATGCCCGCGCGCGCAAGGCGCTGGACATCCATCGTGACCTGCTCGGCCACAGCCTGGCCGCGCTGGTGCTGGCACTGGACCCGCACGTGATCGTGCTCGGCGGCGGACTCTCGCAGTACGCGCCGCTGTACCAGCAGCTGCCGGCCGCCATCGCCACCCATCTGTTCAATGGCGTGCAGGTCCCGCCGATCGTGCCGCCACGGTTCGGCGATGCCGGTGGCGCACGTGGTGCCGCCCTGCTCGCCTGCCAACCCTCGTTTTCCTGATGTCCGGAGCCTGACCATGTCCCCGTTGCAGACCCTGCTTGCTTCCCACCGCGCCGGTGCCAATGTCGGCCTGTACAGCGTCTGCTGCAGCAACGAGCAGGTGCTGCGCGCGGCCATGCACGTGGCGCTGGCGCACGGTACCGTGCTGCTGATCGAGGCCACCTCCAACCAGGTCGACCAGTTCGGCGGCTACACCGGCATGACCCCGCCGCAGTACCGCGACTACGTGGGCACGCTGGCCGATGAAGAAGGCTTCCCGCGCGAGCGGCTGATGCTGGGCGGCGACCACCTCGGCCCGAATGCCTGGCAGAAGCGCCCGGCGGCCGAAGCGATGACCCACGCACGCGTGCTGATCGAAGCCTACGTCGCCGCCGGTTTCCACAAGATCCACCTCGATTGCAGCATGTCCTGCGCCGATGACCCGGTGCCGCTGCCCGATGCCGTCGTTGCCGCACGCTCGGCCGAGCTGGCCGAGATCGCCGAGCGCACCGCCGCCGAACACGGCCTGCCGCCGCCGGTCTACGTGATCGGTACCGAGGTGCCGATTCCCGGGGGTGAAGCCTCGCTGGCCGAGGGCCTGCAGGTGACCACGCCCGCTGCTGCCGCGCAGACCCTGGCGATTCATCAGCAGGCGTTCGATACGCCGCAGCTGCGCGATGCGTGGCAGCGCGTGATCGCCATGGTGGTGCAACCGGGCGTGGACTTCGACCACAGCAGTGTGCACGAGTACGACCCAGCCGCCGCCAGCACGCTGGCCGACTTCCTCGAACAGCAGCCGCGCATCGTGTTCGAAGCGCATTCCACCGACTACCAGCGCGAAAGTGGCCTGCACGCCTTGGTGCGCGACCACTTCGCCATCCTCAAGGTCGGCCCGGCGGCGACCTTCGCCTACCGCGAAGCGCTGTTCGCGCTGGCCGCGATCGAGGCCGAACTGCTGCCGGCCGCACAGTGCTCGCGCCTGCCGCAGGTGCTGGATGAAGTGATGGTGGCGCAGCCGAAGTACTGGCAGTCCTACTACCAGGGCGATGAGGCAGCGCTGCGCCTGCTGCGCAGCTATTCCTTCAGCGACCGCTGCCGCTACTACTGGGGCGAGCCCGCGCTGGTGCAGGCGGTGCAGACCCTGTTCGCCAACCTGGAACAGCACGCGCCGCCACTGGTACTGCTCAGCCAGTACCTGCCGGAGCAGTACCGCGCCGTGCGTGAGGGCACGCTGGCCAACACGCCCACCGCGCTGGTGCAGCACCGCATCGGCCTGTGCCTGGGCGAGTACGCCCGTGCCTGCAGCGCCAACCAGGCCGGAACCCGCACGCATCACGCAGACGCGGCTGCCGCCGTTGCTGCGAACGGCTAATCTCTACCTTTCCCCGCGACACCGAGAATGGCCATGCGCAACACCCGCTCCCGCCGGCAACAGATCCTGCAGCTGCTGATCGAGCACGGCTCGGTGCAGGTGGCCGATCTGGTCGAGCGCTTCGGCGTGTCGGCGGTGACCATCCGTGCCGACCTGACCCACTTCGAATCGCAAGGCCTGGCCAATCGTACTCACGGCGGCGCCACGCTGGTGCGCACGCCGCCACAGGAACAGGACATCCACGAAAAGGACGCACTGAACCTGCCGCTGAAGGAATCGATCGGCGCGTGTGCCGCGCGCCTGGTGCGGCCCGGTGACAACATCATCATCGACTCCGGCTCGACCACGATGACCCTGGCCCGTCACTTGCGCACCCAGCGCGACGTGACGGTGATGACCAATGGGTTGAACATCGCCTGGGAACTGGCCAACGCGCCCGGCATCAACGTGCTGCTGACCGGTGGACTGCTGCGCCAGCAGTCGTTGTCGCTGCAGGGCAGCCAGGCCGAAGCCAGCCTCAACTCCTACAGCTTCGACACCCTGTTCCTGGGCGTGGACGGCCTGGACCTGCAGTTCGGCCTGACCACCCACGATGAAGCCGAAGCCCGCCTCAACCACCGCATGGTCGAGCGCGCGCGCCGCATCGTGGTGCTGACCGACGCCTCCAAGTTCGGCCGCGTCAGCCTGCACCGCATCGCACTTCTCGATCAGATCCACGCCATCATCACCGACGCCGGCATCGACGACGCAACCCGTGAAGGGCTGCAGCGGTTGGGCATCGAGGTGATCATCGCCGAGCCCACTGCATGACCGACACCCGCACCCTGCATGGCCGCATCCTCACGCCGCTGGGTTGGCGGCGTGGCCACGTCCACTTCGATTCGCACATCCGCCAGCTGCAGGTGGACGACCACAGCGGCGCTGACGACCTGCAGCTGCCGGTGATCCTGCCCGGCTTCATCGACCTGCACGTGCATGGTGCGGCCGGCGTCGACCTGATGCAGGGCGGCGACGTGGCCCGCACCATCGCCCGCACCCACCTGCGCTTCGGTACCACCACGCTGCTGGCAACCACAATGACCGCCGGCCTGGATGAGATCGAGCACGCGCTGCACGGCGTCGCTGCGGCGATGGCGGCGCCCGATGCCGACGCCGCCAGCATCGCCGGCGTGCATCTGGAAGGACCGTTCATCAGCCCGCAGCGGCTGGGCGCACAGCCCAATCGTACGATCGAGGCGACGGTGGCACTGGTGCAGCAGCTGCACGCGCTGGCGCCGATCCGGGTGATGACACTGGCGCCGGAAATCGGCGAGCACACCGCGCTGATTCCCGCGCTTTCGGCAATGGGCATCCGTGTGCAGCTTGGCCACAGCGCTGGCACTTACGAAGAGGGTGTTGCTGCGCTGCAGGCCGGGGCTTCCGGCTTCACCCATCTGTTCAACGGCATGACCGGCGTCGACCACTACCGGCCTGGCATCGCCGCGGCGGCGCTGGCACATGCGCAGTACGCCGAGATCATTCCCGACCTGCAGCACATCCATCCCGGCGTGATCCGCCTGGCCGCGCGCGCGATTCCGCGCCTGTACGCGGTGACCGACGCGACTGCCGCCACCGGCATGCCCGATGGCGAGTACGCGCTGGGCGAGCAGCGCGTGCACAAGTGCGGCGGCTGCGTGCGCCTGGCGACGGGTTCGCTGGCCGGCAGCGCACTGACCATGGACCAGGCGCTGCGCAACCTGGTGCGCGTCGGCCTGGAGCTGGCCGATGCCTCGCAACGTGTTTCCACCTTCCCGGCCGACTATCTGGGCCTGGGCGATCGCGGCCGCATTGCGCCCGACGCCCGCGCCGACCTGGTGGTACTGGACGCCGAACTGCGCCTGCAGCAGGTGGTCATTGGTGGGCGCGTGGTCGATCTGACCTGACGCAAGCGATGCGGCCCGGATGCCGCGCGGGCTCCCTGCAGAGCCGAGCCATGCTCGGCTCACCGCGCGAAGCGCGGCATGGGGAACCTCGATATCGGAACGGAAAGCAGCCGAGCATGGCTCGGCTCTACAGAATGCACTCTGCGACGAACCGCCGCCGGGCCTGGCCCGGCGCTACCACAGGAACTGCCGATGACTGCAAGCACCGCCCCGCGCTGGCCCGTACGCTACCTGCTCTTCATCGGCGGCTTGGGGGGCCTGCTGTACGGCATCGACATCGGCATCATCGCCGGTGCCCTGCCCTATCTTGAAGCGACCGCCAGTCACGCCTGGCAGCTCAGCAGCCAGCAGCTCGGCTTCGTGGTGGCGGCGGTACTGCTGGGCAGCGTGCTGTCCTCGCTGTTCGCCGGCATGGTCGCCGACCTGATCGGTCGCCGCGGTGCGATGCTGCTGGCCGGCCTGCTGTTCACCGCCTCGATTCCGATCATGGCGCTGGCCTCGGGCTACACGCCGCTGCTGCTCGGGCGGCTGCTGCAGGGCATCAGTGGCGGCCTGATCGGCGTGGTGATTCCGCTGTACCTGGCCGAAGTGCTCAGCCCCGAGCGGCGTGGACGCGGTGCGGCGATGTTCCAGCTGCTGCTGACCATCGGCCTGGTGCTGGCCGCGCTGATCGGCCTGTACCACGCCCATGCGGTGGATGCCGCCGCCGAGGCCGTGCGCTCGCTGCCGCTGGCGCAGCAGGCGCAGGAACTGTTCACGGTGAAGGACCACGCCTGGCGCACCATCTTCTGGAGTTGTCTGGCGCCAGGCCTGCTGTTCTGTGCCGGCATCTTCTTGCTGTCCGAATCGCCGCGCTGGCTGGTGCGCCGCGGCCGCGTCGCTGAAGCCCGGCGCAGCCTTGAGCGCGTCCTCCCCGCCGCAGAGGTTGAGCCCACGCTGGCCCAGATCCAGGCGCCGGAATCGAGCAGCAGCGACGGCAAGCGCGACCCACTGCTCAGCCGCCGCTACGTGGTGCCGTTCGTGCTGGCCTGCGTGGTGCTGGCCTGCACCCAGGCCACCGGCATCAACTCGGTGCTGGCCTACGCGGTCAACATCCTCAACCAGGCCGGCCTGTCCGGTTCGGTGGCCAACGGTGCCGACGTGGCAATCAAGCTGCTCAACGCGGTGATGACCGTGGTCGCGCTGCTGCTGGTCGACCGCAAGGGCCGCAAGTTCCTGCTGATGCTGGGCAGTGGCGGCATCTGCGTGGCCCTGCTGGCCGCGGCCACGCTGTTCTTCCAGGCTGAACGCGGCCGTACCGACGTGCAGCCGCAACTGCAGGCGGCGGTCAGCGGCGACGGCCTGCAGCTGGTGCTGGATGATGCGCAGTGGCAGCGCTTCGGCGCTGGCATCGACAGCGAAGGCCGGCCGCTGCAACTGACCGTGTCGTATGCCTACGGCGACTTCACCAATGTGCGCGCCCTGCGCAGCGACAACCTGATTGATCGCGAACTGCGCATCGAGCGCACCGGCACCGTGCAGCCGGACAGCGTGATCGGTGCGTTCTTCCGCAAACTCCACCTGAATCCATTTGCCGACCCGGCCAGCGCCAGCCAGGCGCCATTGCGCATCGAGCAGGCCCGCATTGGCCCGGTGCCGCCACCGGCACACGGCTGGGCCGTGGCCACCTGCATCCTGGTGTTCGTCGCGTTCTTCGCCGTCGGCCCCGGCGTGTGCGTGTGGCTGGCACTGTCGGAGCTGATGCCGAACCGCATCCGTTCCAATGGCATGAGCATCGCGCTGCTGATCAACCAGTTCGTGTCCACCACCATCGCCGCCATCTTCCTGCCCACGGTGGGCCACTACGGCTACGCCAGCATGTTCGTGTTCTGGGCGGCGTGCACCTTTCTGTTCTTCCTGGTGGCCGCGTTCTGGCTGCCGGAGACCAAGGGCAAGTCGCTGGAAGAGATCGAGGCACGGTTCGCCCGGTAGCGGTCGACCTTGGTCGACCTCCCCGCGCGCCGCGGGTTCATGGCGCGTCCGTCAGTCGCCAGTGATGTGCTTCGCCAGCTCCTGCGCCTCGGCAACGCTGGGCAGCCCGCTCAGCATCATCGATTCGCCGAACGGCCCCTGCACCGTCGCCACCATCAGCACACGGCCATCCACGCTGATCGCTGCCCGCTGGCCCACCAGTGCTGCCGTGTCATCGTGGATGCGCTGGTGCGCTTCGGGCCGGTAGCGGATCTGCAGGCCGGGCTGCTTGGCATCGTCCAGTACGTAGCGCACATCAGCAATGTCCGCACTGCCGGCAATCGGCGGCTCGCGCAGGGCCAGGGTTTCGCCTTGCCATTGCGCCGGCCTGCCTTTGCCGGAGGCGTCCACCGCGCTCAGACGCACATCCACGCCGGGGCGTGGCGCATGATCCTTGCCTGCCAAGGCACCGGGTGTGGCGCCAGGCCTGCATCCGGTCAGGGCCAACGCCACGCCCAGCAACAGGGAAAGCGCAGCCCTCACTTCAGCTTCCGCAGCTTGAATGCCACCAGTACCTGCAGCAGCCCATACAGCAGGCTGCCGATGCCGATCCACAGCGTGGTCACCGCCACGCCTGCGTACGGGTTGGCCGCAAACAGCAGGCCCAACACCACCGCAAGCACACCACTGAGTATCAGCAACCACTCGCCCTGGATCTGTTTGCGCACGCGGATCGCGAACACGATGCGATAGATGCCCGCCACCAGCAGCCACGCTGCGAGGAACAACACCAGCACGCTGGCGGTGGCCAGCGGGTTGATCACCGCCAGGATGCCGAAGCCCAGCGAGGCGATGGCATACAGCGCCAGCCACCCACGCGAGGCACCACTGCCGCCGCTGATCAGTGCGAACAGGCTGATGACACCTTCAACGATGGCCATCACGCCCAGTGTCCACGCCAGTGCCATCGCTGCGGACAAGGGCCAGCCGATGGCAACGATGCCAAAACCCAGTGCGACAAGCCCGTACAGCAGCAGGATCCACCAGCTGCGGCCAACCGCCGACAGCAAGGGAGACAAGGGGGAATTCATGACCACTCCTTCGATCCGGAACCGGCCTCATCCTAGCCCCTGTGGATGAAGAGGGCGATCACGGCGCCCGCGCGCAGACCCACACGCGCACCTCCGCAGCGCCCACCAGGCGCAGCGTCTCGGCAACCTCCATCACCGTGCTGCCGGTGGTCATCACATCATCGACCACGGTCAGCCGCGTTGGCACCAAGCCACGCACATCGAACGCATCGAACAGATTTTCCCTGCGCTGTTCGGCCGTGCGCTCGGACTGCGGCGCGGTGTGGCGCCGCCGGTACAGCCCCTGCCAGACCGGCATCGGCAGCAGCCGGCACAGCTCGCCCGCCTGGTTGTAGCCGCGCTGGCGCAGCCGGCGATTGTGCAGCGGCACCGGCACCAGCGGTGGACACCACCACGGCGGCGGTGCGCGCTGCATCAGCTGCGCGAGCAGGCGTCCGGCTGCGAGATCCTGATGGAACTTGTAGCGGACCAGCAACTGGTCGACCGGTGGCAGGTACAGCAGGCTGGCGTGGGTAGCCGTCTGTGGCGGTACCTCCTCGCGGCAGCTGCCACAGACGATCAACGCGGTGTCGGGCAACGGCAACGCGCAGCGCAGGCAGGCACGGCCTGCCCAGGGCAGATCGGCCAGGCAAGCGCAGCACAGATCAAGATCATCGTGGCCCGGGTCGCCGCAGACCAGGCAGCGGAGCGGTAGCAGCACACCAAGCAGTGCGCGCGAGACACGGGTTGCCGAACGCAGGAGATAAGTACGCATCACCCAATACTTGATGGCGCACGCCGCGTGCGGCCATCGGCGAAGCACCGATTGCAGTGTCGGAACTGCCCTCAACTGCGACGGGGGCCGCCGCCCGTCAGGAAAGGCGTTCACCCTGTCCGGTCGCCGGTGGCGTAGCGGCGGGCCCGATCAACAACTCCGCCAGCCCGCGATAGATCGGCACCCTGCACACCAGCCCGGACACGCCACGCGCGATCAGCACCGTGGCCAGTATCGGCAGCAGCAGGTCGCCGCTGTCGGTCAGTTCCAGCGAGATCACCGCCGACGTCAGCGGGGCCTGGGTAACGCCGGTCAGGTAAGCACACATGCCCAGCAGCACGAACGCGCGCGGATCCACGCCCGGCATCAGCACTGCCAGGTTGTGGCCGAGTCCAGCGCCGACCGCCAACGCCGGCGAGAACAGGCCGCCGGGAATGCCCGCCACGTACGAGGCCAGATTGGCCAGCAGCTTCATCAACCCGAACTCGTGGCCGACCAGCGCCTGCCCCTGCACCAGACTGCGCGCCTGCTCGTAGCCGGTGCCGAACGCGCCTTCACCGAAGACCAGGGCGAGCAGTACCACCGCCATGCCGCAGCCTGCGGCCAACAGCACCGGATGCCGCTGCCGCAGTTGCCCGAGCCAACGCGGGCGGCCCGCCGCACTGGCCAGCACCGCACGCGCGAACAGGCCACCCAGCAGGCCCGCGACTACGCCGCACAGCAGGATTGCCAGCCAGCCCTGGCCGAGCGGCAGGCGTGCGCTCACATGGCCGAAATAGGTGTAGTTGCCCAGCAGGCCCAGCGACACCACGCCACCGACGATCACCGCGGTCAGCAGGGTGCCTGAGAAACGATGCTCGAAGCGGCCGCTGAGCTCCTCGATGGCGAAGACGATACCGGCCAGCGGCGTGTTGAAGGCCGCCGCGATACCCGCCGCACCACCGGCCAGCAGGAAGTGCGAGAGCTCGCGGGGATCCTTGAAACCGAACCAGCGGCCGAACAGATACATCAGGCTTGCGCCTACGTGCACGGTGGGCCCCTCGCGCCCGACCGATGCGCCCCCCAGCAGCGACAGCGAGGTCAGCAGCAGCTTGCCGGCCGAAACCGCTGGGGAAAGGTTGGTTTTCCGGAACGGCTCATCGGCCTTGTCCAGCGCAGCGATGACCTGCGGAATGCCGCTGCCCCGCGTGGGCTTCAGCACGCCGGAAGTGAGCCACGCCAGCAGCGCGAAGATGCCGGGCGTGAGCAGCAGGGCCCACCATGGCGAGTGTGACGTGATGCGCTGGAACAGATGGAAGGCCGCATCGCTGGCCTTGGCGAACAGGATGGCCACCAGCGCCACGGCCACGGCGCCGCCCCAGAGCGCGGCGCGGCGGCGCCAGGCTTCGCTGAGAACCAGCGCGGTGATGCGGCCGCGGAGGCGATGGAGATCGGTCATGAGTCAAAGTCTGCGCGCCAGCGCTTTGGTTAGACAGCGGCCACTGTGGCCGAAGGCCTTGCAGGATGCGGTGAAATGCACGTATGCCGCCAGAAGAGCGTCCTGAACTCGGGCAGATGCAGCGATCTGCGAGATCTGATGCTCAGATCACCAAACGATGGAGAATGTGGGTCAGCGTCAGCTGAGAACAGCCTTGGTTCGGCAACACACCATCCTCTCCCGGCGTGCCCATCTCGAATCCTTCCTCAACGTCCTCGTAGTACAGCAACCCGTCGGGCAGCTGTGCGACCGCCCAGACCCACTCAATCATGCCCAGCCTGTGCAACCGAACCGCATGGAATGGCACGCGCAGGGATTCGAAGGTGGCTCGTTGGACAGGTGAGCAATCCTGCAACTGCCGTGCGACCAGGGTTTCCAGTTCTTCCCGGGTGATCGGCTGCCAGTTGTCCGGATTGTCCATTGCAGCGCTGCCCGATTGAACGTGTGTGCTTGAGGTTACGTCCAACGCGCTGCGCGGGTCGATCCTGACGATGTTCGGGCCAAGCTCACCGCGCAGGCTGCCCCCGCTCCCGGCCCGAGGACGGGGTTCGCCGCGGCAGCAGCGATGCCCGCAATCGATGCAGCGCCATGGGCATCGCTTGTATGGGATTCCATTCCAGTCACGGCCAAGTAAACCAAAACATCAAACTAAAAGTTGACAGCCCGTGCCCCCCCAACCACACTGCCGCCCTCGCTCCATTCGTACCCAAGGCCCCGCCATGGCTGCTGCCATCCGCCACGACTGGCATCACGACGAACTGCAGGCGCTGTTCGATCTGCCGTTTCCCGAGCTGCTGTTCCGCGCCGCCGCGGTGCACCGCGAGCACTTCGATCCGGCGCAGGTGCAGGTGTCCACGCTGTTGTCGGTGAAGACCGGAGGCTGCCCGGAAGACTGCGCGTACTGCCCGCAGGCGCAGCGCTACAGCACCGGGGTGAATGCGCAGAAGCTGATGGAGACCGATGCGGTGCTGGCCAAGGCGCGCCAGGCCAAGGCCGCCGGTGCGTCGCGCTTCTGCATGGGTGCCGCATGGCGTTCACCGAAGGATCGCGACATTCCGAAGGTGGCGGCGATGATCGCCGGGGTGAAGGCACTGGGCCTGGAGACCTGCGCCACGCTGGGCATGCTCAGCGGCGAGCAGGCACGTGCGCTGAAGGATGCGGGCCTGGACTACTACAACCACAACCTCGATACCGCACCGGACTACTACGATTCGATCATCCACACCCGCCAGTACCAGGACCGCCTGGACACGCTTGAGCACGTGCGCGATGCCGGCCTGAAGACCTGCTGCGGCGGCATCGTCGGCATGGGCGAGACGCGCGCACAGCGCGTCGGCCTGCTGCTGGCACTGGCCACACTGCCGGCGCACCCTGATTCGGTGCCGATCAACAGGCTGGTGCAGGTGGCGGGCACGCCGCTGCATGGCAGTGCAGAGCTGGACCCGTTCGAGTTCGTGCGCATGATCGCGGTGGCGCGCATCGCCATGCCGCGCTCGATGGTGCGGCTGTCGGCGGGTCGCGAGGCGATGAGTGACGAACTGCAGGCGCTGTGTTTCCTGGCCGGCGCCAACTCCATCTTCTACGGCGACAAGCTGCTTACTACCGGCAACCCGGAAAGCGAGCGCGATCTGGCGCTGTTCGCACGGCTGGGGCTACAGCCGATGGCGGTGCAGGTGGATGCCGAAGGCCACGACCACGGCGGTACCGTGCACGCCGATATCAGTGGCGATGCACCCGGCTGCGGCTGCGCTCACGCGGCCTGAGACGGGCCGCAAGCAGGCGCCGCGGCAACGCGCTACCCTAGCCGCTCCGTCGACGCATTCAGCCACCATGGCCCGCCCCGACCTGACCGCCCGCCTCCACGCCCAGCGCGCTCTGCGCGATGCCCAAGGCCGTCGCCGCCCGCGACGCATGGTCACCCGACGTGATGGCGTGCGCCTGGAAGTGGACGGCCAGTGGCTGACCGGCTTCTGCAGCAACGACTACCTGGGCCTGGCCCAGCAGTTCAGCGTGGTCAACGCGCTGCAGGACGCCGCCGCACGCGAAGGCGCTGGCGCCGGTGCCTCGCACCTGGTCTGCGGCCATCATGCCCTGCATGAGGCGCTGGAACGCGAGGTGGCCGAGTGGCTGGGCTATCCGCGTGCGCTGCTGTTCGGCAGTGGCTTCGCCGCCAATCTGGCGGTGCAGCAGGCACTGCTGAGCGAAGAGAACGATGTCTGCGTACAGGACAAGCTCAACCACGCCAGCCTCCTTGATGCCACCCGGCTGGCCGGTGCGCGCCTGCGCCGCTACCCGCACCTGGATGCGGAAGGCGCGATGCGCCAGCTCAAGCACGCGCCCGATGGCGCGGCCATGCTGGCCACCGATGGTGTCTTCAGCATGGATGGCGACATCGCACCGCTGCGTGCATTGTCGCTTGTGGCACGCCTGCAGCAGGCGCTGTTCTATGTGGATGATGCGCACGGTGTCGGCGTGGTCGGTGATGGCCGTGGTGCCGTGGCCGCCGCCGGGCTGGGCGTGGACGACGTACCGCTGCAGCTGGTCACACTGGGCAAGGCACTGGGCGGTTCCGGTGCGCTGGTGCTGGGCCGCGACGACCTGATCGAGCATCTGGCCGAAACCGCGCGCCCGTACATCTACACCACCGCGGTGCCACCGGCGATGGCCGCTGCTGCGCTTGAAGCAGTGCGCCTGGCGCGCCGCGACCACTGGCGTCGCACAAAGCTGACCGACCTGATCGCGCTGTTCCGCACTGAAGCGCGTCGCCATGGCCTGGACCTGATGGCTTCGGAAACACCGATCCAGCCGCTGCTGTTCGGCGATGACCGCACCGCCGTGGCGATGTCCACGGCGCTGGAACAGGCCGGCTGGCTGGTCGGTGCAATCCGCCCGCCGACGGTGCCGGAAGGCAAGGCACGCCTGCGCGTGACACTGTCCGCGCTGCATACGCCGGAACAGGTGCGTGGCCTGGTGGAGGCCATCGCCAGCGCGCGCGATCGCGTGACCCTGGCCGTGCGTGAAGCCGCGCCACCGCCGCTGCCCGCTTTTGCCTGAGTTCCGTGTCATTGCCCATGCATATTGACGTCACCGGCCGTGGGCCGGACCTGGTACTGATCCACGGCTGGGCCCTGCAGGGCGGTGTATTCGCGCCGCTGGTGCAGCGCCTGGCAGACCAGTTCACCCTGCACCTGGTCGACCTGCCCGGCCATGGCCACAGCCGCGACGACACCACGCCGCTGCGCCTGCCGTTCGTGGTCAGTGCCATTGCCGCGGCCACACCCCCGGCGGTGTGGTGCGGCTGGTCGCTGGGCGGTCTGTTCGCGCTGCACGCTGCCGCGACGCTGCCGAAGGTGCGCGGGCTGGCGATGATCGCGGCCACGCCACGCTTCGTGCGTGGCGAAGACTGGCCGCATGCAGTGGAACCGGCGGTGTTCGAGCAGTTCGGGCGCGAGCTGGCCACCGACTTCGGCGGCACCCTGGAACGCTTCCTCGCGCTGGACGTGATGGGCTCGGCACACGCCCGCGAGGAGCTGCGCATCCTGCGGCAGCGCCTGGTCGAGCGCGGTGCGCCCACCGAACGCGCCCTGCTGGAAGGCCTGCGCCTGCTCGAAAGCACCGATCTGCGCGGCGCGCTGCCGACGCTGGGCAAGCCCAGCCTGTGGATCGCCGGCCAGCGAGACCGGTTGGTGTCTCCGGTGGCGATGCAGGCCGCCGCGGCGCTGGCCCCGGGCGCGCAGGCGCTGACGATCGCCCATGGTGGACATGCGCCTTTCCTCGGCCATGCCGATGAGGTGGCCGCCGCCCTGCAACACTTCGTTGCCGGCCTGTCACCGGCCGATGGCGGACAATGAGCCCCCTCCGAATTCCGCAGGATTGACGCATGGATCTGGGTATCAACGGCCGCTGGGCACTGGTCTGCGGCGCAAGCAAGGGGCTGGGCCTGGGCTGCGCGCGTGCGCTGGTGCGCGAGGGCGTCAACGTGGTGATCGTGGCTCGTGGCGAGGAGGCACTGCAGGTTGCCGCCGCAGGGCTGAGCGCCCTGCCCGGTGCCGGTGAGGTGCGCGCCGTCGCCGCCGACGTCACCACCGAGGCCGGCCGCACTGCGGCGCTGGCCGCCTGCCCGCAGGTGGACATCCTGGTCAACAATGCCGGTGGTCCGCCGCCCGGTGATTTCCGCAATTTCGAACGCGACGACTGGATTGCCGCGCTGGACGCCAACATGCTGGCGCCGATCGCGCTGATCCGCGCCACCGTCGACGCGATGATCGAGCGCGGCTTCGGCCGCATCGTCAACATCACCTCGTCGGCGGTGAAAGCCCCGATCGACATCCTGGCGTTGTCCAACGGCGCGCGCAGTGGCCTGACCGGTTTCGTCGCCGGCCTGTCGCGCCGCACCGTGGCCCACAACGTCACCATCAACAACCTGCTGCCCGGCCAGTTCGACACCGACCGCCTGCGCGCCAACTTCGCCCACAGCGCGGGCAAGGACGGCGACGCCGGCAAAGTCGCTGAACGCCGGCGCCAGCAGATTCCCGCCGGCCGCTTCGGCACGCCGGACGAATTCGGCGCCGCCTGCGCCTTCCTGTGCAGTGCACAGGCCGGTTACCTCACCGGGCAGAATCTGCTGATCGACGGCGGCGCCTACCCCGGTACGTTCTAAGAGAGTTCGCAATGCCGTCCCACTTCGATGCCCGCCATGTCCGTCGCGCGTTCGCGCGTGCCGCCACCAGTTACGACGCTGCCGCCGCCCTGCAGCGCGAGGTGCAGTCGCGGCTGATCGAATCGCTGGACTACCTTGAGGCACGCAAGCCCGAGGTGGTGCTGGACATCGGCGCCGGCACCGGCCATGCAAGTGCGTTGATGAAGAAGCGCTGGCCGAAGGCGCAGGTGATCGCGCTGGACGTGGCGCTGCCGATGCTGGACCAGGCCAAGCGCCAGGCCGGCTGGTGGAAGCCGTTCCAGCGCCTGTGCGGCGACGCCGCTGCGCTGCCGCTGGCCGACAACAGCGTGGACGTGATCTTCAGCAACCTGTGCCTGCAGTGGGTGGACGACCTGCCGGCGGTGTTCGCCGGGTTCCGCCGTGTGCTCAAGCCCGGTGGCCTTCTGGTGTGCTCCACCTTCGGCCCGGAAACGCTGATCGAACTCAACGAAGCCTTCGCCGCCGCCGATGACCGCCCGCACGTCAGCCGCTTTGCACAGATCGCCCAGTTCGGTGATGCGCTGATGATGGCCGGCTTCCGTGACCCGGTGCTGGACCGCGATCTGTTCACCCTGACCTACGACGACCTGCCCTCGTTGATGCGCGAACTGCGCGCGATGGGCGCGACCAATGCGCGGGTGGACCGCCGCCATACGCTGACCGGGCGTGGCCGTTTCGCTGCGGCGGCAGCGGCGTATGAACCGATGCGGCGCGCCGACGGCAAGCTGCCCAGCAGCTGGGAAGTGATCTATGCCCACGCCTGGGCACCGGACCCGGGCGCGCCGATCCGCGAAGGCGGGCATGACGTCGCCTCGGTGCCGGTGTCGGCGATTCCGATCCGACGCAAGCAGACCTGATCGTCTGGTAGTGCTGGCCGCTGGCCGGCAACCTCACGATTCCATGGTGGGCATCTGCCGGCCAGCGGCCGGCACTACCCAATGCGACACCGCGCCCAACGCAGGCTTTCGCCCTCAGGTATTGGCCGGCGAGCTCAGCGGCGGGCGCACCAGGTCGCGGTGGAAGAAGTAGATTTCCTGCACCAGGAAGCGCCAGCTGGTGTGGAAGCTGCGGAAGCGCGTGCTGGGCGTGGACGAGGCCAGCGCATCGATGCCCAGCGCCTTGCTCAGGCGCAGCGCGCGCGCCATGTGCAGCGGGTCGCTGACGATGATCACCCGGTGCAGGTCGCGCTGGTCCATCAGTCGCTTGGCTTCCACCAGGTTCTGCACGGTGTTGCGTGACGCGGTCTCGATCAGGATCGCATCGTCCGGCACGCCATGCTTCAGCGCATAGCGCCGCGCCACCTGCGATTCGGAGAAGCGCGCACCGGTGCCGCCATAGCCACCGGTGAAGATCAGCAGCGGCGCGTACTGGGCCTCGTACAGGTCTAGTCCATGCCGGATACGTTCTTCGAACACCGGCGATGGCTTGGCGTCATAGGCGGCCGCACCCAGCACGATGATGGCATCGGCCTTGGCGGCCTGGTCGCGCTCGCCGACCCAGACGATCCAGGCGGTCACGCCCAGCAGCCAGATCACCAGCAGGACAAACAGCCGCCACAGCCAGCCCAGCAGGCCGGTGCGGGGCCGGTGCCGGTCGCGGCTCATGGCGCGCCCCAGCGCAGCGCAGGCAGGTCGACATTGCCACCAGACAGCACCAGGCCCACGCGCAGGCCGGCGAAGCGCTGTGGCTGTGCCAGCACGGCAGCGAGCACGGTGGCCGACGACGGCTCGACCACCTGCTTGAGCACCTCCCACAGCAGGCGCATCGCCGCCATCGTCGCCGTGTCATCAACCACGATCACCTCGGCACCTGCCGCGCGCAGCAGTTCGAAATTCGGCGCGCCGATCAGGGTACGCAGTCCATCGCAGATCGTGTCCGGGGCGAACGCGCCCTGGCGCTCGCCAGCGGCCAGCGAGCGCGCGGTATCGTCGGCTCCGGCTGGCTCGGCCAGCACCAGGCGGGTCTGCGGGCTGGCGTGCTGCAGGGCCAGCGCGGTGCCGCTGGCCAGGCCACCGCCGCCGACCGGCACGACCAGCACGTCGAACGGGCCGTCGCTGTGCAGCAGCTCCAGCGCGGCGGTGCCCTGCCCCGCCATCACCGCCGGGTCGGTGTATGGATGGACGAGAGTCGCGCCGGTATCGGCCTGCACTTTGGCGCAGGCGGCCTCACGATCGGCGGTGGTCGGCGGGCAGCGCCAGAGGGTGGCGCCATGGCGCGCGATGTTGGCCAGCTTGGCCGCCACCGCGCCTTCCGGCACCACCACGTGGCAGGGAATGCCACGCGTGCGCGCGGCCAGCGCCAAGGCGGCGCCATGATTGCCGGAGGAGTGCGTGACCACGCCGGCACTGGCGCGATCGGCCTCCAGCGACCACACCGCGTTGCAGGCACCACGGAACTTGAATGCGCCGCCGCGCTGCAGGTGCTCGGCCTTGAACGCGAGTTGCGCGCCGGCCAGCGCATCAAGCATGCGCGAGCGCAGTACCGGGGTCACGCTGGCATGCGGGGCAATCCTCGCCGCAGCAAGCAGGACGTCATCGGCGCGGGGCAACAGTGAATCGCTCATGACGCAAGATTAACGTATGGCTTCGCGCTGGCGACCGGGGCGCAGGTCATGCCAGCATGCAGGCCTACGCCTCCATTCATCCTGGCCGGCGGAATTAAGGGCCGATTCAACGCTGGCGCCCGAAGCTGACTGCACACCCGTCCTCTGGGGGGACCCACCATGAAAATGCGCCTGATGCTTGCCGGTGGCCTGCTGCTGGCCCTGACCGGCTGCACCACCTACGACTATGTCGGCGGCGGCCGCAGCGGCAGCTACTACCACGGTGCGCCGTCGGTGGAGTACCGCTACCCGGCCGGCTATCCCTACAACTACGGCCCCTACTACGGTGGCTATGGCGGCTACTACGGCGGCTACGGCAATCCGTATTACTCGCGCCCGATCTACCGCCCGCCGCACAACCATCGCCCGCCGCCGCGCCCGGGCAATGGTGGCGAGCACCGTCCGCCGCCGCCGTCGCGACCGTCGTACAACGGTGGTTCGCCGTGGCGGAACATGGACTCGATGCGCCGCCCGCCGCAGTCGAACGCACAGCCGCCGGCGCCCCAGGCCCGTCCGGCACCGGCACCGAGTGCGCCGAGGATGAACGGTTCCCCCTGGCGCAACATGGATCGTGCGACGCAGCGCACAGTTGAGCGCTGAACCGTCTTGCATTTCACACGGTCCAAGCCGCACTCTACGCGGACAGTGACGGCCCACGTCACAAAGTGACAAAAACGACACGGGCCGCCGCAAAAAGCTCTACGTCGATATCCGACAGGAACATCTGGATCCCCCCTGTTCCGGCCCTGTCGGATGTCGGCACCTCTGAAGGCAGACGGCCCCGCAATGCGGGGCCGTTTGTTTTGTCAGGTCGCCAACCGGCGAAAGCCCAGCTTCAGTAGATCCACGCCATGCGTGGATGGCGCCTTCCCGACAGCCGCAAAAAAACAGGGCCGGACAGTCCCCCGACTGCCGGCCCTCTGCTCCCCCATCGTGCGCCTGTACCGGCCCCTGTTCCAATTCCGGTCACGGGCGCCTGCGGCGCCAGCCACGATGGGTGCTATTGGGTTATCTGCAAAAATCCTGCCAACTTTAGGGCCGATTTCGCCGCCGACTGGCCGGCGCCGGCGTCCGGACCCCGAATGGCGCTAAAATCGCCACCCCGGCGCCGCCCCCGGCCGCGCCTGCCCCAAGCTGAACAGCCCCCATGAACCCGTCCTTCCATCGTTACGACGTCATCGTCATCGGCGGTGGCCACGCTGGCACTGAAGCCGCGCTGGCCGCAGCCCGCACCGGCGTGCGCACCCTGCTGCTGACCCACAACATCGAAACCGTGGGTGCGATGAGCTGCAACCCGGCCATCGGCGGCATCGGCAAGGGCCACCTGGTCAAGGAAATCGACGCGCTCGGCGGTGCGATGGCGCATGCCGCCGACCGCGCCGGCATCCAGTGGCGCACCCTCAACGCCTCCAAGGGCCCGGCCGTGCGCGCCACCCGCTGCCAGGCCGACCGCAACCTGTACCGCATGGCGATCCGCGCCATCGTCGAAGGCCAGGCCAACCTGACCGTGTTCCAGGCGGCCGTCGATGACCTGGTCATCGAAGGCGACGCCGTGCGCGGGGTCATCACCCAGACCGGCCTGCGCTTCGATGCCGAGGCCGTGGTGCTGACCGCCGGCACCTTCCTGGCCGGCAAGATCCATGTCGGCCCGACCCAGTACGCCGCCGGCCGCATGGGCGACCCGCCGGCCACCACGCTGGCCGCGCGGCTGCGCGAGCGCCCGTTCCAGGTGGACCGCCTGAAGACCGGCACGCCGCCGCGCATCGACGGCCGCTCGCTGGACTACAGCGTGATGGATGAGCAGCCCGGCGACTCGCCGCGCCCGGTGATGTCCTTCCTGGGTTCGGTGGACGAGCATCCGCAGCAGGTCAGCTGCTGGATCACCCACACCACCGAACAGACCCACCAGATCATCCGCGACGCGCTGCACCGCTCGCCGCTGTACAGCGGCCAGATCGAAGGCATCGGCCCGCGCTACTGCCCGTCCATCGAGGACAAGGTGGTGCGCTTTGCCGAGAAGGCCAGCCACCAGATCTTCGTCGAACCCGAAGGCCTGGGCATCGTCGAGATCTACCCCAACGGCATCTCCACCTCGCTGCCGTTCGACGTGCAGCTGGAGATGGTGCGCAGCATCCGCGGTTTCGGCAACGCGCATATCACCCGCCCGGGCTACGCGATCGAGTACGACTTCTTTGATCCACGCGGGTTGAAGGCTTCGCTGGAAACCAAGCTGGTCAACGGCCTGTTCTTCGCCGGCCAGATCAACGGCACCACCGGCTATGAAGAAGCCGCCGCGCAAGGCCTGTTGGCCGGCCTCAACGCTGCACGCCAGGTGCGCGGACTGGACGGCTGGTGCCCGCGCCGCGACGAGGCGTACCTGGGCGTGCTGGTGGATGACCTGATCACTCACGGTACCAACGAGCCCTACCGCATGTTCACCAGCCGCGCCGAGTACCGCCTGCAGCTGCGCGAGGACAATGCCGACCAGCGCCTGACGCCGGCCGGCCGCGAGATGGGCCTGGTGGATGACCGCCGCTGGAACGCGTTCGAGACCAAGCAGGCCGCTGTTGCTGCCGAACGCGCACGCTTGGGCGCGCTGTGGGCAACCCCGGCCAATGCGCTGGGCCGCGAAGTGCAGGACACGCTGGGTGTGGCGGTCAGCCGCGAGACCAGCGTGCTGGACCTGATCAAGCGCCCCGAGCTGGACTACGCGCAGCTTATGCAGGTGCCGTCGCTGGGCCCGGCGGTGGCCGACGCCAAGGTGGCCGAGCAGGTGGAGATCGGCGTGAAGTACGCCGGCTACCTGGACCGCCAGCGCGAGGAGATCGAGCGCCAGCAGCGGCATGAAGCCACGCCAATCGCCGAAGCCTTCGATTACGCGGCGGTGCGCGGGCTGTCGGCCGAAGCGCTGCAGAAGCTGGAGCGCGTGCGCCCGCAGACCATCGGCCAGGCGCAGCGCATTCCGGGCATGACCCCCGCGGCAATCTCGCTGCTGCTGGTGCACCTGGAGCGTGCACGCCGCGGCCGCGTGGCGTAACGCGGGATCGGTGGATGCCATCCACCAATGCGGCGCGCGATCCGTTCTGGCAGGTGTCGACCTTGGTCGACACGGATGCATGAGGCATTCCGGCAGTTGCGGGTGGCGGGGTCGCCATTGGCCGAGCGGGTATCATCGTCGCGGACGCCCTGATTTCCGTAGACATCGATGAACCCGCTGCGCCCCTTCCGCGACAAGATGCCCGTCCTCGGCGAGCGCGTGTACATCGACCCGTCGTGCACGATCATCGGTGACGTGGAGCTGGGCGAGGACGTCTCGGTGTGGCCGGGCACGATCATCCGCGGTGACGTCAACCACGTGCGCATCGGCGCACGCACCAACGTGCAGGACGGCACCATCATCCACGTCAGCCATCACAGCCCCTACAACAAGGCCGGCTACCCGACCCTGATCGGCGAAGGCGTGACCGTCGGCCACGGCTGCATCATCCACGCCTGCACCATCGGTGATTACAGCCTGATCGGCATGGGTGCCTGCATCCTCGACGGCGCGCGGGTCGAGCGCCATGGCTTCGTCGGCGCCGGTGCCGTGGTCGGCCCGGGCAAGGTGGTCGGCGAAGGCGAGCTGTGGGTGGGCAACCCGGCCCGCCCGGCACGCACGCTGAGCGACAAGGAAATCGAGGCGCTGCATTACTCGGCCGACCACTACGTGCGGCTGAAGGACGAATACCTGGGCTGAGCGGCCAACGCCGCCATGCGGCTCTGCTAAAGTCTGGGCCCGACCAGGACCTGTCGAGACCCCCATGCCTGTGGCTGCCTGCCGGAGAGGACTCCGGCGCCCACAACGAAGGCCATCACGCTGATGGCCGCACCGATGCTCGATACCTACCGCGAGGTGGTAACGCCGGAGGGTGTGCCGCTGCAGTTGCCTGCAGCCGGCCCGGTACCGAGGGCGATGGCCTGGCTGGTCGATCTCGGCGTGCGCATCGCGGCACTGGTGCTGATGTCGATCCCGCTGGCACTGCTGGACCAGTTCGGTTCCGGCCTCTACCTGGTGCTGATGTTCCTGGTCTACTGGGCCTACCCGATCGTCTGCGAAGCAGTGTGGGGACGCACCCTGGGCAAGCGTGCGCTGGGGCTGCGTGTGCTGTCCCGCGATGGCGCGCCGGCAGGCTGGATGGCGGCGATCACCCGCAACCTGCTGCGCACGGTGGACATGCTGCCCTTCGGCTATGCGCTGGGCCTGATCAGCAGCCTGTTCGATCCGCATGGCCGCCGTCTGGGCGACCTGGTGGCAGGCACTGTGGTGGTGCATGCACCCGCGCTGTACCTGCCACCGCCGCCGACCATCGGCAGCGTGCTGGCCCCGCCGCAGCCCCTGCGACCAGAGGAACAGGCCGCGCTGATGGCCTTCGCCGAGCGCGCGCCACGCTTGTCGGCGGCGCGCCAGCAGGAGCTGGCCGGTATTGCCGAGCCACTGACCGGCACCCACGGCCAGGTCGGCGTGTTGCGCCTGTATGCGATGGCCAACTGGCTGCTGGGGCGGCGATGAAACAGGAGCAGTTCGTCGCCCGCTACCAGCAGGAATGGCAGGATCTGGAGCAGTGGCTGCTGCTGCGTGCCGGCGCCTCACGCCGCACGCGCCGCAAGGCCAGCGGCCTGGCACTGGACGACACTACCTTCCCGCAGCGCTACCGGCGGCTGTGCCAGCAGCTGGCGCTGGCCCGCGAGCGCGGCTACAGCCCGCAGCTGGTGCAACGCCTGCAACAGCTGATGCAGCAGGGCCACAGCGTGCTGTACCGCACGCCGCCAACGCGCTGGCGGCGTGCCCTGGAGTTCCTGGTGGCCGATTTTCCGCTGCTGGTGCGCAGCCAGGCGCGCAGCATGTGGGCGGCGCTGGCGATGTTCGCGCTGCCGGCGGTGGCCTGCTTCGTGCTGGTGCAGGTCTATCCGGACCTGATCCACATGCTGATGGACAACCGCCAGATCGCCGAGATGGAGCGCATGTACGATCCCGCCGCCGAGCGCCTGGGGCGTGACAGCGGCACCGACTGGATGATGTTCGGCCACTACATCCTGAACAACATCAGCATCGCCCTGCGCGCCTTCGCCAGCGGGCTGCTGGCCGGGCTGGGCACGCTGCTGGTGCTGCTGTTCAACGGCGTGATCATCGGTTCAGTGGCAGGCCACCTGCAGCACATCGGCCATGGCAACCCGTTCTGGCGCTTCGTGGTCGGCCACGGTGCCTTCGAGCTGACTGCGATCGTGATCGCCGGCGGCGCCGGCCTGCAGCTGGGCATGAAGCTGCTGGCGCCGGGCCGGCGCAGCCGCCTGGATGCACTGGTCGACGGCGGCCGCATCGGCGCGCGGCTGTGCCTCGGCGTCGCCTTCATGCTGTTGGTGGCCGCCTTCATCGAAGCCTTCTGGTCATCGATCGCCGAAGTACCTGCATGGGGCAAGTTCAGCGTGGCCGGTGTGTTGTGGGCCGGCGTGCTGCTGTGGCTGTGGCGCGGCGGACGTGGAGCTGGCCATGCGCATTGACCACCTGGACGTGGCGCTGCGTGCCCGCAGTGGCTGGGAAGCGATGGAGCTGGGCACCGCGCTGTCCCGCCGTCACGCGCGCGCGCTGTGGGGCAGCTGGCTGCTGGCCAGTGCACCGCTGTTCGTGGTCTTCAACGCGCTGGGCTGGTGGCTGGATGCCTTCGGCTGGGCCTGGCTGGCGATGTGGTGGTGCAAACCGCTGTTCGAACGTGCGCCGCTGTATGTGCTGTCGCGCGGCATCTTCGGTGAACCAGTCGGCACGCTGGCCGCGCTGCGTGCGCAACGTCACTGGGGCAACAGCGGCTTCTGGGGCTACCTGGGCTGGCGCCGCTTCAGCGTGCTGCGCAGCCTGTGCCTGCCGGTGAACCTGCTGGAAGGCAACACACCAGACCAGCGCGGCCCACGCCGCCGTGCGGTGGCCGCCGGGGCTGCAGGCGCGGCACTGGTGCTGACCGTGAGCTGCATGGCCTTCGAAGTGGTACTGGTATCCGGCGCGATCGGCGCGGTGTTCATGTTCATGCCACTGGAGCTGATGTCCGAATCATGGCGCGCCGCATGGGACATGATCGGCCAGGACACACCCGCATGGGCACGGCTGGGCTTCAACCTGGCGTGCTGGCTGGCCTCGGTGCTGATCGGCCCGTTCTTCGTCGGTGCGGGCTTTGGCCTGTACTTGAACCGGCGCACGCAGATGGAAGCCTGGGATGTGGAGATCGCCCTGCGCCGCCTGCGCGAGCGGCTGCTGCCGGCGGCATCGACGCTGGCCCTGCTGCTGTGCCTGGCACTGCCGCTGGTCCCCGCACCGGTGCATGCGCAGGACACAGACGCCGAGCCCGAACGAACCATGGGCAAGCCCAACGACCGTGGCATCGACGCCGAGGAAAGCGACGGAGCACCGACCATCGACCCGGCCAACACCCCGGCAACGATCTTCGGCGGTACGCCGGTGGACACCGCCGGTTTCCGTCAGGCAGTGAACCGCGCCTATGAAGACCCGCTGCAGCGCCCGACCCGCCAGGTCACCCGCTGGAAGCCGATCGAACAGGCCGAGGAAGAGAAGAAGGAAGACAAGCAGCTGCAGCGTGACACCAACAGCAACGGTGAACGCAAAGCACGCAAGGACGGCATCGCCTGGCTGGCACGGCTGGCCGAATGGGGCCTGTGGGGGCTGCTCGGCGTCCTGCTGCTGGTGCTGCTGCTGACCGCACGGCTGTGGCTGCCGTGGCTGCGGGGCAGCGGCCGACGCAAGGCCGAGGCCGCACCGCCGGTGGTGGAGGAACAGGTGGAGTTGCCGGTGGTGCTGCCGCCGGACGTGGCCACCCAGGCCGGCCTGCTCTGGGACCAGGGCCGGCCGCGGCAGGCGCTGGCCCTTCTGTACCGCGCCAGCGTGCGCACGGTGGGCGAGCGCAGCGGTATCGCGCTTCCACCCGGTGCCACCGAAGCGCAATGCCTGCGCGCGTCGCGGCGCATGCCCGAGGCCAGCGACCGTGACCTGTTCGCGCGCATCGTGCGCATGTGGCAGTACGCCGCCTACGGTGGCCGCCTGCCCAGCCGCGCCGATTTCGATGCGATGGCCGATGCCCTGCGCCAGCAGTACGGGTGGCAGGCATGAGTCCGCGCCTGTTCTGGTCGCTGCTGCTCGGTGCATTGGTGCTGCTCGGCGTACCGCTGGCGATCCTCTACCTGCGCACGCACGAGCGGGTAACCGAGACCATCCGGCTGCCGCCACGGGGCGAGGCGGCCTACAACCCGCTGTACGTGCTCGGCCAGGCCCTGCGCGCTGATGGCATCGCCGTGCACTCGCGGCCGCGGCTGGACCTGCAGCAGATGGCGCTGGGTCCGCACGACACGGTGGTGGTGCTGCAGGACAGCAGCGAACTGCCGGCGCCCGTTGCCAGCGCGCTGCTGGACTGGGTCGACCGTGGCGGCCACCTGCTTGTACGTACACCGCCGCCGGTCGAGGACGATGCCGGCAGCACGCAGGGCCCCCTGCTGGACCGGCTGGGCGTGGACAGCCTGTTCCAGCGCAGCGATTGCCAGCCGTTCCATGTCGACGACGATCCTGGCCACGTTGAATTCTGTGCTGGCCGCCGCTTCACCCTGGGTTTTGCCGCCAATGCGCAGGCCGAACGCCGCTGGGGCGGTGACCGTGACCTGGTGTTCGCGCGCCTGCGCCATGGCCAGGGCAAAGTGAGCGTGCTGGCGGACATGGAGTTCCTGCGCGGTGATATCGACTCGCCTGCCGCGCGCCTGGCCGCGGCTGCCGGCGGTGCCAGCGATGGCCTGCACGACAAGGCTCACCGCGACCTGACCCGCTATCTGCTCGATCCGAACTACGGCAAGGGTGCGGTCTGGCTGATCTATGCCAGCCGTCCACCGTCGCTGTGGTCGCGCATGTTCTACCAGGGCTGGCCGCTGTGGGCGCCGCTGCTGCTGGCCCTGCTGGGCTGGTTGTGGGCCCGCTCGCAACGCTTCGGCAGCCTGCTGCCGTCACCGGTACTGGAACGCCGTTCGCTGCTGGAACACGTGCACGCCAGTGGTGAATTGCTGCTGCGTTTCGGCCACGGTACGCGCCTGTACGAGGCCGTTCTCGCCCTGTTCCTGCACCGCCTGCGCCTGCGCGCACCGGTGGCTGCCGCACTGGATGGTGCGCCACGCGAACAGGCCATCGCCGAACTGCTGAAGTGGCCGCAAGGCCGTGTTGCCGCCGCACTGACGCCACCTCTGCCGCACGATTCCTCCGCCCTGCGCGAGCGTATCCGCTTGCTGCTCCAGATGAGATCCCTGCTATGACCGAAGTCCCCGAGCTGCCGGCGGCCGCCAACGCCCGCCTGATCGAACGCGTCGATGCCATCCGCACCGCCGTTGGACACGCCTTCATCGGCCAGGCCGATGTACTGGACCAGATCCTGGTGGCGCTGCTGGCCGGTGGCCACGTGCTGATCGAGGGCGTGCCCGGGCTGGGCAAGACCCTGCTGGTGCGTGCACTGGCACAGGCCCTGGAGCTGGACTACGGGCGCGTGCAGTTCACCCCCGACCTGATGCCCAGCGACGTCAGTGGCCACGCGGTGTACGACCCGAAGAGCGAGAGCTTCAAGATCCGCCGCGGCCCGGTGTTCACCAACCTGCTGCTGGCCGACGAGATCAACCGTGCCCCGGCCAAGACCCAGTCGGCCCTGCTGGAAGTAATGCAGGAAGGCCAGGTGACCATTGAGGGCAAGGCCTTCACCCTGGCGCCGCCCTTCATGGCGCTGGCCACGCAGAACCCGCTGGAGCAGGAAGGCACCTACCCGCTGCCGGAAGCACAGCTGGACCGCTTCCTGCTGAAGGTGCTGATCGACTACCCCCAGCTGGAGGACGAGAAGCGCATGGTGACCGCGATCACCAGCGGCCGCGCTGCCAGCGATTTCGACCTGAGCCAGGTGCCGCGTGTGCTCGGTGCCGGCGAGCTGCTGGAACTGCAGCGTGCCACTGCGGCGATCACCGTCGATGACGAGGTGATCGACTACGCGGTGCGCATCGTCGCCGCCACCCGGCAGTGGCCTGGCATCGCCGTCGGCGCCGGTCCGCGCGGCAGCATCGCGCTGGTGCGTGCCTCGCGCGCACAGGCGGTGCTGGCCGGCCGCGACTTCGTCACGCCGGACGACGTGCGCGACATCGCCCGCCCGGCGCTGCGGCACCGCATCGCGCTGGCCCCGGAACTGCAGATTGAAGGCCAGGACGCCGACGATGTGCTGGGTGCACTGCTGGCCAAGGTGGAAGCGCCGCGCCGATGAGGCCGGCTCCGCTGCTGCTGGCGCTGCTGCTGGCCTGGGCCGCTCTGGGCGGGCTGGTGCTGGGCGGATGGCTGCCGCGCTGGAGCTGGGCACTGGCGGCCGTGGCCATCGCGTTGCCCGCCCTGTGGGACCTGTGGCGGCAGTGGCGGCGTCCGTCGCCGCAGGTGCAGCGCGAGCTGCCCGAAGCGCTGGCACTGGGCGTGCGCCGCGAGGCGGCGTTGCGTGTGCAGGCCGAGCAATCGATGACGGTGCAGGTGTTCGACCTGGTGCCCGGCGGCTGGCCGCTGGAAGCGCTGCCGCAGCGCGTGAGCCTGCAGGCCGGTACGGCGTCCACCCTGCACTACCACCTGCAGCCGCTGCAGCGTGGGCACTTCCGCTTCGAGGGGGTGCACCTGCGCATGCGCTCGCCGTGGCGCCTGTGGTGGCAGCAACGCACGCTGCCGCCGGCGCTGGAGGTGCGGGTCTATCCGAACTTCGTGCCGCTCACCCGCTTCGCATTGTTCAGTGCCGACCAGGCCTCGCGGCTGGTCGGTGCGCACGTGAAGCGCCGCCGTGGCGAAGGCACCGACTTCCACCAGATGCGCGAGTACCGCATCGGCGACAGCCTGCGCCAGCTGGACTGGAAGGCCACCGCACGTGCGCGCAAGCTGATCTCGCGCGAGTACCAGGACGAGAAGAACCAGCAGTTGCTGCTGATGCTCGACAGTGGCCGACGCATGCTGGCCAGCGAAGGCGGGCTCTCGCACTTCGACCATGCCTTGAATGCCTCGCTGGTGGTGGCCTACCTGGCGCTGCGCCAGGGCGATGCCGCCGGCCTGTACGCTGCCGGGGGCGAACGCCGCTGGGTAGCACCACAGCGCGGCATGGGCACGGTCGAGCACCTGCTGCGCGCCAGCTACGACCTGCAGCCGCGCGCGGTGGCCACCGACTACCTGGCTGCGGCCACCGAAGTATCGCTGCGCCAGCGCCGGCGTGCGCTGGTGATGCTGGTCAGCAATGTGCGCGACGAGGACATCGAAGACCTGCTGGCGGCGGTGCGCCTGCTGCAGCGGCGCCACCTGGTATGCGTGGCCAGCCTGCGCGAGCGCGAGCTGGACGGCGCGCTGGAGGGTGACGTGCAGACCCTGGAAGACGCCACCCAGGCCGGTGCCGCCGCGCTGTACCTGCAGCAGCGCTCGAAGGCGCACGAGGCACTGCGCAGCGAGAAGGTGATGGTGCTGGACGTGACCGCCGACGCCCTGCCCGGCGCGCTGGTGGAGCGCTACCTGGCGGTGAAGCGCGAAGGGTTGCTCTGAGCCGAGCGTAGGCTCGGCTCTACACGAATCGGGTTGCCTGTAGCACCGAGCCCTTGCTCGGCTGTCGGCCAGCGGCCGGCACTACCTACCCCTGCAGCAAGCGCCGCTGCAACCGCTCCACCGCACGCTGCAGCAGCACCCGGTTGCGGGCCAGCTTCATCCACTGCGGCAGGCGCGAGAACATGGATCGGTGATGGCCGCGGCTTTCGCGCAACGTCGCGCCCGCGTATTCGTGCAGTGCCTGCAGATGTTCGGCGTTATAGGCCCAGAGCAGGCCCGCGCGGGTCGGTTCGACCAGGCGCAGCGGCAATCCGAAGTGCGGATCGGCAGGCTCGGCGTCACGCAACGGACGCACCGCGACCGAAACATCGGTACTGCGATCACATTGCGCACATCGAGCAGCGAAGCACGCCGGTGCAGGCACTCCCGCGGGAGCCCGGCGACGCACATGCAGCCACTGATACCCACAGAATCCACAAGGTTGGCGGCCCAGCATGTAGACCGCACCGACCCAGTCACCACTATCCAACGCAGAACTGCAGCCGGTGCAGCGGAAACGCGCGGTCCATCGATAGGGTTCCCAGCGGGCGATCACCCAACCGGGGGTGTCGCAGCGGTGGCAACGCACCGCGACGCGGGCCGCGAAGGCCTGCAGGCTGCGCCCGTCATCGAAATGCCGGCCCGGCGCGGGCGTGGCACGTCCATGCCGGCCAGGCCAACGCCGCACCGTCATCAGACGTAGATCCGCGTCGGCGCCTCGTCGACGATCGCGTGCGGCACGAACCGCGCACTGTCGCGGGTGATCGCGCTGTCGTCCTCGCGGATGCCGATGCCGCAGGCGTGGTCACCCACCACCCAGCTGCCGATCAGCGGGTAGCCACCTTCGAAGCGGGTCAGCGGATGGGCGCGCTGGATGATCGCCGGGCCGTCATAGGGACCGTCGCTGCGCTGGGTGCTGCCATCGGCCAGGTGCATCTCGATGTTGGCACCTTCGCGCGAGAACAGCGGCTTGCGCACCCAGCCCGGGGCCAGCGTGCTGCCGTCATCGAAGTGCGCCTCCAGCAGGTTCGGATGGCCTACGTTGCGCTGCCACAGCAACGGCAGGATGCCCTTGTTGCTCAGCACCGCCTTCCAGGCCGGCTCCAGCAGCTGCACGCCCGAAGCGGGCAGCGCGCGGCCGAATTCCTCGGCCATCAGGTCTTCCAGCGGATACAGCTTGAACAGCGTGCCGATCACCGAATCATCCAGCGCGGTGAAGCGGCCATCCTCGGACAGGCCGATGTCCTCGATCGCGATGGCCTGGCCATGCAGGCCGGCCTGCGACGCGCAGTCGCGCAGGTACTCGACCGTGCCGCGGTCTTCTTCCGAGCTTCCCACCGCGCTGAAGTACAGCGGTGGCGGCAGCTGCGTGGCCAGTTCGCCGAAGCGCTCGACCAGCGCCTCATGGATCGCATTGAACTGGTCGGCATGCTGCGGCAGGCGGCCGGCGTTGCGCTGGTCTTCCAGCCACTGCCACTGGAAGAAGCTGGCCTCGAACAGCGAGGTCGGCGTATCGTAGTTCAGCTCGTACAGTTTGGCCGGGCCGGTGCCGTCGTAGGCCAGGTCCAGGCGGCCGTAAAGGTGCGGCTGGCGCTGGCGCCAGCTGTCGGCGATCCAATCGCGGTAATGCGACGGAATCGCCAGCTGGTCCATCAACCGCTCGCTGCCGATGACATCACCGACCAGGTCCAGCGCCATCTGGTGCAGCTCGGCACTGGGGTCTTCGATGTCCTGTTCGATCTGGCGCAGGGTGAACGCGTAGTACGCGCTTTCATCCCAGTAGGGCTGGCCATCGATGGTATGGAAACGGAAACCCGCTTCCTCCGCGCGTGCCCGCCACTGGGCACGCTCGGCAATCCGGATGCGCTGCATGGGTCGATCAGCCGCCGTAGCTGCCGCTGGTGCTGCGGCGTGCGCTGGTGTTGCCGAAGCCACCACGGCTGGCAGTGACCGCACGGTTCGGTTCGCTGGTGACCGGTGCCAGACCGGCCTTGCCGGCGCCGATGCCGCTGGCGGTGTTCAGGCCACCGGTGCCGCCCGGTGCCGGGCGCGCCCAGCCAGCGTTCTTGTCCTGGTATGCCGGTGCCGACGCCGGCGCCTGCGGGGCGAGGCCGCCGCGGTTGCTCAGCATCTGCGACATGAAGAAGCCCATCATCATCGGGCCGATGAACGAGGTGCCGGCCGAGGTGTGCTGCTGCACGCACTGCTCCGGCTTGTAATCCTTCTCGCAGGCTTCCTTGCTGGCGTACTTCGGCGCCGCATCGGCGGCCTGCTTCTGCGCTTCGGCAAAGGCATTGCGGCACGACGACGGATCACCGGTGGCCTCGGTGCAGGCCTCGACCGAGGTGTACAGGCCTTCCTGCACCTTCACCTCCGGCTCCTTCTGGCAGGCGGTGAACAGCAGCGGCGCAGCGCTCATCAGCAGCAGCGCGGTGGTGCGGGAACGTTTCATGGCCTCATGCCCTGTCGACGGATCAATGCCCCAATGATGCCAAATCCGGGCCAGCAACCGGAATCGGCAAAGTGCGAAAGATGAACGGAATTTCATTTTCGTCGTTCCCCATCATCCGCGCATGACGTGGATCCACCGGTGTCGACCAAGGTCGACACCTACCAACAGCCGCAGGAAACGTCGAAGGCGGGGTGGGTCCGGTGGCAGGGGTGTGAGCCGCATGGATGCGGCGACCAAGCCCCCA
Organism: Stenotrophomonas maltophilia group sp. msm1; assembly: GCF_032025805.1. NCBI lineage: Bacteria > Pseudomonadati > Pseudomonadota > Gammaproteobacteria > Lysobacterales > Lysobacteraceae > Stenotrophomonas > Stenotrophomonas maltophilia group sp. msm1. The sequence goes on from NZ_JAVSKH010000005.1 coordinate 258,958, forward strand.
TGGACGGGTTAACGGCGTCCCCTGCCACCGGACCCACCCCGCCATCCCACGGAGCGCCCGCCTTTGACGTTGACGTGGACGTTGCCTCTGCGGGTGCCGGGCGCAGCCCGGCCGGACCACCTCCGGTGGTTGCAGCAGCAACCGAAAAAATTGGCCATGATCGGCTGACCCCCACGTCGTACGGCACGCCCGTTCCGCCCGCCATGCCCGAATACCGTTCCCGCACTTCCACCGCCGGCCGCAACATGGCCGGCGCCCGCGCCCTGTGGCGTGCCACCGGCATGAAAGACGGCGACTTCCACAAGCCGATCATCGCCATCGCCAACTCCTTCACCCAGTTCGTGCCCGGCCACGTGCACCTGAAGGATCTTGGCCAGCTGGTCGCGCATGAGATCGAACAGGTCGGCGGTGTCGCCAAGGAATTCAACACCATCGCCGTGGACGACGGCATCGCGATGGGCCACGACGGCATGCTGTACTCGCTGCCCAGCCGCGAGATCATCGCCGACGCCGTGGAGTACATGGTCAACGCGCACTGCGCCGACGCGCTGGTGTGCATCAGCAACTGTGACAAGATCACCCCTGGCATGCTGATGGCCGCGCTGCGCCTGAACATCCCGGTGGTGTTCGTCTCCGGCGGGCCGATGGAAGCGGGCAAGACCAGGCTGTCCGAGCACAAGCTGGACCTGGTCGACGCGATGGTGGTGGCCGCCGATGACAGCGCCTCCGACGAGAAGGTCGCGGCCTTTGAACGCAGCGCCTGCCCCACCTGCGGCTCCTGCTCGGGCATGTTCACCGCCAACTCGATGAACTGCCTGACCGAAGCGCTGGGCCTGTCGCTGCCCGGCAACGGCACTACGCTGGCCACCCATGCCGACCGCGAGGCGCTGTTCCGCCGCGCCGGCCGCCTGATCGTCGAGCTCTGCCATCGCTGGTACGGCGGCGAAGACCCGAGCGCGCTGCCGCGCGGGATCGCCACCCAGGCCGCGTTCGCCAACGCGATGACCCTGGACATCGCCATGGGCGGCTCCACCAACACCATCCTGCACCTGCTTGCCGCAGCGCAGGAAGCGGAGGTCGACTTCGACCTGACCCACATCGACGCGCTGTCGCGACGCGTCCCGCAGCTGTGCAAGGTGGCGCCGAACACACCGAAGTACCACATCGAGGACGTGCACCGCGCCGGCGGCGTGTTCGGCATCCTCGGTGAGCTGGATCGCGCCGGCCTGCTCGATGCCACGGTGCCAACCGTGCACAGCGCCAGCCTGGCCGACGCACTGGAACGCTGGGACGTGGTGCGCAGTGACAACGACACCCTGCACACCTTCTTCAAGGCCGGCCCAGCCGGCATTCCCACCCAGGAGGCCTTCAGCCAGGCCACGCGCTGGCCGACGCTGGACCTGGACCGCGCCGGGGGCTGCATCCGTTCGCTGCAACATGCGTATTCGCTGGAGGGCGGCCTCGCGGTGCTGCGCGGCAACCTGGCTGTCGATGGCTGCGTGGTGAAGACCGCCGGCGTGGACGAATCGATCCACGTGTTCGAAGGCCCCGCGCGCGTCTATGAAAGCCAGGACGCCGCCGTCGCCGGCATCCTCGCCGACGAGGTGCAGCCGGGCGAGGTGGTGGTGATCCGCTACGAAGGGCCGAAGGGCGGCCCGGGCATGCAGGAGATGCTGTACCCGACCAGCTACCTGAAATCGAAGGGACTGGGCAAGCAGTGTGCGCTGCTCACCGACGGCCGCTTCTCCGGCGGCACCTCGGGCCTGTCGATCGGCCACGTCTCGCCGGAAGCGGCCAGTGGCGGTGTCATCGGTCTGGTGGAGAACGGCGACCGCATCCGCATCGACATCCCGGCCCGCCGCATCGATCTGCTGCTGGACGAGGCCACCCTGGCCCAACGCCGCGCCGACGCCGATGCCCGCGGCTGGAAGCCGCGTGCGCCGCGCCCGCGCAAGGTCACCAGCGCCCTGAAGGCGTACGCCCTGCTCGCCACCAGTGCAGACAAGGGCGCCGTGCGCAACGCCGCCCTGCTGGGTGATTGACCGCCATACGGTAGTGCCGGCCGCTGGCCGGCACCTGCCCGTGACGGCCCACATCGATGAGGCTGCCGGCCAGCGGCCGGCACTACCCATCCTGATCCGTTATGGTGGTCCAGGAAGTCACCAACACGGAGGTTGCGATGATGTTGCTTTCCTTTGCGCTGGCCGCTGCCATGGGCACGTCGACAGAACCGCCAAAAGCACCCGACTGCCGCTACGACCGTGCAGCGATGCTGGCGATGGAACCGGATGCGTTCGATCAGGACCTGGAAGGTGGCTGGCGCACGCTGGCCGACCGCGGCTGCCACCGTGAAGCCGCTGATCTGCTCGCCGCCTATGCTGCGTTGCCCAAGGCTGCGGGCAACACCATGATTCTGTGGCATGAAGGCCAGATGCGTGCGGAGGCGGGCCAGTACCCGCAGGCGGTGGCGCTGATGCAGCGCACCTACAAGCCCACCGACACCGACCCCGGTTACTGGAACGCCTACGTGGACGGCACGATCGCCTTCCTGCGGCGCGATCGTGCGGCGCTGGAGAACGCGCGAGCAAGGTTGATTGCGATTCCTGCGCCGGAGCAGATTGCCAGGGCGCTGAAGAATGGGCGTTATCATTTCACGACCGCCGGCGGGCAGAAGGTGGATGTGCCGTGGCCGCCCAACCTGGACGTGCTCGATGGTTTCCTGCGCTGCTTTGATCGCGACTACCACAATGCGATGGGCAACCAGGCCTGCCGGAATCCGCTGGGCGGTTGAACAGCAGAGTGCGTGGTGGGGTCAGAGCCTTTCCTGCGGAAGGGATCCGACCCCGTCTCAGCCGATCACGCGCTTGAACGGTGGCAGCGCGTCGATGATGCGCTTGCCGTAGCGGCGGGTCAGCAGCCGCGAATCGAGGATGATCACGCGGCCGGTGTCGGTGGAGGTGCGGATCAGGCGGCCGGCGAACTGGGTCAGCGTGCGCAGCGCGTGCGGAATGGCGATCAGGTTGAAGGCATTGAGCCCGCGCCCCTCGAACCATTCGCTGAGCGTGGCGGTCTGCGGGTCGGTCGGCACCGCGAACGGCACCTGGGTGATCACCACCGTGGTGCAGGCTTCACCGGGCAGGTCGAGGCCTTCGCCGAACGAGTTCAGGCCGAACAGCACCGAGCCTTCGCCTGCCTCAACACGCCGCAGGTGTTCCTCGATCAGGCGGGTCTTGGACATCTCGCCCTGTACCAGCACCTGCTTGCGGCGCGCGGCCGGCATCAGGCCGGCCACCTTCTCCATCTTCCAGCGCGAGGTGAACAGCACCATCGAACCCTTGGCCCAGTCCAGCTCGGTGTCCAGGTAGCGCGCCACTTCGCGGGGATGGCCTTCGCGATCGTCGGGGGTGACCGGAAACTTCGGCACGATCAGCTCGGCCTGGTTGGGCAGGTCGAACGGCGACGACAGCGAGACCATCTCGGCCTCTTCCGGAATGCCGTTGTCGATCGCCAGCGACTGGAAATCGCCACCGCCGGTCAGCGTCGCCGAGGTCATCACCACCGAGTCCACTTCATCCCACAGCAGCTTGCGCAGCACGTGCGCGGCCGACACCGGCGAGCCGTGCAGCACCAGGTCGCCGTCGCGGGTGGCGGTGACCCAGCGCGCCATCGGCGGCGCGCCGTCCTTGTCCTCGCGGCGCCAGGCCTGCCACAGGTTGTACTGCTGCTCGATCATTTCCAGCGCCATGCCCAGGTTGCGCTGCAGGCGCTCGCGCGCGGCATCGTCCGGCTTGCCCTTGGCCACCTGCGCGGTGGCGGCATGCGCCCAGTTGTAGAGGCTGCGGGTATCGTCAGCCAGCGCCTCGATCGGCTCGCGCCAGGCGTCGGGCAGTCGCCCATTGGCCGCGCGCCACATCGGCTCTTCGTCCGCCGGCGCCGGCATCCACACGCGCTCGATATGATCGCGGAACGCGCGCAGCTGCTTGGCCACGTTGCTGGCCACTTCGATCGCTTCGTTCGGCAGCAGGTTGCCGAGGCGGTCCTTGTCGACCGCGCGGTAGGCACCGGCGATCAGGATCTGCAGGCGGCCGGTGCGCTTGGCCATTTCATCCAGCGCCAGGCTGGCCGCGCCCTGGTCGATCGCCACGTTGCCGATGTGATGGCCTTCGTCCAGCACCAGCAGCATGTCCGACGGCGGCGCAATCAACGGCTGGCCGTTGTCGCTGTCACCGATCGACAACGCCGACAGCAGCAGCGCGTGGTTGGTGACCACGATCTGCGCATCGCGCACGGTATTGCGCGAGCGCAGCACCGCGCACTGCGCCGAATACGCACAACGGCGCCCGGCGCAGCCCGAAGCCGGCGTGGTGATGCGGCTGCGCAGGCCGGGGCTGATGGTCTCCGGCGCATTGTCAATGTCGCCATCCCAGCTGCCGCTGGTGAAGGCGTCGGTCAGGCGCTTGGCGATGTCCATCTCGATCGGCGCCAGCGGCCGGTCGAACAGCGGCGCGTCATCCTCGAACATGCCGCCCTGCGAGCCCTCGCCCTGCGCCTCGGCGGCATTGCGCGTGCACAGGTAGCGGGTACGGCCCTTGGCCAGCGCCACGGTCGCCTCCAGGCCGGTGGCCTTGAGGAAGTTGGGAATGTCGCGCTCGACCAGCTGCGACTGCAGCGCCACGGTGCCGGTGCTGATCACCAGCTTCTTCCTGGTGGCCAGCGCGATCGGCACGCCTGCGGTGAGGTAGCCCAGGCTCTTGCCGACGCCGGTGGGCGCCTCGACCACGCCGACGCCGCCACTTTTCGACAGCGCACGCGACACCACGCCGATCATCTGGCTCTGCGAGCGGCGGGTGGAGAAGCCGGGGGTATTGGCCTGCAGCGTGGTGTACGCCTTGCGGATCGCGTCCTTCAAGGCGTCATCGAGCATGCGCGGAGCGGCGACGGTTTCGGTCACGCCGGGAACTACCGTAGCTGGATCAGGCCGGTCATTGTCGCATGGCCGGCCACGACCGCCGCCGCTGCCTGCCTGAACAAGCCAGCGACGACACCCGGCGGCCGGATGAACACGCCGGACGCTGCTGGGGACAGACCAGGGCCGTCACCGGGAGGTCACTGCACCACGTTGCCACGCAGCCGCAGCAGGCGCACCAGCGCCCACACCAGCAGCACCACGCCGATGGCCTCAACCATTGCCAGCGCGAAGTGCAGCACGCCGAGGATGGTGCCGATGCCCGACACGGCGCCGAAGTTGCCGCTGCTGACCAGCCACATCGGCAGGATGCCCGCTGCCAGGCCGCCGAGACTGGACAGCAGCAACAGCAGCAGGCCGGCCAGGGCACCGGTGCGGGTGGCATCGCGCGGCGCGCCGACCACCCAGACCAGGCCGATGCACAGCGCGATCAGCACCGGCAGGCGCACGCCCACCATGCTCAGCACGGTCACCAGCAGGGTTGTGCCGTCCATCGATCAGTCCTCGCCGGCCAGCACGGCCGAGCCCTGGCGCAGCGACTGGTAGACCTCATCGGTCTGCGGGCGCACGCCATGCCACTGCAGGAAGCTCTCGGCGGCCTGTTCGACCAGCATGCCCAGCCCATCCACGGTATTGCGGCAGTTCGACGCGCGTGCCCAGGCCAGGAAGGCGATGGCAGCCTCGCCGTAGTTGAGGTCGACGGCGGTGGTCATCGAGTTGACCAGCGACAGCGGCAGCTTGAACTCGACGTCGCGGTCGCGGCCGGCCGAGGTGGCATTGACGATCAGCTCGAAGTCACCCAGGTCACGCAGGTCTTCCCAGTAGCGGCTGATCGCGCGGCCCGGTTCGCCCATCGCGTCGATCAGTTCATCGGCGCGTTCCGGTGTGCGGTTGACCACCACCAGCTCGGTGATGCCGGCATCGAGCAGCGCCGGCGCGACGCTGCGCGCGGAACCGCCGGCGCCGATCAGCAGCACGCGGCGGCCACGCAGGTCCAGGCCATGGCGGTCGGTCAGGTCACGCACCAGGCCGATGCCATCGGTGGTATCGCCGTGCCAGCGGTCGCCCTTGCGCAGCAGCGTGTTGACCGAGCCGGCGCGGCGCGCGCGCGCGGTCAGGGTGGTGCACACCGAGAACGCGGCTTCCTTGTGCGGCGAGGTGACGTTGGCACCGACACCGCCTTCGGCGGCGAAGGCTTCCAGGCCGGCCAGGAACGCATCAGGGGCCAGGTCGATTGCACGGTAGTCGATGCTGATGCCTTCCTGGCGACCGAACGTCGCGTGGATCTTCGGCGACTTCGAGTGGGCAACGGGGTGTCCGAAGACGGCGTAACGGTCGGTCATGGAATCCTCAAGCTGGCTAGACTGATGCTCTTTCGTGCATGGACCCGGATGATGCGCATCACCCCGCCCCTGCTGGTGCTTGCCGCCAGTCTACTCTCTGCCCCCGTGGCGATGGCGTTGAACGAGTACGGCATCGAAGGCATGGGCGTGGTCTCCACCCGTGCCGACGAGGGCCGCGCCACGATCAGTCCCGATGGTCAGCGCATCGTCTTTGCCCGCCGCGGTGAGGCTGGCTGGGGCCTGTGGGAGGCGCGCGTGGTCGACGGCCGCTGGCAGCAGGCGCAGGCCCTGCCGGTAGGCGTGGCCGGTGAGGTCCGTGATCCCTACTTCAGCCGTGACGGCCACTGGCTGCTGTTCGCGGCCGGCCGCGAGGGCAGGCTGGCGCTGTACCGCGCCGCACTCTCCGCCGATGGCCAGCTGGGCAAGGCGCAGCCTTTGGCGGGCGACGGTGACCGCCGCGAAGAGCGCGGACCAGCCCTGAGCGTGGATGGCAAGCGGCTGTTGTTCGCCCGCCAGCAGGGGCGTGGTGCCGGCTGGGACCTGCTCGTGGCGACGCTGGACGCGCAGGGCGTGCGTGGCCCGGCAACCGCACTGACCGCCTTGAACAGCGGCGACGACGAGACCGACGGCGACTGGCTGGGCAACGACGGCGCGGTGGTGTTCAGCCGCGGCAGCGGCACGACCGCACAGGTGTGGAGCAGCGGCTGCGCGTGGAGTGGCGCGGCCCTGCAGCCGTTGGGACTGTCGTTCAACCAGACCGGCGGCTGGACCGGCGCGCCGGTGATCGACAACGCCAAGCCGGGCGAGATGCTGGTGGCCAGCAGCGCGGCGAAGGCGCCGCGCGCCGGTGGCGTGGACGTGTACCGCTTGGCGGTGCCGAAGGTGGCGGCGGTGGCCGGGTGCGTGCCAGGCGCGCGGTAACGGCAGACGCCAACCAAGGTTGGCGACTACCAGGGCGATGGAGGTGCCAGGTGCGTGCGATAGATCCACGCGATGCGTAGATGATCGCGGGGTAGGTGCCGACCTTGGTCGGCACGCCAAGGTGCCAACCAAGGTTGGCACCCACCCGTCAGCGAGACAACACCTTGGCGCGCTGCTGCTCGTACTCCAGCTCACTCAGCTGGCCGTTGTCCTTGCGCTGGTTCAACGCGGCCAGCTCGGCCTGCACGCTGTCCGGCAGCGCCTGCTCACGGGCCACGTGGCGGGCAGCGGAGAGCTGTTCCGGCGGGCGCTTGCCGGCCCGCCAGGCGGCGATGAAGACACCGACGATGATGGCGCCGAACACCAGTGTTCCGGTGCCCCAGATCAGCCATTGCATCCATCCCAGTTCGGGTGCCATCGCAGTCCTCCGTCTATCGTGTCGCTATTGTCAGCGCTCGCGCAGCCATCGCGCCACCTGCGGCGCGAAATAGGTCAGTACGCCGTCGGCGCCGGCCCGCTTGAAGCCCAGCAGCGACTCCAGCACGCAGGCGCGTTCGTCCAGCCAGCCGTTGGCGAAGGCGGCCTTCATCATCGCGTACTCGCCACTCACCTGATAGGCGAAGGTCGGCACACCGAATGTCTCCTTCACCCGGCGCACCAGGTCCAGGTACGGCATGCCCGGCTTGACCATCACCATGTCGGCGCCCTCTTCCAGGTCCAGCGCGATCTCGCGCAGGGCCTCGTCGCCGTTGGCCGGGTCCATCTGGTAGGTCTTCTTGTCGGCCTTGCCGAGGCTGGCCGCGCTACCCACCGCATCACGGAACGGGCCGTAGAACGCCGAGGCGTACTTGGCCGAGTAGGCCATGATGCGCACGTTGATGTGGTTGTCGGCATCCAGCGCACGGCGGATCGCGCCGATGCGGCCGTCCATCATGTCCGACGGCGAGACGATGTCGACCCCGGCTTCGGCGTGCGACACCGACTGCTTGACCAGCGCTTCCACGGTGATGTCGTTCAGCACGTAGCCCTTGTCATCGATGATGCCGTCCTGGCCGTGGGTGGTGTACGGGTCCAGCGCCACGTCGGTCATCACGCCCAGCTCCGGGAAGCGCGACTTCAGCGCGCGGATCGCACGCTGCGCCAGGCCGTCCTCGGCCCAGGCGGCCGATGCATCCAGCGACTTCAGCGACGGGTCGATCACCGGGAACAGGTCGATCACCGGAATGCCCAGCTCCAGCGCCTCTTCGGCAACCTTCAGCAGTTCTTCGATCGACAGCCGCTCCACGCCCGGCATCGACGGCACTGCGGTGCGGCCGGCCAGTTCGTGCACGAACACCGGGTAGATCAGGTCGTCGGTGGTCAGCGTGTTCTCGCGCATCAGGCGGCGCGAGAACTCGTCGTGGCGCATGCGGCGCGGGCGGTACAGCGGGTGGGACATGGCAGGCTCCGAGGAGTGGCTATTGCAACAGGTAGCCCTGCGGCAGCAGGGGTTCGGGCAACGGGCGTTCGCCGAGCGCATCGAGCTGGTCGATCTCGATCGTGCGCACCAGCGCGTCCAGCGGCAGATCGTTCGGCTCAAGGCCGAAGGGGTCTTCCATTTCTTCGCCCAGCTGGTCCAGGCCGAAGAAGGCATAAGCCAGCACCGCCGACAGCACCGGCGTGCCCCAGCCCAGCGAACTAGCCAGGCCGAACGGCAGCAGCACGCAGAACATCCACGCGCAGCGGTGCAGCAGCAGGGTGTAGGCGAACGGCAGCGGCGTGGTGAGGATGCGCTCGCAGCCGGCCTGGATCGACGACATCGCGTGCAGGCGCTCTTCCAGCTGGGTGTAGAGGATCGGATCGAGCTCACCGCTGCGCAGCGCCTGGGCCAGTTCGGCGGCGATCATCGCCAGCAGCGCGTCGGGCACGTTCTCGCGCTGGCCCAGCTGTTCGCGCTGGCGCTTGTCCAGCCACGGCAGGGCCATCAGCGCCACGATGCGCCCACGCAGGCGCCCGGCCAGGGCGTGGGCGAACGCGGTGGTGACGTAGGCGATGCGGCGACGGCGGCCGGTGTCATCGGCCAGCAGCAGGTTCACCTGGCGGGCCAGCGAACGCGATTCGTAGACCAGCTGGCCCCACAGCTTGCGGCCTTCCCACCAGCGCTCGTAGCAGGCGCTGTTGCGGAAGCTGAGGAAGATCGACAGCACCAAGCCGAGCAGCGTGAACGGCGTGACCGACACGCGTTCGATGCCGGTCGGCGGCGCCAGTTCCACCACCGCAGCCACGGCGATGGACAGGATCAGGATGGCCAGCACCTTGGGCGCGATCGCTTTGACGATCGAACCGCGCAGGATGTACAGCAGTTGCCAGCCGTGGGGACGGGGTCGGATGATCATGGGGCAGCCGCGCCGGGCGCGGATTCACAGGCACGCGGGGGGCTCGCGCAGCCATTCATTGTACGCCCCCGCCCGGCCATCGGCCGTGCGCCTGCGACGCCCTGTCGCACCCGGGCGCGGGCTCAGATGACGCCACCACCCAGGCCGAGGCGGAGGATGCCCACCACCACCACGATGCCGTTCAGGACCAGGCCGGCCCAGGCCCGGCCACGCTTGCTCGGGTGGGTGAACAGGATGCCCAGCGCGGCGATGACCGCGCCCACCGCAGCGAACGGGATAAGGAACCAGTTGCCCCAGCCGAGCAGTGGAATCAGCGCCAGGATCATCCACAACAGCGCCAGTACGCCCCACAACAGACTGATCACGCCCATGCCACTCTCCCGCAGTTGGTTCCTGCCCCAACCATAGACGTTCCCGCTGCCGTCGCCTACTGCCGTTGGCGGGGCTGTCACCCCCGGCGTGCTAGCGTGCTGCCGTGCGTGCCCTGGCCCGGGTGTTGGCGCCGATTCAGAGTGGCCCGCCGATGATCGCAACCAGTCCTACAGGGGTCGTGCCATGAACATCCGTTGGGCCGCGTTGGCGGCCATCCTGCTGGTCGCCGCCGGCTGTGCCAGCACCTCCAAGGTGATGCTGGGCCGCGCCCGCGCACCCATCGATCCGGCACTGGTGCAGATCTATTCGACGCCTCCGGCCGGTTCCCAGGAAATCGCCCAGCTGGAATCGGCGTCCGCCGTCGGCTTCGGCACACAGGGCCAGACCGATGCAGCTGTGGCACGCCTGAAGCGTGAGGCCGCCGCGCTCGGCGCCAATGGCGTGGTGCTGATGGGCGTGGGCAGCAGTGGCTCGCCGGTGGGCATGTCGGTGGGCGCCGGCACGTTCGGCTCGCACGTCGGTGGCGGCGTCGGCATCGGTATTCCGACCACGCAGAAGCGCGCCGCCGGCGTCGCGATCTGGGTGCCGAATCCGGCACCGCCGGCGCGATTGCCGACACAGGTGATTACCCCGCAGCGGTGAGGCGGCAGCGTCACCGCGGGTAGCGCCGGGCCATGCCCGGCAAGCGCTCAGCGGCCCAGATGCCCGTACACCGCGTGGCCGATCTGGAACAGGCTGATGCCCAGCACCAGCACGCCCACGGCCACCAGCACCCAGCGCTCCTTCACCCGCTTGACCAGGATCGCCGCCACCGGCGCGGCCATCATGCCGCCGATCAGCAGGCCGGCGACGATCTGCAGGTGCTGCACGCCCATCGACAACAGGAAGGTCGCTGACACCGTCAACGTGACCACGAACTCGGCTGCGTTGACTGTTCCGATGGTGGTGCGCGCCTGGCCGCCGCGGGCGAGCAGAGTGGACGTGGCGATGGGCCCCCAGCCACCGCCGCCGCTGGCGTCGAGCAGGCCGGCGAAGAAGCCCAGCACCGGCACCCGGCGGATCTCGCCCTTGGGCATCCAGCGCCCAGCGGCGCGGGCCAGGATGATGATCGCCAGCACCAGCAGGTACAGGTAGATCAGTGGCCGGATGATCTCGCCCGGGAGCTGCGTGAGCACGTACGCGCCCAGGGCGCCGCCCACTGCGCCGGGCAGGGCCAGGCGCAGGAACAGGCGCTTATCGACATTTCCGGCTGCGAGGTGCGACACCCCCGAGGCGCCCGTGGTGAACACTTCAGCGGTGTGGATGCTGGCGCTGACCTGCGCCGGCGGCAGGCCCATGCTCAGCATCACCGACGAGGACACCAGGCCGAACGCCATGCCCAGCGCGCCGTCGACCAGCTGTGCGCCCAGGCCGATGAGGATGAACCACCAGAATTCGCTGCTCAGCTCCATGCACCGAGCCTAGCGCGCCAGGGAGTGCGGACCAAGGTCCGCACCCACCGGGTGCTCAACGGTCAACGGGTGCCGTACAGCACCACGGTCTTGCCGCGGGCATGCAGCAGGCCGTCGGTCTGCAGTTTCTTCAGCACGCGGCCGGCCATCTCGCGCGAGCAGCCGACCAGGCGCGCCAGCTCCTGGCGCGATACACGCAGCTGGCTGCCTTGCGGATGGCTCATCGCCTCCGGCTCCTGCGCCAGGTCGTGCAGGGTGCGCACGATCCGGTCGGTCACGTCCAGGAATGCCAGGCGGCTGGCCTTGCGGCTGGTGTCGAGCAGGCGCTTGGAAATCTGCTGGCCCAGAGCATACAGCAGGCGCGGGGCATCGGCCGACAGCGGGCCGAGGAACAGCTGATGCAGGCGCTCGTAGCTGATTTCGGCCAGCTCGCAGGCGGTACGGGTCCGCAGGATCACCTCGCGGCGGTCCGATTCGACGAACAGGCCCATCTCGCCGACGAATTCGCCGGCACCAAAGTAGCCCAGCACCAGCTCGCGATCGTCATCTTCCTCGGCCATGATCGAAACCGAGCCGCTGATGACGTAATACAGGGTTCCCGCCGGGTCCCCGGGCCGGAAGACGTCGGTACGGGTGGGGTATCGCCGCCTGTGGCTGTGCGCCAGGAAACGATCGATTGTGGCGATATCCAGGGCCAGTGGACTGCTAGCTAGGCGCACGGTTGACACGATAGGAGCGCTCCCTCTGCGCATGAACGGATTCACGGGGTCGATAGCGGAGCTTAACCAGCGCAATTGTTAAGGGCAAACAGTGTGCCAGATGTGAGCGCTCTTCACGTTCCCCCCGGGGGCAGTTTGCCCCATAATTCCCCCTTTCCCTTCTTACACAGGAATCGACCGCCGTGGTCAAGCCGTTGCCTCGCCTGAGGCTGCAGGGTTTCAACAACCTCACCAAGGCGCTGAGCTTCAACATCTATGACGTGTGTTACGCGCGCACCGAAGAGGAGCGTCAGCGTTACATTGAATACATCGATGAAGAGTACAACGCCGACAGGCTGACTCAGATCTTGACCGATGTCGCCGAGATCATCGGCGCCAACATCCTGAACGTGGCCCGCCAGGACTACGACCCGCAGGGTGCCTCGGTGACCATCCTGATCTCCGAAGAACCGGTGATCGACAAGAAGCTGGCCGGCAAGGAGCTGATCTCCGACGCCGTGGTCGCGCACATGGACAAGAGCCACATCACGGTCCATACCTACCCGGAGACCCATCCGCAGGAAGGTATCGCGACGTTCCGCGCGGACATCGACGTGGCCACCTGTGGCGTCATTTCCCCGCTGAAGGCCCTGAACTACCTGATCGAGAGCCTGGAATCGGACATCGTGATCATGGACTACCGCGTCCGTGGCTTCACCCGTGATGTGAAGGGCAAGAAGCACTTCATCGACCACAAGATCAACTCGATCCAGAACTTCCTGGCCAAGAACATCAAGTCGCGTTACGAGATGTTCGACGTCAACGTCTACCAGGAAAACATCTTCCACACGAAGATGCACCTGAAGGACTTCGACCTGGACCAGTACCTGTTCGAGGAAAAGGCCAGGAACCTGTCGTTCAAGGAGCGCATGAAGATCGAGGCGCTGCTCAAGCGCGAGATCGAAGAGTTGTTCCACGGCCGGAACCTGTCCGAGTAAGCCCCATGTGCGATGCCCGCAGGCATCGCCACCCAGGCGGGACGACCCGCCCCGTGGAACTGGCGTCGCACGCGCGATTGGCTCCATGGTGATGTACCGACCCACGGCCCGGTGTGAAAACACCGGGCCGTTTCGTTTTTTCCCCAAAAGGTAAGGAGCCCCCCACCCATGCCCTGGATCTACCTGCTGCTGGCCGGCCTGTTCGAGATCGGTTTCGCCCTCGGAATGAAGTACTCCGAAGGCTTCAGCAAACCCCTGCCCACCGTTGCCACGGTGGTGTCCGCCCTGATCAGCCTGTACCTGATGAGCCAGGCGATGAAGAGCATCCCGGTCGGCACGGCCTATGCGATCTGGACCGGCATCGGTGCCATGGGCGTGGCGGTGCTGGGCATCTATCTGTTCAACGACAGTGCGTCGCCGGCCCGCCTGGCCTGCGTGGGCCTGATCGTAGCCGGCGTGATCGGCCTGAAGCTGGTCTCGCCCAACTGATTGATGGCCCGACCAACGGTCGGGCCCCACCGTCGGCCCCCCCGCACCTCCTGGTAGGCCCGCACCGTTGGTGCGGGCGACCCTTCAAATGCGGTAGGCGATGGTCTTCATCACCCTGGAGGCCAGTGCCATCGCGCCCGGAATCGGGAACGGAAGACGGCGTGCGCCGGCCTGCTCGGCGTGCTCGGCATGGCGGGCCTCGTCCTCCTTCATCACCTGGATGACCGCGCGGCTGCGCAGGTCGCCGGGCGGCAGGTCGACCAGATGCTCGTCCAGGTGGGCCTCCACCTGGCGCTCGGTCTCGACCACGAAGCCGAGGTTCCAGCCGTCACCGCGCAGCCCGGCCAGCGTACCGATGGTATAGCTGCCGGCGTACCACAGCGGGTTGAACAGGCTGGGACGGCTGTCCAGTTCGGCCAGCCGGGTGGCACACCAGGCCAGATGGTCGGTCTCTTCCTGGGCCGCTTCCAGCAGGTGTTCACGCGTGGCCGGGTCGCGGGCCACGGCGGCCTGGCCGAAATACAGGCCCTGCGCACAGACTTCGCCGACGTGGTTGATCCGCATCAGGCCGGCGGCATGGCGGCGCTCGGCGCTGCCCATGCCGGGCTCGTCGGTCTCCGCAGCCGGGTAGGGGCGGGCCGCCGGTGGGTTGCCGAACACCGTATCCAGGGCGCGCTGCGCCTCGGTCAGCAGGTGGTCCAGCGGGGTGGTCTGGCGGAGCACGGTCATGGCAGTACGCGGTGGGGCGGAAGTCCCCCGATTCTCGCCCGGCCCTGCGTCCGTGCCAACCCGGCCTGACGGTCCACTTGCAAGTGGCTGGCAAGGCCAGTACAATCCCGCCTCTTGCGCTTCACCTTTTCACAACGCGTGGCAGAGTTCCGGCGAGCCTTTCGCCGCAATGAGCCCGACCTAACCTAGAGTTCTTCATGAGCACTTTCACTGCCAAGAACGAGACCGTCCAGCGCGACTGGTACCTCGTCGACGCCGAGGGCAAGACCCTGGGCCGTCTCGCCACCGAGCTGGCCCGCCGTCTGCGTGGCAAGCACAAGCCGGTCTACACCCCGCACGTTGATACCGGCGACTACCTGGTCGTCATCAATGCAGAAAAGATTGCCGTCACCGGCAAGAAGCTGCAGGACAAGATGTATCACCGTTTCACCGGTTACATCGGCAACCTGAAGACCGAGTCCCTGGCCCAGGCGCTGGAGCGCCACCCGGAGCGCGTGATCGAGATCGCCGTCAAGGGCATGCTGCCGAAGGGCCCGCTGGGTCGCCAGATGTACCGCAAGCTCAAGGTCTACGCCGGCACTGAGCATCCGCACGCCGCACAGCAGCCGCAGGTTCTGGATATCTAATCATGGCTATCACTCAAAACTACGGCACTGGCCGCCGCAAGTCCTCCACCGCTCGCGTGTTCCTGCGCAAGGGTTCGGGCAACATCACCGTCAATGGTCGTCCGCTGGACGAGTTCTTCGGTCGTGAGACCGCGCGCATGATCGTGCGCCAGCCGCTCGAGCTGACCAAGAACACCGAAAGCTTCGACATCCTGGTCACCGCCGCTGGCGGCGGCACCACCGGCCAGGCCGGTGCGATCCGTCTGGGTATCGCCCGTGCGCTGGTCGAGTACGACGAAAGCCTGAAGTCCGAGCTGCGCAAGGCTGGCTTCATGACCCGCGACGCCCGCGAAGTCGAGCGTAAGAAGGTCGGTCTGCACAAGGCCCGCCGCGCCACCCAGTTCTCCAAGCGCTGATCTGCTGCGCCTAGTTGGGCTCCTTCGGGGGCCCGCTGGATGGAAAAGCAAAAGCCCGGCTTCGGCCGGGCTTTTGTCGTTTTGGAGTCAGGCATTTCGTGGTTGCCGGCCAGCGGCCGGCACTACCCGTCTTTTTGCATGTCCGACCCCGGGCCTCTCTCTGGAGAAGAGCCCCCTTGTTGTTCAAGGGGGTGCGCCGACAGGCGCGGGGATAAGGTGGAATGCGTGACCAAATTAAAAGCAAAAGGCCAGATCTTTCGATCTGGCCTTTTGCTTTTAATTTGGCTGCCCCGGATGGATTCGAACCACCGAATGCCTGAGTCAGAGTCAGGTGCCTTACCGCTTGGCGACGGGGCAAAACGTACAACGATTTTCTCACTTATCACGCTGAAAAACAACTTCATTTTCAGTGTGGTGGCTATGGGTGGACTCGAACCACCGACCCCAGCATTATGAGTGCTGTGCTCTAACCGGCTGAGCTACATAGCCTTGGTGAGCCCGCTATTCTGCGGATGTGTACCGTCCCTGTCAACACTTTTGTGCCGTGCTTGTGGGCCGACAGAGGGCGTGGGATAGTCCCGGGCAGTAGATTTTCTTAGGAGTCCGCATCGTGATCGATCCGGACGGCTATCGACCGAACGTCGGCATTGTGCTGATGCGGCAGGACGGCCAGGTGTTCTGGGCACGACGCGTGCGCCGGGATGGTTGGCAGTTCCCGCAAGGGGGCATGAACACCGATGAGACGCCCGTCGAGGCCATGTATCGTGAACTGCAGGAAGAAACCGGCCTGCTGCCTGAGCATGTGGAAGTGCTCGGGGCCACGCCCGGTTGGCTGCGCTACAAGCTGCCGGCGCGGGCCATCCGCCGCAACGAGCGGCAGGTCTGCATCGGCCAGAAGCAGGTCTGGTTCCTGCTGCGCCTGACCGGCGACGAATCCCATGTGAAGCTGGACCACACTGACTCGCCCGAGTTCGATCATTGGCGCTGGGTCGATTTCTGGTACCCGGTGGAGCATGTGGTGGTGTTCAAGCGCGGCGTCTATGCGCGCGCACTGCGTCATCTGGCGCCTTTGGCGCGCGGGGTCGCCGGACAGGGCGTAACCGCCATGCCCAAGAGCGCCGCCGAGGCTTGGATGCCCGGCCACACGGCCGGCCACGACCGCCCGCGCAAGCGCCCGCGGACGCGCGGCTACTGGCCGAAGAAGGCCACGGGTGATGGCCCAGCCAGCTGACGGGCTGAACGGTATCGAGAATGGTTCAGGTCTCTGATTGACAACCATTCTCGTTTCCATTGGAATAGCCATCAGGCCGCTCCTGGCCTGTCAGCCCGGTTCCCGCCTGTGTACGTCTGCATCTGCAACGGAGTCACCGACCACCAGATCCGCGAAGCCGCCAGCCATGGTGTCAGCACGGTGGCCGAACTGACCATGCGGACCGGCTGTGGTGCGACCTGCGGTTCCTGCCTGGACATGGCCGCGGACCTCTTGGCCAAGGCGCGTGCGACCCACGATCTGCCGCTGCCGGTATTGGGCCTGGCCCAGGTTGCCTGATCGTTTCTTCGCGGCGCATTGACGCCGCGCTTTCGCATCCTTCACGCGCGGCCGCACAGGCCAATGCGCACGATTCGCGTTCCTTCACGGCCGCAGGCAAGGCGTTAAAGTGCCTGCGTTTTCAGCGTGCAGGAGCATCCCATGAAGGGCGACACCAAGGTCATCGAATTCCTCAACAAGGTCCTCTACAACGAGTTGACCGCGATCAACCAGTACTTCCTGCACGCCAAGATGCTGAAGAACTGGGGCATCAAGGAACTGGCCGAGCACGAGTACAAGGAATCGATCGACGAGATGAAGCATGCCGACATGCTCGCCGACCGCATCCTGTTCCTCGAAGGCCTGCCGAACTTCCAGGCGCTGGGCAAGCTGCGCATCGGCGAGAACCCGACCGAGATCCTGCAGTGCGACCTGTCGCTGGAGCGCGACGGCGTGGTCACCCTGCGCGAGGCCGTCGCCTATGCCGATTCGGTCGGCGACTATGTCAGCCGCCAGCTGTTCGTGAAGATTCTCGATTCGGAAGAAGAACACATCGACTGGCTGGAAACCCAGCTCGACCTGATCGAGCGCATCGGCGAGCCCAAGTACCTGCTGAGCAAGCTGGAAGAGTGAGTCAGCTGTCCTGGCCGGCACGATGCTGCGCCAGGTAGCCCGTCAGCGCCACACGTGCCCGGGCGAATTCGGCAACCAGCAGCGCGACCGCCACCGCGGGGCGCTGCAGGCTGCCACCACGGGCCTCGCGTTCGATGCGCTGCGCGACCGCCGACAGCGACAGGGCTCCCACGTTCGCACTCGACGATTTCAGGCTGTGCGCGACCGCCTGCAGGCGGGGCTCGTCGCCGCTCTGCGCGGCCTGCTGCAGCTGCTGCACCATCGCTGGCGCATCGTCAAGAAAGACCGACACGATCTGGATGGCGGCGTCGCCGATCACCGCGTGCAGTTCGTCCAGCACATCGCGGTCGAGTACCGGTTGTGGCTTGGAGCCCACTCGGCTGTCATCGTCCTGCAGAGCCGAGCCATGCTCGGCTGATGGAGCCCCGCTGCTGTTGGCCGTCAGCCGAGCCATGCTCGGCTCTGCAGAAGGCCGTGCAGGTGATGCGGCTTTACCGCCACCCCAGCGCTTCAACAGCGCATGCAGCGTGGCGCGGGCGATCGGCTTGGACAGGTAATCGTCCATGCCAGCCTGCAGGCAGCGCTCGCGGTCGCCGGCCATGGCATTGGCGGTCATCGCGATGATCGGCAGGCGCGCTCGCCCGATTTCCGCTTCTTCCGCACGCCAGTGGCGCGTGGCGGCGTAGCCGTCCAGCACCGGCATCTGGCAATCCATCAGCACGATGTCCACGCCGCCTTCGCGAAGAGCGGCCAATGCCTGCTCGCCATCGACGGCGTTGCGCACCTCGCACTGGAATACGCGCAGCAGCTGCTCGGCCACCATCCGGTTGACCGTATTGTCTTCCACCAGCAGCACGCGCAGGTGCAGTGGCGGCAGCACCGGCGCGGGTACCCCATCTCCGGCACTGGAAAGCAGGGCGGCAGGACGGGTAGGCGTGACAGGTGCGGCCAGGAGTGCATGCAGTGCGGCATCGTCGAAGTGCGTGGGCAGCTGGCGCTGGCGCGGTCGTTGCGCTGGTGCGTCATCCTGCAGCCAGAGCACCTGCAGTGCGTCGTCGTCACCGCGCTCGGCCAGTGCCTGCTGCAGCATCGCCTCGCCGCTGCGCCGCGCGCGTGCATCGACCAGCAGCCACGCCGGTGCCGGTTGCCCGGGTTGCGGCGCGGTGCGCAGCTGTTCGACCACGGCGTCCAGCTGGCTCAGCATCTGCACCTGCAGCCCATGGTGGGCGGCGATGCGCTCGATGCGTTTCTGCAGCATTGCATCGGCACTGAACAGCAGCAGCGCTGTCGGCGCGCGGGCCATCGCCGGCAGGTCGCCGGGCACCTTCAGCAGCGGAATCTCGAACCAGAACGTAGCACCCTGGCCGGGCGTGGACTGCACGCCGATCTGCCCGTGCATCAGGTCGATGATGCGCCTGCAGATGGCCAGGCCCAGGCCGGTGCCGCCGTAGATGCGCGTGGTCGAGGCATCGGCCTGGCTGAAGGACTGGAACAGGCGTGCCTGCAGTGCCTCATCGATGCCGATGCCGGTGTCGATGATCTCGAAGCGCAGCTGGTGCTGGGCCGCGCCTTCGCCCAGCCGCTGCACGCGCAGCTGTACCTGGCCGCGTGCGGTGAACTTGATGGCATTGGCCAGAAGATTGCTCAGCACCTGGCGCAGGCGTACCGGGTCGCCGCGCACCGGCAGGCGCACCGACGGGTCAAGCTGCAGGGTCAGGGACAGGCCCTTGGCGTCGGCGGCGCGCTGCATCAGCTGC
This sequence comes from Stenotrophomonas maltophilia group sp. msm1, assembly GCF_032025805.1. Classification (NCBI taxonomy): domain Bacteria; kingdom Pseudomonadati; phylum Pseudomonadota; class Gammaproteobacteria; order Lysobacterales; family Lysobacteraceae; genus Stenotrophomonas; species Stenotrophomonas maltophilia group sp. msm1. Next base: position 278,239 of record NZ_JAVSKH010000005.1, read on the forward strand.
ACCACGCCATCCAGCAGATCGCGCAGGTTGAAGCTGGTGATTTCCAGTTCCAGCGCCTGTGCTTCCAGCCGTGAGTAGTCGAGGATGTCATCGACGATGCGCAGCAGCTGCTGTGAACTGGCCGAAGCGGTGGCCAGCATCTGCCGCTGGTCCTCGCCCAGCGGCCCGTGCGCGATCAGCTCCAGCATCGGCAGGATGCCGTTGAGCGGGGTGCGGATCTCGTGGCTCATGGTGGCCAGGAACTCGCCCTTGGCCAGCACCGCTGCTTCGGCGGCCTGCTTGGCCTGCAGCAGCTGCTGTTCCAGCTGGCCCTGGCGTTCGGTGGTACGGCGCAGCTGGTCGCGTTCGGCGGCGAGCGCATCGTGTGCGCGTTGCAGCCGGGCCAGTGCACGGCTGCGTGCGCGCAGGCGCAGGCCCAACAGCAGCGCCACGGCGGCCGCGGCAAGGGCAACCAGCAGCACGCCCCACAGCGGCACGTCAGAGCACCGCGTTGTGGAAGTCGAAGTTCAGGTCGCTGCCGGCCGACTGCACCATGTTGCCCTGGATGTAGTCGACGCCGCCGACCCACATCGCCGCGGCGGCCTGTGGGTCCTCGATCTGCTGCCCGATGATCTGCAGCCCGGCCGCATGTGCCTGTTCGATCGCCTTGCGCAGTTCCTCGCGCGTGGCCGGGTTGGCATGGCTGCTGGAGAAGCGCGCGGCCATGCGCACGAACGACAGCGGCAGCTGGGTCAGCAGGGCGTCGGCTTCGCCGCTGGGCTCGAACTGGCTCAGGCAGAAGCGCACCCCGGGGCCGGCCATGCGCTGGCAGAACTGTTGCAGCGGCACGGTGTGGATCAGTGCGTCGGGCAGGCGCACGTCGATCACCAGCGCACTGCCCGGCAGGTCACGCTGCTGCAGCGATTCCAGCAGCCAGTCGGCGAAGGCGTCGCGCTGCAGGGTGCGCAGCGACTGCGAGACGAACAGGTTCAGCGGCGGCGTGGCGTGCCGGTAGAGATCCAGCAGGCCCAGCGCGTGGTCCATCACCTGCTGGTCGAGGTCGGCGATACGGCCTGCCGCTTCGGCGGCCGGAATAACCTGGCCGGCCGCCAGCACCGTGCCATCGGCCTGGCGCAGGCGCAGCAGCAGCTGGTACTGCGCGGTGTTGCCACCGGCGACGGCGACGATCGGCTGATAGGCCAGCTCCAGCTGGCCTTCCAGCAGTGCCAGGTGCTCCTGTTCGGTGACGGCCTGGCGGTGCACATGGCCCGCCACACCGGCGCTGAGCAGGCGTGCCTGCAGGGTGGTGCGCTCGATCGCTTCCAGTGCAGCGTTGGCATCGTCGAAGCCCGGCGACAGCGGCGCATAACCCACCACGCCGCGCAGGTGCACCGATTCGTCGTCGCGGATCACGAAGGCACGCGCCGACAGCTGCTCGCGCAGGGAAGCGGCGATGCCTTCCAGGGCATCTTCGTCGGCGTTGCGGGCCAGCAGCAGGAAACTGTTGTCGTTCAGGCGTGCCAGCAGGTGTGGATGGCCGGCCTCGGCCAGGCGCTGCCCGGCCTGTACCATCAGGCGCTCGAAGGCGGCATAACCATAGCGTTCGCGCAGCCCCAGCGCGCTGGCCACTTCGATGAAGAACACACCGCCCCGGTCGCGGTGGGCGAGTGCGGTGTTGAGCTGCTGCAGTACGTGATGGCGCGTCGGCAGGCCGGTTTCCGGATTGCTGGTGGCCGGTACGCCGCTGGCACCGGGCAGGGTCGCGGCCTGCGCACGTGCGCGGCGGATGCGGTTGGCCACGGCGGCGATCAGGTGGCGCGGGCGGATCGGCTTGCTCAGGTAATCGTCGGCGCCGCTGTCGAGCACTTCGAACTGGCGCTCTGGATCCGGATCGCCGCTGAGGAACACGATCGGCAGCAGCTGCAGGCCGGGCTGCTGGCGAATCAGTGCGGTCAGCCGCATGCCATCCAGTCCGGGCAGGTGCAGATCCATCAGGATCAGGTCGGGACGGTGTTCCTTGATCGCCTGCAGCGCGCCATCGGCGTCGCTGTGCACGATCGCCTGCATGCCGGCGCCGTGCAGCACGCTCTGCGCGAACAGGGCCTGGGCGCGGTCGTCCTCGACGATCAGAACGCGGTAGGGCGAATCGGAGGCCAACGGCGCCTGGTCGTTGTTGCCAGCCTCGGCCAGGAAGGCCGGGCCCGGCAGAGGCGGTGGCGCGCTGCCGATCGATGCGGGCATGTCGGAGCTGGCCAGCGGCGGAACCACTGCGGGTACTGCGGCGACCGCGCTCGCCGGCTCCGCGGCCCAGCGTTGCCAATGATCGGCCGGAGGGGATTCAGCGCGTCCCGGGCGGGCGCCCGCGGGGGATTCGTTTGCGGCCATCGGTGCTCCTGGTGTTCGCGTCCATTATGCGACAAGCCCGAGGTTCAACCGGTACCCGGCTGGCGCGGACCGTCCGGCGACGCACTGCGTGCCAGCCAGCGCACGCCCTTCCACAAGGTGCGCCAGACCAGCCACACCAGCAGCGCGCCCGCCAGGCTGCAGGCCAGCACCACGATCAGCGCGATCCACGGGTGTGCCAGGGCCAGGGCCAGGCCCCCGACCACCACGGTGTCCTCGGCGGCGGAGGCCACCCAGTTGCTGGCAGGCTCGGGCGAGGTATTGAGCAGGGCACGGGTGCCGGCTTTCAGTCCATGGCTGGCCAGCGCGACACCGGCACCGGCAGCAAGTGCGCCGGTACCCAGCTGCCCATCCGGCGACAGCGTGGCTGCGGCAAGGAAGGCACCTGCGGGTACACGTGCCAGGGTCTGCACCAGGTCCCACGCCGAGTCCACGCCGGGAATCTTGTCGGCGAAGAATTCGGTCACCGCCAGCGCCGCCGAAGTGCCCAGCACCCACCACGATTCAGTAGCCTGCAGGGCCGGTGGCAGGTCGACCCAGCCGAGCAGGCCGGCCAGGCCGACACCGAACACGGTGAGGTAGACGCGGATGCCGGCCAGCCAGGCCAGCAGGATGCCGATCACGAACAGGTGGGCTTCGGTCATGGCGATGCTCCGGCGACGGAACTGTGCAGGGAACCACACTATCGACGATGGCATGCCTGAACGCCACAGACCGTGGCTCGCTGCTGCGCAGGAAACCCACCCGTCCTGTCATACACTAGCCCGTCGTTTGCCACAGGGGCCGTACCGGTGTCGCCCTTGCGATACCCCGGAAACCACCCATGACCAACCGTCCTCCCATGCGCGTGCAGGTCCGCCTGCCCGGCGCGCCGCAACCGCCTGCCGACCGTCGCCGCCTGCTGGTGATCGGCGGCATCTGGCTGCTCAGCCTGGTGCTGGCCGTGCTCGGTGGCTGCTGGATGGCCACCCCGCGCGATGCCCAGGGCCAGCGCCTGCAGGCCGCCGAGAAGCGTGCCGAGACGCTGCAGGCGCAGCTGACCGAACTGCGCCAGAAGCAGGCCACGCTGGAAGCCTCCGACCGCATCAGCCGCGCTGCCAACACCGAGGTGCAGTCCTCGCTGGCCGAGCGCGATGAGGAAATCGCCGGCCTGCGTGCCGACGTTGCCTTCTATGAGCGCCTGGTGGGTTCGACCAGCCAGCGCAAGGGCCTGAACACCCATTCGATCGAGTTCAGCCCGGAAGCGGCCGGCACGTGGCAATACACCGCCGTGCTGACCCAGAACCTCAACCGCGGCGCCATCAGCCAGGGGCAGATGCGCTTCACCGTGGAAGGCGTCAGGAACGGCAAGCTGGCCACGATCAGCTGGGATGATCTGCACCAGCGCAGCAAGGTACCGGGACAGGATTACTCGTTCCGGTACTTCCAGCAGCTCACCGGCAGCGTGATGCTGCCGGCTGACTTCACCCCGCAACGCGTGCGGGTGACATTGGGGAGTGGTACGGGGGGTACCACCCAGGTATTCGACTGGAAACAGGCCGGTGCGCCGGCCGCCAAAGGGGAGTAGGCAGATGTTCGGAAGCAGCAAATCCAACCGTGAAGGCCAGCTGGTGGTGGATGCCCTGATCGGCAACCAGGTGGTGATCCGCGGTGATGTGGAATTCAGTGGTGGCCTGTACGTGGAAGGCCGCATCCATGGCAAGGTGATCGCCGCCGAAGGCGCCAGTGGCGCGACCCTGACGGTCGCCGAGCACGGCGTGATCGAGGGCGAAATCCGGGCCCAGGTGGTGGTCATCAGCGGTCGCCTGGACGGCGATGTACACGCCACCGAGAAGGTCGAGTTGACCCCGAGCGCACGGGTCAATGGCAACGTCCATTACCAGGTGGTGGAGATGAATGCGGGCGCCCAGCTGAACGGCCGCCTGATCCATGCCAGCGCCCCGGTGGCGGCCCTGCCGGCGCCGGAAGGCGATGAGGCCAATGGCGGCAAGGGCGACACTGCTGCACGCCGCAAGCTGGCCGAGGCGATGGCTTGAAAGCCATCCCCGGCACCCCCATGCTGGCATCATGAGCACGCTAGTCTCCCTGCCCGGCGCCACTCCGGTTGCCGCGCCCGATTACCAGTCGCTGGAGCGCCCGCTGAACTTCACCGAGTCGGCGGCCGCCAAGGTCAAATCCCTGATCCAGGAAGAGGGCAACCCCGACCTGGCCCTGCGTGTTTACATCGAGGGCGGCGGCTGTTCGGGCTTCCAGTACGGGTTCGAGTTCGACGAGAACCGTGCCGAGGATGACCTGGCGGTACAGACCAGCGGGGTGACCCTGCTGGTCGATCCGATGAGCCTGCAGTACCTGATGGGCGCAGAGGTGGATTACACCGAGAGCCTGACCGGTGCGCAGTTCGTGATCCGCAACCCGAACGCGAAGACCACCTGCGGCTGCGGCAGCAGCTTCAGCATGTAAGAGCCCTGTGGCCAGGATGTGCCAACCAAGGTTGGCACCTGTCAGAGCGGATCCGTAGATCCACGCCATGCGTGGATGCTCTGTGCCCTCCAGCCCACAACAGCAGATTGCGCACAGCGCCGACCTTGCCACCCGCATCGATTGGCGGCACGCTTGCCGGATGCCCAATACTTCTTCGCCGCTTTCCGGTTTTGCCTTCGTTGGCGAACCGCTGGAGCGCGCCGATGCCCTGCGCGACGATGCCGATGCACTGGCGCGCCTGTGGCCGGGCGCGCGCATTCTCGTGCTCGATCAGGACGGCAGCGCCTTCACCGGCGATGACGACCAGCCGCTGGCGCTGACCGGCGCCGACGTCGGGGGTGGTCCCGGCTCCGCGATCTTCCTCGGCCTGCGCGGGGAACAAGCGTGGTTCTCGGTTGAAGCCGCCAGCGTCACCGTCACCGCACCACGTCGCCTCGACCTGCGCCAGGCCGCTCTGCTGTGGTCGATGGCCGATGCGACCGCCTTCAGCTATGCCCGCGGCATGTCCTACTGGCACTCGCGCACCCGCTTCTGCGGTGTGTGCGGCGGCGCCGTGGCGTTTGCCCGCGGCGGCTTCGTCGGCCGTTGCGCGCAGTGTTCCACCGAGCACTACCCGCGTGTCGATCCCGCCGTGATCGTCGCCGTGGAGAACCAGGGCCGGCTGCTGCTGGGCCGGCAGTCGAACTGGGCCCCGCGTCGTTACTCGGTGCTGGCTGGCTTCGTCGAACCCGGCGAGACGTTCGAGCAGACCGTGGTGCGTGAAGTGCACGAGGAGAGCAAGGTGCGGGTGACCGCCTGCCAGTACCTCGGTTCGCAGCCGTGGCCTTTCCCCGGCGCGCTGATGATCGGTTTCCGTGCACAGGCGCAGGATGACCTGCCGACTGTGGATGGCGAACTGGAAGACGCGCGCTGGTTCACTGCCGATGAGGTTGGCGCAGCATTGGCACGCGATTTGGACGACGATGGCCAGGGCATCCGCCTGTCGCCGCCGATCTCGATTTCGCGCGGCCTGATCGAACACTGGTACCGCGAGCAGCAGGGCTGAACCGGGCTGCGGCCGGGCCGGTTGTGGCTGCTGTATTGCCGCCACCTGAACACGGCCCGGGTTACAGTCCGGTTCACCGCTGAGGGGCGCCGCTGCGACAGGTAAGGTAACGGCGCCGAGCGTTCCGTTTCGTAGGGAGACCTGCCATGTTCACCACTCTGGCCGCCGTGCTGGTGGCACTGGCCCTGGGCCATGTTGCCCCGGCCGCTGCCGCCTCGCTGCGCCGTTTCGACGGCTTCCGGCGCTGGCTGGGCTGGCTGGACGCGCATGGCGGAAAGGCGTGGCAGGCACCGGCCGGTGTTGCATTGGCACTGCTGCCGCCGCTGCTGCTGATGGCGCTGCTGGCATGGCTGCTGCGCGGGGTGCTGTTCGGGCTGCCGTCGCTGATGCTGGGCGTGGCGGTGCTGGCCTGGTGCTGGGGGCCGCGTGATCTGGATCGTGATATCGAAGCGATCATCGATGCGGACGACGCCGCAACGCGTCAGGCCGCCGTGCGCAACCTGCAGGCGGCCGGTGGCAGCCTGCGCGAAGACGTGCCGTCGCTGGTCGAGGCCACCGTGCTCAACGCGCTGCGGCGCTGGTTCGCGGTGCTGTTCTGGTTCCTGCTGCTGGGCCCGGCCGGTGCGCTGGGGTACCGGCTGCTGGCGCTGATGGCGGAAAGCCCGATGCGTGCCCGCGTGCCGGTGGAGCCGCTGGCGCTGGCGCAGCGCCTGCTGGGCTGGATCGAGTGGCCGGTGGCGCAGCTGATGGCGTTTTCGATGGCGCTGGTGGGCAACTTCGATACGGCGTGGAAGGCGTGGCGCCAGGCGCATGGCGAGCGGCTGGCCGGCACCATCGGGTTCCTGGGCGCGGTGGCGCGGGCCAGCGTCAACGCCGAGCTGCGCGAAGATGCGCACGATTACACCGAGGCCGGGCTGTTGCCGGTGTGGCAGCGGCTGCCGGACCTGCGTGATGCGATGAGCCTGGTGTGGCGGATGCTGCTGCTGTGGCTGGCGATCCTCGCCCTGCTGGTGATTGCAGGCTGGGTGACGTAGGTGTTCTGGCAGGGCTTGCAGCCCTGCACCTGCAGAGGCCAAAGCCAAAGCCAAAGCGGCTCTGGGTTGCTGAGGGTTGGGCGGGG
>NZ_JAVSKH010000006.1:0-235419 GCF_032025805.1 Stenotrophomonas maltophilia group sp. msm1
CCCCCCCGCCTTCGACAGTTTCCTGCGGTCTGTCGGAACGGCGTTCTGCTTTGGTGGGGGCCGACCGTTGGTTGGCACGGTAGATCCACGCCATGCGTGGACGATCTCTGGAGGAATCGACGGTGGAGATTAAATCTCCACCTGCGCGCCGAGTTCCACCAGCCGGTTACCCGGAATCCGGAAGAAGCCGGTCGCCGGCGCGGCATTCCGGTGCATCAGCGCGAACAGCTTGTCGCGCCAGATCGGCATGCCGCGGTTGGCGGTGGCGACGATGGTTTCGCGGCTGGCGAAGAAGGTGGTGTCCATCGGGTCGAAGTAGATGCCGCCGTGGTCGCACGAGCGCATCAGCGCCAGTGGGACGTCCGGGGTCTCCATGAAGCCGAAGCGCACATAGACCCGGTAGAACTCGTCGCCCACCGATTCGATCTTCAGCCGCTGCCCTTCCATCGCATACGGGATCGGCAGGGTTTCCACATGCAGGAACACGTTGCGTTCGTGCAGCACTTTGTTGTGCTTGAGGTTGTGCATCAGTGCGTGCGGGGCCACGGTCGGATCCGCAGTGAGGAACACGGCGGTGCCCGGCACGCGTACCGGCGGCGCCAGCATCAGGCCCGGCAGGAAGGTATCCAGGCGGATGCCGTCCTTGCGGATCTCATCGCGCAGCAGCTCGCGGCCCCGGCGCCAGGTACGCATCATGGTGAACAGGAAGATGCCCAGCACTACCGGGAACCAGGCGCCCTGCAGCAGCTTGGCGCCGTTGGCGATGACAAAGCCGAGGTCGATGATGAAGAACACCACGCACAGGGGCAGCAGCCAGGCGCGTGCCTTCGGCCACAACGAGCGGGCCACCAGGGCCAGCAGCAGGGTATCGATCAGCATGGTCGCCGACACCGAGATGCCGTAGGCCACGGCCAGGTTGGACGAGCTGCGGAAGGCCAGCACCAGGCCGATCACCATCACCGCGATGCCCCAGTTGATGCCCGGGATGTAGATCTGGCCGATGGTGTCATGCGAGGTGTGCTTGATGCGCATGCGCGGGATGTAGCCCAGCTGCATGGCCTGGCGCGAAACCGAAAACGCGCCGGTGATGACCGACTGGGAGGCGATCACCGCCGCCATCGTGGCCAGGATGATCATCGGGTACAGCGCCCACGACGGCACTGCCTCAAAGAACGGGTTCTTCAGCGCCTCGGGATGGTTGAGCACCAGTGCGCCCTGCCCCAGGTAGTTCAGCACCAGGCACGGCAGCACGAAGAAGTACCAGGCATGGCGGATCGGCTTGGCACCGAAGTGGCCCATGTCGGCGTACAGCGCTTCGCCGCCGGTCACCGCCAGTACCACCGCACCGAGGATGAAGATGCCGTGCCAGCTGTGCTCCATGAAGAAGCGGATCGCCCACCACGGGTTGAAGGCTTTCAGCACTTCCGGCGCATCCACGATGTTGTAGATGCCGATCGCCGCCAGCGAAATGAACCAGACCGAGGTGATCGGGCCGAACGCCTTGCCGATCTTCTCGGTGCCGAAGCGCTGCGCCGCGAACACCATCAGCAGCACCACCACCGTGATCGGCACGATGAAGGCATGCAGGCCGGGCGCGGCCACCTCCAGGCCTTCGACCGCGCCAAGCACCGAGATCGCCGGGGTGATCACGCCGTCGCCGAAGAACAGCGAGGCGCCGAAGATGCCAAGGATGCCCACCACGTAGGCCGAGCGCGACCCGTTGCGCAGCGTGCGCTGGGTCAGCGCCATCAGCGCCATGATGCCGCCCTCGCCGTCATTGTCGGCGCGCATGATGATGGTCACGTACTTCAGCGTGACCACGATGTTCAGTGCCCAGAACGCCAGCGAGAGCACGCCCAGTACCGTGTCGTGGTCGCTGTTGAGCCCGTAGTGCGGCGAGAACGCCTCCTTCAGGGTGTACAGCGGGCTGGTACCGATATCACCGAAGACCACGCCGATCGCACCGATGATCAGCGCCAGGCCTCCGGCGGGAGGAGCGTGACCGTGGCCGCCGGGGGCAGCTGCGTGCGGGGTTTGACTGCTGGACATGGGACTCCTGGCGAGGCTCAGGCGGTTCGTTGAGAGAAAGGAAGCCGACTCAGCGCAGCGCGGACTGCAGCGCCTTGCGGATCACGGTGGCCACTTCATCGCCTTCAGTGAAGGCGTCGCGGGCCATGCGGGCCGCTTCAGCCGGCTTGTAGCCCAGCTGCTGCAGCGCCACGGTGGCATCGGAAAGCGGGTCGGCCGCGGCCGGGTCGCTGCCGGTGGGCAGCGCGCCGCCGGCACCGAACTGGGCGGCGCGGTCGCGCAGTTCCAGCACCATTCGCTCGGCGGTCTTCTTGCCGATGCCCGGAATGCGGGTCAGCGCGGTGATGTCACCGGCCTGGACCATGCGCGCGAATTCCTCGACGGTGACCCCGGACAGCACGGCCAGCGCAATCTTCGCGCCGATGCCACTGACCTTCTGCACGTCGCGGAACAGCCGCCGTTCGCCCTCGCGCAGGAAGCCGTACAGCGAGACGCTGTCTTCCTTCTGCGCGTAATGGGTGTACAGGGTGACCTCGCGGCCGAGTTCGGGCAGGTCATAGAAGGTGCTCATCGGCGCCTCCAGCTCGTAGCCCACTCCGTTCACGTCCACCACCAGCCACGGCGGCGCCTTGTAGGCGACGATGCCGCGCAGTCGACCGATCATTGCGTGCAGCTCCTCATTTGCGGCCCCACGCCTGGCGGGCACTGAGCCCCAGGCGGTTGGCCGTTGCCCTTACGTGGGCATGGGTGATCGCCACCGCCAACGCGTCGGCCGCGTCGGCCTGCAGCTTGGTTTTCAGGTTGAGCATGAGCCCGACCATGTGTTGAACCTGTTGCTTTTCGGCACCACCACGACCGACCACCGCCAGCTTGATCTCGCTGGCGGCATATTCATGCACCGGCAGGTCACGCAGCACAACGGCGGAAATCGCCGCGCCCCGGGCCTGGCCCAGCTTCAGCGCCGAATCGGGGTTGCGGGCCATGAACACGCGTTCGATGGCCACTTCCTGCGGCTGGAACTCGCGGCACAGGTCGGCCAGGCCGAGCACCAGCAGCTTCATGCGCTGCGGGAAATCGTCCGCGCCCAGCAGCACCAGCGGCTGGTGGTGCACGTAGGTGACGCGCCCGGCGGCGTCGACATCGATGATGCCGACCCCGGTCCGCTGTGAACCGGGGTCGATGCCGAGGATGCGGGTCATGCTGCGCTCCTGGCAGGGTGGAACGGGGTGCGCTGGCAGGCGTATGGGCTCATGACTGTCCGCGGTGACCGTTCAACGGCCCGCGCCCAGGCCGTCGAGGACGGCTCAGGCGTAGGCGTCGGCGCCCAGTTCGGCGTTGGAGTACACGTCCTGCACGTCGTCCAGATCTTCCAGCATGTCCAGCAGCTTCTTGACCTGCAGGGCGACCTCGCCCTCGACCTTGATGTCGTTGTCCGCGCGGAACGTGATTTCCGCGTGATCGGCGACATGGCCGGCGGCGGTCATCGCGTCCTTGACCGCGTTGAAGGCGTCAGGGCTGGTGACCACGTCGATCGAGCCGTCGTCCGGATAGACCACGATGTCATCGGCGCCGGCCTCGATGGCGGCTTCGGTGATGGCCTCCTCGTCGGCGCCCGGGGCGAAGCTGAGCACGCCCAGGCGCTTGAACATGAAGGCCACCGAGCCTTCGGTGCCCATGTTGCCGCCGCACTTGCTGAACGCATGGCGGACATCGGCCACGGTGCGCACGCGGTTGTCGGTCAGGCAGTCGACGATCACGGCCACGCCACCGGGGGCGTAGCCCTCGTAGCGGACTTCCTCGTAATCGACGCCTTCCAGTTCACCGGTGGCCTTCTTGATGGCGCGCTCGATCACGTCCTTGGACATGTTCACGGCCAGGCCCTTGTCCACCGCCACGCGCAGGCGCGGGTTGTTGTTGGGGTCGCCTCCACCGCCGCGCGCGGCGACGCCGATCTCGCGGATGATCTTGGTGAAAATCTTGCCGCGCTTCGCGTCGGACGCGTTCTTGCGGGCTTCGATGGAGGGGCCTCTACCCATGGGTGCTACCGTCTGGCTGCTTCAGGATCAAGGCGCGGATTCTACCTGATCGGGCGCTGCAACCGTGTCTAGGCCCGATGGATGCCGCTGCGCTCGCCGGGCATGGCCCGGCGCTACCGCTGGCGATCTGGTGGTGCTTTTCCCGGTAGCGCCGGGCCATGCCCGGCGAAGAGCGTGCGAACCAACGGTTCGCACCCACCTTGGTGTCGTTCGCACCCACCTTGGTGCCGTTCGTACGCACCCTGGCAGGCCGTTCGCTCCCACCAACTTACGCGGCGGCGGCGTCGCGGCTGTGGTCGAAACGGCCATGACGCAGGAAATGCGCGGTCTGCCGCGCGGCGTCGGGCGATACCACCAGGCCGCTGTGGCTGGTGCGCACCACGCAATGGTCGGCCAGCCCCGGCAGGCGGGTCTCGGCCAGTGCCACGGTGCCGTCGGAGGCATCGTCGATGGCACCCAGCAGGCTGCCCAGCCCATGCGGTACCGAGCCGGCGATCAGGCCAACCTCCGCCCGGCCCTGCCAGTCCGGCAGGCCATCGAGCAGCAGCTCGCTGCTGCGGCCCAGGGCCAGGCCCCAGCCGTGCTCGGACAACGAGCGTGCGGTACCACTGCCGCGCAGCGGCGAACCCAGGCAGACCACGCGCTGCACCGGCAGCTGCGGATTGCGCCGCAGCGCTTCCAGCGCCAGCAGCCCGCCCAGGCTGTGGCCGACCAAACTCAGCGGGCCGGCGTCGGCCAGCCGCTCCAGCAGCTGCGGTACGGCCACGTCCGGGCCACCGAACACCGAGGAATAACCAAACGCGTGCACCTGGAAGCCGCGCGCGCGCAGGCGCCAGGCCAGCGGCCCGACCCAGGCGCGGGCATTCCAGATGCCATGCAGCAGCAATACGGGGGGAGTCATGCGAACAGCCTGGCGGTCAGCGGGGCAGGAACGTACGGTGATTGAACACGCGCGCGCAGCAAGCGGCAGTGAACATCAGGCCGCGCGCGGTGCGCGGCGCAGGATGAATTCGAGATCGTTCGTGTCGCCCACCGGGAACAGGTATTCGCCGGCCTTCTCGAAACCGTAGCGGGCGTAGAAGCGCTGTGCGCCGAAGTTCTCCGACCACACGCCCAACCACAGGGTGCGCGGGCCCTCGTGTTCCAGCCAGGCCAGCGCGGTTTCCAGCAGGCGGCTGCCCCAGCCGCAGCTTTGCTGCGTCTTGATCAGGTACAGGCGCTTGAGTTCGCCGTCACCGGGCTTCACGTCCGGGTGCGGCAGGCCGCAGGGGCCGGCGGCGGCATGGCCGACCGCCTCCCCATCCAGTTCCAGCAGCCACACCGCGTAATCGGGGTGGGCCAGGATCACGCGCTGGCGCTCGACCGCGTAGGCCTCCTCCAGGAAGGCCTGCAGGTCCTGCGGCGGGTACAGATGGCCGAAGGTTTCAGTGAACGTGCGGGCGGCCAGCGCCGACAGGGTCGGCGCGTCGTCCACAGTGGCGCGGCGGATCGAATACATGCAGGAAGTTGACGCCAGGGCGAAGCAGGGGTCAAGCCTTTTCAGGCGACTCCGCTTCTTCTTCCTCGTCCTCTTCCTCGTATTCCTCTTCGTCCTCGTCCTCTTCTTCCTCGCCTTCCTCGTCCTCGTCGTACTCTTCCTCTTCGTCGTCCTCGTAATCCTCGACGCCGAAGTCTTCACCGTCCCAACGGCCTTCGCCGTCGGCGACGAAGGTCAGGGCCATCGCCGCCGGGTTGGTACCGACGCGGACCAGCCAACCACCGAACACCCGTGCACGCTCGGTGACCAGGTTGGCCTCGGAGCCTTCATTGCCCAGCTTTTCCCACTCCAGCGAAAACGCAAACTCGGTCATTGCCTGGATCTCCTGATCAGTTGGTCTTGGGGCGAACCTGGATGTGCACTTCGGCCAGCTGCGCGTCGACGATCGGCGACGGCGCGTCGGTCATCAGATCCTGTGCACCGGTAGTCTTCGGGAACGGGATGACGTCGCGGATCGATTCGGTGCCGGCCATCAGCGCGGCGATGCGGTCGATGCCGAAGGCGATGCCACCGTGCGGCGGCGCGCCGTAGTTCAGCGCGTCGAGCAGGAAGCCGAACTTGGCGCGGGCCTCTTCGGCACCGATGCCGAGCAGCTCGAACACCGCGCTCTGCATGTCCGGACGGTGGATACGGATCGAACCACCGCCGATCTCATTGCCGTTGAGCACCATGTCGTAGCCGCGCGAAACGGCGGTACGGGCGTTGGCGCGCAGGTCGGCGATGTCGTCCACGGCCGGTGCGGTGAAGGGGTGATGCAGGGCGACGTAACGCTGTTCTTCCTCGTCCCATTCGAACATCGGGAAGTCGGTGACCCACAGCGGCGCCCAGCCGTCGGCGACCAGGCCGAAGTCCTTGCCGGCCTTCAGGCGCAGCGCGCCCATGAAGTCGGAGACCTTGTTGTAGCCACCGGCACCAAAGAACACGATGTCGCCGTTGCCGGCGCCAACATGGGCCACCAGCGCAGCGAAGGAGGCCTCGCTGAAGAACTTCTGGATCGGCGAGCTGATTTCGCCGTTGTCGGCGATCTTGATGTAGGCCAGGCCCTTGGCGCCGTACTTGGCGGCGTGCGCGGCGTACTCGTCGATCTGCTTGCGGCTCAGCGCTGCGCCGCCCGGGATCCGCAGCGCGGCGACGCGGCCTTCGGCATCGTTGGCCGGGCCGGTGAACACTGCGAACTCGCTGTCCTTGACCAGTTCAGCCACGTCGACCAGCTCCAGCGCGATGCGCAGGTCCGGCTTGTCCGAACCGTAGCGACGCATCGCCTCGGCCCAGGTCATGCGCGGGAAGCTGGCATCCAGCTGGACGTCGACCACTTCCTTGAAGATGGCGCGGATCATGTCTTCGACGAAGTCCTGCACGTCGCGCTCGCGCACGAAGGCGAATTCCATGTCCAGCTGGGTGAACTCCAGCTGGCGGTCGGCACGCAGTGCTTCATCGCGGAAGCAGCGCGCGATCTGGTAGTAACGGTCGAAGCCGGCCACCATCAGGATCTGCTTGAACAGCTGCGGGCTCTGCGGCAGGGCATAGAACTCGCCCGGGTGCATGCGCGCCGGCACCAGGAAGTCGCGCGCGCCTTCCGGGGTGGCCTTGGTCAGGATCGGGGTCTCGATGTCCTGGAAGCCCTTCTCGTCCAGGTGGCGGCGCAGGGCCTGCACCAGCTTGATGCGGGTGCGCTGCATGCGCTGCATTTCCGGACGGCGCAGGTCCAGGTAGCGGTACTTCAGGCGGGTTTCCTCGCCCGGGTTCTCGTGCGCGTGGAACGGCAGCGGCGCGGCCTTGTTCAGCACGGTGATGGCGGTGGCGATCACTTCCACCTTGCCGGTGCGCATCTTGTCGTTCACCGCGTGGCGTGCACGCACCACGCCTTCCACCTGCAGCACATCCTCATAGCCCAGCGACGCGGCCACGGCGAACACGTCGGCGTTGTCGACTTCCACGGTCACCTGCACGATGCCTTCATGATCGCGGAGATCGATGAAGCAGACGCCGCCCTGGTTACGGGCCACGTCGGTCCAGCCGGCGAGGGTGACAGTCTGGCCAATCAGGGTCTCATCGACCAGGCCGCAGAAGTGGGTACGCATGGGGGGAAGCTCCGCTGGAGAACGCCGGCACCGGATGGGGGCCGGAAAGCCTCGTATTCTGCGGCCGAGGCCCCGGCCGGGGCAAATCCGGCCAGTCACACCGGCTTGATCGCCTCCCTCCCTATAGTCGGGCACCTACCACCGTATGGGATGCCGCCATGAAACCGCTGTCCCTGGCCAGCCTGGCCGTAACCCTCAGCCTGGGTGCGCTGGGCACCCTGGCCCTGCCCACCCCTTCCGCGCATGCGCAGAGCGGCGTGGTCCGCTGCGAAAGCCAGAACAACCGCGAACGGGTCTGCAACACCGGCTGGCGCAATGCGCAGCTGGTCCGCCAGCTGTCCGGCAGCGCCTGCGACGAAGGCCGCACCTGGGGCAGCCGTAACGGCAGCATCTGGGTCAACAACGGCTGCCGCGCGGAGTTCGTCGAGGCCCGTGGCGGCTGGGGCGGCGGCAACGGGGGCGGCTGGGGCGGCAACAACGGCCGGCCCGGCGAGACCATCCGCTGCGAGAGCCAGAACAACCGCGAGCGCAGCTGCCCGGTCGGCTGGCGCAATGCCCGCCTGGTCCGCCAGCTGTCCGGCAGCCCTTGCGACGAAGGTCGTACCTGGGGCGTGCGCAATGGCGCGGTGTGGGTCAGCAACGGCTGCCGTGCCGAATTCGCCGAGGCCCGCGGCTGGGGCGGTGGCGGCGGCTGGGGCGGCGGCAACAGCAACTACTCGATCACCTGCAGCAGCAACAACAACCGCACGCAGAACTGCGACTGGGATGAGCGCCAAGGCCGCCCGGTGCTGCAGCAGCAGCTGTCCGGCAGCGCCTGCCAGGAAGGCCGCAGCTGGGGTTACTCGCGTGGGCAGGTGTGGGTGAGCAACGGCTGCCGGGCGCGTTTCGGCACGCGGTGAGGGGTAGCGCCGGGCCATGCCCGGCGAGCGCAGTGGCGCGGTCAACTGCAGAAAACCCGCCGGGCACGGCCCGGCGCTACCGGGCTGGCTGCGCGGCCTCATCACCCCAAGGCGGCGGTGGCAGGTCGACCGGCCTGCTCAGGTCGAACTGCACGCGGAAGCGGCGGCCGTCCGGGCGCGTCAGTTCGTAGACGAACGTCTGGTCCGGATCGATCTCCATCGCCCAGGTGTTGTGGGTCGACGCCAGCATGTCGGCGCGGCGGAACATCGCCACCGAATCGGCATCGGCCGGGAACTGCTGGCGCTCGGCGGTACCCGGTGGCGTGCTGTCGCCACCGTAGAGGGTGATCGCGTCGGGGCTGCCATCTTCGTGGCGGTGGTCGTGCTTCAGCCGCAGCCCGTTCGGCGTGCGGGTCAGCACCCAGGTCCGCGAGTGGTCATCACCGACATGGAACGGGATGCGCAGCTCGTGCGCCGGGTCGGCGCAGCCGCGCACATGCATGACCAGGCGCTGCCCGGCGAACGGATCCTTGGCGGTCGGTGCAGGCGTGTCCTCCACCACCTTGCCGACGTAGGCCTGGCCGCAATGTGCGGCGACGGCGGCCATGAACGCATCGGCCGGTGCGGTCGCCAGGTCATGGGCGACCGTATCGGAGCGCTGCGTGCACGCAGCGAGGCTGAGCAGGAGGGCGGCGGCAGTGGCAACGGCAATCGGTCTCATGCCCCAACCCTAACGGCCATGGACGATGGGCGCAAACCGCGCGCCAGTCCCGCTCAGCGCTCGGCAGACGGTGCTGCCGGCAGTGCTTCGGTCGCCGCCACCGGTGCGGCCTCGCCCTCGCCGGCCGGCTCCTGCTCCACCGGATCAACGTCAAACGGTGTACGGAACACCAGCGACGGCAACAGCGTGGTCAGCGCCGCGTACAGCAGCAGCGCACCGAACAGCACCGCCGGAATCTGGAACCGCTCACGCATGATCGCCGCCAGCACCAGGGTGAAGATCAGCGTCGGTGCCAGCGCCAGCGAGACCCGCAGGCTGCTGCGGAAGCTCTCGCCGAACATCACCCGGCGCTGCAGCCAGACCACGCCGATGCGCAGCGGCAGCACCACCAGGGTGATCACGATGCCCAGCCCCAGCGCCTCGAAGCTGAGCGCTTCGGCAGGCACCTTGGTGCCGGCGTTGAAGAAGTAGAACGGCACGAAGAACGAGGCGAACAGGCGCAGCGCGTGCAGGTTCTCGTGCGAGGCCAGCAGCGGCATGCGCTGGTGCAGCAGGCGCGCGACCAGGCCGGCGATGAACGCGCCAACCAGGTAGTACACGCCCAGCAGGTAGGTGATGTAGGCCGCCACCATGCCGACCATCACCAGCAGCGAGAATTCCGAGCCCGGCGCGTGCGGTGCCACCCAGCGGCCCAGCGCGATGAACAGCAGCGGCAGGCCGACCATCATCGCCAGCAGCGCCAGGCTGGACAGCGCCATATGCCCCGGATCGCCGGCCTGCAGCACGATGAACAACGCCGCCAGCGCCAGCAGTTCGCCGGCGATGGCCTTGCTGGTCACCCAGAACCGCTCGTCCTCGCTCAGGCCCAGCCGCGACAGCGAATCCATGATGAAGCCCGTGGACGGCGTCAGCAGCGCCAACGCCAACAGGCCAGCGGCCTGCCACGGCAGCCCCGCATAACGCCAAGCCAGCCAGCCCACCCCGAACAGCGTGCCGGTACGGATGACCAGATGTGCCAGCAGCGGCCACATGCCCCGGCGCAGCGCCTGCAGATCCACTTCCAGGCCGGCGAACAGGAACAGCGAGGAAATGCCCAGGGTGGCCAGCAGTCCGATCACCGCATCATGTGCCTGATCCCCCAGCCAGAGCATGCCGATGATGCCGAACAGCAGGCAGGTCAGTGGTGCGGGCAGGCTGAAGCGCTGCAGCGCGCGCGGGATCACCAGCAGCGCGAAGATCAGCAGCAGGTAGATCAACTCATGGCTCATCGGGGTCTTCCGTGGGGTTCGAACGCGCGCAGGATGCGCGCGCCGAACCGATCCGGCAAGCGACGTTTGAATGACCCCGGTTACCTCACCCAATCAGTCGATCGGCGATCCGGCCCACCCGGGCCAGCACCTGGGCGCGCTGCTCGTTGCTGATCGCACTGGCCTGCAGATAGGCGGTCAGCACCCACGGTGCGCCGCCTGCCCGCGGCCACAACACGGCAATATCGTTGCGCGCGTCCTCGCCATTGCTGCCGGTCTTGTCGCCCACCCGCCAGCGCTTGCCCAGTCCCGCGCGCAGGCAGGCGTCACCGGTCTCGTTATCGATCAGCCAGTCGGCCAGCTGCTGCCGCGATGCCGGCTGCAGCACTTTCCCCAGCACCACACGCTGCAGCGAACCCGCCATCGCAGCCGGGGTGGTGGTGTCGCGCGGGTCGCCTTCGGCGAAGCTGTTCATTTCCGGCTCCAGCCGGTCGCTGCGGCTGACCGCATCGCCGCTGGCGCGCAGGAACGCGGTGACCGCTGGCGGCCCGCCGACCACATCAAACAACAGGTTGGCAGCGGTGTTGTCGCTGGTGATGATCGTGGCACGGCACAGATCGCGCACGGTCATGTCCTTGCCGGCATGACGGCGGGTGACCGGTGCGTGCGAGAGCAGATCGGCCTCGCCCACCGGCACGCGCCTGTCCAGCAATGCCGGCATGCGCTCGGCCTGGCTGAGCACGGTCGCGGCCAGCATGCTCTTGAAGGTGCTGCACATCGGGAAGCGCTCGTCCTGGCGATGACCGACGCGGCGACCGCTGGCGGTATCGAGCAGGGTCACGCCCAAGCGTCCTGCGCAAGCCTTCTCCAGCGCGGCGAAATCACTGGCGGCGTTGATGGCGGCATCGGTGGGCGCGGTGGCGGCGGCCTTGCCCGCTGCACGTGCCAGCAACGGCAGCGCAAACGAGGAAGCAACGGCGGCACCACTGAACTGCAGGAATCGGCGACGGGCAAGCATGCGGGTTCTCCTGGGGGACCGCTCGATTATTGAAGCCTTGATCGGGAGCGACCAGCGCAAAAAATCTGCAATAGACATGAGAAGAATTAATGCATGACGTATTCAACCCTTTAATTTCCCGAAATCCACCACTGGAGGGTTAGGATCAGCCATCACTCCAGCTCACGACGGCGCGATGTTGCACCCTACCCTGCCCCTGAACGCGCTGCGCGCCTTCGAGGCCGCCGCCCGCCACCAGAACTTCACCCGTGCCGCGCTGGAGCTGTGTGTCAGCCAGGCCGCGCTGAGCCACCAGATTCGCGGGCTTGAGGACCGGCTCGGCATCCGCCTGTTCCATCGCCTGCCGCGCGGCGTGGCGCTCACCGAAGAAGGCGCGGCGCTGTATCCGGTGCTCAACGAATCGTTTGAACGCATCTCGGCCAGCATCGCGCGTTACACCGGCGGACCTGCGCGTGAAGTGCTGACCCTGGGCGTGGTCGGCACCTTCGCCACCGGCTGGCTGCTGCCACGGCTGGCCGCGTTCGAGGCAGCGCACCCGGACATCGAGCTGCGCCTGCAGACCCACAACAACCGCATCGACCTAGCCGGCGAAGGCCTGGACCTGGCCATCCGGTTTGGTGATGGCGATTGGCAGGGCCAGGCCTGCACGGCGATCCTCGACGCGCCGTTCGCGCCGCTGTGCGCGCCGGCACTGGCGCGGCGCCTGAAACAGCCGCGCGACCTGGGCACGCTGCCGCTGCTGCGCTCCTATCGCAGCGACGAATGGCCGCGCTGGTTGCAGGCGGCAGGCGTCAGTGGCGTGGAAGCCCGCGGGCCGGTGTTTGATTCGTCGTTGACCGTGGCGATGGCCGCGGTCGGCGGCGCCGGCGTGGCGCTGCTGCCACTGCGCATGTTCGAGCAGGAGCTGGCCGAAGGCCGCCTGCTGCAGCCGTTCGGCACCACACTGGAGCTGGGACGCTACTGGCTGACGCGGCTGCGCTCGCGTGCAGAGCGCGAGCCGGCAAAGCGGTTCCGCGAGTGGCTGCAGGCACAGGGCGCGTAACAAAAAAAGGGGACGGAGGGGATTAAGTCGTTTGCGCCACAAACGACTTAATCCCCTCCGTCCCCTTTTTTGCGAGGTCAGGACTCGAGCAGTTCCATCCAGGCGGCTTCGGCCTTTTCCAGCTGCGCGGCGGCGGTTTCGCGATCGCGGCCAAGCACGGCCATGCGCGTGGCATCGGCGTAGTTGGCCGGATCGGCCAGCTGGCGGTCGAGCTCGGCCAGCGCGCTCTCCAGTTCGGCCACCTTGGCCTCGGCGGCCGCCAGCTTGTGCGGGTTCACCGGCTTCTTCTGCACCACCTGCGCCACCGGGGCGGTCTTGACCACCACCGGCTCTTCCACCTGCTCCATGCGCGCCTTGGTGCCCTGCGCCTGCGGGCGGGTCCGCAGCCACGCGGCGTAGGCATCCAGGTCGCCATCGAACGGCTCGACCACGCCATCGGCCACGCGCCAGTAGGTATCGCAGACCAGGCCGATCAGATGGCGGTCGTGCGAGACCATCACGATCGCGCCTTCGAAGGTGGCCAATGCTTCGGCCAGCGCTTCGCGCATTTCCAGATCAAGGTGGTTGGTCGGTTCGTCCAGCAGCAGCACGTTCGGCTGCTGCCAGGCGATCAGCGCCAGCGCCAGGCGTGCGCGCTCGCCACCGGAGAAGCCGTCGACCGGCTCGAACGCGCGGTCACCCGGGAAGTTCCACTTGCCGAGGAAGTCGCGGAACGACTGGTTCGGTGCGTCCGGGGCGATCTCGCGGAAATGCTCCATCGGCGACTGGCCTTCGTGCAGCGACTCCACCGTGTGCTGGGCGAAGTAGCCGATCTTCAGGTCCGGGTGCGCCATGCGCTCGCCGACGATCGGTGCCAGCTCGCCCACCAGGGTCTTCACCAGGGTGGTCTTGCCGGCACCGTTCGGGCCGAGCAGGCCAATGCGCTGGCCCGCTTCCAGACCGAAGCCGACGTTGTGCAGGATCACTGCGTCCTTGCCGTAGCCGGCCTCGACATGGTTCAGGCGGATCAGCGAGAACGGCAGCTTGGCCGGCGGCGCGAACTCGATGCGGAACTCACGCTCGGCGCGCACCGCTTCGGTGCCGGCCAGCTTGGCCAGGCGCTTCATGCGGCTCTGCGCCTGCGCGGCCTTGCTGGCCTGCGCCTTGAAGCGGTCGATGAAACTCTGCAGGTGGGCACGCTCGGCCTGCTCCTTCTCGTGCGCGATCTGCTGCTGGCGCAGCTGTTCGGCGCGCTGGCGCTCGAAATCGGTGTAGCCGCCCGGGTAGAGTTTGGCGCCGCCACCGTGCAGGTGCAGGGTGTGGGTGGCCACGTTGTCGAGGAACTCGCGGTCATGCGAGATCAGCAGCAGGGTGCCCGGGTACTTCAGCAGCCACTGTTCCAGCCAGTACACCGCGTCCAGATCCAGGTGGTTGGTCGGTTCGTCCAGCAGCAGCAGGTCGCTGGGCATCATCAGCGCGCGGGCCAGGTTCAGGCGTACGCGCCAGCCGCCGGAGAACGAGGAGACCGCGCGGTGGTGGGTCTCGGCCGGGAAACCAAGGCCGTGGAGCAGCTTGCCGGCGCGCGCTTCGGCGTCGTAGGCCCCCATCTCGGCCATCTTGGTGTGTGCGTTGGCCACCGCCTCCCAGTCTTCGCGCGCGGTCGCCTCGGCCTCTTCGGCCAGCACCGCGGCCACCTCGGTGTCGCCGCCCAGCACGAAGCTCAGCGCCGGGTCCGGCAGCGACGGGGTTTCCTGAGCCACGCTGGCGATACGGACCTTGCCGGGCAGGTCGACGTCACCCTTGTCGGCCTCCAGCTCGCCCTTCACCGCCGCGAACAGGCTGGACTTGCCAGCACCGTTGCGGCCGACCACACCTACCCGGTAACCGGCGTGCAGGGTCAGGTCGACATTGGACAACAGCAGCCGCTCGCCGCGGCGCAAGGCGAAATTACGAAGGGAGATCATCGGGGGAGGGGTCCATATAACCGGATGGAATGTGCTGGTGAGCACTGTTCCTGCGACGCAATTCTAGCGTTAACGAATACTTGACGCGTCCCGGGATGCGCAGTGGCCGACGTTCCTCTCTCCCACGTCCCCGCCGCGCGCGTCCCGGGTCTCCTCCCCGCCGATGCCTGTCCGGGCTAAATGGTTGCTGCTGCAACGTTTTTTCCGATGACCGGCATTTGACAGGCACTGAATATCCCGTTAATTGCTGTATTGCGCACCGCAACAACCGCCGTCCGCCTCACCCCCGTGATGTCGATTCCGGTGCCGCCCCCGCCAACCGGAGCCCCATCCCGATGACCCGCAAGACCAGCCTGATCGCCGCCGCCGTCGCTGTCGCACTCGGTGGCTCTCCGTTCGGTGCCGCTGCCCAGCAGGCCGGCACCGCCGCCAACACCCTGGACACGGTGATCGTCACCGGAACCCGCGTGGCCGACCGCACGGTCGCCGAATCGCAGTCGCCGATCGACATCATCACCCCTGAAGTGCTGCAGTCCACCGGCACCAGTGAGCTGGCCACCGCACTGTCGCGCGCCCTGCCCTCGCTGAACTTCCCGCGCCCAGCCTTGACCGACGGCACCAGTGGCGTGCGCCCGGCGCAGCTGCGCGGCCTGTCACCGGACCAGGTGCTGGTGCTGGTCAACGGCAAGCGCCGCCACACCTCGGCGATGATCAACGTCAACGGCAGCATCGGCCGTGGCTCGTCGGCGGTGGACATCAACGCGATCCCGATCGCCGCCATCGAGCG
The DNA here is from genome assembly GCF_032025805.1 of Stenotrophomonas maltophilia group sp. msm1. Lineage (NCBI taxonomy): Bacteria > Pseudomonadati > Pseudomonadota > Gammaproteobacteria > Lysobacterales > Lysobacteraceae > Stenotrophomonas > Stenotrophomonas maltophilia group sp. msm1. The sequence continues at coordinate 15,340 of NZ_JAVSKH010000006.1, forward strand.
CGTGGAAGTGCTGCGCGACGGTGCGTCGGCACAGTACGGCTCGGACGCCATTGCAGGCGTCATCAACATCGTGCTCAAGGGCAGCGGCCGTGGCGGCAGCCTGGCCGTGGACTACGGCCAGTACTCGGCCGGTGACGGCAACAAGTACCAGCTCTCCGGCGATACCGGCGTCGAGTTCGGCAACGGCCGTGGTCGCGTGCACGTGGCTGGCCAGATCAGCCAGCAGGACGAGAGCAACCGCGCCGGCCCGTACCGCGGCACCACGCCGAACACCGGCAACTTCCCCAGCATCGGCCAGAAGACCTTCATCGTCGGTGACCCGCGCGTGGATGCCACCGCCGCCTCGGCCAACGCCAGCTTCGACTTCAGCGACCACGTGACCGGCTACGCCAGCGCGCTGCTCAGCAACCGCGACATCACCTCGTTCGCGTTCTACCGTTCGCGCAACCACAGCGGGCAGAGCGCGCTGCTGGCGCAGACCTACCCGGACGGCTACGTGCCGGAGATCAACCAGTACTCCAAGGACCGCTCGCTGGTGGCCGGGGTCAAGGGCAACACCGACAACGGCTGGACCTGGGACCTGAGCCTGAACCACGGCGAGAACACCCTCGACTTCCACACCCGCAACAGCATCAACTACAGCCTCGGCGCCACCAGCCCGCGCTCGTTCTACGACGGCACGCTGAAGTACCAGCAGGACATCTTCAACGCCGACCTGACCAAGTCGCTGGACTGGGGCCTTGCCTACCCGGTCACGCTGTCCTTCGGCGGTGAGTACCGCAAGGAGAAGTGGGACCAGAACCCGGGCGAACTGAACTCGTACACCGGCAGCGGCGCGCAGGGCTTCGCGGGCTTCACCCCGACCAATGAAGTGCATGCCGACCGCCACAACTACGCGGTCTACGCCGGCCTGGAAGCGGACCTGACCGAGAAGTTCTCGGCCGGCATCACCGGCCGCTACGAGGACTACTCGGACTTCGGCGACCGCTTCTCCGGCAAGCTGTCGGCGCGCTATGCGTTCACCGACAAGGTCGCGCTGCGTGCCACCGCCTCCAGCGGTTTCCGCGCGCCCTCGCTGGCGCAGCAGGGCTACCAGGCGGTGACCAGCCAGTTCCTCAATGGCGTGTTCGTCGAGCGTGGCACCTTCCCGACCACCAGCCCGGCCGCGCAGGCGCTGGGTGCCTCGCCGTTGAAGGCCGAAACCTCCACCTCCTACAGCCTGGGCCTGGTGCTGCAGCCGGTGGACCGCCTGTACATCACCGTCGATGCGTACCAGATCGACATTGATGACCGCATCGCGCTCTCGTCCAGCATCACCACCAACGCCGCCACCAGCGCGCTGCTGGGCACCCTCGGCCTGCCGCAGGTGACCGCGTTCTCGTACTTCACCAACGGCCTGGATACGCGCACCCGCGGCGTCGACTTCGTCTCCAGCTACACCGTGCCGTTCAGCGCCAGCAGCCTGGAGCTGACCGCCGCCTACAGCTACAACGACACCGAAGTGCGCCGCGTCGGCGGCACCCCGGCGGTGTTTGGCACTCTGGGCCTGACCCAGTCACTGATCGGCCGAGATGAGATCGGCCGCATCGAGGACAGCTACCCGCGCGACAAGGCGATCCTGAGTGGCACCTGGCGTTCGGATCACTGGGAACTGGGCCTGGCCGCAACCCGCTACGGCAAGTTCACCGTGCGCAACTCGGCCACCGCGCTGCGCGACCAGACCTACGGCGATGCCTGGGTGGTGGATGCCTCGGCCAGCTACAAGCCGAGCAGCAACTGGACCCTGACCGTGGGCGCCGACAACCTGCTGGACAAGTACCCGGACCGCACCGAAGACCTGCAGAACTCCACCTTCGGCATGCTGCCGTACAGCAACTACTCGCCGTTCGGCTTCAACGGCGCGTATGTGTACGGGCGGATCAAGTACACCTGGTAAGCGAGGCTCTGGTAGTGCCGGCCGCTGGCCGGCAACCCCGGGCCGCATCTGGAGGAGAGCCCCTTCTTGTTGAAGGGGCGCGCCGAAGGCGGGGGTAGAGGAGAAATGCGTGGGCAAACCCGCCGGCCACGGCACGGACGGCGGGTTTGCCGTATCTGGCCGCATCGGTGAAAATCGGGGCATCCCCCGTTTGCCTGCGAGTGCCGATGCACCATGACACCGACCTGATCAACATCGTTGCCGTTGGCCTGGGGCTCGCCTTCATCTTCGGCGCGCTGGCCAACAAGCTCCGCTTGTCTCCCCTGGTCGGTTACCTGGTTGCTGGCATCTGCGTAGGCCCGTTCACCCCCGGCTTCGTCGCCGACCAGGCGCTGGCCAACCAGCTGGCCGAACTGGGCGTGATGCTGCTGATGTTCGGCGTCGGCCTGCACTTCTCGCTGAAGGACCTGATGGCGGTCAAGGCGATCGCCATCCCCGGCGCCATCGGCCAGATCGCGGTGGCCACCCTGCTCGGCTGGGGTGTGGCCTCGCTGATGGGCTGGCCGGCCATCCACGGCGTCATCTTCGGTTTCTCGCTGGCCACCGCCAGTACCGTGGTGCTGCTGCGGGCGATGGAGGAACGCCGTCTGCTGGAGACGATGCGCGGCAAGATTGCGGTCGGCTGGCTGATCGTGGAAGACCTGGCCTGCGTGCTGGCACTGGTGATGATGCCGGTGATGGCCGGCGTGTTCGGTCCCGACGCGGCCAAGGAGTCGCACTCGCTCGGCAGCGTGCTGGCCGACATCGGCTGGACCTTCGTGCAGCTGGGCCTGTTCGTGGCGGTGATGCTGGTGGTCGGGCGCCGGGTCATCCCGTGGATCCTGGAACGCATCGCCGGTACCGGTTCGCGTGAGCTGTTCACCCTGTCCGTGCTGGCGATCGCGCTGGGCGTGGCGTTCGGCTCGGCGATGCTGTTCGGCGTCTCGTTCGCGCTGGGCGCGTTCTTTGCCGGCATGCTGCTCAACGAATCAGAACTGAGCCACAAGGCCGCGCATGATTCGCTGCCGCTGCGCGATGCGTTCGCGGTGTTGTTCTTTGTGTCGGTCGGCATGCTGTTCGACCCCAACATCCTCGTCCAGCATCCGTGGCAGGTGCTGGCCACCGTGCTGATCATCATGTTCGGCAAGTCGGCCGCTGCGTTCTTCATTGTGCGCGCGTTCGGCCACCCGACCGGCACCGCGTTGACCATCTCGGCCAGCCTGGCACAGATCGGCGAGTTCGCCTTCATCATCGCCGGCCTGGGCGTGGCGCTGCAGATCCTGCCGAAGGAAGGCCAGTCGCTGGTGCTGGCCGGTGCGCTGGTGTCGATCATGCTCAACCCACTGGTGTTCGGCCTGCTCGACCGTTGGCAGGCCAAGCAGGAGCAGTCCCCGCAGGCACCCGAGCCGCCTGAAGCCATCGGCCCGTCACGGGACCTGCATGACCACGCCATCGTGATCGGCTATGGCCGGGTCGGCAGCGAACTGGCGCAGGTGCTGAGCGACCGTGGCGTGCCGGTGCTGGTGATCGATGACAACAAGGAACACGTCGAGGCGGCGCACGCCAAGGGCCTGGCGGCGATCCGCGGCAGTGCGGCGGCCGACCGGGTGCTGGCCGAGGCCCATCCTGAGCGGGCGAAGATTGCGGTGCTGGCGATTCCGCAGCCGCTGGAAGCCGGTGAGGCGCTGGCCAAGCTGCGGGCGATCAACCCGGACCTGACCCTGCTGGCGCGTGCGCACAGCGATGCGGAAGTGAAGCATCTGCTGGAGCATGGTGCCGATGGCACGGTGATGGCCGAACGTGAGCTGGCGTATTCGCTGGCGGAGATGGTGATGGCCACGCCGCCGTATCGCGGGTTGGGCCAGCACAGTATTCCGGTGGTGTGAGGGGTGTGCGTGCGGCAGGGCTTGCAGCCCTGCACCTGCTGAAGCAACTTCAACTGCAACGGCAAAAGCAGGCATTCCGTGAGATGGCAGGGTGGGTCCGGTGGCGGGAGACGCCGTAAACCCTTCCATGGGGGCTTGGCCGCGGCATCCATGCCGCGGACACTCCCGCCACCGGACCCACCCCGCCTTCGACAGATTCCTGCGATCTGCCGGAACGGCGTTCTGCTCTGGTAGGTGTCGACCTTGGTCGACACGGCGGTGCATTGGTCAGATCCGTTTTCCGCAGGAAAACGGATCTGACCCCGGAAACAAAAAAATCCCCGGTCGACCCGCATCGACCGGGGATCTGGATCGCCACGTTGCCACGCCTTGGAGAGGCAGTTCCACCGTAGCGCATCGCGGCGCGGGTGGTGATCGCCTGTGGCGATGACGACCAAGCGCGTGGCTATCAGGCGCCGGCCAGGGCCTGCTCCAGGTCGGCACGCAGGTCGCCGATATGTTCGATGCCGATCGACAGCCGCACGGTGTCTTCACTGACGCCGGCCTTGGCCAGTTCCGCTGCATCCAGCTGCCGATGGGTGGTCGAGGCCGGATGGGTGGCCAGTGACTTCGCATCGCCGAGGTTGACCAGGCGGGTGAACAATTTCAGCGCGTCAAGGAAACGTGCGCCTGCCTCGCGTCCACCCGGCAGGCCGAAGGCCAGTACGCCCGAGCCGTGCCCACCCAGATAGCGCTGCGCGGCGGCGTGCTCGGGATCGTCGGCCAGCCCGGCATAGCGCACCCACGCTACCTTGGCGTGCGCCTTCAGGTACTGCGCGACGGCCAGTGCGTTGGCGTTGATGCGTTCCATGCGCAGGGCCAGGGTCTCGATGCCCTGCAGGATCAAGAACGCATTGAACGGCGACAACGCAGCGCCGGTATTGCGCAATGGCACCACCCGCGCGCGGCCGATGTAGGCCGCCGGCCCCAGCGCTTCGGTATAGACCACGCCGTGGTAACTGGGGTCGGGCTGGTTGAGCCGCGCGAAGCGTTGGGGCTGTGCGGTCCAGTCGAAGCGGCCCGAATCGATGATCGCGCCGCCGAGGCTGGTGCCGTGGCCGCCCAGGTACTTGGTCAGCGAATGCACCACGATGTCGGCGCCGTGCTCGAATGGGCGCAGCAGGAACGGCGTGGCCACGGTGTTGTCGACGATCAGGGGCACGCCAGCGGCATGCGCGACCTCCGCAATCGCAGCGATGTCGGTGACGTTGCCGCGCGGGTTGCCGATGGATTCGACGAACACCGCCTTGGTGCGCTCGTCGATCAGCGCGGCGAACGCAGAAGGATCAGCCGGATCAGCAAAGCGCGCTTGGATGCCGTACTGCGGCAGCGTGTGCGCCAGCAGGTTGAGGCTGCCGCCATACAGCGCGCTGGAGGCGACGATGTTGTCGCCGGCCTCTGCAATGGTCTGGAGGGCATAGGTGATCGCGGCCTGCCCCGAGGCCAGCGCCAGCGCACCGATGCCGCCTTCCAGCGCAGCCAGGCGCTGCTCCAGTACGTCGGTGGTGGGGTTCATGATGCGCGTATAGATATTGCCCGGTACCTTCAGGTCGAAGAGATCGGCACCGTGCTGGGTGTCATCGAAGGCATACGCCACCGTCTGGTAGATCGGCACCGCCACCGCGCGGGTAGTCGGGTCGGGACGGTAGCCGCCGTGCACGGCCAGGGTTTCCAGTTGCCACTGCGGATCGCTCATTGCGCCAGGCTCCATCCGGGGAAACCGCCACCATAGGCCAGCCGTCGCCCGCCGCTGAAAGCTGCTGGCGATGACGCCCATACCGGGGGTTATCAGGTTGGCCGCGATTCAGGCAGCGGTCACGGGGCGTTGATAGGCTTCGCCGCCGGGCGCTCCTGCCCGGGCACGGAGGCCCCACGCGCATGCAGCCATCCCCCTGGACACCCACCGCCAACGGTACCCCGACCCAGGTCTTGTTGGTGGAGGACGACCGTCGCCTGGCAGAGCTGGTCAGCGACTATCTCCACGAACATGGTTTCGCCGTGCAGCATGTGGCGCGCGGTGACCTTGCCGGCGCGGCCTGCCGCCAGCATGCGCCCGAGCTGGTGGTACTGGACCTGATGCTGCCCGGCCTCGGCGGCATCGACGTGTGCCGGCAGATCCGCAGTTTCTCCGACGTGCCGATCCTGATGCTGACCGCCTGCGAAGACGACATCGAGCAGGTGCTGGGCCTGGAATCGGGCGCCGATGACTATGTGCACAAACCGATCGAGCCGCGCCTGCTGCTGGCCCGCCTGCGCGCCCTGCTGCGCCGCCGCCATGGCAGCAGCAACACCGGCACACCCAGCCGTCTGATGCATGGCGAACTGCTGATCGACCGCATGCAGCGCGAAGTGCACCTGCACGGTCAGCAGGTCGAGCTGGGCACCACGGAATTCGAGATCCTGTGGCTGCTGGCCAGCCAGCCGGGGCAGATCCTGTCGCGCGACCATATCCTGCAGGCGGTGCGCGGCATCGGCTTTGACGGCCTGGACCGCAGTGTCGATGTCAGCATCGGCAAGCTGCGCCGCAAGCTCGGCGATGATGCGCGCGAACCGCGGCGGATCAAGACCGTGTGGGGCCGTGGCTACCAGTTCAATCCGTCGGCCTGGACCGCATGAAGCGGCTGTTCCTGTGGTTGTGGTTTATCACGGGTGCCTGCTTCCTGGTGTCGGTGTTCTTCCTCAACCACATCCTGGACGGCATCTACACGCCCGTGCAGGATCGCGTCTTCGTCCAGCAGGTGCGTGGTCAGGTGTACGCCCTGCGCAGTGGCCTGGCCGGCCTGGATGCCGACCAGCAGCGTGAGCGCCTGCAGCAGTGGCAGCCACACTACGGCATCGCCCTGACCCTGCTCGACAAGCCTCCCGCACTCGACGCGCAGGAAGAGGTGGCCGTGAAGGCCGATGGTTTCATCGTGCGCGATCAATACCAGCAGGTCCTGCTGCCCATCGAGGGCAGCGATGGCCGCTGGCTGCACCTGCGCCTGCCTGGCGCGGTGCAGATGACGACGTACATGACCATCGCCGCCTACCTCAGCATCCTGCTGCTGGTGGGCGCCAGCCTGTACGCGTGGGTGCGCCTGCTCTGGCGCGACCTGGAAGCGCTGCGCCTGCACGCCGACCGCATCGGCGCTGGCGATCTGCAGGCACGTGCGCAGGTCTCGCCACGCTCGCAGATCCGGGTCATCGTCGACCACTCCAACCGCATGGCGGCACGCGTGGCCGAACTGGTGCAGCGCCAGCGCGACCTGACCCATGCGATCTCGCACGAGCTGCGCACGCCGATCGCGCGCGTTGCCTTCGGCCTGGACCTGATGCAGGACAGCGATGACCGCGAACGCCGCGAACGGCTGGCACAGGGCCTGCACGGCGATCTGGCCGAGCTCAACCGGCTGGTCAGCGAACTGCTGGCCTATGAGCGCCTGGAGCATCCCAGCGAAGGCGAGCCGATGCAGCGCATCGAAGCCAACGACTGGCTGCAGGCCTGCCTGGCCGATGCACGCCGTGATGCCGAACGCGCCGGCGTGGTCCTGCGCGTGCAACCCAGTGCATTGCCACGGGTGGATGCCGAGCCGCGCCTGCTGCAGCTGGCACTCAGCAATCTGGTGGGCAATGCGCTGCGCCATGCGCGCTCGCAGGTGGAAGTCTCGCTGGTCGGTGTCAGCGGCCGCGCCTGCCTGCGCGTGGATGACGATGGCCCCGGCATCGCCGAAGCCGATCGGGAGAAGGTGATGCGCCCGTTCACCCGCCTGGATGACAGCCGCAGCCGCGATACCGGAGGCTTCGGCCTGGGCCTGGCCATCGTCAGCCGCATTGCCGTCCGCCACGGCGGCGAGCTTCGCATCAGCCGCGCCACGTTGGGCGGCGCGCGCCTGGAGATGCACTGGCCGCTGGCTGCCAGCTGAACGCCCTTGGGCGCAATTACAGTTGATTACAACTCCCGCACAACTGCGGACGGATCGGTCGCCGGCGTATCGCCACGCTAGCGACCCTGCAGCACTCGCCGGATGCGCGCGCTGCCTTCCTCCCATTGTCGAGAGTTTCCATGTCCCAGCTTCGCCGTTCCCCCGCCCTGCTCTGCCTGGCCCTGTTGCCGCTGTTCGCCGCACCGATCGCCCACGCCAGGGATGACCACTGGACCTTCGAGCTCGCTGCCGGCGGTGGCGTGGCGCCGCGCTACAGCGGCAGCGAGGAGTATCGTGCGACGCCGTCGTTGTCCTTTGATGTCACCTCGCCGGGTGGATGGTTTCTGGGCACCACTGGCATTGGCTGGGGCACCTCCATCGGCGAGCACACCCGCGTGCGCGCGTATGTCGGCGCCAGCGGCATCCGCAAGGAAAAGGACTCGCTGCTCGGCGGTTCCGACTTCCTGCGCGGCATGGGTGATATCGATACCCGTCCCCTGGTCGGCGTCTCGGCTGGTTATACGCTGGGCGAAGCCGTGCTGAGCGGCTCCTGGCAGTTCACCGGCAAGGACGAGGACAAGGCCGAGAACGGCCTGGCCACCCAGCAGATCCATCTGAACCTGAGCATGCCGCTGTTCGACCTGGCCGGCGGCGTGGTCAGCGGCAGCGTGTCCACCGACTACGGCAACCGCGGTTACATGCAGACCTGGTACGGCGTCAGCCCGGAACAGGCGGCGCGTACCGGCTTTGCCGAGCACAAGCCAAAGGCCGGCCTGGTCAGTGCCGGTGTCGGCCTGAAGTGGAGCCACCGCGTGGGCCGCAACGGCAACTGGTACATCTCGGCCGAAGGCACGCGCCTGCTCGGTGATGCCGCCGACAGCCCGATCGTGCAGAAGGCGAACCAGTTCGGCTTGATGAGCGGCTATACGCACCGCTTCTGATGCATGAAGGGCGCCGCTGGGCGCCCTCTTCTGCTGCGATCAGCGGCAGGCCGGGGCGTCGCCGCTGCCGCACAAGCCAACCTCGCGCAGCCAGCCGATCCACTGCACGACGTCGTCCTTCTCCGGTTCGGCGCGGAACGACTTCTGCACGGTGTGGAAGCCCTGCCTGCCCTGCATGCCCTTGATCCAGGTGAACTCCGGTTTGCCGGTGCCGGGGTTCAGCGGGCAACTGAGCATCAGCAGCGCGAATGGCCGTCCGCCCTCCTCGCCTTCGCGGATCCAGTGGCTCTGCGCAGCCGGACAGGCCATGCGCCACCCCGCCTCGATGATGCCGAGGAACTCGCGCGGACTCACATGGCCACTGTTCGGCGCATCATTGACGGTAACCATGTCGGTCCAGTCCTGCACGGTCTGGCCCTGCGGCACGTACTCGGTGACGCGGTTGCCTTGTGCGTCGGTGCTCTGGTGGGCCTGCTGGTAACCCTTCATCGGCGGCAGCTGGACCTGTTCGACGGCTGCGGCGTGTCCAGCAACTGCAGCGAGCGCCAGCGCCACGCAGAGTGAAACCCTGCGGGTAACGTCCATGCGGTTCTCCTCGTCCTTGCGAAAGTAAAACGGGATCATTGTGCCTTGCTGAGGCTTTGGTGGCGCGCCAGCCATGGCAGGCGCGCCACCGGTTCAGGCCTTGGCGAAGACCAAATGCCCACCCTCATTGCCGACTTCGATGGTGTCACCGTTGACGAACGCACCGGACAGGATCTGCTGCGCCAGCGGATTCTCCAGCTGCGACTGGATCGCGCGCTTCAGCGGGCGCGCGCCATACACCGGATCGAACCCGACGTTGCCGAGCAGATCGAACGCCGCATCGGAGACCGACAGCTTCAACCCGCGCTCGGCCAGGCGCTTCTCCAGCCCGCGCATCTGGATGCGCGCGATCTGCTTGATCTGCTGCTTGTCCAGCGGGTGGAACACCACGATGTCGTCGAGCCGGTTGATGAACTCCGGCCGGAAGTGCGCCTGCACCACGCCCATCACCGCCGCCTTCATCTGGGTGTAGGCCTCGGGGCTGTCGTCGGCGCTCATGTCCTGGATCTGGTGCGAGCCCAGGTTCGAGGTCATCACGATGACGGTGTTGCGGAAGTCCACGGTACGGCCCTGTCCATCGGTCAGGCGGCCATCGTCGAGCACCTGCAGCAGGATGTTGAACACATCCGGATGCGCCTTCTCCACTTCGTCCAGCAGGATCAGCGAGTACGGACGGCGACGCACGGCCTCGGTCAGGTAGCCACCTTCCTCGTAGCCGACATAGCCCGGAGGCGCGCCGATCAGGCGGGCCACGCTGTGCTTCTCCATGAACTCGCTCATGTCGATGCGGATCATCGCGTCGGCACTGTCGAACAGGAACTCGGCCAGCGACTTGCACAGCTCGGTCTTGCCGACGCCGGTCGGGCCGAGGAACAGGAAAGAGCCGGCCGGACGGTTCGGATCGGACAGGCCTGCTCGCGAGCGGCGCACGGCATCGGAGACGACCTTGATCGCTTCCTCCTGGCCAACCACGCGATTGTGCAGCACCTCTTCCATGCGCAGCAGCTTGTCGCGCTCACCTTCGAGCATCTTGTTGACCGGAATGCCGGTCCAGCGCGAAACGACTTCGGCGATCTCCTCGTCGGTGACCCGGTCCTGCACCAGCTTGAAGTCCTTGTGCTCGGCCTCCTGGGCCGCGGCCAGCTGCTTTTCCAGCTGCGGCAACAGCCCGTACTGGATCTCGCTCATCTTGGCGAAATCCTGGCGGCGCTGCGCGGCCTCCAGCTCCAGCTTGGCCTGCTCGACCTGTTCCTTGATCTTGGTGGCGCCCTGCAGCGCGGCCTTCTCCGACTTCCAGATTTCATTGAGGTCGGAGAACTCGCGCTCCAGCCCGTCGATGTCGTTTTCCAGGTCGGCCAGGCGCTGCCGCGAGGCTTCGTCCTTCTCCTTCTTCAGCATCTCGCGCTGGATCTTCAGCTGGATCACCCGGCGCTCCAGGCGATCCAGCTCTTCCGGCTTGGAGTCGATCTCCATGCGCAGGCGTGAGGCGGCTTCGTCCATCAGGTCGATGGCCTTGTCCGGCAGCTGGCGGTCGGTGATGTAGCGGTTGGACAGCGTGGCTGCAGCCACGATGGCCGGGTCGGTGATCTCCACCCCGTGGTGCACGGCGTACTTTTCCTTCAGCCCGCGCAGGATCGCGATGGTGTCCTCCACCGACGGCTCGCCCACGAACACCTTCTGGAAGCGGCGCTCCAACGCGGCATCCTTCTCGATGTACTTGCGATACTCGTCCAGCGTGGTCGCACCGATGCAATGCAGCTCGCCACGCGCCAGGGCCGGCTTGAGCATGTTGCCGGCATCCATCGCACCGTCGGCCTTGCCCGCGCCGACCATGGTGTGCAGTTCATCGATGAACAGGATGATCTGGCCTTCGTTCTTGGCCAGGTCGTTGAGTACACCCTTCAGGCGCTCCTCGAATTCGCCGCGGAACTTGGCCCCGGCGATCAGCGCGCCCATGTCCAGCGACAGCACGCGCTTGCCGCGCAGGCCTTCGGGCACTTCGTCATTGATGATGCGCTGGGCGAGCCCTTCCACGATTGCGGTCTTGCCCACGCCGGGTTCGCCGATCAGCACCGGGTTGTTCTTGGTCCGGCGCTGCAGCACCTGGATCGTGCGACGGATTTCCTCGTCACGGCCGATCACCGGATCGAGCTTGCCGCTCTCGGCACGCGCGGTCAGGTCGATGGTGTACTTCTCCAGCGCTTGCCGCTGTTCCTCGGCATTCTCCGACTGTACGTTCTCGCCGCCACGCAGCTTGTCGATCGCAGCCTGCAGGCGGGTCTTGTCGGCACCGGCGGCGCGCAGCGCCATGCCCAGCGTGCCGCCGTCTTCCAGCGCCGCGAGCACGAACCACTCGCTGGCAATGAAGGCATCGCCGTGCTGCTGGGCCAGCTTGTCGGTCTGGTTCAGCAGGCGCCCCAGGTCATTGCCCATCGAGACGTTGCCGGCCTGGCCGGACACCTTCGGCAGTGCATCCAGCGCCTCGGTCAGGCGCTCGCGCAGCACCGGCACGTTCACCCCGGCCTGGGCCAGCAGCGGGCGCGTGCTGCCGCCCTGCTGGTCCAGCAGCGCGCTGAACAGGTGAACCGGTTCGATGATGCTGTTGTCGCGGCCCACGGCCAGCGACTGTGCGTCTGCCAGCGCCTGCTGGAAACGCGAGGTGAGCTTGTCCATCCGCATTGCGAATCCTCATCGGTCATCAGGGCCGGCCCGCGCCGGCGATGCTGGGAAGATGCGGTTGCCCCACCCCGTTTCAAGGGTGGCTGCGACTGCACCCCGGGGCCGGTCAGCCTGCGGCCAGCATGCCGGAACGGGTGTGGTCGGCGCGTTGATCCCGATCAGTTCCGCGCGGTGCGCGGACTCAGCCGGTGATCGCGCTGCGGATCGCCCGCAGCTGCTGCTTGACCGCCCGCTGTTGCGCGGCGTCCATGCGCAACAGCGCCTTCTGGCCTATCGAGCGCGACTGCAGGGTGGAATCGACGAAGCGGTAGCGAACGCGCTCATCACGCTGCACCGATGGCGCCTGCGCCAGTTCCGGGGTCTCCAGCAGATGGTCGATCACCGCCACCAGTCGGTCGTTGAAGTAGCCCTCGGGCCGGCCCAGGTCGACGTAGGCCTGCTGGATCAACGGATAGAAGCGCTTGTACGCCGTAGCCGTTGCCGCTGGATCCAGCGCAGTGAAGGCCTGCACATAGGGCGCGTAACGCGCCGAGTTGCTTGCCGCGATGCGTTCCCCGCCCTCGCCATGCTCGACCTGCAGGTTGCCCGGCAGCGGCCGTGCGGCCAGCACCGTCGGCGGCACGCTTGGTTTGTCCAGGTTGTCGACCTGGGTGACCAGGCGCTGGATCAGGTGATCGCGCAGCAGCAGGGTCATCGGGCCCTCGCCCTGGAACAGCTGGCTCAATGCGCCCCAGGCAGCCGCATCACTGTCGGCCAACTTGGGCAGCGCCGGGTCAGCGGCGGCCTCGGTGGCCAGCGGATGCCTGATCGGCGGCGGTGCTGGCGCGGGGTCCGCGGCCGCCTGCGGTTGCGGCGGTGCGCTGGTGCTGGCGGGGGTTGAGTGCACCGGCACCGAAACACCGTCTGCCAGGTGCCTCAGCTGATCGCGGAACAACCAACCGCCCGCGCCGCCGATCACCACCACACCCAGCACCCAGGGCCATACCGCCTTTCCACTCTGCATGATGCAGCACCTCGTTTCACACGCATGGAGAAGGTGTGACCCCACCGATTGCAGCGGGTTCCCCGCCTGTTCCGCTGCCGTTCGGGTTGAGACCTGCAGCAGAGCCGCGCTCACGCCTGCTTTGCATGCTCCGCGCGACGCTGTGGGTCTTTTCCTGTGGAGGCACCGCCATGCAGTACGCGCTGTACTACTGGACCGGCATCCAGGGCCGTGGCGAGTTCGTGCGGCTGGCGTTGGAAGATGCCGGCGCCGACTACATCGACATGGCACGGGTGCACGGCGATGCGGTGATGCAGCCGTTTCTCGATGGCAGCAGTGAAGGGGCACAGCCCTTCGCGCCGCCGTTCCTGAAGGCCGGCCGCCAGGTCATCGCGCAGGTCGCGGCGATCCTGGATTTCCTCGGTCCGACGCTGGACCTGGTGCCACAGGCGGCCTCGCGGCGGATGCAGGCGTTGCAACTGCAGCTGACCATCGCCGACCTGGTGGCCGAGGTGCATGACACTCACCATCCGATCGCCGCATCAAAATACTACGAAGAGCAGAAGACCGAGGCCAAGGCACGTGCCGCGTCGCTGCGCAGCGAGCGCCTGCCGAAGTTCCTGGGCTACTTCGAACGGGTGCTGGCCGCCAACGGTGGCCGCCATGCACTGCGCGAGCATTCGTACGTGGATCTGTCGCTGTTCCAGCTGTTGAGTGGGCTGGACTACATGTTTCCACGCCGCATGCAGGCACTGGCGTCCACCCTGCCCCTGCTGCGCGCGCTGCAGGCGCGGGTGGCGAAGCGGCCGAACATCGCCGCCTATCTGGCCTCGGAACGACGTCTGGCGTTCAACACGAATGGCATCTTCCGCCACTACCCGGAGCTGGACGCCGAACGGTAGTGCCGGCCGCTGGCCGGCAGAGCGCTCTGTGATCATTCGCCGCCTGCAACACGCCCCTGTAGGGCCGAGCCATGCTCGGCTCAGAGCAGCCGAGCGCAGGCTCGGCTCTACAGAGCACCAGAAGTGGAAGGAGCGGTAGCGCCGGGCCATGCCCGGCGTCACCGGTCAATGATCGGTGCGATCAGCCAGCGGTTGCACCGGCTGCTTCTGCAGCGACAGCAGGCACAGCAGCACCGCCAGGGCCACGTAGGCGCCGGCAAACTGCACACTGATGATGCGCGCCAATCCATCCAGGTCCCACGGCAGGTAGATGCCGCCGCGCGGATCCACCGAGTGGATCAGCCCGAACAGTGTCAGCAACGCCGCCACCAGCAGGAACCCGCAGGCACGGCGCAGGCGGCCATCGACCATCGCCGCCACCGCCGAAATCCACAGCATCGAGGTGATGATGAAGCCGTTGCCGAGAGTGAAGATCACCGCCAGCTCCGGCAGGCCGTGGCCGTCGAGCTTGGTCAGCAGCTGCGCCAGCTGATCCGGTGCGATCCAGCCGGGTGCCTTGATCGCCAGCAGGTAGGCCACCGACGGCAGGAAACCGAGCACCATCGCGCCGGCATGGTGGCGCGGCGTGGCCTGGAACGCCTGCGTGGTGATGTCGATGGCCACGTACACGATGATCGGTGCGAGCACCGCCAGCGGCAGCCATTGCACCAGCCCGGAGATGATGCCGAGCATGCCGCCGATGCCGACGAACAGGCCCGTCAGCAGCGTGTAACCGCTGCGCGCGCCCATGTGCTTGTACGCCGGCTGGCCGATGTACGGCGTGGTCTGCGCCACGCCGCCGCAGACACCGGCCACCAGCGTGGCCACCGCTTCCACCAGCAGGATGTCGCGGGTGCGGTAGTCATCGCCGGCCGCACGCGCGCTTTCGGATACGTTGATGCCACCGACCACCATCAGCAGGCCGAACGGCAGCAGCAGCGGCAGGTAGGTCATCGCGGTGGGCAGGCCGTCGAGAAAGCCCAGCGTCGGCAGCGGCAGCACCACCTGCGGCGGCACCCACGCCGGCACATGGAAGCCCGGCGCGCCCAGCCCGGCCAGGCCGAGGCCGTAATACAGCACGGTGCCGAACACGAAGGCCAGCAGCACGCCCGGGCCACGCACCGGCAGTTTGCCCTTGGCGATCAGCACGTACAGCAGCAGGCCCAGCGTGGTGAAGCCGACCAGCGGCGAGCGCAGCGTTTCCAGCAGCGGCAGCAGGCCCATCAGCACCAGCGCGATGCCGGCGATGGAACCCAGCAGCGCGGCACGCGGCAGGGCGCGGGTGACCGCTTCGCCGAAGAACGACAGCACGAACTTGAGCACGCCCATGATGACCAGCGCGGCCATGCCCAGCTGCCAGGTGGCGATGCCCGCCGCGTGCGGGTCCATGCCCTGCTGCTTGAAAGCGATGAAGGCCGGGCCAAGCACCAGCAGGGCCATGCCGATGCTGGTCGGGGCATCCAGGCCGAGCGGCATGGCGGTGACGTCGTCACGGCCGGTACGCGCGGCGAGCCGGCGTGCCATCAGGGTGTACAGCAGGTTGCCGATCAGCACGCCGAAGGCGGTGCCGGGGAACATGCGGCCGAACACCACGTCGGCGGGGAACTGGAAGATCCCGACCAGAGCCATGGCGATGAAGCCGAGGATGGAGAGGTTGTCGACGACCAGGCCGAAGAAGCCGTTGAAGTCGCCGGCGACGAACCAGCGACGCGGTACGGCGGAAGCGGGAGCGGACATGGAAGGGGCGGTGGGGGTGGGGACCGCCGATGGTAGGCCCAGCGGGGCCGGCGCGCCAATTCCGTCGTGGAATGATGGGTTCCAGCCAACGGCGGGGCCCCTCGTGGCTGGGTTGGTCGCGGACAGCGGACCTCAGGGGGTGGGCCGGGCGGGTAGGCTGCGCAGGGGTCGCTGCAAGTACGTCCCTGTAAGCTCGGTCGCCGCTTGCTCGTGTGCGCAGTCCTGCGCACACGGCAAGACCGGGGTTAGGCGTCCTGCCCAACCCGCCCGAGGCATGCCTCGGGCCCATGCGGCTCACGCCCCTGCGCAGCCTACCCGCCCGGCCCCTGACAGTTTCCTGCGCGTGCCAGCCACGGAAAAGAATCAAAAGATCAAAAGCAAAGGCAGGCTCTCTTTGTAGAGCCGAGCCCATGCTCGGCTGCTGTACGCGAAGCCTCTCAGCCGAGCATGGCTCGGCTCTACAGAAGATCATTCCGATCATTCTTTCGTTCATCCACGCATGGCGTGGATCCACCGTGTCGACCAAGGTCGACACCCACCAGTGCAATATCCCGTTCCGGCAGATTGCAGGAAGCTGTCGAAGGCGGGGTGGGTCCGGTTGCGGGGGCGTGAGCCGCATGGGCCCGAGGCATGCCTCGGGGGGGTTGGGCAGGACGCCCAACCCCGGTCTTGCCGTGTGCGCAGGACTGCGCACACGAGCAAGCGGCGACCGAGCTTACATGGACGTACTTGCAGCGCCCCCCGCAACCGGACCCACCCCGCCATCCCACGGATACCCAGCTGTTGCTGTTGCTGTTGCTTCGACCTTCGCCTCCGCAGGTGCAGGGCGCAGCCCTGCATCGCCCCCCCTACTTCTTCAGGAAATTGTCCACCAGCAGATGCTTCACGTCGTCGAAGCGGCCATTCAACACCGCCTTGGCCGCGTACAGCGCCGTGCCGGCGACCTGCTTGGCCTCGATCTGCGGCGGCATCACCAACTCTGCGCGGCTGGTGTGCACGTCCAGCAGTGCCGGGCCGCGCTGCGACAGGAAATCCTGCACCGCTTCCTCCAGATCCTCACTACGGGTCACCGTGCGGCCGTGGAAGCCGATCACCTCGGCCAGGCGCCCGAAGTCCGGGTTCTTCAGGTCGGTGTAGTTGTCCAGCAGGCCTTCCACCTTCTGCTCCAGCTCGACGAAGTTCAGCGAGCCATTGTTGAACACCACCACCTTGATCGGCAGGTTCTCTTGCACTGCGGTCAGCAGGTCGCCCAGCAGCATCGCCAGGCCACCATCGCCGGACAGCGAAATCACCTGCCGGCCGGGGAACGCCTTCTGCAGGCCCAGGGCCTGCGGCATTGCATTGGCCATCGTGCCGTGCAGCAGGCTGGTCAGCGTGCGGCGGCGACCGTTGACGCGGATATGCCGCAGCACCCAGACCATCGGCGAGCCGCCGTCGGCGGTGAACAGTGCATCCTCGCTGGCATGCTTCGACAGCAGCGCGGTCAGATGCTGCGGGTGGATCAGCTCGCCCTCGCCCGGCTGCTCCTCCTGTTCGCGCTTCTTCAGCGCCTTGTCGCGACGTTCGATGCACTCGTCCAGGAAACTGCTGTCCTCGCGCGGCGGCAGCATCGGCAGCAACGCATCCAGCGTGGGCGCGATATCGCCGACCACGCCGAGGTTCACCGGGTGGCGGCGGCCAAGGTGGCTGCCATCACGGTCGACCTGGATGATCGTGGCCTTGTCGGGGTAGAACTGGCCCCAGGCGAAGTCGGCGCCGAGCAGCAGCAGCGTGTCGCACTCCATCAGCGTGTGGAAGCCAGACTCGATGCCGAAGATTCCGGTCATGCCCATGTTGTACGGGTTGTCCGGCTCGACGAAATCCTTGGCGCGCGAAGTATGCGCAACCGGCGCCTGCAGGCGCCGGGCCAGTTCCAGCAGCTGCGCGTGCGCGCCCTGGCAACCGGCACCGGCATAGATGCCGATACGCTTGCCCTGCCCCAGCAGCTCGGCAATGCGCTGCAGTTCGGCGTCGGACGGGCGCAGCACCGGCTGGGTGTAGTGCACCGAGAACGGCACATCGTGCTTCACCTCAGCCTGGCTGATGTCGGCCGGCAGGATCACTACCGCCACGCCACGCCGGCTGATCGCCGCCTGGCAGGCCAGGGCCACCACGCGTCGCGCCTGCTCCGGGCTGTGCACCTGCTCGCAGAACACCGTGCAGCTGCCATAGACCGCCTTGAAATCCACTTCCTGCGGAAATTCCATGCCCAGCTCACTGGTCACCACCTGGCTGGCGATCAGCACCATCGGCGCACGGTTGCGGTTGCTCTCAAACACGCCGTTGATGAAGTGCAGGCCACCGGGACCACAGGAGCCCGCACAGGCGGTCAACTCGCCGCTCACCAGCGAATCGGCGCCGGCGGCGAACGCTGCCACTTCTTCATGGCGCACGTGCACCCAAGCGATCTCGCTGCCATGCATCGCATCGGTCACATGGTTGAGCGTATCGCCCACGATGCCGTAGCAACGGCGGACACCAGCCTGCTGCAGGGCGTCCACCACGATTTCGGCCACGCGCTTGCTCATCGGATACATCCTCGAACGGGGGAACGTCCGAGGCTAGACCTGATGAAGTGATGCCCCCGTGGGCAAGTTGCCCATTGCCTCGATGTGCAAACTGCGGGTAGACGTCTCGTCAATCGTTGACGTTGATCCAGCCCTCCACCGCGCCGTGATTCGGGCTGCGATAGCGCAGCTTCACCCAGCCGTTCTGTTCATCGAGCAATTCCACGCGATCGCCCTGCACCAGGTAACGCTTGGTGCTGGACGCGCCGGGTCGGTCGAAGAGGAACAGGCGCGCGGGCACCACGGTGGCCTGCTGCCCCTGCAACGGCCCGTCCGGCGGTGCACCCAGGCCATCGGCGATGGCACTTTCCAGCACACGGCCGGCGGCATCGTAGGTGCGCCAGACCGCCAGCGGGCCCTGCTCGTCGGTCTGTTCCCACTGCAGCGCGGCGTTCAACGTATCGCCCAGCATCAGCACACGCTCGGCGCGGTACAGATGGAGCGTCGCGCCTGCAAAGCGATACTTGTCGGTGTACCAAATCGGCCCGCTGCGGCAACTGCTGGTGAGGGTGCGGGTGGCAACGTCCACGCTCAGCCCCATCAGGTCACCGCAGCTGTCCTTGCCGTGGGTGTCGGCCTGCAGCGCGCGATACGAAGCACTGGCCGGATCGAAGCGGTACACCGCCACCGCCTCGTTGACCATGCCGACCGGGGCGCGCGCGACCAGTTCCGGGTAGCCATCGAAATCGACGTCTTCCAGACCCCAGCGCGAATTGCCGTCGGCATCCGCCGCGCCCGCCAGCGTCTGGCGCTTTCCCGACGGCGATAGTTGCACGGCGATGCTGCCATCCTGCTGGGGATCGGCGTGCGCCTGCACGTGCGCGGCCACCTGGAAGCGCAGCGTTTCGCCGTCGTCCCCACCCGCCTGCGCCGGCGGTGCCAGCACGCCCACCAATACCAGGCCCAGCAGGCATTCCCTGTAGTTCATCATTGCTCCCTGCGGCACCGCGGCGGCACCTTCAACTCAGAACGATACCTCGACCGGCTGCCGCGACCACAGCACCGACTGATGCCTGGTCTGCTGCTTCCACGCCAGGCGGATCGCTTCGATATCGGCGCGGCGCTGCGGGGTGTCCTCATGCAGCACCACCAGCACCTTCGTGCGCAGGCGGTTGGGCGCGGCATCGCCGCGGAACAGCCACTGGCCATAGGCATCGAACACGGTCAGGCCATCCGGGAAGCGCGGGGTCACTTCCTTGTCCAGGAACGTGCGCCACTGCGCCTCGCTGATGGTGTCGGCCTGCGGGCGGTTGCCGGCACCCTGCTCCTCGCCCACGCCGAAGTACAGCTCACTGCGCACCCAGCCATGGCCGGCGGACGGGCGTGCGGCATCGCCCTTCAGTTCGGCGGTAGTGGCCGTGGCATAGGCGCTGGGCGCCTGCGAAGAAAGGCTGGCGCAGCCGCTGGTGGCCAGCAGCACGGCAAAGACGAGGCCAAGGTGTTTCATCGGTACAGCTCCGGGGGAAGGGGGACAAGGCGAGCCGGCAGCGTACAGCGCCACCGGCCCGGCGTGCTGATGCCAGCAGGGCATCAGCTCATGCCGGACTGGCAGGGGCTTGCATCGGCACCGGCCATCACGCGAAGATAATATATCGCTTCATCCGGATGGATGTAAGTGAAACTATCTCCCCCTTCCCCGTCGTCGTTGTTGCTGGAGCCCCCATGTCCACCCGCCTGCCCGCGTCGCCGCTCGGCCTCGCCATCGCCCTCGCGCTTTCCTCCGCCGCCGTCCCGGCCCTGGCCCAGGACGCCACCAACCTGGACACGGTGATCGTCACCGGCACCCGCGCCGCCGATCGCACCGTGCTTGAGTCAACCTCGCCGGTGGACGTGCTCACCGCCGAGGACATCCGCAAGGCCGGCGTGGTCAACGGTGAACTGGGCAGCGCGCTGCAGGCGCTGCTGCCGTCGTTCAACTTCCCGCGCCAGTCCAACTCCGGTGGCGCCGACCATGTGCGCGCCGCACAGCTGCGCGGCCTGTCGCCGGACCAGGTGCTGGTGCTGGTCAATGGCAAGCGCCGCCACCACACCGCGCTGGTCAACACCGACAGCAAGATCGGCAAGGGCACCACCCCGGTCGACTTCAACTCGATTCCTGTCAGTGCGATCAAGCGCATCGAAGTGCTGCGTGATGGTGCCGGCGCGCTGTACGGCTCGGATGCGGTGGCCGGTGTGATCAACGTAATCCTCGACAACGGCGGCGACGGCGGGGAGATCGAGGCCAGCTACGGCGCCAACCACACCGACCTGAAGCCGATCGGGCGTACCCTTACCGACGGCCAGACCGGCAACATCAGCGCCAAGGTCGGCACTTCGCTGGGCGAAGACGGCGGCTTCCTGCGCGTCGGCCTGGAATACAAGCACCGCAACGGCACCAACCGCGCCGGCTTCGACCAGATTCCGCCGTGGGACCAGACCCCGGCCAACCTGGCGCTGCAGGGCAAGCGCAACTATGTGCTGGGCGATGGCAAGAGCAAGGACATCAACCTGTGGCTGAACACCGAGATTCCGGTGGGCCAGACCTCGACGTTCTACGCGTTCGGCACCTTCAACCAGCGCGATACCGAAGGCGCCAACTACTTCCGCTATCCCGATGGCGATGCCAACTGGAAGCAGGTCTATCCGAACGGCTACCGACCGATCTCCGAAGGCGAGAACCGCGACGTACAGGCCGTGGCCGGCGTGCGCGGCCAGTGGGGCGAGTGGAGCTACGACAGCAGCCTGGATTACGGCCAGAACGACTTCACCTACCGCCTGCGTGATTCGCTCAACGCGTCGCTGGGCCCGACCAGCCCGACCCGCTTCAAGACCGCCGACTACGAGTACGCGCAGACCGTGGGCAACCTCGACCTGAGCCGCGTGTTCACCCAGAGCGACAGCATCAGCCACACGCTGGGCCTGGGCGTGGAAGCGCGCCATGAGCGCTACCAGACCCGCCCCGGCGACCCGGCCAGCTATGCGCCGGGCCCGTACACCGACCGCCCGACCGGCTCGCAGGCCGGTGGCGGCCTGACCCCACAGGACGCCGCCACCCTGTCGCGCGACGTGGCCAGCGCCTATGCCAGCCTGTCCAGCCAGTTCGGCGAGAAGTTCTCCACCGATCTGGCCGCGCGCTACGAGCACAACGACGACTTCGGCGGCGAGCTGACCGGCAAGCTCGGCCTGCGCTACGAGTTCACGCCGGCGTTTGCATTGCGCGGTGCCATCTCCAACAACTTCCGCGCACCTTCACTGGCGCAGATCGGCTACGAATCCACCTCCACCGGCTATAACGCTGGTGGCCAGCTGGTGCAGGGCCGACTGCTGTCGGTCAACAATCCGATCGCGCGTGGCCTTGGCGCGCAGGACCTGAAACCGGAAAAATCCCTGAACACGTCGCTGGGCTTCACCAGCCGCATCGGCGAACACTTCGACCTCTCGCTGGACTTCTTCCAGATCGACATTGACGACCGCATCGCACTGTCGGAGAGCATCACCGGTGATGCACTGACCGGCCACGTGGCAGCCAACTACGGTGTCAGCGGCCTGCAGAGCGCCAGCTTCTTCGTCAACGCCGCCGATACCCGCACCCGTGGCGCCGAGCTGGTGAGCAACTGGCGCCAGTCGCTGGGCGATGGCCAGCTGCTGTTGACCGGCACCTATGCGTATACCAAGACCACGCTGAAGAACGTGCTGGCCACGCCGGCACAGCTGCAGGCGCTGGACCCGGATTATGTGCTGTTCGGGATTGAAGAGACCAACACGCTGACCGATGCCACACCGCGTACACGTGGCAGTTTCTCGGCTGCCTGGAACAATGACCACTGGTCGCTGAGCAGCCGCGTGAACCGCTACGGCAGCGCCACCCGCGTGTTCAACTTCGGTGATGGCTACATCCCGCGCCAGACCTACCAGGCCGAGTGGCAGCTGGACGCGGAAGTCGAATACCGCATCACCCCGCAGTGGAGCGTGGCCATCGGCGGGCAGAACCTGACCGACAACTACCCGGATCGGTCCAACAGCGATATCCACTACTTCGGCAACCTGCCGTATGACGTGCTGTCGCCGATCGGCAGCAATGGCGCGTACTACTACGGCCGCGTCCGCTATACCTTCTGATTGCTCTGGGTGTATGGGTGGGTGCGGGCCGTTGGTCCGCACTGCCCGGGTTCAATGCAGGCTGACCCTTTGTGCCAACCAACGGTTGGCACCCACCGGAAGTGATCGCTCTCGGTGGGTGCGGACCGTTGGTCCGCACTGTCTGGGTTCAATGCAGGCTGACCCTTTGTGCCGACCAACGGTCGGCACCCACCGAAGCTGATCCGTAGCCTGCCCTCGACCCCACGTACACGCCCACGCTGGCAAGGTGGGCCGCATGGCTGAACCGCTCCCCCTGCGTCCGCCACCGCCATTGCTGGACGACGCCTGTGCGTTGTTCCTCGATGTCGATGGCACCCTGATCGAGTTCGCTGCGCGCCCGGATGCCGTGCAGCTGCTGCCGGATGTGCGTGACGCCATCGGCCGCATCAGCGACCGCCTGGAAGGTGCCGTAGCACTGGTCAGTGGTCGCCCGCTTGAGCAGCTCGATCAACTGTTCGCTCCCCTGCAACTGCCTGCCGCGGGCCTGCATGGCCATGAATTGCGCGGCGAGGACGGTCGTGTGCTGCGCGAGGAGCACGACGACGACACCGCCGAGTGGCTGCATGCGCTGCACCAGCAGGCGATGCGCTTCGCCCATGGCCACCCCGGCGTGCTGGTGGAAGACAAGGGTGTCGGCCTGGCGCTGCACTGGCGCGGCGCGCCGCACGCCGCCAGCGATGTGCGCGCCTTCGCCGACCGCCACGTGCGCGGCCGTTCCAGTTACCGCCTGCAACCCGGCGACCACGTGGTCGAGTTCGTCCCGGTTGGCAGCGACAAGGGCCGTGCGGTGCGGAGGATGATGCAGTACCTGCCCTTCCGTGGCCGCCTGCCCGTCTTCCTCGGTGACGACCTCACCGACGAATTCGGCTTCGACGCTGCCAACGGCCAGCATGGCTGGAGCGTGCTGGTGGGCGAACGCGAACCCAGCGTGGCCGTGTTCGCGCTGCCCGACATACGCAGCGTGCACGCCTGGCTGCGTGAGAATGCCTATTGACCCGGCCCCCCCACGGCCGCAACCGAGATGTACCGCGTGATGACCCAACCCGATCTTGATCTGGGCGTGGTCGGCAACGGCAGCTTCGGCGCCCTGGTCGACAAACGTGCCCGCGTTGTCTGGAGCTGCCTGCCCACCTTCGACGGCGACCCCACCTTCTGTGCCCTGCTCGGCCCCAACCAGCAGACCGGTGGTGACTTCGCCATCGAGCTGGAAGACTTCGCCAGCAGCGAGCAGGAGTACCTGACCAATACGGCGATCCTGCGCACCGTCCTGCGCGACACGCACGGCGGCGAACTGGAGATCCTCGACTTCGCGCCCCGCTGGCGCCAGAACGACCGCTTCTACCGGCCGGTCAGCCTGATCCGCCAGGTGCGCCCGCTGGCCGGTAGCCCACGCATCACCGTGCGCGCCCGCCCGCTGGCCGATTGGGGCGCGCGCGTGCCGGAGTCCACCTGGGGCAGCAACCATGTGCGCTGGATCCTGCCCGAGCACGTGCTGCGGCTGACCACCGATGTGCCGGTCCGCTTCGTGCGCGACGGCCTGCCGTTCGTGCTCAGCCATCCCGTCCACCTGATCCTGGGCGTGGACGAATCGCTCAACCGCTCGATCAGCGGCTACGTGCAGGAAGCCTTCCAGCGCACCCGCGACTACTGGCGCGAATGGGTGCGCTACCTGTCCATTCCCCTGGAGTGGCAGGACGCGGTCATCCGCAGTGCGATCACGCTGAAGCTGTGCCAGTACGAAGACAGCGGCGCGATCATCGCGGCGATGACCACCTCCATTCCGGAAGCACCCGGCAGCGTGCGCAACTGGGATTACCGTTACTGCTGGCTGCGCGATGCGGCGTTCGTGGTGCGCGCGCTGAACCGTCTGGGCGCAACGCGCACGATGGAACAGTTCCTCGGTTACATCTTCAACCTGGCCACCACCGACGGTACGCTGCAACCGCTGTATGGCATTGGTTTCGAGGCCAAGCTGGACGAGGATGAGGTGCCCAGCCTGTCCGGCTACCGCGGCATGGGCCCGGTGCGCCGCGGCAACCTGGCCTGGGTGCAGCGCCAGCACGACGTGTACGGCAGCGTGGTGCTGGCGTCCACGCAGCTGTTCTTTGACCGTCGCCTGCAGGATCCCGGCGACGCGCACACGTTTGCCCGCCTGGAACCCCTGGGCGAACAGGCCTTCGCCCTGCACGACGTCCCCGATGCCGGCCTGTGGGAATTCCGCGGCCGCACCGAAGTGCACACCTACACCAGCGCGATGTGCTGGGCTGCGTGCGACCGCCTGTGCAAGATCGCCGTGCGCCTGAAGCGTGATGACCGCGCACACTATTGGCGCGAGCGCGCCGACACCATCCACGCCCGCATCATGGCCGAATCCTGGAGCGAGGAGCTGGGCCACTTCACCGATACCTTCGGCGGCCATCGCCTGGATGCCTCGCTGCTGCTGCTGGCCGACATCGGCTTCATCGACGCGATGGACGCCCGGTTCATTGCCACCGTCGATGCCATCGGCCGCGACCTCAAGCACGGCAATTCGCTGTACCGCTACGTCGCGCCGGATGACTTCGGCGAACCGGAAACCAGCTTCACCATCTGTACGTTCTGGTACATCGATGCGCTGGCGGCGATCGGGCGCATGGATGAAGCACGCGAGATGTTCGAGCTGCTGCTGAAGCAGCGCAACCACCTGGGCCTGCTGTCGGAGGATCTGGCCTTCGACAGCGGCGAGGCCTGGGGCAATTTCCCGCAGACCTATTCGCACGTCGGCCTGATCACCGCCGCGATGCGCCTGTCGCGGTCCTGGCAGGAGGCATCGTGAGTCGTCTGGTCGTGGTTTCAAACCGTGTGGCCGTGCCCGGCGAGAACCGCGCAGGCGGGCTGGCGGTCGGCCTGCTGGCCGCCCTGAAGGAGCGCGGCGGCCTGTGGTTCGGCTGGAGCGGCAAGACCGTAAAGGAAGGCAGCGGCACGCTGCACCGGCAGAAGGACGGTGACATCGACTACGTCACCATGGACCTGAGCAAGCGCGAGGTCGATGGCTACTACAACGGCTTTGCCAACCGCACGCTGTGGCCACTGCTGCACTTCCGCCTGGATCTGGTCGACTATGACCGCGGTACCCGCGAGACCTACCACAAGGTCAATGCGCTGTTCGCCGACAAGCTCGCGCCATTGCTGCGCGAGGATGACATCGTCTGGATCCATGACTATCACCTGATTCCGCTCGGCGCGCTGCTGCGCGAGCGCGGCATCGGCTGCCGCATCGGCTTCTTCCTGCACATCCCGATGCCGTCGGCGGACCTGCTGCAGGCGATGCCCGATCACCTGCGGTTGTTTTCGGCGCTGTATGCCTACGATCTGGTCGGCTTCCAGACCCAGCGCGATGCCGATCGCTTCCAGACCTACCTGCGCCTGTTCGGCGGCGGACGCGTGCTCGACAACGGCGAGCTGGAAGCGCCGGGCGGGCGCCGCTTCCGTGCAGCAGCCTTCCCGATCGGCATCGACACCGAGCTGATCGCACGCCAGGCCGGCACAGCCGCCACCAAGACCGCCGTGAAGAATCTTCGCGCCAGCCTGCGCGACCGCCAGCTGGCAATCGGCGTGGATCGCCTGGACTATTCCAAGGGCCTCCCCGAGCGCTTCCTTGGCTTCGAGCGCTACCTGCAGCGCCACCCTGACCAGCGCGGCTCCTTGACCTACCTGCAGATCGCCCCGGTCTCGCGCGGTGATGTCACCGAGTACCGGCAGTTGCGCAGCCAGCTGGAGCAGATCGCTGGCCACATCAACGGCGGCCATGCCGAGCCGGACTGGACGCCGCTGCGGTACGTCAACCAGAACTTCACACATGCCACGCTCACCGGCTTCTACCGGGCGGCGGCGGTCGGCCTGGTCACGCCGCTGCGCGATGGCATGAACCTGGTGGCCAAGGAATACGTGGCGTCGCAGGACCCGGAGGATCCGGGCGTGCTGGTGCTGTCACTGCTGGCTGGCGCCGCCGACGAACTGAAGCAGGCACTGCTGGTGAACCCGCATGATCTGGATGGCGTGGCCGATGCGATCGCCACCGCAGCCACGATGTCGCTGAGCAGGCGCAAGGAGCGCTGGCACGCGATGATGGAGCACCTGCGCACCTACGACATCAACCACTGGCGCCGCAGCTACCTGGACGCGCTGGAGGGTTGAAGCACGCGTTCCTGTAGAGCCGAGCCATGCTCGGCTGCTATTGGCAGGAGAAGAAAGCAAGTCGAGCATGGCTCGACTCTACGAAAGACAGGCGATCAATCCAGGAACCGCGCGGCCTGCTCCGGTGCTGGTAGATGGCAGGTGTCATGCCGACCGAACAAGCGGTAGCGGTTGCGTGCCAGCGCGCGATACGCCGCATCACGCCAGCCGCGCGGCACGAGCCGCAGCACGCCGGCCAGGCGCCAGGCGCCGCCCAGCCCGGCCAGTACGCGCAGGATCGCATCGGTATCGGTCCAGGCACCCTGTGCGTCCAGCAGCAGGAACGACATCGGGTCCTGCGGGTCCAGCCCGTGCGCGCGCAGCATCGCGCTGCCCTGTGCGCCCTGCATCGCCGCAAAGCGATAGCGCCCCCTGCGGTCGAAGCGCAGCAGGAAGCGCACCCAGCGGTTGCACAGCGCGCATACGCCATCGAATACGATCACCGCGGTCCCAGCCTCGGCGGCGGCCTCACCGCGGTTCGAGCCAGCCTTCATAGCGGATCAGGGCTCCCACCCAGGGCAGCGTCACATCGACCAGGAAAGTGTAACGCTCGCCCTGCCAGGCTTCGCGGCAACGCGCGCCATCAAACCAGCGCCTTGGCAGCGGCAGCAGCCCGAACGCCCAGACCCGGCGCACCAACCAGTCGATGCCACCCTCGCGGGCCTGCAGATCAAATTCGAAGCGCACCGCGCCCAACTGCTCGCGCAGATGCCCGTCGTGCGCCCACAGCCGCGACACCATTGGCCAGCGGCCGAACCGCCGCGCCCATTGCTCGCCCTGCCCGTGTGTGCTGAATACCACTTCGGTTGGCAGCGCGTCGCCGCTCTTCGGCAACCGTGCCACTGCGGCCAGCAGCGGCACCAGCCCGTGACGCCCGCGCTGGATCCGCGCCTTCCCCACGTAGCGGCACGGCTGTGGTGCGGCGTGCAGCGCCTGCACCGGCGGTGCCAGGGTGGCGAAGGCCGGCCCCAGCACCCGTGCAAACAGGGGCGTAGTCAGGGTGCGATCCAGGCCAACGTCGCCATGCGTCCGGTGCGGCGGTCGCGCCGGTGCGAGTACAGGTCCGGATCGGCCATGGTCGACACCGTGCCGCCGTATACCTGCGCCGGGTCCATGCCCGCCGCCTGCAGGCGCTGGCGGGCCAACGCGAACAGGTCCACCTTCCAATGACCTGCGCGGGTCGCTGCGAACGCCACCTCGGCGGCCGGATCGTGTCCGACGAAGGCGTGGTAGACCTCTTCACCGATCTCGTAATCGGCCGGCCCGGCTGCCGGTCCCAGCCAGGCGCGCAACTGCGCCGGCGGCGTCTGCATGGCCGCCACGGTGGCCTCCAGCATGCCGTCGGCCAGCCCCCGCCAGCCGGCATGGGCCGCGCCCACCTCGCTGCCGTCTGCGGCGGCGAACACCACCGGCAGGCAGTCGGCGGTCAGGATCGCCAGCACCACGCCGGGCACCGAGGTCACCGCGGCGTCGGCCACCGGCTCGGCGGCACCCGGCACCGGCGGCGCGTTGAATCGCAGCACGGTGCTGCTGTGCACCTGGCGCAGCCAGTGCGGGGCCGACGGCAGCGCCAACCCCTGCTGCAGCAGCTGGCGGTTGTGCTCGACGTTGGCGGGGGTATCACCATCGGCCGCGTGCCGGTTGCCCAGGTTGAACTGCGCGAACGGCGCCGGCGAGATGCCCGCACCGTGCCGGCGCGTGGTCAGCGCATGGACGCCCGGAGGCGCCGGCCAGTCCGCCTGCAGCAAGGGCAGCGCGGCGGCCATCACCAGCGGTCCCGCTCGCGTGCGGCGAAGGCTTCGCTGTCTTCGCGCAGCACCTTCATCAGGTGCAGCATGTCCTCCGGCACCGGCGCAGTGTTGCGCACCGGCTCACCGGTGATCGGGTGCGTGAACTCCAGCGTCTCGGCGTGCAGGGCCTGGCGCTTGAAGCCGCGCAGCGCGGCCACCAGCTCGTCGCTGGCGCCCTTGGGCAGCTTCAGCGCGCCGCCATACAGCGGGTCGCCGATGATCGGATGGCGCACGTGCGCCATGTGCACGCGGATCTGGTGGGTACGACCGGTTTCCAGGCGGCACTCCAGCGCGGTGTGTGCCCGGAAGCGCTCGCGCAGGCGGTAGTGGGTCACCGCTTCCTTGCCGTCCTCACGCACCGCCATCTTCAGGCGATCGCGCGGGTGGCGGTCGATCGGGGCATCGGCAGTACCACCGGCCACCAGCGCGCCCATCACGATGGCCAGGTACTGACGGTGCACGTCACGTGCCGCCAGCTGCTCGACCAGCGCGGTCTGCGCTTCCAGGGTCCTGGCCACCACCATCACGCCGCTGGTGTCCTTGTCCAGGCGATGCACGATGCCGGCGCGCGGCAGCACCGCCACCGACGGGTCGCGGAACAGCAGGGCGTTGACCAGGGTGCCGCTGTGGTTGCCCGCGCCCGGGTGTACCACCAGGCCGACCGGCTTGTTGATCACCAGCAGGTGCTCGTCCTCGAACAGCACGTCCAGCGGGATGTCCTCCGGCTGGGCGTCGGTCTGGGTTTCCAGTACCACGTTGAGGGTCACCACCTCGCCGCCGCGCAGCGGATCGCGCGGGCGCACCTGGGCACCGTCCAGCAGCACCTCCCCGGCCTTGATCCATTCGGTCAGGCGCGAACGCGAGTATTCGGGGAACAGTTCGGCCACGACGGCGTCGAAACGGCGCCCGGCAGCGGTGTCGGGGACGATGGCCTGGCGGGCCGATTCAGAGGGTTGTTCAGACATGGCAGGGGGCATTCTTTGAAATTTTGGGGTCCCGGCGGCCGGTTTCAGTCGCTGGACAGGACACTAGGCTATCATCGACCCTTCGTATTCCAGCCGCGTCCCGCCTCGACCCCATGATCCGACGCTCCGCCATGCTCTCCGCGCCCGTCCGCCTCACCGCCCTGCTGCTGGTGCTGGTCATCGCCGCCACCGGCTGCCATCGCGGCGCCAAGAAGGGTGATCGCCCCGATGAAGGCGTGCCGGTCGAACAGCTGTACGAGAAAAGCCACAAGCTGATGCAGGGCGGCAACTGGAGCGGCGCCGAGGCCAGCTTCCGCCGCCTGGTGGCCCAGTATCCGTACGGTCCGTACACCGAGCAGGCGATGATCGAGACCGCCTACGCCCAGTACAAGGCCGGCAAGCACGATGACGCGGTGTCCAGCATCGACCGCTTCATCCGTACCTACCCGACCCACCGCAACATCGCGTACCTGTACTACCTGCGCGGCCTGGCGAACTCCAACCGCAGTACGGTTTTCCTGCGTCGCGTATGGTCACTGGATGCCAGCCGCCGCGACCTGTCCACGCCGCACCAGGCGTATTCGGACTTCAACATCGTGGTGGACCGCTATCCGAACAGCCGCTACGCCGCCGATGCGCGCCAGCGCATGCTGGAACTGCGTGACGTATTCGCCCAGCACGAACTGGACAACGCCCTGTACTACATGCGCCGCGGCGCCTGGGTCTCGGCCGCCGGCCGCGCCAACTACCTGCTGGAAACCTATCCGCAGAGCGCGTTCCAGTACGACGCCGTCGCTGTCCTGGCCGATTCCTACACCCACCTGGGCAACAAGACCCTGGCCGATGATGCGCGCCGCGTCCTGCAGTTGAACCAGCCGGACCACCCGTGGCTGGAAGGCAAGTGGCCGAAGTACCCGTGGATGATCCGCAAGCTGAACCCGTTCGCTGGCGAGAAGTCCGCCAGCACCGGCCAGCGCAACGCGCGACTGGAAAAGAAATAAGAAAAAGGCCCCGCAAGGGGCCTTTTCTTTGTCGGTTATCCACGCCATGCGTGGATGGTTCGTGCGCCCATGGACCACGACACTAGGAATTCTACGAATCCCCGGCGGATGCGACGCCGGTCCCAATCGGCGCGGGCGAGCCCCTCCACACTGCGGCGCAACGGCCATCCCGGCCGTGAAGGAGCGCCTCATGACCCCACCGCCACGCCATTTCCGTCCCCGCGCCTGCCTCCTCGCCACTGCCCTGCTGGCGCTGTCCTCGGCCTCCCTGGCTGCCGCACCGGCAGCACCGGGCGATCTGCTGTCTGCAGCCCCCTATCGCGCGTCGTGGGTGCCCTCCAAGGCCGCGCACGCCTACAAGCTGTACTACCGTACCCCGGATCATCGCGGCCAACTGGCCGAAGGCACCGGCCTGCTGTACCTGCCCGCCGGCACGGCGCCGGCGGGCGGCTGGCCGGTCGTGTCCTGGGCGCATGGCACGCAGGGCATCGCCGATCGCTGTGCGCCTTCAGTCTCCGGCCCGTACCAGCCCGCGCGCGACGGGCGCTTCCTCGATCAGTTCCTGGCGCAGGGCTATGCCGTGGTCGCGGCGGATTACCAGGGGTTGGGCAGTCCAGGCAGCCATGCCTATCTGCATGTGCGCACTGCCGCGCGCAACGCCATCGACATGATCAAGGCCAGCCGCCAGTACCTCGGCAACGGGACGCTGTCGCCGCGCTGGGTCTCGGTCGGCCATTCGCAGGGCGGTGCCGCCGCGCTCACGGCGGGCCACATCGCCCCCTCCTATGGTGGACCGTCGTTGCAGTACCGCGGCAGCTTCACCACCGGCACGCCCACCGCAGTCGAACTGACCGCGCTGGTGATGAAGCCCGACAACCGCGCCGCCAATCCGGGCGCGCTCAACGCGTATCACGCGTATCTGCTCGATGGCCTGCTGCAGGCCGCGCCGCAGATCGACCGCGTCCTCAGCGATGAAGGCCGCGCGCGGGTGGCGGTGGCACGCGAGCAGTGCCTGGGCGAACTGGCCGTCACCCTGGACGGCGCGGACACCGGCAGCATGTTCACTGCACCGCTGACCCACGTGCCGGGCATCTGGGCCGTGCTGTACGACTACCTTGGCGTACCGCGCCGCGGCTTCAGCCAACCGCTGATGCTGGGCCACGGCAGCGAGGACCGCGATGTGCCCTATCTGACCACCCTGCTGTATGCCGCAGGCCTGGCCCTGCGAGGCGAGCCGGTCGCGTTCCGGCGCTATCCGGTCGATCACCGCGGCACGCTGGACGCGGCGGCGGCGGATGGCCTGGCGTTCGTACGTGCGCGGTTT
The DNA here is from genome assembly GCF_032025805.1 of Stenotrophomonas maltophilia group sp. msm1. NCBI lineage: Bacteria > Pseudomonadati > Pseudomonadota > Gammaproteobacteria > Lysobacterales > Lysobacteraceae > Stenotrophomonas > Stenotrophomonas maltophilia group sp. msm1. Next base: position 47,006 of record NZ_JAVSKH010000006.1, read on the forward strand.
GAGGATGGCCACTTCAGCGACACTGCGGAAACTGCCGGCATCGAACAGCTGCTCGACGAAGTCCCGTAGATCCATGCCACGCGTGGATGATCTTCGACCACCGTGCGGACCAAGGTCCGCACCCACCGGAGAGGGCCGACGGGTTGCCGGCCAGCGGCCGGCACTGCCCACCCACCGTTGCCTCAGCCCTTGTAGCCGTTGCTGATCGGGTAGCGACGCTCGCGACCGAACGCCCGGCGCGACACCTTCGGCCCCGGCGCGGCCTGGTGCCGCTTCCACTCGCTGATGCGTACCAGGCGCAGCACGCGGTCAACCACGGCCGCGTCGTAGCCGGCGGCCACGATCTCCGTGCGCGACTGTTCCTGGTCGATGTAGCGGTACAGGATGCCGTCCAGCACGTCATAGGCCGGCAGCGAATCCTGGTCCAGCTGGTTCTCGCGCAGCTCGGCCGATGGCGGGCGGCTGATCACCGCCGGCGGAATCACCGGCGCGCCGCCCACGGTATTGCGCCATTTAGACAGGCCGAACACCTCGGTCTTGTACAGGTCCTTCAACGGCGCATAGCCACCGCACATGTCGCCGTAGATGGTGGCGTAGCCGACGGCGTACTCGCTCTTGTTGCCGGTGGTCAGCAACAGGCCGCCGAACTTGTTGGCCAGTGCCATCAGGATCACCCCGCGGCTGCGCGACTGCAGGTTCTCTTCGGTCACGTCCGGCGCGGTGCCTTCGAACATCGGCGCCAGCGATTCCATCAGGCCCTTGAACGCCGGCTCGATCGAGACCGCTTCCAGCCTCACGCCCAGTGCCTGGCACTGCTCGGCGGCCAGGTCGTTGGACATGCCGGCGGTATAGCGCGACGGCAGGCGCACGGCGGTAACGTTCCCAGCGCCGAGCGCGTCGACCGCCAGCGCCAGTACCAGCGCCGAATCAATGCCACCGGACAGCCCCAGCCACACCTTCTTGAAGCCGTTCTTGCGGCAGTAGTCCTGGATGCCACGGGTCACGGCACGCCAGGCCAGCGCGTCCATGCTCTCGTCGCCATCGTCCATCCACACGTGCGGCATGAAGCGGCGGGTCTCACCGTCGTACTCCACCACCAGCCACTGGTCGACGAAGGCAGCGGCAGCCGGGTGTACCGTGCCGTCACCATCGGCCACCACCGACGCGCCGTCGAACACCAGCGCATCCTGGCCACCGACCACGTTGAGATAGGCGATGGCCGCCCCGCTCTCGCGGGTGCGTGCGGCCAGCACCGCGTCGCGCTGGGCGTGCTTGCCCCGCTCGTACGGCGAGGCATTGGGCACTACCACCAGTTGCGCCCCCGCGCGCACGGTGTCGGCCAGCGGCTCGGCGAACCAAAGGTCCTCGCAGATCAGCAAACCCACCGGAATGCCATTGACCTCGAACACACAGCTGCCGCCGTCCGGATCGACATCGAAGTAGCGACGCTCGTCGAACACCGCGTAGTTGGGCAGCTCGCGCTTGCGGTAGGTCTGCTCCAGCAGGCCATCGCGCAGCACGCTGGCGGCGTTGTAGACCACCGCACCAGCCGCCTGCGGCCAGCCGACCACGGCGGTGATGCCACGGCAGGCAGCAGCGATACGGCCCATCGCCTGCTCGCATTCGTACAGGAAGCCGGGACGCAGCAGCAGGTCCTCCGGCGGATAACCGCTCACTGCCAGCTCGGGGAACATCACCAGCTCGGCGCCATACTCGTCGCGCGCCTGTCCGATCATCTCGATGATGCGCTCGGTGTTGCCGGCGACATCGCCGACCGGGAAATCGAATTGCGCCATCGCGATGCGGATCGAAGCCATGGGAATCCAGCCTGTGGTTGCAATGCGCCCATTGTAGCGCCGCGTCGTGCGCGCGCCGGGGGCGTTCACTGCGTGGACAGCCCCGGCTCAGTAGATCCACGCCATGCGTGGATGGGCCGACCAGGCGGCCGCCAGACGCAGAAAAGCCGCCCGAGGGCGGCTTTTCCAAAGCAAGCCGAGCGTGGGCTCGGCTCTACAGAATCGGCTGCCAGAGGCAGTCGTTCTTATTTCACCAGCTTGGCGATGGCAGCGCCCAGGTCGCCCGGCGAACGGACGGTGACGACGCCAGCAGCTTCCATGGCGGCGAACTTGCCTTCGGCAGTGCCCTTGCCGCCCGAGGCGATCGCGCCGGCGTGGCCCATGCGCTTGCCGGCCGGAGCCGACGCACCGGCGATGAAACCGACGACCGGCTTCTTCACGTGGTTCTTGATGTACTCGGCACCGGCTTCCTCGGCGTCACCGCCGATTTCGCCGACCATGATGATGCCTTCGGTCTGCGGGTCTTCGTTGAACAGCTTCAGGCAGTCGACGAAGTTCAGGCCATTGATCGGGTCGCCACCGATGCCGATGCAGGTGGACTGGCCCAGGCCGACTTCGGTGGTCTGCTTGACCGCTTCATAGGTCAGGGTGCCCGAACGCGACACGATGCCGATCTTGCCCGGCTTGTGGATGTGGCCCGGCATGATGCCGATCTTGCACTCACCCGGGGTGATGACACCCGGGCAGTTCGGACCGATCAGGACGGTGTCCGGGTAGGAACGGGTCAGCACGTTCTTGACGCGCAGCATGTCCAGCACCGGGATGCCTTCGGTGATGCAGACGATGACCTTGATGCCGGCAGCAGCGGCTTCCAGGATCGCATCGGCCGCGAACGGCGGCGGCACGTAGATGACCGACGCGTTGGCGCCGGTGCTCTGCACGGCGTCGGCAACGGTGTTGAAGACCGGCAGGTCGATGTGGGTGGTGCCACCCTTGCCCGGGGTCACGCCGCCAACAACCTGGGTGCCGTACTCGATCATCTGAGTGGCGTGGAAGGTGCCCTGCTGGCCGGTGAAGCCCTGCACGATCACCTTGGTGTTCTTGTTAATCAAAACAGACATGGGAATTTCCTTCGGTGTCGTGGATCAGGCGGCGTTCTTGACCGCTTCAACGACCTTCTTGGCGCCGTCGTTGATGTTGTCAGCCGGGATGATGGCCATGCCGCTGTCACGCAGCAGCTGCTTGCCTTCTTCCACGTTGGTGCCTTCCAGGCGCACCACGACCGGAACCTTGACGCCCACTTCCTTCACGGCGGCGATGATGCCTTCGGCAATCATGTCGCAGCGGACGATGCCGCCGAAGATGTTGACGAAGATGCCTTCGACCTTGTCCGAGGACAGGATCAGCTTGAACGCTTCGATGACGCGCTGCTTGTTGGCACCGCCGCCCACGTCCAGGAAGTTCGCCGGCTCGCCGCCGTTGAGCTTGATGACGTCCATGGTGGCCATGGCCAGGCCGGCACCGTTCACCATGCAGCCGATGTTGCCGTCCATGGTGACGTAGTTGATGTCCAGCTCCGAAGCGGTCACTTCGGTTTCATCTTCCTGGGACTTGTCGCGCATCGCGACCAGTTCCTTGTGGCGGAAGTTGGCGTTGTCGTCGCTGTTGAACTTGCCGTCCAGCGCGTACAGGTTGCCATCGTCCAGGATGGCCAGCGGGTTGATCTCAACCAGCGCCAAGTCCTTTTCGTTGAAGATGCGGTACAGGTTCACCATGATGTTGGCGAACTGGCCGGCCTGCTTGGCGGTCAGGCCCATCTTGAAGCCGATGTCACGGCCGTGGTAGCCCTGCACGCCCTCGACGAAGTCCACGTTCAGGGTGTGGATCTTGTCCGGGGTCTCGGCAGCGACCTGCTCGATTTCCATGCCGCCTTCGGAAGAGGCGATGTAGCTGATGGTGCGGGTGCCGCGATCCACCAGGACCGACAGGTACAGCTCCTTGACGATCTCACCGGCGGTGGTCACCAGCACCAGGTTGATCGGCAGCTCGACGCCGGCGGTCTGGTAGGTGGCCATCTTGGTGCCGAGCATCTTGGCCGCTGCGGCCTTCACATCATCGACGGTCTTGCAGAACTTGACGCCGCCAGCCTTGCCGCGGCCGCCAGCGTGGATCTGCGCCTTGACCATCCAGGGGCCCTGGCCCAGCGACTGGGCGACTTCAACCGCCTCGTCCGGGGTCGCCGCGACCTTGCCGGCCGGGACCGGGATGCCGTATTCGGCAAGCAGTTGTTTTGCCTGGTATTCGTGGAAATTCATGCGTCACCGTGGGAATAGGAACGACCGCACGCAATTCCTCAGGGCCCCCTGGAAGAGGCACCGGCACGGACCGCGGCGGGCCCACTATTGTGGCCGAGCCGGCGCCGGGGCGCAAAGAAGTCTGTACAAAACGCCAGACGCGGGCGGATTTTCGCGGTCATTCAGGCAGTTGCGCCCGCCCTGGCGCTGGCCTCCGGTCTCCGCGGCGGGCCAAATGCGCGATGCGGGGCGGTCCCGCGGCGCCAGCGCAGGGGCCCTATACTGGCCCTCTCGAGCACGCTCGACACTACATCGACGCGACGTGCCCGCCCGGCCTCAGGGGATGCCAGGCAGGCCCGCCGCAGATTCCAGACCCAGGCAGCCAGAAGGGGAGTTCCGGCGTGTCACCCAGTGCTTCATTGATCGACCGCATCGAATCGATTCCGCGGCGTGAGCTGTACTTCTTCGCGCTGTACCGGGTGCTGATCGCCGCAGTCATCGCCGGCCTGCTCTACAGCCCCCTGTCCGGCATGGTCGGCGAGGCCCACCACCCGCGCCTGGCCGATACCGTTGCGGCCATCTATCTGGTGCTGTCGCTGCTGGCCCTGGCGATCGGCCGCAACGAACGCTGGCTGCGCCCCATCGTGGTCACCAGCGTGCTGGTGGATATCATCGCCGCCACCCTGCTGGCGCACGCCCTGCCCGGCGCCAGCGCCGGCATCTCGATGTCGCTGCTGTTCAACATCGCCGCGGCCGCCACCCTGCTGCCGCTGAGCTGGGGGCTGGGCCTGGCAGTCGCGGCCAGCCTGGCCACCGGTACCGAATACCTGTGGAAAGTGCTGGAAGGCGGCGATCCCACCCGCACGCTGGCCGAGCTGGCCATGTTCGCCACCAGCTACCTGGCGCTGGCCTTCATCAGCTACCAGGTGGGCAGCCGCGCACGCCGCAACCAGCAGCTGGCCAACCAGCGCGGCGACGAAGTAGCCAACCTGTTCCAGATCAACGAACTGATCATCCGCCGCATGCGCACTGGCGTGCTGGTGGTAGACGCCGACAACCGCATCACCCTGGCCAATGAAGCGGCCTCGATGCTGCTCGGTGACAATGAAGGCATCGGTGAGACAGGACGCCTGGATCTGGCCAGTGCCGCGCCGGAACTGGCGCGCCGCCTGCAGCGCTGGCGCAACGGCTGGGCGCAGGACGAACTGCCGCTGCAGCTCAACCCCGACCAGCCGGAAGTGCAACCGCGCTTCGCCCGCCTGCTGGCCGGCAGCGAGCTGGCCCTGGTGTTCCTGGACGATTCCAGCGTGGTCTCGCGGCGCGCCGAATCGCTCACCCTGTCGGCCATGGGCCGCTTCTCGGCCAGCCTCGCCCATGAAATCCGCAACCCGCTGGCGGCGATCAACTATGCCGTGCAGCTGCTGGAAGAAGGCACCGGCTTCAACGAAAGCGACCGCCGCCTGCTGCAGATCATCCGCCAGCAATGCCAGCGCACCAATGGCATCGTTGAAAGCGTGCTGGGGCTGGCACGGCGCGAACGCGCCACGCCCGAGAACGTCGACCTGGTCGCCTTCGTGCGCCGCTTCGTGCTGGAGTACAAACAAGGCCAGACGCTGGAAACCGACAGCATCGAACCGATCATCAGCGATACGGCGGTGATGGCGCAGGTCGACACCAAGCACCTGTACCAGGTGCTCACCGTGCTGGTGCACAACGCATTGAAGTACGGCCGCATCGGCCAGCAGCCGGCGCGGGTGCGCCTGCGCGTGGCCCAGCACGAGCGCAGCGCGGTGATTGACGTGATGGACCGTGGCCCGGGCATTCCCGAGAGCGTGGCCGCGCAGCTGTTCCGTCCGTTCTTCACCACCTCCGAGCACGGCACCGGGCTGGGCCTGTATATCGCCCGCGAGTTGTGCCGGGCCAACCAGGCACGCCTGGACTACATTCCCGTGCCCGCCGGCGGCTCCTGCTTCCGTTTGGTGCTGCCCGGCCCCCACACGCTGCTGCCCACCTGATTGCAGATCTGTGCGTCAAACATTTGTCGCTTCCAGCCCCCTCGTTTATCTTTCACGCCCATGAACGAAACCCGCAGCGCCCTCGTCGTCGACGATGAACGCGACATCCGCGAACTGCTGGTACTGACCCTTGGCCGCATGGGCCTGCGCATCAGTACCGCCGCCAACCTGGCCGAAGCACGCGAGCTGCTGGCCAGCAATCCGTACGATCTGTGCATCACCGACATGCGCCTTCCGGATGGCAACGGTATCGAGCTGGTCAGCGAGATCGCCCAGCACTACCCGCGCACGCCGGTGGCGATGATCACCGCGTTCGGCAGCATGGACCTGGCCGTGGAAGCGCTGAAGGCCGGTGCCTTCGACTTCGTCAGCAAGCCGGTGGACATCTCGGTACTGCGTGGCCTGGTCAAGCACGCGCTGGAACTCAACAACAGCGAACGCCCTGCGCCCGGCCCCGCCACCGAACAGGCAGCACGCCTGCTCGGCGCTTCGCCGGCCATGGACGTACTGCGCACCACCATCAGCAAGGTCGCGCGCAGCCAGGCGCCGGTCTACATCCTCGGTGAATCCGGAGTTGGCAAGGAACTGGTTGCTCGCACCATCCACGCCCAGGGCGCGCGCGCGGCCGGGCCGTTCGTGCCGGTCAACTGCGGCGCCATTCCCGGCGAGCTGATGGAAAGCGAATTCTTCGGTCACCGCAAAGGCAGCTTCAGCGGCGCCCATGCCGACAAGCCCGGCCTGTTCCAGGCCGCGCACGGCGGCACCCTGTTCCTGGACGAAGTAGCCGAGCTGCCGCTGCAGATGCAGGTGAAACTGCTGCGCGCCATCCAGGAAAAGTCGGTGCGCGCGGTCGGTGCGGCCAACGAAGAGCCGGTGGACGTACGCATTCTCTCGGCCACCCACAAGGACCTGGCCGAGCTGGTCGAGGACGGGCGCTTCCGCCACGATCTGTACTACCGCATCAACGTGATCGAGTTGAAGGTGCCGCCACTGCGCGAGCGCCGCCAGGACCTGCCGGAACTGGCCGCTGCCGTGCTGGCGCGGCTGGCCCGCAGCCACGGCCGCGCCACCCCGCTGCTGGCGCCGTCGGCGCTGGAGGCGCTGGCCCACTATGCGTTCCCGGGCAATGTGCGCGAGCTGGAGAACATCCTGGAACGCGCGCTGGCACTGGCTGAAGAAGACCGCATCGGCGCCGACGACCTGCGCCTGCCGCAGCACGCCCCACGTGCGCCTGGCGGCGCGGCTCCCGCCGAAGCCGTGGCCGACCTGCAGCCCGGCAGCGCCGCCCTGCCCTCGTACATCGAGCAGCTGGAGCGCAGCGCCATCCAGCGCGCGCTGGAGGAGAACCGCTGGAACAAGACCCGCACGGCTGCGCAGTTGGGGATTACCTTCCGCGCGCTGCGCTACAAACTGAAGAAGCTGGGGATGGAGTAGAGCCGAGCCCATGCCCGGCTGCGCGGTGGTCGGGACCGCACCATCCATGCATGGCGTGGAACTACTATGGGATCCGTGGCCGATCATCCACGCATGGCGTGGATCTACTGTAGAGCCGAGCCCACGCTCGGCTGCTCTTCGGTACCTCAGCCGAGCATGGGCTCGGCTCTACCTCAATCCTTGGTAACGCGATTGATCTCCGCCAGGCTGGTGATCCCGGCCGCAGCTTTCATCAACGCAGACTGCCGCAGGTCGTTCACCCCGATCTGCTGCGCCGCCTCTGCAATCTGCAGTGCATTGCCACCGGCCAGCACGATGGTGGCGATCTCATCGGTCATCGGCATCACCTGATAGATACCCGTTCGGCCCTTGTAGCCCTCGGTACACTCATCGCAGCCCACCGCCTCATACAACTGGATACCCGCATCCAGCTGCGCCTGGGTGAAGCCCTCGGCCAGCAGCGCGTGCTCCGGCAGGTTCGCCGGGCGCTTGCAGTTCGGGCACAACCGGCGCGCCAGGCGCTGGGCGATCACCAGCGTCACCGAGCTGGTGATGTTGTACGGCGCGATGCCCATGTTCATCAGACGCGCGATGGTCTGCGGCGCATCGTTGGTATGCAGCGTAGACAGCACCATGTGGCCGGTCTGCGCCGCCTTGATCGCAATCTCGGCCGTCTCCAGGTCGCGGATTTCGCCGACCATGATGATGTCCGGATCCTGTCGCAGGAACGAGCGCAGCGCCGCAGCGAACGTCATGCCACGCTTGTTGTTCTGCTGCACCTGGTTGACGCCGGGCAGGCGGATTTCCACCGGGTCTTCGGCGGTGGAAATGTTGCGCGTCTCGTCGTTGAGGATGCCCAGCGCGGTATACAGCGAAACGGTCTTGCCCGAACCGGTCGGGCCGGTCACCAGCACCATGCCGTAAGGCTTGTGGATCGCATCCAGGAACAGCTTCTGCTGGTCCGGCTCGTAGCCCAGTTTGTCGATGCCCAGCTTCGCCGCGCTGCCATCCAGGACACGCAGCACCACCTTCTCGCCGAACAGGGTCGGCAGCGTGCTGACGCGGAAATCGATCTGCTTGGTCTTGGACAGGTTGAGCTTGATGCGTCCGTCCTGCGGCACGCGCTTCTCGGCGATGTCCAGCTGCGCCATCACCTTCAGGCGCGCGGCAATGCGCTGGTTCAACTTAACCGGCGCGCGGGCGACCATCTTCAACAGCCCGTCGATGCGCAGGCGCACGCGGTAATCGTCTTCGTAGGGCTCGAAGTGGATGTCCGAGGCCCCCTTGCGGATCGCATCGACCAGTACCTTGTTGACGAACTTCACTACCGGGGTGTCGTCGCCCTTGGCGTCGATGCCGGCGTCGGTGCCCGCGCCTTCGTCGTCGCCCAGGCCGACATCGAGGTTGGCCATACCCTCGTCGTCGCCGCCCAGCGCATCGCCGATGGTGTCGTGGCTGGCGTGCCACTGCTCCAGCGTGCGACGGATCTGATCCTCATCGACCAGGATCGGTTCCACCACCAGATTGGTGTGGAACTTGATCTCGTCCAGCGCATGGGTCGGGTTGCTGGTGCCCACGAACAGCTTGCCACCGCGCTTGAACAGCGGCAGCACGTTGTGCTTGCGCAGCAGCTCTTCGCTGACCAGGCTCATCGCGTTCTGGCTGGCATCGAAGGTGGACACGTCGAACAGCGGCATGCCGAACTCGACCGCATTGGCGGCGGCAAGCTGCGAGGCGCTGACCAGCTTGTTCTGCGCAAACCAGGTTGGCAGCGGCTGGCGAGCGGCCGTGGCCTTGGCCATGGCGTCGCGGGCGGAAGCCTCGTCCAGGGCGCCGTCCTGAACCAGGCGGCGGGCCAGGCCGGTGATGCCGACGAGGTTGGGGGTGGAAACAACGCTCATGGTATTCCTCGTTCTACTCTTGCCCTGACGGCTGGAATGCAGCATTGGTGGCGGGCACCGGCCCTATTGAGGCCAGGTAGCTCAGCAGGCGCAATGGCCCGTTTCGTCGAGCATCAGGCAAGCGCCTGCCAGTTCTGGTCCATCAGCTGCCGCGACGCTGCAGTATCCCCAGCGATCAGGCGGCATGTTGCATTGCCCGGAACAGATAGTAGCCTGATGCCGCGTCCGCCAACTGCTCGGCATCGCAATTTCTTCGCAACAATCATCCTCGTCCCGTGAGCACAGCGTAGTGGACATCGATGCCGGCACAGATCATGCGCAGGTTGATCAGACTTGCATCCAGCGCGATGCTGCCCGTAAACAAGATCTGCACCGCCGACGGCTCATCGGACTTTTGACGAACAGCATCAGATGCAGGGGCCATATGGACTGGCATATCGACCCGACGGATCCGGGCATGAGCCATGACCATCATCTGGTGGATGGAACGGTAATTGCGAACTCCCAATCACACATTCGAATTGGCGACAGGACTTCGACATCAGCCCTGCAAGTCGCCTGGAATGCCATAGAAGCGCCCGGCACCGCACCAAGCTCTCTATCACGCACATCAAGTCCATTTTGTTGACCGAACAATAGCGACTAATCGGCATTAGGCCGAATCTTCGCGATTAGGCCATGCTTCCTCACCCATGACGAATACTGGCAATAGACCGGATCATGGCGAAGATGTCGCTCTTCCGTGCGAGCCCTCACCCAATAGACAGCATTAATTGCCAGCATTGCCAAGCAGGAGAGAAATGCAGGCCACACTCCTGACGTTGACAGAAATGGAACGGAGATTAGCCACCAAGACAGATTTTTACTTATGTACGCGGGGTGTTTGCTCCAGCGATAGGGTCCATGCGTGATGATTCCTCGATGTGTAAGGTTGGAAAAACGAGGACCAAAAGCGACCGTTGACCAAGTGTAGATCCCAGTAAGCAAGAGGATGCAGCCTGCCCACAGCCCGGACACAACCCCACTCGATTCAAGCCAGTCCTGCCAGTGGTTCGCATTGCGGGCAATCAACCAAGTATCGACCACCAAGGCACTCAGAGGTGGATAGCACACCAAGGCTGACAGCCAACCTGAAATGGTACCGTCGACAGAACGTATTTCACCTCCAAGACACTTGGCGGTCGAGAGGTAGCCGATCAAACCAAATGCAGTATCGACTGCATACAGGAGGCTGATACCAATCGAATAAAAGTAAATTAGGCCAATACTAGGCGACTGATACTCGAGCCCTGCGATCCAGTTCCATGACCAAGCGAGCATTAGAGGCAGAAAGAAGCACTTCACCCCCCAACCGAGGACTGCCAAACGCTCATCGTTTGCCATACTACGTCCACGCAACAATGAAAATGCAGCCCTTCCAGTTGCTGGCACTGTTTCGCCTAGTAGTTCAGGTCGAAGTATAGCCAGCATAAGCAGAACACTGCCTCCGCACAGTAACACCGGCAGGACTTGCGCGACAGCACCTCCTGTCCTACCACCCAATTCCATTTGCAATGTCAGAATCACCGACTGCAATGCTGCAATCGTAGCTACTCCGAGCAGGACTTGTTTTCGATCCAGCGTTGCAACCGAAGCAGCGACGCCACGAAACTCAAGCCACCACATTGGTAGAGCAGCACCTAACATGAGCGACAGCCACTGCACGAGAGTGTCGCCGCCAGCGGCATATGCCCCTGCAAAGCTCAAAACCGCCCCTACTGCCCCACAGAAGCCCACCTTCTGTGAGACAGCGGAATGAGGACGACTAATCACCATTGCCTCCGCTAAACAGAAACGGGGGCCAATGGCCCCCGTTGGCACAACAGTATCGTTCAGCCGCGATTAGCTGCCGCTGGAGGAGCTAGTAGCCGGAGCGGTTCCCTGGCAGCTACCCGGACGATACTGCGCGTCGATCGTACCAGTGCAGTTCCAAGCAGGAACCACGCCATCGGCAACCTTGGAACCATCCGGAATCAGGTAGATGAACTTGCCGTCGATCTTTGCAGTATCGATGCCCTTAGCTTCGGCAATGATCTTCGCGCCATCCCACTTCACAGAAGCGACATACTGAGTAGCTTGAGTTTCCGGCTTCCAGTCGGTGCCCGGCAACTTGTTGTTGCTGGCCACGTATTCCGACACGTCGGTACGCAGCGAAGAAGCAGCCAGGATCACTTCCGAGACCTTGGCCTTCTTGGTGTAGTTCGAGTATGCCGGCAGCGCAATGGCAGCCAGGATGGCGATGATCGCGACGACGATCATCAGTTCGATCAGGGTGAAGCCCTTCTGGTTCTTCATGGTGGTACATCCCCAAGATAAGTGGTGGTTGATGTCGGGGGTGGCTGCCGGCCGGCCAGATGACCGGATGAGCAGGCTGCCCGTCCCCGCGGGTGGATCAACGCAGGTTACGTGCCAATCTCCCATGGCAGCGTCTCCCCGATTTCCCCGCGCCAATGATGGCAGCAATTTCGCGGATGGGAACCCCCCAGAAGCGAATCTGCGATGGACGCGGCAATGTGACGCGGTACGTCACCTTTCGTCTCGCCAGGTCGAAAACCCTGCGCGGCGTCACGTCCGCAGGCTCCCCGGATGGCCCTGAACCGGCTACCATCGCCGGTCAGGATGCCCGCCTGGGGATGGCGGGCCTTGGGGAGCCAACATGTCTGTCAGTCGCAGTGCGATCAAGAAAGAGCCCATGGCGCGTAGCACCATGGAGCTGCAGCCGTTTGTCTGGGAGGGGACCGACAAGCGGGGTATCAAAATGAAGGGTGAGCAGTTGGCGAAGAACGCCAATCTGCTGCGCGCCGAACTACGCAAGCAGGGGATCAATCCCGGCCAAGTCAAGCCGAAGCCGAAGCCACTGTTCGGCGCGGCCGGTAAGCCCGTGGGCGCTAAGGACATTGCGTTCTTCAGCCGACAGATGGCCACGATGATGAAATCCGGCGTGCCGATCGTGTCGGCGCTGGAAATCATCGGCAGCGGGCACAAGAATCCGCGCATGAAGAAGATGGTGGACGGGATCCGCGCCGACATCGAGGGCGGCTCTTCGCTACATGAAGCGATCAGTCGGCATCCGGTGCAGTTCGACGAACTCTACCGCAACCTGGTGCGCGCCGGTGAAAGCGCCGGTGTGCTGGAAACGGTGCTGGACACGATCGCCTCCTACAAGGAGAACATCGAAGCACTGAAGGGCAAGATCAAGAAGGCCCTGTTCTACCCGGCCATGGTGCTGGTGGTGGCCTTCCTGGTCAGCACCATTCTGCTGGTCTGGGTGGTGCCGCAGTTCGAGGAAGTCTTCAAGAGCTTCGGTGCCGACCTGCCGGCCTTCACCCAGATGGTGGTCAACCTGTCCCGATTCATGGTGTCGTGGTGGTGGCTGATAGCCATCGTCATGATCGGATCAGTGGTTGCCATCGCCATGACCTACCGGCGCTCGGAGAAGATGCAGCATACGGTCGACCGGCTGGTGCTGAAGGTGCCGGTGATCGGCCAGATCATGCATAACAGCTCGATCGCCCGATTTGCACGGACCACGGCGGTGACCTTCAAGGCCGGCGTGCCGCTGGTGGAGGCACTGGGCATCGTGGCTGGCGCCACCGGCAACAAGGTCTATGGCGAAGCCGTCCTGCGGATGCGCGACGACGTCTCGGTGGGCTATCCGGTCAACATGGCCATGAAGCAGCTGAACCTGTTCCCGCACATGGTCATCCAGATGACCGGCATCGGCGAAGAGGCGGGCGCGCTGGACGCCATGCTGTTCAAGGTGGCTGAATACTACGAGCAGGAGGTCAACAATGCCGTGGATGCCTTGAGCAGCCTGCTGGAACCGATGATCATGGTGTTCATTGGTACCATTGTCGGTGGCTTGGTCATCGCAATGTACCTGCCCATCTTCAAACTCGGCGCCGTCGTCGGCTAAAGGTATCAATGGCATTTCTCGACCAGCACCCCGGCCTCGGCTACCCCGCCGCGGCCGCCCTGGGACTGCTGCTGGGCAGTTTCCTGAACGTGGTCATCCTGCGCCTGCCCAAGCGGCTGGAGTGGCAGTGGAAGCGCGATGCGCGCGAAGTCCTGGAGGAACCGGACTTCTATGAGCCACCCCCACCGGGGATCGTGGTGGAGCCGTCGCACTGCCCGCACTGCAAGCACAAGCTGAGCTGGTACGAGAACATCCCGCTGTTCAGCTGGATCATCCAGGGCGGCAAGTGCCGCCACTGCAAGGCACCGATCTCGCTGCAGTACCCGCTGGTGGAGGCGCTGACCTCGGTGCTGGTGCTGGCTTGCGTCTGGCAGTTCGGCTTCGGCTGGCAGGGCTTCGGCGCCATCGTGCTGACCTGCTTCCTGATCGCCCTGTCCGGCATCGACCTGCGCACCCAGCTGCTGCCCGATCAGTTGACCCTGCCACTGATGTGGCTGGGCCTGATAGGCAACATCGACAACCTGTACATGCCGGCAAAGCCTGCATTGGTCGGCGCGGCGGTGGGCTACCTGTCGCTGTGGATGGTCTGGTGGCTGTTCAAGCAGCTGACCGGCAAGGAAGGCATGGGCCACGGTGATTTCAAGCTGCTGGCCGCGCTCGGCGCCTGGTGCGGGCTGAAGGGCATTCTGCCGATCATCCTGCTGTCGTCGGTGCTGGGCGCCATCATCGGCTCGATCTGGCTGTACAGCCGGGGCCGTGACCGCGCCACGCCCATTCCCTTCGGGCCGTATCTGGCCATCGCCGGCTGGCTGTACTTCATGTGGGGCGCACCGCTGGTGGATCAGTACCTGATGATGAGCGGGCTGCGCTGAGGGGAGTCCCCATGAGCCGCTATGTGGTTGGCCTGACCGGGGGCATCGCCTCCGGCAAGACCGAAGTGACCCGGCGCTTCGAGGCGCTGGGCATTGTGGTGGCCGATGCCGATCTGGCCGCACGGGCCGTAGTGGCCGCCGGCAGCCCGGCGCTGGCCCGCATCGCCGAGCGCTTCGGCGCCGACATGCTGCTGGCCGATGGCAGCCTGGACCGGGCCCGCCTGCGCGCTCACGTGTTCGCCGATCCGGCCGAGCGGACGGCGCTGGAAGCGATCACCCACCCGGCTATCCGCCTGCTGATGCAGCAGCAGTGCGAGCAGGCTGAGAGCCCCTATGCGGTTGCCGCCATTCCGCTGCTGACCGAGGTGGGTGGGCGGAAGGCCTACCCATGGCTGGACCGGGTGCTGCTGGTGGACGCGCCGGAGGCCGTGCAGCATGCCCGGCTGATGCAGCGCGATGGTATCGACGCGGCGCTGGCCGACCGGATGATTGCTGCCCAGGCCAGCCGCGCGCAGCGGTTGGCGCTGGCCGATGACGTGGTGGTCAATGATGGGCAGCCGGAGGACCTGCAGGTGCAGGTGGAACAGCTGCACGCGCGGTATCTGAAGTTGGCCGGGGGGTGAGGCCGGGTTGCCGGCCAGCGGCCCGCGCTACCGAAGTGCATCCACGCATGGCATGGATCTGGGGATCTGCTGTAGAGCCGAGCCGATGCTCGGCTGCGACCATCAAGCCGAGCATCGGCTCGGCTCTACAAAACGCTCTGCATCCACGCGTGGCGTGGATCTACTCCAGCTGCAGGCGGGCGTAGCGGGCCAGTTCGCGGGCGCCGAGCAGCAGGCCGTCGACGACATCGGGATTGAGCTGCTGGCGGGCACCGCCCTGCTCCCGCGCGATTTCGGCGGCGTGCAGTAGCTGGATCAGGGTGTTCAGACCGGCAAGCGTGCGGCTGAGGCCGGCCATCGTGGCGGCCTGCGCCGGGCTGGCCCCCTGCACGTCCAGCCGCTGGCCGTCGGCGGCGTCGCGGCCATCCATGCGCGCCAGCAGGGCGGGCAGCAGGTCCTTGGGGTCATCCAGCAGCACTTCGACACGCTCGGCGACGTCGGCAGGCAGCAGGTGGGCCGCATCGCCGATCAGGGCGTGCAGCTGGGGGAACAGCGGGCGGGTGGACATGGTGGAGCTCCTCGCAGTCGGCAGGCCACCTGCAGATGCAAGGTGGCGGACGGTGCGGGTTGGCGTACCGGACAACTCCCAGATGGATGGAAACTCCGGCGGATTCCCGGGAATCCCCACGCACCGCCCGCCATGAAGCGGGCACAGTGCATTGTCCGCGATGCCGCGCGAGGCATCGGAAGCTTTCCATCCAACAGTTGATTTCAGGACGCCAATCCCGGCCAAGGCACCTGCCCCGGCCAGGTCATCAGGCCATCGCCGCACGCGGCGATCTGTAAGGAAATTCTCAAGTGCGGCGCGGGCTTGCCAATGCGTGCACTGGAACACGCGCGCGGCGCGGCAGCGATCACGGTGGTGTCGCGTTGGGCCTGAGGCCTGATCATCGCGCGAGGGTAATTCAGTGGCACAAGCGACACAGAGCGCGATGCAAGGTCGGCAGGGTCCGTGCCGACCAAGGTCGGCACCCACCAAAGCAGGGGCCCTTACAACGGCTTCGGCGAGAACGTCAGGGTGGCGATCACGCCACGCTCGCCACCGGGGCGCACGCTCACCTGCCAGCCGTACAGATCGCACAGGCGGCTGACGATCGACAAGCCGATGCCGCCGCCCTGCGAATGGCCAGCATGCGTGCCGCGGTAGCCACGCTGGAACAGCTTGGCGGCATCTTCCTCGCTCAGGCCCGGGCCACTGTCGGTCACCGAGACCGAATTGGCGCCGACGAACACGCGCACCTCGCCGTCCTGCGAGTACTTCACCGCATTGCCGATCAGGTTGCCCAGTGCCACCGACAGCGCCGCCTCGGGCGCATCGATCACCAGGTTGCGCTCACCTTCCAGCAGCAGTTCCAGCGGCTTGCCACCCAGCTGCGCACGATGCGCGTCCAGCAGCTGCTCGGCCACGCGGGCGACGTTGCTGGTGCCCTGCCCACGCTCATTGCGCGACAGCAGCAACAACGCGCCGATCAGATCGCTGCACTGCTGTTCGGCACGCTGGATGCGCTGCAGGCGCTGCAGCACCTTTTCGTCCAGGCCGGGCCGGGTCAGCAGCAGCTCGGTGGCACCCCGGATCACCGCCAGCGGCGTGCGCAGCTCATGGCTGACGTCGGCATTGAACTCACGGTCGCGCTGCACAACTTCGGTCAGCCGCGAGGAATAGTCGTCCAGTGCCTGTGCCAGCTGCCCCACTTCGTCATCGGGGAAACGCGGCGCCAGCGGCTCAGGGTCACTGGTACCACCACGGTAGGCGCGCAACCGTGCGGCCAGGTCCGATACCGGCTTCATCACCTTCGAGGCCGACCACCAGCCCAGCACCAGTGACAGCAGGCTGAACACCAGCACCGAAAGCACCAGCGCGCGGTTGAGCTGCTTGCCGCCGCGCACGCTGTCGGTCATGTCATAGGCGAGGAAGAACCAGGCGTCCGGCGTCTTGCGCACGGCCAGCTTGTAGGAGTACGGCTCGCCGTGCTCATCACCGCTGACGCTGTGGATGCCATCGGAGAAGCCCGCCCACTGCGCGCGTTCTTCGCGCACCCGGTCGAACTTGTCCTTCGAATAGGCATAAGCCCTGATCTGCAGCACCGGTGCATCCGGGTTATGCCCGGGGTGCTCGTAATAGCGGCGCGCATACTCGTCGATGTTTCGGTTCATCAGCTCTTCCACCAGCTGGTTTTCCACGCGCAGGCGGGCCCAGTTGGTGGCGAACGCGAACAGCGTTGTCAGGCAGAAGCCCAACAACACGAACGAAACGATGATGCGGCTGCGCAGGCGCCGCCGATACGGCGTGCGCCGGCGCTCCCCCTTGCTTGCCACCGAATCAGGCTTCCGGGGTGGCGATGCGGTATCCGATGCCATGGCGGGTCTGGATCAGCGGCACTTCAAACGGCTTGTCGACCACCGCACGCAGGCCGTGGATGTGCACGCGCAGGGAATCCGAATCGGGCAGTTCTTCGCCCCACACGCGGGTTTCCAGTTCCTGGCGGGTCACCACGGCCGGGGCCGCTTCCATCAGCGCCTGCAGGATCTTCAGTGCAGTCGGGTTGAGCTGCAGCAGCTTGCCCTGGCGGCGCACTTCCAGCGTATCCAGGTTGTATTCCAGATCGCCGGTTTCCAGCACGCGGGTCTGCACGCCCTTGCCGCGTCGCGACAGGGCGTTCAGACGCACTTCCACTTCCTGCAGCGCGAACGGCTTGATCAGGTAGTCGTCCGCGCCGGAATCGAAGCCGGCCAGCTTGTTGTCCAGCGAGTCGCGGGCGGTGAGCATCAGTACCGGGGTCTGCTTGCGCGCTTCGTTGCGCAGCTTGCGGCAGACCTCGATGCCGTCCATGCCTGGCAGGTTGAGATCCAGCACGATCGCGTCGAACTCGTGCACCACGGCCAGATGCAGACCGGTAACCCCGTCAGCCGCGAAGTCCACGGTGTGGCCCCGGTCCTCCAGGTAGTCGCCCAGGTTGGCCGCAATGTCGCTGTTGTCTTCGATTACCAGGATTCTCACTGTCACCTCTAATTGACGAATTTGCCGACGCGCTGGGCCTGGCCCATATCACGCTGTGCCTTGTCCTTCCGTCGCGCGCGCTCGGCTACGGTCGTGCACTGCGTCGTGGACCGGTTCGAACCCGTGGCCTTTTCACGTTGGCATATTAGACGACTATCTTCACGGGCCTGTGTCAAAACCGTGTTCACGATCTGCTGATCGTTGAAGACATCGGTTCGTACCTGTTCAGGCATGGAATCGCGGTCGGGATGCTGCTCGACGGCCGTACGCATGCGCACCAGCGCCTCGCGCACGCGGCTGCGGTCGGCCTGTTTCAGCTCGCTGTAGGTCTCGCCATCGTTGAGTTCGATTTCGATGCGCTCGATCTGCTGCTGCAGCGGCTTGCCCGGAATAAAGACCTCACCGGCCTGGTTGGATGCGGAGGCGGCGGTGGCCAGGGTCAGGCCCGAGACCAGGACCGCCGACATCAGGAGGGACTTCATGACAAACGAATCCTTGTTTGAGTTGAGGGTTGACTGTATTCGCACCGCCTTCACGCGAGCAAGTGCCGGTCGCTCGGGCGGCAATCGGCCCGGCTAGCGGTTACTGGGAGGCGTGAGATTGTTGAAGGTGCGCTGGTCGTTGAGCAGGGCCTTGCCCTTTTCCTCGATCCGGCGGCGCTCGGCCACCGTCAAGCAGCGGCTCTTGGGCATGTTGCTGCCCGTGGTGCGGGTGTGCTGGCAGATCTGGCGGCTGTCTTCGTGGGCGCGGACAAGAACGGTGTTGATCCGCTCCTGGTCGTTGAAGACCTCTGCCTGGACCTGCGGCGGGAGCTCCTGAAGCGTGCTGTGGTCCCCCATGCGCTGGGTGATGCGCGCCAGGGCCTGCTGCACCTGGGCGCGGTCGTCAGCGGAAATCTCGCTGTACTCGCCGTCATCAAGGGCCCTTTCAACCCGCCGGACCTGCTCGGCCACCGGTGCCTGCCCGTCCATCTGTATGGCGGTCTTCTCCGGCTTGGCGGAGACAGTGCCAGACAACCCCAGCAACAACGCGATCATCGTGATGCGGTACATCGCCAGCCTCCGGATCCATCCAGGAACGATGGCCACTCTACGGCCGTCACGCGGCCTCCACAAGGGACTTCCGGCAGGTATAAAAAAGACCCAGGCGGTGGCCCGCCTGGGTCTGAAGTCGTATCCCGATACCGATCCTGCTGAGAGGCAGAGCTGCGGTTCGCTGAAGGCTACGCCGGCGCCGATTAAAGGCATGTTAAAGCCGGCCTCATTTGCCCATGAGAATCTCAAAATATTGATTTGTCATGGCTTTTTCAGCTTCTCGACGTGCTCGATGATGCGCGTGGCCACATCTACCCCGCAGGCGGCTTCGATCCCCTCCAGCCCCGGCGTGGAGTTGACCTCCAGCACCAGCGGGCCGCGCGCGGAGCGGATCAGGTCCACCCCGCACACCGACAGGCCCAGCGCCTTGGCCGAACGCACCGCCACCTGCTGTTCGGCGCGGCTGGCCTTGGCCGCCAGCGCAGTGCCACCGGCATGCAGGTTGGAGCGGAAGTCGCCTTCCGGCGCCTGGCGTTGCATCGAGGCCACCACCTGGTCGCCCACCACGAAGCAGCGCAGGTCGGCGCCCTTGGCCTCACCGATGAACTCCTGCATCAGGAAATTGGCATACAGCCCGCGCAGGGCCTCGACGATACCGCGCGATGCGCTGGCCTTTTCGGTGAGGATCACGCCCCGCCCCTGGGTGCCCTCGTTGAGCTTCACCACGTGGGGCGGCGGGCCGAGCATGGACAACAGGTCGACGGTGTCATCCGGGTTGTCACCGAACACGGTGACAGGCATGTCGATGCCCTTGGCGGCCAGCAGCTGGTGCGCACGCAGTTTGTCGCGCGAACGCAGGATCGCGTCGGAGGGGTTTGGGGTGCGTGCGCCCATCAGCTCGAACTGCCGCAGCACGGCGGTGCCATAGCGGGTGATCGAGGCACCGATGCGCGGGATGACCATGTCCACGCCGGTCATCGGCCGGCCCTTGTAGTGCATCGAAAAACCATCGGCGGCGATGCGCATGTAGCAGCGCAGCGGGTCGAGGATGCGAACGGTATGGCCACGCGTGCGTGCCGCCTCGACCAGCCGGCGGGTGGAATACAGGGAACTGTTGCGGGACAGGATGGCGAGCTTCATCGCGGCAGGATCGGGCGGCAGGCGCGCAGCATAGCGCGGGCGTGTGGCGGGTGGATGATGCCCCGCAGGCCACCGCATCTGCATGCCTGCCGGGGCTGTGCGAATATGCCGTTGCCGGCTGATGGACATAAACGGCCGGCTTGCACAATCCAAGGAGAACCACAGATGCGAATGGGAATTCCGCTGTTGTTGCTGTTTGGCCTGGTGGGAGGCGCCGCAGACGTAGGGGCTGCGCCGACCCACGCAGTCTCCCGGCTCTACTTCGATGCCAACAACACCCTGATCGGCCAGGGCCTGCGCTACTGCACGGGCAAGACACAGCACCAAGGCGTTGCCTCACACGCCAACACCCGCTGGATCGATGTTTCCTACGCCTGCCAGGGCGACTCGACCGACGTGTCCTACGGCAGCTGGGTGCCTGCGCAACTGCGGCAGGACTTCTGCACGCTGTATGACGCCTGCACATCACTGATGCCGTGGCCGGAACCCAGCCTGCCCGGCACCCTTGGCAACGGCTTCTACTCAGACTGACAGCCGATAGTCGCCGCACCGTCTCCGGCGATGACCGCACCGTCGCCGGGGACATCCTCATGGCTCATCCAAGGGATGCCTGCCGCCGCTGATCAGCGCGGGGGCAGGCGCAGCGAGAAGTGCCCATCGCGGACACGCACGGCCAGCGCGGTTTCCCGCCATTCCACAGGCAGGGCGAGCGCCGTGTGTGGCGTGGGGATGCGTGTGATCGCGTCGAACGTCCAGTGTTCCTCATAGGCTTCGCAGCGAAGCGAACCGTCATCGCCGGCCTCGATCACATCGATCCAGGCACCACTGCGGGCCTTGCCGCTGCCGCCCGTCGCACGGCGGCCAATGGCCTGCCAACACCCCTGCCAGTGGACGAGCCATACGCCCTCGATGGGACGCAGATCCCCATCAAGCACGCTGCCCGCCACCGCCACGCACCGTCCGGACGGGCTGGTGATCACCGTTTCCAGATCGCAGGCGTGACGGTCACTGGGCTCGCCATCAAGACAGAGCGCGTACGGGCAGATGCGCGCGAACAGCGTCGGATGCGCGGTCAGGCGCAGATCGTCGGGCAGCAGCGGTATGGCCTGCAGCACCCGGGCATCCGGCAGGACATGCCGCAATGCCTGCGGCAACCCGGCGGCCAGCGCGGGATGCTCCGGTTCCAGCCATAGACCCCGGCAGGGCCGCAGCGTGGTCGATCGACAGGGGATATCCCGCAACCACATTGCGGCTTCGGCATCCCCGCCAAGCTGCCGGCGCTCGTGCAGTTCCTGCCAGAACAGGCTGGGAACAATCGCCTGCAGGTGCATCACCCGCTTGTCCGCTTCGTCGTAGACGATCACCGCTTCGCTGCGATCAACATAGCCACTGGCCACACGCAGCCCGCTTCCCGCCAGCGTCTGCCACTCGCCACTGGCGTCGTGGCTGCCTCCAGTGGATACGCCCTCGACAATGGCGCCATCGCGCAGCATCTGGGTGCTGTAGGCCGGCCCCCCCATGCCCAGTTCGCCCCAATCCAACAGGACATCATGCGTGGGCGGCCGGGTAGCAAAGGGCAGCGTCGCCCGCGAGCGCAGCAGTGCGCCGCCTACGGTATCGCCGACCAGATCAAGGCGCTGCAGCACACCACCCACTGCAAGGCACGCGGCCAGGGCGACAACCACGCCCAGCGGCGACCACCAGGCCACGCAGATGGCGACCAGGACCAGGAACGGCAGCCACTGGGTGAAACGGCGGAGGGCGATTCGATCAACGGTCATGCGGGCATGGTGACTGCGATTGCGCACCATTCAAACCTTCAACGCGGTGCCAGGCAATGGGGGTCGAACCGGCATTGCCGCTAGACTTTCCCTGATGATGGAACCGATGACTGCCGTGAACCGCCGGAATCTGCTGCTGGACGTACTACCGCGATGGAGAGCACTGGCCAAGGATCCGGGAGTACCGCGCCGCATGCTTCGCCTGCCGGACTGGCAGGCAGACTGGAACGCGGGCATGGCCCTGCTTGCGCGTCATGCGCGCAATGGCGGTGACCCTGCGGAGGAACCGCTGCAGGGGCATGCGGCGCTGGAACATGCGTACGGCTTGGAAGCGGTTGCCCAGACCGGCAGCAACCTGCTGCTGAAAGGCATCGACCGTGGATTCGCCCCCACGGCATTGCAGCAGATGCATGCCGACGTTGCAGAACTCTGGCTCGAGCATGCACGTTTGCTGGCCATTGCCCGGAACAGCCTGCAACAGCAGGGCCACGACATCGCGCTGGCCGCGCCGTTGCAACCGCGCACAACGCAGCACTACGAGTACGCCCTGCAGCTGTTGTCACTGGGCGTGCTGCTGGGTGCGCAGGACCGTCTTCCAGCGTTGGTGGAGAAGGTGCTCTGCTTCGACACCGACCGCGTGCTGGACTACCTCAGCGCACCGGCACTGGGCCTTGCCGAAGCCAGCGATGCGATATTCCATCCGCGCCCGTTCGCCGAGCTGTTCGCGCCGTTGCGCGACGGTGAAGCGTTCGTTCCATCCCTGCTGACCGGCTACCTGCAGGTGCACTACCGTGACTTCTTTCTACTGTCGCCCCAGGCTCAGAAGCGGACCCGACGGCTGACCGGACCGCATGCATGGGGTTACTGGGCGCTGGAGGTAGCAGCGCTGGTGGTGCTGTATGGCGGCGACGATGCCGCGCTGCGCACCTGCCCGCACTATCCTTCCGACCTGGTGGACTTCGCCCGGCCGCAAGCGGGCGCATAAGCCACTCGAGCTATGGTTCGAAGGGACCACAGCCCAACACTGAGGAAGAGATTGCGGCGCTGCTGCCACACGCTCGAGCTGGGTGTGGTGCATCGAGTACGCCGCGTCTGCCGGGGGTGAATACCCTGGAGACATGGAGCGGGCGATGGGAATCGAACCCAAACCCACCTAACCGACTGTCCCATAAGAAAATCCCCGGAACATTCGACTAAAAAAACGATACCTCAAACGATACCTGGAAGCCTAACAGGCTTGCAGAAGGGCCAGCAAGCAGCGGGGCAATGCGTCCCACTTGCTCCCACTGCTGGGGATGGCTCGGGTGCGCATTGCCCCGTCGGCAAACCAAGCTCCAGCAAAAGACAAGGCCGCCAAACGGCGGCCTTGTTGATCAACCCTTGGGAGGATTTGGGTCGTTCCCGTAACTGTCCTTGTCCCGGATAAGCCCTGACGGTCGTGGATCACCACTTCGCTGCGCTGGTTGATGGCGATCTCACGCGCATGCTGCCTTGCCTCTTCCTGGGTCCGGTGGTGAGAGGTATCGCGCGAGTTGCCTTCGCCACGCACCGCCCAGCCATCCGGCCGCTTCACCACGTGCTGATTCTTGCCCATTTCGACCTCGACAATGGTTTTGGGCGACGACCGCCCAGACCCATGATCTTGGGTAAAAATTCCAAAATCAACACCAGATATAGTTAATTCACAAAGAAACACGCCAATTCACTCCGCAGCCGCGGATGTCGCAAACGCGTCTCAATTCACGCCGAGAGGAAAGCCTTCAAAGCTCGCGGGTAAGCCAGACCGAACGGCGTCTCGTGTCGGCAATTCGGGGCGTTTGGCTCAGCGCCTGCGGCAAGGAGCGCCGCACACGTGGCGGCAGGGTCACGCCGTTCCCACGCCTCCAGGAACCTAGTGGCGTGAACGGACGTCCAGGGGCGCCCATCGGCCAGCGCCGCCAGAGCCGCCGCGGCGGGTCCGGAAGACCCAACATGATCTGAGCGTGCTGCCAAGTGAAGCGGGGTCTGGGCATGGCGATCACGTGCATTCGGGGAAGCACCGGCCAGCAACAGCGCGGACACTGCCTCAACGTTTCCCAGATGGGCGGCGAAGTGGAGCGGTGTCTGACCGTGGCGATCGCGCGGATCAGGAAAGATGGTCGCGGCCAGTGCAGCGTTGAGCGCGGCAACATCGCCCATGACCACGGCCTCGTGCAATGGCGTTCAAGTCATGATTGCCCTGCCCTTCGAGTGGCAGCCCTCGCCTCCAAATGGGCGATGCCTTTTTCGCGCAGAGCGTTGCGTCGGGTCGGTTGTAGCAACAGCTGCTCGCTTACAACCAACAATCCTCCGACAACTTCTGCCGGATCCCAACTGTCCACCCCGGCAGCGATAACCAGACCACCCAGTTCGATCTTCCGGTGAGCATCAGCACGGCGATCCGCTTCGCGTTGCTTCAGTTCTGCACGTCGGCGCTTGCGTTGCTCTTCGCGTTCGACGAGCAGCAGCTTGGCTTGCTCCTTGGCCAGCGCTCCGATCATCCGCTCCAACTTCAGTTTTTGCTTCTCAACGTTCCCCACAGCTCGTTTGCTCTTGCTACGTTGATCCATGCAACCAGAAATGGCGCGAAGCGCAAGGGGGGCCTGCCCCATCGTGGATGCGAGCGGTTAGCGAGCATCGCTTTTGCTCTTGGCTAAAAGAGTTGACAGTTCTGACGTGCATGTAACCCTGAGAAGGGGGCCCGGCGAGCGGCAGCGAGCGGCCCGGTTCTATGCAGTTGGCAGGGGGCGATTTCGCCCCCAACAACCCAGCAATAGCGCACTTATGGTTTTGCTTCGCAAAACCGTGCGGTCAGGGCTTCGCCCCGACACCCGAACGCCACGCCTTGCGCGTCGCCTTCTCCCCAATCCTCGCCCCCATAGGGGGCTGCGGTGCATCGGAGCTTTGGGCAGTGGCGATCTACAGCGTTCAAGTGAAAAGTCTCAGCCGAGGGAAGGGCGACAGCGCGACCGCTGCCGCCGCTTACCGGGCTGGTCTCGACCTGGACGATCCCAGCGGTGCACGCCACAGCTACAGCCGCAAAACCGGCGTGCTTTCCGTGGACATGCTGGCCCCCACTAAGGCGCCGGCGTGGGCACTGGATCCGCACCAACTCTGGTCCAAGGTTGAAGAACACGAGACGCGGAAGAACGCGCGTGTCGCGCGCGAGGTGCTGATGGCCCTGCCCCACGAACTTACGCCCGAACAACGCCGGGCGCTGGCTCGGGACGTCGGCCAACTGTTGGTGGAACGTTACAGCGTGGCTGTGCAGATCGGTCTCCACGCCCCGGACAAGGGAGGCGATGAGCGGAACTACCACGCGCACATTCTCATGACCCCTCGCCAAGTGGGCTCAACCGGGTTTGGCGACAGCGCGGCCAAGGTCCTGGATGAGTTCAAGGCAGGTGCTCAGGAGCTGAAAGCACTACGGGCCTTGATCGGTGAGCGCATCAACGATGCCCTGAGCGCTGCCAGCCAATCGGCACGCGTGGACCACCGCAGCCTGCGCGACCAGCAAGGCAGCGCCATCGAAGCGGGCGATTTCTGCGCCGCCGCCAAGCTGGACCGCCAGCCCTCCAGGCACGAAGGCAAGGCGGTCACCCAAGCCCGCCGAAGGGGCGAGCGCCTCCCTCGAGCAAAACGCAACGATCGCTTGAAGACGGCGGGGGAGCGGCGATTCAACCAGCACTCCCGTCGCTTCGAGGAAATCAAAGCCAAGGCCGCTGCCGAAGGCCGATTGGCAACCGTGGACGAACAAGCCCTGCATGCCCGCGCACTGGTAGAACGCCGCAAGGCAGGGGCTCAGCGGTTGCAGGCTGCGACCGACGCCCTTCTCGTTCCCACCCCACCCAAAGCCAAGACGGGCGTTCCGGCACGTGAGGTCCGTCGCGCTTCCCTCCAACCCGGATCCTCAGTGCCCAAAAGGACCACTCGGGTGATCGGTCACCGGGGGAAAGAGGCAGCGGCCAAACTGCCTCCGCAGGTCCACACCCGGGTCACCGGTAACGGAACGAGGGAAAGCGAACAAGCGGCCCACCTGGCCAACCTGTGGCTGGCTCAGGTGGAAAAAGACGTGGCCGATCTGATCCGGCGTGCCCTGGCTTGGGCTCAGAACCATGCCGATCCCCTGCCCCGCTCGCTGGCCCGGGACTACCTCTCTGCCGAGGGAGAAGCCCAGTTGACCCTCGTCGTACGAACCCAAGCGGCGGCCGACCTCAAACAGGCCCGACGGGCCAGACACGACGCCCGCTACTACCGCGATCAAGGCGAAGCGGGATTGAAGGGCAAAGACAGGCTCGCCCAGCGCTTGGGCTGGACGCCCAGGACCCTGCGGGACCTGCAAGACGCGGTGAAACTGACCGAAGAGCAGGCGGTCTACGCCAAGCAAGCCGAGCACTTGGCGATCACCGCTCAGGAAAAGGCAACCCAAGAAGCAGAGCACCAGCGCCAGCGCCTCCTCCAAGCCTTCCAGAAAGCACATCCCACGGAGGACTTCCGGTTCCCGGACCAGTGGCCGCCTGTGGCGCCGTCGCCCGCAACAGAGCAGTCACCAAGCAAGCAGCCTGGGGCGGACACCGGCATTCTGCCTCCGCGGTGGAAGCCCCCGCACCTTCGACGGCCGGGACCGCGCTAAGAACGCAAATGCGCGTCCTGTCAGGGTGCGATGCTGTCGCCGGTGTATCCCTTGATGAGGCCCAACACCTCTTTTTGCTGCTCAACGGGCAGTCTGGCCACCAACAAAATGACTTCCGCCAACACATCCGAGCTCGCGTGGAAGTAGGCCGGCGGCACGCCAAGCGCCTTGCTTAGGGCCTCCAAGGTTCCGCCGTCGGGCTCTCGCTCCCCACGTTCGTAGCGGGACAGGCGTGAAGAAGCCGATTTCTCATTCATGCCGATCAACGCCCCCAGTTCGACCTGCGACAACCCGGCAGCCTGACGCGCTGCACGGAGGCGAAGGCCGAAGACAGAGATTGCGGGCAACGGAGCGGGCATGGGGGACGGGCAATGGATCAGCTCCTTAGTCTGCACGGACTGGCATGATAAGGCACGCATCTGCCAAAATGGCAGATGCCGCCATCCGGTGGACTGCTAAGGAATTGATCATGAAGCCCGTTCGCACCGTGCTCGCATCGCTTGTTGCCGCGTTGAGCCTTTCTGGATGCAGCAGCAACCAGCCGTCCGTCGAAGAAGCCCAAACTGCCATCGGGGCCACCTTCACTCAGGTTTCCAGTGGATCCATGACCGTGATCGGCTATCGGGACTTCACGCTTTCAAACTGCCGAAACGCCGCCCCCTCTGAGGGGGTCGTTTGTGACCTTGGAGGAGAGGTGGTCCTCAATGTGTCAGGCGCCGAACTGGTGCGCCCGATCGTGGAGCCCGTTCGTTTCAGCAAGTCCCATGGCACTTGGACCGCCCACAGGCCCTGACTATGAGCTCTTACGCGAACGTGGGCTGCGCGTCTGTTCTTCTCGGAGGGGCCGGTCTCGTCTTCGTCGGTGGCGGCTTGGAGATGCTCCAGAACGGAAGCTCATTTGGGTGGCTGGCGGTCTTGGGAGGCATTGGCACCTGGCTGGTGCTGGCCTTCCTCTTCTGGATCACCCAGCGGGCCAACCGTCGACGGGCGTGGATCAACCGCCAGCCGTTCCCCCACTACGCAGAACAGGGCCTCCCCCGTGGGGGCTTCTGGCGGGGCTTCCTCTGGACCTGGGCCGGGGTCATCGCTGTCCACATGCTAGTGTTCCTGATCAGCGGCTTCGCCGAACTGCTGCCCAATCCCGAGCAGGTGCGCGGGTGGATGGCACTGGCCGGGCTCGCACTGGTGCCTGCGCACGTGGTGCTGCCCATGTTGGGCGGCATCGCCTATAGCCTCATCCACTCTACCTCCGTCCGCTAACTCACCGCTCAACGCTAGAATCCGGCCAAACCCCGGCCACTGAGGCAAGGCATGTCTATTGCACCCGCGCCCCCCGTCTTCCCTGATCTTCCCGAAGACAACTATGGAGTCCATGTGGATGGTGATATGGACGCAAAGCGGCTTCAATACTTAGTCGCCCAAGTTGGAGAGGCCAAGGTCAGGAAAAGCGCCGAAAAGAGCAAGTTCAAGCCAATATTTGTTTCAACGCTGCTGAAGCGATTCCAAATTCGCGTGCCGACGTACATATACGCACGAATCAACATCCCTTTCCACAGAGTTTATGTCCTTGTCGTGCCAGCCGAGGCCAAGCTCAAGGTTGGACAATCTGGATACTGGACTCAGCGTGCCTATGCTTTTTCCAGGGGAAAACTGGAGGAACTGGACCTCGGTCGCAGCGTAGGAATAAGTTTCAGCGGGGAAAGGGCGATAGCCCTTGCAGCTGAACAAGCAGTGCTTTCGGAATTTTCCGCGTATAAAGTTCCACCTCCGAACTACGTAGCCTATGGAAGCGGAGGGCATAAAGAATGGCTTTCCTTGGACGCATATGACGCTGTCATAGATCAGATCCGCGCGTTTGAAGCCGACCAACCTCGCCCCATTCTTGCGCTTCGGGACGCCCTCTTGTTCGACAGCCTCCTGTGGAGCAACGACACAAACTTACCCATCCGCCCAACTTCCATTCCTAAAGGGTCATAGGAGGCAACAAATCCAAAATGCGGCCTAACCCCACTAAAAATAGCCTCGGTTACAGCACTTCCCTGCATCTGGAGGCCTTTAGCCTATGAGTGCGCATCCGCGCAAACGGAGGTTAAGAGTGGAGAGCAACAGAAGGAAGGCGTTGTCGATTGCCCTACAGGTTAAGGGCATGGTGTTCCTAGCACCCGCATGTTTGGAAATTTGGCAGGGAGTGATGCTTCCAATGGACGCAATCACTGCATCGCTACTGATGCTTGCAGGTATCTTGATGGGGAAGAACGGAACCGCCAGCTAAAAAAACGCCCCCGGCTTGACAAAAGCCGAGGGCGTTTTACTTTGAGTTCACGGCCCTCGAGTTTGACCGACTCGGAGGCGAGCAAGGTAGTGACAGCTACGACATGCCCAGGCACTGGCCCCTCAAGGCCACTCTAGCAAGCCTCGGATGGACCGCAAGCCTCCCTCTCTTCCTCTCCTCCCCGTCTGTCAGCCCAAAGGCCGTTGGTAGCCGTATCACGGTGCCGGTGGAGTGACCGGCGGTGCACAACGCAATCCTGGGAGCCCAGTGCGGGCTTGGACTGACCATCACCAGCGTGCACCGGTTTTAAAGCGAGGGGACACAGGGCGCGGTATGGCCTGGCAACTCGCGCCAGCCAGGTAACGCAGATGTCGATGGTAACTGGGGAGTACTCAATCTGGCCCCAGCAGCGTCTCCCATTCGCGGTCCCGTTACCAATGGTTCGTTGCTAGGAGAAGCCCCAGGAAAAACGCGCCTGGGCACGGGAAAAGTAAAGCAACACCGGAGAGACGCCCTCGCATGGGGGTGACAGGACCCGGACCCGGCGCGACTGATCGCGTGAACCTGTCGAAGCGGTGCAGATTAGGGAATCACCGCGCCCTGAAGTGCTGGGGGTCGCCGCCACGGGACCGACGCACGGGCCAAGTCACCCCACCGCTTTAGTCAGCGGGGTATGGGGAGACTTTGCCCTTCGGCTGGAGGGGACACGGAGGGGACCCGACAGCCGAAGGGCAAAGCAGGGGGGGGCTTTGGCAAAGCTATTGGGGTTTAAGGAAAAGCTTGTGCACGCTTTTCCCGTTTTCGAAAAGCAGATCGGGCGAAATTTTTTTCCCAAGTTCCGCTTTCACCCGCCCGCCCCTTGAACCATGCAGCTCGGCTGAGCGTGCGCTGCGATCGCTTTCGTGGGGAAGCACACCACTCACAACCATCCAAGACGGTGACAACTGTAACGAACGGCAGTGCACGCTCAGGCGCTGGACTTCACTCGCCTGGAACGCGCCGTGACACTGCACTACATTCCTTCTCCCCTGATCCGATCAGCGGGCGAAGCACAGATCTGGGGCACCCACGGCGTCGTGGTTTCGCAACCCCAACCACTGCGCTCCGAAGCATTTGAGCTGCGGCAGGCTTACGAGCCCAAGCTCCTGGAGCCGGACCTTCACCCGCTCCTGCTGCTTTCGTCACGACTGAATCGGGTTCACTCCCAAGCTTACAACGGGGACTTCCTGCTGCCCGTCAGCGCCGGCGAAAAAGCCCACAAGGCAATCGCGCCCCTGAGCCCAGCGGATCTGCGCACAACCGACGCCTTGATCGCCTCACTGGTGTCCGCAGCAGGTCTACAGGCACCTTCGCTTCGATCAGATCGTGCCTGGGTGGCAGGACGAGGCCCCAAGGAGGCGGTGCTCGTGCTGCCACCGGTCGCGGTCGTCAATCCGCTACTCGCCAATCTCCTGGCCACCCTCTCCCAGCACCAATCCAACTGCAGCGAGCACCTCGACGAGGCGCTGGCGCATCAGCTGCTGACGATCCACCCTTTGGCCGATGGAAACGGACGGATCACACGTTCCTTGCTGATCAAGCTCGCCGCTCGCAAACGCTGTTTGTTCCCGCTCTACATTTGCTGGCTGCTGATGTTTGACAAGTTGGCAACCGTTGCTTCGTGGAACGATGCCTCCCTCACCGGGCAGCACACGCCCGAGCCCGCAAGGATGGAGCGGTGGTTGGCAGCGGCGCGCGCCCTAGTCTCCGCGTGGCAAGAAGCACGAAAAGAATTGGACGTCAGGGCAACTGACGCCCTGCTGTTCACAGGAGCCGTGACCGAAGACGCCGTGCGCGCCGTCAGCGAGAACTGTTCCCCACCGCTGGCCCGGCGAATTGCCTCGACCTACGCCGCATCCCCCCTCCCCTCCAAAAGAGACCTCGAAGAAGCCATTCAAACATGCATTGGAACGTGCAAGAAGCTCGCATCGCCCGCTTTGAAGCCCCCAAGGACTGATGGTGATTCATGAAGAACAAACCGACATTAACTCCCGAAGACATCTCTAGATCGCAGAACCTCAAACGCCAGATCCGCGACATCCTTCGCATCTCACTGATCGTGGGCGGGTCCTTGCTCGCAGCCCAATCAGGCATGGCCGACACCACCAACGATCGAGGAACGACCAACCTTCCCCCCGTTGATGCGATACCGCCTCCCTACGTCCCCCCCTACACCCCCCCCATGGATCCTCCTTCGGTTCCCGGAATTGGGGGCTACGATCCAGGCGAGGGAGGTGGTGGGGGGGGCAGTTCCTCCCCCCCCTCGGCAGACACTTGGAAACAGCGGGTTTGCGCAGAACACATTGCCAGGAAGCCCGCCTCCTGCCCTGCACGCATCCCGTTCCCGTCGGGGGCCAGCTACGCGAAAGATCGCTTGCCTGGCGCTTCTTGGGGGGCAAAGTCTACTGTCCTGATGGCGATTTCCTTCAGCGAAGGCCGAACGCACGGGTTTGGTCGAACCGTGCCGCCTGATCCGAACGCTCAGGCTTCCATGAAGGACGCCCTGGAACGCCAAACCCAGAATTACGCCAACCTGACAAAGGACTTCAACAGCGCCACCGGGGAGTTTCGCTACGCGGTTATGCATGCATGCGAACAGCAGCTTCAAGCATCAAGCGCGACCAGGGCGGGCATAAACATCACCATTCCTGAGTCATACTGTCTCGGCATCCTTAAGGCGATAGACGATGAGGTGGGGGCACCAGGCCTCGTCGAGACCTTCGTAGAATGGGCACGTCGCTACGGCGTGCCCGTGGAGGAATACATCACCCCGCAAGGGGCAGGTGCGGTTGAGCTGGAGAAATCCCTGAAAGAGAAATGGAAATTTGTTTCTGAAGATGCCCAGTGCTCAACATGGTGGACGCAACTGGACCAACAGCAATGTTCAATTCCTTGACAGGTGAGCGCATGAAAAACTTCGCAATCGTGGCCATGCTTGCCTGCGCACTTTCCGCTTGCGCGGATAAGTCCCCCCCCGCAGCGGACGTTCAAACGACCGAACAGAAAGCCCAGCGGGACGAACATACACCCAAAAGCGAGACCCCACGCCCCACGCAATCCTCCAACGCCGGCGCAAACGCAGCCGAGCGCTCTGCTGAAGTTCAGCAGAGGCTGTGCCCTGCGGTGGATCCGTCCTGTGCGAGCGCCGGCCCGCTGAGCGCTCGCTCTCCGGCCGAGGCCCAGTGGTTGATTCAGCATGGCTATCCCTCCGAACAGGAAAACGCCAAGTTGCATGCCGCCAGCCTGCAATCCCTCCAAGAGATGGCAGCGTCTGGCAACAGACCGGCCGCCGTTGTCTACGCGGAGAGAATTGCCCTGGAGGCCGGGAAGTTCACGGAAGGCTCCGTGCTTCTCTATGAGCAAGCCAAATCAGGCAACCTGTTCGCCTACTACGGACTTTCCAAGATCTACTACGACGACCCCAGCCATGGCTCCTTGGTGGACAGCGCCGCGTATCTCAAGGTTGCCTACCTGCTGGGTGACTCAAGGGCCTCGGAACTGCTGGATCGTCCAAAACTTGGCACCGCTGAACTGTTGTCAGCAGACAAGCGAGCGGCAGGGCTGCTAGAGACGTTCTCAGGCGGCGTGGAACGCTCTCCTCGCCCGCTGGAGTAAGCATTGGCTTGTAGAGCGGTAACCGCTCTGCTCACCGCCAACGCCAGTAAGTGAGTAGAAGTTCCAGTGCAGCTTCAGGAAGGCCCCCGCTCACCTGGGGGCCTTTTTCTTTCCTCCACGCCGACCAACTTCCCGCAGCTTCTGCTCGGCCGAGCGCAACGCCAAGTCAAACTGCCCCGGTTGATAGCGGGGCAACACAACCGGAGGCGAGAACCTGCCCAACGTCGCCACGCGGTCCGGCAGGGTGGAGCGGTGAATGTAGTGCTTCTCCAAAACCGTTTGCCCCGCAGCATGGCCGGTGACCGCGCCGATGGCCGCTGGCGACGCACCCGCGGCGTCGAGGCGATCGGCCAAGGTGTGGCGAAAACCGTGAAAGCCCTGCCCCTTTTCCTCGACGCCTTGCCGCTTGATGTAGGTGGAAAACTGGCGTGACAGCTGCCTGCCAAATCCCAGGCCGGTGCTGTTCGGTAGATTGGGGAACAACTGCACATGGCCTGCGGCCTTAGCCTCCTCCACGTAGTCCAGGAACCCGGCCTCCAGCACGGGTTGCGCCAAGGGAATAAAACGGCGCGAGTGCTTGCCCTTGATCCGTTGGCCCCTGGCCACCACCCGGACGTAGAATCCGGGAACGCCATCGACCGTTGCGATGTCATCCACTTGCAACTGAGCTACTTCGTTGACCCGTGCACCGCTGTAGAGCCCGAGCATCGGACCAAACCACCGATGCGGATACTTCGACGCTCAGGGAACAAACGCGCTTCCAAAAATGGCGCCCAACTCGCTGTCGGTGAAGGGAGATCCCCTGTCTTCTTCGTCCGGGGTCGCCACCGCTCGAACGCCTGCCAATGGATTGACCTCCACTCGCTTGGCCTCGACCAAGGAGATAAAGAACACCGACAGACGCTGGCGGTGCTTTTTGATGGTCCAGGCGGCCGGCTCGGGCTCATCGTTGGCCTTTGCCAGGGCCATCACCTCCAGCACCGGCATTCCTCGGTAAGCAGGCCGCTTGGATGCATTCGAAGGCCACCATCGAATTGCGCTGAAGAACTCGCGCACGTGACCTTGCGAAAGCTCGGACACAGGCAGATCTTCCCCTACCACGCCAGCAAACAATCGCAACGTGTGACGGCTCTCCAGAACCGTCTTTGGCTGCAACTTCGCGTTGGTCAAATCCGTCAGGTGGTTTTCGATGGCCTTAGACAGTGACAGTCCAACCGAACGACCTGTCGCCTCCCTCTTCGCATGCGCCTCCTGCTGCTTGAGCAGAAAATGCTCAGGAAGCAGGCCGATGCTTTCTACTGGATCGGCGCTGGCCATCTTTTCGAGGGTCTCGCGCCAGAACGCCATGTCTTCCGGCGTTTTGATCTCCACCTCAGTCACGCCCGCGCCGTTGGGGAACGTGATCCCTTTCAAGATCAGCTGCTGAACACCATTCCGCCGCACCCTGCGTAACACCTCGTCGATGTCCACCGCCTGCCCCTGTCTCAATGCTTGGAATGCCTGAGAGAGTGCCATGCCCATGCGGGCAGCGACCAGCCTGGCCACGTCTCCGAAGGGAGCGTGCAACGGACGAACGAGGAAGCGCGAGCCAACCAATGCTCGCAAGTCTTTCGGGACGAGAAAACGGGCATAGACCCCGCTTGGTCTGGCCAAAAGCAATGGCTTTGGCATGTTTGGCGATACCTCAAACGATACCCAGGAAGGTCGTTTGAGAGGCCGTTATCCAATCCAAAAACCCTCGCGCCTCCAGACACTTAGCGCGGATCTCGGTGTTGATTGGAGCGGGCGATGGGAATCGAACCCACGTCAGTAGCTTGGGAAGCTACAGCTCTACCATTGAGCTACGCCCGCGTTGCGGTGGAAAGTCTATGCGCTGGGGCCGGTGTTGCGCAATGGTGCCCCCGCATCAGAGCGGGGCCGGATCCCCTTCGTTCCCGAAAGGGATCCGGCCCCGCCTGGTTTCTGCTTAGAAGCTGCCGCTGAAGTTGGCGAACAGCGTCGCGTCCTGGGCACGCTTCTGCCCGGCCGAAGCGCTCAGGCCGAAGTTGCTCTGCAGGCCGAACAGCTCGGTACGGGCACCCAGCACCACGGTGGCGTAGTTCTTGTCGAAGTTCAGGCCCGGCACGCGATAGCTGCCCAGTTCCGGCAGGGTCTGCAGCCATGCGCTGGCCTGCTTGGTGTCTTCGAACTCGTGGTCGTAGGTCACCTGCGCGTACGGCTTGACAGTGCCGCCATCGAAGCGGGCCTGCCAGCCGATGCGGCCGACGGTCGAATCGACGTTCTGGCGGTCGTAGCCCAGTGCGGTGGCCAGGGTGCCGGCCGCAGCGCTTTCGGTGTAGCCATCGATCTTCACCTTCTGCCAGATCACCGAAGCAATCGGGCCGTGGCGGAAACCGCCTTCGGTGCCGAACTCGTAGCCGGCGTTCAGCGCGGCGGTCAGGTTGCTGCCGTCCGGCGAACCGCCGTGCTCACGAGTGGCCGGGCCCAGCTGGACCTTGCGGTTCACGTCATAGGACAGCCAGGTGTAGCTGACCTGGCCATTGATCCAGATGCGGTCACCATACCAGCCGGCGAACAGACCGGCAGTGGTGTCCTTCTGGGTGAAGTCGCCACGGCTGTTGCCGAAGTCTGCGTTGAGGCGGCCGAAGCCGGCGAAGCCGCCGAACACCATGCCGTCGCGTGCCCAGTCGATACCGAACAGGCCGGCGGGCGCCAGGCCGTCGTACAGGTCGGCATGGTCATAACGCTGCAGGTCACCGCGCACGCCGCCCCACCAGGACAGGCCATCGGCCGGGCGACCACCCAGGTGCATGCTGACCTGGTCGGCACGCGAACGGCCGATGGTCTGGGCCGAGTGGCTCAGCACCTGCTGCAGACGCGGGCCTTCCAGCACCGAGACAGCATACTGGCCCAGCAGCTGATGGCCGGCGGTGGTCGGATGCACGCCGTCGGCGAACAGGTAGGTGTTGGCTGCATCCGGGCTGACGTAACTGGTCGGGTTGCAGCCGATGATGCTGGCGGTGGAGTTGTTCGGATCGATCCTGCAGGCAGTGCTGGTGACGTTGGTGAAGCCGTACATGCCCGGATTGGCAGTCACTTCGCGCAGGATGCTGAAGGTATCGAGCGGAATGAACTCGATGCCTGCCTGCTTCAGGCCACCGTACAGCGCCTTGTTGTAGCCGGCCGACAGTGCGGTGGCGGCGGCGGCATTGGGGCCGCGGAACTGCGGGGTGATGCCCACATCCGGCAGGTTCGGTACGAGCACGTACTGGGCACCAGCCTGTTTCAGCGCACCTACCAGCGCGATCTGGTCGGTGACCGCTGCGCCGATGATGCCCTGCACCTGGGCCTGCGACGCGCCACCTGCCGCCGCACGGGTGGCCGCAAACAGATCATTGGCGCCTCCCCATACGGTGTACAGGGCGTTGCCGTCAGCCTTGCCACCGTTCGCGGCAAGGTAGCGGGTTGCTTGCGACTTCAGCGACGGAATCACGCCCAGGCCACCGGCCTCGTCCACCGATACCCGGGCACCGCCCACGGCGTAGTTGTCGCCACTCTGGCCGTTGCCATTGGCACCCCCGTTGAGGCCGTAGTAGTTGGCGACCTGCTGTGCCCACACCCAACCCGGGTTGGTGGTGAACTGGCCGGTGACCGGCTGCACGCCCGGATCGAGCAGCGGCCGGAAATAGCCGGCGTCGGTGAGGCTGTCGCCGAAGAACACGGCCTTGGAATACGGACTTTCGCCTGCCATGGCCGGCAGCGCGGCGAGTGCGATCGCAGCCGCCATCAGGGAGCGGATCGGGTGTTTGCTGAGCTGCATCTAGGAACTCCTGTGGGGTAAATAGGTTGGAATCCGGCACACGTACGCCGGCGCACGGTCAATGGTTTCACCGGGCCGCCGTTTGCTCACGCTGCGCCGCCGCATGGATTGTCGCCTGAGCACGCCGAAGCCTGCTGTGCTGGAGCTGGCGCCCCGATCAAATTGCAAACGTTCCGATCACGAAGGGCTATAAGCGACAATGCAGGCATGAACATCCAGCTCAACGGCGAATCCCGCACCCTGCCCGCCTCGGCGACCCTTCACGACCTGCTCGAGGCCGAGCAGCTGCTGCAGCGCCGGGTGGCAGTGGAGGTCAACGGCGAGATCGTCAGCCGCAGCCGCCATCGCGAGCATGTCCTGGCTGAAGGCGACATTGTCGAGATCGTGCACGCGCTGGGTGGGGGCTGAGGCCTGTCCGGGTTTGCCGGCCAGCGGCCGGCACTACCCATGCCGATCTACGGCCGGCACGCCATTGCGTGATCCCATCTTCAGGCGGATAGGCGATAATCGCGCCATGAACGTTCATGTCTCCCCCGATTCGCTGGTGATCGCCGGCAAGACCTATGGCTCGCGGCTGCTCACCGGCACCGGCAAGTTCAAGGACCTGGAAGAAACCCGCCTGGCCACCGAGGCTGCTGGCGCCCAGATCGTCACCGTGGCCATCCGCCGCACCAACATCGGGCAGAACCCGGGCGAGCCGAACCTGCTGGACGTGCTGCCACCGGAGCGCTTCACCATCCTGCCCAACACCGCTGGCTGCTACACCGCCGAAGACGCGGTGCGTACCTGCCGCCTGGCCCGTGAGCTGCTGGACGGCCTCAACCTGACCAAGCTGGAAGTGCTGGGCGACCAGAAGACCCTGTACCCGGACGTGGTGCAGACCCTCAAGGCCGCCGAGCAGCTGGTCAAGGACGGCTTCGAGGTGATGGTCTACACCTCCGACGACCCGATCCTGGCCAAGCGCCTGGAAGAGATCGGCTGCGCCGCAGTGATGCCGCTGGCCGCGCCGATCGGTTCGGGCCTGGGCATCCAGAACAAGTACAACCTGCTGCAGATCATCGAAGACGCCAAGGTGCCGATCATTGTTGATGCCGGCGTGGGCACCGCGTCGGATGCGGCGATCGCGATGGAACTGGGCTGCGACGGCGTGTTGATGAACACCGCCATTGCCGGTGCGCGCAACCCGGTGCTGATGGCCACTGCCATGCGCAAGGCAGTCGAGGCCGGCCGCGAGGCTTTCCTGGCCGGGCGCATCCCGCGCAAGCGCTACGCCAGCGCATCCTCTCCGGTGGACGGGCTGATCGGCTGATGACCAATCCTTTTGACAGCGCCGGCTCCAAGGCCCCACCCAAGCCCTTCACCGTAAGCGAGGGCCGCCGCGAGGTGCGCAGCTTCGTGTTGCGCCAGGGACGTTTCACCCCCGCCCAGCAGCGCGCGTTCGACGAACGCTGGCCGCGCTTCGGCCTCGACTACACCGGCCAGCCGCGTGACCTGGATGCCACCTTCGGCCGCCCGGCACACAAGGTGCTGGAAATCGGCTTCGGCAACGGTGCCGCGCTGCGCTTCGCCGCCCAGCACGATCCGTCGCGCGACTACATCGGCATCGAAGTGCACGCCCCCGGCGTGGGCCGGTTGCTGAACGCGCTGGCTGAGGACAATGCCGACCACGTGCGCCTGTACCACCATGACGCGGTGGAAGTGCTGCAGAACGAGATCGCCGATGGCGCGCTCGATGAAGTGCGCATCTACTTCCCGGACCCGTGGCACAAGAAGCGCCACAACAAGCGCCGCCTGCTGCAGCCGGCATTTGCCGAGCTGCTGGTGCGCAAGCTGCGCCCGGGTGGCCGCCTGCACTGCGCCACCGACTGGGAAGACTACGCCGAGCAGATGTGGGACGTGCTTGACGCGACTGCCGGCCTGGTC
The DNA here is from genome assembly GCF_032025805.1 of Stenotrophomonas maltophilia group sp. msm1. NCBI lineage: Bacteria > Pseudomonadati > Pseudomonadota > Gammaproteobacteria > Lysobacterales > Lysobacteraceae > Stenotrophomonas > Stenotrophomonas maltophilia group sp. msm1. The sequence continues at coordinate 85,208 of NZ_JAVSKH010000006.1, forward strand.
AACCGCGCCGGCCCGCGTGGCAGCGTGCCGCGTCCGGACTGGCGCCCGCAGACCCACTTCGAGACCCGCGGCCGGAAACTCGGCCACGGCGTCTGGGACCTGCTGTACGACCGCACCTGATGATCGCCTGAGGACGCCGCGCCCCACATGGATACCGCGCTGACGCTGACCAACGACATGAAGCTCGTGCTCGGGCTGGTCGGCTTCACGATGGCGATGTTCCTGTTCGAGCGCATCCGCGCCGACGTGGTCGCGCTGGTGGTGCTGGTGGTACTCGGTGTCACCGGCCTGATCGCGCCGGAGGAGATCTTCGGCGGTTTCTCCGGTAACGCGGTGATGAGCATCATCGCCACCACCATCCTCGGTGCGGGCCTGGACCGCACCGGGGCGCTGAACCGGCTGGCCGCATGGCTGCTGCGGCGCGGCCACGGCGTCGAACAGCGGCTGCTGATGATGACCACCGCCATCGCCGGCCTGAACTCGTCCTTCATGCAGAACCCGTCGGTGATGGCCTTGTATCTGCCGGTCGCCTCGCGACTGGCAGCGCGCACCGGGCTGACGATGCAGCGCCTGCTGCTGCCGATCTCGGCGGCGATCGTGATGGGCGGTGCGCTGACCATGGTCGGCAATTCGCCGCTGATCCTGCTGAACGATCTGCTGGCCTCGGCCAACAACAACCTGCCTTCCGGCCTGGCCACCATCGAGCCGCTGCGCATGTTCGCGCCGCTGCCGATTGGCGTGGCACTGCTGATCGCCTCGCTGCTGTACTTCCGCTACTATGGCGACCGCAAGCTGATCGAGGAAGAAACCCTGGTCAACGACGGGGTCACCCCAGCACGCACCGAGAGCTACTTCGCCAAGACCTATGGCATCGAAGGCGATGTGTTCGAGCTGGTGGTCAGCGCGGAAAGTCCGCTGGTGGGCATGACCCTGGGCGAGGCCGAGAACCTGCACGACGCCCCGCTGCTGCTGGCCCTGAAAACCGGTAATGACACCCGCCTGGCGCCGCCGGCGGAGATGCGCATCTGGGTAGGCAGCGTGCTCGGTGCGATGGGCCCGCGCCAGCAGATCAACGATTTCGCGCAGAACCAGTTCCTGCGCATGTCTTCGCGCCTGAAGCACCTGGGTGACCTGTTCAACCCGAGCCGCGCCGGTATTTCCGAGGCGGTGGTACCGCCGACCTCGAACGTGATCGGCAAGAGCGCGGCCGACCTGCGCCTGCGCAAGGAGCGTGGCATCAGCCTGCTGGCGATCAACCGCGACAAGCAGGTGATCCGCGAGGACGTGCGCGACGTGCAGTTGCGTGCAGGCGACATGCTGGTCTTCCACAGCATCTGGACCGACCTGGCACAGGCGGCCAAGAGCCGCGACTTCGTGGTGGTGACCGACTATCCGACCGGCGAGCAGCGCCCGCACAAGTTCAAGATTGCGATGGCGATCTTCGCGTTGACCATCCTGATCGCGCTGACCAGCAAGCTGCCGGTCGCGCTGACGCTGATGACCGGCGTGGCCGGCATGCTGCTGACCGGCGTGCTGCGCATGGACGAGGCGTATGCCTCGATCAACTGGAAAACGGTGTTCATGATGGCCGGGCTGATCCCGCTCGGATGGGCGATGGACTCCAGTGGTGCGGCGGCATGGGTGGCCGGCCACACCATCGACAAGCTGCCCACCGGCATCCCGGTGTGGGTGCTGGAGGTGGCGCTGGCACTGCTGACCACGGCGTTCTCGCTGGTGATCAGCCATGTGGGCGCGACCATCGTGATGGTACCGATCGCGGTGAACCTGGCACTGGCGGCGGGCGGCAACCCGACCGCGTTCGCGCTGATCGTGGCGCTGTCGGCGTCCAACAACCTGATGACGGCCTCCAACCCGGTGATTTCGATGATCACCGGCCCGGCCAATTACACCCCGCGCGAGATGTGGCGGGTCGGCGGACCGTTGTCGCTGATCTACACCTGCGTGGTGGTGTTGATGATCAACCTGATGTTCTGAGGGTTGGGTTTGTTGGCAGGGCTGCGCCCTGCACCCGCAGAATCAACGTCAACGTCAACGTCAACGTCAAAGGCTGGCATTCCGTGGGATGGCGGGGTGGGTCCGGTTGCGGGGGACGCCGTAAACCCGTCCGTGGGGGCTTGGCCGCGGCATCCATGCCGCGGACACCCCCGCAACCGGACCCACCCCGCCTTCGACAGTTTCACGCGGCTGGTGGTGGGTGCCGACCGTTGGTCGGCACCGATCTCGCTCTGGTAGCTGTCGACTTGGTCGACACCGTAGATCCACGCCATGCGTGGATGAATCTCTGGATACCCATTGATGTGGATACCCATTGAGCCTGTGGGTGCGAACCTTGGTTCGCACACCGGTTGCCTCAAGCCAGGTAAACCTGCCCGTCGCGCACGTCCACCGGCACCGCACGCAGGCGGTCGCCCTTGCACGGGCCGGCAATGCAGTCGCCGCTGTCCAGCGTGAACGAGGCGCCATGCGCGGCGCACACCAGGTGGCCCTCGCGGCTCTTCAGGAACTGGCCCGGGGCCCAGTCCAAGCGACGGCCGGCGTGCGGGCAGATGTTCAGGAATGCGCGCACCTGCGCGCCGTCGCGGTACAGCACCAGCGATTCGGCATCGCCATCGATCACCGCTTCGACCTCGGCAAACGCGCCATCGGCAATGGCATCAAGGGCGATCAGGGCAGCAGCGATAGTCATGGCGAAAGCTCGGACGGTAAACCGGAATTGTCGCATGCCTGCTCAGGTGACTGGCTGCGACATGAACACAAGTCATTGATCCGTAATAAGCACAGGCTATACTTAACGAGTTTTTCACTCAATGACAGTGGCGCCTCCCGATACTCTGGTTTCGCTGATCCCAGCCTATCGAGCCGCCATGTTCAATCGCGCATCCGCCTTCAACCAGTTCCGCACCCTGTTCGCGCCGCGCAAGCCGCGCCATCCGTTGGTGCGCGTTGCCGTGGGCCTGCTCGGCCTGGCGATCCTGGCCGCGATGGTGTTCATCGGTGTGTTCGTCGGTGCCGCGATGATCCTGGTTGGCCTGGCATGGAAGCTGCTGGCCTCGCGCAAGCCGGGCGCCGCGCGTCCGGTGGACCCGACGGTGGTCGAGGGTGAGTACCGCGTGGTGCGCAAGCCGGTGTTGCCGGCCTCGCGCTGATCCAGGCCTTCCGCGCCCGCTGACGGCGGGCGCCATGCGTTCTAGACTGCGGGCACGCCCTTCCTGGATGTCCGCATGTCCGATGTCTCCGATGTGATCCCTGCCGTAGCCCTGCCGCGTGTGCCGGTAGCCGGTGGCGGCAGTTTCCCCGTGCACCGCATCTACTGCGTCGGCCGCAACTTCGCCGACCACGCCCGCGAAATGGGCGCAGCGGTGTCGGCGGCCGATGACCGCGGCCGCCCGATGTTCTTCAGCAAGCCGGCCGATGCGATCGTGGTCGGCCACGACGATGCCATCCCCTACCCGCCGGCGACTGCCAACCTGCACCACGAAGTGGAACTGGTGGTGGCGATCGGCCGCGATGCGCCTGCCGGTGAGCTGGCCGTGGCCGATGCCGATGCACTGGTCTACGGCTACGCCGTGGGCCTGGACCTGACCCGCCGCGACCTGCAGGCCGCCGCCAAGGACAAGGGCCATCCTTGGGATGCCGCGAAGGGGTTCGATGCCTCCGCGCCGATCAGCGAAATCGTCCACGCCGAAGAAGTCGGCGACCTGGCTGCGCTGAACCTGTCGCTGGAGGTCAACGGCGAGGTGCGCCAGCAGGCGCTGCTGGACCAGATGATCTGGAACGTGCCGGAGATCCTGCACGAGCTGTCCAAGCTGTGGCAGCTGCGTGCCGGCGACCTGGTGTTCATGGGCACCCCGTCCGGTGTGGCCGCACTGAAGCCCGGCGACCGCTTCAGTGCCCGCCTGGAAAACGTGGCCGAGCGCCACGGTGTGATCGCCGGCTGACATCACCTGCGCTACCCTGCGCGCTGTCCACTTCCCCCACCGGAGAAAAACAACAATGGGAATGCTCACCGAGTTCAAGGAATTCGCCATGCGCGGCAACGTCATCGACCTCGCCGTCGGCGTGGTGATCGGCGCGGCCTTCGGCAAGATCGTAACGGCGCTGGTCGAGAAGATCATCATGCCGCCGCTTGGCCTGCTGATCGGCAAGGTGGACTTCTCGCAGCTGGCGTGGACGCTGTCGCCGGCCCGGATCGGCCCGGACGGCAAGGAGATTCCGGCAGTGGTGATCGGCTACGGTGATTTCATCAACACCCTGATCCAGTTCGTGATCGTGGCCTTCGCGATCTTCATCGTGGTCAAGGCGATCAACCGCCTGTCTCGCAAGAAGGAAGCTGCACCGGCCGCACCGGCCGAGGAAGTGGTGCTGCTGCGCGAGATCCGCGACAGCCTGAAGAAATAAGGCCGCAGAACGGTAGTGCCGGCCGCTGGCCGGCAACATCGGGACATGCGGGAGCCGGCCAGCGGCCGGCACGACCGCGACTGCACGAAAGCCCCGCCCCGGCGGGGCTTTCGCTTTGCTGCATCTGGCGGAAAACAGCATCCGCGCCTGCCATGACCTCCCACCCATGCGCCGGGCTGAACGACTGTTAAGCTCCAAGGCTTAGGTCCCTTCCCGGAGTTGTCCATGCGTCGCCGCGTCCTTGCCATCGCATCCTCCCTCGCCCTGCTGGCCGCCCCGGCCTTCGCGGCGCCGCACACCACTACCCTGCCCCCGGCGTCGCTGGCCACCGCCGCACAGCTGCGCGACCAGGCCTTGGCCGATGACACCGGCTGGAAGGTGGTCGAATCGCTCACCACCGAGATCGGCCCGCGCATTGCCGGCAGCGAGGCTGACGCCCGCGCCGTGGCCTGGGCCGAAGCCAAGTTCAAGGCACTGGGCTTCGACAAGGTGTGGAAGGAACCGGTGACCTTCCCGAAGTGGGAGCGCCGCAGTGAACACGCCGCGGTGACCGGCAAAAATCCGCAGCCGCTGCAGATCACTGCGCTGGGCGGCAGCCCGGGCGGCACCGTTGAAGCCGAAGTGGTGCGCTTTGCCGACCTGGCCGCGCTGCAGGCCGCACCGGCCGGTTCGCTGAAGGGCAAGATCGCCTTCGTCGATTACCAGATGCTGCCGTTCCGCGATGGCCGCGATTACGGCCGCGGCGGTGCGATCCGCAGCAAGGGCCCGTCCGAAGCCATCCGCAAGGGCGCGGTCGGTTTCCTGATGCGCTCGGCCGGTACCGACTCGCACCGCGTGCCCCACACCGGCATCACCCGTTTCGATGAGGGCCTGACCCCAGTGCCGTCGGCCGCGCTGTCGGTGCCCGATGCCGACCAGCTGGCCCGCCTGCTGGCGCGTGGCAGCACCACCGTAAAGTTGGCACTGGATTGCGGTTGGGACGGCACCGCCACCTCCTACAACGTGATCGGCGAGATCACCGGCCGCAGCCTGCCGAAGGAAGTGGTGGTGATCGGTGGTCACCTGGATTCGTGGGACCTGGGCACCGGCGCGGTGGATGACGGCGCGGGCGTGGGCATCACCATGGCCGCAGGCCACCTGATCGGCCAGCTGAAGCAGGCGCCGAAGCGCACCATCCGCGTGATCGCCTTCGCCAACGAGGAACAGGGCCTGTATGGCGGCAAGGCCTATGCCGAAGCGCACGCGAAGGACGTAGCCCTGCACCAGCTGGCCGCCGAGAGCGACTTCGGCGCAGGCCGCATCTACGCCTTCAATACCGGTTCGCCGAATCCGGACGGCTCACGTGAAGCGACGAAGCAGATTGCCGAAGTAATGAAGCCGCTGGGCATCGAGTACCAGGCCGACAAGGGTGGCCCGGGCCCGGACGTCGGCCCGCTGGCCGCCAAGGGCGGTGCGTGGGCGTGGCTGGCGCAGGATGGCTCGGACTACTTCCACCTGCACCACACCGCCGACGACACGCTGGACAAGATCGACCCGAAGGCACTGGCACAGAACGTGGCCGCATATACGGTGTTCGCGTTCCTGGCGGCGGAAGCCGACGGCAGCTTCGGCAGCGAGGCCAAGGCGACCACGCCGCCGAACGAATGATGCGGTAGCGCCGGGCCATGCCCGGCGCTTGCGGCGGGAAGAGCGGTGCGAACCAGGGTTCGCACCCACCGGGCGTCACTCAGCCGCGGCTGCTCGCCCACTGCGCCAGCAGCACGGCCGTGGCGGAAGCAACATTCAGGCTTTCCACCGCGCCGCTGCCGGGGATCGAGACCTGCAGATCGCACTGGCTCGCCAGGCCACGGTCCATGCCCTCGCCTTCGGCGCCCATCACGTACACCAGCCGGTCTGGCAGGGACGCGCGGAACACGTCATCACCGCCCTCGACCAGGGTTGCGGCCAGGCCAAAAGCGGCTGCGCGCAGTTGTGCCATTGCCTGAGCGGTCTCCGGCAGTTGCACCAGCGGCACCGCTTCTGCACCGCCCTCGGCCACGCGCGCGGCGGCACCGGACAGCGCCAGCGTGCTGCTGGCCGGCAGCAGCAGCGCCTTGGCGCCGAAGTGTGCGGCCGAGCGCAGGATCGCACCGAGGTTGTGCGGGTTGCCCACGCCATCAAGCCACAGCGCCAGCGCCGGGCCGTCGCCGACCTGCTCCAGCCAGTGCGCCAGCGGCAGCGCCGGTGCGCGCAGCACATCGGCCACCACGCCTTCGTGGTGGGTGGTGCCGGCAAGCTTGTTCAGATCGCCGTCTTCAACCACGCGATACCCCACGCGGTTGGCCACGCACCACTTCAGCAGCGGCTGCAGGCGCGGAATGCGCGCCTCCAGCAGGTACAGCTTGCGCAGCGCCTGTGGCCGCGCTTCGAACGCGGCCAGCACGGCATTCAGGCCGTACAGACGCAGCTCATCGCTGCCACCGCGCCCACCACCGCCCGTGGCCGGCACCTCCGGGCGCGGCAACGGCGTTGCGCGCGGCGGACGGGCGGACGGGCGGCGGTTGTTCCAAGGGTTGTTCACTTACACACTCTCCTGCTTGCGCTGGCGCCAGAAATCGGCGTTCTTAATGCCCAGGGCATCAGGGTCGAACACCGGATCCAGGCCCAGCTTCTTCTGTCGTTCGTAGTCACGCAGGGCCAGCATCGCCGGCTTCTGGATGATGAGGATGGCAATGATGTTCAGCCAGGCCATCAGGCCCACGCCGATGTCGCCAAGCGCCCAGGCCAGGGTGGCATTGTGGAACGCGCCGAACACCACCATGCCGATGATGCCCAGGCGCAGCACCAGCACCGTCAGCGGGCGCTTCCTGTTGTGGTTTACATAGCTGAGGTTGGTCTCGGCCATGTAGTAGTACGCCATGATGGTAGTGAAGGCGAAGAAGAAGATGGCGATGGACACGAATGCCGAACCCCAGCCCGGCAGCACCGCTTCCACGCCGGCCTGGGCGTAACCGGCGCCTTCGGGAATACCGGCCAGGCCCTGGAAGATCGGCGGTGCGCTGGCACCTGCCGGCGAGTACACGTTGTAGGTGCCGCTGGCCAGGATCAGGAACGCGGTGGCGGTGCACACCATCATGGTGTCGAAGTAGATGGCGAAGGCCTGCACGTAGCCCTGCTTGGCCGGGTGCGAGACTTCCGAGGCGGCCGCTGCATGCGGGCCCGAACCCTGGCCGGCTTCGTTGGCGTAGATGCCGCGCTTGATGCCCCACTCCACGGCCAGGCCCATCATGGCGCCGAATGCGGCATGCGTGCCGAAGGCACTCTGGAAGATGATGCCGAACATTTCCGGCACGCGGTCGTAGTTGATGACCATGATGATGATGGCCATCAGGATGAAACCGGCAGCCATGAACGGCACTACCACTTCGGCGAAGTTGGCGATGCGTTTGACGCCACCGAAGATCACCACGCCCAGCAGCAGCGCGACCACGATGCCGATGCCCAGCTTCAGCGCCTGCACCGATTCCATGCCGAAGGCCTGGCCGTCGAGCGGCCCGCACAGCGCGGTGCCACGGCAGGCGTTGATGATGCTGTCGGCGATGGCATTGGCCTGCACGCCCGGCATCAGGAAACCTGCGGCGATGATCGTGGCGATGGCGAAGGCCAGCGCATACCACTTCAGGCCCATCGCCTTCTCGATGTAGTACGCCGGGCCACCGCGGTAGCGGCCTTCTGCGTCCTTGGTCTTGTAGATCTGCGCCAGGGTGCATTCCACGTACGAGGTGGACGCGCCGAGGAAGCCCATCACCCACATCCAGAAGATCGCCCCGGGGCCGCCGAAGGCGATGGCGGTGGCCACGCCGGCGATATTGCCGATGCCCATGCGGCCGGCCATCGACATGGCCAGGGCCTGGAACGAGGACACGCCGGCGTCGGATTTCTCACCCCTGACGGTGAGGCGGCACATTTCGAAGAAGCCACGGATATGCATGAAGCGCGTGCGCAGGCTGAAGAACAGGCCGGCGCCCAGGCACACGAAGATCAGTGCCTTGCTCCAGATGATGCTGTTGATGAAGTGTACGGTTGCTTCCACGCGCGCTCTCTCCAGTCGGCGGGTTGTAAGGACGTCCCGTCGGCTGGAGGGGACCGGTCGATTCTCCCTGATCGAAGGCCGCTGCGGTAGCGCTGTCGTGTAGCGCCGAGTCCATGCCCGGCTTGGGCCCCGGAATCAGCCGAGCATGGGCTCGGCGCTACAGCGGCCAGCCCGCGCGTTCAGGGCAGCTGCGTGCGTACCCGGGCGAAGCGGCGCAGGTCGTGCAGCGCGCCGCGCTTGTAGACCGCGCAGCGCTCCACGCCCTCTTCCTGGAAGCCGTTCTTCTCCAGCACCCGGGCCGAGCCGAGATTGAAGTCGACCACCGTGGCCTGCAGCCTGAACAGGCGCAGCTCGTCCATCACCCAAGGCGCAAACACACCGACCACCCGGGTCATCAGGCCCTGGCCCCAGTAGGCCCGGCCCAGCCAGTAACCCAGTTCGGCGGTATGCCCACGCTCGGCCACGCCCTGCTGGGCACCGACGCTGCCGCAGGCCTGGCCGTCTATCTCGATGGCCAGGTTCAGGGTGCCGGGAGCCAGCACGCGGCCGGCGAGGAAGGCCTCGCCATCCCCGCGCGTGTACGGGTACGGAAAGCGATCACGCAGGCCCCGCGACACCTCGGCGTCGTTGGCGTGGTGCAGCAGCGATTCCAGATCATCCGGGCGCCAGGGGCGCAATTGGAAGCCTTCACCTCGCAGCACGGTGGTCGGGTCAGGCATGGCCACCCACCGACGGTGATTCCGCTTCCTGCTTCTCCAGCTCGCGCTTCACCGCTTCCGGCGAGCGGGTGTACGGGGCCAGCCGTGCGTAGAACGCCGGCACCACGAACAGCGACAGGAAGGTCGAAAGGGTTACGCCGAAGATGATCACGATGCCGATCGTGCCACGGCTGGCCGAGCCGGGGCCACCGGCGACCACCAGCGGGATCGCGCCGACCACGGTGGCGATCGAGGTCATCAGGATCGGGCGCAGGCGCACCATCGCCGATTCGATGATCGCCTCGCGCACCGTGCGCCCGTCATCGCGCAGCTGGTTGGCGAATTCGACGATGAGGATGCCGTTCTTCGCGGCCAGGCCAACCAGCATCACGATGCCGATCTGGCTGAACAGGTTCACCGTGCCGCCACTCACCCACAGGCCGACCAGCGCACCGAGCACACCCAGCGGCACGGTCAGCATGATGGTGAGCGGGTGGATGAAGCTTTCGAACTGCGCGGCCAGCACCAGGTACACCACCAGCAGGGCCATCGCGAAGGTCAGCAGCACCGCACCGCCGGCACTCTGGTACTCACGCGACTCACCCTTCCAGTTCACCTGTGCGTACTGCGGCAGCTCTTCCCGGGCCACGTTCTGTGCCCAGGCAATGGCCTCGCCCAACGGATAGCCTGGCGCCAGGCCGGCACTGATGGTGATCGAGCGCAGTCGGTTGAAGCGGTTCAGGGTTCCGGCCTCGGCCACTTCGCTCAGCGTGACCAGGTTGGACAGCGGCACCAGCTCGCCGGAGGTGGCACGCACGCGGATCGCGGCCAGGTCGGCCGGGCTGGCACGGCCATCGCGCCCGGCCTGCACCAGCACGTCGTACTCCTCGCCGTTGTCGACGAAGGTGGTGACGCGGCGCGAACCCATCATGGTTTCCAGCGCCGATCCGATCGCGGTGACCGGCACGCCGAGGTCGGCCGCGCGCTGGCGGTCGATGTTCACCCGCATCTGCGGCCGGGTTTCCTTGTAGTCCGAGTCGGGGCCGACCAGGCCGGGATTGTCGGCCATGCGCAGCAGGATGCGGTCGCGCCACTGCGCGATCTCGGCATATTCGGGGCCGCCCAGCACGATCTGGAACGGCTGCCCGCCACTGCGCACCAGGCCACCGCCCACCTGCGTGCGCACGCGCACGCCGCGGATGGTGTCCAGTTCTTTCTGCAGCGCGTCGGCCACTTCAGGCGTCCCCTCGCTGCGCTGGCGCCACGGCTGCAGGAAGATGCTGACGCGGCCGGTGTGCATCTCCTCGCTGGCACCCCAGCCGCCCGGCACGCGCGGGTTGGCGCGCACGATCGGCTTGTCCGGGCCGACATGCGGCGCCAGCAGCGCTTCTACCTGCTGCACCTGCTGCACGGTGTAGTCGTAGCCGGCGCCTTCCGGGCCGTCGATCATGATCTGGAACGAACCGCGGTCTTCGGCCGGCGCCAGTTCCGACGGCAGCAGCTTGAGCAGGCCCCAGCTGGCAGCCAGTGCGGCCACCATCACCAGCAGGTAGATCCAGGTGCGGTCGACATGGTGGTCGAGCACGCGGCCATAGCCCGAGGCCAGGCGCTCCAGATTGCGGTTGATGAAGCCATGCAGGCCACGTGGTGCCTGCCCTGTGTGCGGCTTGAGCAGCTTGGACGCCATCATCGGCGTCAGCGTCAGCGCTACGAATGCGGACAGCGCCACCGCTGCCGCCAGCGCCACCGCCAGCTCGCGGAACAGGCGCCCGGTATTGCCTTCCAGGAAACCGACCGGCAGGAACACCGCCACCAGCACGGCGGTGGTGGCGATCACCGCGAAGGCAACCTGCGTGGTACCGCGCTTGGAGGCCACCAGTGGGGGCTCGCCCAGGTCGATGCGGCGCTGCACGTTTTCCACCACCACGATCGCATCGTCCACCACCAGGCCGATGCACAGCACCAGTGCCAACAGGGTCAGCAGGTTGATCGAGAAGTCGAACGCGTACAGTGCGATGAACGCGGCCACCAGGCAGACCGGCACGGTCACCGCCGGAATCAGTGCGGCACGGAAGCTGCCGAGGAACAGCCAGATCACCGCCAGCACCAGGATCATTGCCTCCACCAGCGTGGCGTAGACGCGGTCAACGGCGGCTTCGATGAAGGTGGTGTTGTCGAACGCAACAAAGATCTGCGTGCCCTTGGGCAGGGTCAGTGCAACCCGCTCGGCTTCAGCGCGCGCGGTGCGCGCCACGTCCAGCGAGTTGGCGGTGGAGGTCTTGACGATACCCAGGCCGATGCCCGGCTCGCCGTTACTGCGGTAGTAGGCGCGGCGCTCGGCCGAGGCCAGTTCGATCTTCGCCACGTCGCCCATGCGCACCACGTAGCCGTCGCGGCCCTTGCCCAGCGGGATGGTCGCGAAATCCTCGGGCTTGATGTAGTTGCGCTCCACGCGCAGGGTGAAATCACGGTCGGTCGACTCGATGCGGCCGGCCGGCAGTTCCACGTTCTCGTTGCGCAGTGCGGTTTCCACGTCGCCGGTGGTCAGCCCACGTGCGGCCAGCTGGTCGCGGTCCAGCCAGATGCGCATCGCATAGCGCTGGCGGCCGCCGATGCGGACCTGGGCCACGCCGTCGAGGCTGGAGAAGCGGTCGACCACATAGCGGTCGGCGTAATCGCTCAGTTCCAGCGTGTCCATGGTCGAAGAGACCATGTTGAACCAGATGATCGGGTCGGCATCGCTTTCGACCTTGGCGATTTCCGGCGGCCGCGCTTCTTCCGGCATGCGGTCGGCGACGCGGCTGACCGCATCGCGCACGTCGTTGGCCGCCGCTTCGATATCGCGGTTGGAGGTGAACTCGATGCTGACCTGCGAGCGGCCGTTGGTGCTGCGCGCGTTGATCGTATCGATGCCTTCGATGCCGGCCAGCGCATCTTCCAGCACCTGGGTGATGCGGCTTTCGATGACCGCCGCCGAGGCACCGGTGTAATCCACCGACACCGAAACAATGGGCGGGTCGATGGCAGGCAGCTCGCGCAGGGTCAGGCGGGTGAAGGACATCACGCCCAGCACCAGCAGCAGCAGGCTCATCACCACGGCGAACACCGGCCGCTGGATGGAGATGTCGGACAGTTTCATCCGCCGTGCCCCTCGGCCGCGGCCGGTGCCGGCGCGGCATCCGGTTTCGCGCCGCTGGCCGGTGCCGCATCCCTGGCCGCGACCTTCAGGCCCGGGCGCAGCTTGCCGGTGCCATCAACCACGATGCGCTGGCCCGCTTCCAGCCCCTGCTTGATCTCGACCACGCCGGCGCGGCGCGCACCGGTGACCACGTCCACGCGCTCGACGCTGTCGTCGGCCTTGACGCGGTACACGAAGGTATCGCGGCCGACCTGCACCACGGCGATTTCCGGGACCACCAGCGCCGGGCGCTCGGGGCGGAACAGCCGCACGTCCAGCAGCATGCCCGGGCGCAGCGCATGATCGCCGTTGGCGAAGTCGGCGCGCACGGTCACCGCACGGGTGACCGGATCGATGCGCGCATCGATGGTGCTGACCTCACCCTCGAAGGTGCGGCCCGGCCACGCCACGCTGGTGGCGCTGACCTTGTCACCGACGCCCAGCGCAGCCAGTTCTACTTCCGGCACCTGGAAATCGACGTGCATGTGCTCGATGTCATCGAGCGTGGCGATGACCGTGGTCGGGGTCACCAGCGAGCCGGGGCTGACCTGGCGGATGCCGAGCACGCCAGCGAACGGCGCGCGCACGCGGCGGTCACCGATGTCGGCCTGCATCTGCATCACGCGCGCCTCGGCCGCATCGCGGATCGACTTCTGCGTATCCAGGGTGGCGCTGGACACCAGCCGCTGGGAGGCCAGCTCGCGCTGGCGCCTGTACAGCTGGTCGGCTTCGTGGAAGGTGGCCTGCGCCTGCACCAGCGCGGCCTCCTGGGCCTGCCCGCGCAGGGTCACGATCGGCGCACCGGCGGCCACCTGCTGGCCACTTTCAAAGTGCACCTTCTCGACGATTTCGCTGACCTTGGCCGTCACGCTGATGGACTCGCGCGCCTTGGCCGTGCCCAGCGCCTGCAGCGTGTCATTCCACTGCGAGGACTGCACGACCTGCGCGGTCACCGGCACCGCTTCGCCCTGCCGACGGGCGGCGGCCTCCTGTTTGCCCCCGCACCCGGCCAGAAGGGCCAGGCTGAGGCCAAGGGCCAGGGTCGAAGCAATGCGAGCCAACATGAACGGTCCTGATAGATCCACGGCCGCCGAGTGTAGGCAAGCACCCGTGGAAGCGATATGTGCCAAGCGTTTACTGGCGTGGCACCGGCGGCGCGATAGCGCCGTGAACCTGTTCCGTGCAAGGCTCGCAGCAGCGGTGTCGGCATGTGTCGAGGTGTATCCCGCCGTGCGCCGCAGGCGTTGTCATCGTAGAGTCGAAGCTGCCCGACAGAGGGCGTCGGGCGGGGACGGATCCTGGCGGGGATCCGGCCCCGTTTTTTTTACCCGGCCGATCAGTACCGGTAGTTCACCTTCATCCACAGGCTGCGCCCGGGCTCGTTGATGCGCACCGGGTCGGCCGGGAAGCCGAAGTCGGCGCTGCCGGCCAGGTTCAGGTGCTCGCCGTAGGCACGGTCGAACAGATTGTCGACGCCCGCACTGAGCTGCAGCTGCGAACTGAAGCGGTAAGCGGCATTGAGCGCGAAGGTAGCGAAGCCGGCACTCGGCCCCAGGTCCTGCGCGACCACGTTGCCCTGTCCATCTGCGACACGATGCTGATGGGTCACCGCGCGCAGCAGCGCACCGGCACTCCAGCGCTGGCCTTCCCAGTTCGCGCTCAGGCGCGCTTCCAACGGCGGCATCTGCGGCAGCGGACGCTGCTGGTCGCGGTTCTCGCCCCAGGCATAGGCCAGCGTGCCACCCAGCTTCCACTGCGCAGCCAGGCTCACTTCCAGCCCGGCTTCGGCACCGGCGATGCGCGCATCGACGTTGTTGGCCTGGCTCATGCCCATCATGCCGCTGCCATGGTAGGTGAACAGGATGTAGTCCTGGATCTGCCCGGCGTACGCCGAAACCCACGCCTGTACGCGCGGTCCCTTGAACTGCAGGCCCACGTCGAGCTGGGTGGTGCGCTCGGGCTGCACGCCGGTGAACGCGTTCACTGCGCCCGACGGGCCATGATCGGGCGAGAACAGTTCCCAGTAGTCGGGCATGCGTTCACTGTGGCCGAGGCCGGCGTACCAGGTCAGGCCGTCGGCAAGGTCCTGCTCGTAGCGCAGGAACCCGCTGCCGAGCCATTCCTTGCGCGTCTGCCCGGCGCTGGGATTGGGCCGGTTGCCCATCATGCCGCCGATCGATTGCCGCTCATCGCGGGCGCTGGCACGGTCGATGCGCAGGCCACTGATCCAGCGCTGGTCCGTGCCGGCACCCAGGGTCAACTCGGTGAACACGCCATAGCGGTGGAAGTTCGCATCGGTCTGCCACGCGGCCTGGCGGTAAGTACCGCGGCCCATGCCGTTGCGGCCACGGTGGCGGCTGTCCTCACCGTCCACACCGGCCACCAGCTGCACCTCCTGCCAGCGCCACTCGGAACTGGCCCGGCCGCCCTGGGTTCGGCGGTCCACATTCGAAGCCATCGGCATGGGCATCATGCTGTTGGGATTCGGCGTGCGCAGCGTGTAGTTGTCCATCACATGGTCGGCTTCGTTGTAGTACACGTTGGCCTGCAACGTTTCCCACGCGCCCGGCAGGTTGCGCTTCTCGAAGCGTGCCGCGTAGCTGGTGCGCTCGAACGCGGCGCCGTCCATGCCACGCCCGGCGTAACGCGCGATGGCATCGCCGGCACCGGCGGAGATTTCCAGCAGCGTATCGGCGTCCGGCGTCCAGCCGATGGCCACGTCGCCGTTCCACTTGCGCCACTTCGACGGCACCACGTCACCATGACCATCCTTGTAGTCGTCCGCTTCCGAGCGATTGCCGCTGGCACGCACGTAACCGGCCGGATTGCCCAGCGTCAGGTCCAGCACCTGGTCGTTGCGGTTGCGCGAGCCGACCAGTCCACTGGCATCGGCACGCAGACCGGGTTCCTCGAAGCGCGGCGTATCGCGCTCGAAACGGATGGTGCCGGCCGAGGCACCTGCGCCCCAGCGCACGCTCTGCGGGCCCTTGATGATGGTCAGCCGGTCGAAGCTCTCCGGCGCGATATAGGAAAGCGGATTGTCCATGCGCGACGGGCAGGCACCGATCAGGTTGCCATCGTTGCTGAGGATGTTCAGGCGCGAACCGAACATGCCGCGCAGCACCGGGTCACCGTTGGTGCCGCCGTTGCGGATGGCGGAGAAGCCAGGCACGGTCTTCAGGTAATCGGCGCCATCACTGGCGGGGACCGGCTGCCGCGGCAGGCGCGGATCGGTCACCCAGTGCAGTGGCGACGAAGGCGCGGCGGCAGTGACCACCATCGTGTCGAGGGTGCGCGCTTCTTCGGCAGGCGCAGCGTGGGCCAGTGACGCGGCCACGGCCAGGCCAAGGGCAACCGGCAGGCGCGCGCAGGCGCCCGCGGGGCGGGAAGTCATTTTCATCGGAACAGCTCCAAGGTACGCACGCGCGCACGGCGCCCGGTCAGGCGTCGTGCGGCAGATTCGATAGGGACATCAGCGGACGATGGAGGAGCGTGGTGGTCCACGTGCGGCATGCGCCGGCCAGCGCAGTGCCGGCAGCACCTGTTGCGACCACGGGAACACCAGGCGCGGCCGCCACAGCAGCGGCAACTGCAGCACCAGCACCGCCAGCCACGGCAGCAGGCGCATGGCCAGCACGCAGTATTCGCAGGCTTCGCCATGCATGGCGTGGGGGTCGGCTGGGCGGTTGGGTGCTGCCTGCGAAGCGCCATGCGGGTCGTGCCCGGCCATGGTCATGTCGTGCATGCCATGGCCCATGGCGGCGTGGTCCATGCCCGCCATTGC
This sequence comes from Stenotrophomonas maltophilia group sp. msm1, assembly GCF_032025805.1. Taxonomy (NCBI): domain Bacteria; kingdom Pseudomonadati; phylum Pseudomonadota; class Gammaproteobacteria; order Lysobacterales; family Lysobacteraceae; genus Stenotrophomonas; species Stenotrophomonas maltophilia group sp. msm1. The sequence goes on from NZ_JAVSKH010000006.1 coordinate 101,359, forward strand.
GGTGTGGTCCATCGGCGGCGCCTGCAGCGCGCGGCTGACCAGCGGCGCAAGCACCATCAGCAGCGTCGCCAGGACGGCGAGCTGGAGCAGAAGGCGCTGCGGGCGGGACAGGCGGGTCACCGCGCTAGTGTAGAGGCGGGTCCAAGGTTGCCCTGTGCGACGAACCGTCGCAGGAGGGAGTTTATCGGCAGGGCTTGCAGCCCTGCAGCTGCTGCGGACCACGGCAAGAGCCGAAGCAACAGCAAAAGCGGTTTCCTGAGGGTAGGCGGGGTGGGTCCGGTTGCGGGAGACGCCGTAAACCCATCCATGAAGTGACCCCCGGGAGTTGGACGCCAGATCCAACCCCGAGGGATACATGAACAGATATGACGCTCGTTTCAAACTGCAGGTTGCCAAAGAGGCCTGCAAGACCTCCACATCAGTCAAAGCCGTTGCTCGTCGCCACAGCCTGGAGGCCTCCACGGTCAGGCGCTGGGTGGCGACCTATCGGCTGCATGGTTGGCGCGGATTTCATCGCCAGGCCCGGTTCTATGACCTCCCGTTCAAGTTGGCTGTCCTGGAAAAAATGAGCCAGGACGGCATGTCCGGGCGGGAGGCCACCACCTACTTCCAGATCGGTGATGCCGGCGCGGTGGGGCGATGGCGGCGCCTGTATGCTCAAGGCGGTGCCCAAGCGTTGGCACCGCCTCCGCCGCTGCCCCGAAAGCCGATGAAAAAGACCCGTTCGTCCAAGCCACCTGAGGAAATGAGCCGCGATGAGCTGCTCAAGGAAGTCGCCTATCTGCGTGCGGAGACCGACTACCTAAAAAAACTCGATGCCTTGATCCGGGAAGAGCAGGCGGCGCAAGACGCAAAGCGCAAGCCATCCAAGGATTGAGGCAGGTTCATACGCTGTCGCTTCTGCTCGAAGCGGCGGAGCTGTCACGCAGTACGTTCTATTACCAGAACCATGTCCTGGCCCATCCGGATCAGGACGAGGCAGCCCTGTGCGAGCGCATCCGTGCAATCTACGATCAAAGCCAAGGGCGCTATGGCTATCGCACGGTGACGCTGGAATTGGCCAATCAGGGTCATCGGACCAATCACAAGCGGGTACAGCGCCTGATGGGGGAAATGGGCCTGAAATCACGGGTACGGGGGAAGCGCTACCGGTCCTTCAAGGGGGCCGCCAATGTTGTGGTTGGCAATGACCTCAATCGCCAATTCCACGCCGAGCGCCCCAACCAGAAGTGGGTGACCGACGTGACCGAGTTCAAGTTCACCCAGGCATGAAGCTGTATCTGTCGCCGATCATGGACCTCTACAACGGCGAAATCGTGGCTTATCAGATCAAGCGCCAGCCCGTGTTCGATCTGGTAGGTCAGATGCTGGAGGAGGCCATCAAGAAGCTTTCGCCGGATGAGCGACCGATGATCCACTCCGACCAGGGCTGGCAGTACCAGCATGAAAACTACCGGCACATACTGGAGAAGCACTCTTTGAAACAAAGCATGTCCCGGCGTGGCAACTGCCTGGACAATGCAGCGATGGAGAGCTTCTTTGGGACGCTGAAGTCGGAGTTCTTTTACCTGAACAGCTTTGACAGCATCGAGAGTCTGGAGGCGGGGCTGGTGGAATACATCCAGTACTACAACCAAGAGCGAATCAAATTGAAATTGAAGGGCCTGAGCCCGGTACAGTACCGGGAGCAGGCCCAACAGGCCCAATCGGCCGCCTGACCCCTGTCCAAGTCTCGGGGGTCACTTCACCATGGGGGCTTGGCCGCGGCATCCATGCCGCGGACACTCCCGCAACCGGACCCATCCCGCCTTCGACAGATCTCCGCGATCTGCAGTAGATCCACGCCATGCGTGGATGCTTTTCGATTTCAATTCGAAATATTCGATTTCGATGGAGATTCATCCACGCATGGCGTGGATCTACCGTGTCGACCAAGGTCGACACCTACCAACAGCCATCTAAATCTGTCAGAGGTGGGGCGGTGTGGGCAGGCAGGACCGTTGGCGCCATGGATGGCGCCATCGAGCCCCCAGGGATGGGTTTACGGCGTGTCCTGCCTGCCCACACCGCCCCGCCCCCCACGGAAGCCAGCTGTTGCTGTTGCTTCGGCTGTTGCCATTGATTCGGCGGGTGCAGGGCTGCAAGCCCTGCTCGACCAACCCCTCACACCGTGATGGTCTGGGTCAGTGACTCCCACGTCGGTGGCACCGGCCACGCCGCCGCCTGGTTGCCATCCAGCACCCGCCGCAGGTCACGCGGATCAATCTGCGGTGCCAGCACGTGCACCAGCTCCAGCGCGTAATCGCGCAGCACCCGGTCGCGCGGCAACACCGCCCAGGCAATGCACTCGGCGATCGGGTCCGGCGCCGGCCACGAGCGCAGGTCTTCGTCGCTGGAACTGACCGCCATCTCGGCCAGCAGGCCCACGCCCAGCCCGGTGCGTACGTAGGTCTTGATCAGGTCCGCATCCAGCGCGGTCAGTGCCAGATCGGGCACCAGCCCATTGGCGGCGAAGGCGCGTTGCAGGGATGAGTTCGGTCGGGTCGAGGATTCGTAGCTGATCAACGGCTGGCGGGCCAGCGCGGCCAGGTCCGGTGCGCGGCCGGCGCGGTCCAGCGGGTGCCCCTTGGGTACCACCACCAGGCGCCGCCACCGGAACAGCGGCACTGCGATGCCATCGGTGGGCTCACCGCCTGCGGTGCTGATGATCGCAATATCGGCATCACCCTGGTTCAAGCGGTCCAGCGCGTCGGCTTCACCGGCCTGCTGCAGGTGCACGCTGACCTGCGGGTAGGCCTGCTTGATCGCCGCCACCGCCGGCGGCAGCACGAAGCGCGCCTGGGTGTGCGTGGTGGTCAGGATCAGCTGACCCTGGCTCTCGCGACGCTGGTTTGCCGCGTAGGTGCGGATGTTGTTGGCCTCAGCCAGCACCGCGCGGGCGCGGGCGATGACCTCGGTGCCGGCCGGGGTGACCGACTCCAGGCTGCGGCCCTTGCGCACGAACAACAGAAAGCCGAGCTCGTCTTCCAGCTGCTTGAGCTGCTTGGACAGGCCGGGCTGGGTGGCGTGCACGCGCGAGGCAGCGAGCGTGATGTTCAGCTCGGCATCGGCAATGGCAACCAGGTAGCGCAGCTGGGTCAGCGTCATGGGAGGCAGGCGGCGTGGGGCGGAGGTCCACTCTAGGGTCAATTGCCGTCACCAGCTTATAACCAAAGGTTGTTTAAGAAAGGTATCTGGTCATTTCCGGGCGTCATATGCCGGCGCTACGGTCAGCCGGCAGCCGCTGGCCTGAACAGCCAGCCCTCCCCCTTTGCCCGCCGAAGCCCGGCGCGGCCCCGTTTCCGGAGCGCTTCCATGGCCCTGTACGAGTCCATCCTCGATACCGTCGGCAACACCCCCATCGTCAGGCTGCAGCGCCTGGCACCGCCACAGGTCAGCGTCTACGCCAAGGTCGAGTCATTCAATCCGGGCGGCTCGGTCAAGGACCGCCTGGCGCTGGCAATCATCCTCGACGCCGAAGCGCGTGGCCTGCTCAAGCCAGGCGACACGATCGTGGAGGCCACCTCGGGCAACACCGGCGTGGCGCTGGCGATGGTCGCTGCCGCGCGCGGCTACAAATTCGTGGCCACGATGGTCGAGACCTTTTCGGTGGAGCGTCGCAAACTGATGCGCGCCTATGGCGCGAAGGTAATCCTGACCCCGGCCGCCGAGCGTGGCAGCGGCATGGTGCGCAAGGCGCGCGAACTGGCCGAGCAGCATGGCTGGTTCCTGGCCAGCCAGTTCGCCAACCCGGCCAATCCGGCTTATCACCGCAACACCACGGCCGCCGAGATCCTGCGCGACTTCGCCGGCAAGCGGCTGGATTACTTCGTCAGTGGCTGGGGCACCGGCGGCACGCTCACCGGCGTGGGCGAAGTGTTGAAGGTCGCGCGCCCGCAGACCCGCGTCATTGCTACCGAACCCGCCGGCGCCGCCCTGCTCAAGGGCGATGATTGGAAACCGCACAAGATCCAAGGCTGGACCCCGGATTTCGTGCCGGACGTGCTCAACCGCGATGTGGTGGATGAACTGGTGTCGGTGGAGGATGACCGCGCCATCGCCACCGCGCGCCGACTGGCGGCGGAGGAAGGGATCTTCGTCGGCATCTCCGCCGGCGCCACCGTGGCCAGCGCGCTGGACGTGGCAGCCCGCGCTGAGCCGGGCTCGGTGATCCTGGCGATGCTGCCGGACACCGGTGAACGCTATTTCTCCACGCCGCTGTTCGCCGATGTGAACGAGGGTTCCGACGACGACTGGCTGGCTGGCCTGCCATGACGCAAGCCGCCGGGCATTGCCTGGCGCCACCGCCTGCCGCGAATCCGTGACCGCTTCAGCCTGCGTGAAGGCAGCGACCGCCATCGTGCGTGAAGGCCGTCGGATCGCAGCGCGTGAGACGGTCATGACGCAGTATCGATGCCCTGTCCCCTACCGTGGGGTACAGCCGGCGCAGAGGCTGCGCGGAACACCTCACAGGCAGGAGACGGACGCATGAAGATCGAAGTTTGGCAGGGTGACATCACGACCCTGGCGGTGGATGCGATCGTCAACGCGGCCAACGAAACATTGCTCGGCGGCGGTGGTGTGGACGGCGCGATCCATCGTGCGGCCGGCCCCGCATTGCGGGCCGAGTGCGAGCGGTTGCCCGAGCTGCGCCCCGGCGTGCGTTGCCCGACCGGCGAAGTGCGTGCCACCGGCGCTTACGCCTTGCCGGCACGGCATGTACTGCACACGGTGGGCCCGGTCTGGCACGACGGCCAGCGCGACGAGCCGGCATTGCTCGCCAACTGCTACTGGAAATCGCTGCAGCTGGCCGAGTCGCTGGAGGTGCAGTCGATCGCCTTCCCGGCGATCAGCTGCGGTGTGTATGGCTATCCGCTGTACCAGGCGGCGCAGATCGCCGTGACCGAGACACTGGCCTGGCAGCGCAGCCATGCGCAGCCGATGCGCATCGTGCTGGTGGCGTTCAATACCGCGACGGCCAAGGCGTACCAGCAAGCGTTGAGCGCCGCCGGGCAAGGCGCAGACGGCGAACCGCGCGGCTCGATGCTGTCGCCGCTGGGTGATGCGGGCTTCGCCGCCGCGCACTGAATCCGGCGGTCAGCGTCAAGGAAAAGGCCGGGCATTGCCCGGCCTTTCCTGTTGCGCCGTTGTCCACACTCCCACGGAGTGTGGAACACGCTCAACGGCTGGCAGCTTCCACCGCGGCGGCATCATCGGCCGCAGCAGCGGCCGCGTCGGCAGCGGCACTTGCCGCCGAAGCAGCAGCCCCATCGGCGCTGGCGCCGTCCACCTGCACACGCACTTCCACCATGCCCGCGCCGTTGCTGAGGCTGGACACCTCGACGGTGTAATGACCGGCAGGCAACGCTTCTTCCAGGCGTGCGTTGGTATCGTTGCCACCGTCATCGTCGGTCAGTTCGACATCGCCGCCAACCACGCGCAGCACGGTATCGACCTGGCCGGAGATTGCATCCAGCCGCACATTGGTCGGACGGTCCAGCGTCAGCAGGAAGCGGCGGACGCCATCGTTATCGAGCATCGTGTACACGCTGCCGGACTTCGGCAGTGCGGTGCCATCGCGATCGACCAGGTTGCCCGGCAGCTCGATCCGATTGGCCGACAAGGTGAACATGCCACTGACGCCGTCGCCGAGGCCACGCGCGGTCAGCGTGTACTTGCCCGGCTTCAGCGACAGGGTCAGGCGCGAGTTGGTGCTGTCCCCGCCGTCGTCATTCTCGGCATCCACGCCCTGCCCGGACAGCTTCAGCACCGGGTCGAAGGCGTCCGAGACCAGCCGGATCTCGTACAGGCCCGCCTTGTCCACCTGCAACGTGTAGTCCTGCGAGTTGCTGGCCAGCATATCGACGATCTCGCCACTGCCCGCCAGCGGCTTGCCGTCGTACGGCTTCAGCTTCTCGGCGCGAAGGCGATAAGGGCCGAACGCGGTCGGGCCATCGGCGTTGACTGCCACCTGGTAGGTACCACTGCCGTTGGCACGGAAAGCCAGCGAGACGTCCCCCTCGCGCTCATAGCCTGTGTTGCTGGTGGATACCAGGCTGCCGTTGTTGAACACCGCAATCGAGCCGCTGAGGGCACCAGTGAGCTTCAGGCCGACCAGATCCCTGTCTTCCAGCCTGATCTGGTAGAGCTGGTGATGGCTGCCGTCATTGAAGTTGATGCCGCTGCGCGAGGTGATCTCGCCGGAGACCGGCTTGTCGAAATCGAGCGACGCGGCCTTGCCTGCCTCGGCACCGCCGCCACCGATGCGGTTGCACCCGCCGGCGACCAGGACCGTGGCTACGGCCAGTGTGATTGCTGCCAAACGCATGTTGTTTCTCCTTGGCCTTCCATGTGGTTCCCACGCACCGGCCGGGCGCATGGGGGCGGAAAAGATACCCGCAAAAGCAAACGCCGGCGTGATGCCGGCGCTGCCTTGTTCATCCGGCGATGGGACGGATCAACCGTTCCACTTGCCCAGCGCGGCCAGGCCATTGTCCCTGGCGCGCTCGTACACGGTCTTCTGGGCAGCAGCGTAGTTGCCCTTCATGTCCTTGGCCCACAGCTTCAGCGCGGACTGCTGCATGGCACGGCCGTAGGAGAAGCTCAGCGGCCACGGCAGGTTGCCCAGCTGGTTCATCGCGTTCAGGTGCTCGGTGGACTGCTCGTCGCTCTGGCCACCGGACAGGAACACCACGCCCGGCAGGATGGCCGGCACGGTGCTCTTCAGGCACATCACGGTCGACTCGGCCACTTCCTCGACATCGGCCTGCTCTTCACAGTCCTTGCCCGAGATGACCATCGAAGCCTTCAGGATGGTGCCTTCCAGCAGCACGTTCTGCTGGTACAGGGCGTCGAACAGCGAACGCAGGGTCGCTTCGGTGACTTCGTAGCAGGTCTCGATGTCGTGGTCGCCGTCCATGATCACTTCCGGCTCGACCATCGGCACCAGGCCGCATTCCTGGCACAGCGCTGCGTAGCGGGCCAGCGCATGGGCGTTGGACTCGATGCAGGTGCCCGACGGGATGCTCTCGCCGATGTTGATCACAGCACGCCACTTGGCAAACCGCGCGCCCAGCTTGTAGTACTCCTGCAGGCGCTCGCGCAGGCCATCCAGGCCTTCGGTCACCAGCTCGCCCGGGCAGCCGGCCAGCGGGTGCGCGCCCTTGTCCACCTTGATGCCCGGAATCATGCCGTGGTCGGCCATGTACTTGGCGAACGGCACGCCGTCCTTGGTCGACTGGCGGATGGTTTCGTCAAACAGGATGGCGCCGGAGATGTGCTCGTTGAGCTTCGGCGTGGTCAGCAGCAGTTCGCGGTAGGCACGACGGTTCTCCTCGGTGTTCTCGATACCGACGCCAGCGAAACGCTTGGCGATGGTAGCGGTGGATTCGTCGATCGCGATGATGCCCTTGCCCGGGGCAACCATGGCCTGGGCGGTTTCAGCCAGCTGTTCGATGCTCATGTACTTCCTGTGGCGGGTGCGGGAAAAACACAAGTATAGCCCCGCCGCCCGTCGCGCCGGCGTGCAGGCCAGAATGGAAACGATTCCAATGTCGGCGCAGGACAAGCGATGTCCTGCGGCACGGGGTCAGAGCCCTTGCGGGGATCCGACCCCGGCGGGCCTCAGAGGTCGCCCAGGCCGATGGCGCGGCCGTCCTCTCCCACTTCCAGCAGGCGCAGGGTATTGGTGGCACCGTGGGTTTCCATGTGCTCGCCACTGGTGAACACGACGCGGTCACCGGCCTGCAGCAGTTCGGCTTCCACCAGCAGGCGGATGCTGCCGCGCGCGGCTTCGCGCGGGGTCAGCCCGCGGCTGTCGAAGTTGATCGGGAACACATCGCGCATCAGGGCCATCTGGCGGCGCGCGCCGTCGTGGCGGGTGACTGCGAACACCGGCGCCTTGGCGCGGAACCGCGACAGGTAGCGGGCGGTGCCACCGGATTCGGTCATCGCCACGATCGCACGCACGCCCACGTGCTGCGACAGGAACATGGTGGCCATGGCAATCGCCTGGTCGGCACGTTCCAGATTACGCGGCGAGGCGTTGAAGTCGGTCTCGGTCTGGAACTGGCGCTCGGCACCCAGGCAGATACGCGCCATCGCTTCCACCGCCTTGACCGGCCAGGCACCGGCAGCGGTCTCGGCAGACAGCATCACCGCGTCGGTGCCATCGATGACCGAGTTGGCCACGTCCAGCACTTCGGCGCGGGTCGGGATCGGGCTTTCAACCATCGACTGCAGCATCTGCGTGGCGGTGATCACCACCTTGTTCTGCGCAAGCGAGGCCTTGATGATCTTCTTCTGCAGGCCGGGCAGCTCGGCATCGCCGATTTCCACGCCGAGGTCGCCACGGGCGACCATCACAACGTCACTGGCCTCGACGATCTCTTCCAGGTTCTCGATCGCCTCGGTGCGCTCGATCTTCGACACCAGCGCGGCATCGCAGCCGTGCGAGCGGGCGATCTCGCGCGCGTCGTTCATGTCCTGCGCGTTGCGGCAGAACGACACGGCGATGAAGTCGACACCGATCTTGGCGACGATGCCGATCAGTTCCTTGTCGCGCTCGGTCAGTGCGCCCAGCGAGAGGCCACCGCCCTGCTTGTTCAGTCCCTTGCGATCAGACAGCGCGCCGTCGTTGAGCACGGTGCTGATGATGCGCTCGCCCTGCACCTCCACCACCTGCAGCTGCATCAGGCCATCATCGAGCAGCAGGACATCGCCCGGGCCGACGTCCTGCGGCAGGCCGAGGTAGCTGACGCCTACCTGGGCCGCATCGCCGGGGCCGGCGTTGGTGCTGGCGATCAGGTCGAAGCGGTCACCCGCCTTGAGCTGCACCTTGCCTTCGGCGAAGCGCTCGATGCGGATCTTCGGGCCCGGCAGGTCGGCCAGGATGCCCACTTCCACGCCCACGCGGGCAGCGGCGGCACGCACTTCGGCGGCACGCTTGGCCTGGCCGGAGGGGTCGCCATGGCTGAAGTTCAGGCGTACCACGTTGACGCCGGCGCGGAACAGATCCTCCAGCACGCCCGGCGGATCAGTGGCCGGACCGAGGGTGGCAAGGATCTTGGTGCGACGCTGACGCTCGAACATGGTGAATGGGCCTCTCCCGGTAAAGGACGGAAATTAGCACATCCTTCACGTCGCATGTATACGGTTACAGCCTTGTGCCGCTTGTCTTCGCGGGTCATGGAACGGACATCACCCGGACATACGCCGGCGCAGGCAGTTCTGTAGAGCCGAGCCCATGCTCGGCTGGGCATAGGCCGAAGCAGCCGAGCATGGGCTTGGCTCTACAGGAGCCTAGGCCAACAGCGTCGTCAGCTGCGCCGGCTCACGGGCCAGCTGGCCCGCGCCGGCTTCGGTCAGTTCGGCCTCACCGCCAAAGCCCCACAGCACGCCCACACTGCGCAGGCCGTGGTGGCGCGCGCCTTCGATGTCCATGCGGCGGTCGCCGATCATCCAGCACTGCGCAGGCTGCACCTGCAGCCGACGCAACGCCTCGCCGACCAGTTCCGGCTTGTGGCTGCGCGAGCCGTCCAGGGTCGAACCGACGATCTCCTCGAACAGCCCGCCGAACGGCAGGTGGGCAAGGATGCGGCGCGCATGCGGCTCGTTCTTGGCCGTGACCACCGCCAGGCGGTGGCCGCGACCATGCAACGTGCGCAGGGTGTCCTCCACCTGCGGGTACACCGTGTGCTCGCGCCAGCCTTCGACATCGAAGCGCTCCCGGTAGTAGCCCACTGCCTGTTCCACCCGCGCCGGTTCACCGAACAGCGGCATGAAGGTGGTACGCAGCGACGGACCGATCCAGCCCCGCAGGGTGTCCTGCGGCGGCACCGGGTACTCCATCTTCTGCAGCGCATAGGCGATGCAGGCGGTGATGCCCACCTGCGAATCGATCAGCGTGCCGTCCAGGTCGAAGAACAGCACATCCTTGCCGCGCTCGCCACTCATGCGCCGCGCGCGTCGAGTGCGGCCACCGCCGGCAGGGTCTTGCCTTCCAGGAACTCCAGGAACGCACCGCCGCCGGTGGAGATGTAGCTGACCTGCTGGGCGATGTCGAACTTGTCGACCGCGGCCAGGGTGTCGCCGCCACCGGCGATGGAGAATGCCCTCGAGCTGGCGATGGCGCGGGCCAGCGCTTCGGTGCCCTTGCTGAAGGCTTCGAACTCGAACACGCCGACCGGGCCGTTCCAGACCACGGTGCCGGCCTTCTCGATCAGCTGCGCGTACTGCGCGGCGGTCTGCGGGCCGATGTCCAGGATCAGGTCGTCTTCGGCAACGGCATCGACCGCCTTCACTTCCGCGGCAGCGTCGGGCAGGAACTGCTTGGCGGTGACCACGTCCACCGGCACCGGAATGTCGGCGCCACGCGCCTTCGCATCGGCCACGATCTTCTTCGCCGTGTCCAGCAGGTCCGGTTCATACAGCGACTTGCCGACGTTATGGCCAGCGGCAGCAATGAAAGTATTGGCGATGCCGCCACCCACGATCAGCTGATCGACCTTGCCGACCAGGTTGGCCAGCAGTTCCAGCTTGGTGCTGACCTTGCTGCCGGCGACGATGGCAAGCAACGGCTTGGCCGGTGCATCCAGCGCCTGCGCCAGCGCGTCCAGCTCGGCCATCAGCAGCGGGCCACCGGCCGCGACCGGTGCGAAGCGGATGACACCATGGGTGGAGGCCTGCGCACGGTGCGCGGTGCCGAAGGCATCCATCACGAACACATCGCATAGCGCCGCGTACTTCTTCGACAGGGCTTCATCGTCCTTGCCCTCGCCGACATTCATGCGGCAATTTTCCAGCAGCACCAGCTGGCCCGGCTGCACCTCGACGCCGTCGACCCAGTCACGCACCAGCGGAACCTCGCGGCCGAGCAGTTCGGACAGGCGCTGGGCCACCGGCGCCAGAGAATCGGCTTCGCTCCACACGCCTTCCTTCGGGCGCCCCAGGTGCGAGGTGACCATCACCGCCGCGCCCTGCTCCAGCGCACGCTTGAGCGTCGGCAGCGAAGCGGTGATGCGCTGTTCGGAAGTGATGCGGCCATTCTCGATCGGCACGTTCAGATCCTGGCGGATCAGCACGCGCTTGCCGGAGAGGTCGAGGTCGGTCATGCGGACGATGGACATGGGCAACTCTTTGGCTCAGGGACGGGATGCCGGGATACGGCAGACGGCCATTGTATCGGGTGCGGGTGGTGGGAGGGTCGATGCCTGCGGCAGGCAGAGGCGCACGGCAACGGCAACGGCAACAGCAACAGCAACTGCCAGAGCGCTGACGCTTCATGATGCTGGGGGTGGGCCGGGGCGGTGTGGGCTGGCAGGGGGCGCCGTGAATCCGTCCATGGAGGCTTGGCAGCCGCATCCATGCGGCTGACACCCCTGCCAACCCACACCGCCCCGGCCTCGACAGGTTCATGTGACGGAGCGGATGGCAAAGGCAAGAGCGGTTTCTGATGTCGGAGAAAAATGTAGAGCCGAGCCCGTGCTCGGCTGGGTCTATCGCGAACAGCAGCCGAGCGTGGGCTCGGCTCTACAAAGAGCGCCCTGCCAAGCAGCTTTTGCTCTTCTTTTTTTCTTTCCGTGGGTGGACGCACACGGAAATTGTCAGAGGCCGGGCGGGGTGGGTTCGCGGGAGTGTCAGCCGCATGGGCCCGAGGCATGCCTCGGGCGGGTTGGGCAGGACGCCCAACCCCGGTCTTGCCGGGTGCGCAGGACAGCGCACACGAGCAAGCCGCTGCCAAGCCTACAAGGACGTACTTGCGGCGTCTCCCGCGAACCCACCCCGCCCGGCCAAGCACGGCTTTTGCTTTACGCGACCAACCGCCCACCCACGAGGGGCTGCGCCGTTCGCCGGAACCTACGCCGAAGGCGCCGGCTTCTGCCGAAGCAGGCTGACCGCCAGGCCGCCAACAACCAACACACCCAGCCCCAGCAGCGCCCACAGCAACCACGCCTTCCAATCGTGCTGCGGCTTCAGCGCCGCATCGCCGGCCAGCGGTTCCGGACTGCCTTCCAGGCGCGCCAGCGTCGGCTGCCACGACGGATCATTACGCTGGCGCAGCTCTTCAATCAGCACGCCGATCGGCGCTTCCATTCGGCGCGCGGTCGCGCTGCCCACTGCCAGTGCATATGGCGCTGCTCCCTGGCTCAGGAACACCAGCACTTCGGGTTGATAACCCAGGCGCAGGGTGGGTGCGGTTGCCGTTTCGGCGGGGTTCGCCACCAGCTTCCAGTAACGATCGCGGTGCACGCCGCCCAGCGGCTGGGCCGCTGATTGCTGGCGCTGGCCCTGCGCGCCCTGCTGCAGCTGATAGGCAATCCACGGCGCACTGCGCCGCTGCCACTCTGCACTCTCGTCATCGCGACTGAACAATGTCCACTGCACCAGGCTGTTGTCAGTGCTGGCCACGTCGGCACGCGCCGCCGGGAAGCGGCCATCCATCTCGAAGGTGTACTCGCCCTTGCCCTTCGAGGTCGGTGCCAGCGACAACCACTCCCATGGCAGTGTGGCCGGTGCCGGCGGCAGCTCGGCCAGTACGCTGCGCAACGTTGGCAGACGGGCATCGCCCTGCGCCAGCACGCGCAGATAGCGCGCTTCCCCATCCACCTGCAGGCGGCGCTGCAGCAGGCGCTTGCCGGCGCGCTGCAGGTCCACCAGCGGGATGTCGCGGCCAAGTGCACGCCAATGCTGCAGGTCGTCGCTGACGTCCAGCTGCACCTGAGCCTGCAACGGCTGGCCGCTGTCGGCCCAATCCAGTACCAGCGCCGCCAGCGGCTGCTGGCCCAGCACACTGGCGTCGATCAGCCAGCCGCCCTGCCCGTTGGCCCTTGCACCGCCAGTCACACGTGCTTCCACGCGACGGACACGGCCATCGGTATCGCGCTCGGTCAGCAACTGCAGGTCGTTACGCTGTGCTTCGGCCAGCGGCGGCAACGCGAACCACGGCAGTTCCCGCTGCACCGGCGGTTGTGCCAGCGGCTGGTCCGGCGCGAGCAATGCCGACGGCAACGATTGGCCGGCGGCATTGAACACCTGCACGTCACCCAGGTCTGCGCTACCGGAGCGACGGTAGATCGCCGGTTCCAGCACGACACGGTAGGCACCCGATTGTGCGCTGGACAACGTCAGCGGCCACTGTTCGGCGTACTGGGTACGGTAATCGGCAGCCTGTGCGGTGACGGCGGCCAGCATGCCGAACATCGCCGGCAGCAGCGCCCTGCTCCACGTCTTCATTGTTTTTCCTCCACGGTCGGCGCCGCGCTGGGCGGTGCCGGTGCCAGATAACCCACGACCGTGCACAGCAGGCCGTAGGCGATGAACGATGCGATGCCCAGCAGGTTGCCCAGGTGCTGGCGATCGACAAGCACCAGCTTGGCCAACACCACGCCCATCAGCACCGCTCCCACCATCCACAACACGCGCTGGCCACGGCGCGAACCCCAGACCCAGGCGATCACGCCGAGCACGCTCCACAGCACGGTCAGGCTGGTCTGCGCCAGGCTGGAACGCAACATCGACGAACTCCATGACAGGCCGCCCCACTGATGCACGCCATGCAGCACCAGGCTGGTCAGCGCGACGAAGATGGCCAATGCCAACAGCGGCAGCCGGATCTTTACCAGTGCCTGCGGCGCCTGTCCGCTGTACAGCCACCGCGCCAGCAGCGCCAGGCTCAACCACTGCCCCAGCTCGGCCGGGTTCAACACCGGCAGCCACGGCAGCGGCGCTGCGTCACCCGGCAGCAACTGGCCGAACAGCCAGCCTGCGGACAGCAGGCCGAACAGCACGCACTGCAACGGTAGGCGCACGCTGTCGAAGGCAGCCCCCAGGGGCCACCGCAGTGCGTCCCAGCGCCACAACGACAGCGCCGCCATCAGCAGCCACGGCAGCGTGAACAACAGCAGCGTCCAGCCCTGTGCCAGCCCGGCCTCGCCACCGCCCCACAGGGCCAGCAACGAAAGCAGCGACGGCCACAGCAGCCACCACAGGAACTGCGCGATGCGTGCCACGGTGTTGCCGCCCTGGCGCAGGCACAGCAACGTACGGACGCCCAGCGCCGCGAACACCGCCCAGGCCAGCGCGCCATAGCCGGCGAACGGCTGCTGGTGCGCATCGCTCTGCATCAGCGCCAGCGGGAAGCCCAGGGCCAGCATCGCCAGCGCGGTGACGCCCAGCGCGCGTGCCGGCTGGCGGCGCTGCACTTCAGCCGCCAGCCAGGCCGTGGCCGCGACCAGCACCAGCAACCCATCGGCCTGCGTGCGGTGCGGGAAGAAGCGGAAGATCTCGTGCACCAGGCCGCCCAGCCACCACAGCAGGCCCCACAGGTAGTAAACCAGTGCGATCTCGTGGCGCACCCTGCGCTGGTAGCTCCACGCCGAGGCGAACCCGGCCAGGGCCAGCAGCAACGCACCGATGGCGGTCGGGTTGAGCAGGAAGCGGGCGTCGTCGAGCCAGTGGTCGGCGCCTGCCACAAAGGCGAACGCGGCGCCGATCTGCAGCAGCGCACCGGACACCTGCGGCAACCAGCGCTTCTGGCGCAGGCCCAGCCAGGCCAGGCCCGCACCTTCCAGCGCGAACACCGCGCCGGTGGCACGCGCAGACAATGCCAGCGGCACCGCCAGCGTGGCGAAGCCCACCGCCAGCACCGCATGCGACTGCGCCAGCACGGTGTAAGACGCGCGCGCGATCAGTGCCCGCGCCAGTACCGCGTAGATCGCCGCCAGGCCCAGCGCGCACAGCGCCAGCGTCATCGGCTGCTCGTGCAGCATGCCCGCCTGCATCGAGAAGGCAACCAGGGGTGTGCCGAACACCAGGCTGCCGTCGACCAGGTCACGTCGCCCGGCGGGCTGCCGGCGCGCGTACAGCAGCGGGATCAACAGGTAGAAGGCGAAGAACAGCAGCAGGAACGGCTCGGTGCTGCTGAACTTGTCCGGCGCGTACTGCAACACGCCCCAGAACGTACCGATGCCGAAGGTAAAAGCGAAGCCAAGCAGGTTCAGCGCACGCCACGGACGGAACCAGGCGATGGCGAAGATGCCAGCGTTGAGCACCGCGTAGTAGCTGAACAGCCCCACGTGGTTGCCACTGCCGGTGGACAGCCACAGCGGTGCCATGAAGCCGGCGAGGATGCCCAGCACCGCCAACGTGCGCGAATTCTGCACCACCGCCAGCACGCACAGGCCGGCCACCAGCGCGATCGAACTGGCGAAGGCAAACCCGGGGTTGAGCAGCTCGAACCGTTTGAAGGCGGCGAAGATGGTCAGCAGCAACACGCCGATGGCACCGCCCTGCAGTGCCAGTGCGAACAGGCGCCGGCGCTCGCGCTGATGCCAGCCGAACGCCAACAGGCCCAGCGCACCCACCGTGACGCCGGCCAGGCGCAGCTCGATCGGCAACACCAGCCAGCCTTGGTCGCTGACGTACTTCAACAGCGCGGCAACACCGGCCAGCAGTACCAGCATGCCGATCTTGACCGGCACGTTGCCCTCGGTGAACCAACGCTTGACCGCGCCAATGCCGCGCTCGATGAAGTTGGGCAGTGCCGGTTCGGGGGGCAACGGCGGCTGCACCGGCGCGGGTGGCACCGGCGGTGGTGCGACCGGGCGCGGCGCCTCCACTGCCGCAGACACCGCTTCGCGCACCGGCGGTGGCGTTGGCTGGGGCGGAGGAGGTGCGGCAGCCGCCACCGGCCGCAGGAACGGCGGATCGGCGCCGGCCACAGGCAGGGGCGCAGACCGTTCCGGCGCAGGCTCGGCTGCAACCGGCCGGGCGGCCGGCGCGGCAGCCATGGCGGCCTCCAGCGCGGCCACACGGCGGCGCAGGCCGGCAATCATCACCAGCGCCACCACCAGCAGCAGCGGGATGGCCAGCAGAACCAGTACCACCAGGGCTATGAGTGCTTCCATTGCATGCTTCCATTGCAATCCCGCGCCCCAGCGGCAGCGGTCGACCGGCCCATGCTACGACAGGGCTGGGCCCATAAACGACGAACCCCGGCCAGGCCGGGGTCCGCGTGCGATCTTCGCCGGCCTTACTTGGCGGCGACGACCTTGGCCATTTCCAGGCACTTGTTCGAGTAGCCCCACTCGTTGTCGTACCAGGTGACCAGCTTGACGAAGGTGCCGTCCAGGGCGATGCCGGCCTCGGCGTCGAACACCGAGGTGCAGGTCTCGCCGCGGAAATCGGTGGCCACGACCTTGTCTTCCGTGTAGCCCAGGATGCCCTTCAGCGCGCCTTCGCTCTGTGCCTTCACTTCAGCGCAGATCTCGGCGTAGGTGGCTTCCTTTTCCAGCTCGACGGTCAGGTCGACCACCGACACGTCGGAGGTCGGGACGCGGAAGCTCATGCCGGTCAGCTTCTTGTTCAGTTCCGGGATGACCACGCCGACGGCCTTGGCCGCACCGGTGGACGACGGAATGATGTTCTCCAGGATGCCCCGGCCGCCGCGCCAGTCCTTGTTGGACGGGCCATCGACGGTCTTCTGGGTGGCGGTGGCCGCGTGCACGGTGGTCATCAGGCCGCGCTTGATGCCCCACTTGTCATTGATGACCTTGGCCAGCGGAGCCAGGCAGTTGGTGGTGCACGACGCGTTGGAGATGATCGCCTGGCCGGCGTAGGTCTTGTCGTTCACGCCGTAGACGAACATCGGCGTGTCGTCCTTCGACGGGGCCGACATGATGACCTTCTTCGCGCCCGCATCGATGTGCTTCTGCGCGGTTTCCTTGGTCAGGAACAGGCCGGTGGACTCGATCACCACGTCCACGTCCACCTCGTTCCACTTCAGATTGGCCGGGTCGCGTTCCTGGGTCAGGCGGATCTTCTTGCCGTTGACCAGCAGGTCGTTGCCCTGCACCGCCACGTCGGCCTGGAAGCGGCCGTGCACGGAGTCGTACTTGAGCATGTACGCCAGGTAGTCCGGCTCCAGCAGATCGTTGATGGCCACGATTTCGATGTCGTCGCCGAAGTTCAGCACCGCCGAGCGCAGGACGTTACGCCCGATGCGACCGAAACCGTTGATACCAACCTTGATTGCCATTTCTCAAGCTCCTGCGGCCGCGACAGGTGCGGCGGGATGGATAGGGCCCACAAGTCTAGCAAACCGCCGCTGGCCACCGTGGGCCAGTCGGGGGCCGCCGGCGGGCCCACGGACAGGATTTGATCCGGATCAAAGCGTTAGCACGGCGTGAGGCCGAGACTGTCGCCATCCACCCAGCAACGAGATCCCCCCATGCGCAAGACCTCCCCCCTGATCCTGGCCGGCCTGGCCGCCGCCCTGTCCCTCGCCGCCGCTCCGGCCATGGCCCAGTCCAAGGGCGACTGGACGATCTCGGCCGGCGTGCACCAGGTGGCGCCGAAGTCGAACAACGGCTGGCTCGCCGGCGGCACCCTGAAGGTCGACGTCGACAACGACGTGAAGCCGACCATCACCGGTGAATACTTCATCGCCGACAATCTGGGCATCGAAGTGCTGGCGGCGCTGCCGTTCAAGCACGACATCAACATCAACGGCCTGGGCCGCGTGGGCAGCACCAAGCAGCTGCCGCCGGTGGTGACCCTGCAGTACCACTTCAACAGCAAGGGCAAGGTCTCGCCGTTCGTCGGCGCCGGCGTGAACTACACGACCTTCTTCAGCGAAGACACCACCGGCGCATTGGCCGGCAGCAAGCTGAAGCTGCAGGATTCGTGGGGCCTGGCCGCGCATGCGGGCGTGGACTTCGCGATCGGCGAGAAGGGCGCGTTGCGCGTGGACATGCGCTGGATCGACATCGACAGCAAGGTGAAGTTGAACGGCGAGAAGATCGGCACAGTCAACATCGATCCGCTGGTCTACGGCGCGTCGTACGTCTTCAAGTTCTAAAGCGGTGTGTTGGGCGCGGGGGCTTCGCCCCCGCTCCCCCGCTGCACGCGAAACCCTCGCAGCATGTTGCCCCGGTGATTGCCGGGGCTTTTTTTGTTCCTGGGACTGAAGCAGTTCCGGAGCTGGGGCGAGGCGGGGAACGGGGCCGGGACACGCCGTAAACCCATCCTTGGGGGCTCGATGGCGCCATCCATGGCGCCAACGGTCCCGGCCCCGTTCCCCGCCTCGCCCCTTCCCATCACCGCGTGCGTGCCAGCTCAAGCAAAGGCAAGGGCAGAGCCTGCACATCCGAGGCGTAATGGTTGCCTGCAATTGCAGAAGGCGGATTTTGATCCTGCATTTGTTTTTGATGTTGCCTTTGACGTTCGTATCCGCCTCCGCGGCCATGTTGGATGGGGGCTGCCCCTGCAGCCAGCCCCCAGCAGAAAGGAACGCGCCGCTCTTCAATCCACCTACCCCGCTAGAATGTGCGCATGAAAGCCCTGCACTCCCTGTTCCTCGCCGCCGCCCTGGCACCGGCCCTGCTGTCCGCTTCCGCCCCGGCCCATGCCTGGGGCGCGCAAGGCCACCGCCTGGTTGCCGAAGTCGCCGACGCCCGCCTCAACCCCGCCGCCCGCGCCGAAGTGGACCGCCTGCTGGCCACCGAACCGGACGCCACGCTGGCCAGCATCGCGCCGTGGGCTGACCAGCTGCGCGCCAAGGACCCGGGCCTGGGCCGCCGCTCGGCCGGCTGGCACTACGTCAACATCGCCGAAGACAACTGCCACTACGAAGCACCGAAGCACTGCAAAAACGGCAACTGCATCGTCGAGGCCCTGAAGGCACAGAGCGCCATCCTCGGCGATCGCAGCCTGACCGACGGCGAGCGCCTGCAGGCGCTGAAGTTCGTCGTGCATCTGGTCGGCGACATCCACCAGCCGATGCACGCCGGCTACGCCCACGACAAGGGCGGCAACGATTTCCAGCTGCAGTTCGGCAACCGTGGTACCAACCTGCATTCGCTGTGGGACAGCGGCATGCTGAACACCCGCAAGCTGGACGATGCCGGCTATCTGCCGGTGCTGCAGAGCCAGCGCGCGCCGAAGCTGGCGCGCCAGTCCAACCCGCAGCGCGACCCGCAGACGTGGGCCGAGGCCAGCTGCCGCATTTCCATGCAAGCCGGCGTTTATCCGGCCACGCGTAAAATCGGTGACGAATACACCGAGCGCTACCGGCCGCTGGCCGAAGCGCAGCTGCGACTGGCCGGTGAGAACCTGGCGC
Organism: Stenotrophomonas maltophilia group sp. msm1; assembly: GCF_032025805.1. Classification (NCBI taxonomy): domain Bacteria; kingdom Pseudomonadati; phylum Pseudomonadota; class Gammaproteobacteria; order Lysobacterales; family Lysobacteraceae; genus Stenotrophomonas; species Stenotrophomonas maltophilia group sp. msm1. The sequence continues at coordinate 120,515 of NZ_JAVSKH010000006.1, forward strand.
AGTTGCTGAACCGCGTGCTCGGCACGCGCTGAGGAGCGTTCCAATGTCGGTCCAGGTTCAGTCGTTCTTCCACCGTGACAGCAACACCTTCAGCTATCTGGTCAGCGACCCGGCAAGTGGCGAGGCAGCGCTGATCGACCCGGTACTGGACTACGACCCGGATACCGACGCCAGCAGCGAAGCACCGCTGCGCGACGTGCTGAATGCCATCGAACAACAAGGCCTGCAGCTGCGCTGGCTGCTGGAGACGCATGCCCACGCCGATCATGTGTCGGCAGGGCGCCGGCTCAAGCACCGCTTTCCGCAGGCCACGCTGGGCATCGGCGAAGGCATCCGTGCGGTGCAGGCCACTTTTGCGCCGCGCTACGGCCTGCAGCTTCCGGCCGCCGATGAGATCTTCGATCGCCTGTTCAGCGATGGCGAGACCTTCGCTCTGGGCGAACTGCGCTGTCAGGTCATCGCCGTGCCCGGCCACACCAGCGACAGCATCGCCTATCTGATCGGCGATGCGCTGTTCACCGGCGACTCGCTGTTCATGCCCGATGGCGGCACCGCCCGCTGCGATTTCCCGGGCGGCGATGCCGCGCAGTTGTACCGCTCGATCCAGCGTCTGCTGGCCCTGCCCGATGCGACGCGCGTATTCGTCTGCCACGACTACGGCCCGGGTGGCCGCGGGTTCGCCAACGAAACCACCATCGGCGAACAGCGCGCGCACAATATCCACGTGCACGACGGCGTGGCCGAGGCGGAGTTCGTCAGCGTGCGCCAGGCCCGCGATGCGACGCTGGAAGAACCGAAGCTGATGCAGCCCGCAGTGAAGGCCAACATCCAGGGCGGGGCCTGATCCACGCCGCTGCGCCCGCCGGGCATGGCCCGGCGCTACCCCGGTCATCGCGAGCGATCATTTTCCCTGCGTGCGCACCACGTGCTGGCCCTTCACGATCTCGAAGGTAAAGGCGTATTGCAGGGTGACGGCCACCGGTTCGACACGCTCGGCGCCGCGGCAGTCACCGCGATTGGCAGGCACCTTGCCGGCCGCGAAGTGGCAGACCGCTGCGGACGAGTACTTCCACATCGCCACGGCTTCCTGCGCTGCCTGCAGCAGGGGCGCATTCTCGCCCGCAGCACCTGCCGCGCACTCCGGGCGATCGGTCAATGGCAGGCTGCGCTCGACGTCGCCGTTGGCATCAACCACCACCTGCAGGCAGATGGTGGTCGGCGCCAGTTCCGCGCGCGGGTCGCGATCGCCTACCTCCGGGTCCGGTGCCGCGTACAGTTGCGGCATCCGGTAGCCCTCGGTCGCACCCAGCGAATACACCTGCAGCTGCCCACTGCCGCCGCCCGCCTGCGGCTGCAGGCGCTGGTGACCGACATTCTCGCTGCGGGTATCGACGGTGGTCAGGCGATCCTGGGTTGCACACCCCACCAGCAGCGCCGCCATCATCAACAGCGGCGCGGACTTCACTTCGCGTCCTCGGTGTCATCCATGGCGTAGGTGATCGGAATGCGTACGGCACCGGCCACCGGCTTGCCGTTCTTCACCGCGGGACGATAGGTCCAGCTGCGCGCGGCAGCGACGGAGACGGCGTCGAACACCCCCGGATTGGTCGCACTGAGTACCCGCACATCGGTCGGATGGCCCTGTGCATCCACTTCGATGCGCAGATTGACCACGCCTACCTGGCGTTGCTCGACGGCGGACTTCGGATAGGACGGCGGCGGCATCTTGTCCACCTGGATCGGCCGGTCCAACCCCGCCTTGGCCGCATCGTCCTGCGCATGTTCGAACGGCTCGACACCGATCCGGGTGCCACCGGCCGCACCGCCCTGGCTGGCCCATGCCACCGCGCCCATGCCCACACACAACCCGACCACCAGCACCTGCCCGGACACCCACGGCAATGCCTTCCGCTTGGACTGCTTCAACATGGCGATACGCTCCTTCAACACGGGTTGGCCGCGCCAATGGCAGACCGCAGGCGCAACCGGGTGGACCAGCTGCGCCTTCAGCAGCGTGCTGGCATAGAGGCCTCGCAGCGCAGGCTGCGGACCGATGGTGCGGGCATCGCAGGCCAGTTCCTGATCGCGCAGGAAGCGGCGTGCGGCCCATGGCAGCAGCGGGTGGAACCAGAACACCACGCGCGCCAGCAGCAGAGCGCCGTTGGCCCAGTGATCGCCGTTGCGACGGTGGTTGCGCTCATGTTGCAGGATCAGGCCCTGCTCCTGTGCACTGAACTGCTGGTCGAATGCCGGGCCGACCACGATGCGCGGCCGCCACAGGCCCACCAGCGCGGGCAGGCCGGGATCGCCGCTGGCCTGCCAGCTGCCATCGGTGCGCGGCGTCAGTGGACCCATCCGCCGTTCGAAACGGCGTTGTGCGCGCAGGTCGCGCAGCAGGCAGATGCCCGCGCCCAGCGCCCACAGCGCGAACAACAGCCCGGCCCATGAAAGCGAATGCCCGGCCACGCTATCAAGCGCACCGGGCATCACTTTCAGCGGCAGCGTGGGTACCTGCTGCAACAACGCAACCTGCGGCAACGGCAGCATCAGTGCCACCAGCAGCATCGGCAGCAGCCACCAGCTACGGTAGGCCAGCCCTGCGCCGCCCATCCGCACCAGCAACGGTCGCAGCGCCGCCAGCAACAGCACGCCCACCGCCAGCCACAGGCTGGACTGCAACAACCCGTCGAGCAGCTCATTCATGGTCCAGCTCCTGGATCAGCTTCTTCAGTTCGGCGATGTCCTGCGCGCTCAACTGGCCGCGTTCGCTGAAGTGCGCGACCAGCGGTGCCACGCGCCCTTCAAAGACACGCCCGATGAAGTCCTGGCTCTGCGCTTCCACCCATGCCTGGCGTTGCAGCAGGGGCCGATACAGGTAGCGCCGGCCATCGCGCTCGGCGGCGATCGCGCCCTTGGTCAGCAGGCGGTTGAGCAGGGTCTTGATGGTCGGTTCGGCCCAGTCGCGGTGGGCCAGCGCGGCGACCACTTCGTCGGCGCTACGCGGTGCCTTCTGCCACAGCACCTCCATCACAACGGCTTCGGCTTCGCTGATAGGGATCATGGTTTACATCCGTAATCGATTCTTCGATTACGCGCGTAATCGTCCTGCCTGTCAAGCCCCTCGACTCCGGTTTCATCCCGGCTGCGCCAGCATCGATTCCGCCCGCCCCAGGCCCCGGATGAAAGCGCTGCCCAAGAAGGATTTCCCGGTCGAGCAGGCGCGCCGCTTCCTCGAACCCGGCCCGATCGTGCTGGTCAGTACCGCGTGGCAGGGCCAGCGCAACCTGATGACGATGGGCTGGCACATGGTGATGGGCTTTTCGCCGTCGCTGGTCGCCACCTACCTCTGGAATGAAAACCACAGCCATGCACTGGCCGTCAGTAGTGGCGAGTGCGTGATCAACGTACCCGGCGTGGAGCTGCTCGATACCGTGGTCGACATCGGCAACTGCAGCGGCCGCGAGGTCGACAAGTTCGCCCGGTTCGGGCTCGACGCGCTGCCCGCACGCGAGGTCGGCGCGCCGCTGGTCGGCCAATGCCATTCGTGCTTCGAATGCCGGTTGTACGACGACAGCCAGGTGGCGTCGAGCAATCTGTTTGTCTGGGAAATCGTGCGCGCCCATGTTGCGCCCCGGCCGAAACTGCCGCGCACGGTGCACTACCGCGGCGACGGGCAGTTCATGGTGGCCGGCACCGAAGTGTCGCGTCGACGGCGGTTCAAGCCCGACATGCTGTAATGCCCGCACTCCCCCACACGCAGGACCGCCCCGCATGACCGAACACCTCACCGACCTGGACGCCGCTGTCGACTGGTTGTTTGCGCGCGTGGACGGGCCGCTGCGGATCGGGGCACCGCTGGCACTGGGCAAGCCACACCGGCTGCTCAATGCCCTCTACGCACGCGTCGAGCACGACCCTTCGCGGCCGCTGCAGCTGTATACCGCGCTGTCGCTGAACCCGCCGAAGGCGCGCGGCAACGGTCTGGAAGCGCGCTTCCTGGCGCCGTTCGCGCAGCGCCATTTCGGCGACGATTTCCCGCGACTGGCCTATGCCGATGCGATCGCGCGCGACGCGTTGCCGGCACATGTGCAGGTGGAAGAGTTCTACATGCAGTCCGGCGCCCTGCTCGGTTCACGGCAGGCGCAGTCCAGCTATACCAGCCTGAACTACACCCACGCCGCCGATGCGGTGGCGCAGCGCGCGCCGCAGGTGATCGTGCAGAAGGTGGCAATGCGGCCGGATGATCGCCGGCTTTCGCTGTCGTGCAACAACGACATCACCCAGGACACGCTGGATGCGATGACCGCCCGTGGCCTGCCGCGTCCACTGCTGATCGCCGAGATCGATCCCCAGCTACCCTACCTGGGCGGCTCGGCCACGGTCGATGTGTCGTTCTTCGATCTGGTGATCACCCCGCCGCCGCCGTACCCCGCGCTGTTCGGGTTGCCGAGGCAGCCGGTCGGCGACGCCGACTATGCCATCGGCCTGTATGCCAGCACGCTGGTGCGCGACGGCGGTACCCTGCAGATCGGCATCGGCACGCTGGCCGACGCGCTCAGCCATGCGCTGGTGCTGCGCCACACCGACAACGCCCGCTACCGCCGCGTACTGCACGCGCTGGACCCGCAGCTGGCCAGCCACCCGCTGGTGCAGGAAATCGGCGGACTGGATCCGTTCGAGGTGGGCCTGTACGGCTGCAGCGAGATGCTCAACGAAGGCTTCCGGCGGCTGGTGCAGACCGGGGTGATCAAGCGCAAGGTGCACGACGACCTGGCGCTGATGCAGCGCATCGAGAACGGCAGCACGTTGTCGATCGACCACGCCACCCTGGCCGCCGAGGGTGAGTACCTGCACGGCGCGTTCTACCTGGGCTCGCCGGAATTCTACGAATGGCTGCGCACGTTGCCGGAAGACGAATGCCGCGCGATCGGCATGCGCCGCATCAGCGAGATCAACCAGCTGTACGGCGGCAACGAAACGCTGGAACGCCTGCAGCGCCGCCATGCGCGCTTCTTCAACTCCTGCATGATGGCCACCGCGCTGGGCGCGGCGGTGTCGGACGCGCTGGACGATGGACGCGTGGTATCCGGTGTGGGCGGCCAATACAATTTCGTGGCGATGGCACATGCGCTGCCGGAAGCGCGCAGCGTGCTGATGTTCCGCGCCGCGCGCGATGACAAGGGCCAGCGCGCATCCAACGTGCGCTGGAACTACGGGCACACCACCATCCCCCGCCACCTGCGCGACATCTACCTCAACGAATACGGCATCGCCGACCTGCGCGGGCTGACCGACGAGGACTGCGTGCACGCAATGACCGCGATCACCGAGGCGCCGTTCCAGAATGAGCTGCTGCAGCAGGCGCAGGCCTCGCGCAAGCTGCTGGCGGCCGCGCAACCGGACCCGGCGCGCCAGCAGCGCAATACGCCGCAGGCGCTGGCAGCGGCGTTGGCCCCGTTCCGCGCCGATGGCAGCCTGCCCGACTATCCGCTGGGCAGCGATTTCAACGAGATCGAGCAGGTGCTGGTGAAGGCGCTGGCCTGGCTGAAGGCCAATACGCAGACCCGCGCCGACAAGCTGCGTACCGTCTGGGCAGCGCTGCGGCAACCGGCAGGCGACGGCGATACGGTGTACCTGCAGCGCATGGGCCTTCAGGCGCCGAAGGATTTCGCAGAGCGTCTGGATGCGCGACTGCTGCGCCTGGCACTGGCGCGCACTGCCTGAAAAAAGGGGACGGAGGGGATCAAGTCGTATGTGCACACGCGACTTAATCCCCTCCGTCCCCTTTTTCTCATCCACGCATGGCGTGGATCTACCGCTCTATCCTCACTGCATCCTCAAGATACAGGCGGGCAATCGGTGGATGCGCTCGATGCTCGACCTGCCACAGATCGTATGCCGCCTGCATCGCGAGCCACATGCGAGCATTGCCCAGACCTGCAAGCTCAAGGCGGAATGCGAGTTCTGCGGAAATGCCGGCGTGCCCGTTGATGATCGTCGACAGCTGGCCGCGCGAATAGCCGAGATGCTGTGCCAGCGCACTGATCGACATACTGATCGCCGGCAGGATATCTTCGCGCAGCGATTCCCCGGGATGCGGCGGATCATGCAACGGCATCGAGCAGACTCCTAGTGGTAATCAAGGTAATCGACCAGTTCGACGTCGAGCCCACGAAAGCGGAACACCAATCGCCAACTCGCCGAGACACTTACCGCCCAGTAGCCGCTATAGCTCCCGCGCAGGGGGTGCAGGCGATTTCCGGGCAGCCCCATGTCCCCAGGCAGACGGGCCTGATCCAGCTGCAGAAGCAAACGCCGCAATCGAGCCACATGATCGGCACGGACTCCGGAAATGTCGCCCGCTCATAGAGCGCCTTCAGGCCTTTATGCCTGAAGCTGACAATCATGCGACGCCAGTGCAAGGCATCACCTTACACCCCGCAAATCCACCGTGGTTTCTGCGCCGTGCGTCTTGTCCATGACTACTTCTGAGGGTGCCTCGGCCGGCCGGCCCTCCTTTTCGCAGAGAACGCAGATCAGATGAAGAGGCCAACGCGACAGCAGCACCGCAGGGCGGAACGGGCCGAGCAGAGGAAAAGGGGACGGAGGGGATTAAGTCGTTTGTGCACAAGCGACTTAATCCCCTCCGTCCCCTTTTTCCTGCGGCAAAGAAAAGGCCGGCGTGCGCCGGCCTTTCCTGCATCACGCTGCGATGCTGCTTACAGCGACTTGGCCGCTTCCACCACGTGGGCGGTGGTGATGCCGAAGTGCTTGTACAGCTGATCGGCCGGCGCCGAGGCACCGAAGGTGTCGATACCGACCACAGCACCGTCCAGGCCGACGAACTGGCGCCAGAAACCGGTGACGCCGGCTTCCACGGCCACGCGCTTGCGCACGGCATTTGGCAGCACCGATTCACGGTAGGCCGCATCCTGGCGCAGGAACACGTCGGTGGACGGCATCGAGACCACGCGGGTCTTGATACCGGCCGCGTCCAGCTGGGCCTTGGCTTCGGTGGCCAGCGAGACTTCCGAGCCCGTGGCGATCAGGATCACGTCCGGGGTACCGGCAGCATCGGCCAGCACATAACCGCCGCGCTCGATCTGGGCAATCTGCTCGGCGCTGCGCGGCTGGTGCGGCAGGTTCTGGCGGCTGAACACCAGGCAGCTCGGGCCGTCCTGGCGGGTGATCGCGGCCTTCCAGCTCACCGCCGACTCGACCGCATCGCACGGACGCCACACGTCGTTGTTCGGGATGTAGCGCAGCGAAGCCAGGTGCTCCACCGGCTGGTGGGTCGGGCCGTCTTCGCCCAGGCCGATCGAATCGTGGGTATAGACGTGGATGGCGTGGGCCGGGATCAGCGCGCTCATGCGCACGCCGTTGCGGGCGTAGTCGCTGAACACCAGGAAGGTGGCGTCGAACGGAATGAAGCCACCGTGCAGGGCCAGGCCGTTGGCAATGGCGGTCATGCCGAACTCGCGCACGCCGTAGTACACGTAGTTGGCGTTGGCGTCGTCGCTGGCAACGGACTTGCTGCCCTTCCACAGGGTCAGGTTGGAGTGCGCCAGGTCGGCCGAGCCGCCGACGATTTCCGGCAGCAGCGGGGCATAGGCTTCAATGGCCAGCTGCGAGGCCTTGCGCGAGGCGATCGTCGGGCCTTCAGCCGCCACCTGGGCGATGTAGGCATCGGCCTTGGCAACGAAGTCGGCCGGCAGTTCGCCGTGCGAACGACGGGTCAGTTCGGCGGCCTCGCCCGGGTACTGGCTGGCGTACTTGTCGAACAGCTGTTCCCACTCGGCCTGGCGCAGGGTACCGGCGCCATTGGCGCGCCAGCCGTCGTAGATCGCCTGCGGGATCTCGAACGGACCGTACTCCCAGCCCAGCTGCTTGCGGGTGGCTTCCAGTTCGTCCTTGCCCAGCGGTGCGCCGTGGCTGGATTCCTTGCCCGCCTTGTTCGGCGAACCAAAACCAATGGTGGTGCGGCAGCAGATCAGGGTCGGCTTGTCGCTCTGCGACAGCGCGGCCTCGATGCCGGCCTTGATGCTTTCCGGGTCGTGGCCATCGACGTCACGGACCACGTTCCAGCCATAGGCTTCGAAACGCTCCGGGGTGTTGTCGGTGAACCAGCCCTCGACGTTGCCGTCGATGGAGATGTGGTTGTTGTCCCAGAAGCACACCAGCTTGTGCAGGCCCCAGGTACCGGCCAGCGACGCCGCTTCATGCGATACGCCTTCCATCAGGCAGCCATCGCCCATGAACACCCAGGTGCGGTGGTCGACCACTTCCAGCTCCGGGCGGTTGAAGCGCTGTGCCAGCAGCTTCTCGGCCAGGGCGAAGCCCACGGCGTTGGCGAAACCCTGGCCCAGCGGGCCGGTGGTGGTTTCCACGCCCGGGGTCTCATGGCGCTCAGGGTGGCCGGCGGTGTGGCTGCCCAGCTGGCGGAACAGCTTGAGCTGCTCGATCGGCAGGTCGTAACCGCTCAGGTGCAGCAGCGCGTACTGCAGCATCGAACCATGGCCGTTGGACAGCACGAAACGGTCGCGGTTGAACCAGTGCGGGTTGCTCGGGTTATGGCGGAGGTAGTCGTTCCAGAGGACTTCGGCGATGTCGGCCATGCCCATGGGCATGCCGGGGTGGCCGGACTTTGCGGTTTCAACCGCATCGGCGGCAAGGAAGCGGATGGCGTTGGCCAACTGGCGACGGGTAGGCTGCGTCATGGTTCTGTCGGAATCGGGAGGCGGCCGCGGACGTGCGGGCGGCCTATTGTCCCATAGTCGCCGGGCGGGGGGTCGGTTCACCTTGTCCGGTCGTGCCGGCCGCTGGCCGGCAGCGTCGTGATCTCCGCTGGATTCCGCATGTGAAGAGGGGTCGGATACCTTTCCCTGCGGAAAGGAATCCGACCCCGATCAGGTCGCCAGCAGTGGCCTTGGACTCAGTCCTGGTGGGGCGTCAGCGCCGGGCCGTCGTGGGACTCGCCCTTGGCCACCAGGGTGGTCAGGGCCAGGTCGCCGGTCACGTTCAGGGCGGTACGGCACATGTCCAGGAAGTGGTTCACGCCCAGGATCAGGCCGATGCCCAGCGGGTTCACGCCCACCATCGCGCAGATCATCGCCACCACCGGCAGCGAGCCCGAGGGCACGCCGGCCGTGCCGATGCCACCGAGGATACAGACCGCCATCACCATGATCTGCTGGCCGATGCTCAGGTCCACGCCAAAGAACTGGGCCAGGAAGATCACCGTCACGCCCTCGAACAGCGCAGTGCCGTTCTGGTTGGCGGTGGCGCCCACGGTCAGCACGAAGCGCGACACGCGCTGCGGCAGGCCCATCTGGTCGGCCACGCGCAGCGCGGTCGGCAGGGTGGCGTTGCTGGAGGCGGTGGAGAACGCCATCACCGTCGCTTCCTGGGTATCGCGGAAGAACGACAGCGGCGAGCGGCCGGACAGCCACACGGCGGTGCCGTAGGTCACGATCATGTGCAGGCCCAGCGCCAGCACCACCACGCCCACGTAGGCGCCCAGGCGGATGATCAGTTCGAAGCCGAACAGCGCGGCCAGGTTGAACATGAAGCAAGCCACCGCATACGGGGCCAGGCGGATGACCAGGTTGATCAGGGTCATCGAGATTTCGAACACGCCTTCGATGGCGCGGCGCAGCGGTGCGACCTTCTCGTTGTCGGTCAACACCATGCCGATGCCGAACATCAGCGCGAAGAACATCAGCGACAGGATCGCGCCGTTGTCGGACGCGGCCTGCAGCACGTTGCTCGGCACGATCGACAACAGCATGTCCATGCCCTTCGGCGTGCCATGGATGCCCGCAACGATTTCCTTGCTGCGCTCGGCGTTCTCCGAAAGCATCATGGCGGCGACCTGCGGATCGACGCCGGCGCCTGGCTTGAGCAGGTTGACCAGCACCAGGCCGATGCCCACGGCAATGCCGGACAACAGCACGGTATAGGCCAGGGTCTTCCAGCCGATGCGGCCAAGGGCGCGGATGTCGCCCATCTCCGACACGCCCATGATCAGCGCCGAGAAGATCAGCGGCACGATCAGCATGAAGATCAGGTTGAGGAACAGGCCCGACGCCGGGGTGGTGACGTAGTCCATTACCCACTTGGCACCGGCCTGCAGACCTTCGACGCTGCCGCCCAGGGCGTGCACGATCAATCCCAGGACCAGGCCGATCGCAAAGCCGATGCCCATCTTCCAATGCAGGGGCAACTTCTTCTTGTCGGCAGCAGCTGCTGTCATGCGCGGGTTTCCTCGAAAAATGAATGCACTCTAACAAAGCGCGCAAGCGGCGCCGGTTCAGGTTCGCCGCGGCGGGTACAGCGGCGGCAGCCCAGTGTTGGCGGTGTCGACAACGCTCGACCAGTGCGGTCCGTCACGGAAGACCTCGCGCAGGCGCGTACGCAAGGGCGCCAGATCACCCTGCCCGCCCCAACGGGCCTGCTGCAGATCCTGCAGCACCTGCCGCTGGGCCGGGTCATCGAGCCGCGCGATGACCTGCTCGATGCGGTCAACGCCGGCCATCGCACACAGGTGTGCTTCCACCTGGTCGAACCCTTCGCCATCCAAGGCGCGGCGCAGTTCGGCCACGCCGGCACGCCCCGCCGCCACAGCCGGCACGGCGCCCTTGCTCGCCACAGGCGCCGCCACGCGCGGGCGACGGCCACGCTGCCAGCCCCACAACAGCGTCAGCAGCCACAGCAGCGCCAGGCCGATAGCGGCGCCCATCCATGGCCACGGACGCTCGGCCAGGCCGCTGGCGCGCGGATCGGTGGCCGCGATACGGCTGTCCTGGCCATCGCCCCCCGGCAGCGCAGCATCGGTGTCGATCGGCGGCAGCGGCGCAGGTGAAGCACTGCCACCGCCATTACCGGCTGCGACGGCGAGTGTCAGGTCCGGCAGCTTCGCTTCCTGTGGCTTGCCCGCACGAACATCCCACCACGGCAGGCGCGGCCCCGGCACCACCAGCGAACCCGGCTGGCGCGGCACGATCGAATAGCGGCGGGTGATCTTCAGGCGCGGCGTGCTGCCGTTGAAGCTCTCTTCGTACTGTGCGGGTTCGGCGAACACCTGTGCGGCGTTGCCGACATCGGGCACCGGCAGGTCGGTGAACTGCGCGCGGGTGGCACCTTCGGCAATCGCCTCGACCACCACGTTGGCCGCCTCACCGGCATGGGCGCGGGCCGGTGCACTGGTGTAGCGCAGCTGCAGGCCCTGCAGCGGCAACCATGGCTGCGGCGCCTGCGCCGGCTGTGCCTGTACCTGCAACGTGCGGTCGGCGCCGGTGGCATTCATGCGCCCGTCGCCGCCGCCGAAGAAATCGTCGAAGAAGCCACCGGCACTGCGCCCACTGAAGCGCGCACCGGCCAGCCGGAGTGCACCGCTGCGCTCGGGAACAAGCAGGAAGCGCCGCTCGACCACGTTGTAGCGACGGCCATTGACCTGCCGCACATCGGTGCGGTCATCGCCCACCCGCTGCAACGACGCGCCTGCCGGGGTATCCAGCACCAGTTCGCCGGACGCCAGCTGCGAGGCGAAATACAGCCGCACCACCACGCCCACGCTCTGCTGCACGTACGGCGTCTCGTCATCGACAACGGTTTCGATGAAGGCCACCGCGTTGCTGTCGGGGCCGGCCACGGCAGCGGCATCCACTTGAAGGGTCAGCGGCGCGGTACGTACGCTGCCCACCTGCAGGCCCGGCACCACCAGCGCGCCGCTACGCCGCGGCGTGAGTGCCACGCCATACAGAGTGCGCTGCTGCATGCTGCCATTGCGCCACTCCACCTGACGGCTGCTGGTCTGCCCGCTGAGATCGAAGTCGGTACGCAACGGCGTGAAGTCCGGCGCGCCCTGGTCGCTCTCGACATTGAGCATGACCGTGTCACCCAACGCGATGCGGTCGCGGTCCAGCCACGCGCGCGGCTGCGCCCAGGCCAGCAGCGGCAGCCACAGCAGCAACGCCGCCAGTACCTGTCGGGGCCAGTGCCTGTGCATGTTGATCGCCCGCGTCATCGCCCTTCCCTCTTCCTGCGTTGGTTTTCCAGCTGGAACTTGGCCCGCAGCAATGCGCCCGGATCATCCGGTACGCGCCGCATCCACGCCTCCACCGCCTGTTGCTCCTCGCGTTGGCGCGGGGTGGTGCCGTCGCTGCCTGGCACGGGCTTGCCATCCTGCTCGCCCTTGCCCTCACGTGCCTGCTGCATTGCCTGCTGCATGCGCTGGCGCTGCTGCTCATCGGCCCGGGCCTGTGCCTTGGCATCCTCCACCTGTGGTGGCGCCTGCTGTCCATCGCGCCCGCGCTCGCCGGGCTGCGGGCTCGACGGGTTCTTGTCGTCACCGGGCTTGGGCTGCCCCTGCTGGCCCGACTGCGGCTGGCCTTGGCCAGGATCCTGCTGGCCCTGCTGCGGCTTCTGGCCCTGCGGATTCTGCTGCCCCTGGCCGTTCTGCGGTGGCTTCTGCTGCCCGTTCTGCGGTGGTTTCTGCTGATCCTGGCCTTTGCCACCGGACTGCTTGCGCTTGCGCGCGGCATCGACCACGGCACGGTTGGCGACCGCATCGGCCATGCCGGGATGCAGTGCCAGCGCGCGGTCGTAGGCGGCAATGGCTTCGTCGTAGTGGCCCTGGCGGGCCAGTGCATTGGCCAGGTTGTACCAGCCCGCATCGCTGTCGATGCCCTCGAACTGCTTGCGGGCACCGGCGAAATCGCCATTGCGGTACGCCTGCGCACCTTCGGCCAAGCGCTGGTGCTGCACCTGGTCGGCGCGCTTCCACAGCGTGCCCTGCGCTGGCGGTGCGGCGGGCGCGGCAGGCGCCTGCGCCTGCACGTCGCTCATCCATGGCAGCAGGCCCACCGCCAGCACTGCCGCCAGCAGCGCGCGGCGGCGGAAGGCCAGCAACGCCAGCAGCATCACCGGTGGCAGCAGCCAGAACCCTTCATCACGCCATTGCTTGCCCTCGCCCGGCCGCTGCGCTGCAGCGCCTTCGCGTGCATCCAGTACGCCCAGTGCGCGCAGATCACTGGCATCGGCGGCGATGCGGGCATAGCGGCCACCGCCCGCGGTGGCCACGGCACGCAGGCTGCCTTCATCCAGCGCAGCCTGGCGGATCTGCCCACTGCCATCCCGGTACGCCGCCCCGGCGGGGGTGCCCAGGCCCAGTACCGACACCTGCAGGCCCAAGCTGCGCGCCTGCGCTGCGGCCAGTGCCGCTTCATCATCGGCGTGATCGCTGACCAGCAGGATCTGCCCCCGCAGCGCCCCGATCTGGCGCATCAACCGCGTTGCCCAGTCGATGCCGCGGTCGGCACGCTGGCCGTCACGTGGCATCACATCCGGCGACAACGCGTCCAGATACAGCGCCACATTGCTGCCGTCGTCGGTCAGCGGCGCCACGGTGTAGGCGTCCTCGGCGTAGACCACCAGGCCCACCTGTCCGCCCTGGCGGGCACGCAGCAGCTCACCCACTTTCGCCCGCGCCTGCAGCAGGCGCGACGGCGGCAGGTCGGTGGCATTGATCCGGCTGGATAGATCCAGCACCACCAGCAGCGGCGCGCTGGCCTGGAACATCGGCTGTGCCTGCTGGCGCCAGCTTGGCCCGGCCATGGCCAGCGAGGCCAGCGTCCAGCCCAGCAGGACGGCCCAGGGCAGGCGTACGCGGCGGCGCGTGCCCGCGGCCAGCAGATGCGGCAACAGGTGGGCATCCACCGCTGTTCGCCACACATCGCTGCGCCGCTGCCGGTACAGCGCCAGTGCAAGAATGACCGGCAAAGCCAGCAAGGCCCACAGCCATTCCGGGCGCAGGAAGTGCAGCGCATTCCAATCGGGAAGATTCGAAGCAAGCGCGATCATCGGCGACGCTCCGGCCACAGCCACGCCAGCACGCCCAGCAGCAACGCCACCCCCAATGGCCAGGCATAACGTTCTTCGCGCGGGCGCAGGCTCGGCCCCTTCGCGGCGATCGGCTCCAGCCGGTCCAGTTCAGCGTAGATCCCGGCCAGCTGCGCGGTGTCACGCGCGCGGAAGAACTGGCCACCGGTCATGCTGGCAATCTTCTTCAACGTGGCCTCGTCGACCGGGTCCTGATCGGCGGAAATGGGAATGCCGAACAGGCGCATGCTGCCATCGCCACCAAATGCGACGGTGTGGATGCGCACGCCCTCGGCGCGGGCCACCTCCGCCGCGCGCAGCGGTTCCAGCACGCCGGCGTTGCTGACGCCGTCGGTCAGCAGGATCAATACGCGCTGGCCTTCGGGTTGGCTGCGCAGGCGCTTCACCGCCAGGCCGATGGCATCACCGATCGCCGTCTCGCGACCCGCCAGGCCAACCACGCTGTCGCGCAGCTGGTCGCGCACGCTGGCCAGATCGGCCGTCAGCGGCGTAAGCGTGTAGGCGCGGTCGCCGAAGATCAGCAGGCCGATGCGATCACCGGCACGACGATCCAGGAAATCGGCCAACACGGCCTTGGCTGCGGTCAGGCGATCCACCGCCTGTCCACCCAGCACCATGTCGCCCTCGCCCATGCTGCCGGACACGTCCATCGCCAGCATCATCTGCCGGCCCTGCTGCGGCGGGGTGATTGCTTCGCCCAGCTGTTGCGGGCGTGCCAGTGCGACGCACAGCGCGCACCAGCCCAGCCACAACAGCAGCGTGCGCAGCCACGACACATCAACGCGGCCGCCACCGGCCAGCGCTTCCAGTTCCGTCGCTGCATAGGGCACGCGCAGCGCAGCGCCGGGATCGGCACGACGCTTCCACCAGCGCATCAGCAACGGCAACGGCAGCGCCAGCAGGGCCAGCGGCCACGCCAGCTGCAGCTCCGGCCACGGCCAGTAACTTGCCAGCAGGTTCATCGGCGCCGCTCCAGCAGCATGGCCAGATAGCGCTCGCGCGCCCAGCTGCGCAGCGCCGCCACATCGTTGGCGTCCACGCGTGGGCGATAGGCCCCTTCGGCCAGCAGGCTGCGACGCGCCGCGGGCAGCGTGCCTTCCGGATCCACGCGCTGCCACCAGGCATCATCGCGCAGGGATTCACTGCCGGGCTGTGCCTGGCGCGCGGCGCGACGCAGCAGTCCTGCAATCGCCGCCAGTTCTGCAGCAGCATCGCCGGTGGTTGCCAGCTCCTGATCGAACAGCTGCAACCAGCGTTGGCAGCGTCGGCGGCGCTGCCACCACACGAAGGCCATCGCCGCCAGCAACAGCAGCACCCCACCGCCGATCATCAGATAGCCCGGTGCCGGTGGCCACCACGACGGAGGCGGTGGCACTTGGACGTCGCGCAGCGGCAGGTTGGCACTCATGCCGGCACCTCGGTGGGCGATGGTGCCAACCAGGCATCGCTGGGCGCATCGGTGGTCAGCACCTGCACATCGACACGGCGTGCGCCGAGCTGACGCCGCAGTTCCTGCAGCGGTTCGACGAAGTGTGCCTGCCAATGCGCCTGCACCTCGCTGCGCCGCAGGTCCAGGCCGATGCGCTGCTGCAGGGTCTGGAACTGCAGCGCGGCCGATGGAGGCTGCAGTTCCAATGGATCGACCAGCAGCACCAGGCTGAGGTCATGGTGCTGGGCCAGCGCACTCCAGCGCGCAGGCGGAATACGGATGGCCTGCTGCGGGTCGGCCAGCACCAGCACGCGTGCACCCGGGCGCAGGACGCGACCGGCATGGTCCAGCGCGCGCTCCAGGCCAAGGTCATCGGCCGGTGGCTGCGCATACCACCGGGTGAGCGCATCCAGCACGCGCAGCACGCCGCGCGGGCCACCTGCCGGTGCGATCGGTGGTTCACGGTCGCTGCCACGCAGGGCGCCGATGCGATCACCACGACGCTGTGCCGACCACGCGGCGACAGCACCGGCACGTGCGGCCTGCACCGATTTGAAGCGCACGCGGGTGCCGAAGTACAGGGCCGGCGAGGTATCGGCCACGATCAGGCTGACCCGCTCGCGTTCGGCCTGGAACAGTTTGGTGTGGGCACGACCGGTGCGTGCGGTCACCCGCCAGTCGATATGGCGCGCATCATCACCGGCCACGTACTCGCGTGACTCGGCATACTCCATGCCACGCCCACGCAGCGGCGACGGCGCCTGCCCCGCGTTGCCGGCGCGGCCACGGCGTGGCGGCGGCGGTCGCTGTGCAAGGCGGCGCAGCGCTACCAGTTCGGCCAGCTGCGGGCGCAGCCCGTCACCGTCGCTGACGGAAGAGGCGTGGTGCAGGGATGGATCGGCCATGCGCAGGCTCAGGGTGCCGGCACGCGTGCCAGCAGTTCCTGCACCAGGCGTTCGCCGTCCCAGCCTTCGGCGGTGGCTTCGTAGCTGGGCAGTACGCGATGGCGCAGCACGTCGGCGGCAACCGCTCGCACGTCATCGGGCGTGACGAAGTCGCGGCCGGCCAACCAGGCGCGCGCACGTGCGCAGCGTTCCAGCGCGATGGAACCGCGCGGGCTGGCGCCCCAGGCAATGCGGCGGCCCAGGCCAGCGTCATAGCGCGACGGATCACGCGAGGCCAGCACCAGCTCGATCAGGTAGCGTTCCAGCGCCGGCGCCATGTGCAGGTCCAGCACTTCGCGGCGGGCATCGAACACATCCTGCATCGGCAGCTTTTCCGCCGCCGGTGCGGCTTCGCCCAGCGCGCCACGGGCGCGGTCGCGGGCCAGCCGAAGGATCTCCGATTCGGCGGCCTGGTCCGGGTAGCCGATGCGTACATGCATCAGGAACCGGTCCAGCTGTGCTTCGGGCAGCGGGAAGGTGCCTTCCTGCTCGATCGGGTTCTGCGTGGCCATCACCAGGAACAGCGGCGGCAGCGCGTAGGTGTGGCGGCCAACGGTGACCTGGCGCTCACCCATCGCTTCCAGCAGCGCCGACTGCACCTTGGCCGGCGCGCGGTTGATTTCATCGGCCAGCAGGATCGGGTGGAAGATCGGGCCGGGTACGAATTCGAAGCGGCCCTCCTGCGGGCGCCAGATCTCGGTGCCGGTCAGGTCGGCCGGCAACAGGTCCGGGGTGAACTGCACGCGGGCGAAATCCGCCTCCAGGCGCGAGGCCAGCGCACGGATCGCCGTGGTCTTGGCCAGGCCCGGAGCGCCTTCCACCAACAGGTGGCCATCGGCCAGCAGCGCGATCAGCAGGCGTTCGACCAGTGCCGCCTGGCCGACGATCTCGGCCGACAGGGCATCGCGCAGCTGGGTGAAGGCGCCATGCAGGCGGGAGGCGGCCGGCGCGGGCGGCGGCGAGACGGTTTCGGGCATCGGCGGTGGCAGGTTCATGGGGGCCTTTGACCGGCGCGGGACGGCACGGGTTCCCGACATCATCGCAGGGTGCCCTGCGATTGGCATCAAGAACGGCTGAACGGCGCATCCACGCATGGCGTGGATCTACGGGTGGAAACGCAGAAGGGCCGCGCGTGGCGGCCCTTCTGCGTTGCGCGGGTGGCGCGGGCTCAGTTCTGCTTGGCCACGCGCAGCACCTTCGGCGTGACGAACACCAGCAGCTCGGCCTTGTCCTTGTTGCGGCCGCGCTTCTTGAACAGGTTGCCCAGGAACGGCACGTCGCCCAGGAACGGCACCTTGCTGATGCTGCTGCGGTCGGTGAACTCGTACACGCCACCGATGACCACGGTCTGCCCATCCTCGACCAGTACCGCAGTGTTGACCTCGCGGCGGTTGATCGACGGCACCGTGCCGTAGCCCTGCAGTTCGATCAGGCGGTCGACTTCATCCTTCTTCACCTGCATGTTGAGGAACACGCGGTTGTCGTTGGTGATGGTCGGGGTCACCCGCAGTTCCAGCACCACTTCCTTGAACTGCACGTTCGGGGTGGAGCCGGCGCCACCGGCAGCACCGGTGCCGCTGATGGTGACGTAGCCGATTTCCTTGCCCTGCTTGATCATCGCCTCGCGCTGGTTGGTGGTAACCACGCGCGGGTTGGAGATCACCTCACCTCGCGACTCTTCTTGCATGGCCGACAGCTCCACGTCCAGCAGGTAGCCTGCGTTGAGGATCGACAGCGCCAGCGAGCCAGGGTTGTTGGCTGCGGCCACCGGCAGGTTCCAGTTCAGGCCGCGCTTGATGGTCGGGCCGCTGGGAATCGGCGCCGGGCCGACGCTGCCGCCGGCCTGCCACTCGCGAATCGCCTTGGCGTTGGCCTGCGCCGTATCGACCTGCGACTTGCGGGTTTCGGCATTGGCATCCAGGCTGCCGCTGAAGTACACGTTGTCGCGGCTGCCGCTGATGCCGAACTTCGCACCCAGCTCGCGGGCGAAGGTATCGGTAGCGATGACGATACGGCTTTCGATCAGCACCTGGTCAACCGGACGGTCGATCACACCGATCAGCTCACGCATGCGCGCGATCTTCTTCGGGATGTCGCTGATCATCAGCGTGTTGGTGCGCTCGTCGGCCACGATACGGCCGCGCGAGGACAGGAAACCACTGTCTTCCTGCGACGAACCGCCGCCACCGCCATTGCCGCCACCACCACCGCCGCCGATGCCCTTGGCCTCGGTCAGCGCTTTGAAGATCTGCGTGGCGCTGTGGTAGTTGATCTGGACGTAATCGGTGACCAGGTCTTCGCGGTTCTCGATGGCGATGCGCGCGTCTTCCTTCTCCTGCTCGAACTTGGCCAGCTCAGCCTGCGGAGCGACCCAGATGACGCTGCCATCGCGACGCTTGTCCAGGCCCTTGGCGCGCAGCACGATGTCCAGCGCCTGGTCCCACGGCACGTTGACCAGGCGCAAGGTCACATTGCCCTGTACCGAATCGGAGGCCACCACGTTGAGATTGGATTCCTCGGCGATCAACTGCAGCACGGTGCGCACCGGCACGTCCTGGAAGTTGAAGGTCACCGGCTTGCCGGTGAAGCCACGCTGCCCCACCGCCTTGGCGGCCTGGGTGACGCTGCCGGCGGTGACCGCGCCCACCGCGGCGGGCGCCTGCCGCGGGCTGATCTCCACCACGTACTCGTTCCCGCTCTGGTAGGCCAGCGACTCCACCGCGCCACCGGTACTGAGCACCAGCTGCGTACCGGCACCGGACGGCTTGGCGTCGATGCGCTGCACCGGTGTGGCAAAGTCGGTGACGTTCATCGGCTTCTGCAGGTTGGCCGGCAGCCGAGCGTTACCGACATCGACCACCACGCTGTTGCCCTGCGTACGCAGATCCGGCACCGCGCCCTGGCCGTCGAACTGGACGATCAGGCGCCCGGCGCCATCATCGCCGCGCTTGAAATCGATCTTGGCCACCGACAGGCCGGCCGGCGCTGCCGCCGGAGCCACGGTGGCGCCCACCGGCTTCTCGGCCGGTGCGGCGGCCAGCGCCGGAGCGCAGGCCAGCATCAGCGCGACTCCCAACGCGCTGACACGGTTCAAGGTAGAGCGCCGGATGGGACGCAGCCCCTTGGCTTGGTGAAAGGTCATCGTGCTATCCCCAGTAAACGATCATTGATCTTCAAGCGAGAGCGTTGCCGGCCGTTCCAGCCAGCCGCCCGCGCCATCCGGCACCAGTTCGATCAGCTCCACGTGGTCTTCGAAGACCGCCGTGACCCGCCCGTCGCTCTGCCCCAGGTACCCACCCGGGCGTACCCGGTAGGTCACCTTGTCCGGCCCCATCACCAGCGCCACGGTAGCGGCGCCGGTGCCGATGGTACCGACCATGTCCAGTGCATCCAGCGGGAAGCCTTCCAGCGGCTCCTTGCGCCGGTTCGGATCCGGACGCAATCCGCCATTCCCCTGCTGCGGATTGGTCCAGGCATCGGTGAACGGGTCGCGCAGACCCTGTGCGGAGTATTCGAAGGTTTCGAACTGCTGCATCACCGGCAGCGGCTCCAGCGGCTGCGCCGGTCGTGCACGCTCGCCTTCCACCCACTTTTCAAGATTCGGCGCATCACCCGGCGTGCTGGTCACGCCGCGGCCACAGGCGGCCAGCAACAGGACCGCCAACGCCACTGCACTGCGTGCGATGTACGTGCGCATCACTTCTTGCCCCCCTTGCCGTTCTTCTTTTTCGCTTCGGCATCGGCGACAGCCTGCTGCGCCTGCACTTCCGTCTCATCCAGATAGCGATAGGTCTTGACCGTGCCGGACAGTTCCAGCGCACCGCTGCGGGCGTTGCCGGTGGCCTTGTCCTTGGGCTTGAGGTTGATGTCGTGCATGGTCAGGATGACCACGCGCGGCAGCGACGCCACGCCACTGACGAAAGCACCGAACTGGTGGTAACTGCCCACCATGCGCAGCTTGATCGGCTTTTCGGCGTAGAACTCCTTGACCTGCTCCTGCTCCGGCTCGAACAGCTCGTTGGTCAGGCCGCTGGACAACGCCGTCTGCGAGATGTCGATGATCAGGTCAGGCATTTCGGTCTTGCTGGGCAGCTGCCGCAGCATCTGCTGCAGCACCTGTTCCATCTGTGCCAGCTGCTGCTTCAGCGGCGCCAGGTTCACCGCGCGTTCCTGCTGCTTGGTGAACTCGGCACGCAGGTCGACTTCCTTCGATTCCAGGCCGGCCAGTTCCTCGCGCTTGCCACTGATCAGCAGCATCCACGCAACGAACATGATCACCAGCGCCAACAGCGAGCAGAAGACGATCTTGGCCTTCTGCGGCCAGTTGCCGATGTCGTTGAAATCCAGGTTCTTCAGATCGATTTTCTGGCTCATGCGCGATCCCCCTGCAGCGGGGCGTTGAAGGCCTGCGGCGGCTGCGCCAGGCGGCTGCCCTCGGGCTTCGGCGCAGGCTTGGCAGCCGGGGCTGCCGGCTGGTTCGGCGCGGCCGGGGTGGCAGCAGGTGCGTTGACCGGAGCGGCGGCGGGGGCGGGGGCAGCCGGAGCAGCAGCGGGCTGGCCTGCGGCCGGTGCAGCAGGCGCCGCTGCATCCGGGCCGGCGGCAAGCGGTGCCACGGCGGGCGGAGCCGGCGTTGCCACCGAACCATCGGCGTTGAGGCCTGGCGTACCGGCCACTTCCTCACTCTGTGCCGGCAGCTTCACCTTGACCACGAACACATAGGGCAGCGCCTTGATGTCCGCAACCGGGCCGGTCTTGCCGTCCTTGTCCTTCTCGGGGTCACGCGCTTCGATGATCGACAGTTCCGGGTTGGTCATCCAGCCGGACGTTTCCAGATTGCGCATGTACGCCGAAACACGGGCGTTGGACTGGGTGCGCCCTTCCAGGGTCAGCACGTCGCCTTCCTGCTTCAGCGCGGTCAGCACCAGGCCATCGGGAATCGTGCGCACCAGCGCATCGAACAGGTGCACCATCTGCGAGCGCTTGGCCTGCAGTTCTTCAATGACCTTCTTGCGGGCCAGCAGGCGTTCCTTCTGCGCGTCGAGGCGGTCGATCTCCTTGTTCTGTTCCTTGACCTTTTCGATCTCGGCTTCCAGATAGGCGTTGCGGTCCATCTGGCCGCTCACCTGGCGGTCGTAATAGAACCAGATCACCAGCGACAGCAGCAGGCCACCGATCGCGGCCATGCCCAGCATTGCGTAGAACTCGCGCTGGCGTTGCTTGCGCCGCTCGGCGCGCCAGGGCAATAGATTGATGCGTGCCATCAGTCGAAGCTCCTCAGCGCCAGACCGGTGGCGATCATCAGCGCGGGGGCATCCTGGGCCAGCGCATGTGCGTTCACCTTCGGCCCCAGGGTCATCTGCGCCA
Source organism: Stenotrophomonas maltophilia group sp. msm1 (assembly GCF_032025805.1). Taxonomy (NCBI): domain Bacteria; kingdom Pseudomonadati; phylum Pseudomonadota; class Gammaproteobacteria; order Lysobacterales; family Lysobacteraceae; genus Stenotrophomonas; species Stenotrophomonas maltophilia group sp. msm1. The sequence goes on from NZ_JAVSKH010000006.1 coordinate 142,151, forward strand.
GCGGGTTGGCGACCACGGTCGGCACGCCCAGCTGTTCCTCGACCATTTCCGGCAGGCCGCCGAGCACGGCGCAGCCGCCGGCCAGCACGATGTGGTCAACGCGGTTGAACTCGCTGCCTGCATAGAAGAACTGCAGCAGGCGGCTGATCTGCTGGACCGTGGCTTCCTTGAACGGCTCCAGCACTTCCATCTCGTAGCTTTCCGGCAGCCCACCCTGGCGCTTGGCCAGGCCGGCTTCCTCGTAGCTCAGGCCGTAACGGCGCATGATCTCGTCGGTCAGCTGCTTGCCACCGAACACCTGTTCGCGGCTGTACAGGCTGCGGCCGCCGCGCAGAACGTTGAGGGTGGTCATGGTGGCGCCGATATCGACCAGCGCGACCACGCCCTCGATGGACACCGGCAGCTCGCTGGCGACCAGGGCGTAGGCGTTCTCGACCGCGAAGGCCTCCACGTCCATCACCTTGGCCTGCAGGCCACCCAGTTCCAGGGCCGACTGGCGCAGTTCCACGTTCTCCGAACGCGACGCGGCCAGCAGCACCTGGACCATCTCCGGGTTGTTCGGGATCGCCCCGATCACCTCGAAGTCCAGGTTCACTTCCTCGATCGGGTACGGAATGTAGTTGACCGCTTCCAGCTCGATCTGGGCTTCCATGTCGTTCTCGTCGAGCTCGGCCGGCATCGGGATCACCTTGGTGATCACCGCCGAACCGGCAACGGCGGCAGCGGCCAGCTTGGCCTTGCTCCCCGAGCGGTTCATCGCGCGGCGGATGGCCTCACCCACGGCCTCCACTTCCACGATGTTCTTTTCCACCACCGCATTCGGCGGAAGAGGTTCCACAGCGTAATGTTCCACGCGAAAACGGTTGCCACTGCGGGACAGCTGCAAAAGCTTTACCGCAGTCGAACTGATGTCGACGCCTACGAGCGGCGACTGACTTTTTGGGATGAGCCCCACGGTTTCTCCCCTGCCGACGGGCACTTGGACGCAAGACCTGCGCCCGAGCATTAATAACGTATTCTTAGCAAATGGCAACGGCCCTGCTGTGAAGTTCCTCACGGATTCACGATGCAGCCCCTGACTGTTCCCCTTGCGCTCCCCGGTGCCGACCCCAGCCGCCACCTTGCGTAATCTATACTCTGCGACCACGAAATTCGCAATCGGAATCTGAACCCGATGACTCGACTCCGCCGCTGGCTGCGCTGGATCTTCCTGATTGTCCTGGTCCTGGCGCTGATCGGCGCGGCCGCCGTGGGCGGTCTGTACTACGCCGTGTCCTCCAAGCTTCCCGACGTTCAGACCCTGCGCGACGTGGAAATGCAGGAGCCGATGTACGTCTATGCCGCCGACGGCAAGCTGATGGCGGTGTTCGGCGAGACCCGGCGTACCCCGATCACCATGAAGGACGTGCCGGAGAAGCTGAAGCAGGCCTTCCTGGCCACCGAGGACGCCCGCTTCTACGAGCATGGCGGCGTGGACTACAAGGGCATCGGCCGTGCGGTGTGGCTGCTGGCCACCACCAACGACAAGCGCGTGCCCGGTGGTTCCACCATCACCCAGCAGGTGGCCCGCCAGTTCTTCCTCAGTTCCGAGTACAGCTACACCCGCAAGCTGGCCGAGATCCTGCTGGCACGGAAGATCGAGTCCGAGCTGAGCAAGGACGAGATCTTCGAGCTGTACCTGAACAAGAGTTTCTTCGGCAACCGCGCCTACGGCGTGGCCGCCGCCGCCGAGTTCTACTACGGCAAGAAGCTGAACGAGCTGGACCTGGACGAGATGGCCTCGCTGGCCGGCATCCCCAAGTTCCCGTCCTCGGGCAATCCGATCTCCAATCCGGAGCGCGCCCGCCAGCGTCGTGACAACTATGTGCTGCAGCGCATGGCCGACCTGAAGTTCGTCAGCCAGGCCGAGGCCGACGCGGCCAAGGCCGTGCCGATGCACGCCACCGCGCATGAGCCGCCGGTGCAGGTCGACGCGCCCTACGTGGCCGAGCTGGTGCGCCAGGAGATGATCGCCCGCTTCGGCGGCGATGTGGTCAACAAGGGCTACCACGTCACCACCACCATCGACTCCACCCTGCAGACCGCCGCCAACCTGGCCGTCCGTGATGGCCTGCTGCTCTACGACCACCGCCACGGCTGGCACGGCGTGGAGAAGCAGGTGCAGGTGGGTGCCGGTGAAGACGCCGCCGCCCTGGCCGAGCACCTGCGTGGCCTGTACGGCCAGGCCGGCCTGCTGCCGGCCATCGTTGCCAGCACCGGTGCCGATGGCAGCGCCACCGTGGTGCTGGCCAACCGCAGCGAGATCGTGCTGCCGGCCGGTGCCGCCAAGTGGACCAACAAGACCCCGGGCAAGCTGGTGCAGCGCGGTGACATCGTGCGCGTGCGTGCCGGTGCCAAGGAAGGTGAGTGGCTGCTGGATCAGCTCCCGCGCGGCCAGTCCGCGCTGGTCTCGCTGGATGCCCACAGCGGCGCACTGAAGGCGCTGGTGGGCGGTTTCAGCTTCTCCGGCAACAAGTTCAACCGTGCCACCCAGGCCCGCCGCCAGCCGGGTTCGAGCTTCAAGCCCTTCATCTACGCCGCGGCCTTCGACAAGGGCTACAACCCGGCCTCGATCGTGCTCGACGCCCCGGTCGTGTTCCGCGACCGCCGCGGCAAGACCTGGGCCCCGCAGAACGACGGCGGCGGCTTCCGCGGCCCGATGCGCCTGCGCGAAGCGCTGGTGCAGTCACGCAACCTGGTCTCGGTGCGTCTGCTCGATGGCATGGGCGTGGACTACGCGCGCAAGTACATCAGCGAATTTGGTTTCGCCGAATCCGAACTGCCGCCGAACCTGTCGATGTCGCTGGGTACCGCCTCGCTGACCCCGCTGTCGGTGGCCCGTGGCTACGCTGTGTTCGCCAACGGCGGCTCGCGCGTGGACACCTGGCTGATCGACCAGGTCAATGACCGCGACGGCAACCTGGTGTTCAAGGAAAACCCGGCGCTGGCCTGCCGCGACTGCGCCGGCAGCAGCGACCAGCCGGTGAACCAGGTGGTGGACGGCTTCAACTTCGGCGCCCCGGCCCCGAAGGTGGACCCGGCCGCTGCGGCCAAGGCCGAAGCCAAGACCGAAACCCCGGCCGCGCCGGCCAACCCCGATGCCCGCACCGCTCCGCGTGCGATCGACGCCCGCACCGCCTACCAGCTGGTATCGATGATGCGCGACGTCGTCCAGCGCGGTACCGGCGTGCAGGCCAAGGTGCTCGGCCGCGAGGACGTGGGCGGCAAGACCGGCTCCACCAACGACCACCGCGACGCCTGGTTCTCCGGCTTCGGTGGCCCGTACGTGACCACCGTATGGGTGGGCCGCGACGACTTCCGCTCGCTGGGCTACCGCGAATACGGTGGCAAGGCCGCCCTGCCGATCTGGATCGACTACATGCGCACCGCGCTGAAGGACACCCCGATTGCGCAGAACGAGCCGCCCAGCGGCATGGTCCAGGCCACCCTCAACGGCGCGACCGAATGGGTGAAGGTGGAAGACATGGACCGCCTGACCGACTACGACCTGAACCTCAATACGCCGCAGGCCGACGCCGCCGCGTTCGATATCTTTTGAGGAAGGATTCGGTGGGTGCCAACCGTTGGTTGGCACTGCCCTTTGTAGAGCCGAGATCCTATGTTCGTGGTCAAGCCTGCTGGAAGCAGGCTTGACCCACTTTCAGCATGGCCGGGTCAAAGTCCCGGCCGCTCTTGAAGACGCCCCAAGCGATCCTGGCCAGCTTTCTGGCCAGGATGTTGAAACTGGCAGTACTGCTGTGGCCGCGTTCGCGGATGGCGTTGTAAAGGGCTTTGCCATTTTTGGAGCGGGTCAGTCCCATGGCCGCCATGTAGAGGATCTGGCGCAGGCTGGCGTTGCCGCGCTTGGACAGGCGCCGCCTACCGATCCGGGCGCCGGATTCGTTGGGGCGCGGATCCAGGCCGGTACAGGCGATCCAGGCGTCCGAGCTGGTCAAGGGCCATCGTGTGATGTGATGGGTGACGAAGGCCGCTACCGTCGGCCCAACCCCCGGAATGGTCATGATCCGCCGATACAGGTCGCGCTGTTCGCCACTGCGGCACAGTTGCTGAATCTGTTGGTCGAGCAGGGCAATGGCCTCTTTCAGACCATCGAAGATGCGCCCAAAGATGGCCGACTCCGACGCCCCCGCGCCTAGCGAGAGATTCAACTTCGCCTTGCTCCGGACCAGGCTGTCACGTTGCTGGAGCAGCACATGCAGCTGCTCCTGCGCAGGCGATCGGGCGACATGCTCATGCAGATTGTCGGCCTCCTTGGCGATGTAACGCGCAATGACCTGCGCGTCACCTGAGTCGGTTTTGCCGCGGCAGGCCACGCCCTTGGCGTAATGTTTGATGTCGCGCGGATTGAGCACAAAGACGACGTGGCCGGCCTTCTGGGCAGCTTGAACCACAAGCTCGTGGTAGCGATTGGTTGCTTCCACTCCAATGCGAGACCCGACCGGCAGAGTGGACAGCCACTTACCGATGGCTGACGCTGAATTGGGGATTCGAGTGCTGCCCTTGGTGCCATGGCGTGCCACCACAAGGCTCTTTGAGTCGGCATCGATGCCGACGGCCAAATGATCTGACATCTGCGCAACTCCCAGCTATTGTTGAGGGGCTGGGGTGGTACCGCACCACGTTGGCTTGCCTACATCGGCGGTCCTCAAAGGCCGCTAGATCCTTTATCGACGTTAAGGTGCGGGATGGGGATCGCTCGGCTCGTCTGTCGGCTGCTATCCGCAGATATCATGTTGACGGTCCCTCCACCCTGGCTCCTACATACCGCGTAGGAGCCGGGAGGAACATACAAGCCCATGCTCGGCTCCATGCGCCGGCGGTAGAGCAGCCGAGCATGGGCTCGGCTCTACAGGATCAACGGCACCCTTTTGCTCCGGTAGATGCCAACCTTGGGTTGGTGTCACCTTTGTAGAGCCGAGCCATGCTCGGCTCCGGGCGTCCGCGGTAGAGCAGCCGAGCATGGGCTCGGCTCTACAGGATCAACGGCACCCGCTTGCTCGCCTCCGTGAAATACCCACGCGGATGTCACATCCGTGCGCTACTCTGTAGCCAGGTCGCAACAGGGAGTCATCGCATGCATCGCGCCCGTCAGCATGCTGCCAGCCAGACCCGCGAGCGGCGCCACCGCCTCGCCCACGAAGCCGCCCGCCTGATGGCCGAAGGCGGCATCCGCGACTACCACCAGGCCAAGTTGAAGGCCGCCAGCCGGCTCGGCATCCACGACGATGCCTCCCTGCCCCGCAACACCGAGATCGAAGACGCCCTGCGCGAATACCAGCGGCTGTTCTCTGGCCCCCAGCACGGCAACGAACTGCAGCGCCGCCGCGAGGCTGCCATGCGTGCGCTGGAGTTCCTGCACGGCTTCGCCCCGCGCCTGGCCGGCCCGGTGCTGGAGGGCACCGCCGACGCCAACAGCCCCGTGCAGCTGCACCTGCACAGCGACGACCCGGAAGCCGTGCACCGCTTCCTGGACGAACACGGCATTCCCGCAGAATCGCGGACGCGTCGGCTGCGCATGGACCGCGAACGGAGCCTGGACGTGCCGGTGTGGGTGTTCAGTGCCGAGGAACTGACCTTTGACCTGGCCGTACTGCCGTATGACGCCCTGCGCCAGGCCCCACTGTCACCGGTGGATGAGAAGCCGATGCGACGCGCGTCTGTGGCGCAGTTGCGGCAGCTGCTGGCCGAAGCGGAGATTACCGCGTACATCGGCGGATGACGGTAGCGCCGGCCCATGGCCGGCGAGCGCAGCGGTACCTGCCAGTGGCGGGTGCGGGCCGTTGGTCCGCACCGTGCTTCAGGCATTTCGAGTGCCGACCGAAGAGCAGTCGAGCGCGGCTCGACTCTACAGGAGCGTTGCACCCGTGTTCGGTAGGTGCGGACCGTTGGTCCGCACTGTGCTTCAGGCTGGCAGATGACGCCTATCCTGCTCCCGCTACCAGACGAAACGGGTATCGCGCAGCGGGTCGCTGAGCAACCGCGGCAACCACGGCGCGGCGGCTCGCTGCGGATACTCCCGCATCATCTGTGCATGCATGACCTGCAGGCCCCGCAGCAACCAGATCTGGTCATAGATGTCGTTGAACCCATCCGACCACCCACTCTTCACACGCTCATGCTCGACCGACTCCAACGACGGCATCTGGTCCAGCGACACCTCCAGGATCGTCGACAGTGCTGTGTTGATCTGCGCATTCTCAACACCCGCCCTGCGCACATCCTCAAATCGAGCGCGAATCCGTCGGCAGTCGTACGGGACGCACCCACCCGTGGCAGTGATGTAGTCGGCGATGTCCGCCAGCATGTCGGCTTTCAGCCGCCACACCACTTCGCTGTCCATCACCTGCCGCACCCGCATCGTGCGCAACGTGCTCGCCCGCACCTCTTCCGGCGTAGTGAACGGGGCCCCCGGCGTGCTGCCCGCGTGGCGTACCAGCACGATGCGATGGATCGCCTCGCTGGAGACACCTTCGATGCGCAGCGCCGCGGCTTTCGGGTGTACGCGCGGCGGCGGCACGCCCAGCATCTGCCACAGGTACCACAGCACCAGCAGAAGACCGGCGATGCACAGCCCGCTCATCAGCGTCCACAGGTCCAGGTTCCGGGTGTAGTAGCGAAAGCGCGCCCGCCAGATATAGAACGTGCGATAGCTGATAATTCCGCGTACCCATCTGTACATTGCCATCTCCTCGGCAAGGACCCCGGCGCGGCGGGGTTCATTACGCGCACCACGCCGGGGCCGCATGGCTTACCAGCCGATGCCCACGCCGACGCCCATGCTGCGTTCACCGCTGTTGGTGAACGCACCATTGAGGCTGAAGGTGGCCGAACCCTTCTCGTTGAGCACGCGCTGGTAGCCCACGGCCATCGCCGACTCACCCTCGCTGTAGCCCACGCCCGCACCCAGGCGGTTGTAGGTAGCCAGACCTGCGGTGTTCATCGCCATCGCGCTCTGCGCGCTGCTCATCGCCGCCATGCGGTTGAAGCGCTTGTCCATCTTGTCCAGGCGACGCTCGAAAGTGCTGATCGCACCATCGGTGTACTCGTTGGCCCGGGCCAGCATCTTTTCCAGGTCGGCGGTGTCGACCTGCGGCTTGGGCGTGTCGTCCTGCTTCGGCTTCGGCTGCGGGGCCGGCTTGTCACCTTCACCGGTCGAGGCGATCTGCGGCGAGCCGCTGGTTTCCGGCGCCGGCGCGGTCTCTTCGGTGGACGGCGAAGGCGTGGACGCCGTCGACATGGCGCGGGCCTGCGGCTGACCGTCGATACGCTGCTCCAGCCCATCCATGCGGCCGTTGATCTGCTGCTGCATCGAATGCAGCTGGCCGCCATTGACCGCATCGCGGCTGCCGGCCGCGATCAGGCCGTTGGCCACATTGGAGACGACCATGCCGTTGGCACCAGCCAGGGTGAGCTGGTGGGTGCCGTCTGCACGCACCGAGGGAGTTTCCTGGAACACGGAGCGGAGCTGTGATTCGACCTGGTTCACGCGCGAGGTGGTGCTGACGACAGCGCCGTCGAGCGCTTCCAATGCGCCGTTGAGGGTGGATTGGGACTGGCCCTGCACGTTGAAGCTGGGGCCGACGATGTTGCCGTTGGCATCGACCTCACCGCCGAGAGCGGAGAGCGCGCCACGCAGCTGGCCGACGGTGGCGGCGTTGTGGTCTGCGGTGCCGTTGGCGATGTTTACGAGGCGGCGCTTCATCTCACCATTACCGAACGCGACAGTGCGAGCTTCATCTGCAACCGAGTGAACACCAATAGCTACGCTTGAACCGGCCCCCTGCTTCACCGTGCTGCCAACGCCGATTGCAATACCGTTTGCTTCGTGGACAGAAGAATGGACGCCGAAAGCAAAGCCATGCTCAGCCGTAGCATCAACGTAAGCTGCTCTGCCCAGTGCCACTGAGTTCTTTCCGGCGGCCTTCGCGAAGCTCCCAATGGCGACTGCCCCTTCACTTTGCAAAGAAGCCTCAGCGGAATCACCAATCGCAACCCCGACTGGTCCCGCCTTCGCCACCTGTCCAGGCCCTAGGTCACCGACAGCAACAAACCGCGACGCGGAAGCCAGCTTCTGCAGCTCTTCATTGGTCTCATAGAGCTGACTGCCACGCACAACATCCGAGCTATCAGCCGACAACTTCGCCTCGGCCACGCCAGTCAAACGCGCACCGCCGAAATCAATCGGGCCGCTCGCATCCAATCCACGCATGGCCTGCCCGCCCATCTCCCGCTCCTTGCGCATCGCCTCCAGATCGTTCCGATTCTGCGAGATCTTCTGCTCTGCGGCGTACAACTGACTGCCGGTTACGGCATCACGGCTTCCTGGCGCCACTCGGCCGTCAGCCAGGTTGGTCAGCACCATGCCATTCACGCCATTCAGCGCGATCTGGTTCATGCCGTCGGCACGGGCGGAAGGTGAATCCTGGAAGATCGAGCTGAGCTGGCCTTCCACCTTCTCCGCCCGGCGGCCTGCGGTGATCACAGCGCCATCGAGCGCCATCAGCGCGTCTTCGACGGTGCTCTGCGTTCCGCCCTGCACCGCGTAGGTCGGAGCGATGATGGTGCCATTGGCAACCATGCCTGCGCCGCCGCCGAGGGTGGCGAGGGAATCCTTGAGCTGTGAGACAGTGGTGGCGTTGTGGTCGGCGGTGCCACGGGCGATGTTCACCAACCGGCGCTTGCTAACTGAATTCCCGAAAGACACGGTACTCGCTTCTGTCGCCTCAGACGCCGCGCCAACCGAGACGGCGTTCGTTGCCCCCACTGCAACCTTGCTACTTGCGCCGATGGCCACGCCGCCCACCTCTTCCACTCGAGCTGCGGCGCCCAGTGCGAATCCATTCTCCGAGCGCCCAGTTACGACAGATCCACGACCAACAGCCACTGAGTTCCTGCCAAGAGAGTTGGCGAATGCTCCAACCGCAGTCCCACCTTCACTGCTGGGGCTAGCCTTCGCCGAGTCACCGATCGCCACACCAAAGCGGCCAGATTCTGCCGCTTCACTAAGTCCATCCGTACCGAAACTGACAAACCGAAACTCCGTCTCGAGAGTCGACAATCGACCATTGGTAGCGTGAAGCTGTCGGCCAGATACTGCCTCATCGCTTGTCCCACTTAACGTGCCATCTGCCACACCACTGATCTTTCGGTTAGCGTTGGTACTGTTACGCACATCCAGGGTCGTGCCATTATTTTCCTCACCGAGACGAACATCCCCAGACGCAGATTCCTGCGCCACCAGCCCGCCCAGTGCTGCGGTTTCGACCAACGCCCTGGCTGCATCCGTCTTTGCCACGGCAGCGTCTGCACCCGCAGACTTGGCCATCCCCTCCACCGTCGTCACCTTGTCATTGGTGGCATTGAGCTGCCTGCCATTCACAGCTTCGTAGCTGCTGGCGCTGACCACGCCATCGGCCACGCCGGTCAGCTTACGGTTCGCATTCGCGCTATTGCGCACATCCAGTACGGTGCCGCTGTTCTTCTCACCCAGGCGGACAGCCTCCGTGGCCGAAACCTGCCCGACCAGCCCACCCAGAACGGTGGCTTCAGCCAAGGCCTTGGTGGCATCAACCTGTGCGGCATTGGCGGTGGTCTGCGCGCCGTTGGCGGCATTCTGTGCAGTCGTTACCCGGCCATTTGTTTCATTCAACTGCTTGCCCGTAATGGCCTCGGTACTGCTGCTGCTGACAGCGCCATCCGCCAGGTTGACGATCTTGCGCTTGATACTGGAGTTGCCGACCGAGACCTGATTGATGCCGGTGGTCTGCGAGCCGTTGCCCAGAGCGACACTTCCCGTGTGCGATGCCAGGGCGCGGTCGCCCAACGCAATGGCACTTTCGGCACCCGCCTTTGCAAGATTGCCAAGCGCCGTCGAGTACAAACCGGATGCGGCGGCCTCCCGGCCAACGGCGACGGCCTGATTGCCGCTCGCATCTGCCTTGTAACCCAGCGCGGCGGCATGGGTCGCCGCGGCCGTCGCATCATTGCCTACGGCCACGGCGCGATCACCCACTGCCGAAGCACGCAGGCCTGCCGCCACCGCGCCATTGCCACCGCGCGTTGCAGCACCGAGAGCAACTGCACCGGTGGCAGCGCTCTTGTCGCCGTTGGCGTCGACACCGGCCCGAGCATCTGCACCAACTGCGATGCTGTTGGTGTTGTAGGCCTTCGCCGAGCGCCCCATCGCTACGCTGGCGGTGCTTCCGCTCCCTTCCGCCTCTGCCGCCAGCCCGATAGCCGGGGCGGATGCGTTCAGGCGCGCGGCTGCCGCGTCTGCGACGCGCTGTGCATCTGCCAGCTTGGTGTTGGTGGCATTCAACTGCTTGCCTGACACAGCATCCGTGCTGGTCGTGCTCAGCGTGGCATCCGCCACTCCTGTGATCCTGCGGTTGGCGTTGGTACTGTTGCGGACGTCCAGTACGGTGCCGCTGTTGGATGCACCCAGCCGGACGCTCCCCGAAGCAGAGGTCTCGCTCAGGAGGCCCGAAAGCGTGTTGGCCTTTGTCAGTGCGTTGTCAGCATTGGTCTTGGCGGAGTCGGCGACGGAGCGCGCAGCCGTGACATTGCTATTGGTGGAATTGAGCTGCTTGCCTGACACCGCATCTGTGCTTGTCGTGCTCAGCGTGGCGTCTGCCACGCCCGTGATCTTTCGATTGGAGCTGGCGCTGTTGCGGACGTCCAGTACGGTGCCGCTGTTGCTTGCACCTACACGAACGTTCCCCGAGGCAGACGTCTGGCTCATAAGGCCTGAGAGCACATTGGCCTTTGCCAGCGCACTGTCAGCATTGGTCTTGGCAGAGTCCGCGACCGAGCGCGCGGCCGCTACATTGCTATTGGTAGCATGGAGCTGCTTTCCGGTAACGGCATCCGTGCTGCTGGCGTTCAATCGCCCATCGTCCACATTGGTCACTCGCCGCTTCGTCGATGAGCTGCCAACAGACACCGAATTGCCTTCCGTTGCCTCGGAATATGCTCCGATGGCTACCGAGTCATGGGCGCTCGCCTTGGCATGATGCCCCAGCGCAACTCCACTGTACTCGGCACGTGCGTTCCCTCCCAACGCGATGGCACCGGAGTACCCCGCCGTTCCAGCGAAGGCGTTCCCGCCAATAGCAATGCGGGAAACACCCGCCGAACTTTCCACGGTCCTGGCACCACTGCCCACCGCAATGGAGTTGCTCGAGTATGCCCTGGCGTCATGCCCCAGAGCGGTTGCACCAATTCCTGATGCGATCGAGCTGGCACCTACGACTGTCGCGTATCCACTCTTGGCCTCAGATCCGTATCCAACGACGACGTTCCTGTCGCCGCGTGCGATCGATGAATTTCCTACAAGCACACTTCCCAGCCCCGACAGCGATGACTCGGTGCCGTAGACCACCGATCCCCAGCCACTGATGCTCGACCGTGAACCCAGGATCATCTGCATATCACCGCTGATCGTGGCATCCCTATACTGGCTGTCATTTACCAGAGCCAGCTGGGTGTAACCCGCATTTACCTGGTTCGAAAATGACGAAAAGCGCCACGGAGAGGGCATCAGGAGTTGACTGGAGTCGGTCCCTTCACGCTCGCCCTCAGCCGCTTCCTCCGAGTGCTCGTGCGCTGCGGCAGGGAGGCCCACCAGTGCCGCCACCAGCAATAGTGCCCTGCCTCCAGCGGACTTCCCGCGCGGACTGCTCAACTCACTGCCAACCACCCAGCACTGCTTGGCGGCACTCCAGATACGACGATAGATGCGGTTCATGCTCTCTCCCTTAACAGGACATCGAAAATGAGGCCCCGCGAACAGCGCGGGGCCAGGAACGATCAGGCGCTTGGCGCCAGGGTGGTTACGTGCTCGCGGTAGCCGTCCTTGGACAGGCGGTAATGCAGCTGCACGGTATTGCCCGGCTGAGGCTGGAACGGCAGCTTCAGCTCCGCGTCCGGGTACAGGCTTTTGGCAAAGTCGTGGGTCGTACAGGCACCACTGGCGCTGCACTCGGCCAGCCCCGTGATGCCGACCCGCAGGGTCCCCACATTGCGCAGGGTGTCGCCCTGCAGTTGCAGATCCACGCTGCCGTTGGCGGGCAACACGTTCACCAGCGCGCCCCATACCAGGCTGACGCCGACGTTGGCCTGTGCCGCCTGCTCATCACCCTCAAGCAGGGTCCCGTCCGGTCCCCTGACACCCTCGAAGTAGACGCGGTAGGCCACTTCCTTCTCCACGCTGCGTAGCGGAATCACCCGGATCAGGCGATTGCCTCCGCCACTGAGTGCGAACTTCCCGGGGGTGATGGCGACCGCTGCATCGGCCGCCTCCATGTCCACCTCTTCCTCGCCAGCCTGGGCGGGATTCGAGATGCGCAACAGGCGTGCCTGCACGTACTGCGGCTGGGTGGAGTGCGAGTAGACGCGGATCTGCGTACCGCGCTTGCCATCGACGGCCGCGCGCATCGGATGGATCGAGAGGTTGGCATGTACTGGCGGCGCCAGCAGCGCGCTCAACGGCAACAGACAGAACAGCAGCTTCTTCATGATGAGGCTCCGTGGGATCAGGGTTTGGCGGTCGGCACGCGCAGCTCTACCGTCAACTCGCCGTCGTAGAGACCGGGCCGCTTGCTGGCGATGGGCGTAGGCGGCGTTTCCAGCACCAGCGGCGTGGGCACGCAGTACACGGGTTGGCTGATGCCCGGCAGCATCACCAGCCGCAACTGCGCGCTGTCGATACCGCGCAGCAGCTGTTCATCGCCGTTCTTCATCGCCAGACGGTTGCCGCCGTATTTCAGGCTGACCTGGTAGTCGAGGCGCTGGGTGTCGTCACTGCCGCCATCTCCGTGCCAGACCGCATAGTCACGCCCTGGTGGTGGCCGTGGACCGCTGTCGCGCACGGTGACGCCGAGGAACTCGCTCTGCGAGCCCACGCCGTCGTACAGGCACATGTCCACTTCCTTGTAGCCGCCGACCATCTTGCGGATGGGGTCGTAGCGCAGGTCCATGTTGACCAGCGGCGCGATGCCGTCGAAGCCGGGGAAGTAGATCGAGATCGCGTCGTAGTCGGTGACGGTGAAATCGAAGTTGAAGGTGGCTGTTGCGACCGGTGCTGCAGAAGGATCGGCCTTGATGTTCAGGCGCATCGTGGCCTTCCAGTGGCCTGCCACGAGCTTCTTGAGTTCCTCCGCCAACATAGTCAGCCGAACTCCTGTACCTAGTGATTCACCTGTTCCGCACAAATCCAGCCTCGCTGCGAACAGCGGTCTGAATATTGGCTGCCAGAAGTCACCCAAGCAGCTGCGATCAGAATTGACCCTCTCTAGGTGCCCTACCGCGCTGATCTCTGTCCAAAGTCCAGTTCGCTGCTCCACAGCTCTTACGAGAACCTCCGATGTTCCTTCTGCCTCGCCAAGCAAAGGATCGGTTCGGCATCGTCCCAATGCTGCATCCGAGTCTGACTCACACAGAGCATGAATCTGCCCATACCTCAGCGATTGATCGTGACTGAACCCCAGCACCGTCCGCGGCGCCCACAGCTCCACATCACCCGGCACCGCCGAGCGATCCCAGCTCATCACGATGTCCCGGCTCTGGTCCGTCGGATGCGTCTCCGGCGGCCACTGCGCCCACGCCCGTGGCATCACCAGCACCAGCGTACAGACCAGCATCAACACACACATCCAACGCCGGCTCATGGCGTACCTCCTGCAGCAGCGGTCTGGGGCGTGGCGGCAATCAACGCGCGTTCCTGCAGCAGGCGGGTCACGCGGGCCTGCTGGCGGATCTCGGGCGGCAGCTGGGCCACGGCCAGCGGCTCGCAGTGCACGGCGCCGACCAGCAGCACCACCTGGCGGCGCTCGCGCACCTGCAGCGGGCAATGCAGCAGGCGGTCGTCCTGCAGCAGGTACAGCGTTGTTTCGCGACGCGGGAAATCGGCAACGAAGCTGCCGTTGGCGCTGGTGCCGGGCACCGGCGCGTTGAGGATGCGGGCACCGCCCAATGGCGACCCCGCAAGGTCCTTGGCATTGCCGATGAAGGTGTAGGTCACTTCAATCGGCACCGGCATGCGCATCAGCTTGCCGGGCGTGAGGAACATCGGCCGTGCACCGCCCACGCCGGTCACGCGGATCGCGGCGATGCTGTCCAGGGTGCTGGCGTCCTGCACTTCGGCGCGCTGCGACTGATAGGCCTGCAGCGGCAGCAGCCGACGCTCGCCGATCTGCAGACGCTGTCGGCGCAGCCCACCCACCTGCAGTTCCGCGGCCACGCCATGCAGGTCGGCATCGTCGAAACCGTCCACCTGCACGGCCAGGCCGGCCTCGGCGCCGTTGGCACCGCTCCAGTAGAAACCACGCCGGCCCAGTGCGAAGCCGGAGCTGTGGCTGCCGCTGTAGCCGGTCTCGCCACGCCCGCGCTGCTGATAGTGCGCGATGCTGGCGGTGGTGTTGCCGATGCCGTTCTGCAGCTGGCCGCTCAGCGAGGCGCTGTAACGGTCAGTGTTGTTGCCGCGCAGTTCGGCGTTCAGCTCCCGATAGTGCGTGTCCCGGTCCTGGCGCAGGCTCTGGCCCACGCTGTAGTCGATGGCCGGGCGCTGATGCTGCGGCTGGCGCACGTCCACCGCATAGCGGCGCTGACCACTGCTGTCATGGCTGCGCTGCAGGCGGGTCAGGCTGAGGTTGAAGTAGATGCCACGGTCACGCTCGTTGCTGCCGCGCACGCTGTCGGTGCTGCGCTGCTGCCATAGCCCCACGCGCGTGGACACGCTGAAGTCCTGCCAGCGGTGGCTGCGGCTGAAGCTGGCCTGCCAGGTCCGGCTGAGCACGGGCTCGCGGCGCGGTTCCAGCGGACCGGGCGGCAGCAAGGGATCCAGCCCGAACAACGGGTCCTGCTCGAATTCAGGCCGATGCCAGCCGGTGCGCCAGGTCTGGCGACGGGTATAGCCCACGTAGACATTGCCACCGCCCAGCGGCAGCGACATCGAACCGCTGAGTGAGTTGGTGCAGCCCAGCTGGTCGCGCGCATCGGCCTCGAACTGGCAGGCCTTGCCGCGCATGCGCTGCTGGTAGAGATTCCACGACGCCTTGCGCCGGTACGACAGCTGGTGCTGCTGGCCATTGCTGCCATCGCTGCCGCGCATGCCGCTGAGCGTGGCGCGCATTTCCTGGGTGGCCAGCACGCGGCGTAGGTCCAGGCGCAGCTCGCCGTAGCTGTGGCCGCCGAGGTTGGCGGCACCCGCGGTAAGTGCGGCATCGCGGCCCAGCGGCACGCGCACGCCGGCCATCGCCACACTTTCACCATCAAAGCGATCACTGCGGCGCTCGTTGCGGCGGCCGCCCTGCACGAACCACTGCCACTGGCTGTTGGTCCAGTCGCCGCCCTTGTCGAACGGTGCCTCCTCGGTGCGCACCAGTACACCATCTTCGTAGATGCGCATGCGCACCAGGTAGTTGCCGAAGGGGAAATTGCGGGTGTCGATCTGGTTGATGCCGGCCTGCAGGTAGAAGGTCTGCAGCAGCCGCTCGCCGTCGAACACGTCGACGCGTGCATCGCGCGCCAGCAGCACGGTCAGCGGCGTGGCCTGCACGGCCGCGTCGGTGTCCACATAGGCCTGGGTGGTGCCCACGCGTGCGCCCTGGAAACGGTCCAGCGGCAGCATGCTGAAACTGAAGGTGCCGCCCTGCGGGCTGGACAGGTTGCGGCGGTCCATGCGCCCGGCCTGCAGGTAATGCGCTTGGCCCAGGTCATGGCGGTAATAGACGTTGTCGAACTGGAAGTCGTCGTTGCTGCCACGGCTGCGGTAGCGCTGCTGGGTGTAGTACCAGTCGGCGGACAGGTGGCCGCGATCAAACAGGCCCAGCGTGCCCACGCCGCGCGCGGACAGCGCCTGATAGTCGCGGCCGCCGCTGACGTTGAGTGTCTGCTGGTGCAGGAAGGCGTTCTCGGCATTGGCCGTGACCTTGTGGTAACGCTCCGCTGCCGGCTCTCCCGGAATCCACTGCCGCGCCACGAACAGGCGCACGGCGCCCTCGCCTTCGTCATACAGCGCGCGCGCCGCGGTGGGGTCTTCAGGTGGGTCGAGGTAACCGCAGCCGGCCGTGGCGCCACCGAAGCGGCAGGCCAGGTGGCTGTTGCGCGGCAGTGGTTGCGACAACGCCCGCAGCAACGCCGCCTGTGCTTCGGCAGGCAGGTCCAACGCCTGCAGCACGTGCGCGGGGTCTTCCAGCTGCACGTGCTCCAGGGTCACGCGAACCGGCGACAGCCCGGCCGAGCGGCCGAACAGCTGGATGTCGAGTTGTTCGGTCTGGCCTTCGACCAGATCCTCGAAGCCGGCGGGGACGCCGTGGGCTGCGACCAGGGGAGCAGACATCGCCAAGGCGAGCGCGACCGCCAGCCGGGTAACGGCGGGGGCGTGTGGGGTCATTGGGGAGTACCGCTGGAGTAGCGGCCGGCCCGGAATGCGGGCCGGCGCGGGAAGCCGTGGATCAGGGCTTCTGGTTCATGACGATGTAGACCATGCCTTCGTAGCGGCCGTTGACCGTAAGCGGGCCACCGGCACCCGCCTGAGCGATGGTCAGCGGCATCGAGATGGAGGCACCCGGCGTCGAGCTGGCGCCGTTGAACAGGTCAGCCGCCTTGAACTCGGTGACCGCAGTGGTCAGCGCATCGGTGTTCAGGCTGACGGCCAGCGGCACGCGGGTGGCGCCATTGAGCAGCACCGGATCGTGGCCGAGGCGCACCTCGATGTCCGCGGTTTCGTCATTGGAATGGATGCGCACCTGCTGCGTCGACGGCAGCAGGCCACGCAGCGGATCGTGGGTCAGCTGCACGGTGTCCGGCAGCGGGGTGCCATCGTCGCGCAGCAGCGCCAGGGTCGGGTCGACGTCGGCGTAGACGGTGATCTTGGTTTCCAGCGCGTGCGCGGACAGCGAAGCAGTGGCCAGCGCTGCAGCGAGCGCGGCCTTCTTGAGAATGGCGTGCATGGGTGTCTCTCTCGGACAGGGGGAATATGAAAGCCCCCCTCCCCTAAGGAGAAAGGGAGGGAGGCGCCGCCCGCAGAGGTGGTTGCGGGCGACGGAGAGAATGTTAGAAATCCATTGCCATGCAGGCCATTCAAGGATTCCTAAAACGTTGAACGTTAAGGAGAATTCTTGAATTCGCTCAATGTTTGAGGGTTATGCAAACTCCCTCACTGCTTGAATGCAATAAACCTCATTGCCTTGGATTTGTAGAGTCGACTGTTAGTCGACTGCTCTTCCGACACTGCGCGAAACACACGCGCTGCGCGCGTGAGTCGAGTACGGCTCGACTCTACAACGGGTCATCCCCGCATGGCGTGGATCTGCTGGATGGCATCAGGCCGCCTTTCGGCGGCCTGATGAGACATCGCGTTGGCGAGCGATCAGAAGAAGATCGCGTACAGGATCAGCAGCGGAATCGGCACGCCCAACAGCCAGAGCAGAATCATTTTCATGGCAGGTCTCCTTGCACGGTATGCGGGTTACAGGTCGCGGCGGCGGCCGCCCCAGGTGGCGCTGAGGCTGGCGAAGAACGCGCCGATCAGCAGAGTGATGAACAGCCACAGCGCGGCATACGCCGCGGCCTTGCGAGCATCGTCGGCCGCCTGCTTGGCGGTGGTCTTTGCCTTCTCCAGCGCGGCACGCATGCGCGTCTGCACATCGGTCACGCGGGCCTGCGCTTCAGCCGGGCTCATCCCGGTCTCGCGCGCGATCAGCTGAGACAGGTACTGGGTATCGGCCGGATCCAGGCCCTCCCCGTGCAGGCTGTTGACGATGATGCGGTTCACTTCGGCGCGCACTTCGCGGCGGTCGCCGATCGGACCGTTGCCCGGCAGCGGTCGCGGCGGCGGGGCGATGCGCGCGTCGAGTGGACCGGCGCCCGGTGCCGGCGGCGGCGGGGGGGCATTCGGATCCATCGGTGCACCCGGCGGCGGCGCTGCAGGAGCAGACGGCCCTGCGCTGGTGGTGCTGCGGAACAGCGAATCGACCCAGTAGTTGAGGTCGCCTTCCGGAGCCGCAGCGGCAGCGCTGCCGGCGCCCGCAGCGGCAACACCGGCCGTGGATGCGGCAGCGCCTGCGGTGGCGCCCGCCACCTTTGCACCGGCGCCCAGCACGCCACCGATGGCCGAGGTCAGCAGGCCCGCAGTCAGCAGCGTGGCCACCGCCCACGACACGAAGCCGTGCGCGGTATCGCGGAAGTAGGTTTCATCGCCACGGATCTGCGTCCACTTGGTGCGCAGGCGGCCGGCGAGGTAGCCACCCAGGCCCGAGGCGGCGAGTGCGGTGAAGGTGAGCCAAGCGATGCTGGACCAACCGAAGGTCTCTTTGCTGACGCCTTCGAACGACCATGGCGACACCGACGACAGGCCGAGGCCAACACCGAGGATCAGCAGGATGAGGGAGAGTGCAGCGGCAGCGGTGGCGCCAGCGAAGATCGCGCCCCAGGAAACGGCGCTTTCGCTGGGAGGGGCGACGATCGGGGCGGTGACGACGGCGGCGACGTCAGGGCCGAGCGGTCCGCGCTCGGGTGGGTCGAATCGGGTACTCATCGGGATGGACGCTCCATTTCAGGTGCTGCGGATGCAGCTGGCGTCCTGAGGCTGCGCGAGCGCTTGTGAAGCTGGCGAGACCCTTGAATCACGCGGTCTTGGCGCGGTGAAGCGCGTGCCAACCAAGGTTGGCACCTACCGAAGGCGGGTGCGGCGGTAGATCCGCGCCATGCGTGGATGGGAGAGCGTGCCAACCAAGGTTGGCACCTACCGAAGGCGGTTGCGGTGGTAGATCCACGCCGTGCGTGGATGGGAAAGCGTGCCAACCAAGGTTGGCACCTACCGAAGGCGGTTGCGGTGGTAGATCCACGCCGTGCGTGGATGATTTTTCGCGGGCGCCGAAATCGTGCGGACCAACGGTCCGCACCTACCAGGTCCGCTCCAAAAAAAACGCCCCGCGGATGCGGGGCGTTCTTCTCACAACTCACGCGGGGCGATCAGCCCTGGTAGTCGCGCACGTCGCTGCCGGTGTAGACCTGGCGCGGACGGCCGATCTTCATTTCCGGGTCGACCTGCTGTTCCAGCCAATGCGACACCCAGCCGGAGGTACGGCCCAGGGCGAACATGACGGTGAACATCTCGGTCGGGATCTGCAGCGCCTTGTAGATGATGCCGCTGTAGAAATCGACGTTCGGGTACAGCTTGCGGGCGACGAAGTACTCGTCCTGCAGCGCGGCCTGCTCCAGCTTCACGGCCACGTCCAGCAGCGGATCCTGCACGCCCAGCTGCTTGAGCACCTTGCTGGTCATCTCGCCGATGACCTTGGCGCGCGGGTCGAAGTTCTTGTAGACGCGGTGGCCGAAGCCCATCAGGCGGAAGCCGGAGGTCTTGTCCTTGGCCTTGACCACGGCGGACTCGACATTGTCGGCGCTGCCGATCTCTTCGAGCATCTTCAGCACGGCTTCGTTGGCACCGCCGTGGGCCGGACCCCACAGCGCGGTGACGCCCGCAGCGACCGACGCGTACGGGTTGGCACCGGTCGAGCCGACCAGGCGCACGGTCGAGGTCGAGGCGTTCTGCTCGTGGTCGGCATGCAGGATGAACAGCAGGTCCAGTGCCTTGACCACGTCCGGGTTCAGGTCGTACTGGCCGTCAGCGGACTCGAAGGTCTGCTTCAGGAAGCGGCTGACGTAGTCCAGCGAGGTGTCCGGCTTGTTGGCCGGCAGGCCCTTGCCGTGGCGGTAGATCAGCGCCGACAGGGTCGGCACCTTGGCGATCAGGCGCACGGCGGCCTGGCGGCGCTGTTCGGCGTCGGACAGGTCCAGCGAGTCGTGATAGATGGCCGACAGCTGCGCGATCGCAGCGGCCAGGATGGCCATCGGGTGGGCATCCTTGGCGAAGCTGCCGATCAAGGTGTTGATCGACTCATCGACGTTGGCTTCGGCGGTCAGCTCATCGGTGAAGGCCTTCAGCTGCTCGGCGCTCGGGCGCTCGCCGTTGATCAGCAGGTAGGCCACTTCGACGTAGCTCGACTTTTCCGACAGCTGTTCGATCGGGTAGCCGCGGTACAGCAGCACGCCCTTGTCGCCGTCGATGTAGGTGATGGCGGACTTGCAGCTGGCCGTCGCGGTGAAGCCGGAATCGTAGGTGAAATACCCCGTTTCCTTGGTCAGCTTCGCGATGTCGACGCAGTCGTTGCCAAGGGTGGGTTTGATGACGGGCAGAACGACCGACTTGTCGCCGGCGTTGAGCGTGACCTGATCAAGATCGGACACTGTGTGCGCTCCTTCATGGGAAGGCGCCTGCCCAAGCGCATTGGTCAGGCACGTGAATGACGTCCTCGGCCTGTGCCGGGGATCAGGTCATTATCGCACAGCAGCATTTGCCCGGCGCTAGACAGAAGTCGTATACGACAGGCAGCCAGACGCCGGCCGTTGAGCGGCCCGGATCGGCAAAAGCGTTGTCACACGAACGCAGTGTTCCGTCCATCCAAACGCCCGTTGGGTTGGCGTTGGGGAAAACAAACGGCCGCGCAGAGCGCGGCCGTTGGTTCGAAGCTGGATCGACAGATCAGCGCGCGTAGCGCTTCTGGAACTTGTCGATACGGCCCGAGGTGTCGATGACCTTGTGCTTGCCCGTGTAGAACGGGTGCGAAGCCGAGGAAATTTCAACCTTGACCAGCGGGTATTCGTTGCCGTCTTCCCACTGGATGGTTTCCTTCGTCGCCATGGTGGAGCGGGTCAGGATCTTGAAATCGGAGGTGACGTCATGGAAGACGACGTCGCGGTAGTTCGGATGGATATCGGCCTTCATGGGCTCACACCGTAAATGGGCTGGTGGTCAAGAGCGGCATTATAAGCACCGGTTGCCGCTCGGGGCAACCGGTGCCGGGTAATGGACGTCAGTCCGCACCCAAGGCTTGGCGCACCAGGGCCTCGAAACGCTGCTGGTCGTAGGCCATCAGCAGATCGCAGTTGTCCGGCTGGCCGGTCTGGCGGTTCCAGTCGACGATGGTGGCGCCGCGGCTGAACGTGCCGTTCAGCTCCACGTTCAGCGGGCGCGACTCGACCCGCAGCTGCCCTTCGGGGTTCAGCGCCCAGGCCATGGCCACCGCATCGGCGGTGTACCAGCGCCCGCCCTTGCTGTCTTCGGACAGGCCACGGGTCTTGCGCGAGATCAGTTCGTAGAAGCGGGCGCGATCGGAATCAGCCTGCAGCCACTTCTCGGCGTCCTGCAGCGGCAGGCCATGGGCGACGGTGGCCTCCCAGTCCGACACCAGCAGGTGCTTGAACGAGGTGAACACCACGTGCGCCGCTTCCGGGTCGAACGCAATGTTGAATTCGGCCGCCGGGGTGATGTTGCCGTGGCAGGTGACCGCGCCGCCCATCACCACGATGCGCTTGATGCGCTCGGGCAGGGTCGGGTCCAGCTTCAGTGCCAGGGCCAGGTTGGTCAGCGGGCCCAGCATCACCAGCATCAGTTCGCCGGCGTGCTCGTGCGACAGGCGCAGGATGGCCAGTGCGGCGTGCTCGGCTTCGGCCTGGCGGCTGGGCGGCGGCAGGTCCACGTCGCCGTAGCCGTCACGGCCATGCACGTGGGCAGCGTCGACGGAGGGATGCAGCAGCGGATCCGGGCTGCCGGCAAACACCGGCACGTCGGCGCGGCCGACGATGTCGCAGAGCTTGAGGGCGTTGCGAACGGTGTACTCGAGGCCGACATTGCCGGCGGCGATGGTCAGGGCGACCACGTCATGCCGTTCGTCGGCGAAGGCCATCAGCAGGGCCAGGGCGTCGTCCACACCGGGGTCGGTGTCGATCAACAGCGGGATCTTGTGGGTCATCGTTGCCGTCTTCAGATCGGCAACGAAGTGTGGACCGGGTTGATGACCGTTGCAAGTACGGGGGTTGGGGTTCGGGGGGGGGGGGGGCCCCCCCCCCCCCCCCCCCCCCCCCCCAACCCCCCCCCCCCCCCCCCGCGGGGGTCGGGGGGGGGGGGGGGGCGCCCCCCCCCCCCCCCCCCCGGCCGCGGGGGGGGGGGGGGGCGCCCGCCCCCCCGCCCCCCCCCCCCCCCCCCCGGCCCCCCCCCGCCTTCGACAGATTTCCGCAGCTGTTGGTGGGTGTCGACCTTGGTCGACACATCCATGCAATGCGTGGATGAACATGGAATTGATCGAAAGCGCTGTCTGTAGAGTCGAGCCTTGCCCGACTCCCGCGCGCAGCGCGAGGTAGATCCACGCCATGCGCGGATGAGCATCCCGGGAATGGGGTCAGAGCCCTTTGCTGTGCAAAGGGCTCTGACCCCACCACTCACGCCGAGGCGTAACGCACGGCGGTGCCGATCCAGCGCTGCACCACGCGGTCGGCCAGCGCGGGTTGCTGGGCCAGCAGGCGCTCGGCCAGGTCGTGCACGCCGGGCAGCAGGCCGGCATCGCGGGCCAGGTCGGCGATGCGGAAACCGGCCAGGCCGGTCTGGCGGGTGCCGAGCAGTTCGCCGGGGCCGCGCAGTTCCAGATCCTTTTCGGCAATGACGAAACCATCGTTGGTTTCGCGCATGGTCTGCAGGCGCTCGCGTGCCATCTGCGAGAGCGGTGCCTGGTACAGCAGCACGCAGCGCGACACCGCCGAACCGCGGCCAACACGGCCGCGCAGCTGGTGCAGCTGGGCCAGGCCGAGGCGTTCGGCGTTCTCGATCACCATCAACGAGGCGTTCGGTACGTCCACGCCCACTTCGATGACGGTGGTCGCCACCAGCAGGTCGATCTGCCCGGCCTTGAACGCCACCATCGTGGCCAGCTTTTCCGCAGCTTTCAGGCGGCCATGCACCAGCCCCACGCGTACGCCGGGCAGCAGCGCCTGCAGCGATTCGTAGGTGGCCTGCGCGGGTGTAGCGTCCAGCTCTTCGCTTTCCTCGATGAGCGTGCACACCCAGTACACCTGCCGCCCTTCCTGGCAGGCCAGGGCGATGCGCTCGATCAGCTCCGGGCGACGATCGTTGTTCAATGCGACGGTCTGCACCGGGGTGCGGCCCGGCGGCAGTTCGTCGATGGCCGAGACATCCAGGTCGGCGTATTCGGACATCGCCAGCGTGCGCGGAATCGGTGTTGCGGTCATCACCAGCTGGTGCGGCACGCTGTTGCCGCCTGCGCCCTTGTCACGCAGCGCCAGTCGCTGATGCACGCCGAAGCGATGCTGCTCGTCGACGATGGCCAGTGCCAGATCCTGGAACACCACGGCCTCCTGCATCAGTGCGTGGGTGCCGACCACCACCTGCGCTTCGCCGCTGGCGACCTGCTCCATCACCTTGGCGCGCGCCTTGCCGGTGACCTTGCCGGCCAGCCAGGCGATGCGCACACCGAGCGGTTCCAGCCAGCCGCGCAGGTTGTTGAGATGCTGTTCGGCCAGCAGCTCGGTGGGCGCAGCCAATGCAACCTGCTTGCCCTGCTCCACCGCCAGCATCGCCGCCAGCGCGGCGACCACGGTCTTGCCGGAGCCGACATCACCCTGCACCAGCCGCAGCATCGGGCTGGGGCGCGCCAGGTCCTCGCGGATCTGCTTGAACACGCGCGCCTGCGCGCCGGTCAGCGCGAACGGCAATTGCTTCAGCAGCGCCTTGGCCAGCTTGCCGGGGCCGGCCAGCGGCGGTGCATGGTGCGCCTGCAGCGCGATACGCTGGCGACGCAGGCTGAGGTGGTGGGCCAGCAGCTCTTCCATTGCCAAGCGACGCTGCGCTGGATGAGTGCCGGCCGCCAGCGCGGCCAGGTCGGCATCGGGCGGCGGCCGGTGCACGGTCAGCAGCGCGCTGCGCAGCGACGGCAGGCCGAGGCCATCGAGCCAGCCGCTGGGCAGCAGTTCCAGCGTGCTTTCCTGCGGCAGGCGGTCCAGCGCCTGGCCGATCAGCTTGCGCATCGTCATCGGGCCCACGCCTTCGACGGTGGGATACACCGGGTCGAGGCGGTCGCCGAGTTCGGGATCGTCGTTGCGGCCCAGCACCTGGTAGCTGGGATGGACGATTTCCAGGCCGAGCTGGCCCGGTTTGGGCGTGCCGAAGCAGCGCAGCCGGTTGCCGACCGCGAACTGGCCGACCTGCTGCTGGCGGAAGTGGAAGAAGCGCAGCACCAAAGTGCCCCGCCCTTCGTCTTCCACCGCCACTTTCAGCATCGGCCGGTAGCGCATGCCGCGCTCGACCGCGACCACCCGCCCTTCCACCTGCGCCGGTACGCCGTTGCGCAGGTCCTCAATGCGGGTCAGCCGGGTACGGTCTTCATAGCGCAGTGGCAGATGAAGCCAGAGATCCTGCAGGGTGGCCAGGCCACGCGCCTGCAGTTTGGCGGCCACGGCCGGACCGACGCCCGCGAGCATCGCCAGGGATGCTTCGCCGGACGGTGACAGGACCGGGGTGACCGCCGCCTTGCGTGCCACGTGGCGGTCAGTCGATGACCATCACCGCGTCGACCTCGAAGTTGGCGCCCTTCGGCAGGCCGGAGACTTCGATCGTGGAACGGGCCGGGTACGGGGCCTGGAAGTAGTCCTGCATGACCGCGTTGACCTTGGCGAACTCGCCCAGGTCGGTCAGGTACAGGCCCAGGCGCACGACCTTGTCCAGCGAGCCGCCGGCGGCTTCGGCCACGGCCTTGAGGTTGTCGAAGGCGCGGCGGGCCTGTGCTTCGACGTCACCGGCGCCGACGATGTTGCCGGTGGCCGGGTCGAGCGGGATCTGGCCGGAGAAGTACACGGTGTTGCCGGCGCGCACGGCCTGCGAGTACGGGCCGATGGCGGCGGGGGCCTTTTCGGTGTTGATGATCTGGCGGGACATGGGTCGCTCCGGTGCTTGGGGGAAAACAGAGCGGTGATTGTACCGGGTGGGGGCGATGTCGGCTGGGGTCGGATCCGTTTCCTGGCGGGAAACGGATCCGACCCCGTACGTCGTGTGCGCGGAACGTCATCCACGCATGGCGTGGACCTACTGGCGGCGTACCGACTGCACGACCGACAGACGGCGCAGGCGGCGCATCACTTCGGCCAGGTGGTTGCGGTCGCGTACCTGGATGTTGAACGCCAGCACGGCGGCGTTGAAGTCGCGGTCCAGGTAGTCCACGCGCTCGATGTTGGAATGGCTCTGCGCGATGGCAGCAGCCAGCTGCGCCAGCACACCGGTGCCGTTCTCTACTTCCACCACCAGCGAAGTGTCGTAGTCGCCGGAAACGGTGGTGTCCCAGCCGATCGGCACCCAGCGCTCGGGCGACTTGCGCAGCTCGGCCAGGTTCGGGCAGTCCATGCGGTGAACCACGATGCCCTTGCCGGCGGTGTGGTAGCCCATGATCTCGTCGCCGGGAATCGGCTGGCAGCAGCCGGCGAAGGTGACCACGCCGCGCTCGCTGCCGTTGATCAGGATCTTTTCCTGCGAGTGGTGGCGCGAATGCGGGCCGCCACGCAGTTCGGCGTAGGCCATCAGCGCCTGCGCGGCCTGGGTCGGCATCCAGTTGCCCAGTGCGACCTCGGCCAGCAGGGCTTCCAGGCGCGGGAAGCGGTGTTCGGCCAGGAACGCATCCAGGCGCCCCTTCGGCAGCCGTTCCAGCGACGAATCCATCGCTTCCAGCGCACGGTCGAGCATGCGGTGGCCGAGCTGCACGGCATCTTCGTGTTCCAGCTGCTTGAGCTGGTGGCGGATGGCGGTGCGCGCCTTGCTGGTGACCACGAATTCCAGCCACTGCGGCTTGGGCGTGGCCGAGCGCGCGGTGATGATCTCCACCGACTGCCCCGACACCAGCTTGGTGCGCAGCGGCACCAGTTTCTTGTCCACGCGCGAGGCCACCGCCATGTTGCCCACGTCGGTATGCACGGCGTAGGCGAAATCGAGCGCGGTGGAATTGCGCGGCAGGGCCAGGATCTTGCCCTTCGGGGTGAACAGGTAGACCTCGTCCGGGAACAGGTCGACCTTGACGTTGTCGAGGAACTCCAGCGAGGAACCGGCAGCACGCTGCGAATCGATCAGTTCGACGATCCAGGCGTGCGCACGGCTCTGCGCACTGTTGGGTGAATCGCCGCCGAACTTGTAGGTCCAGTGCGCGGCCACGCCGCGTTCGGCGATCAGGTCCATTTCCTCGGTACGGATCTGCACTTCGATCGGCGAGCCATACGGCCCGAACAGCACGGTGTGCAGCGACTGGTAACCATTGGCCTTGGGAATGGCGATGAAATCGCGGAAGCGGCCATCCAGCGGCTTGAAGGTGGCATGCACCGAACCCAGCGCGTGGTAGCAGCTGGGTACGCTGCGCACCACCAGGCGGAAGCCGAACACGTCCATCACCTGGTCGAAGGTTTTGTTCTCGTCGCGCATCTTGTTGTAGATGCTCCACGGGGTCTTGATGCGGCTGACCAGGCGGTGCTCGATACCTTCCTTCGCCAGCCGCTGCGACAGCTGCACTTCCACCTGTGCCAGCGCTTCACGGCGTACCACCGGCTGGCTGCGGATGTGCTTTTCCAGGATCGCGTGGCGCCACGGGTACAGCGCCTTGAAGCCAAGATTCTGCAGTTCGCTCTTGACCAGGCTCATGCCCAGGCGCTGGGCGATGGGCGCGTAGATCTCCAGCGTCTCGCGGGCGATGCGGCCGCGCGCTTCGCGGCTCTGCGCGCCCAGCGTGCGCATGTTGTGCAGGCGGTCGGCCAGCTTGATCATGATCACGCGCAGGTCGCGCGACATCGCCAGCAGCATCTTGCGGAAGCTCTCGGCGGCCGCTTCCTGGCGGTCGCGGAACTTCAGCTTGTCCAGCTTGGTCACGCCGTCGACCAGCTCGGCCACGGCTTCGCCGAACTCGGCGGCCAGCGCCTCACGGGTCAGCGGTGTGTCTTCGATGGTGTCGTGCAGGATCGCCGCGATCAACGCTTCCACGTCCAGGCCAAGCTCGGCCAGCACCTGGGCCACGGCCACCGGATGGGTGATATAGGGCTCGCCCGACTTGCGCGTCTGCCCGGCGTGCGCGGCGGCTCCGACTTCCCAGGCGCGGCGCAGCAGCGGCAGCTGTTCCGGCGGCAGGTAATGGGCGGCGCGTTCAAGCTGGAGGACGTAGTCGGGTACGGCGGCAGCGGGGGCTGCGGCGACCTTGGCAGTGGGGCCTGGGTTCATGCCCGAAGCCTATTCCAGCGCGACGTTTACGGCAAATCCTGAATGCGAAACAGCCCGCACGGGGCGGGCTGTTCGGCGATCCAGCAACGACGTTGATCGATGCGATCAATCGTCGTTCTTGGACATGTCTTCGTCGGCGACTACTTCGGCGGCAGCCCACTCCAGCGCTTCGCGCTCGGCGCGCTCACGCTCGGCCTTCTCGACTTCGTCGATCAGCGCGTTGTCGATCTTGCGGGCGGCGATTTCGCGCAGCGCCAGCACGGTCGGCTTGTCTTCGGTCTCGCTGTTGTCCAGCGTGGCCTGCACGCCGTTGGCGAGCTGGCGGGCACGCTTGGATGCCATCATGACCAGTTCGAAACGGTTGTTAACGACTTCCAGGCAATCTTCTACGGTGATGCGGGCCATACGGGCTCCCGGCGACCGGTCGGCCGCTCAGTCGAATGAGGGAAAGGGGACGGAGTGTACTGGCAGGAGCTGGACAAAATCAAGCCAACCCCCACCCGATTCTTTTGGAATCAGTCAGTTGCACCCGGATCGGGGGTCAGCAACGCCTGGATCAGGCTGGCGTGGCGGACCTTCTGGGCCTCCCGTCGCAGGCGGCTGGCGGTGAAGATGGCGCACAGCTCGTCCACGGCAGTGTCGAACACCTCGTTGACGATGACGTAGTCGAACTCGTTGAAGTGCAGCATCTCGTCCCGGGCCGCGCCCAGGCGCTGGGCGATGACCGCCTCGCTGTCCTGGCCGCGCTTGCGCATGCGGTCCTGCAGGGCCTGCTTGGACGGCGGCAGGATGAACACGGTGACCGTGCCCGGCACCAGCTGGCGCACCTGCTGCGCGCCCTGCCAGTCGATCTCCAGCAGCACGTCCTGGCCGGCGGCCAGCTGCGGCTCCACCGACTGCCGGGCCGTGCCCTTCCAGTCGCCGTGCACCCAGGCGTGCTCGAAGAAGTCGCCGGCGGCGATCATCTGCTCGAACTTCTCGGCACTGACGAAGTGGTAGTGCTGGCCATTCACTTCACCGGGGCGCATTGCGCGCGAGGTGAAGGAAATCGACAGGGCGATCTGCGGGTCACGCGCCAGGGTGGCATTGACGATGCTGCTCTTGCCGGCGCCAGACGGGGCGGCCACGATGTACAGCGTGCCGCGCGCAACGGTGTCCGACGGCTTCGACGGGGCGCTCATGCGGGGGATCCAACGGTTTGATTTCGCAAACTTTTTTCCTCGGTGTTCCAGGCCCGGCGCGGCGGATCGCGCCAGGACGGCGGGGGCTGCGCGGAACATCCTGGAACCAGGCCCGGCAGACGCTTCCCCGGGGTGCGGGCACGCAACTTTACCAGAGGCGCCCGTTTGCGCGCCTGCCCGGCAGGCGCCGGGCCTTGTGCCACATGGGTATGCGGGTGCCTGTGCTATAACCGGGCCGTACCCAACGACAGCCCGGAGGCCCGTGCCTCCCCGCCATCCCAGGAGAACGGCATGCCATCGATGAGCCGCCGCCAGTTCCTGAAAGTGACCGGGACAACCCTGGTCGGCTCCAGCCTGGCATTGATGGGCTTCGCGCCCGGCATCGCGCTCGCGGAGGTCAGGCAGTACAAGCTGACCCGCGCGACCGAGACCCGCAACACCTGTACCTACTGTTCGGTGGCCTGCGGCATCCTGATGTACAGCCTCGGCGATGGTGCCAAGAACGCCGAGCCCAGCATCTTCCATATCGAAGGCGACCCGGACCATCCGGTGAACCGCGGCACGCTGTGCCCGAAGGGGGCCGGCCTGGCCGACATCATCCACAGCAAGTCGCGGCTGCTCTACCCCGAGTACCGCGCGCCGGGCTCGAACGAGTGGAAGCGGCTGAGCTGGGACGATGCGCTGGACCGTATCGCGCGGCTGATGAAGGAAGACCGCGACGCCAACTTCGTGCAGAAGAACGAGGCCGGGCAGACGGTCAACCGCTGGCTGACCACCGGCATGCTGGCGGCCTCGGCCACCAGCAATGAAACCGCGGTGCTGACCCACAAGGTCGTCCGCTCCCTCGGCATGCTGGCATTCGACAACCAGGCACGTGTCTGACACGGCCCGACGGTGGCAGGTCTTGCCCCGACGCTAGGCCGTGGTGCGATGACGAATCACTGGGTCGACATCAAGAATGCCGACCTGATCCTGATCATGGGTGGCAATGCCGCCGAGGCGCACCCGTGCGGGTTCAAATGGGTGACCGAGGCCAAGGCGCACAACAAGGCCCGGCTGATCGTGGTCGATCCGCGCTTCAACCGCTCGGCCGCGGTGGCCGACGTGTACGCACCGATCCGCACCGGTACCGATATCGTGTTCCTGGGCGGCCTGATCAACTACCTGTTGACCGAGGACCGCATCCAGCACGAGTACGTGCTGAACTACACCGACATGTCGTTCCTGGTGAAGGACGAGTTCGCCTTCAAGGACGGCCTGTATTCGGGCTACAACGAAGAGAAGCGCAGCTACGACCGCTCCAGCTGGGACTACGCCTACGGTGACGATGGCTTCGTGCGCAGCGACCCGACGCTGAAGGACCCGCGTTGCGTCTACAACCTGCTCAAGCAGCACTACGCGCGCTACACGGTGGAGATAGTCGAGCGCATCTGCGGCACGCCGGCCGACAGCATCCGCCAGATCTGGGACATGATCGCGTCCACCGCCGTCAAGGACAAGGCGATGACCATCCTGTACGCGCTGGGCTGGACGCAGCACTCGATCGGCGCACAGAACGTGCGTGCCGGCACCATGGTGCAGCTGCTGCTGGGCAACATCGGCGTGGCCGGTGGTGGCATGAACGCGCTGCGCGGGCATTCCAACATCCAGGGCCTGACCGACATCGGCCTGATGTCCGACCTGCTGCCCGGCTACCTGACATTGCCGAAGCAGGACGAGCAGGACTACGACGCCTACATCGCCAAGCGCACGCAGAAGCCGCTGCGCGCCAACCAGATGTCGTTCTGGCAGAACTACCCGAAGTTCCACGTCAGCCTGATGAAGTCGTGGTGGGGCGACGCCGCCACCGCCGACAACAACTGGTGCTTTGATTACCTGCCCAAGCTGGACAAGCCGTACGACATGCTGCAGGCGTACGAGCTGATGAACGAGGGCAAGATCCATGGCTACATCTGCCAGGGCTTCAACCCCCTGGCCTCGGCGCCGAACAAGGGCAAGCTGATCAGTGCGTTCTCCAAGCTGAAGTTCATGGTCAGCATGGACCCGCTGGAAACCGAGACCATCGCCTTCTGGCAGAACCACGGTGCGTTGAACGACGTCGACCCGAGCACGATCCAGACCGAAGTATTCCGTCTGCCCACCACGTCCTTCGCCGAGGAGAACGGCGCGGTGGTGAACTCCTCGCGCTGGCTGCAGTGGCACTGGAAGGGCGCCAATCCGCCGGGTGAAGCGCGCAGCGACATCGAGATCATGTCCGAGCTGTTCCATCGCATCAAGGCGATGTACGAGAAGGACGGCGGTGCGTGGTGGGAGCCGGTGCGCGACCTGGCCTGGAACTACGCCAACCCTGAGGTACCCACGCCCGAAGAACTGGCGATGGAATACAACGGCAAGGCGCTGGCCGACGTGTTCGATCCGAAGGACCCGACCAGGCTGGTGCGCAAGGCCGGCGAGCAGCTGGCCGCATTCGGCGACCTGCGCGACGACGGCAGCACCGCCTGCGGCTGCTGGATCTACATCGGTGCCTGGGGCCCGACCGGCAACATGATGGCGCGGCGTGACAACAGCGACCCCACCGGCATCGGCAACACGCTGGGCTGGGCCTGGGCGTGGCCGGCCAATCGTCGCGTGATGTACAACCGCGCCTCGTGCGACGTCGCCGGAAAGCCATTTGATCCGCGGCGCACGCTGCTGGCGTGGAACGGGAAAAACTGGGGCAGCGTGGACGTGCCCGACTTCAAGGCAGACGAAGATCCCGCCGGCGGAATGGGCCCGTTCATCATGAACCCGGAGGGCATCGCGCGCTTCTTCGCCAAGGCCGGCATGGCCGAAGGCCCGTTCCCGGAGCACTACGAACCGTTCGATACACCGCTGCGCAGCAACCCGCTCAGCCCCGGCCAGGCACTGACGCTGAACAACCCGGCCGCCCGCGTATTTGCCAGCGATCGCGCACAGATCGGTTCGCCGGACGAGTTCCCGCATGTGGCCACCACCTACCGCCTGACCGAGCATTTCCACTTCTGGACCAAGCACGGCAAGTTGAACGCCATCATCCAGCCCGAGCAGTTCGTCGAGATCGGCGCGGCGTTGGCCGACGAGCTGGGCATCAACAACGGCAGCCGCGTGCGGGTCAGTTCCAAGCGCGGCCACATCGAAGCGGTCGCCATGGTGACCAAGCGCATCAAGGCCCTGCAGATCGATGGCCGGACCGTGCACCAGGTGGGCGTGCCGATCCACTGGGGCTTCCTCGGTGCGGCCAAACCCGGCTACATCGCCAATACGCTGACCAACGCCATCGGTGACGGCAACTCGCAGACGCCCGAATCGAAGTGCATCCTGGTCAAGGTCGAGAAGGTGTAGGAGACACGCCATGTCACTGCAATCGCTGGACATCATCCGCCGCTCGGCCACCACCACGCCCTCGCCGGAAGCGCGCGGTGCGCATACCGGCCAGGTCGCCAAGCTGATCGACGTGAGCAAATGCATCGGCTGCAAGGCCTGCCAGGTCGCCTGCATGGAATGGAACGACCTGCGCGATGAGGTTGGCAGCTGCGTGGGCAGCTATGACAATCCACCGGACCTGAGCGATCAGTCGTGGACGGTGATGAAGTTCCGCGAGTACGAGGACGAGAAGGGCAAGCTGGAGTGGTTGATCCGCAAGGAAGGCTGCATGCACTGCGCCGACCCGGGCTGCCTGAAGGCCTGCCCGTCGCCGGGCGCGATCATCCAGTACGCCAACGGCATCGTCGACTTCCAGGAAGAGAACTGCATCGGCTGCGGCTATTGCGTGACTGGCTGCCCGTTCGATGTGCCGCGCATTTCCAGGAAGGATCACAAGGCCTACAAATGCACGCTCTGCTCGGACCGGGTGGCGGTGGGCCAGGAACCGGCCTGCGTGAAGACCTGCCCGACCGGCGCGATCACCTTCGGCAGCAAGCAGGCGATGACCGAACATGCGGCCGGCCGTGTGGAAGACCTGAAATCGCGCGGCTACGAGAACGCCGGCCTGTACGACCCACAGGGCGTGGGTGGCACCCACGTGATGTACGTGCTGCAGCATGTGGACAAACCCGAGCTGTACGCCGATCTGCCCAAGGACCCACGCATCAGCCCGATGGTGGAGGTCTGGAAGGGCGTGGCCAAGCCGCTGGGCGTGCTGGCGATCGCCGCCACCGCCTTCGCCGGCTTCCTGCATTACATCGGCATCGGCCGCAACACGGTCAATGACGAGGAAGAAGAGGAAGCCGAGCACGAGGCGAAGCAGATCGAAGAGGAGCAGCGGCCATGAAGTACGCCCCGCACCCGCGCCAGATCATCCGCTACCGCGCACCGACCCGCATCAACCACTGGATCGTGGCGATCTGCTTCGTGCTGACCGCGCTGTCCGGGCTGGCGCTGTTCCACCCTGCCCTGTTCCCGTTGACCCAGCTGTTCGGTGGCGGCCCCTGGACGCGCATCCTGCATCCGTTCATCGGGCTGGCCATGGTGGTGGGCTTTGCGCTGCTGGCGTTCCGCATGTGGCGCGACAATCTGCCGACCGCCGACGATCGCGCATGGATGCGCGGCATGCGCGATGTACTGCGCAACGAGGATGAGAAGCTGCCGCCGGTGGGCCGTTTCAATGCGGGCCAGAAACTGCTGTTCTGGGCCATCATCGGCTGCCTGTCGGCGCTGCTGCTGACCGGCTTCGTGATCTGGCGGCAGTACTTCAGCCACTTCTTCCCGATCGGGGTGATCCGCTTCTCGGTGCTTGCCCATGCGCTGTTCGGCTGGGTGCTGGTGTGCGCGATCGTGGTGCACATCTATGCGGCGATCTGGATCAAGGGCTCGGTGCGGGCGATGACCCAGGGCAAGGTGACCTATGGGTGGGCGTACAAGCACCACCGGCAGTGGTTCCGGGACATCCTGCGCGGACGTCGGGAAGAGGGGTAGCGGCAGGGCCTGCGGCCCTGCACCCGCTTCAAGCCAAGGCAACAGCAACAGCGGCTATTCGTGGGATGGCGGGGTGGATCCGGTTGCGGGGGACGCTGCAAGTACCCCTCCGGGGCCCGGCCCAGCCGCTGGCGGCTGTGCGTTCGGGCGCTTGCGAAGCAGTGCTTCGCAAGCAAAGCGCCCTCACCCATGTAAGCTCGGTCGCCGCATCCATGCGGCTCACGCCCCCGCAACCGGCCCCACCCCGCCCTCGACAGTTGGCCGCGATCTGTCGGTGGGTGCCGACCGTTGGTCGGCACTGATCGAATCCCGACCAACGCTCGGGATCCACTTTCAACCAACCGATGGGGTCAGATCCGTTTTCCTGTGGAAAACGGATCTGACCCCAACCTTTCAAATGGCCGGCAACACGCTGGACGCCAGCGCTGACAACGGCGAGGATGGAGCCTGGTTCTTCTGGCTGGCCCTGCATGGCGCAACGCATCCTTGAACCCGGTGAGATCGAGACGCTCGCCTCGCGCGATGTTCCGCGCATCATCCTGCCCGATGTCACATCACTGTTCGCTGAGCGCGCGACGCGCCTGCGCAGCCTGGCCGCGCACAGTGCCATCGGCGGCTACCTGCAGCTGCTGGCGGCGTTGGCCGATGCACAGCAGGCGCTGCTGGACGGGCTGACACCGCAACAGCGCGAGGCACTGCAATGGCAGGCACGTGCGCAGCAGTCGAGTGCGGCGGCCGGTCCCGGCATGCCATTGCGGCCGGCCAACATGCTTCAGCTGGATGGATGCTGGCGCGACTGGCTGCGCACGCTGTGCCAGCACTGTGCCGACGAGGCCGGGCTTCCGGTGGAAACCCGCCAGGAGCTGCATCGCGTCGCCGCGGCCGACGATGCCTGGCTGGATGCGCAGGCCCATGCCGTGCTGGAGCGTGATGACGCGCCATCGGTGGATGCGGTCGCTGCACTGCTGGTGATGAACGCACTGCAGGTTTACTGGGCGGTGCTCGCAGCCAGCTTCCGCCCTACCGACCTGAAGCCGCTGGCTGATGCGCCAGGGCTGTGCCCGCTGTGCGGCACGTTGCCGGTGACCAGCGTGGTGCAGGCACGCCCACCCTATGCATCCTACCGTTACCTGTCGTGCTCGCTGTGCGCCTGCCAGTGGCACTACGTGCGCGTGCAGTGCAGCCAGTGTGGTGCCGCAGGCAAGGACATCGCCTATCGCGCCCTGGCCGATGTGGACGGCGACAGCGGCGAGGCGGTGCGCGAGAGCGCGGTGCGTGCCGAGACCTGCGACCACTGCCACAGCTATCGCAAGATCCTGTATCTGGAGAAAGACCCGTCACTGGAGCCGGTGGCCGATGACCTCGGCACGCTGGCGCTGGATCTGCTGCTGGCCGAGGAAGGCTATGCGCGTGCCAGCCAGAATCCGCTGCTATGGCAATCCGACGGCGATTGAGGCGATGACAGCCATGCCCCCCGCCCCGGCATCGGCCGCCGCCCTGCCCTCGCTGGACCGGGTGCTGCGCCTGCCTGCACTGGCGCCACTGATCGAAGGCCACGGTCGAAGCCGCATCATCCAGCTGCTGCGTTCGCACCTGCAGGTGCTGCGCGACCGTATCAGCGCCGGTCAGTTGTCGACCGCGCAGCTGCAGGAAGCGGTCGACGGCCCGGCGCTGGCGACGGCAGTCGAGGCCGCACTGGCAGCTGATGCACGGCTGGACCTGCAACCGATGTTCAACCTGACCGGCACCGTACTGCATACCAACCTGGGTCGCGCATTGCTGCCCGAGGTTGCGGTGCAGGCCGTCACCCGCGCGATGACCGCGCCGGTGGATCTTGAGTTCGACGTCATCCGTGGCCGTCGCGGCGACCGCGATGCACGGGTGCAGGCATTGATCTGCGAACTGACCGGCGCCGAAGCCGCCACCGTGGTCAACAACAATGCGGCGGCGGTCCTGCTGCTGCTCAACAGCCTGGCCAACCGCGGCGAGGTGGTGGTGTCGCGCGGCGAACTGGTGGAGATCGGCGGTGCCTTCCGCATCCCCGATGTGATGCGCAGCGCGGGCGCGCGGCTGCTGGAAGTGGGTACCACTAACCGTACCCATCCGGCCGACTTCACCAACGCCATCGGCGCGCGCACAGCGCTGCTGATGGAGGTGCATGCCAGCAACTACGCGATCACCGGATTCACTGCCAAGGTCGACACTGCGGCAATGGCTGCGATCGCGCACGAACATGGCCTGCCGCTGGTGGTGGACCTGGGCAGTGGCAGTCTGTGCGAGCTGGCGGCCTTCGGCCTGCCGCACGAGCCCACCGTGCAGGAAGCACTGGCGGCCGGCGCCGATCTGGTTTCGTTCAGTGGCGACAAACTGCTGGGCGGGCCCCAAGCCGGGATCATCGCCGGCCGCGCCGACCTGATTGCACGGATCAACCGCAACCCGCTGAAGCGGGCACTGCGCATGGACAAGATGGGCCTGGCCGCACTGGAAGCGGTGCTGACCCTGTACCGCGAACCGGAGCTGCTGGCACAGCGGCTGCCCACCCTGCGCACCCTGTCGCGCACGCAGGATGACGTTGCTGCGCAGGCCCATCGCCTGCTGGAGCCGATGAAGTCCATGCTGGCAGACGACTACACCCTTGAAGAGGCCTCAATGCACAGCCAGATCGGCAGCGGCGCCCAGCCACAGGCGCAGCTGGCCAGCGCCGGACTGCGCATTGCCAGCGCACGCCGGGGCGGACTGGATCGCCTGGCCAAGCGCTTGCGTCAGCTACCGCGCCCGGTGCTGGGCCGCATTGCCGATGACGCGTTGTGGCTGGACCTGCGCTGCCTGGAACCCGGGGACGAAGCGGCATTCCTCGCCCAATGGAGCGCGCTGCAGGCATGATCGTCGGCACCGCCGGGCATATCGACCATGGCAAAACAAGCCTGGTACGCGCACTGACCGGCATCGAAACCGATCGCCTGCAGGAAGAGCGTACGCGCGGCATTTCGATCGAACTGGGCTACGCCTATGTCCCGGTGGAAAGCAGGGACGTCGAAGGCTCGGCCGCGACGCTGGGCTTCGTCGACGTTCCGGGCCATGAGCGCTTCGTGCAGACGATGGTGGCCGGCGCCACGGGTATCGATGTCGCCCTGCTGGTGATCGCTGCCGACGACGGCGTGATGCCACAGACCCGCGAGCATCTGGCCATCCTGCAACTGCTGGGCGTGGACCGCGGTGCGGTGGCGCTGACCAAGATCGACCGTGTGGATGTAGCGCGCATCGCCCGGGTCGAGATCGAGATCGCTGCGCTGCTGGCCGGAACGCCGCTACAGGATTCCCCTGTATTCGCCTGCAACAGCACCTCAGCCGATGATGCCGGCATCAGTGCACTGCGTACCCAGCTGCACGCGTGGGCGGCGGACGACGCCAGCACGCGCCAGGCCGAACTGCGCAGCGAGCTGTTCCGCATGCCGGTGGACCGCGTGTTCTCGCTGGCCGGCCACGGCACGCTGGTGACCGGCGCAGTGCACGGCGGCATCGCCGCGGTGGGTGAGCATCTGCAGCTGATGCCGGCCGCCACTGAAGTGCGCATACGCAGCATCCACGCGCAGAACCAGGCCAGTGACCACGCGATGGCCGGGCAGCGCTGCGCGCTGAACCTGGCGGCCATCGCCCGTGATGACATCCGCCGCGGTGACTGGATCGCCGACGCACGCGCACTGCTGGCCACCACCCGCGTTGATGTGCGGTTGCGGCTGTCCGCGTTGGCCGCACCGTTGCGCGACTGGGCACCGCTGCATATCCACTGGGGCACGATGCACCGGCAGGCCCATGTGGTGCTGCTGGAGAACCATGACCACGGTGATGGGCAGTTGGTGCAGCTGGTGTTCGATGCTCCGGTCTGTGCGATGTGTGGCGACCGCTTCATTGCCCGCGATTCAGCGGCCACCCACACGCTGGGCGGCGGCCTCGTGCTCGATCCGGACCCGCCACAGCGGCGCCGACGCAGTCCTGCACGGCTCGCATGGCTGGGAGCACTGGAGCAACTGGCCGCGGGTGCGGGAATCGGCCCACTGTTGCAGCAGGCGCCCTTCGGTGTTGCCATGGCCGCGCTGCAGCGCTACTGCCGGCGCGCCGCCGACCGGATCGTTCTTCCCGCAGGCGCACAGCGCGTCATCACCCGCGAAGACACGGTGGTCATCCTCGCCTCGCACTGGCAGCTGCTGCGCGAGCAGGTAGTCACCTCACTGCGCAGTTGGCATGAGCGACGCCCCGACGAACCCGGTGTCGACAGCGGCCGCCTGCAGCGCAGCACCCTGCCCTCGCTTGCAGCGAGCCTCTGGAATGCCCTGCTGCAGGAGCTACTGGACGACGGCAGTGTGCAACGCGTGGGTGCCTGGTGGCGCCTGCCCGGCCATGACCATGCGCCACCGGAACGCGAGCGTCTGCTGCTGGAACGCGTGCTGCCGCAACTGCACGCCGGGGGCTTCGATCCACCGTGGGTGCGCACCCTTGCTGCCGAGATCGGAATGGCCGAAGACGAGATCCGCGCCGTCCTGCGCCGCGCCACCGCACGTGGCGAGCTGTTCCAGGTGGTGCCGGACCTGTTCTATGCACCCGCACGCATTGCCGAACTCGCCGCGATCGTCGCGCAGCTGTCACGGGCCAGCGGCACGGTGGATGCGGCCACCTTCCGCGATGCCATCGGCCTGGGCCGCAAGCGCAGCATCCAGATCTTGGAGTTCTTCAATCGCGT
This sequence comes from Stenotrophomonas maltophilia group sp. msm1, assembly GCF_032025805.1. Taxonomy (NCBI): domain Bacteria; kingdom Pseudomonadati; phylum Pseudomonadota; class Gammaproteobacteria; order Lysobacterales; family Lysobacteraceae; genus Stenotrophomonas; species Stenotrophomonas maltophilia group sp. msm1. The sequence continues at coordinate 180,162 of NZ_JAVSKH010000006.1, forward strand.
TGGCTACACTCGACGCGTCGGTGACCAGCATCGGCCGCGTGGCGACCTGCAGTGGAACGCAGCCCGCGACTGAGCCCACCGCTACCGCCGTACTTTCGGAAGGCATGCGCATCCGGGCATGCGGCTGGGCTTCAAACCCAGTAGGGGGCGTCGATCGTTCCCTGGTAGGTTCGACTCCTGCTGTCTTCCGCCATTCGTGTTTCCGCTGGAGATGTCGGCATGGCCACGCACGTGCAGTCCCCCGCCCCGTCAACGGCCGATGCCCCGCAACGACTGACGTCTCTCGCGCATGGCGGCGGCTGCGGCTGCAAGATCGCGCCGGGCGTGCTGAGCGAACTGCTGCGCGGCGTTCCAGCACTTCCGGCACCGGCCGAACTGCTGGTTGGCCGCGAGACCAGCGACGACGCCGCGGTGTACCGCCTCGATGATCGCCAGGCGATTGTCGCCACCACCGATTTCTTCATGCCGATCGTCGACGATCCGTTCGATTTCGGCCGCATCGCCGCCACCAACGCGTTGTCGGACCTGTACGCGATGGGCGCCCGGCCATTGTTCGCACTGGCCATCGTCGGCATGCCAATCAACACGCTGCCGCAGGACACCATCCGCGGCATCCTGCAGGGCGGAGAACGCGCCTGCGCCGACGCCGGCATCGTGGTGGCCGGTGGTCACAGCATCGATTCGGTGGAACCGATCTATGGCCTTGCCGCGATCGGCGTGCTCGATCCGCAACGCCTCAAGCGCAATGCCGATGCCCGTGCCGGCGATGTGCTGGTGCTGGGCAAGCCGCTGGGCGTGGGTGTGTATTCGTCAGCACTGAAGAAAGAAGTGCTGGATGCCGACGGCTACCGGCAGATGATCGCGTCGACCACCCGCCTGAACACCGTGGGCGTGCCCCTGGCTGCGCTGGACGGCGTGCATGCCATGACCGACGTCACCGGCTTCGGCCTGCTCGGCCACCTGCTGGAAGTGTGCCGCGCCAGTGGTGTCGCTGCCGAGGTGGACAGTGCACAGGTGCCGCTGCTGCCGCAGGCGCTGGAGCTGCTGCAGCGTGGCTGCGTGACCGGCGCATCCAACCGCAACTGGGCCTCGTATGGTGCCGAGGTGCGTTTCGCCGATGGGTTGCCGGCACACTGGCAGCCGCTGCTGACCGACCCGCAGACCAGCGGCGGCCTGCTGGTGTCCTGTGCCCCGGAAGCGGTGGACGCGGTGCTGGCCTGTTTCCACGACGCAGGGCTCGTCCAGGCGGCCGTGGTGGGGCGGCTGGCCGAAGGAGCGCCGGGCGTCAGCGTGCGCTGATGCGCTGGAACGACAAGGGCGCCCGAAGGCGCCCCTGCTGTATCGCTGGATGCAACATCATTCGATGTTCTGCACCTGCTCGCGGATCTGGTCGATCAGCACCTTCAGCTCCACCGCGGCATTGGACGTGCGGCTGTCCACCGACTTCGAGCCCAGCGTGTTGGCTTCGCGGTTGAACTCCTGCAGCAGGAAGTCCAGGCGGCGGCCGACCGGCTCGCGCTGCTTGAGCACGCGGCGGATCTCGACGATGTGGCTGCCGAGGCGGTCCAGCTCTTCATCCACGTCCAGCTTCTGCAGCCACAGCACCAGCTCCTGTTCGGCACGACCCGGGTCGACCGGGTGCGGCAGGTCGGCCAGGCGTGCGGCCAGCTTGGCGCGCTGGCCGTCGCGAATGGCCGGAATCAGCGTGCGCACTTCGGTGGCGATGCGCTCGATGCCGTCCACACGCTCGCTGATGGCCGCAGACAACTTGCCGCCTTCGCGCTCACGGGCCTCGACGAAGCCATCCAGCACCTGGTCCAGCAGCGCCAGCGCCTCGACCTGCAGGGCGGCGGCATCGGTGGCCTCGCCACGGGTCACACCCGGCAGTTGCAGCAGGTCGGTGAAGCTGACCTGGAGGTTGGGGAAATCGGAGGTCAGCCGGTGCGCAAGGCGACCCAGCTGGCCCAGCAGCGCCTCGTCCACCTGCAGGTTGGCCGCCGCTTCCGGCGCGCGCAGGCGCATCACCAGATCCAGCTTGCCACGGCTCAGGCGCGCGGCGATGCGCTCGCGCAGCTGCGGTTCCAGCGCCCGCAGCTCCTCGGGCAGGCGGGTGCCGACCTCCAGGAAGCGGTGGTTGACCGAGCGCAGCTCGCAGCCCAGCGTGCCCCACGGGGTGACCCGCTCGCCGCCGGCATAGGCGGTCATGCTTCGAATCATGGATTGTGTCCGGTGCGTCCAAAGGGGGAATGGTACCCTAGCGCCCTCACCAGAGCCCCCTTGCCCGCCCCGTGAAGGCCGCGGGCGTGGCGGCGTACTCCCTCGCCATTACGGAACCCGCACCATGTCCAATTCCCGCCCCAGCGGCCGCCAGCCCGACCAGCTCCGCCCGGTCGTCATCCAACGCGGCTTCACCCGCCACGCCGAAGGTTCGGTGCTGGTGTGCTTCGGCGAAACCCGCGTGCTGTGCACCGCCAGCGTCGAGAACCGCGTGCCGGGCTTCCTGCGCGGCAAGGGCGAAGGCTGGGTCACCGCCGAGTACGGCATGCTGCCGCGCGCCACCCATACCCGCAGCGACCGCGAAGCGGCCCGTGGCAAGCAGGGCGGCCGCACGCTGGAGATCCAGCGCCTGATCGGCCGCAGCCTGCGTGCCTGCGTGGACCGCAATGCGCTGGGCGAACGCACCATCACCCTCGACTGCGACGTGCTGCAGGCCGACGGTGGCACCCGCACCGCCGCCATCACCGGCGCCTATGTGGCGCTGGTCGATGCGGTGAACGTGCTGATGAAGCGTGGCGACATCAAGCGCAACCCGGTCCTGGGCGCAGTGGCTGCCGTGTCGGTAGGCGTGTACCGCGGCACCCCGGTGCTGGACCTGGACTACGCCGAAGACAGCGACTGCGACACCGACATGAACGTGGTGATGAACGACGGTGGCGGCTTCATCGAGCTGCAGGGCACCGCCGAAGGCCACGCCTTCCGTCGCGATGAACTGGACGCGCTGCTGGGCTTGGCCGAGAAGGGCGTGGCCGAGCTGCTGGCCGCGCAGCAGGCGGCGCTGTCGGCATGAACCGCCGCATCGCCCTGACCACCCTGGTGGTGGCCGACTATGACGAAGCCATTGCCTGGTACACCGGCAAGCTCGGCTTCGCACTGTTGGAGGACATCGACCAGGGCCACAAGCGCTGGGTGGTGGTCGGCCCGACAGACGGCAGCGCCGCCGCCCTGCTGCTGGCCCGCGCCAGCGACGAGGAACAGCGCAGCCGCATCGGCAACCAGACCGGCGGCCGCGTCGGCTTCTTCCTCAACACCGACGACTTCCGCCGCGACCACGCGGCGATGGTCGCCGCCGGCGTCGAGTTCCTGGAAGCGCCGCGCGAAGAACCCTATGCAACGGTTGCGGTATTCCGCGATCTGTATGGCAACACCTGGGACCTGCTGGAGCCCCGTCAATGAAGAAACTGGTACTGGCCAGCCACAACGCCGGCAAGCTGGTGGAGATGCAGGAGATCCTTGCCGATCTGCCGCTGCAGATCACCTCGGCCGCCGAACTGGGCCTGGGCGATGTGGAAGAGACCGGCCTGACCTTCGTCGAGAACGCGCTGCTGAAGGCACGCGCGGCCTGCGAAGCGACCGGCCTGCCGGCGCTGGCCGATGATTCGGGCCTGATCGTCGATGCCCTCGGCGGTGCGCCGGGCCTGTACAGCGCACGCTATGCCGGCCACCCGACCAATGCTGCGGCCAACAATGCCAAGCTGCTGGACGCGATGGCCGACATTCCCGATGGCCAGCGCAGCGCCCGCTTCTATGCGGTGATCGTGCTGCTGCGCCACGCCACCGACCCGCAGCCGCTGATCTGCGAAGGCCGCTGGGAAGGCCAGATCATCCGCGAACTGCGCGGCACCAATGGTTTCGGCTACAACCCGGTATTCCTGGACACAACCCACGGCCTGACCGCCGCGGAAATGGAGCCGGCACTGAAGAACGCCATCAGCCACCGCGCCATTGCCCTGCAGCAGCTCAAGCAGCAACTGGCGACGCTGTACTGACGCCACCCGATCGACCCTGGGAAGCCGGCCAGCGGCCGGCACTACCGAAGAAGCCCATGCCGCACGCCCACGACCACTGCAACCACCTGCCCGGCGAAGCCTGCTCCGCCGACCACGACAACCCGCCGCGGCTGGTGCCGCCACCGCTGTCGTTGTACGTGCACCTGCCGTGGTGCGTGCGCAAATGCCCGTACTGCGATTTCAATTCGCACCAGGCCAAGGGCGAGCTGCCGTTCGACGCTTATATCGATGCGCTGCTGCGCGACCTCGACCAGGACCTGCCGCTGGTCTGGGGCCGGGTGGTGCACAGCGTGTTCTTCGGTGGCGGCACGCCCAGCCTGTTTCCGCCGGAGGCGATCGACCGCTTCCTGCAGCAGGCCAGCGCGCGCCTGCGCTTTGCCCCCAACGCCGAAATCACCCTGGAAACCAACCCGGGCACCGCCGAGCATGGCCGCTTCGACCGCTACCGCGCGGCCGGCGTCAACCGCCTCAGCTTCGGCATCCAGAGTTTCGACGATGCGATGCTCAAGCGCCTGGGCCGCATCCACGACAGTGGCGAAGCCGAGCGCGCGGTAAAGATGGCGCAGGACGCGGGCTACGACAACTTCAACATCGACCTGATGTATGCGCTGCCGGAACAGACCCTGGCCGGTGCCGAGGCCGACCTGGAACGCGCGTTCGCGCTGCAGCCGGCACACATCTCCCACTACCAGCTGACCCTGGAACCGAACACGGTGTTCTTCGCGCGGCCGCCGCAGGGCATTCCCGACGAAGACAACGCCTGGGACATGCAGGAACACTGCCAGGCATTGCTGGCACAGGCCGGTTTCGGCCAGTACGAGGTCAGCGCCTATGCGCGCCCCGGCCGGCAGAGCGCGCACAACCTGAACTACTGGCGCTTCGGCGACTACCTGGGCATCGGTGCCGGCGCGCACGGCAAGATCAGTTCCGGCGCCGAGGAGCATGTGCTGCGGCGTTGGAAGCTGAAGCACCCGCAGGCCTACCTGGACAGCGCCGGAACGCCCGCCTCGTTCGGCGGCGACGACGTGATCGCGCCGGAGCGCCTGCCGTTCGAATACATGCTCAACCTGCTGCGCCTGCACGAAGGTTTTGGCCTGCGCGATTTCGAGTCGCGCACGGGGCTGTCGCGCAGCGTGCTGGACGCTCCCCTGGCCGAGGCCGTGCAGCGCGGCTGGCTGGACATGACCGATGGCCATGTGCAGCCGACCGAGCTGGGCCGCCGATTCACCAACGATGTGGTGAGCCTGTTCCTGGAGGAGTGATCTTCGCTTGGCAGAGGGTAGTGCCGGCCACTGGCACTCCGGTAAAGACAGCGCTGCCGGCCAGCGGCCGGCAGTACCGCACATCAGGGCCATACCGGGCGGATGCGATTCCCGTTCAGCCTAAAGTAGCGCCGACTGCGGCCGACACGGTAGATTCACAAGATCGATCCGCGGGAATCCGGATACCGCCTGCCGATGTCAGCTGTCTTTTCCCTCACCTCCGCCGACGAAGCCCGGCTCGCCGCCAGCAACCTGCCACCGCGGGTGCGCGAGTTGTTGGGTGCGTTGATCCGCCTCTGCCGACAGACGCTGGCCGCGCCGCTGATCCTGACCGTCGAAGCGTTGGAGCAGACCCTGCTGCACGATGCCGATCGCGCACGCAATCCGCAGCAGCAGGCCGAGCTGATGGCCCAGCGTGATCAGTTGCACGCCTTTTCCGGTCATTTCGCTGACCGCATGCTTGATGCCGTGGCCGATGCGCTGATACGGCTGCGCGAACCCACGGCCCACTTCAGCCCCGGTTCCACGCCACCGCCGCTGCCCGGCATGCTCGGGCTGTCGCTGGTCGATGAACATGAAGTGGACCGCGACCTGCTGCTGACCGAGATGGTGCGGCGGGAGACGCTGCGTTCGACCAACACGCTCAACTTGCTGGGCCAACGCCTGGGCGTACTGGCGGCAGCACCGGCCTTCGAGGCCGACACCCTGCCGCTGGCACCGCAGGCACTGTGCGCCATGCTGCGCCGGATTGCCGAACAGGATTCGCTCACCGTCGACGTTCAGCTGGCGCTGTACCGCAGCTTCGAACGCCAGGTGCTGGAACGCCTGGGCGACATCCTCGACCGTGCCAATGCCCTGTTGGCCCAGCACGGCGTGCTGCCCGGCCTGGTCTACACCCCCTATCTGGCGCGTTCATCGAGCACCCGGCGGATCATCACCCAGTCGGTGGGCGGTGGTCGCGCCACGCAGCCGGCAAAGCGTGCCGCCGCGCCACTGACCGGCTGGAACGGATCGGCACCGGCCGGCTCCTGGTCGAGCCTGGTGCAGGACGCTTTCCAGGATGACAGCACAGCCGGCGCGGCCTCGCCGGGCCTGACCACCTCCACGGGCCGCGCGCTGCATGCGCTGCTGCAGCAGGCACGCCATGCCAGCGCAGCACCTGCGGATCGCGATGCAGTGCCGAGCGCGGCCGTGGATGCGGTTCTCGCACGCCTGCAGGCGCAGTCCAGCGCCGCCACCGGCGTAGCCGACCTGCAGGCGGCCGTGGTGGCGCAACTGCGCAGCGAGCATGGCACGCAGGCCCAGCTGGGCAGCCACGACCGCGACAGCCTCGACCTGCTGCGCATGCTGATGCAGCAGGTGCAACAGCAGCAGCGTCCCGATCCAGTGCCGGCCGCGCTGCTGGCGCGCCTGCAGGTACCCCTGGCACGCGCCGCCATGGCCGATCCGGGCTTCTTCGTGCGCGACGAACACCCCGCGCGCGAACTGCTCAACCAGATTGCCGAAGTCGGCGCCCACTGGCTGGGCGACGAGGATGTCGACCCGCAGTTGCTGCAGCGCATGGCGCAGAGCGTGCAGGGCCTGCTGGGCCAGGATGCGCGGGCGCCGGAGGCCTTCGCCAGCGCGAACGAGGAAGTGCAGCAGCATCAGCGCGCCGCAGCGCATCGCGCCGAGCTGGCCGAGCGCCGCCATGTGGAAGCCGCCCGCGGCAAGGAGCGGCTGGAAATTGCCCGCCGCCAGGCCACCGCGCAGATCGACCAGTGCTGCGACGCGCAGTCGCCGCCGCGCTTCGTGCAGACCCTGCTGCGCCAGGCCTGGGCCGATGCACTGACCCTCACCCGCCTGCGCCATGGCGACGATTCACCGCAGTGGCAGGAACGACTGCAACAGACCGAGCGCATCGCTGCCATTACCGCCCAGGCCATCGATGCCCCCGGCGGCACCGATACCGCGCTGGCAGCGGACGTGGAGGCGGCCCTGCTGCAGGTCGGCTACCACGCCGAGGAAGCCGCCGCCGTCGCGCGCAGGCTGGCCACGCCCGGTGGCGAGGATGAAAGCACCTCGCGTACCGAGCTCAGCGCACGCCTGAAGGCACGTGCGCGCCTGGGCGAGCACGCTGGTACACCCACCGGCACCTCGCCTGCAACGCCCCGCAGCAGTGCCGAAGAAGCCGCCTACCAGCAACTGTCCACGCTCCCGTTCGGCAGCTGGTTCGACATCGATACCGGTGATGGCACGCTGCGACGCCAGCGCCTGTCCTGGTACAGCCTGCTGACCGGCCACGCCCTGTTCGTCAATCCGCGCGGGCAGAAGATCGCCGATACCGACCTTGATACGCTGGCCCGGCAGATCAGTGCCGGCCGCGCGCAGCTGGTCACCGAAGACAAGGGCCGGCTGGTCGACCGTGCCTGGGAAGCCAGCCTCGGCACGCTGCGCGCACTGGCCACGGGCCGCGCACAGGAGACCCCCGCATGAAGGCCGTACCGCCGCAGGACACCCGCCGCGCGCCGCGCCGCCAGGTCTCGGACCTGGTGCCGGTCACCGACCAGATGCGCGAGTGCGTGGTCGGGCGCCTCGGCAATGTCTCCGAAACCGGCATGCTGATGCTGGCCAGCGTGCCGCTGCGCGAGGATGCGCTGTACCAGCTGCGCTTCCCGTTGCCACTGGGTGATGGCCGCCAGCAGGCCATCGACGTGGGCGTGCATCTGCTATGGAGCGAGCCCGCGCACGTACCAGGGCAGAGCTGGACCGGCTTCCGCTTCCTCACCCTGTCACGCGAGCATCGGCAGCTGCTGCGGCAGTGGGTGGGCGAGGACGGCGACGAGGGACCGGTTTCGACGGCCTGAGTGCCGGTTCCGGCACAGCGGTTTTTCGCGGTATGCGGCAGAATCTAGGACCGTTTTCCGTGTCGAGCCACCGCAATGATCCAGCAAGACCCCGGCGCCCTGTATTCCGACCACCTGGCCGTGCTGTGCCGACGTGCCGAACAGGCGCTGGCCCGCGGCGGCTTCGACCATCTGGTGGTGCCCAGCGGCACCCTGCACTACCAGGTGTTCGACGACCGCGATTACCCGTATGCGGTCAATCCTCAGTTCAAGGCCTGGTTGCCGCTGACCCGCGTGCCCAACAGCTGGATCGTGTTTACTCCGGGCAAGCGCCCGGCCGTGATCTTCCACCAGCCCTTCGACTACTGGCACGTGGTGCCGGACGCCCCCAGCGGCTGGTGGGTGGAGCACTTCGACATCCACATCATCCGCAAGCCGGACGAAGCACTGGCCCTGCTGCCGGCCGACCCGTCACGCTGCGCCATCCTCGGCGAGCCGCAGAGCGCGCTGGGCAACTACGTGCCGAACAACCCGGCGCCGGTGGTGAACTACCTGGAATGGCACCGCGGCAGCAAGACGCCGTATGAAATCGCACTGATGCGCCAGGCCCAGGTGCTGGGCGTGCGCGGCCACCGCGCCGCCGAGGCCGCGTTCCGCAACGGTGCCGACGAATTCAGCATCCACATGGCGTACTGCCAGGCGGTGGGCCAGGATGCCAACGAGCTGCCGTACGGCAACATCGTGGCGTTGAACGAACACGCCGCCGTGCTGCACTACACCGAGCTGGGTCGCAAGGCACCGCAACCGCTGCGCAGCTTCCTGATCGATGCCGGTGCCAGCGCGCACGGCTACGCCAGTGACATCACCCGCACCTACGCCGCCCAGGGCCACGACGAATTCGCCGCGATGATCGCCGCCGTCGACGCCGCCCAGCAGCAGATGTGCGCGGCGGTGCGCCCGGGCTTCGACTACAAGCAGCTGCACGTGGACGCGCATCTTTCGCTGATGGGCGTGCTGAAGGACTTCGGCGTGATCAAGGTCTCGCCGCAGACCGCGCTGGAGACCGGCGTCAGCGCCGCGTTCTTCCCGCACGGCATCGGCCACCTGATCGGCCTGCAGGTGCACGACGTGGCCGGCTTCGCGGCCAGCGACGAAGGCGGCCGCATCGAACGCCCGGCCGGCCACCCGTACCTGCGCCTGACCCGCGTGCTGGAACCGGGCATGGTGGTGACCATCGAACCGGGCCTGTACTTCATCGACATGCTGTTGAACGAAGTGAAGGACGCCGGCCATGGTGATGCGATCAACTGGGACCGTGTGGACTTCTTCCGTCCGTATGGCGGCATCCGCATCGAAGACGAAGTGCTGTGCACTGAGGGCGAGGCGGACAACCTGACGCGGCCGGCGTTTGCGGCGGCCAACGGCTGAGCCCCTCGTGGTTGGTCGCTTGGAGCAAAAGCCGCGCTTTGCCGGGCGGGGTGGGTTTGCAGGACACGCCGTAAACCCATCCATGGGGGCTCGATGGCGCCATCCATGGCGCCAACGGTCCTGCAAACCCACGCCGCCCGGCCTTTGACAGTTTCCTGCGCGCGTCCAACCACGGAAAAGAAAAAGAAAAGCAGAAGCGGGTCGCTCGCTGCGCTCGCTCTGTGTCAACCACGGTCGACACCTACCCAACAGCCGCAATTGCCAGTAGATCCACGCCATGCGTGGATGATTCATTCGATATCTGACAGATGTGCCGACCAACGGTCGGCACCCACCAACAGCCGCGTGAACCTATCGAAGGCGGGGCACTGTGGGTTTGCGGGGTGTGAGCCGCATGGATGCGGCGACCAAGCCTCCAGGGATGGATTCACGGCGTCCCCGCAAACCCACAGTGCCCCGCCATCCCACGGAATGCCCGCTGTTGCTGTTGCTGTTGAGGTTGCCGGCCAGCGGCCGGCACTACCGCGGGTGCAGGGCTGCAAGCCCTGCAGGACACCCCTTACCCCGCCATCACCGCTTCGATCTCGTCGGCGCTGCGCGCCAGGCCTTCGGTCAACACGCGATGGCCATCGTCGGTGATCAGCACGTCATCCTCGGTGCGGATACCGATACCGCGCCAGCGCGGCTCCACCGTCGTGTCATCCACGCCGATGTACAACCCAGGCTCGATGGTGAACGCCATGCCCGGCTCCAGCAGACGCGAGTCACCGGCCAAGCGGTAGTCGCCCACGTCGTGCACGTCCATGCCGATCCAGTGCCCGGTCTTGTGCCGGTAGAAGCGCTGGTACAGGCCCTCGGACAGGTTCTTTTCCAGCGTGCCCTTCAGCAGGCCCAGCCGCAGCAGGCCCTCGGTCAAGGTCTGCACTGCGGCCAGATGGCCGGCCTCGTAGGGCACGCCTGGCCTGGCCTGGGCCAGCGCCGCCGCCTGCGCCTCGCCGACCAGGTCGTGCAGCGCGCGCTGCTCGGCACTGAAGCGGCCGTTCACCGGGAAGGTGCGGGTGATGTCGCTGGCGTAGCCGCGGTACTCGGCACCGGCATCGATCAGTACCAACTCGCCATCGCGCGACCGCGCGTTGTTGTCGCGGTAATGCAGGATGCAAGCATTGCGGCCGGCGCCGACGATGCTGCAGTACGCGGGCACCGCATCGTTGGCGCGGAACACGCGTTCCAGCTCGGCCTGCAGTTCGTACTCGTGGATGCCGGCCCTGGCGGCCTTCATCGCCGCCAGATGCGCACGCACGCTGATCTGTGCGGCGTGGTGCATCAGTGCCACTTCGGCGCCGGACTTGAACAGACGCTGCTCGTGCAGCAGGTGGCCCAGCTCCAGGAACTCATGTGGCGGCTGCGCACCGTGGCGTACCTGCGAACGCACGCGGTTGACCCAGCCGATCAGCTTCAGGTCGAAGTCGGCGTCGCGGCCGAAGTGGTAATACACGCGCGAGCGCCCTTCCAGCAGGCCCGGCAGGATGTCGTCCAGATCGTCGATCGGGTAGGCATCGTCCATGCCGTACTGGGCCACCGCGCCTTCCTGGCCGGCGCGGCTGCCATCCCAGGCTTCGCGCTCGGCATCGCGCTCGCGGCAGAACAGGATGGCCTCGCCGTGGCGTCGGCCCGGAATCAGCACCAGCACCGCTTCCGGCTCCGGGAAGCCGCTCAGGTACTGGAAATCCGAATCCTGCCGGAACGGGTAATGGGTATCGAGGCTGCGCACCTTTTCGGCTGCGGCTGGCAGCACCAGGATCGCGTCCTCGCCGGCCATGTCCATCAGCTGGCGGCGACGACGCTTGTATTCGCCGGCCGCAATGCCGGTGCGCTGCTTGATGTCCATCAGTTCAGGCGCTGGCGGTGGCGCGAGGCCAGCACCACGTCGCCGTGCAGCAGCAGCACCGCCACGCGGATGAATTCCTCGATCTCCGACAGCGCTTCGTCGTCATCATCGCCGCCGGCCTCGAAATCCTCGCTGGAGGCGCGTGCCAGGCTGGCCATGTCGGTCAGCGCTTCTTCACCCTCTTTGGACAGGGCCGGGCGACGGCCGCCGCTGCCCAGGCCGAAACCACCCAGGAAGGAACGGGTCCAGCTGAACATGGCATCGGCCTGTGCGGACACCTCGTCGGTGTCAGCCAGCAACAGTTCGAAGGCGAAGTCACGGTCTTCCAGCTGCTTGATGGTGGCCTGCAGCAGCTGCCCCAGCACGCTGTCGGCGGCCACCGGCGGCAGATTGTCGTCGGCCAGCACGCGCGCCGGCCAGTCGTTGCCGGGGGCACCGCCGGCGGCCAGCCAGCCACACAGCGCACCATGCAGCTCGGCAGCGGTGGCGCCCAGGCCCAGCTCCTGGCTGGCGCGGGTAACGTCGTCGACGGAGGGAAGTTCGGTCATCGTGCGGCTCGTTCGGAAAGGAAACCCGGAGCGCGCACGCGCGCGCCCGTGAGACCCCGTAGTGTAGCAACCCGGCGGCATCCTCCCGGTAGCCCTCCGGCCTTGCTGCGACAGCGCTTGACCGCCCTTGCCCGGCTTGCCTATCGTGCCTGCATGGAACCCGCCGACCCCCTTGCCCAGCTGCAGGACTTCGCCGCCCGCGTGGAAGCGTTGCTTGAACGCAACCAGCGCCTGGCCGAGGAGAACCGCAGCCTGCGCCACCAGCAGGAACAGCTGGTGGCCGAGCGCTCGACGCTGCTGGCCAAGAACGAGCAGGCGCGCTCGCGGGTGGAAGCGATGATCAGCCGGCTCAAATCCCTGGAGCAGCACACATGAGCGCCGAACCGGTCAGCGTCCGCATCCTCGATCGTGAATACACCGTGGGCGTCGGCGCCGACGAACGCGACAGCCTGATGGCCGCCGCGCGCCTGCTCGATGCGCGCATGCGCGAGATCCGCGGGAGCAACCGCATGGCCGCCGTGGACCGTGTCGCCGTGCTGGCCGCACTGAACCTGGCCCACGAACTGCAGCTGCTGCGCGACGAGAACGCCCGCCAGGCCGTGGCCCTGCAGCAGACGCTGGCCGACCTGAACCGGCGGCTGGACCGCGCCATCGACGGCGGCACCTGAAGACCGTGCACAACGCGTCTTCTCATATCTGAATTGGCACGTACTGTTGCCGACGAACGGCCTATCCAGATCCGGCGCGCTGGCTATAATGGCCACGCGTTCTCTGCGGTACTCGACGGCATGTGCAAACATTCGCCTTGTCCCTTAAGAACGACACCGGGAGCGCGACAGCGCCGGGAGTGCAGGTCCGCCTTGTAGCGGGAAGCCCGATGGTTCTCCAGCGTTCCCACTTGAGCCCCCGGGTTCAAGGTCGTTTCGCATGCATCGACATTGCGGAGAATGCAATATTCCAGCAAGGGCGGCGTCTTCGGGCGTCGCCCTTGTTCTTTCCGGCACAATGACGGCTGATCCTTGCCGCACGCTGCCATGACCGACCCGCGCCAGGCCCTGCGCCACGACCTGCGGCAACGCCGCCGTGAACTCTCCGCAGCTGCGCGCATCGCCGCCGCCGAATCGCTGGCCGATGCCCTGCTCGCCCTGCCGTTTGCCCCGCGCGAAGGCGCCGTGGCCGGCTACTGGGCGCTGGATGGCGAAATCGCCCTGCACCGCTGGCAGTTGCAGTTGCCCGAAGGACTGACCTATTGCCTGCCGGTGCTGGCCGGTGACGTGCTGCGCTTCGCGCCGTGGCGGCCGGGGCAGCCGCTGACCAGCAACCGTTACGGCATTCCCGAGCCGGACGTGGCGCTGGAAGACACCCTGGAACCAGCACAGATGGCGCTGGTGGTGGCCCCGCTGGTGGGTTTCGACACGCAGTGCCGGCGGCTGGGCATGGGGGGCGGCTGGTATGATCGCAGCTTCGCCTTCCGCCACGACCGGCCGGCGCCGCCCTGGCTGGTCGGTGCTGCGTTCGCGGTGCAGCAGGTCGAGTCCTTGCCGGTGGCGTCGTGGGACGTGCCCGTGGATGCGATCTGCACCGAAGACGGCACCCTGTTCCCCTCCGCTGCCCCCGTGAACGCATGACCGCCCGCAAGCGCTACTGGCTGATGAAGTCCGAACCGGACGCCTTCTCCATCGATGACCTGGCCAAGGTCAAGGTCGAACCCTGGAACGGGGTGCGCAATTACCAGGCGCGCAACTTCATGCGCGATGGCATGCAGGTGGGCGACGGCATCCTGTTCTACCACTCCAATACCAAGGTGCCGGGCATCGTCGGCCTGGCCACGGTGGCCAGCACGGCCTATCCGGACGACACCCAGTTCGATCCGAAATCCGACTACCACGACCCCAAGAGCACGCGCGAGAACCCGCGCTGGATGCTGGTGGACGTGGCCTTCGACCGCAAGCTCAAGCAGGTGATCGCGCTGGACGAGATCAAGCTGCACGCCGAAGAGCTCGGTGAAGGCTTCCCGCTGGTTGCCAAGGGCAACCGCCTGTCGGTGTTCCCGGTGACCGCCGCGCAGTGGAAGCTGCTGCTGTCGCTGGAAAAGAAATCCTGATTCCCTGCCTGAGAGTTCTCCCATGTCCGAAGCCAAGCGCCTGGCCGCCGAGAAAGCCATCGAGTACGTTGAAGACGGCATGATCGTCGGTGTCGGCACCGGTTCCACCGTGGCCTATTTCATCGATGCCCTGGCCCGCATCCAGCACCGCATCAAGGGCGCCGTGTCCAGCTCCGAGCAGAGCACCGCGCGCCTGAAGCAGCACGGCATCGAAGTGATCGAGCTGAACCACAGCGGCAACCTGTCGCTGTACGTGGACGGCGCCGATGAGTGCGATCCGAACAAGTGCCTGATCAAGGGCGGCGGCGCCGCACTGACCCGCGAGAAGATCATCGCCGAGGCCAGCGAGCGCTTCATCTGCATCGTCGACCCGAGCAAGCAGGTGCCGGTGCTCGGCAAATTCCCGCTGCCGGTGGAAGTGATCCCGATGGCGCGCAGCCTGGTCGCCCGCCAGATCCGCGACATGACCGGCGGCCAGCCGACCTGGCGCGAAGGCGTGGTGACCGACAATGGCAACCAGATCCTGGACATCCACAACCTGCAGATCACCGATCCGGAAAAGCTGGAGCGCGAGCTCAACCAACTGCCGGGCGTGGTCTGCGTGGGCCTGTTCGCGCGCCGCCGCGCCGATGTGGTGATCGTCGGCGGCGAGCCGCCGGTCGTGCTCTGACCCTTTCGAAGGATCCTGACGATGTCGCTGTTGCGTTCGCTGCTGATGCTCCCGCTGCTGGCCCTGGCTGGCTGCGCCACCGACGCGGCCCGCCACTGGGTCGAACTGGATGGCGCCCGCTACCAGGTCGAGCTGGCCACCAACGATGAAACCCGCGCGCGCGGGTTGATGTTCCGCGACCAGATGGCGGCCGACCACGGCATGCTGTTCATCCACGACCGCGAGGAAATGCAGGCGTACTGGATGAAGAACACCAGGATCGCGCTGGACATCCTGTACTTCGACAGCCAGCGCAGGCTGGTCAGCCAGCAGCGTGATGTGCCGCCGTGCTCGGCCGGCGACATGTGCCCGCCCTACCCCAGCGGTGGCCCGGCACGTTACGTGCTGGAGCTCAACGCCGGCCAGGCCGAGAAGCTGCAGTTGAAGGACGGTATGGAGCTGAAATTCGGCCCGGGCATCGAAAAGTAAGGTGCGGCCGGGCTGCGCCCGGCACGCGCAGTAGTGCCGGCCGCTGGCCGGCAACCCTGCAGGGGCCAGATCCCATTCGCTCGCGAAAGGGATCTGACCCCGGATTTTTCACGCGACACCGCTTGAAACCGCCTGCGAATGACGCCAGTCTGTGGCCATGCAGGACCGGATCACACTCCCCGACTGGGATGCACTGGCCGACCTCGAAGACGAGGCGCTGCCACTGTTGCCGACCGCGCTGCTGATCGCGCGCGATGAATACCCCGATCTGCAGCCGTCGACCTACGACGCGTTGATCCAGAGCCACGTCGACCACCTCCGCTCGGAAGTGGAGAGCATCGACAACAGTCCATTGAAGATGGCGGCGATCAACCGCCACCTGTTCGACGAGCTGGGCTACAGCGGCGACCACGACAAGTACTACGATCCGCGCAACAGCTATCTCAACCAGGTGTTCGAGCGGCGCCTGGGCAACCCGATCTCGCTGGCGCTGGTGCAGATGGAAGTGTCGCGACGGCTGGGGATCCCGCTCGACGGCGTGTCCTTCCCCGGCCACTTCCTGGTGCGCCTGCCGGTGGACGACGGCGTGCTGGTGATGGACCCGTTCAATGGTGGTCGCCCGCTGGACGTGGACGAACTGCGCGAACGCGCCAAGTCACACCTGGGCGGGCAGATGCCCGACGACCAGGTGCTGGCGCAGATTCTCGACCCGGCGCCGGCGCGCGCGATCCTGATGCGCATGCTGCGCAACCTGCACGGCGTGTATGCCGAGGCCGGCGAATGGGATCGCGCCGCGCGCAGTGCCGACCGCCTGCTGAAGCTCGCCCCGGAGCAGGACGATGCGCTGCGTGACCGCGGCCTGGCCTATCTGCAGCTGGAATATCTGGCCGGTGCCCGTCATGACCTGGGGCAGTACCTGAAGCGCAATCCCGAGGCCAGCGATGCACAGTGGCTGCGCGAGAAGCTGATCGACCTCGGCGGGCCGATGCCGCGGCTGCATTGAGGGCGTCGGTGTGTGGACCAACGGTCCACACCCACCGGATGGGCCGGGTGGCCCTCCAGTCAATCGACTTCGACCATCTCGAAATCGGCCTTGGTCACCCCGCAATCGGGGCAGGTCCAGGTCTCGGGAATGTCCTCCCAGCGCGTGCCCGGCGCGATGCCCTCTTCCGGCAGACCCTCCGCTTCGCTGTACAGGAAGCCGCAAACCACGCACATCCAGGTGCGCAAGGTGGTGGGGGTGGCATCGCTCATCGGATAATCACGGCTGGATTCACGGGCCGCCATTGTCCCATCGCGGTCCACTCACCGGTAGCCATCGATGACTTCTGCTTCCCCGGCGCCCCGCGGCGTCTACCTGATCACCCCGGACGAGCCCGATACCGCGCGCCTGCTGGCCCGTACCGCGCCGCTGCTGGCCGCTGGCGCCACCTGGCTGCAGTACCGCAACAAGACCGCCAGCGACGCACTCCGGCAGGAGCAGGCAATCGCGCTGCAGGCGCTGTGCGCACACTACGGCGTACCGCTGATCATCAACGACGACCCGGCGCTGGCGAAGGCGGTGGGCGCGGCTGGCGTGCACCTGGGCGGCACCGACGGTGACATCCCAAGCGCGCGTGCGCTGCTCGGCGCCGAGGCCATCATCGGCGCTTCCTGCTACGACCAGCTGGCCAATGCCGAGAAGGCCGTGGCCGCCGGTGCCAGCTACGTGGCCTTCGGCGCGTTCTTCCCTACCACTACCAAGGTCACCACCAGCCGCGCGGATACCGACCTGCTGCGGCAGAGCGCCGCACTGGGCGTGCCACGGGTGGCGATCGGCGGGCTGACGCCGGACAATGTCGGTCCCATCATCGACGCCGGCGCCGACCTGGTGGCCGTGGTCAGCGGCATTTACGCCGCGCAGGACCCGGTCGCGACCCAGCGCGCCTTCCTCGCCCAGTTCGCGTAACGCCCAGGAAAGCCCCATGAACCACGACCAGTCCCACGCCCTGTTCTCCCGCGCCCAGCAGCTGCTGCCGGGCGGCGTCAATTCGCCGGTGCGCGCGTTCAAGTCGGTCGGCGGCGAGCCGTTCTTCGTCGAACGCGCCGATGGCGCCTACCTGTACGACGTCGACGGCAACCGCTACATCGACTACGTCGGTTCCTGGGGCCCGATGATCGTCGGCCACAACCACCCGGCCGTGCGCCAGGCGGTGAAGAAGGCGATCGACAATGGCCTGTCCTTCGGTGCGCCGTGCGCGGCCGAAGTCACCATGGCCGAAACCATCACCCGCCTGGTGCCATCGTGCGAGATGGTGCGCATGGTCAACTCCGGCACCGAGGCCACGCTGTCGGCGATCCGCCTGGCGCGTGGCGCCACCGGCCGCAACCGCATCGTCAAGTTCGAAGGCTGCTACCACGGCCACGGCGACTCGTTCCTGGTCAAGGCCGGCAGCGGCATGCTGACCTTGGGCGTGCCGACCTCGCCGGGCGTCCCGGCCGGGCTGAGCGAACTGACCCTGACCCTGCCCTACAACGACTTCGAAGCGGCCACCGCCCTGTTCGAACAGCAGGGTGGCGACATCGCCGGCCTGATCATCGAACCGGTGGTCGGCAACGCCAACTGCATCCCGCCGCGCGAGGGCTACCTGCAACACCTGCGTGCGCTGTGCACGAAGCATGGCGCGCTGCTGATCTTCGACGAAGTGATGACGGGCTTCCGCGTCGCCCTCGGCGGTGCGCAGGCGCACTACGGCATCACCCCGGACCTGACCACCTTCGGCAAGATCATCGGCGGCGGCATGCCGGTGGGCGCCTACGGCGGTCGTCGCGAGCTGATGCAGCAGATCGCCCCGGCCGGCCCGATCTACCAGGCCGGTACGCTGAGCGGCAATCCGGTGGCAATGGCCGCTGGCCTGGCGATGCTGGAGCTGATCCAGCAGCCGGGTTTCCACGCCGACCTGGCCGAGCGCACCGCACGCCTGTGTGCGGGTCTGGAAGCGGCCGCCGCCGACGCCGATGTGGCCGTGACCACCACCTGCGTGGGTGCGATGTTCGGGCTGTTCTTCACCAGCGAGAAGGTGGAGACCTATGCGCAGGCCACCGCCTGTGACATCCCGGCGTTCAACCGCTTCTTCCACGCGATGCTGGAGCAGGGCGTGTTCCTGGCCCCGTCGGCGTACGAGGCCGGCTTCCTGTCCAGCGCCCACGACGATGCCGTGATCGAGGCGACGCTGGCCGCAGCACGCGTGGCGTTCAAGGCCGCCAAGGGCTGATCGCAAAAAAGGGGACGGAGGGGATTAAGTCGTTTGTGCACAAACGACTTAATCCCCTCCGTCCCCTTTTTTCAACCGAAGACGAATTTGCCCTTCATCATCGCGAAGTGGCCGGGGAACGAGCAGAAGAAGGTGTAGTCACCGCCCTTCTGCAGGCCCTGGGTAGAGAAACGCACACGCGTGGTCTCACCACCGCCGATCACCTTGGTGTGCGCCAGCACGCGCTTGTCGGCCTTCGGCAGGTAGCTGTCAGCCAGCGTCATGCGCATGCCCGCCATCGCCACCGGCTGGTAATCGGCAGTGCGGGTCAGCACCCAGTTGTGGCCCATCGCGGTAGCGGCCAGCTTGCCGGTGTGGCGCAGGGTCAGGTCTACGGCGGTGCAGTCGGCGGCGACCTTGATCTCGCGGCTGCTGAAGCTCATCTGGTCGGTGCTGTCGATGCTCACCGCACACACCCGCGCCATCGCCGACGGCGCCAGCATCAGCGCGCCCAGTCCCACTGCCACCACCCTAGCCTTCATCGTTGCATCTCCTGCGGATTCGAGCGCCATTCTAGGCAGGCCTATGCCCGCCCGGCTGCGACCGTCTGTCGCATGGCAGCTCCAGGGTTTCCCGCGCACGCATCGCAATGGCATGCTCGGCCGATGCGGATCGATCTGTTGCTGCTGGATGTGGATGGCGTGCTGGTGCAGTACCAGCGCGCGCAGCGCGTGCTGCACCTGGCCCAAGCACTGCAGGTTCCGACGCAGGCCGTGCAGGCCGCGTTGTATGACAGCGGCCTGGAAGCGGCACATGACAATGGCACGCTGGATGGCCCGGCCTATCTGGCGCAGCTGGGAGAACTTCTGGGCACGACTGTCGAAGTGGCTGCATGGACCGCGGCGCGACGGGCCGCCAGCCATCCTCAGGCGGCCGTGTTGCAACGATTGCAGGCCCTGCAACTGCCAATCGCGGTGCTGACCAACAACGGCGCGCTGATGCAGCAGGCATTGCCCACCCTGCTACCGGAACTGTTCCCTGCGCTGCAGGGCCGCGTGTTCTGCAGCGCGGAGTTCGGTCTGCGCAAACCGGCGCCCGCGGTGTTCCTGCGCACGCTGGAAGCGCTGGGCGTGGCGCCTTCGCGCGCGCTGTTCGTCGATGACCTGTTCGCCAATGTGCGTGGCGCGCGCGCTGCCGGCCTGCACGCGGAAACCGTGCGCGATGGCCGGGGATTGGGCAAGGTGTTGAAGCGCTATCGGATTGCGTGAACCACTGATGAGCCTAGCCCATGCTAGGCTCATCGCAGCAACAGCAGCCGAGCATGGGCTCGGCTCTACAGCTATTACTGCCGGCCTCAGCGCGCGGCGATGAACGCGGCAATCGCCGCGCGCAGGCGCTTCAGGCCTTCGGCCACTTCTTCGTCGGTGATGTTCAACGACGGCACGAAGCGCAGCACGTCCGGGCCGGCCTGCAGGGTCAGCAGTCCCTGCTCGGCGGCATGGTCGAGGATCGCCCCGGCCTGGCCGGCGAAGTCCTCGCCCAGCACCGCGCCCAGCATCAGGCCGCGGCCACGCACGTCGCTGAACACGCCGAATTCTTCGTTGATGCGCGCAAAGCCATCGCGCAGCGCCTTCGACTGGCGGCTGACATTGGCGGCGATCTCCGCCGAGGCCAGCTTGCGCAGCGCAACGCGTGCGACCGCAGCGGCCAGAGGGTTGCCACCGAAGGTGGTGCCGTGCGCACCGAACTGCATGGTCTCGGCCACCTTCGGGCCGGCCAGCATCGCACCGATCGGGAAGCCGCCACCGAGTGCCTTGGCCAGGGTGACCATGTCCGGCACCACCTCGTCCTGCCAGTGCGCGAACAGCGTGCCGGTGCGGCCCATGCCGGCCT
Source organism: Stenotrophomonas maltophilia group sp. msm1 (assembly GCF_032025805.1). NCBI lineage: Bacteria > Pseudomonadati > Pseudomonadota > Gammaproteobacteria > Lysobacterales > Lysobacteraceae > Stenotrophomonas > Stenotrophomonas maltophilia group sp. msm1. The sequence continues at coordinate 200,548 of NZ_JAVSKH010000006.1, forward strand.
GGATCTCGTCCAGCACCAGCAGTGCGTTGTGCTGGTCGCACAGTTCGCGCACGCGCTTGAGGAAGCCGGACTTGGCCGGCATCACACCGCCCTCGCCCTGGATCGGCTCCAGCATCACCGCCGCCACGTCACCGGCGGCCATCGCGGTTTCCAGCTGCACCTCATCGTTGAAATCGATGTAGCGGAAGCCACCGGGCAGCGGCTCGTAGCCTTCCTGGTACTTCGGCTGGGCAGTAGCGGTCACCGCGCCAAGGGTGCGACCGTGGAAGCTGCCGCGGAAGGTGATGATCACCCGCTTGTCGGCCGGGCGCCCCTGGCTGGAGGCCCACTTGCGGACCATCTTGATCGCCACTTCGTTGGCTTCGGCGCCGGAATTGCACAGGAACACGCGCTCGGCGAAGCGGCTGGCCTTGACCAGCTCCTCGGCCAGGTGCAGCGGCGGCGCGCTGTAGAACACGTTGCTGGTGTGCCAGAGCTTGCCGGCCTGCTCGACCAGCGCGGCCACCAGGTCCGGATCGTTGTGGCCGAGGCCACACACGGCGATGCCGGCGGCCAGATCGATGAACTCACGGCCCTGGCTGTCCCACACGCGGGCGCCCTGGCCGCGCTCCAGTACCACCTGGCGGGGCTTGTAGACCGGCAGGTAGTAGTGTGAAAGGGAAATCAGCGGATCGGTCGCGGCGGTCATGGCAGTCGGCAGGGTTCAGGAATGCCCATTCTCGCGCCGGAACCCCTGCGGCACAATGCGCCCATGCGACCGTTTTCCGCCCCCCAGCTCAACCCCGCCACCGAGACCGGCTGGCGCCGTCGGTGGTTCGACATCATCTACCGCCATGACACCCGCCCTTCGCGCAATTTCGACCTGATCCTGGTGGTGGCGATCGTCGCCAGCATCCTGGTGGTGATGATCGACAGCGTGCAGCACCTGCATGCCCAATGGTCCACCGGCCTGTACATCCTGGAATGGGGCTTCACGATCATCTTCACCGCCGAGTACCTGCTGCGCCTGGCGGTTGTCAGGCGCCCGCTGCGTTACGCGGTGAGCATCTGGGGCATCATCGACCTGCTGTCGATCCTGCCCGCCTACCTGTCGATGTTCATCCCGGGTGCGCAGAGCCTGCTGGTGGTGCGCGCGCTGCGCATCCTGCGGGTGTTCCGCATCCTCAAGCTGACCCGCTACATCGAGGAAAGCGGCGTCCTGATGACGTCACTGTGGCGCAGCCGGCGCAAGGTGCTGGTGTTCCTGTTCACGGTGATCACCATCACCATCATCGCCGGTGCGCTGATGTACGTGATCGAGGGCCCCGAACACGGCTTCACCAACATCCCGGCCAGCATGTACTGGGCGGTGGTGACCATGGCCACGGTCGGCTTCGGTGACATCGTGCCGCAGACCGTGCTCGGCCGCTTCGTCACCTCAGTGCTGATCCTGATCGGCTACAGCATCATCGCCGTGCCCACCGGCATCTACACCGCCGAACTGGCCAGCACCATGCGCGAGGCCGAACTGGCCGCGCGCCGTGATGCCCGCGGCTGCCCGCATTGCGGGCTGGAGGGGCATGAACCGGATGCGCGGCACTGCCGCAAGTGCGGTGGGATCCTTCCCGAAACGTTCAACAGCTGAGGCCAGCATGCCCAGGTGCGTGGACCATGGTCCCGGGAATGGGATCAGGGAAGGCGACCGCTTGCCGCAGCCAGGTCATCATAGGCATCGTTCAGTCGCGACAGTGCGCCAGGGGACGCATACACCCTGGGCCGCATACCAGGCAACAGCACCGCCGGATCCTGCTCGACAATCGGCTGGCCCTTTTCCAATCGCTCGACACGATGCCAGGCTTCACTGACCAAGGTATCGGCGGAAAGCTCGAGCAGGCGCCACGCCGCCACATCTTTGCCGATGCCACTGCTCTGCGCTTGCTGGAGCATGGTCTGATACTGCTGCAGTTGGTTGCGTGCAGCTGCCAGGTCTGGCGTCGGCCCCCGCAGCGAGCGCACCAGATCACGGCCTTCACCCACGAAACGTAGTGCGTAATAGTCCGTGGACCTTCCCTGATATCCCTCCATCCTCGCCAGCAACTCAGCGCGGTAGGCAAGGTCGTGCTGATGCAGGGCAGCATCCAGCACTTCGTTCGCTGCAAAGTACCTCGCGTAAGCCTGCATCAGGGCAGCGTGCTGGCGGCGCATGCCCGCGCCGCCGTCACGACGGAATTCTTCACGACGATAATAACGATCAACAGGCTCAGCGACGGCCTGCAAGGCCAGCAGCGCCTGATGGTACTGCCGGGCTGCCGCGTCGAAGGTGACGGGGGGCTGCCGCTCCAATGCCTCCGTCACCGCGTTGCCACAGTCGTACTCGACGTCATTGGCACTCCAGCCCGGTCCCCGCGGGGCTGTCTCCGTTCCCGTCGGACCCGCGTCAGCGTCCTTCATCCAGCTTGTATATCGTTCAAATCCCCCCCGAACGCTCAGTTCCATCGCATTTCGGCACTTTGCATAGGCGCTGGCTTTGCGTTCGCGCAAGCCAGAGCCAGACCCAGACCCGACTCCCGCATCGCTGCAGGCCGACAGCAGCAGACAAAGGACGGGAAACACCAGCAGACGGCGACAAGCGGCGGAATGACTCATACGGGACATCCATGTTGTACAGGGGAGGGACAGTACGGCACCAGCGTTATCCTGACGAGGGCTTCCCCGTTTCAGGAACCAGCTCAATCCAGGAACAGATCCGGCAACAGCGCGCGCGACGGATCCACCGCATAGCCGGACAGATCGGTGATACCCGCCTGCGCCAGCACGTCATCGTCGATCAGGAACTGGCCGTGGAAACCCGCCGCCTCGCGCACCAGCACCGCGTGCGCAGCATCGGCCATGATCTGCGGCGTGCGGCAGCCAGCCGCATCCACGCCCGGAATCATGTTGATCGCATCGGTGGCGATGACGGTGCGCGGCCACAGCGCATTCACCGCCACGCCCTGCGGGCCGAATTCCGCGGCCAGGCCCAGGGTGACGAAGCTCATGCCCATCTTCGCCAGCGTGTAGCCGGTATGTGCGCCCCACCACTTCGGCTCCAGGCTCGGCGGCGGCGCCAGGGTCAGGATGTGCGGGTTCGGCGCCTGCAGCAGGTACGGCAGGCAGGCCTGCGCGCACAGGAAGCTGCCGCGCGAATTGACCTGCTGCATCAGGTCGAAACGCTTCATCGGCGTATCCAGCGTGCCGCGCAACCAGATCGCGCTGGCGTTGTTGATCAGGATGTCGATGCCACCGAAGGTGTCGACCGTGGCCGCCACCGCCGCCTGCACCTGCTCTTCCTCCCGGATGTCGCACTTCAGCGCCAGGCCCTGCCCGCCTGCAGCCGTCACCGCTTCGGCGGCGGTGTGGATGGTGCCCGGCAGCTTCGGATTCGGCACCGACGACTTGGCCGCGATCGCCACGTTGGCCCCGTCGCGCGCGGCGCGCAGTGCGATGGCCAGGCCGATGCCACGCGAGGCACCGGTGATGAAAAGCGTTTTGCCCTGCAGACTGCCCACGTTCCGCACTCCAGCGTATGCAATGAGCCGCTAGTATGCCGCGCCGACGCGGAGTTCACCCGCCCTTGACGATACTCGGGCCTCCAGACAACGCACGAGGTCCACGCCATGCGCCGTTCCCGCCTGTTGCTGCCTGCCTTGGGGCTTGCCCTGCTGACTGCCTGCCAGGGCCGTTCGCCGGAACCCGGCAAGGAGCCACCCGCCGGTGACACGCCCAGCGCGGAGAAGGCCGCCGCCGACGGCAAGATGCGCTGGAGCGAGGCGGTGGTCTGGGATGGCGACCTCAACGCCTGCCGCCAGGGCGAGAACGCGGCCACCCGGGATTGCCTTCGCGACGCGATGCGCGCCGGTGGCGCCAGTGCCGAGGCCATCACCGCCGCCGAGCAGTTGTCCACCGGCGGTGAGTTGGCCTATGTGACCGCGTGGCACGAGAACGAAGGACTGGGCATTGCCACGGTCGAGTATCCGTTCCGCGCCAACACCAATGAAGGTACCCGCCTGGTCGATGCCAGCGGCAAGCGCATCGATGTGGATGCCGTGCAGTTGGACGACACCTTGCGTGCCGACCCCACTGTGCAGGAACTGCTGAAGGCCAACCCGCAAGCCACGCCGTTCGCACCGGCGCAGTCGGCCGGCGCCTCGCCGTTGGAGAATGGTGGCATCCGCCTGCTGTACCGCACACCGCTGCGCGACTGCCACGCCTGCCCGGATGTGGGACAGTTGCAGATCGCCTATGACTTCGACGCCAAGCGCAACTTCATCGGCCAGCAGGTGGTACCGGCGACGCCGTAACCCGGAAACGCCGCGTGTCGCCGGACATGGCCCGGCGAGCGCAGTGTCGAATCACCGGTATGCCTGCACCTGCTTCTCCAGCAGATGCGGCACGATCAACCGGTGCACCGGCGCAACCGGCAGCATGTACGCGCGCCCGAAGGCGTGATGCGTATGCACCACGGTCGCCACTTCCAGCACGTCGCCCTGCCACTGCAGCGCCAGCTGCACGCGAAGATGGCGGTCGTCGTCTTCCAGCACGATGGCATCGTCATCCATCGACTGCAGGGTGAAGATGCCGAGCCGCTGGCCGGGTTGAGGATCTTCAACAACCTGCACTGCACGCAACGAACCCAGATGCTTCATGCCCAGCAGGCGCATGCCGTGGTTGCGCAGCGCCATCAGCCCATCGAACCAGCCGGGAATGGTCGCGGCCATGTCGCGGTAGGCCTGCAGGGCCGAGCGCCCATCGCGACGGGTCGTCGCCTGGCAGGCGTGCACGAAGTCGGCGCCAGCCAGCTGTGGGTGCAAGACGCTGCCCACACTCGGCGGGCTGGTCAACACCTGCACACAGCTCACGGCTTTGGCCCCTGCCCTTCGTTGTCTTCCCAATGCAGGATGCGGCGGGTGACGAAGCGGTAGACCGGCTTGCCGGTAGCAAACCACAGTTCGCGCACCCACGAGGTGCGCTTGAGCAACCGCTTCTCCACCGGCGTAAGCGATTCACGGCAGTACATGCGCTTGTGCTTGAGCAGGTGGCGCAGGTCCTCGCGCGCCAGCAGCCGCATCCAGCGCGAGCGCGGGTTGCCGATCACCGCCAGCTGGAAGTCGATCAGCGCCGGCCGTCCATCTTCAGTGACCAGCCAGTTGGCCTCCTTGGCCAGATCGTTGTGGGCCACGCCGTTGCGATGCAGCTGCTGCAGCAGCCGGCGCGCGGAACGGAACCAGGCCAGGTCGCCGCGCGGTGGGCGCTGGTACATGGCGTCGCCGGCCATGAAGCTGCGATCCAGGTGATGGCCATTCCAGGCCAGCAGCTGCGGCACATCGGCCATGCCGTGAATGTGCTGCAGCGCGCTGGCCTCGCGGCGGGCCAGCCACCATGCAGGCAGCCGCAACCACAGCGGCGTGGCACCAAGATCACGGCGCACAAAGGGACCATCGGGCCCTTTCACAAGGAGGATCCGGCCGAAGCTGTCGGCCTTCAAAGCATGCGGTTGAGCGTCGGGCGTATGCGGCATGGGCCCATTCTAGGCGATGGCACTGGTTGCAAACGGTCACCAAGCGGCTGGGAACCAGTCACCTTCACGCCCCTATAATCGGGCAATGGACTCTTCATGGATCGACGCCACGCTCGCGTGGATTGCCGCTCACCCCGTGCTGGCGGGCGCCGTTATCTTCCTCATCGCCTTCTGCGATGCGGTCATCATTCTTGGCGCCATCGTGCCGGCGCTGCCACTGCTGTTCGCGGTGGGCGTGTTCATCGGCCTGGGCCAGATCTCCGGGCCGTACGCGGTGGCGGCTGCGGCATTGGGTGCGTTTGCCGGCGATGGCATCAGTTACTGGATCGGCCGCCGCTGGGGCGACCGCCTGCGCGGCGTGTGGCCGTTCAGCCGTTACCCGCAGCTGCTCGACCGCGGCGAAAACCTGTTCCGCCGCAATGCCTTCAAGAGCATCCTGGTGGCACGCTACGTCGGCGCGATCCGGCCATTCGTGCCCGCCATCGCGGGCATGATGAAGATGCCGGCCAGCCGCTATGTACAGGCCAGTGGTATCGCCAGCATTTCATGGGCGGTCCTGTTCCTGGCCCCCGGCTGGATTCTTGGCGAGGCCTATGACGCGGTGGCCGCGGTGGCCGGTCGGCTGGTGGTGGTGGTCGGCCTGCTGGCGGTGATCCTCGGCCTGGTCTGGGCCATCGTGCTGTACGGCTACCGCTGGTCGGCCGCGCGCATGGACAACTGGTTGGCACGCCTGCTGGACTGGTCCAACCGCCACCCGACGCTGGGCCGCTATACCGTCGGCGTGCTTGATCCCAAGCGCCGTGAATCGGTGCCGCTGGCGATGTTGGCGTTGATGCTGCTGGTACTGGGCTGGGGCTGGTTCGCATTGTTGACCGTGGTGGTCGCGCACGGCGAGCCGCTGGCGATCGACCTGCTGGTGCACCAGGCCATGCTGGCGCTGCGTAACCCGCTGGCCGATTACCCGATGGCCGCGCTGGCGTCGCTGGGCGCCTGGCAGGTACTACTGCCGGCCACCGCTGCAGCGATGGGCTACCTGATCTGGCGCCGGCGCTGGATGGCGGCCGCACATTGGCTGGCCGCCCTCGCCTTCGGCCTGGCGCTGACCATGCTGCTGGGTGCCACCGTGGATGTGGTGCGCCCGGTCGACGCCAGCAGCGGCTTCGGCTTCCCTTCGGTGTCGGTGACCATGGCCACCATCACCTTCGGCTTCTTCGCAGTGTTGATCGCGCGCGAGATGCCCGGCCGCACCCGCGTCTGGCCGTACCTGGTGTCGGGCATCGTGGTCAGCCTGATCGGCTTCTCGCGCCTGTACCTGGGTGCGCATTGGCTGAGCGACGTGATCGGCGGCATGCTGTTCGGCACGTTCTGGCTGCTGGTGCTGGGCATCGCCTACCGCCGCCGCTTCAACCGCTCGTTCTGGGTGAAACCGGTGGCCTGGCTGTTCTATGGCGTCTTCGCCGTCGCCGCGATGTGGTACGCACCGCGCAACATCCCGGTGAAGCTGGAACGCTTCGAGCCGACCCTGCCGGCCCCGCAGGCAATGGACACGCAGGCCTGGTGGCAGCACGACTGGGCCACGCTGCCGGCGCGCCGCAACGAGTTCGACGACGACCAGCGCTGGCCGCTGGACGTGCAGGTGGCCGGTCCGTTGGCACCGCTGCAGGCGCAACTGGAAGCGCGCGGCTGGAAGCGACAGGAGCAGGCCGGCTGGCAGCAGGCGCTGCTGATGCTGGACAAGAACACCGGCGCCGATGACCTGCCGGTGCTGCCGGCGACGCTGGACACCCGCGTGGAAGCGCTGTTGATGGTGCGCCAGGGTGCACATCGCGATGAGCGCTACGTACTGCGCCTGTGGCCAGCCCCTGCACAGTTGCAGCCGGGCAATACGCCACTGTGGCTGGGCAGTGCGCAGACCCTGCGCTACCAGCGCCATTTCGAATGGATCGGCATGTGGCATCCACTGCGCGGCGTCGACCCGGCATTGAACGCGGTGAAGGACGCCGTGCAGGACCTGCCGCAGCGCGAGGATGTGCACAGCGAAACCGGGTTGCCGGTGCTGCGGCTGAAGACCACCACGCCCTGACCGGCACCGGCACGCAGCCACCCACTGTAGAGCCGAGCCCATGCTCGGCTGCCTTCGCGGGAACCATCAAGCCGAGCATAGGCTCGGCTCTACAGTAGATCCACGCCATGCGTGGATGGCATTCCCCGCATACCCCAGCGTGTGCACCAGGGCGCACACCACCCGGGGCAGGCTGTTACGGCATCCAGCCGAGCAACTGCTGCAAACGCTGGTGCGGGTCGTCCAACTGCAGCAGCTGCAACCGCTGCTGCTCGCTCAGCGGCAGCAGCTCGGCCAGCCGCCAGCCGACCCAGCTGGCCTGGTCCAGCAGCGCTGGGTTGGCCGGCGCATAGGCCTCGCCGGCCTGTTCGATGATGTGCCCCAGCACCGTGGCCAGCAGGGCATGCTGCGGCCGCAGTTCGTCGTCTGGGTCTTCATCGCACCAGCGCACGTCGGCCACCACCAGCCCGTTGTCGCGCACACGGGTGCGCTCGACATGGAAGCGGCGAGTGCCGCGCAGACGCAACTGCAGCACGCCGTCGGCGCCGACATCGAAGTCTTCGATGCGTACCTGCACGCCATACGCGGCCGGCGTTGCCGGGGCTCCCACTTCCTGGCCGTCCAGGATCAGGCAGACACCAAAGCCCTCACCACTGCGGCCGCTGTCGCGCACCAGATCCAGGTAGCGCCGTTCGAACACGCGCAGGCCCACCGCTGCACCCGGTACCAGCGTGGTGTGCAGCGGAAACAGCGGCAGTGAACCGTCGACGCTCATCGGGCCTGCAGCGCGGCAAGGAAGCGGCGCGGTGCGCCGTCGAAGCCACCGTTGGACATGAACACCACGTGGTCACCCCTGCGCGCGCTGGCCTGCAATTGCGCCAGCAGCGCGTCGGTATCGGGCACCGCGTGCGCTTGGCCGCGCACTGCGGCGATCACCGCAGCGGCATCCCAGGCCAGTTCCGGGCGATGCAGGAACACCACTTCATCGGCCAGCGCCAGCGAGGGTGCCAGCGCCTGCGCGTGTGCGCCCAGCCGCATCGAATTGCTGCGCGGCTCCATCGCGACCACGATGCGCGCATCGCCCACCTTGGCGCGCAGCCCTTCCAGCGTGGTGGCGATTGCAGTCGGGTGGTGGGCGAAATCGTCGTAGACGGTGATGCCCTCATGGCTGCCGATCACTTCCATGCGGCGCTTGACGCTGCGGAAGCGCGCCAGCGCCGGGATCACCTCGGCCGGCGCAACACCCACCGCATGTGCGGCTGCCAGCGCCGCCAGGCCGTTGAGCACGTTGTGGCGGCCCAGCAACGACCACTGCACATCACCCAGTGCCTGCCCTCGGTGATGCACGCGGAACGCGCTGCCATCGGCAGCCAGCAGTTCCGCATGCCACTCCAGCGATGGATCGAAGCCGAAGCGCTCAACCGGGGTCCAGCAGCCCATCGCCAGCACTTCGGCCAGATGCGGGTCCTCGCCATTGACGATCAGTCGGCCACGCGCCGGCACCGTGCGCACCAGGTGATGGAACTGGCGCTGGATCGCGGCCACGTCCGGGAAGATGTCGGCGTGGTCGTATTCAAGGTTGTTGAGGATGGCCACCAGCGGCCGGTAGTGCACGAACTTGCTGCGCTTGTCGAAGAAGGCGGTGTCGTACTCGTCGGCCTCGACCACGAACTCGCGGCCCTGGCCCAGGCGGGCGGAGACGCCGAAATCCTCGGCGACGCCGCCGATCAGGAAACCGGGAGAACGACCGGCGCTTTCCAGCAGCCAGGTGAGGATGGTGGTGGTGGTGGTCTTGCCATGGGTACCGGCCACGGCCAGCGTGTCGCGGCCCGGCAGCACCTGCTCGGACAGCCACTGCGCACCGGAGATATAGCGCTGGCCGGCGTCGAGCACGGCCTCAACCGCGGCATTGCCGCGCGAGAGTGCGTTGCCGATCACCACGTCGTCGGTGCCCGGTGGCACGCTGTCGGCGCGGTAGCCCTGGTCCAGGGTGATACCCAGCTGCTCGAGCTGGGTGGACATCGGCGGATAGATGGCCTGGTCACTGCCGCTGACCGTATGGCCCAGTTCCCGCGCCAGGGCGGCCACGCCGCCCATGAAGGTGCCGGCAATTGCAAGGATATGTACGCTGCTCATGACCGAGGATTGTGACCGATGACGGCTGTATAGGGCCAATGTCCGCTCTTGGGTAAGACAAGTCCTACACAGGATGTGAGGAAACTCCAATCATCTGCCAGGGAAATCCCGATAGCGATGTTCTGTGAACCCGGACACAATTCGAACTGCCAGCCGCAGTACCCGAACCGGTCCTACTCCCCAAGAGGCCATCCCCAAGGGAGCTCATGCTGCGGGGCCCTGAGCAAGCCCTCTGCTGGCGCCTATCAAACGACACAGGCCTGATCCTCACGGACCAGGCCTGTGTTTTTTCTGCGCCCGTGCGGCCGGCAGCACGCCGGCCCCGCCGGGTCAGGCGTTGATCGCCGCCAGGATGCGGGCTTCGATCTCGTCCAGCTCACCGACGCCGTCAACCCGGGCCAGGGTGCCACGGCCAGCGTAGAAGTCCACCACCGGGGCGGTCTGCTCGTTGTAGACCTGCAGGCGCTGGCGCACCGCTTCCGGGTTGTCATCGGCGCGGCCCTGCTCCTTGGCGCGGCCGGCGATGCGGTCCACCAGCAGTTCGGTGGGCACGTCCAGCTGCACCACCGCGTCCAGCGGCTGGCCGATCTTGGCCAGCAGGCCGTCCATCGCATTGGCCTGGGCCACATTGCGCGGGTAGCCATCGAGGATGAAGCCCTTGGCGACATCGGCCTGGGTCAGGCGCGACTCCAGCATGCCCAGCAGGATGTCGTCCGACACCAGGTTGCCGGCATCCATCACCGTCTTGGCCTGCTTGCCCAGTTCCGTGCCCGCGGCGATTTCCGCGCGCAGCATGTCACCGGTCGAAATGTGGGCGATCCCCAGCTTTTCCTTCAGGCGCGTCGCCTGTGTCCCCTTGCCCGAACCGGGCGGTCCCAACAGAACCAATCGCATTGACCTGACTCCAACGTGTTGAAAACAAAGAAGGTTCGCGTCCCGGACGGGCCGGTATCGCTGCACCGCAATAGCGCCACTTTACCGCATCCGGGTAATGTCCCTGCAATGTCCTTTCCCCCGAGCAGGTAGACGCATGCGCAACGGTACCCTCCTCTACGCCCAGTCCGGCGGTGTTACTGCGGTCATCAACGCCACGGCGGCGGCGGTGATCGAGCAGGCCCGGGCCAAGGGCATCAAGGTCCTGGCCGCCCGCAACGGCATCCTCGGTGCCCTGCGCGAGGAACTGATCGACACCAGCAGGGAGAGCGCGGCCGCGATCCGCTCGCTGGCCCATACCCCGGGCGGCGCCTTCGGCTCGTGCCGGGTCAAGCTGAAATCGCTGGACGCCGACCGCGCCCGCTACGACCGGCTGCTGGAGGTGCTGCGCGCGCATGACGTGCGCTGGTTCCTCTACAACGGTGGCAACGACTCGGCCGACACCGCGCTGAAGGTTTCGCAGCTGGCCAAGGCCTCCGGCTACGACCTGACCTGCATCGGCGTGCCCAAGACCATCGACAACGACCTGGCAGTGACCGACACCTGCCCCGGTTTCGGCTCGGCGGCCAAGTACACCGCCGTCTCGGTGCGCGAAGCGGCGCTGGACGTGGCGGCGATGGCCGAGACCTCCACCCGCGTTTTCATCTACGAGGCCATGGGCCGCCACGCCGGCTGGCTGGCCGCGGCCGCAGGCTTGGCCGGCAACGGCGATGACGAGGCGCCGCACATCATCCTGCTGCCCGAACGCGCCTATGACGAGGCGGCGTTCCTGGCCAAGGTCAAGGCCGTGGTCGAGCGCGTCGGCTACTGCGTGGTGGTGGCATCGGAAGGCATCGCCACCGCCGATGGCCGCTTCGTTGCCGACGCCGGCGGCGGCAAGGATTCATTCGGGCACGCGCAGCTGGGCGGCGTGGCCGCGCACCTGGCCGGCCGGGTCAAGGACCAGCTGGGCATGAAGGTGCATTGGGCCCTGCCCGATTACCTGCAGCGCTCGGCCCGCCATCTGGCCAGCAGGACCGACTGGGAGCAGGCGCAGGCGGTCGGCAGGGCTGCGGTGCAGCTGGCGCTCAAGGGCCAGAACGGCGTGATGCCGGTGATCGTGCGCAGCGGCGACGCGCCCTACCGCTGGAAGATCGAAGCGGCGCCGCTGTCGAAGATTGCCAACCATGAAAAGAAGATGCCCGCCGGCTTCATCCGCCGCGACGGCTTCGGCATCACCGCCAAGGCGCGCGCCTACCTGTCACCGCTGATCAAGGGCGAAGCGCCGCTTCCGTATGGCACCGATGGCCTGCCGAAGTACGTCACCCTGAAGAACGTGGCGGTGAAGCAGAAGCTGCCGGCCTTCGAAGGCTGAGGTGCACCTGCGCCCTGTGCGGAGCACAGGGCGCATTGCGGAGACCACCGAAGCGCCCCACAATCGGGCTCCGGCCCGGGGCAAAGGGGCCGCCGCAAGCCAGATTCGACGCTGCCCGGCCACGTGGCCCGGGCCTGTGCTGCCATTTCACAAGGACTGTAACCATGAAGCACCCGATCCTGATCGCCGCGCTGCTGTGCGGTGCCGCCGCACCCGCCTTCGCTGCGACCTGCGAAAGCAACTTCCAGAAGAAGGGCAACCCCTTCGTCGGCACGACCTTCACTTCATCGGTCACCCATCCGGACCTGACCGTGGCCAGTGCCATCGGCCAGATGCGGGTGATCGCCAAGAACGCCAACATGGACGTCCTCAGCGAGGACGTGGAAGGCGGCTCGATGCTGATCGAAGAGCCGGAATCGTTGGCCCACAAGCCGATCCCGATGATCATCAGTGCCACCTCCGAAGGCGGCCAGGGTACCGTCGGCATGGTGGTGAAGGTCAACAAGGGCGCCATTGCCTCGGCCGATGGCGTGCGCGAAGAAATGTGCAAGCTGCTCAACCAGGTCAAGCCGGGCAAGGCTGGCGAACAGGCGGCCAAGGCCACTCCGCAGGCGTCGGTGGTAACGATCGCCGCCGACCGCTTTGGCTTCCAGCTGCGCAACCAGAACAAGGACAACCCGGCCGCGATCGAGCCGCGCTACAAGGGCAAGACCTACGCCATCACCGGTCGCATCACCACCGTGCTGCGCAGTGGCGGCACCTACAACACCAGCTTCGACCTGCCCAGCGATGGCAGCATCGACTTTGAGCGCGTGGCCATTTCCTGCTCGTTCGCAGCCAACCAGGCCGCGTATGCGCTGGCCCTGCGCCCGCGCGAGAAAGTGACGCTGACCGGCGTGGTCGACAGCTATGACCAGGTGGGACGTGTGTTGTGGCTGAAGGACTGCCGCGGCAACTGATTGCTGCAGGCATGGGGAAAATGCCCGGGTGCGCAGGCGCCCGGGCATTTTCCTTTCCACAGCGGTTCACGCCTGGCGCACGAGCATCGCAGGATGATGGACGCCCCGCCTGGAGATCATCATGGCCTTGCGCGTTGTTCGACTGGGAACGCCACGCCAACCCGGCGAGGGGCTGCGTATCGGTACCGTGCGGCGCCCGCCGCGCGGCGTGCCGCGCAGCGAGTTCGCCCGGCAGGACTGGTACGACGTCTGGTTCCCGACCCTGTCACCCAGCGCGGCACTGGTGAAGCAGGCGCACGAGGCGAAAACGGCCGCCGACTGGAACGCGTTCTTCCGCCACTACAAGGCTGAGATGAAGTCCCCGGATGCGGCCCACGCGCTGGACCTGCTGGCTGCGATGTCGCAGCACAGCGACCTCAGCGTGGGGTGCTACTGCGAGGATGAGGCGCACTGCCACCGCAAGGCGCTTCGCGAGCTGCTGGTGGCGCGCGGGGCGACGCTGGCCGGAGAATGATGGCGCGCCGCAGTAGATCCACGCCATGCGTGGATGCGGCATCGGTGCCGACCAACGGTCGGCACCCACCTGTATCAATTACAGGCCTTGCCTTCCATCTGCAGCTGCGCGGCAAACATCGTCACCTGCGGAATCTGGCCGGCAGCCGCCTGCTTCTTCGCCTCTTCCAGATAGATGCGCGACTGGCCCTGCCCATCCAGCTCGACCTTGTTGCTCGACGGCAGGCGCCACACCCGCACCACTGCCTGTTGGGCCGGGCACGCCGCGCTCGGCACGCGGATCACATCGTTGAGCTTCCAGCCCTTGTCGGCACTCGGCTGTGCCTTGGTGTAATCGACGAAGCGCGCGCGTGGCTGGCACTGCTCGCTGGTACGCACGGCCGAGAAGCGGTAGGGCGCGGCGGCGTCGCCGGTGAACGCACCTTCCAGCCGCGCACAGGCCTCGGGGATCTGGCGCAACGTATGCACCGCACCCACCGCCTGGGGCACGCCCACGGCACGCTGCAGTTCCGGGGTTTCCGCGGCGAATGCCGGCACGGCCGGGACCAGGGCGGCAAGCATCAACAGGGACAGGCGCATGTGGGATCTCCTACGGGACTGTGCGCAGGCTTGCAGAGACTGGCTTAACGGGGCGCAAAGGCCTGATGGCTCTCGAATGGTGTCCATGGCCCGGCGGCAGGGCCCGCGCGCATGGCGATGCGTTCCGTCTTGAGGGCGCCCACAGGATCACGAGGTGCGGCTCGTAGAGGCCAGTCGAGCATGGCTCGACTCTACAAGTGGCGGCACGCATACTGCGGGCACCAGGGAATGCTGAACACCGCCATACGTCGGACGACCGCCAAGGTCGGTACGGGTTGGTTCCAGGCTGCAGCCCGTCGTCCCCCTCGTGGTGCCGTTCATCGCCACTGGATGCCTACATCCATTCTGCGGAGGGGTCTAATGCTGGAACGTCACGGGCTTTCATTGGCGCTGGGCTGCGCCATTCTCGCGATCCTGTTCGGAATCGTCTCGGCGCGCTGGATCCTGCGCCAACCCACCGGCAATGAGCGCATGGTCGCGATCGCCACCGCGATCCAGGAAGGTGCGCGTGCCTACCTCAACCGCCAGTACCTGACCATCGGCATCGCCGGCGTGGTGCTGTTCGTGCTGGTCGGGGTGTTCCTCAGCTGGTATACCGCGATTGGATTCGCGGTCGGCGCGGTGCTGTCCGGCGCCGCCGGCTACATCGGCATGAACGTGTCGGTGCGCGCCAACGTGCGCACCGCCGAGGCCGCACGCCATGGCATCAGTGCGGCGATGGACGTCGCCTTCCGCGGCGGTGCGATCACCGGCATGCTGGTGGTCGGCCTGGGCCTGCTGGGTGTGGCCGGCTATTACGCACTGCTGCTGCGGATGGGCCTGCCGATGGAACAGGCGCTGCACGCGCTGGTCGGTCTGGCGTTCGGTTCGTCGCTGATCTCGATCTTCGCGCGTCTGGGCGGCGGCATCTTCACCAAGGGCGCCGACGTCGGCGCCGATCTGGTCGGCAAGGTGGAAGCCGGCATTCCCGAGGATGACCCGCGCAACCCGGCGGTGATCGCCGACAACGTCGGTGACAACGTCGGCGACTGCGCCGGCATGGCCGCCGACCTGTTCGAGACCTATGCAGTCACCGTCATCGCAACGATGCTGCTGGGCAGCCTGATGCTGGCCGAGGCGGGCGCCAATGCCGTGCTGTATCCGCTGGTGCTGGGCGGTGTGTCGATCATCGCCTCGATCATCGGTGCGCTGTTCGTCAAGGTGAAGCCTGGCGGCTCGATCATGGGCGCGCTGTACAAGGGCGTGATCGTCTCCGGCGTGCTGGCCGCGATCGCGTTCTACCCGATCACCACCGGGCTGATGAGTGACAACGTACATGGACCGATGCCACTGTACGGCTGCGCGTTGATCGGCCTGGTCCTGACCGGGCTGATCGTGTGGATCACCGAGTACTACACCGGCACCCAGTACAAGCCGGTGCAACACGTGGCGCAGGCCTCGACCACCGGGCACGGCACCAACATCATCGCCGGCCTCGGCATCTCGATGAAGTCCACTGCACTGCCGGTGGTGGCGGTGTGTGCTGCGATCTGGGGTGCGTTCGCGCTGGGTGGCCTGTATGGCATCGCCATCGCCGCCACCGCGATGCTGTCGATGGCTGGCATGATCGTCGCGCTCGATGCCTACGGACCGATCACCGACAACGCCGGCGGCATCGCCGAAATGGCCGAGCTGCCCTCGGAGATCCGCGACATCACCGATCCGCTGGATGCGGTGGGCAATACCACCAAGGCAGTGACCAAGGGCTATGCGATCGGCTCGGCTGCACTGGCCGCACTGGTGCTGTTCGCCGACTACACCCACAACCTGCAGGCCGCCAACCCCGGCCAGGAATTCCGCTTCGACCTCAGCGACCACACGGTGATCATCGGCCTGCTGATCGGCGGCCTGATTCCCTACCTGTTCGGTGCGATGGCGATGGAAGCGGTCGGTCGTGCGGCGGGGGCAGTGGTGGAAGAGGTGCGGCGCCAGTTCCGCGAGATCCCCGGCATCATGCAGGGCACCGGCAAGCCGCAGTACGACAAGGCGGTGGACATGCTGACCCGCTCGGCGATCCGCGAAATGATCGTGCCCTCGCTGCTGCCGGTGGTGGTGCCGGTGGTGGTCGGCCTGCTGCTGGGGCCGCGCGCACTCGGCGGTCTACTCATCGGCACGATCGTGACCGGCCTGTTCGTGGCCATCTCGATGACCACCGGCGGCGGCGCCTGGGACAACGCCAAGAAGTACATCGAGGACGGCCACTTCGGTGGCAAGGGCAGCGAAGCGCACAAGGCCGCGGTGACCGGTGATACCGTCGGTGACCCGTACAAGGACACCGCCGGCCCGGCAATCAACCCGCTGATCAAGATCATCAACATCGTCGCGCTGCTGCTGGTACCGCTGTTGTAGATCCACGCCATGCGTGGATGGCGGCGCCGAATGGGGTCAGCGCCCTTTCCTGCGGAAAGGGAGCCGACCCCATCGTCAATCACCGCCCGCGCAGGAAGAAGGACACCGGCACCATCACGTCCACCGGGTCGCCGGCTACCTCGGCCGGCGGCGCCGGTACCGGGCTGGCACGTCGCACGGTGTCCAGCGTCTCCTGGTCGAGCAACGCGAAGCCACTGCCGCGGCCCAGTGTCAGCCCCGAGACCGCGCCATCCCGGGCCACGGCAAAACGCACGTAGACCACGCCCTGCTGGCGCAGCCGCTCGGCCTGGCGTGGATAGCGCCGATGCTTCTGCAGATGCCCGAGCAGTCGCCCCTCCCAGGTGGCCTCGGCGCGACTGCGCTCGCCGGCGGTGGTCTGCGGTGCGGTGTACCGTGCGGCCGCGTCGGCCGCCACCTGCGGCGGTGCGCTGGTCTGCGCGACATTGGCCTCGGCGGTGTCCGGCGAGGGCGTCGGCTCCGGCGTACGCGGCGGTGGCAGGTCACCCTGCGGCTGCACCGGTGCCTTGGGTTGCTCACGCAGGGCCGGTTTCGGCGCCTGTCGCTGCTGTTGCTGTTGCAGCGGCCCAGTTGCCACCTCGCGCGGCGGCACCGGAGGCGCCTGTGCCATCGGCGCCAGCTCCAGCATCAATGCAGCGGGCGGCGCTGCGGCGGCCACCGCCGGTGCGCGCGCCGCCCACCAGCAGGCCACGCTGACCAGCAACGCATGCACCAGCAGCACGATCGCCAGGCTGGTCGCCCAGCGCCGCAGTCCGCTCATCGCGCGCCCTGCTCCAGTCCAACCAGTGCCACCTTCAGGTAGCCCGCCGCACGCAGCGCATCCAGCGTTGCCATCAGTTCACCGTAAGGCACGCGGGTATCGGCACGCAGGAACAGGCGTTGCGAGGTGTCACCGTGGGTGGCTACCTGCAATGCAGCGGCCAGCCCGTCACGCGCCACCGCCTGCTCGCCCACGCGCAGCGACAGATCGGCCTGCACGGTCACATACACCGGCGCCTGTTCGGGCGGCGTGGCACTGGCGCTGCTGGCCGGCAGCTGCACCGGCACTGATACGGTGGCCAGCGGTGCGGCTACCATGAAGATGATCAGCAGCACCAGCATTACGTCGATGAAGGGCGTGACGTTGATCTCGTGTGCTTCTTCCGGTGCGTCGTCGCGGTCGGACCCGGTCCTGATCGCCATCGTCGCGCCTCAGTGCACCGCGCGCAGCGGTGCCGCTGCGGCACGCGGCACGGCACGATCAAGATCGCGCGAAACCAGCTGCTGCACGGCCGCCGACAGATCGCCGAGCAGGCCCCGCAGGCCGGCCAACACGCGGCTGAAATGGTTGTAGACCAGTACCGCGGGAATCGCCGCGACCAGGCCGAGTGCGGTCGCCAGCAAGGCCTCGGCGATGCCGGGCGCAACCACCGCCAGGTTGGTGGTGTTGCTGTGTGCGATGCCGATGAAACTGTTCATGATGCCCCACACCGTGCCGAACAGGCCGACGAAGGGCGCCACCGCGCCGATGCTGGCGAGCACACCGATGCCGCGCCGCTGCACGCGCGCGGTCTCCAGTTCGATGCGGTCCAGGCGCGAGGGGATGCGTTCCTTGATGCCGTCGCGACTATCCAGATCCTGCGACAGGCGCAGTTCGGTGCGGGCGGCGTCCAGCATGGCGAGTGCGGTGCCCTGCTGCAGACTTGCCTCTCCACTCTGCGGCGGCAGCTGTGCGGACTGCAGCAACAGCGCGCGCGCCGCGCGCAGCTGCCGGGCCTGGCGGGTCAGCTCCCAGCCCTTGGCCAACAGCACGGTCCAAGTGGACAGCGACGCCAGTGCCAGCGCGATCATCACGGCCTTCACCACCACGTCGGCGGCCAGGTACATGCCCCACGGGGTCAATGCGGGGGCGGCCACGGGGGCCAGGTCAGCAGGCAGCATCATCTCGGCTTCCATCAGCATCAGGGGTCGCTGCGCGACTACGGGCCGCGCGCGGATCATTGGCGTCGTCCACTTCCACGACCGGATGGGGCTCCAGCCGGGGGGCCGGTCGGCTCAGCACGTAGCCGGCGCTGACCGCGAAGAACAGGCCCACGCCCAACAGCAGGCGCCAGGACGGATGCGCGCCCCAGCAGAACAGGGCAAAGCCCAGCGCCATGCCGGCACTGGCAAACGCCTTGCCCTTGCGCGATACCGCGCCCTGCTCGCGCCACAACCGCAGCGACGGGCCGTAGCGCGGATGCGCCAACAGGCGCTGCTCGAACTTCGGCGAGCTGCGCGCGAAGCAGCCCACGGCCAGGATCAGGAAGATGGTGGTCGGCATCACCGGCAGCAACGCGCCGATCACCCCGAGCCCGACCATCAGCCAGCCCAGCGCGAACCAGAGCCAGCGCATCAGCGCTGCACCTGTGGGCGCGCGCCGCGCATCAGGCGAATTCCACTTCGACGTGGCCGTGCACGCTGCGGAACGCGGCGTCGGCGGCATCGATCACCTGCTGCTCCTGCTCGACACTCAGCGGTACCGCGTCCAGCGCAGCGGTGAACTCACGCCAGTGGCGCGCCGCGCCATCCGGATGCGCGGCCAGGTGGCGGGCGCCAAAATCACGGTCCAGGCCGAGCCTGGCGGCCATCTTGTACAGAATGGTGCCGCCCAGGTTGGAGCCTTCAGCCACGTACAGCCACCCCAACGCGGCGGGCAGTTCCAGATCGGACGGCAACGCCGCGATGTCAGCCCCCGGCAGGGTCTGCTCCAGGTCCTGCAGGTCGCGCGCGACCTGGGTCAGGCGGCGGCGCTCGCCCAGGTCCGGCAGCAGTGCGTCCAGCGCAGGGTTGGCATACAGCGCATCGATGCTGCGGTGGAAGCGATACTGCACGCGCAGGAAACGGGCGAAATTGCTGCGGTCGGCGAAGATGTCGCCGGCCATGATGCGCTTGTCCAGGGCACCGTGGCTGTCGCGGGTGGCGGCCGTGAGCCGCAGGCTGCGGCTTTCTTCAGGGGCGATGTGTGCGTTCATGGGGGATGCCAAGGGGGTCGTCCTGCTGTAGACGTTTGCCACGGGGCTTTCCCCAAGGCTATGTGCGCCGATAATGGCGCATCCCTTCTTACCGCAGGAACCGACGATGATCACCACCGAACCGCGCATGACCAACCTGTTCCTGCAGCTGGGCCTGGACGCCAGCGCCGAGGGCATCGCCCGCTTCATCCGCGAGCATCAGCTGGCCACCGATGTGGAAGTGGTCGAGGCGCCGTACTGGAACGATGCGCAGCGCCAGTTCCTGTCCGAGTCGCTGCAGGCCGATGCGGCATGGACCACCGTGGTGGACGAGCTGAACGAGTCGCTGCACGAAGATGCGGTGAAGGCCGCGACCGGGCTGTAAGTAGACGCCGGGCGCGGCGGGGCGCTGGCGATTGCACGGCGGAAGCGGTGCGGACCAAGGTCCGCACCCACCGAGGGCGGTCCGACCCCACCGCTCATACGCGACCGATCAGTACTTCCAGGTCAGCGCCAGCCGCGCAGTGCGGCCCGGGGCCGGCATCACGCCCAACGCCAGCGGATCCAGGTAGTAGCGGTCGGTCAGGTTGTCCACGCCGGCGTCGACCGACAGCTGGTCGTTGAAGCTCCAGCTGGCGAACAGGTCCACCAGCGTGGTTGGCCGGTACAGCTGCTGGATCGCCGACAGCCCTACGTTCCAGTCCTTGTCCAGCGTGCTGATCGGGCCGGCGTTGTGGACCACGCGGGTGCCGAAGGTCAGGCGCTCCTCGAACAGGCGCGAGCCCAGGGTCAGGTTGACCATGTAGCGCGGCGGGTTCTGGGTATTGGTGTACGAGCCCTCGAAGCCGCCGTCCACGTAGTCGGGCGTGTTGGCCAGCTCGCCGTTCCTGCGTTGCGCCCCGTAGGCACGGCGCTCGGCGGCGATGTCCGGCGCGCAGGTCTTGGCCTTGAAGTAGTAGTGCGCGGACAGATCGGCAAATACCTTGCCGCTGTCATAGCTGGACTGGAACTCCATGCCCGAGACCTTGAACTGGTCGACGTTTCGGATCAGGCCCGCCGACAGCGTGCGGTAGTCACGGGTGATCAGGTCGTCGATGCGGGTATCGAAGTACGCCAGCTTCAGCGCCAGGCGGTCGCCGGCGGCGAACAGGTCGTAGCGGATGGTGCTGGCGCCGATTTCCCAGCTGCGCGCGCGCTCCGGCTTCAACTCGCCCACTGGCTTGGCGGCGGTGAACAGGCCCAGCGTGGTCTCGAACAGGCTCGGCAGCTTGGTGCCTTCGGCGTACTTCACGTAGACCATGGTGTCTTCGCTGAAGCGGTAGGCCACGCTGGCGGTCGGCGAGAACGCGGTGTCACGGCGGCGGATCGGCTGCGACCACGTCCAGCTGACCGGCACTTCCAGGTCCTGCGCCTTGCCGGCGTCGTAGAAGTTCCAGCCACCGATGTCGGCCACCGTGCCCTTCTTGTACGGTGAGGCCAGCAGCGATTCCTGGGTGAAGTTGCCGTTGGCATCCGGATACCAGTTCAGCAGCGCGATGCGCTTGGCCCGCCACGACGGCAGCGCCGGGTTGCCATTGAGCAGTTCGGTGTAGCGGTACTGGCCCTGCACCTCATAGGCATCGGGCGTGGCCAGGCGGTTGCGGTCGTGCACGTCCACGCGGTTCCAGCGGCCGCCGGCCAGCAGTTCCCAGTGCTCATCGGGCTGCCACTTCAGCGAGGCCACGGCACTGTATTCCTTGCGCTCGGCATTGCGCAGGAAACGGTTGTTGACCAGGTCATCGTGCATGACCGGGCCCGAGCTGCCCGGTGCGATGTCTTCGTCACTGTAGGACAGGCCGTAGTCGAGGGTGAACGCACCGGCGCGGGTATCGAACATCGAGGTGTTGCTGGCATCCAGTCCGAAGCGCTTCTGCCGCAGCGGATTGCGGTAGGCATCCTTGTAGCCGGGGTCGCCGCTGAAGCTGGGCGCGTCGTACCACTCGGTGCGGCGATCGAAGTACCAGGGGGTGATGCCGGTCAGGCTGTTGTACATCACGCTGTCGGTGTCGGTGTATGCGGCATTGACGCGTAGATCGATCAGCTCGCTGTCCGGATTGAAGCGGTAGCGCAGGCTGTAGCTGTCCATGTCGACATGGCCCGGATCCCACTGCGGAATGCGGTCACGATCCACACGGATGATCTGCGAGGCCATGATCTCGCCGGCGGTGCCTTCGTAGCGGCGGTAGCCCGCTTCCAGCGTCTGCGCATCGTCGATGCGCCAGGTGCCCTTGAGCAGCGCCGACTTCGAGCGCGCCGAGGTGTTGAACACTTCGGTACGCGCCGGATTCAGCGGCGCCAGCGTGCGACGGGTCTGCGGGAAATCGTCGTAGCCGTGCTTGCCGGAGAAATAGTTGCCGTTGTCGCGGTACGCATAGGCGGCCACCAGATCGAAGCGGTCCCAGTGACCGGCTGCAGCGACGTTGAAGAACTGGCTGCCGGTGGCGCTGCGGTCGGAACGTGGCGCGGCGCTGTAGGACGGCAGGTTGTTGGCGCTGGCGTTGGCCAGGCCGCCACGCACGCGTACGCCGAAGTCGCGCCCCTCGCGCAGCACGTCATCGATTTTCAGCGTCTCCATCTCTACCACGCCGCCGATGCCACCGGAGGCATTGGCCTGCAGGCTCGGGCCCTTGGTGATGGTCAGGCTGGAAATCAGGTCCGGGTCGAGGTAGGTGCGCTGCGATTGGCCGGCATAGCCACGGTAGGTATCCATGCTGGACTGGCCGCCGTCGATGATCACCGGCGCGCGGCCCTGGCCCTGGATGCCGCGGATGTTGACGTCGAAGCCGTTGCCAACGCGCGGATCGCCGGCGGTGACACCGGCCACGCCCTTGACGATGTCGCCGTTGGAGGTGCCACGGAAGCGCTCCAAGTGCGTGCGGTTGAGCGTGGTGATGGAACCGACGCCGCGATAGCTGTCGAGCAGGCGTGCCTCGTCGCTGCCCGCGCCACTGTCGACGCGGTCGCCGGCCACGCTGAGCGTGTCGGTGACGATCACGCCGCTGTCGGCCTGCACCGGCATCGCCGCTTCCAGGGTCACTGCATCGGAACCGACCCGGCGCACTGCCAGGCCACTGCCCTGCAGCAGCTGCTGCAGCGCCTCGCTGGCCGGCAGGCTGCCATTGACCGCACGCGAGGTTACGCCCTGGGCCAGGGTGGCCGGATACACGACCTGCACGCCGGACTGGCGCATATAGCTGCGCAGCGCTTCATCCAGCGGCTGCGCTGGAATGTCGAAGCGCTGCACGGCAGCGTGGTTGCCGGTGGCGCTCTGTGCCAGCACGGACGGTGCGGCGCTGGCCAGGCCGGCGGCCAGCAGGGCGATGCACAGGCGGGACGGGCGCAGCGCGTGGCCCGGGCGGTGGGAGTAGAACATGGGGAACCTGTCAGGTAATCGGTGCCGCGAACGCGGCGTCATCCGCAACACGGGCGGACACGGCGACGTACGTGGCGGCGGCGGGTACGTTCGCGGGGTAAGACGGTTGGGCGCGCGGCAACCCCAAGAGCGATTTGCGGTCGCGGCAGGTGCCGACCGGCCGGTGATCGTGGTGGGTGCCGACCGTTGGTCGGCACACTGGGACCTTCATCCACGCATGGCGTGGATCTACTGGTGAACGATGGCGACGCCGAGCGGCAGGCGGGTGACCTGCAGACCTGCTGTTGCGGCCAGTGCATCCAGCGCCTGCTCCGGGCGATCGATGCGCAATGCGGCACTCACTGCGGGTAGTCGCGACAGATCGCCGCGCACGAAGGTCGGGCCGGCGCGATAACGCCCCACCCATTGCACGGCGTCGGCGACGCTGGCCTGCTCCAGCAGCAGCTCGCCCTGCCGCCACGCGCCGACGCTGTCGGCAGCCACATCCCGCAGGCGCGTCACGCCGCTGTGCTCGCCATAGACCGCACGCTGGCCCACCTGCAGATAAGTCCAGCCACCGTCGGCCGGGCTGGCCACGCGCACCCTGCCCTGCCCGACCTGGGTTTCAACCTGGTCATCGCCGCGCGCGACGGTGAACGCGGTCGAGATGTCCTCGATCACGCCGTTGCCCGCACGCACGCTGAAACGTCGCTGCGCATCCGGGCTGACCTCGAACCAGGCACGCCCACGCAGCAGCTCGATCTCGCGTGCATGTGCATTGAAGCGCACGGCAATCGCACTGTCCGCATCCAGCACTGCGCGGCTGCCATCGGGCAATTGCACGTTCTGCACGACGTGCGTGCTGCGATGGTCGGCCTGCAGCCGCAACCAGGCCTCCGGCCATGCCACCAGCATCGCCAGCGCGGCTGCAGCGGCCATTGCCCAGCGCATTCGATGCGGCCGCGGGCGTTCGGCGGGCCGGACCTGCGGGCGTGGCCCGACACTGCGCCACAGCGCGCGCTCGTGTTCGAAGGCGCGTCGGTGCCCCGGTTGTGCCAGCCAGCGCTCGAACTCGTGCATGCGCCCTTCGCCGATGTCACCCGAGGCCAGCCACGCGATCCAGCCCCGGGCCTGTTCGGCCAGGGCATCGTCATTGGCGGCGGGCAGCGTGTTCGGCGGGCTCATCGGCTGGCGGACAGGCGCATTCAAGCGCGGGCGGAGGAACTAGACCGCATCCACGGTCCAGTGATCAAGACGTTTCAGCGAGGGCCAGCCCCAAGCCGGGGCCATCATCGGCCGCTGCGTGCCCAGGCCAGGCGCTGCAGGGCGGTGCGCACATGGTTCTCGACGGTCGTCACCGACACCCCGAGGCGGCGGGCGATCCCGGCCTGGGTCAGGCCCTGCAGGCGGTTGAGCCGGAAGATGGTGCGGGTCGGCTCCGGCAGGTGCCCCGCCGCATCGAGCACCCGCTGCAGTTCGTCCTGTGCCATGGCCTGTTCCTCGGTCGAGATGACCTCGTCCGGCCCCCACAGGTAGTACTCGGCCAGCAGGCGGTTGCGCCGGGTCGATTCGCGGCCGTGGTCGGTGGCCAGGTTGGCGGCCAGCCGGTACAGATAGGCCCGCGGGTTGTCGATGGCCTGGCTGTCGTCGACCCCACGGGCCTTGAACCACACCGCCTGGATCACATCCTCGGCGCCATTGTCGCCGCCAAGGATGCGCTGCACCCGACGCAGCAGTGCCGGCCGCTCACGGATCAGCAGTTCGGTAAGGGAGGCGGCATTGGAGGACATGCGCGGAACCGGGACGACAGACGGAAGGCGCCGCGCATGCTACTCCGTTAATGAGAATCAGTCACGTTCGCATCAGTGGATGCAGCCGGTCAGCCCGTCATAGACGCTCTCCGACGTGCCGGGCAACGGATCATGCAGCGGATTACGGGCCGCCAGCGCCGCATGGAAGTCCTCAACCGGGGTGCCAGGCACCAGCGGCAGCCGGCATAGCCAGGTCGGTTGCCGGGCCACGATCGCACCGTCGTTCCGCGACACGGCCAGGTCACTGGCGGCAAATGCCCACAGGCACTCATGCACCGTGCCGCGCACCGCGTCCACCGAACAGCGCAGGCGCAGCGCCCGGATGTCGCTGTACTCACCCTCGCAGAAGGTGTCGCCGCAGATCGCGTCGAACCCGTGCTGCAGACGCCCTTCCAGGGCAAAGAAGCGGTCCCAGTTGGCTTCCTGGTGCGGATAGTCGATCAGGTCCACGTAGGGAAAGGCCTGGGCGGCGGGCGCGATCAGCAGCGCGCAGAACAGGCCGAGTGACAGGGCGGATGGTTTCATGCGGGAACTCCTCGGGTAGGTACATCCAGCCTGCGCGCCCACGCCACCCGGACCCATCGGTCAACCCCGGCCCGCCGGGTCGGCGCCTTCCTCGCCCTGCCGTCAGCCCCCTCCCCCTGCACAGCGCCCGGCAAAGGCATAAAATGGGGGGCTATCCGTCTATATCCCCCACCTGGAGCACGACCATGGGTCTGGAACTCGTCTCGCCCGGCAAGAACCCGCCGGAAGAAATCAACGTCATCATCGAGATCCCGAAGGACTCGGAGCCGGTGAAGTACGAAGTGGACAAGGAAACCGGCGCGATCTTCGTCGACCGCATCCTGTCCACCCCGATGCGCTACCCCTGCAACTACGGCTACGTGCCGAGCACCCTGTGCGGCGACGGCGATCCGGCCGACGTGCTGGTGGTGCTGCCGCTGCCGCTGGTGCCGGGTTCGGTCGTGCGCTGCCGTCCGGTCGGCGTGCTGAAGATGAGCGATGAGGCGGGCAGCGACGAGAAGATCCTGGCCGTGCCGGTGTCGAAGATCTTCAGTGGCTACGCCCACGTGGAAGACATCGCCCAGGTGTCCAGCCACTGGCTGGAGCGCATCGGCCACTTCTTCGAGCACTACAAGGACCTGGAGAAGGGCAAGTGGGTCAAGCTCGACGGTTGGGGCGGCGCCGCTGAGGCCAAGCAGATCCTGATCGAGGCGCACCAGCGCCATCTCGACAGCAAGGCCTGAGCCTGAACCGCATCGCTCCGGCGGCACCCCGCCGGAGCGATGCGGGTCACGTTTCATGACGACGGCACATCACTCTTGCCGCCGTATTAGGTAAATTGCGTCACTTCACACGTCGTCGACATCCATCGTCGAGACAGCCAGGGGAATGTGTCGTGCGTATTCTGCTTGTTGGGGATGCAGCCAGCCTGCCGGCTGAGCTGACCGAGTTCATTGCCGATCTTGGGGAAGACTGGCAGCCGCTGACCGCCACCGATGGCCACACCGCGATGACCGCGGTGGCCACGCAGGGCGTGGATGCGGTGATCGTCTGCCCGCAGCTGCCGGATCTCAATGCCACCACGCTGCTGGGCCAGATCCGGACCTTGCGCCCGGAAACCATCCGCATTGCGCTGGTGGACGCCCAGCACGGCAACCGGCCGCCGCCGGCACGCCTGATCGGCGTGGCCCACCGCTTCCTGCCGTTGCCGCTGGCACCGGAAGTGTTGCTGGAAGCGCTGACCAGCCTGGAAGAGCTGCGTGAAGTGCTGGACAGCCCGCGCCTGCGCGACGCCATCGGCCGTATCGAGAAGCTGCCCTCGCCGCCGCACCTGTACCTGAGCCTGACCCAGGCACTGGAACATGACGACGACGCCGACAGCGCCGACGTCGCCAAGCTGGTGGCCGCTGATCCGGCGATCGCGGCCAAGGTGCTGCAGCTGTCGAACTCGGCGTTCTTCAGCCAGGGCCGCACCATCGCCGACCTGCGCACCGCCGTGACCCGCCTCGGCCTGTCGACGCTGCGCGATCTGGTACTGGCCAGCGAGGTGTTCTCGGCACCGACACTGTCCACGGCCGAGCGCAATTCACTACAGCAGCGCGCCCTGCTCGCCTCGCGGCTGGCGGCACGCCTGCTGCCCGAATCCAGCGCCGAACTGGGCGCGACCGCCGCGCTGCTGGCCGACATCGGCCTGCTGCTGCCCGGCGTGCGCAACGAGCGCAGCGAACCATCGCTGACCGGTGACACCCGCCCGGGCCACGCCGAAGCCGGTGCCTATCTGCTCGGCCTGTGGGGCCTGCCGATGCCGATCATCGAAGCGGTCGCGTTCCATCTGCAGCCGCAGCGTGCCAATACACGCAGCTTCTGGGTGACCGGCGCAGTGCACGTGGCACTGGCACTGGTCAATGGTGATCCGGTGGACGAGGACTACCTGCAGCGCGCAGGTGTTCTCAACAGGCTGCCGCAGTGGCGGGAGCATGCCAACAGCCTGATGGGACTGGTACCCAGCGAGATCTGAGCTGTCAACGCAGGAAGAACCTCGAAGGCGCGCCCAAAGGCGCGCCTTTTTTTCATCAGCGCGCGCCGCAGGCATCCTGCACGCAGTGGCGATACTGCAGATCACACAGGACCTTCGACTTGCCTGCAGCCAGGCATTCCTGACGCAGCTCCTCGCAGTACAGCCCGCCCCCACAGACGCCACCGGTCTGGGCAAACACCGCACCCACCAATGTTGCATAGATCAGTGCAGCAGTAGACAGTTTGTGCAACAGCGTGCTCTTCATCGCTCTCTCCATGTGCAAGGGTCCGCAAGTGGACCCAGCAACTGTGTTGATTGCGACACGACAGGAACGTGACCTCTCTCACCTTCCAAGATATTTCGGAATTCCCCTACAAAGAAAGAGGGCGGACCTTGCGGTCCGCCCTCCTGGTACTGCTATCGCACTTCGAACTATCAGAAGCGCTGGGTGTACTTCATGTACAGGAAGCGACCGACGTCGAAGCCACCGTAGTAGGCGAAGCTCGAGTTCGGCGCCGAGTACTGCAGCGCACCGCGGTGATCGAACACGTTGTTCGCACCCAGGGCGATGGTGGCATCCCACGGAGCCTTCCAGCTGACCTGCACGTCGTGGAAGGTGTTGGAGCCGGTGTGGCGCAGCGGATCCGGCTCACCATTGGCGTAGTGGTTCGGAGCGTCGCACCATGCGTCGTCGATGCAGCTTTCCTTCATGCCCGAGTAGTAGCGGGCAGTCCAGTTGACGCCGAAGTCAGCCAGCTCCCAGTTGACACCCAGGTTCGAACGGACGCGGAACAGGCCCGGCTCACCAACGCGACCGATGGTGATGTTCTCACCCTTCTTGTTCTGGCCGGCTTCGTCGTACTTGGCCAGGTAGCTGGTCTGCCAGTCGATGCTGAACTTGCCGATCGACAGTTCCGGCAGGCGGTACTTGACACCCAGATCGTAGCCTTCGGTCTCCATCGAGCCGAGGTTGGCCAGGCCGTAGGTCAGCGCCTCGATATGGCCATCAGCGGCACGGGTGACGCCTTCGCAGCGAGCTGCGTTGCCCAGCACGTAGCAGTCACGCAGGATGCGATCAACGCTGTCAGCGATGATCATGTTCTTCAGCTCGTAGCGGTACCAGTCGAGCGAGATGTCCAGGCCCTGCTCCCAGCGCGGGCTCCAGACCAGGCCAACCGTCTTGCTCTTGGAGGTTTCCGGCTTCAGAGCCGAATTCGAACCGCTGACGAACTGGTCCGGGGTCGCGCACGGGAAGGTGCTGCAAGGCGCGAAGCCCTGGCCGACCTGCACGTAGTTGGCCGGCACGCCAGCCGCGGCGCAGGCAGCATTGCCAGCGACGTTGCCCGGCGAGGTCGAACCGCACGGATCGGTATAACGCTCGAAGCTCGAGTTGGTGCCGCCGTACAGATCGTCAACGGTCGGTGCGCGGAAGCCTTCTGCGTAGGTACCGCGGACCAGCAGTTCGTCGATCGGGCGCCACACCAGGCCGAACTTCGAGTTGATCGTGTCACCGAAGTTGCTGTAGTCAGAGTAGCGGCTTGCGACGTTGAAGGTCAGTTCCTTGGCAAACGGCAGGTCCGACAGGATCGGCACGTTCAGTTCCAGGTAGAACTCATCCAGCGAGTAGTTGCCCGAGGTGGTGGTCGACGCCAGGCCGGTCGACTGGCCCGACTGACGGAAGGCGTCCGGCACGAAGCGGCCTTCTTCCTTGCGGTGCTCGTAGCCCATGGCCACACCCAGGTCACCGGCCGGCAGCTCGAACAGCGAACCGGACAGGTTGGCGGTGTAGCTGGTGGTCTTGGTCACACCAGTGTCGGTGTAGGTCGGGAACAGGAAGTTCTGCAGATCACGGTCGGCAAGCGAGCCCTGGCCGTTGACGCCGTAAGGCAGCAGCGGGTTCCACGGGCGGCACTGGCTCAGCGGGATCGGATTGGCGGCGGTCCCGCATTGAGCAACGCCCTGGCCGTTGATGAACGACTTGCCAAGTGCCTGCTCGGAAGCGATCAGGCTCATGTCGCCGTAGCCGGTCTTGGTCAGCTCGTTGCGGTTCCACAGCGCGCCAACGTCCCAGTCCCAGGTCTTGCCGGCAAACTCGAAGAAGCCACTCAGGCTCGGCGCGAAGCGCAGGGTCTTGAGGTCGCTCTTGGTGGTACGCGGCACTTCCCACAGGCGGCGACGGAACTCAACGTCCTGGCCGATCGGGTTGAACGCGCTGTCCTTTGACAGCGGGGTACCGAACGACAGCGACTGGTACGGGTAACCCGCGATCTGCTGGTCGGTGGTGCGCTGGTTGTACAGCACGTCAGCATTGAAGGTGATCGAATCAGCCAGATCGTAGCTGCCGTTGACATATACGGACTTACGCTCGATGCCGGTCTGCACCATCATCTGCTGGTTGGCGTTGGAGTACTCGGCCGGAGTCAGCAGGTGGTAGTCGGCCGCATTCTTCGGGTCACCGCCCGGATTCAGGGTCTTCCACTCCGGCTGCGGCTGGCCTGCAGCGCGCGGCTTGCAGTCGCCCCACACGCGCGGGTCGCACCAGGTGCTGTTCTGGCTCAGCGGGCTCCAGTCGGCAGAGGTCGAATTCGGGCCCAGGCCGCCGTCGCGGCTGAACCAACGATCCTTCGCCCACACCGGATCCTGCTTAGAGTACTCGGCCGACAGGGTCACGCCGCCACGCTCGCCTTCAGAGCCGAGGGTGAACGAGTAGGTGTTGGTGTCGCCGTCGCCGCGGCCGTACTGGCCAACGTAGACGCTGGCTTCAGCACCATCGAAGCGCTTGCGGGTGATCACATTGACCACGCCAGCAATGGCGTCCGAACCGTAGATGGCGGAGGCGCCATCCTTCAGCACTTCGATGCGCTCGACGGCGGCCATCGGAATCTGGCTCAGATCCTGGTAGCCGGCAGTGGTCGCGCCCAGGCGCTTGCCGTTCATCAGCACCAGGGTGCGCTGCGCGCCAAGGTTGCGCAGGTCGACGTAGTAGCCGCCAACGTTTTCGCCGGAGGACAGCGAGTCCGCGCGGGAAATGGCCGGCGAACCTGCCGAGGTCAGGTTCTGCAGGACATCGGCGACGGTGGTGTAGCCCTGCTTTTCCAAGTTCTCACGGCTCAGCGTGAGGACCGGCTGCTGGGTCTCCATCGAGGCGCCGCGGATGCGCGAGCCCGTGATTTCGATGCGATCCAGGGTGGTCGCATCCTTTGCTTCCTGCGCAGAAGCAAAGGCGGGCGTCAGCGCCAACGCAATGCCAGCCGGCAGAAGGCCCAGCCGCACTGCGGGATTACGAACGTTCATCTATCTCTCCAAGGTACGTGTTAGCAGCGTGTTAAAACACCCCAGCACGTTACGATTGCGTTGCAGCGCTGTATTTGCGCGAGCCAACCGGAGACTTTGCAGATTGTGGCGGCAGCAAGCCGCCGTTTTCCCTGAAGCGCGATGCGGACTGGCCGTAGCGGGCGCGGAACGCACGCGCGAAGCTGCAGCAGTTGTCGAAGCCACTGGCCGCAGCGACCTCGCCAACCATCATGTCGGTGTCACGCAGCAGGTCGGCCGCCCTTTCCAGGCGCAAACGTGCTGAAAGCGACTGCGGGCTTTCCTCGTACAGGCTCTGGAAGGTCTTGGAGAGATACCAACTGGAGAAGTTGGTCAGCTCGGCCAGTTCACCGATGCGCACCACGCGGTGGCTGTTGCCTTCCAGGTACAGGCGGGCGCGCTGCATGCGGCCGAATACCTGGCGCTTGCGGCTGCGCGAGCGACCCGGGCAACGCTGCACGTTGTCGGCCAGTCCGCGCTGCAGGCCCGCCAGATGCAGCAGCAGCGGGCGCAATGCCTCCGCCGGCTGGCCACTGGCCAGCGCGTCGCGCCACAGGCGCAGCGCAACACGTGCATCGCCGCGGTTCATGCGACCACGCCCGGCATACAGGCCACAGTCAGCCATCTCGGCCAGCACGCGCAGCGCTTCGACGGTGAGGTTCAGGCCCAGGCACAAACCGTTACGACCGGCCTGCACCAGCGGCCGCGATTCCTTCTCGAAGGCGATCCACTCGCCCTGGCGCAAACGGAAGCGTCCTTCCTTGGCTTCCACCCAGGAACTGCCGCGCACCTGCATCCACACAGTGAAGCTGCTGCCTGCGGTCTGCAGGCTGCCGAGCCGGGCCACGCCCAGGCAGGTCGGCGCAGCATCGTCGAGCGACCGGTCCAGAGAGACGGTTTGGCCACGATCGGCCAGCGAGAGTTGACGCATGGGGGCACCACGGTTTGCCTAGCACAGGCCTCCGTTTTGCCAAATCAGGCGGCACCACGTCAGGAAAGTCAGACGAGATCGCCACGAATTCGCGGCGAGGTCGCCACGAAGAAATTACGAAGGCCCATTTCCGTTGAACAACAACAACTTGGAGAACGCCGGAAGCAGCGTCGGCGAGCGCTCGGGCAAGCGCATCACGCCGATGTCGGCACCGTCGCTGACCGCCATTGCCACGAACAGCGTGTGCCCATCGGCGCCGGCACTCAGCCCGTTGCCGGCACTGAGGCGTTCCGCATCCAGGCAGCGTTCCGGTTCCTCGCGCCCGGCCTGGATCAGCACCAGTGTCGTGCCACAACGGGTGGACGTACCGAGGTAGCCGATCGCGTTGCTGCCGGCCACGGTCCAGGCCCGGTACCGCCACCGGCTGGGCCGGTCATCGCTGATCTGCTGCACACTTGCCGGTGCCAACGCCGCATCCACCGACCACAGGCCTCCTGCGGCCAGGCGGGTGAACAGCACACGCCCGCTACTGCGATCGAACCGCGCCTGCGAAACACCGTCGATGCTGGCCAGGCGGCGCCAGGGCTGCACGCTTCGATCAAACAGGCTCAGCCGGGTCTGTTGCTGGTCATCGCGCTCGACCACCAGCAGCTGGTCCGGGCGTGCCCCGTACAGTGCCTGCAGCGGCTGCTCCGACGGGACAGGCAACGGCTGGACGCGTTCGTCACGTGGGGCGATCTCATAGACCACTGTGCGTCCGTGCTCGTCGCGCCCCACCACCAGCAACCGGCGGCTGTCGGCCGACCAGTCCGGTGCCTGACGTGCCTCGGGCCGCAAGCCTTCGATCGGCCGCAGCGAATCGGGGCGCTCCATGTCCGCCCACCACAGCGCGAAGCTGCCTGAACGATCGGACGTGAACACCAGTTGGCGTCCATCCGGCGCCGCCATCGGCTGCCCATCCCGGCCACTGGACGCAAACAAGCGCTGCGGCGGCGAGCCGCCCTCCATCGGCACCTTGAAGATGCCGAACTGCGCGCGCCGATGGACGAAGGCCAGCATGCCCGCGCGGCGCGCAGTGGCCGGCCACTGTGCGTCGTCGAGCCCGGCATCGCGCAGCGTGCGGCTCTCGACGTCCAGGTAGTACAGGCGCACTTCACTGTCGACACGGCGTCCAAACACGATCGTCCGGCCATCACGCAACCAGGCCCAGCCACGCAGTTCAGCGGCCTCGCTGGTCAGCTGCTCGGGCGTGCCCCCCGCTGCCGGCATGCGCCACAGGTCGCCCAGCTGCGGATTGCGCACGAACACCAGCCACTTGCCATCAGGCGAGTAGCGCGGCGCATAGTCGAAGTCATCCTCGGCAACACCGTAGTCCAGCGCCTCCCATTGGCCACTGGCCAGATCGAGCTTGCGGATGCCCCGATGAGCATAGCGCCCCACCATGCTGCCGAACACCAGGCCACGGCCGTCCGGCGTCCAGTCGAAACTGAGCAGCTCGGTGCCATCGCACCGCGTGGCCTGGCGCAGGGCACCACCGGTCGCGCTGGCGATCAGCACCTGGCAGCCGCCGTTGTTGCTGAACCGCGCGAAGGCGATCTCGCGTCCATCCGGCGACCAGCTCGGGAAGCGGTCAACCGAGCCGGCCGGCGG
The DNA here is from genome assembly GCF_032025805.1 of Stenotrophomonas maltophilia group sp. msm1. Lineage (NCBI taxonomy): Bacteria > Pseudomonadati > Pseudomonadota > Gammaproteobacteria > Lysobacterales > Lysobacteraceae > Stenotrophomonas > Stenotrophomonas maltophilia group sp. msm1. The sequence goes on from NZ_JAVSKH010000006.1 coordinate 233,635, forward strand.
AGCCAGCAGCTGCCGCGCTGGCGCGTTGCCGGAGGTCTGTACCTTGATCGCCCCACCCCCTTGCCCGTCTTCGTTGGCGCCTTCATAGGCCACCAACGAACCATCGGGTGAAAGCGTGGGATAGGTTTCAAAACCGCTGGTTGCGGTGATCAACCGATAGGGACGCTGCGGGCTGCCGATCACGCGCGTGCCGTTCTCCACGGCCGCATCCACCGCTGAACTGCTGGCCGGTGCCCGCCGCAGCAGCAGCGCGGCCAGCACCACCACCGTGGCCAGCATCAGCACGCCCAGCACCAGCAGCACGCGCCGGCGGACATGGCGCCAGCGGCGGCGCGATGCCTGCACGTGTGCCGGCATCTCCTCGGCGATGCCCATCACCGGTTGCACGTCCGCGATTCCGTCATCGGCTCCTGCGGACGGCGCCGGCTCGACATCGTCCAGTACCTGCACCGGCACCAGCAGGCGATAGCCGGTCTTGGCGATGGTCTCGATATAGGCCTGGCCGTTGTCGTCGTCGTTGCTGAACGCCTTGCGCAGCTGGGTGACGGCCTGGGTAAGCACATCGTTGGTCGGCAGCGTGTCCGGCCAGACTTCCGCGAACAGTTCATCGCGGGTGACAACACGCCCGGGCTGGCGCAGCAGTACACGCAGCACGCCCAGCGCCTTCGGCGTCAGCCGACGCGGGCGACGCGCACCGACGACCTCGACTTCTCGCGAGGACAGAGTGACAGTGCACTCTCCGATCCGGATCCGATCGAATCCGGGGGGCTGGTTTTCACTGCTGTTCATTTTCCGCTACACAGTAGAGACAGGTCCGGGGCAGCGTTTGCCTTCGATACCCTCCCGTCCTGGGAACAGCAAAAAGCCAGACTCCGCACAAAGCATCGGCGCATACCGCAAAAACAATGAAGCGGGCGAATACTAGCCTATGCGGGTTACCTCGCCTATCGCGTGGTCGACATCCAGGCTCTCTCTCGCCGACGCATTCACATAATTTGCTGCACCATTCGCGCCCTGCGGGGCGCGGAATTTTTATCTGGCGTTCATTTTCACACGCGCCGCAGCATGGTCAATCCGACCAGTCGCGAAACCACCAAAGCCACGTACATCACGCCTGAAAACTGCTCCAGCATGACCAGGGCACGCGCCTGCGGATGCAGGGGTACTACGTCGCTCAAGCCAACACCCGAGAGCAAACTGAAGCTCAGATAAAGCAGTTCCATCCAGGTGAGCTGTGCACCGCCGCCGGAGCCTTGGAAACTGCCCGGATACCATTGTTGGCACACGGCAAAAGCAAATGCGAAGGCCCAGGCCAGCAGCGTGAATGTGGCGCCTGCGGCGAACAGTTCATCGCGGGTGACTTTATGGTCCTGGAGCATGTAGGCAATGAGCGCACCGGCCGTATAGAAGTACAGCAGGCTCTCCAGCAGTTGCGCGGTGGTCAGCAGCGCAGTGCGGTCCAGCAGTGCACCGGCCAGCGAGAACACCACCGAGGGAATGGCCAGCAGCAGTGCCAGCCAGGTGCCCAGCGGGCTGCGTTGCACCACCCACAACGCCAGGCCCAGTACCGCCATGCCGAACATGCCCAGCGCCGCGCGGCCCGCAGCGGTGTCATCCAGCGCGGGGTACAGCAGCACCGCGATCAGCTGGGCGCCCAACAGCCAGGCCGAAGGATGACGGCGGGCAATGGCCAGCCAACGGGTGGTGATGGCAACAGGCATGGCGTCCTTTCCCCAGGGAGATGGGCGGAGGATAGCCGGGAGCGGCGTGATGAGCGGTAGTGGC
>NZ_JAVSKH010000007.1:0-20214 GCF_032025805.1 Stenotrophomonas maltophilia group sp. msm1
CATGGCGCCAACGGTCCTGCAGCCCCACACCGCCCCACCTCCGACAGATTCCCGCTGCTGTGGGTAGGTGTCGACCTTGGTCGACACGGTAGATCCACGCCATGCGTGGATGCTCTTCGTTCAATCTTCGAAATACTCGATTTCGATGAAGATTCATCCACGCATGGCGTGGATCTACAGAAAGCAATGCCCGACAGATCGCAGAAATCTGTCGAAGGCGGGGTGGGTCCGGTTGCGGGGGCGTGAGCGCCATGGATGGCGCGACCGAGCCTACACGGACGTATCTACGGCGCCCCCCGCAGCCGGACCCACCCCGCCATCCCACGGAATGCACGCTGTTGCTGTTGCTGTTGAGGTTGCCGGCCAGCGGCCGGCACTACCGCAGGCGCCCGGCGCAGCCCGGCCGAACACCCCAACAGGCAGCCGGCGCCCGGAACAGGTACCCTATGCCGCCATCAGATAGCCAACGTGACATGACCGACGCCCTCGTCGCTCCGCAGTGGGCCTCCCGCCTGCGCGACATCGCCGACTTCCCCAAGCCCGGCATCCTCTTCAAGGACATCATGCCGCTGCTCGCCCATGGCGAGGACTTCCGCGGTGCCATCACCGCGATGGCCGACCGCTGGCGCGACCAGAAGCTGGATGCCGTGGTGGGCATCGAATCGCGCGGCTTCATCCTCGGCGCCGCGATGGCGCTGGAACTGGGGGTGGGCTTCGTGCCGGTGCGCAAGCCGGGCAAGCTGCCGGGCCAGGTGCTGCGCGAGGAATACACGCTCGAATACCGCAGCGACTGCATCGAAGTGCACGCCGATGCGCTGCCGGCCGGTGCCCGCGTGGCGATCATCGACGACGTGCTGGCCACGGGCGGCACGCTGGTCGCCGCGTTGTCGCTGGTGCGCCGCCTGGGTGTCGAGGTGGTGGGTGCCGGCGTGCTGGTCGAGCTGGACGGCCTCGGCGGCCGCGCGCGCTGGGAAGCGGACCTGCCGCTGCACACCGAACTGGTGTTCTGAGCCTGTCGCCGGGCATGGCCCGGCGCTACCGATTATTTCTGCCGGTACTTCGGCACGAACACCTTGTTCACCGCATCAGCCAGCTGGTCCGGCGGCAGCAGGCCCTGGTCGAGCAGGAAGTTGTTGAACGCAAGGCGGTCGAACTTCGCACCCAGTGCCAGCTCGGTCTGCATGCGCAGTTCCAGGATGCGGGTGTAGCCGTAGAAGTAGCTGCCGGCCTGGCCCGGCATGCGCACCATGTAGCGGTCCAGTTCCTGGGTGGCCATTGCCTTGGACAGGCCGACCTGCTCCATCAGCACGCGCTCGCCGTTGGTGCGGTCGGTCAGGCCGAGGTTGAGCATCGGGTCCAGCATCGCGCGCGCGGCGCGCAGCAGGCGGAACTGCAGGGCGATCATCTGACCGTCCAGCGGTTCGTAGGGCACCATCTCGGCCTCGGCATACAGTGCCCAGCCTTCCACGTTCACCGAATTGAACGCGAACATGGTGCGTGCCAGCGACACGCCACGCTCGACCATCGCGGTGAACTGGAGCTCGTGGCCGGGGCGGCCTTCATGCGCGCTCAGCGTCCATGCTGCCGCACCGAAGTTGAAGTCGTCGTACTGCGCGCCCGGGCCCGCTGCCGGGTTGCCCAGCGGCAGCACGAAGGTGCCCTGCTGCCCGGTGTTGTTGACCAGCGGCGCCGGCAGGAAATGCGGCGCGGGACTGGCCGCGCTCTCGGCGGCCGAACCCAGGCGCATCTGCATGGCGCGCTGGGGCACGTCGACGATGGCATGCTCGCGGATCAGCGGATCGATCGCGTCGATCACCTTGCGGTAGTGGCCTTCCAGATGGTCGTCGGCGATCTTGTCGGCCTTCAGCGCGCGGATCACCGCCACCGGGTCGCTCGGGTCGGCCACCTTCAGGCCCTTGTCCTTCACCACCAGCGGCGCCAGCTGCTGCATCGCCGAGCGGGTTTCCATGAACTCCAGCTGCGCGCGCTGCATCAGCAGCTTCGGGTCGATGTCGATGCCGACCTGCTTGAGCTGGTAGGCGTACAGCGGCGCCGGCAGGCGCGCATCGGTGCGTGCCTTCGGCAGCACGTCCTTGCGGGTCCAGGCGGCGTAGTCCTTCATCTGCCCGGCCAGGGCCTTCATTGCTTCATCGGTGCCGGCGATTTGGTACTTCTTCAGCAGCGACTCGATACCGGTGATGTAGGTCTCGACGTTGTCCAGCGACTGCTGCACTTCGATCCTGGTCGGCTGCAGCAGGCTGGTGTCCTTCAGGCGCTCTTCATAGCGCTGGCGGGCCAGCGTGGTGAAGGCGGTGCCGCCCGGCTGCAGGCCGGCATAGGCCTTGAGGCGGTCGATCGCCTTGGCCCGGCGCTCGGCCGGCACCTGGTCGGACAGCAGCAGGTTGAGGCCGCTGAACACGGTCTGCGGCGCATCACTCCACGGCAGCAGGTATTTCTCGTTGAGCTCGCTGCCTTCGATGTTCTGGCTGGCGGCGTGGATCATGATCTCCAGGTCCTGGCGGACGTTGGGATCCTTCTCGGTGGCCAGCTTTGCCTTGAGTTCATCGCGGGCTTTGGCCATCGCGGCGCGATAGCGCTTGCCGTTGTCCGGGCCAAGGTCTGCGACCTTGTCGTCGTAGCCGGGAACGCCGAAGAAGCCGGTTTCCTCCGGCTGGAACGGGCCTTGTGCATCAAGCAGGATCTGCGCCAGTGCATTGCTGCGGGCAACCCAGGCCGGGCTGGCCGGGGTAGCGGCCTTGGCGGCGGGTGCGGCCAACGCCGGTGGCGCAGACAGCAGCGGTGCGGCAGTCAGGGCCAGGGCAACGGCGAACGCAATCGGCTTCATGGTGCACTCCAGGACGGGGTTGCCCGCACCCTACGCGCTCACGGCGATGGCGACAATCGGCGGGAAGTCATGGCGGCTGGTTGTGCAGCCGGGGCTCCGCGGAAGCCTGCCGGCGTAGAGTCGACTGTCAGTCGACTATCGCGCGCAGCGCGGGGGTTTCGCTATCTGACCGAAGAGCAGTCGACTGACAGTCGACTCTACCCGGTCGACGTCCCGCAGTCGCCTGCCCGGGGAGGTCACAACGCGGCGGTCAGCGGGCATTCGCCGCGATCACGGCAGGCCTGCAGCTCGCACTCCTGCGCAGCCTCATCATCATCCAGCGCCGTCAGGTCGAAGGTCTGCTTGTCTTCGGCCAGCACGTACATCACCGGGTAGTCCCAGACATCGTCACGACGGATGCCCTGCACGAACAACCGCCCGCGTGCCTGCGGCCCTTCCAGCGCAACGGTCAGGCCAACGTCGCGCTGGCCGTTGATGGCGGTCTGCATGCTGCCCAGCGGCATCGATTCGATATGCAGCGGCTCGCCGAAGGCTTCCACCAGTTCGATGCTGCAGCCCGCGCGGCGCAACGCTTCGCGCATCGGTGGACTTTCGCGTGCCGCCTCGCTCCAGCGCAACAGGCTCCAGGTCACCACGCCGCCGGCGCCACCCAGCACCAGCACCACCGTCAGCGGCATCGCCCAGCGCCAGTGGCGGCGCCACCATCCGGTGGACGTCTGGCGATGGGCGGGAATCGGCGGTGGCAGGGTCATCGGCGGGCTCCTTCCCGGTTGCGGATCAGGGTTTCAGGCAGCGTCCCAGGAAGGCTTCGGCCACGCGGTAGCGATGCAGGGCATCGGCGCCCGACAGGCCATGCTTGGCACCCGGGTAGGTCATCAGCTCGAACGGCTGTGCACGCTTCTGCAGCGCGCTCATCAGGCTGGTCGAGTTGGTGAACAGCACGTTGTCGTCGGCCATGCCGTGGATCAGCAGCAGCGGCGAGCGCAGGCCGTCGATATGGGTCAGCACGCGCGCTTCGCGATAACCGGCTTCATTGCGTGCCGGCAGATCCATGTAGCGTTCGGTGTAGTGGCTGTCGTACAGGCCCCAGTCGGTCACCGGCGCACCGGCCACGCCGCAGGCGTACTGGTTCGAGGCCTTGGCCAGCAGCATCAGGGTCATGTAACCGCCGTTGGACCAGCCCTGCACGCCAATGCGCGCCGGGTCCACCCACGGCTGCTGCTTGAGCCAGGCCACGCCGCGCAGCTGGTCGGTCACTTCCACCGTGCCCTGCTTCCCGTACAGCGCACCACCGAAGTCGCGGCCACTGCGCGGGGTGCCGCGGTTGTCCAGCGAGAACACCACGTAGCCCTGCTGGGCCAGGTACTGGTTGAACAGGTGATCACCGCGGCCGGGCCAGCTGTCGGTGACGGTCTGGCTGGCCGGGCCGCCATAGACATACACCGCCACCGGGTAGCGCTTGGACGGATCAAAGCCGGCCGGCTTGATCAGGCTGTAGTTCAGTGGGGTCTTGCCATCGGCGGCGGTCAGCGTGCCGAACTCGACCGGGCGCTGCGCGTCGCGGTAGCGCGCATACGGGTGCCTGGGATCGGCCAGGTCGTTCTCCACCAGCGTAGCGATCTTCTCGCCATTGGCGCGGAACAGCTCGATCTGCGGCGGCGTGGTGCTGTTGGACCAGCTGTCGACATAGACGCTGGCATTGCGGGCGAACGTGGCGCTGTGCATGCCCGGTGCCTTGGACAGGCGCTGGGGCTCGCCGCCCTGCAGCGATACCGCGTAGATCTGGCTTTCGCGCGAGGTTTCGATGCCGGCGCGGAAGTAGGCCTTGCCGGCCTTCTCATCAACCGCCAGCAGTTCGTCCACCGGCCAGTTGCCGTGGGTCAGCGCGGTGGTCTTGCCCTTGCTGTCGATGCGGTACAGGTGCTGGAAGCCGGTACGCTCGGACGACCACAGCACGCTGCCGTCTTCCAGGAAGCGCAGGCTGTTATGCAGCGGCACCCAGGTCGGGCTGGTCTCGTGGGCGAGCACGCGCTGGCGGTTGGAGTCGAGCGCCACTTCCACCAGGTCCAGCTGCTTCTGGTCACGCGACTGGCGCTGGAAACTCAGGTGCTGCGGATCGCGCCAATCGACGCGGGCCAGGTAGATATCCTGTTCCCTGCCGAGGTCGACCCAGCGCGGCTGCGCATCGGCGGCCGGTGCGATCACGCCCAGCTGCACGCGCACGTTGGCGTCGCCGGCGGCCGGGTAACGCTGCTCGATCACGTCGGTGCGGTCGGCATAGACCTCGTAGCGCTTCTGTACCGGCACCGGCGATTCATCGATGCGGGCAAAGGCAATGGCCGAATCATCCGGCGCCCACCAGTAGCCGGTGTGGCGATCCATCTCCTCATCGGCGACGAACTCGGCCACGCCGTTGCCGATGGTGGTGCTGCCGTCGTGGGTCAGCTGCAGCTGCTTGCCATTGGCCAGGTCGATCACCCACAGGTTGCGGCCGCGGATGAAGCTGACGAAACCGCCCTTGGGCGACAGCTTGGCGTCGGTGGCGAAACCTTCACCGTGGGTCAGCTGGCGCACGGCCGCCTGGCCCTGCTGCTTGAGGTCGTACAGGTAGAGTTCGCCGCCCAGCGGGAACAGCAGGCGCTGCGCGTCCGGCGACCACTGGTAATCAACGATGCCGGTCATCGCGGCGATGCGCTGGCGCTCGCGGCGTGCCTTTTCCTCGTCGCTGAGGGTCTCGGTGCCGGGCAGCACCACCTTGGAATCAACAAGCAGCCGGGTCTGGCCGCTACCGATGTCGTAGGTCCACAGGTCCAGCTGGTTTCGGTCGCTGTCCTTGCCGCGCAGGAAGCTGACCTGGGATCCGTCCGGTGCCACCTTGGGCTTCATCAAGGTCGGGCCGGACAGCGGCAGCGGACCGGTGATGGCTTCCAGGGTCAGCTTTTCAGCGTGGGCAGCGGTTGTGGTGGCAAGCATGAGGGCGAGCGAAGCGAACAGGTGGCGCATGGAGGGTCCCGGCAAACGGCAGGTCCGCCCCCGCGATGGACGCGGAGCGGTCGTCCCCCATCCTAACCAAGCCCGTGCGGGAAGGCAGCATGACCTTCTGCCCATAGCAGTGCGGACGAGTGCCGACCAACGGTCGGCACCCACCTTCAGATGCCGGGGTCAGCGCTGGCCGAACAGATGCTTGCGCTCTTCGTCGCTGAGCGGCTTGCCGGCGTTGGGGTTCACCTGCTGGCGCAGGGCATAGGCGCGCTGGGTGGCCGGGCGTGCGGCAATCGCTTCATGCCAGCGCTTGAGGTTCGGGAACGCGGCGAAGTCCACCGGCTGCGTGTCGTAGGCGCCGACCCACGGGTAGCTGGCCATGTCGGCGATGGTGTACTCATCGCCGGCCAGGAAGGCGTGCTGGGCCAGGCGCTTGTCCATCACCCCGTGCAGGCGGCGCACCTCGTTGTCGTAGCGCTCGATGGCATAGGGAATCTTCTCCGGCGCGTACACGTTGAAGTGGCCCATCTGGCCACTCATCGGGCCCAGGCCCGCCATCTGCCAGAACAGCCATTCCAGGGTGGTCACGCGGCCACGCGCGTCGCTGGGCAGGAAGCGGCCGGTCTTCTCGGCCAGGTACAGCAGGATCGCGCCGGACTCGAACACACTCTGGGGAGCACCGCCATCGGCCGGGGCATGGTCGACGATGGCCGGCATCTTGTTGTTCGGCGAGATGGCCAGGAATTCCGGCTTGAACTGGTCGCCCGAGCCGATGTTGACCGGATGGATGCGGTACTCCAGGCCGGCTTCCTCCAGCAGCAGGGTCACTTTGTGGCCGTTCGGGGTGGGCCAGTAATACAGGTCGATCATGGCGGCGGCTCGGGGTGCGGAAAGGAACCTGAAGTCTAGTGCGTGAGTTGGGTTGGCACCGTCATGGCGGGCCGGTAACCTCGCGGCTCCCCCGAAACGCACTGTCCTGCATGAGCCACAGTCCTCGTCCCTTGTCCCCGTTGTCCTCGCTGATCTTCGCCTCGCGCTGGCTGCAGCTGCCGCTGTACCTGGGCCTGATCCTTGCCCAGTGCGTCTACGTGTTCCTGTTCGGCAAGGAACTGTGGCACCTGCTGTCCCACTCGGTGTCGATGGGCGAACAGCAGATCATGCTGATCGTGCTGGGCCTGATCGACGTGGTGATGATCTCCAACCTGCTGGTGATGGTGATCGTCGGCGGCTATGAAACCTTCGTCTCGCGCCTGCGCCTGGAAGGCCACCCGGACCAGCCGGAATGGCTGAGCCACGTCAACGCCAGCGTGCTGAAGGTGAAGCTGGCGATGGCGATCATCGGCATCTCCTCGATCCACCTGCTGAAGACCTTCATCGCCACCAGCGCGTTGAAGGGACTGCCGCTGTGCAAACCGGAACAATGGGCAGCGGCAGTGTCTTCGGCGTCGACCAGTTTCTACAACGCTGGCGTCGATACCTGCACGACCATGACCCAGGAAGGTGTGCTGTGGCAGACCATCATCCACTGCGTGTTCATCCTGTCGGCGATCGGCATCGCCTGGACCGACAAGCTGATGTCCAACGGCCACAGCAAGTCGCACGACAAGGCACACGACCACTGAGGTCGCCGCCGGCCACGACATGATCACTGCGGCCCCACCCGGCCACCACCCCTTGTGCGGGGCGGTGGCCGGGATGCTAGATTGCATCCTCGCCGTTGCCGGCGGTGGCGTCGGGAAACGCCACCCTGCCGCGCCTGGACCACGGGTCCCGGCCATGCATATCAATGATTTACGTCACGTCGTCTTCTAGAGGGGAGCAGGATGTCGCACGTCTCAACGATCACCGCCGCGCGCCGGTGGCTGCCGGTTGCTTTGGCACTGGCGCTGGCCGCCTGCTCGGGCAAGGAAGAATCCGCAGCACCGGCTCCGGCCGCCGCCCCCAACGCCGCTGCACCGGCCGCACCGGTGGTCGCCGCCAAGGTGCAGTCGATGGGCACCGAGCAGCTGCGTGAGTCGGCCAGCCAGGCCCTGCGCGAGAACCGCATGTACGCGCCGGCCGGCGACAATGCCATCGAGTACTACCTCGCCCTGCGCGACAAGACCCCGGACGACGCCTCGGTGAAGAGCGCGCTGACCGACCTGCTGCCCTACACCCTGATCGCCGCCGAGCAGCACCTGGGCCGCGAGGACTACACCGAAGCACAGCGCCTGGTGGCACTGATCGAGAAGGTGGATGCCTCCGCGCCCGCCCTGCCGCGCCTGAAGGACGGTCTGTCCAAGGGCGTGGAAAACGCGGCCAAGCGCACCGAGACCGAAGCGGAGAAGGCAAAGAAGGACGCCGAGGAGCGCAGCAAGCAGCAGATCGAACAGCAGCGCCTGGCCGAACAACGCGCCAAGGAAGCCGACGCGGCCAAGCAGATCGCTGCCCAGCAGGACGCCGCACGCCGCGACAACGAACGCCAGGAAGCCGAGCGCCAGGCCGCCGCACGCCGCGAAGCCGAACAGAAGCAGCAGCAGGCCGCGGCCCAGCAGGCCAGCGCGGCGCGCCAGGCCGCGGCTGCCGCCGCGCCCACCCTGCGCCCGATCAGTACGCCGGCGCCGCGCTATCCGGCCGAGGCACTGCGTTCGGGAACGTCGGGCGAAGTGCTGGTGGAGATCACGGTCGGTACCGACGGCTCGGTGGTCAACGCCCGCGTGCTGCGCGCAACCTCCGGCCGCACCTTCGACCGCGAAGCCCTGAACGCAGTCAAGCGCTGGCGCTTCGAGCCGGTCAGCGCGCCGGTCACCACCCGCCGCACCCTGGTGTTCGCGCCAGGCGGCTGACCGCAGAAAAGGGGACGGGGGGGGATTAAGTCGTTTCCGCCCCAAAATGACCACACGGCCCGGCATCTCCGGGCCGTGTCCGCTTCAGGAGAGGCTGTCAATCAGGCGTTGCAGTGCCGGATCGCGCGCGGCCAGCACCTGGAACAGGCCCAGCGCATGCAGGCCCGGCAGCAGCCCACGCAGATCTGCTTCGGCGGTGGCGCGGGTGGCGTCATCGCTGGCGGGGTCCTGCCAGTCACGGACGCTGGCGAGGAAGGCGCCCACGCTGCCCTTGCGCACGATGAGGCCGTTTACCTGCACGTCGTTCTGATGGTCGGGAAGAATGTCCTGGGGCTGCATCGGGGCGGCTCGTGTTGGAATGGGCGCCCAGTGTGGCGCGCGCGGATCGGCGCTTCTGCCGTATAACTGCCAATGGATATGGCAGATCAGACACCGACCGGCTTGATTGATCCGGCATTGGCGGACGCCGACGACGGCCCCATCGTGCTGGCCGGCCAGCTGCGCGTGCCCGGAAGGCGGCGCACCGCGCGCCACCAGCACGTGCGCGGCCAGTTGCTGGGTGCCCACCACGGCCTGCTGCGGATCGAGGCCGGCGACCTGCACTGGCTGCTGCCGGCGGGGCATGTTGCCTGGATACCGCCCTTGCTGCCCCACGCCCTGGTAGGGGCAGACGCATTCGATGGCTGGAGCCTGTACGTCCGCGCCGATACCGGCCTGGATCTGCCCCCGCTGCCCCGCATTTTCCAACCCGATGTGCTGTTGCAGGCGGCGGTGACGCGGGCACTGCGCTGGCCGCATCAGGCACTGGACGCTGCGCAGGCACGCCTGGCCGGCGTCATCGCCGATGAGATCCGTGCCAGCACTCCCTTGCCACTTGCCCTGCCACAACCGCAGGATCGACGGTTGCGGCGGATCGCGGCGGCGCTGGCACGGTCGCCGGACGACCTTCGCAGCGTCGAAGCGTGGGCAGCCACCAGCGGACTGTCCAGCCGCAGTCTCGCCCGCCGTTGGCAGGCCGAAACTGGCATGGCCTTGAGCCAGTGGCGGCAGCGCCTGCGCGTGCTGCTGTCGCTGCCACTCCTGCTGGCGGGCGAACCCGTGATCAGCGTCGCCCTGTCGATGGGCTACGACACGCCCAGTTCGTTCATCGCCGTGTTCAAGCGCGAGATGGGTGTGACGCCTGCGCGGTATAGAAGAGGCTGACGCATTCGGCACTTCCGCCGCCTTTCCGCACCTCCCAAGCTCGCTGTCGATCTCAAGGAAAGAACAGATGAAGTACGACGACGCCAGCTGGCATTCCGGCGGTGATTTCCCCGCGGATCTTCCTGCAGAGGCTGGGGCTACTCACATTGGCATGTACCTGGCGTGGCTGCTGCTACAGGGAATGGCAAGCGCGGAACTCGCCGAGGACGCAGAAGAAGACCTGCAGGCGCTGCGGGAACGTAGTACGACGCCGGGCCTGTTCCTGCTTCAATGCAGCGACGGCAAATTCGTAGACGCTCTGATCAGTGATGAAGCCAACACGTTCACTGCTGTGTACTACGACCTCGAGAATGGCCAGTATCTCGAAGACTATGAGGCACAGCTGGGGGCCCACGTCATTTCGCTGTACCACGTCGCCGACACCTGGGAAAACTTCGACCGACTGGCACCGGTGATCGCTCAGCGCTTCGCCGCTTGGCAGGCAACACAATCCTGAAAACAACGAGGCCCGGAATGACCGGGCCTCGTTTCATATCCGCCGGGCATGGCCCGGCGCTACCCGTGGCGGTCAGCCGGAGATGGCCAGGCGCTCGTTGTGGTAGCGGCGCACGGCGGCGAACCACAGTACGGCGGCCAGGCCGAGGCTGGCGCCGAGGTAGATCGCCCAGACCGTCGGGGTGATGGTCTCGTGGCGGATCACCTTCAGCAGCATCTGGTTCTGCGACAGGAACGGCACGGCGTACTGCCACATCTCGCTCTTCAGCGGATAGGCCACCAGGGCGTAGCCAGGCAGCATCGGCAGCAGCATCAGCCAGGTCATGTGGCTCTGCGCTTCCTTCATGCTCTTGGCCGCAGCCGACAGGAAGGTCAGCAGCGAGGTGCCGATCAGCAGCATCGGCAACATCACCAGCAGCATCTGCAGCATCGAGCCGACGTTCATGTTGAACTGGCGGCCGATGTTGCCGGGGGCGATCTGCGCGCTCACCTTGAACGCGACCAGGGTCAGCAGCAGCGACACGAAACCGACCACGCAGGCGGCGGCGATCTTGCCGCTGACGATCGCACTGCGCGAGCCCGGCGTGGCCAGCAAGGGTTCCAGTGACTGCCGCTCGCGCTCGCCGGCCGTGGCGTCCATCACCAGGTAGGCGCCACCGATGAACGAGGTCAGCGTCAGCAGTACCGGCAGCAGCATCGACAGGATCATGCCGCGCTTGGCCTCGGCACTGGCCAGGTCCTGGCGCGCCACGTCCAGCGGGCGTGCCACCTGTGCGTCGATGCCGCGTGCCATCAGGCGCAAGGCACCGACCTGGCCGTTGTAGGTGGCCAGCGCCGCCTCCAGGCGTGCACTGGGCACTTCGGCCGCGCGACGCGTGCTGTCCTTGATCACCTCCACCAGCGCCGGCTTGCCCTCGGCCCAGTCCTTGCCGAACTCATCGCTGATGCGCAGCGCCACATCGATGTCCTGGGTGCGGATGGCCTCGGCCAGGTCCTTCGGTGCCGGTGCGGTGTTCAGCCCCTGCGCGGCGAGGAAGCGCACCAGGTTCGGCGCGTTGTCCGCACCGATGGTCGGAATCTGCAGCGGTTGTTCGATCTGGGTGCGCACCCGGCTCTCGGCCAGCTTGCCCATGCCCAGCAGCAGCACCGGGTACAGCAGTGGCCCGAACAGCAGGGTCAGAAGCAGCGTGCGGCGGTCACGCGACAGGTCACGCAGCTCCTTGCGCATCACCGTCATCAGGGTCGACATCATGCTCATGCGTGCAGGCCCTCTTCGCTGCCGATCAGTTTCACGAACGCATCTTCCAGGTTGGATTCGCCGGCCTGCGCACGCAGTTCGTCGGCGCTGCCGGCGGCCATCACCGTGCCCTTGGCGATGATCACGATGTGATCGCACAGCGCGGCCACCTCCTGCATGATGTGGCTGGACAGGATCACACAGCGACCCTCTTCGCGCAGGCCCAGCAGGAAGCGGCGCAGCGCGCGCGTGGTCATCACGTCCAGGCCGTTGGTCGGTTCATCGAGAATGACGTTGCGAGGGTCGTGCACCAGCGCGCGGGCAATCGCGGTCTTGGTGCGCTGGCCCTGCGAGAAGCCATCGGTCTGGCGGTCGAGGATGTCCCCCATGTCCAGCGCGTGCGACAGCACCTCGATGCGTTCGCGGATGCGCTCGGCCGACAGGCCATGCAGTTCGCCGAAGTAGGCGATGTTCTCGCGCGCAGTCAGGCGCTTGTAGACGCCACGCGCATCAGGCAGCACGCCGAGGTGGCGACGCACCTCCACCGGATTGCGCGCCGCATCGATGCCGTCGACAGTGATGCTGCCCTGATCGGGCGTCATCAGCGTGTACAGCATGCGCATGGTGGTGGTCTTGCCGGCACCGTTGGGCCCCAGCAGGCCGGTGATGCGGCCATCCTCGGCGCGGAAGCCGACGTTGGACACTGCCTGGATACGGCCGGTGCGGGTGTCGAAGGCCTTGTGCAGGTTGTCGGCGACGATCATGGTTCCCATCCGTTGAACGAGGTGAACGCCGGCACGTAGCTCAGCGTATCCAGGCAGCCGGCGTCCAGCGCCTTGGCATCGGTCGTGTCGATGAACTGGCCGAGCAGGCGCGGCATGCAGCCGGCGGTCAGCGTGCCGTGGCCCTGGCCACGGGCGACCAGCGCGCGTCCATTGGGCAGGCCCTTGAGGACCTGCTCGGCATAGCGCGGCGGGGTCACCGGGTCCAGTTCACCAGACAACAGCAGCGCCGGTACGTCACTGCGCAGCGGCACGGCATTGGCTGCCGGTGCCGGACGGTGCGGCCACACCGGGCAGGCCGCGAAGAACGCACTGGCCACCTCGTTGCTAAACAGCCGCTCGGGATCCTCGGCCGGCGCGTGGTAGCGCGGCGCATCTTCGCTGCAGATCACCGACCAATGCATCCCGCGGTTGATCTGGAAATCCATGCTGCGGTTCGCACCGCGTGCCAGCGAGGCGAGCGGCGCGTAGCGGCCGTGCGCGGCTTCATCAAGAACCAGCGGCAGCAATGAGGCGTACTGGGGTACGTAGGAAAACGCAAAAGCCAGGCCCACCACGCTGTCCGGTGTCAGCACATCCTTCCGGGTCCCGAAGGTGCCGGGGTCGCGATACTCGACCGGAACCGGTGCACGGCGCAGGGTCTCGACCACGCTGCGCAGCTGCGCACGGGTATCGGTCGGGAAGCGCTTGCTGCAGGCAACGTCCTTGCGGCACTGCGCCGACTGCAGGGCGATCGCGTCCTCGAATGTCCTGGCGAAATCGCCGCCCACCACCAGCTCATTCGGCACCACGCCATCGATGACGATGCTGCGGGTGTGCTGTGGATAGGTGCCCGCATAGCGCTGGGCCACGCGGGTACCGTAGGAGCCGCCAACCAGGTTGAGCTGGTCCACACCGAGCGCCGCACGCACCGCATCCAGATCGGCGATCGCCTCGGTGGTGGTGTAGAAGCGCGCATCGGCACGCCCCTGCAGCGATGCGGCACAGCGCTGGGCGTAGTCGCGCAGCGATGCCTCGGAAGGCGCGGCATCCTCATCCATCGGCAGCTCCTTCCCGTCCGCGCCCAGGCAGCTGAGCGGGCTGGAACCGCCAGTGCCGCGCTGGTCGATCAGGAACACGTCGCGCTGTTTGCGCACCTGACGCAGTGCAGTATCGACGATGACCGCCACCTCGCTGGCCGCCTGGCCGGGGCCGCCGGCCAGGAAGAACACCGGATCCGGCTGGCTGGCGCCGCTGCTGCCCGATTCCAGCCAGGCGATACGCAGGCCGATCCGGCGACCGTCAGGCTGGGCCCGGTCCTCCGGCACCTGCAGGGTGGCGCACTGCGCCTCCACGTTGGCGCTGGCACCTACCGTGGACAGCGTGCAGGGCTGGAAATCGATCGTGCCGAAGCGGCGGCCGGGTGCGTCAGTGGCGCCCTCGGCGCCGGGTGACGGCGGCTGGCTGCAACCGGCAAGCATCAGGCTGGCCAACGCTGCGGCCAACGCGAGGTGGAGTCTTTGCATCGTGCTCGTTTCCCCTGGAAGACGTTCCTGGCAACCACGACGGGCTGCCGCGGAAGATGTGACCCAACTTACACGGGCAGCGCGCCGACGGCGATGGGCAATGACGAATCCGCCGCCAACGGCGCGCAGACCAGACGGTCCTGCCCCTCGGCCTTGGTCGGCACAGGGCGGCATCGGCGGCGACCCGCAGCGCCCCACGGGCCAGTGCCCCGGCCTGACGGCGATGCGGGGTCTGAAAACGGCGAGCACGGCCGCCGGCGCACGCGCAGAATCCGCCGCAGACCCAGGAGACACCCATGCACACGTGGTACCTCGGTGGCATCGACCATCGCCCCTTCCTGCACCTGTTCGAGATGAGCGACTGCGCGCTCGCTGCGCTCGGCATCCAGCGTCGCTGGGCCGGCGCCAACGGCGGGCATCCCTGCCGGATCAGCCTGAGCGATCCCGCGCCTGGCAGCGAGCTGCTCCTGCTGTCCCACGTCCACCTGCCGCTGCATTCGCCGTACCGCGCCGCCGGCCCGATCTTCGTGCAGCGCGGCGTGACCCGTTGCGTCCTGCCGCCGGGCGAGGTGCCCCCGTATGTGCAGCGCCGGGTGATCTCGATGCGTGCCTATGACCACGCCGCGCTGATGTGCGGTGCCCAGGTCTGTGCGGGCACCGAGGTGGCCGACCACCTGGATGCACTGTCTGCCGACCCGTCGGTGGCGTTCGTTCAGCTGCACAACGCCGCGCATGGCTGTTTCTCGTGCCAGGCAGATCGGGTGGGTACCGGGACTGCGTCGCGTGATCTCCATGACGTGATCGATGCCACGCCGGTCACGTGACGTCCAGCGCATCCGTTCAGCCCTGCGTGAAGCCTGCGGGAAGGGCTTCACATGCGCAGTCACGGATCGGCACTGCGATGGTTCCGCCGCCTGCAGTGCGACTCGATACTCGCCCTGGTGCCGCCGAAAGTCCGCCGCCCAGCGCAGCGCCTGCGGTCACCGTTCCCTTTCGACGACCACAAGGATGCGCCATGTCATTCCGATCCACACCGCTGTTGCTGGCCACCTCGTTCGCCGCTGCGGGCCTGTGCCTGGCCGGCAACGCGTTCGCCCACGGCACGATGACCACGCCGGTCAGCCGCGTCTATGCCTGCTTCCAGGGCAATCCCGAGAATCCGACCAACCCGGCCTGTGCCGCTGCAAAAGCGATTGGCGGTTCACAGGCGTTCTACGACTGGAATGGCATCAACCAGGCCAACGCCAACGGCAACCATCAGGCCGTGGTGCCCGACGGCAAGCTGTGCAGCGGCAACAACCCGACCTTCCGCGGCCTGGACGTGAACCGCAGTGACTGGCAGACCACGCCGATCCACGCCGATGCCAATGGCAGGTTCACCTTCGTGTTCAAGGCAACCGCGCCGCACGCCACGCGCGACTGGCGCTTCTTCGTCACCCGCGACGGCTGGCAACCGGGCAGCCCGTTGCGCTGGGCCGACCTGCAGGAGTTCTGCACGCTGGGCAATACACCGCTCTCTGCCGATGGCACCTACAAGCTGCAGTGCACGCTGCCGCAGCGCAGCGGCCAGCATGTGATCTACAACACCTGGCAGCGCTCGGATTCGACCGAGGCGTTCTACACCTGCATGGACGTGCGCTTTGAAAGCGGCGGCGGTGGTACGACGCCGGCACCGCAATGGCAGGATGCCGGCCCGGTCACCGCCCGCGGTGAATTGCCGGTCGGTACGACGCTGGCACTGCGCGTGTTCAATGCCAGCGGCAACGATGTCGAACGTGTGGAAGCGACGCTGGCCAGCGGCCAGACCTCGGCCGCGCAATGGCCCTTGGCGCTGGCCCGCAAGGTCAATGCCAGTGCCCAGCATGCGCGCGTGGGCGTGCTGGCCAATGGTGCAATCACGCCGACGGCCTCGGCCACCGCCAACCGCGTGTACCTGAAGGATGGCAACCGCTTCCAGCTCGATACCCAGGTGCCCGACCCGGGTACACCATCGCCGGGTGGTGATTTCGACCACGTGTACCCGGCGGGCATCGGCAGCTATGTGCCGGGCCAGACCGTGGTGAAGAGCAGCGACGGCAAGCTGTATGCCTGCCGCCCGTTCCCGGAAGGTGCATGGTGCAACGTCAATGCCGAGGCCTACCGGCCGGGCGTGGGCGCGGCCTGGCGCGATGCGTGGATCGCGTACTGAGGCAGTGATGCGGGAGGCGGTGCACAATGCACCGCCTTTCGCCCGGATGACGGCAAAGTAAGCACCGTGTTGCAGATCGAACACAGCCGCCATCGATTTCAAACTTGTCCGATGTTGCCGGCGCATCTGCATGTGAAGACTCCTTGAGGTTTCCCACACCTCGCAAAGGAGTCTCTGCATGCACCTGTCCCATCGGGCAGTCTTCGCACTGTCCGTCGTCGCCGGCCTGGCCTTGTCCGGCAACGCCTTCGCCCACGGCACCCTGTCCAAGCCGCTCAGCCGCGTGAAGCAGTGCCACGAGGGCAATCCGGAGAATCCGACCAACCCGGCCTGCGCCGCCGCCAAGGCCATCGGCGGCGCCCAGCCGTTCTACGACTGGGCCGGTGTCAACCAGGCCAACGCCAACGGCAACCATCAAGCGGTGGTTCCAGATGGCGAGTTGTGCAGCGGCGGCAACAGCAAGTACCGCGGCCTCGATCTGAACCGCAGTGACTGGCCGACCTCGCCGATCCGCGCCGATTCGCGCGGGCGCTACACCTTCGAGTTCAAGGCACCGGCCCCGCATGCTACCCGCGAGTGGAAGTTCTACGTCACCCGCGACGGCTGGCAGCCGGGCAGCCCGCTGCGCTGGGCCGACCTGCAGGAATTCTGCACGCTGGGCAACGTGCCGGTCTCCGGCGACGTCTACAAGCTGGATTGCCCGCTGCCCAAGCGCAGCGGCCAGCACATCATCTACAACACCTGGCAGCGCTCGGATTCCGGTGAAGCGTTCTATACCTGCGCGGATGTGCGCTTCGAAGGCGGTGGTGGCGTTGAACCGCCGCCGCAGTGGCAGGACGCCGGCCCGGTCACCGCCCGCGGTGCATTGGAAGAAGGCACCACCCTGACGCTGCGCGTGTTCAACGCCCAGGGCAATGATCTGGAGCGTCCGGAGATCACCCTGGCCGCAGGCCAGACCGCTGCGAACCAGTGGCCGCTGGCGCTGGCCCGCAAGGTCAACGCCAGTGCACAGCAGGCGCGTGTGGGCGTAATGAGGAACGGCGTGATCACGCCGGTCGCCTCGGCCACCGAGAACCGCGTCTACCTGAAGCCGGGCAACCTGTTCCAGATCGATACCCGCCTGCCGGGCCCGGTCGATCCAATCGATCCGCCGCCGGCTGACGACTACGACTTCGTATACCCCGCGGGTATCGGCAGCTACAAGCCGGGCCAGACCGTGGTGAAGGGCACCGACGGCAAGCTGTATGCCTGCCGCCCGTTCCCGGAAGGCGCCTGGTGCAACATCAATGCAGAGGCCTACCGTCCGGGTACCGGCTCTGCCTGGCGTGATGCCTGGATCGAGTACTGAAGGCAGGGTACCGGGGGCGGCGTGGGGTCGCCTCCGGTTTCCAGGATTGCCGGCCAGCGGCCGGCACTACCAGGTTCGTGGGGTTGCCGGCCAGCGGCCGGCACCAGCCGGACCTACTTGCTGCTGACGTACTTCTCGCGGCGGATCTGCGGGTTGCCCAGGCCGGCGGCCTTCAGCAGCTCGGCGCAGGCATCGACCATGTCCGGGTTGCCGCACAGGTAGGCGACGTCGGTGGCCGGGTCCGGCGTGAAACCGGCCAGCGCCTGCTGCACGTAGCCGTGCTGTACATCCGGGTGCGGTTCGGCCGGCAATTCGCGCGACAGGCACGGAACATAACGGAAGTTCGCGTGCTTTTCGGCGAAGCTGTAGAAATCTTCGCTGTACAGCAGCTCGCCCGGGCTGCGCGCGCCCTGCAGCAGCACGATCTGCACATCGCGTTCGGCCATGGCCTTTTCCAGCAGCGGCAGCATGGAACGGTACGGGGTAACGCCGGTACCGGTGGCGATCAGCAGGTAACGGGCGTTGTGGTCACCGGGATTCAGGCAGAACCGGCCATAGGGGCCGGACGCACTGATCTGGCCGCCCGGCTCCAGTGCCTCGAACAGGGCCGTGGCAGCACCACCGGGCACGAAACTGACCGCGATATCCACCGCCTCGCCCGGGCCCAGCGCATGGTCGTGGATGGTCGCCAGCGAGTAGCTGCGCTTGGTTTCGGTGCCGTCGGCGTAGCTGAAATGGACCTGGATGAACTGGCCGGGCTGGAAATCCAGTGGCTGTCCATCATCACGCACGAACTGGTAGTGGCCGACGGTCGGGGCCAGCATGCGGCAGCCGACCAGCTTGAGGGGGAATTGAACAGGCACGACTTTTCGGGACAGTGTGTAGCCGGGGCAAGCCCTCGGGGTCTTCTATAATAGCCCCTCCCCGCCCCTCTCCAGCGCCAGCCCATGGGCGCGAAGGCTTCGAGCTTGGCATCCCAGAACGATACGGCGCCCGCCCTGCGCGTGCGCGACCTGCGCAAGACCTACGACAACGGCACCCAGGCCCTGAAGGGGGTTTCCCTGGAAGTGGCCCCGGGCGACTTCTTCGCTCTGCTCGGCCCCAACGGGGCCGGCAAGTCGACCCTGATCGGCATCATCAGCTCCCTGGTCAACCTCAGCGAGGGCCAGGTGGAGGTGTTCGGCAGCGACCTGGTGCGCAACCGCAGCGCGACCATGCGCCTGATCGGGCTGGTGCCTCAGGAAATCAACTTCAACCTGTTCGAGAAGCCCTTCGACATCCTGGTGAACTACGCCGGCTTCTATGGCGTGCCGCGCGAGGAAGCCGAGCAGCGTGCCGAAGAGGAACTGAAGCGCGCGCACCTGTGGGAAAAGGCACAGGTGATGAGCCGCACGCTGTCCGGCGGCATGAAGCGCCGGCTGATGATCGCCCGCGCGATGATGACCCGCCCGCGCCTGCTGATCCTGGACGAACCGACCGCCGGCGTGGACATCGAGATCCGCCGCGACATGTGGCGCGTGCTGAAGGAGATCAACGGTGCCGGCACCACGATCATCCTCACCACGCACTACCTGGAAGAGGCCGAGTACCTGTGCCGCCACCTGGCGATCATCAACCATGGCCAGATCGTCGAACAGGGGCCGATGCGCACCCTGCTGGCCAAGCTGGACGTGGAAGGCTTCCTGCTGGACATCGACGGTGACCTGCCGGCGCAGCTGCCGGTGATCGAGGGCGCGACGCTGACCGCCCCGGACCCGCACACGCTGGACATCGATATGCCACGCGCGATGGACCTCAACCGCGTGTTTGCGACGCTCAACGCGTCCGGTATCCGCGTGCGTTCGATGCGTACCAAGAGCAACCGCCTGGAGGAGCTGTTCGTGCGCCTCACCGGCAACATGGAGAAGCCCGCATGAGCACCACCGAGCTGACCGACGGCCAGCGCAACCGCATCGCGCTGATGACCATCGTGCGCCGCGAAGTCGCCCGCATCATGCGCATCTGGGGCCAGACCCTGGTGCCGCCGGCGATCACCATGACCCTGTACTTCCTCATCTTCGGCAACCTGATCGGGTCGCGCGTGGGTGACATGGGCGGCTACACCTACATGCAGTTCATCGTGCCGGGCCTGGTGATGATGAGCGTGATCCAGAACAGCTACGGCAACATCAGCTCCTCGTTTTTCGGCGCCAAATTCGGCCGCCACGTCGAAGAGCTGCTGGTCAGCCCGATGCCGAACTGGGTGATCCTGTGGGGCTATGTGGCTGGCGCGGTGCTGCGCGGCCTGATGGTGGGCGTGATCGTGCTGATCATCGCGATGTTCTTCACCCCGGTGCGCATCCCGCACCCGCTGGTGATGCTGACCACGGTGATCCTGGGCGCGACGATCTTCTCGCTGGCCGGTTTCATCAACGCGGTGTATGCGAAGAAGTTCGATGACGTGGCGATCGTGCCGACCTTCATCCTGACCCCGCTGACCTATCTGGGTGGCGTGTTCTATTCGGTGAAGCTGCTGCCGGGCTGGGCCGAGGCGGCCACGCACGCCAACCCGATCTTCTACATGGTCAACGCGTTCCGCTATGGCCTGTTGGGCAGCAGCGATGTACCGCTGCCGGTGGCCTACGGTCTGATGATCGGTTTCGTGGTGGTGCTGACGGCGCTGGCGCTGTGGCTGCTGCGCCGTGGCGTGGGCATGCGCAGCTGAGTTTTGCCTGCAGGGCCTGCGGCCCTGCACCCGCTGAATCAACGTCAACTTCAACGGCAAAAGCTGACTATCCGGGGGATGGCGGGGGGAGTCCGGTTGC